>NZ_CP142860.1:1200000-2400000 GCF_036287215.1 Caproiciproducens sp. CPB-2
ACCCGCCTTATCCAGCAGTTCCTGCGGGATGGTCACGCCGATTTTTTCGGCGACCTCTTTGTTGATGGTCAGGTCGCAGTTGGTGGAATACTCAATCGGCATATCCGCCGGTTTTGCGCCGTCCTTCAGAATCTTTACCGCCTGTTTCGCGGTAAGCAGCCCGAGGTCGTAGTAATTGATGCCGTATGTAGCAAGTCCGCCGTTGTCCACCATGCCGGATTCGCCCACGATGATCGGCAGCTTCGCGGGCTGCGCAACCATGGAAACCGTCGCCATGCCGGCGGCGATCATATTGTCCGTCGGAGCGTAGATCGCGTCGACCTTACTGACCAGCGACTGGACCACCTGCTGAATCTCGTTGGAATTGGAAACCGTCGCGTCCACTGATTCCAGCCCGAGTTCGGCCGCGCTCTTCTTCGCGATGTCCACTTGGAATTTGGAGTTGGTTTCACTGGAGCAGTAGAGCATCGCAACCTTCTTTGCGTTCGGCAGCAGTTGTTTCAACAGCTTCATCTGCTCGGCCACCGGGGTCAGGTCGGAGGTGCCCGTCACGTTTCCGCCCGGCTTCTCATTGGAAGCGACGAGCTTTGCGTCCGCGGGGTCGGTCACCGCTGTTACCAGAATCGGAATGTCCTTGGTCGTGTTTGCGACCGCCTGAGCGGCCGGGGTCGCGATCGCAAGGATCAGGTCGGATTTGTCGTTGACCAGCTTGCTCGCTATGGTCTGGCAGTTCGGCTGCTCGCCCTGCGCATTCTGGTAGTCCAGCGTAATGTTCTGCCCGTCGACATAGCCTTCTTTTGCAAGCCCGTCGACAAAGCCCTTATACGCCGCGTCCAGTGCGGGATGCTCCACAAGCTGCACAATGCCGATTTTCAATTTCTTTTCAGCCGCTCCGGAAGCCGCCTGCGAACCGGCCGCCGGGCCTGCGGCAGAAGAAGCGGAAGTACTGGAAGTACAGGCCGCCGCGGAAAGCGCAATCACCCCGGCCAACAGCAATGCGAGTGTCTTTTTCATGAAATACCCATCCTCTCGCCTATTTCTGATTTTATTGCTTTAAAGCTATAAATACTTTATCGCTTTAAATTGATTTATTAATTTTACAATATTTTTTCCGGTTCGTCAATCTTTAATTTCACAAAATATGTTCGGCGGGTTATGGTAAATTGATCAAAATCATTCCTGACGGCTAAAAAAACGCTTCTGACTTAGACGTGCATGCAGGCTCAGTCTGCCTGTATGCTGGGCATTTTTGACGCGGTCAGACGCGATCTCAGTCGAATACACAGGACCTTTGATTTTACAAACAAGGACTAATAATATAAGTAAAGAAAAGGAGAAGAAAATATATTTTGTAAAATGAATTTCAAAGCCGATTCCAGGCGGCATATTTATTTAAATTCAATCTAAACTAAGCTTAACAGGGATTTAACATTGGATTCGTAAAATGGCAATGTGTTAAAGAACCGAAAAACATAATTTTGTAGGAGGACTGTCCAAAATGAAGAAAATCATATCTGCTGTTTTAACAGCTGCGATTCTGGGGTCTGTATTTGTGGGGTGTAGTTCGGAAGTTGAAGGAACTTCTTCCGCTGCTTCCGCCGCAGATACATCCAATACAGCGGTATCCGAGAGCGGGTCGTCTGCCACAGAGCAGTTGAGCGGCAAGCTGACACTCAACGGTTCCACTTCCATGGCTAAGGTCTGCCAGGCTCTGGGCGAAGCTTTCCAGGCAAAATACCCCGGCGTAACGGTTGAAAAAAGCGGAACTGGTTCCGGCGATGCGGCAAAGGCGGTCAGCGCGGGTACGGCCCTGATCGGCGACCTTTCCAGAAAAATGAAGGACGAAGAGAAACCGGAAGATTATGAAATCGTACAGATCGCTATCGACGGTATCGCGATCGCGGTAAATAAGGACAACAAGGTCAGCGGCCTTACATCCGATCAGATTGCCAAAATCTACACGGGCGAAATTACGAACTGGAAAGATGTCGGCGGCGACGATGCCAAGATCACAGTGCTCGGCCGTGAAGCGGCAAGCGGTACACGCGACGGCTTTGAAAGCATCTTCAAGGTAGAGAAAAAGTGCAAATACGCCGCGGAGCTTTCCTCCACCGGTGAAGTAGTTACCAAAGTAGGCAGCGATAAGGGTGCAATCGGCTACGTTTCCCTCGACTCGGTAAACGATACCGTCAAAGCGGTCGATGTCGACAGCATCAAAGCGAATGAAGAAAATATTGTAAACGGAAGCTACAAAGCGCAGAGACCCTTCATTGAAATCTATAAAAAAGGCACCGACAGCGATCTTGTAAAAGCATGGTTTGAATTCATCAAATCGGACGAAGGACAGGATGTTATCAAGAAAGCTGGACTGGTACTGGCAAAATGAGCATAGCAATGGACAGCGCGGAGAACGCGCTGAAAAACAAAAAAAAGAATAGTGTGAAAAAAGGCCTGGCAATTTTGTTAGGCCTTATTTCCGTCCTTGCGTTTTTTCTTCCGTACATTCAGTTTGTTTTTAAAAATACAACATATATTGTCAGCGCTTTCCAGCTGGCGACGGTGAGAGGGATGCGCGTACAGGGGGCGGAACTCAGCGGCCTTGTCACGATTCCGCTTCTTACCAGAATTTCGGTGATTGCCGGGGTGCTTCTTCCGGCCGCTGGAATCCTTCTGCTCCTGTTCAAAAAACCGGTGATGGCCGGGACGGCGTTCGTGCTGTCCGCGGTTACTCCCCTGATTGTCCTGATTACCACCTCCAGCATCCAGACGGCGGTCACGCAGCTGAATATCAGCAAAATTTCGATTGCCTACCTCTGGCCGTCCATTTATGTGCTGGTCGGCGGAATCGTGTGCGCGGTTCTTTCCCTCTGGACGCAGGGGACGGAGAAGCTTGCGGAATCGATTTTTCTGGTCTTTTCCTGTGTGTCCGTCGGCTCGGTCGTCCTTATTACCGTGTACATTTTCGCCGCGGGTTCTCCCGCCGTTCTGCAGATCGGCCTGGGGCAGTTCCTGTTCGGCAGGGAGTGGAACGCGGAGGCGAACATCTTCGGCATCCTGCCGCTGATCCTTTCCTCCATTGCGGGGACGGTGGGAGCCATTCTGCTGGGGGTTCCCGTCGGGATTCTGACGGCTGTTTTCCTTGCGGAAACGGCGAAACCGCAGCTTGCCCGTCTGGTCCACCCGGCGATAGAACTGCTCGCCGGAATTCCGTCCGTCATCTACGGCTTTTTCGGAATGCTGGTCATTGTTCCGGCCATCCGCGATTTTCCGCCGTTCCGGAACAACACCATCGGCGACAGCCTGCTGGCGTCGATCCTGATCCTTGCCATCATGGTGCTTCCCACTATCGTCAGCGTAACGGAGACCTCGTTAAAAGCGGTGCCTGAGGCTTACCGGGAGGCGTCCCTCGCGCTGGGCGCAACACCCACCGCCACGATTTTCAAGGTCAGCATCCCGGCTGCCCGGTCCGGAATCCTTGCGGGCGTCATTCTGGGTGTCGGCCGCGCGATCGGCGAGACGATGGCGGTCATTATGGTGGCGGGAAACGTCGCTAATATGCCGTCTCTTCTGGGAACGGTGCGTTTCCTGACGACCGGTATCGCCATGGAGATGAGCTATGCCTCCGGTCTGCACCGTCAGGCGCTTTTTGCCATCGGGCTGGTGCTGTTTGTGTTTATCATGATCGTCAATATCACCTTTACTTATATTTCAAGGAAGGGAGTGCAGATGGATGCCGAGTAGCTCTCTTTACGGGAAACGGAAGCGCCCCTTCGATACCTTCCTGAAGGTGCTGATCAATACCGCGGCGGCGGTCACGGTGATCGTGCTTCTGGGGATTATTTTCTACATCCTGGTCAACGGCGTCTCCTACATTTCGTGGAAATTTATTTCCACAGCCTATTCGGAAACGAATGACGACTTAAAGGGCATTCTGCCCATGATTATCAACACCATGTATATTGTGGTCATCACTCTGCTGATTTCCGCCCCCATCGGCATTTCCTCGGCAATCTATCTGACGCAGTACGCAAAGCAGGGCAGGCTGGTCAAAGCGATCCGCTTTACCACGGAGATTCTCTCGGGGATTCCGTCCATTATCTTCGGCTTGTTCGGCTATACGGTCTTCTGTATCCTGTTCCGCCTGCAGACATCGCTTCTGGCCGGATGCCTTACCATGACCCTGTGCATTCTGCCGACGATCATCCGCACGACGGAGGAGTCGCTCCTGTCCGTCCCGGGCAGCTATAAGGAGGGCGCTCTGGCCCTCGGCGCCGGAAAGCTGCGCGTCGTGATGGGGATTGTGCTGCCCTGCGCCATGCCCGGCGTGCTGACCGCCGTGATTCTCGCCATGGGAAGAATCGTGGGCGAAAGCGCGGCCCTTCTGTTCACCTCGGGATTGTCCTATAATATGCCGAAGGGATTTGTTCAGCAGATCTTTGCGAGCGGGCGCACGCTGACCCTGCACCTTTACCAGACCGCGCGGGAGGCCAACTCGCCCGACGCCATGCACATCGCATTTGCCACGGCGTCCGTGCTGCTGATTCTGGTCTTTTTACTCAACCGGCTTGCGGCGCTGCTCTCCAGGACTCTCAGGAAAGGATAAGAGAATAGGAATATGGAAACAAAGATATCAATTCAGGATTTAAATTTGTTTTACGGAGATTTCCATGCGCTGAAAAGCGTCAATATGGAAGTCCCCCACAACAAAGTAACGGCTTTTATCGGTCCCTCCGGCTGCGGAAAATCCACCTGCCTGAAAACGATCAACCGGATGAACGACCTGATCGAAAACTGTAAAATTACGGGAAAGGTAACGATCGACGGCGAGGACATCTACGATCCCCGCACCGACGTCACCCTGCTGCGCAAGCGCGCCGGCATGGTGTTCCAGAAGCCGAACCCGTTCCCTATGACGCTGTACGATAACATCGCCTACGGCCCGCGTGTTCACGGGATTAAAAATAAACAGAAGCTCGATGAAATTGTAGAGCAGTCGCTCAAAAGCGCGGCGCTCTGGGAGGAAGTCAAGGACCGGCTCAGAAAATCCGCGCTCGGCCTTTCGGGCGGGCAGCAGCAGCGTCTGTGCATTGCGCGTGCGCTGGCTGTGGAGCCGGACATTATTCTGATGGATGAGCCGACCAGCGCCCTTGACCCGATTTCCACACTGAAAATCGAGGATTTGATGGACGACCTGCGCGCCAGGTATACCGTGATTATTGTGACGCACAATATGCAGCAGGCCGCGCGTATCGCGGACAGGACTGCATTTTTTCTTTTGGGGGAAATTGTGGAATACACCGATACGCTTTCCATGTTCAACAATCCGAAGGATGAGCGCACGGAACGCTATATTACGGGACGTTTCGGCTGATTTTGCGGTCGGAAGAGTCAGTTGCCTATAGCTATTTCAGAAAGGAAATTGTATAATAAAGGAGGAAATATCATGCCGAGAAAAATCTTTGACCGGGAGCTTGCCAGTCTGATCACACAGATGACAGACATGGGCAACACGGTCAATCAGCGCATAGAGGACACGATTGCCGCCCTGCGCACCATGGACCTGGAAAAGGCCGCGGAGGTCGCGAACGGCGACAATGAAATTGACCGGCTCGAGCACAATATCGAGAAAATGTGCATGAACCTGATTGCAATGCAGCAGCCGATCGCCACGGACCTGCGGGTGATCGCGGCCTGCCTGAAAATCCTGACGGATATTGAACGCGAGGCTGACCAGTGCGCGGACATCTGCGACATTCTCACCATCGGGGAGCTGAACACCAACAGTCTGGCCATCACGCACGTGGTGCAGATGCTGGAGGCGGCGCACGACATGTTCCGCCGCGCAATGGACGTTTTCCTCAGCCACGACGTGGAAGCGGCTCAGGCGGTCTGTGAAAGCGACGATATCGTCGACGGCATGTTCTCGAAAATCATACTGGAAGTCTGCGGCATCATCACCCAGAATCCGCAGAACGTAATGCGCGAGGTCGACCTTCTCTTCATTTCAAAATATATTGAGCGCATGGGCGACCACGCCACCAATATTGCCGAATGGGTTATTTATATGGAGACCGGGATGCATCCCGACCTGAATACCAAAGAAAGCTAAAGGAGGACCACATGGCTCTGATTTATATTGCGGACGACGAGCTGAATATCCGTAAGCTGGTTTCTTTCGGGCTGAAGGACAGCGGGTTTGAAACCGCGGAGTTTCCGGACGGGACCCAGCTGATGAACGCTGTCCGGCAGCGGGTGCCGGACGCAATCATCCTGGACTGGATGATGCCGCAGCCGGACGGCCTTGCCGTCTGCCGCATGCTGCGGGAAAACGAGAGCACGCGCGCCGTGCCGGTGCTGATGCTTACGGCGAGGGGTGAAGAAATCGACCGTGTGCTGGGGCTGGAAATCGGCGCGGATGATTATATTGTGAAACCGTTCAGCATCAAGGAGCTCTGTGCCCGCGTGCGCGCCGTTCTGCGCAGGGCGGCGCGGCAGGATAACGCGGCGGATCAGGTGCTGACAAGCGGCGACCTGACCGTGGATATCACCCGGCACAGCGTGACCAAAGGAGATGCCGCGATCGAGCTGACCGTGAAGGAATTCGACCTGCTTGTCATGCTGATGAAAAACAGCGGCAAGGTGCTTACCCGCGACACCCTTCTGGATAAGGTGTGGGGAATTGAGTACTACGGCGATACCAGAACGGTGGATGTTCACGTGCGCTACCTGCGCCAGAAAATAGAGAATAATCCCGACGATCCGGCCTATATTCAGACGGTGCGCGGGGTGGGATATAAATTCAGCGGACAGAATTAATCGGAGGCGGCTATGAAAAGGAAATTGATGCTCAGCAATGCGGTCATTATCGTGGTCGGATTTATCGCGGCTTTTTTGCTTGCTGCGCTTCAGATCCAGCGGCAGTATCAGACCGAATTCACCCGGCGGCTCGACACTGCGCTGAGCATCCTTTCCACCCAGCTCGAAGAGATCGAGCGCGACCCCGAGGCCGCCGCGACCAATGTCGGTGTCGAACTGGAAAAAACCGGCCAGGAAATGCGTATCAGCATCATCGGCCTGGACGGCAAAGTGACCGGCGACAGCGCCAGGGAAGAGATCAATCAGGACCACAGCAGCCGGCCCGAGATCATCCAGGCACGGAAAAACGGCCGGGGATACGATACGCGCATCAGCGCAAGCCTGAACCAGCGTTATTATTACGAGGCCGTCTATATCAAGGACCGCTTCTTTATCCGCGCCGCGCTTCCCACCGCGGACCTCGACAGGGTCCTGTACCGGCTGTGGATGGTTGCCGCTCTCAGCATGCTTCTGGGTATCGCCATTGTCTGCGTTGTGACCGGCGTTCTTGTTTACCGCACGACGGAGCCGCTCAAGCAGCTGACCGACGCGGCAAGGGAAATCTCCGGCGGCGATTATTCGAGCCGTGTGACGGGGAGTTACAAGGATGAAGTAGGGGAGCTTGCCCGTTCTTTCAACATGATGGCACAGAGCACCGAAACAGCTGTTTCCCAGCTGGTCAGCAAACAGAATCAGCTGGAGGGCGTGCTTCAGGGCATGGACGACGGAGTGCTCGCGGTCAACGCCGAAAATGAAATCCTGTTTCTGAACCAGAGTGCCCGCCGCCTTCTGGAAAAGCAGAGCCTTGCCGAAAAAGGAAAGCTGGAGGGCAGCCTGCTGATCGGAAAAATAGCAAATATGATGAAGCGTGCCATTGAAAACTCCGCGGCTGGAAAAGAGACGGTGCTGGGCGGGCCCAATGAAAAGCAGTTTACCGTTTATGTCTCTCCCATAGCGGGGCGGCAGGAGCAGTCCGCCCTCGCCGTCATCACCGACGTCACGCGGATGCACAAGCTGGAGCAGATGCGAAGCGAGTTCGTGGCCAATGTCACCCATGAGCTGAAAACACCGCTGACTTCCATCCGCGGCAGTATCGAGCTTTTAAAAAGCGCGGACAGGGACGAGGAGACCCGGCGCTATTTCTACGACGTACTGGATATAGAAGCCGAACGGCTGCACCGGCTGATCGACGATATGCTGGCGCTGTCGCAGATTGAGAATGCGAAGGAAGACCCTTCCGTGCGCCGGTGCAGTGTCCGGAACGAGCTGGAGCAGTGCATCGAGCGGCTCGGACCTTTGGCGGAAAAAAGCCAGATCAGGCTTACGCTGGACGCCGACAGCACGCTGTTTGTAGCCTGTTCCCCGACCCGGCTTCAGCAGATGTTCGGCAATCTGATCGAAAACGGAATCAAATACAACAGGTCCGGCGGCAGCGTCTCCGTGACGGCGCGCCGCCAGCGTCAGATGGCGATCATCCGGGTGAAGGATACCGGGATCGGCATCGCGCCGGAGCATTTTGACCGGCTGTTCGAGCGCTTCTACCGCGTGGACGCCAGCCGCTCGCGGGAAATCGGGGGAACCGGTCTGGGACTGTCCATCGTCAAGCACCTTGCCGCACTTTACGGCGGAGAGGTCGGCGTGGAAAGCGAAGTCGGAAAGGGCAGCACCTTTGTCGTCCGTCTGCCTCTTGCGCTGAACGAAGGATAACGGGAGCGGGAGGGAGTCCGCCCTGCCAAAAAAGCCGCCGGAAATCAGGCGGCTTTTTGCATATTGTTTTTCTTTTAGTAAACCTTAATGGCGGAGGGATCTGAAATGAAATCAATATGGAGTGAAAGCTGCAGCTTTCCGAAAAGGGACTCGCTGAAAAACGACATCGTGGTCGATACCGCGGTGATTGGGGCGGGCATGGCCGGACTTCTGACCGCGTACCTTCTGCAGAAGGAGGGACGGAACGTCGCTGTGCTGGAAGCGGAGCAGACCGCAGGCGGCGTGACCAAAAACACAACGGCAAAGATCACCTCACAGCATGATCTGATCTATGACAGTATGATCCGGGACTTCGGGGAAGAATCCGCAAGGCAATATGCCGTTGCCAACCAAAAGGCAATCGGCAAGTTTGAGAAGATCATTACAGAGAATGGCATTGACTGCGAATTTGAAACAAAACCCGCCTTTATCTATTCCCTCGACAGGGAAGAGGAACTGATGTCCGAGGCGCAGGCGGCGGAAAAACTGGGCATCGACGCGGAGTTTACAACGGAAACCGACCTGCCGTTTCCGGTTCTGGCGGCGGTGAAATTTAACGGTCAGGCTCAGTTCCATCCCCTGAAATTTCTGAAATCCATCTCGGCGGACCTTACGGTTTATGAAAACACCCGGGTGCTGATCGTCCGCGGCGATTCCATTATTACCAACCGGGGAAGGGTGACGGCGGACCAGATCGTCATTGCCACGCATTTCCCGATCATCAATGTCCCCGGCTGGTATTTTGCGCGGATGCATCAGGAGCGCTCCTATGTCATCGCGCTGAAAAATGCGGGCCGCCTCGAGGGAATGTATATCGACGCGGACCCGGACGGCTATTCGTTCCGTACCTGTGGGGAGTATGTCCTTCTGGGCGGGGCCGGGCACCGCACGGGCAAGCATCCGGGGACGGGCTGCTATGAAAAGCTCCGCAGCGCAGCCAAACAGTTTTTCCCGCAAAGCGAGGAGGTCTGCCACTGGTCCGCGCAGGACTGCGTGACGTGGGACAACCTTCCTTATATCGGCCGCTACGCTTCGTCCACCCCGAACCTGTATGTGGCGACGGGCTTTCAAAAATGGGGAATGACGACCTCCATGGCCTCCGCCATGATCCTTACGGATATGATCTGCGGGCGAAGGAACGGGGAAGCGGAAGTCTTTTCTCCCCAGCGCTTTCACGCGGCGGCGTCCGCCAAAAATATGCTGGCCGACTTCGGAACCTCCGCCGTGGAGCTGACGGCCGGTCTGTTTTCCGCGCCGACACGGAAATGCACGCACCTGGGCTGCCGCCTGCACTGGAATCCGGAGGAGGAAACGTGGGACTGCCCCTGCCATGGGTCAAGATTCACCGCACAGGGAGAGCTGATCGGCGGTCCCGCGTTAAGGGGGACTAAGCATGACTGATTACCACTCCCTTCACAAAACCCGTTCCTTCTTCGAGGGCTGGTACTTCAAGCACCAAAACGCGGACGGCGCCGTCGCTTTCATCCCGGGAGTCAGCTTCAGCCCGCGGGGAGAAAAAAGGGCCTTCCTTCAGGTGATTACCCGGGAAGGCTCTTTTCAGCTGGCTTATCCGTATTCCGCGTTCCGCGTCTGCCGGAAAAGGTTTTCCGTACGCGTCGGCAGAAATATTTTTACCGAAAAGGGCGTTCATATCGATCTGGCCGGCCCGGACATTCGCTGCACGGGGGATATCCGCTACGGTCCGCTTACGCCGATTGCGTCGGACATTATGGGTCCGTTTCGCTTTGTCCCCTTTATGGAGTGCAATCACGGCGTCATCAGCATGAAGCATTCCCTGACGGGTTCCATGATCCTGAATGGCAAAAAAATCGATTTTGGCGGGGGTGACGGATACATTGAAAAGGATTGGGGGACTTCGTTTCCCTCCAGCTATCTCTGGGTGCAGTGCAACCGTTTTCCCGATCCTTCCTGCAGCATAATGGTTTCCATTGCCAAAATTCCGTTTGGACTGTTTCATTTTCAGGGATGCATTGCCGTTGTCTGCTTTCAGGGCAAAGAATACCGCTTTGCCACCTACCGCGGCGTCAGAATGCTCCGCTGTGCGGAGCAGGGATTTCTTCTGAAGCAGGGAAAATATCTGCTGGAAGCGGACATTCTCTCCCAGCCCGCCCACAAGCTGTTTGCGCCGCAGTCGGGCGAAATGTCCCGGATCATCCGTGAAAATATGTCCTCCGGCGTACGGTTCTGCCTGTATGAGGACAATACGCTCCTTTTTGACCTGACCGGCAAGGATGCGGGGTACGAATATGTAAAATAGCGCCCTCTTTCCGAAAATTGCATAAGGTATTTCCCTGTGCACATAATAACGGCAAAGGGAGGTGGATGCATTGCCGAAGGACAGCCAGCCGGACAACAAAGAAAGCCGGGTGAAAAAGGCGAACGGACAGACGCCGATTACCCGGGAAAATCAGAATCAAAATAAAAACGCCAAAAAACAGTCCATCAAAAACAACGACGTTTAAGGGGGAAGAATCTTGGCAAAAGCAGGGATGAGACGGCCGGATCCGAAGGAACCGCACGGAACGGAAAGCAACCATAAGACGCATATCCCGAAAAATGATGTTCAGCCCGTTCCGGAGCTTCAGGGAAAAGCAAAGCACACCAAAGAGAAAGCCCCGCCCATGTAGCGGGAATCCAATATGTAGACCGGGCGAGGTTTGGGCCTCGCCCTAACAGGGTATATATCCATGCACAAGGCACGTTTTTATAAAGATGATAAATGCCCCGCCGCTAATATCTTCTCCGCGCTCAGCAGAGATATGACTGTTAATATTTGTTTATCAGGCTCTGCACATAATCGTGCATTTCCTGCTTGGACTGGATCGCGTGCGTCTGCTGGACAATGTTCTCCTGCCTCTGTTGAGGAAGAGCCGAAAAATACTCCATTGCCTGCACGTTTTGGGCGAGCGCCATGCCAAAACCCAGCGGAAGCTCCACCGTTATCACCTCCCGGATTAGTGTTCGCCCGGCGCGTCAAATCATTCAGTCGATTTTTACGTTATAGCAGTTAAAAATTTATTTATTAAAAATTCTTAATAGGCGGGATAGGCGGGAAAAGCAAGAAAAAGATAGATCCGTTTCCATGAAAACTTCCTAAAATTATGATATACTGAATAAAAGATCGATGGAATCATCAATGCCGACAGGAGGATGAAACAATGGAAAGAACCTGTATTCTTTTGAAGCCGGACGCGTTGAAACGGCGGCTGGCGGGCAGAATTATTGCAAGAATTGAAGACAAGGGATACATAATTGCGGACGCCAGAATGCTGCAGCTGGACGAGGCTGTTTTGCGGGAGCACTATTCCCATCTTGCGGACCAGTCTTTTTTCCCCGACATCGTCAAATACATGGTATCCGGCCCGGTGCTCGCCATGATTGTGGAGGGGGAAAACGCTGTTGAGGGAACGCGCAAGATCATCGGCGCCACCCGCTTTGAGGACGCGGCCGCCGGAACCATCCGCGGCGATTATGCGTTCAGCACCCGGCAGAACCTGATTCACGGCTCGGATTCGGCGGAAAGCGCGGAGATTGAAATCGGACGGTTTTTTGCCCGGCGGTGAACGGCCGACGGTCCGTCCATCCTGTTTTTCCATGAGAAAACCAGGCGATAAAAAGGCGGCGGAGAATTCTCCGCCGCCTCAGGTCATCGATAAAGTCGCGCAACCGCAAAATTGTAAAACAATTTTGCTTACTGCGTTAGCCACGCTTGCAAATTTCGGTCACATACAGAGAGTATGCTCCCTCATTGTCGGCGCTTGCCGCCTTGTCTTGCGCGATTTCTCGACGCCTGACAAATTCTTCGATACTCTCAGGCGGCGGAGAATTCTCCGCCGCCTCGTTTTCCTAATATTACGCCACGGTCACGACGCACTGGCGGACCGGCTGCTGGCCGGGCAGGGTGGAATAAACGCCGGTGCATCCGGCGCTCAGGCCGCTGATTTTATAATAGTAGCTCGAACCGACCTTCTGCTGAAGGACTGGTTTGAGCACGCTGCCGTTCCCCGTAGTGAATACCGGAGCGGCGCTGGTGCCGCTGGGGGTAAATTTGAACTGATAAGTCGCGCCCCGCTTGATCGTGAACGGATAGGTCGTGTCGGAAATCACTCCGGATGCCCTGCCGTTGGCGGTGAAGGAGGTGGAAAGGTCCCCCAGGGTGGTGGTAATGGTAGCGGAACCCTGGTTCACATTTGTGATCCGATAAAGATAACCGCCCGTTGTTTTCTGGTAAAACGCCACGGAAACCGCCGAAGGGTTGGATGAAACCGCCTTCGGCATGACGGATGAGGTGGTGGTTATTTTATAGATATAAGAGCTGTTGGTGCCGAAAGAATACGGCGCTGTGGTATCTGATCTGAAAGTGGTTGTAGAGGGCGTCTGGGAAGGATCCTGCACCGGATTGGTGGGCTGGCTGGAAGAGGAGTAATCCACATAGGAGTAGTCCTGGTCGACCGCACCGCTGATCCCGGGAACAGTCGCGGAACCGTACTGCCATACGGTATACGGATTGCTGTACCGGGCAACGTCTACGCCCCAGTGCGCCACCCATTTGTCGTAGGGGTCCAGAACGGAACTGGAGAGGTTGGAGTTAAAGATGCTGGGAGAACTGTAAATACCGGCCTTGTAGCCCGCGCTTTCGATCGCGGAGCAGAAGGTCTGGGCGATACTGGAAAGAAGCTCCCGCGAAAGAACACGCTGAGTGCTGTCTTCAATATCGTAAAATACGGGGTAATCGAGCTTGCGGCCATTTAAGATGCTGAGGCACATTCTCGCTTCCTCAGCCGCCGCCGCCACGGTCGTTGCGTAGCTGAAGTGATAGACGCCGACTTTGATCCCGTTCGCGGTCGCTCCGTCGTAGTTGGCGTTAAAATAAGCGTCGGTCTGCTTATCCCACTGCTCGCTGCCGTAGCCGGTGCGGATGATGGCGAAATCAACGCCGCTGCTTTTTACACTGCTCCAGTTAATGCCGCCCTGCCAGGCGGAAACATCAATTCCCTTCAGGACCACGTGTACGTTGCAGGTCGCGGTCTGTCCGTCGCTTGTTGTCGCCGTAATGACCGCCTTTCCCAGACCGGCGCCCGTTACCGTATTGCCTACGACGGTCGCCACACCGGGGTCGCTTGATGTCAGAACGGCGTCGCTCATGATGCATCCCATAACGGAAGCCGTCAGGGAAGCGCTTTCGCCGACTCTTAAAGCCAGCTTGGTGCTGTCAAGAGTCATGGCTGCGGAAGTAACGGTGCTGGTGTCCGTCGCATAAGCGGCAGTTGTGCAGAGCGATGCAATCATTGCAAGCGCCAATACGAGAGAGACGAGCTTTCTTTTCATAATTTTCCTCCAATTGTTTTCGTTGTTCCACCATGTTTTTACCCACTGAAATTCGCAAAAGGCATGCATTTTCTTCTCGATTTTGAAGTAGCAACACTGCACAATACAGCAGGAACGATACAATTTCAATTATATTTTTTATTACTAATTATGTCAAGTAAATACACCAAAAAACTCCATCCCCTAAAATGCGTCAAAATCCCCCAAAAGAATAACAGAACAAGCCGGTGAAAGCAAAAAGTGGCAGTTTTCCTGAGTGTTTCTGGGATTGCGTTTTAAAAACCCCGGCTTTGCCCCCTGCTTTTTGGGATAAATTCCCTTTTGCTTTTTTATTCTCGCCCAAAAGAACGGCAAAATTATATTTGATTATTTTCAGTAAATGCTTTACAATGAACAAGTGTATTTTTACAGCAATTCCATTTCAGTTTGCGAGACAAAACACGTTTCTCCCCCGCCGAAGGCGGGGGAGAAACGCAAACTTGTTGTAGAATCAACTGAAAATGCTGTAGTTGGTTGGAGGAAGTAATTTGTCAAGTTATGTAAATGAGATTAAGAGAAGAAGGACGTTCGCTATTATTTCCCACCCGGATGCGGGAAAGACGACCTTGACGGAAAAGCTTTTGCTTTACGGCGGAGCCATCACGCTGGCGGGTTCGGTCAAAGGGAAAAAAACCGCAAAGCACGCAGTTTCCGACTGGATGGAGATCGAAAAACAGAGGGGAATCTCGGTTACTTCTTCCGTTATGCAGTTCAATTACAGCGGCTACTGTATCAATATTCTGGATACCCCTGGGCATCAGGATTTTTCAGAGGACACCTACCGTACTCTGATGGCGGCGGATTCCGCCGTCATGGTCATCGACGCTTCCAAGGGTGTTGAAAAGCAGACCCGCAAGCTTTTTAAGGTCTGCACACTGAGGCATATCCCTATTTTCACCTTTATCAATAAAATGGACAGGGAAGCCAGAAGTCCGTTCGACCTTCTGGAAGAGATTGAAAAAGAACTGGGCATCCAGACCTTTCCCATGAACTGGCCGATCGGCTCGGGAAAAGAATTCAAGGGTGTCTATGACAGAAATAAAAAAGAGATCATCGCCTTTACCGCCAACAACGGTCAGCGGGAAGTGGAGGCGACGGAAGTCGAACTCAACGATGAAAAGCTAAAAGCGCTGATCGGCGAGGACCACCGCAGGACTTTGGTGGATGATATCGAGCTGCTCGACGGCGCGGGCTACGAATTTGATCTGGAAGCCGTCCGGAACGGAAAGCTTTCTCCGGTCTTCTTCGGTTCGGCGCTCACCAATTTCGGCGTGGAGCCGTTTCTTGAGGAATTTCTGAACATGACCACCCCGCCGCTTCCCAGGGAGGCGGACACCGGCCTGATCGACCCCCTGACCAATGAGTTTTCCGCCTTTGTCTTTAAGATCCAGGCCAATATGAACAAGGCGCACCGCGACAGAATCGCGTTCATGCGCATCTGTTCGGGCAGGTTTGAGAAGAACATGGAAGTCATGCATATACAGGGCGAAAAAAAGATGAAGCTTTCGCAGCCCCAGCAGCTGATGGCGCAGGACCGCGAGGTGATCGACGAGGCCTACGCGGGCGATATTATCGGCGTGTTTGACCCCGGCATCTTTTCCATCGGCGACACCATCTGCACCCCGCCGCAAAAATTCCTGTTCGGCGGGATCCCGACCTTCGCGCCGGAGCATTTCAACCGTGTGCAGCAGGTGGACACCATGAAAAGAAAACAGTTCGTCAAGGGAATCTCGCAGATCGCGCAGGAGGGCGCCATCCAGATTTTTCAGGAGCTGGGCGGCGGTATGGAAGAGGTGATCGTCGGCGTGGTGGGCACCCTTCAGTTCGATGTTCTGGAATACCGTCTGAAAAACGAATATAACGTCGACATCCGCATGGAGGGGCTGCCGTATCAGTATATCCGCTGGATCGAAAACGAAGAGCTTGACCCCAAGACGCTGAACCTGACGTCCGACACCAAGCGGATTCAGGACCTGAAGGGAAACCGTCTTCTGATTTTCGCGAATGAATGGAGCATCCGCTGGGCACAGGAGCATAATCAGGGCCTGAACCTCGCGGAATTCGGCAGATAACGGCGAATACGGTATTGGAGGGGCTCTTGTGCGGTTTATGAGGAGCTTTAATGCGTTTGTTGAGAAATGGATGGCGCTGGTTACGCCGTTCTGCCTTTTTATGGGCGTGCTTTTCGCGTCCCAGTTCAGCCGGATTTTGTTTCTGGTGCCTTATATTTTTGCGTTTATGACCTTTTGCGGCAGCCTGGGGTCAAGGTTTTCCGACATCAGGCGGGTGGTGCAGCACCCGCTGCCGCTGTTTCTGTCCGTTTTGATTTTGCATGCGGTCCTGCCCTTTCTCGCGCTCGGCGCGGGGAATCTGCTTTTTCCCCAAAGCCCGTATATCATTACCGGGATGGTTTTGGAATTCGTTGTGCCGAGCGCCGTGGTCAGCACCATGTGGGTTTCCATCTATTGCGGCAGCGCTCCGTTCACGCTTTCCCTTCTGCTGATCGACACGCTTCTGGCTCCGTTCAGCGTGCCGTTCAGTTTGCATCTTCTCGTTGGATCGAATGTGCAGGTTGACACCGTTGGCATGATGAAGGAGCTTTTGCTGATGGTGGGCATCCCCGCGCTTGTGGGGATGACGCTGAATCAGCTTACCGGGGGCACGGTCAAACAGACCCTGTCGCCCAGGCTCGCGCCGTTCGGGAAAATCGCACTGATGCTGGTGGTCTGCGCCAATTCGTCCAAGGTGGCGCCCTTTATCCGTAATATGACGCCGCGCCTCTTTGCGGTGGCCGGGTCCATTCTGCTGCTTGCCGTGCTGGGGTACGCGCTGGGTTGGGCCTTTGCGGCGGTGCTGAAACTGAAACGGGAGATTGTCGTATCCATGACGTTCGGCTGCGGAATGAGAAATATCAGCGCGGGCGCGGTCATTGCCGCGGCGTATTTTCCGGCGGAGGTCATGTTCCCGGTCATGATCGGGACGCTCTTTCAGCAGGTTCTGGCCGCGTGTTTTGCCCAGCTGCTTATCAAACGCTGCGGCGTCCAGAAAGAAGTTTGATTTTCAAAAGAAGCATTTTCCTGCCTGTCTTCAATGCTTACATAAATCATTTAAAAGATAAGAAACGCGCCCTGGCCGGGGTTTTGATCCGGGTCAGGACGCATTTTTTTAATATCTTTTTTGGGGGCCTTTCGGTTCAGTTCCTGTTTTCCGCCAGAATTTCCAGCCAGTATCCGTCGGGGTCAGAGATGAAATACAGGTCCATGTCGTGATTTTCGTAGCAGATGCATCCCATTTCCTTGTGCAGGGCATAGGCTTCGGCCTTGTCGGGCACACTGAACGCGATGTGGATTTCGTTGTCGCCCAGGTTGTACGGTTCCTTGCGATCGCGCAGCCAGGTCAGCTCAAGCTGATGCCCGGTCTGTCCGTCCCCTAAAAACGCAAGGATAAAGGAGCCGTCCGAGGCGGTTTTGCGCCTGATTTCCGTCAGCCCGAGCGCCTTTTTGTAAAACGCGATACTCTTGTCTAAATCAAACACATTCAGGTTGTTGTGCAGAAATTTCGCTTTCATAAAAACACCTCCGTCTTTTATGGATTTATTATATTTCATATCGGGCCGCTTTTCAATGATCCGATCGTCCAAAAGCGGAGCGCTCAGGTTGTTTTTTTGATGAAATCAAGATATAATCATTTTAAGTATTTCCAATATGCCCAACAGCAACTCCATTTCAGTTTGCGAGACAAAACACATTCCTTCCCCGCCAAAGGCGGGGAAGGAACGCAATCTTGTTGCAGAATCAACTGGAAATGTTGTAAGGACTGCGGCTATACGGGTTTACAGTAAGGGAAAACACCTCAAGGGGAAGTGGTTTTATTTTTGAGACATTCATCGGCGTTCTCGAAAAATGCGTGCTGTTCAAGGGGATCACTCCGGCCGAGATCGCACAGATGCTGAACTGCCTTTCTCCCCGCGGAGCGGATTACGCAAAGGGCGGCCTGATCGCTCAGGCCTCGGGACCGATGCAGGAAGTCGGAATCGTGCTTGACGGCACGGTCGCGGTGACGAAGGAAACGCCGCTCGGCGAACGGATCGTTTTAAATAAAATCCGGCCCGGGGGAATTTTCGGGGAAGTGGCGGCTCTGTCCGACCTTCAGCGTTCCCCCGCGACGATTTTCGCACTGGAAAAAAGCACGGTGATGTTTATCCGGCCGTCTAAAATTTTAATGCCGTGCAGCAGAACCTGTCGCTGGCACACCCTGCTGACGGAAAATCTGATTCATCTTGTGGCGGACAGGGCGCTTTATCTGAACCGCAAAATCGACTTTCTGACGATCAAAAGCATGCGCGGAAAGCTCTGCACTTATCTTTTCGAGCAGTACCGCAAGTCGGGAAAACAGCGGTTCACTCTGCCGTACAACCGCAATGAGCTCGCGGATTTTCTCAATGTTTCCCGCCCGTCCATGTCCCGCGAGCTCGGCCGGATGCGCGACGAGGGAATCCTCGCCTTTCGCGGGGACAGCTTCGAACTGCTCGACGTGGAAAAGCTGAAAAGCTTTGTACAGTAGAAACCTGAAAAGGAAAGGAGAGAGACAAATGAACAGCCAAAACAACCGAATCCTGAAAGCCATGGTCCGCTACAACGAGGGGGACCCGAAAAGGGTACAGCACGCGCTGAAGGTATACGCGTTCGCAAAGTCCATCGGCGAGATGGAAGGCCTGGACGAAAACACAATGGAGATTCTGGAGCTTGCCGCCATCCTTCACGATATCGGAATCCGGAACAGCGAACGGAAATACGGCTCCTCCTCCGGAAAATATCAGGAGCTGGAGGGCCCCCCGGTCGCGGAAAAAATTCTTCTGGAGGCCGGTATCCCGCGGGCGGTGATCGACCGCGTCTGCTTTCTGATCGGCCGCCACCACACCTATACCGAAATCAGCGGCCCGGATTATCAGATCCTGGTCGAGGCGGATTTTCTGGTCAACCTTTATGAGGACGGTATGGCCGAAGCGCAGGCGCGGTCCGTTCTGCAAAAATATTTCAAAACGGAAACAGGTAAGGAATATCTTTCTGAAATGTATCTGAACTCCCGGGACGGAGCGTCGGTTTGAAAAGTCCTTTCCTTTATTCCAATGACAATAAACGGTATCATACGCTGAGCTATCATCTGAAAAAGCGGTTTGACCGCCGGGTTTTCAAGGCGGTGATCGACGCGGGCTTCACCTGCCCGAATCTGGACGGCTCCAAAGGCTTCGGCGGCTGCACCTATTGCCTGTCCGGCAGCGGGGACTTTACCCACGGGGCGGACAGGAGCGTCGCCGAGCAGGTGCGCATGGAGCTTGATCGGGTGCGCGAAAAAACACCCGGCGCGGATGTGATTGCCTACTTTCAGGCGCACACCAACACCTACGCGCCGCTTCCCAGGCTGCGGGAGCTGTATGAATCCGCCCTGGGCGCCGAAGGCGTGTGCGGGATCAGCATCGCCACGCGCGCGGACGCTCTGGAAGCCGAAACGATGGATTATCTTGCCGGACTGTCCGGAAAAACGTATCTGACGGTGGAGCTGGGCTTGCAGACCATCCATGACGCCACCGCCGAAAAAATCAACCGCTGCCATTCCTGCGCCGTATTTACAGAGGCTTTTCAGGCGCTCAAATCCCGCGGCATCCGTGTCTGCGTACACATCATCAACGGGCTTCCGGGGGAGACCCCCGAAATGATGCTGGACACTGCCCGGGCGGTCGGCGCGCTGGGAGCGGACGCGGTGAAAATCCATCTCCTGCAGGTCATGCGGGGGACTCCCATGGAGCGTCAGCTTGCGGTGGGAGAAGTCGTCCCCATGACCAGGGAAGGGTATCTCGACGTGGTCTGTTCCCAGCTGGAGGTTCTGCCGCCCGAAACGGTGATCGAACGGATCACGGGGGATGGCGCCCGCGACCAGCTGATCACGCCGCTCTGGGGTGTGGATAAAATTGCCGTGCTCGGCGGCATTGACCGCGCGCTTGTCCAAAAGGATACCTGGCAGGGAAAACGATATGTATAAAAAAGAGCGCCTTTTCAACCGAAAAGCGCTCCGAGAGTATCGAAAGATGAGAAATCGCGCTAAAGCGAAAGAAAGCCAATGAGTCCCCCTCCGTGAGGGAAGCGGGGCGCCCGGCGCGTCCGAGGGAGTACTCCTTCAGTCAGGCTTTGCCTGCCAGCTCCCTCAAAGGAGCCCAAAAGAGGCTGCACGGCTTGATCGCTGTCAGGAACGCGTTCCCGCTTTATTTGTCGGCGTTCGGATAGGGAATCATATCTCCCCTTTGGGAAAAGAATGCGATCCGGCCGCGGTAGCCTTCCGTACGGCTGTCGGTTTTCAGCTCCTCAAACACGGAGGTGTTTTCGCTGAAATGCATCGGTACCGCCAGCTCTGCGCCCACGGTTCTCATAAAGTAGTCCAGACCGCGCAGCGCGTGTTCCTCCAGCCTGGGGTCGGCCGGAACAAACGCGATATCGATCGCTTCGCCCTTCAGCGTGTGGACCTGTTCCCTGTAACGGCGGGTCATTTCGCGGTTGTCGCCGTCGGGCTCCCCGTTCCAGTACCAGTCGTTTAAATCCCCGGCGTGATAAATGCACAGGCCGTCCGCCTGAATGAGGAACGCCACGCCGATATCGGTGGAATCGAGCGTGCGCACGCTCAGATCGCCAAGGTCGTATTCCCCTTCGGGAACGACCCTGATTACGTTCTCAAGGGTCTTGATATCGTCGGAGAGTACGTAGCGGATTTTTCCAATGGTTTTGCGCCAGCTGAAAATTCTCGGGTTATAGTGGTCGGGGTGGCTGTGAGAGACAAAGACGACCACATCGAGGTCTTTGATTTCCTCCGGGTCGACGACGCCCTTGGCGAGCCCACAGCCTTTTGGGGAGTCAAGGTAATAATCGAAGATAAAAAGATGGCGGTCCGTTTTCAGTGTGAATCCGCTGTTGTACAGATATCTGATTTCGGCTTTCATACGATTCTCCTTCCGTTCGGAGCGGTTACTGCATGCTGCCGCCCTCGATGATGCCCGCTTTGTTCAGGTTCTGCTTGTGTTCCTCATAGGTTTTCGCGTAGTAGTAATTTCCGCTGGAATCGGCGGCAAAGTAAAGGTAGTCGGTGTTTGCCGGGTTGACCGCGGCGTTCAGCGCGGCTTTGCCGGGGTTGCAGATGGCGCCGACCGGCAGGGCGGGGCATTTCCGGGTATTATAATAGGAATTGTAGCGGTTGATATCGCCGGTGAGGTTGGGCTTCAGATATTTTTCCACATAGATGACCGTTACATCCGCCTGCAGCTTCATGCCGGCTTTCAGCCGGTTGTGGAACACGGAGGATACCTTTGCCATTTCATTTACGTTTCCCGACTCCTTTTCGATAATGGAGGCAAGGGTGACGATCTGGTCGGTGGTCATACCGGAATAGCTGTAGCTGCCGCCGATTTTGCTTTCCGCGTTTCTCAGCATTTTGCCGAGCGCGTCCTGCGGCTTCATGTCCTTATAAAATTCATAGGTATCGGGGAAAAGGTATCCTTCCAGCTTATAGCAGCGGTTCGCGTTGGAACCGAGCTTGCCGATCAGGGAATAATAGCTGAAATCGTAGGAATTCGCGGTGCTCAGCAGTTCGCTTTTTTTGCAGACGCCGTTCGCTTCCAGCCGGTCGCCGATCTGCGACAGCGTATACCCTTCGGGGATCACCACGCGCACGGTCTGGGCCTTTTCCGGCTGGGATGGGGAAGCGGGCGCGGAAGAAGCGCTCTGCTTTTGGGAAGAGGTCTCTTTCGAAGAGGCCACCGCCGCGGAGGAGACGGAAGAAACTCCGGAGCTGGAGGATGTATCCGGTTCGGAAGAACCCGTTTCACTGACTGCGGCACTGCTTGCCGGACTGGAGGACTCACTGCTTCCGTCGTTTTTTGAACAGGCGGAAAGAGAAAGGCAGACTGCCAGTACGGTCAGCATTGCAAGAAATTGTTTCATGTATTGAATCACCTTTTATTCTATCATTTTCTACTATTTTATAACCTTTTTCTGTGTAATTCAATAGAATGTGCTATTCTTTGACATCTCCAAAAACAGGAAAACAGATCACTGAACCGTTAAGGGAGGTAATTTTTTTGGAATTCAGCTTTGAAAAATACGGACAGCAGCTCCTTCTGCTTCTGGAATCATCCCTGCCGAGGATTCTGGGCGCGCTGCTGATTTTAGGGATCGGCTGGTGGCTGAGCAACCAGGCGGTCAGACTGATGTTCCGCGCGATGTCGCGCTCAAAGACGGACACGGGCCTCGTCACTTTTATCAGCTCTCTCGCCAAAGTGCTGCTGAAAATGATCGTATGCATTACGGCGGCGGCACAGCTCGGCATGAACGTCGGCTCCATTATCGCCGCGATCGGCGCGGCCGGCCTGACGATCGGCCTTGCCGTGAAAGACAATATGGCCAACATCGCCTGCGGCGCGCAGATCATTTTTACAAAGCCGTTCCGCGTCGGGGATTACATCCTCTTTGAGGAGACGGAAGGAACGGTCGAGCGGATCGAAACCATGTTCACCACGCTCAGGACCTTCGACAATAAAGAAGTCGTGATTCCGAACGCCAAAATCACCTCTGGCGTTATCGTCAACTATTCCGCCATGGCGACCCGCCGCCTGGACCTGAAATATACCGTCGCTTATGACGAGGATCTTGGAAAGGTGAAAAGCCTGCTCGGGAATCTGGCCGGACGGAATTCCATGGTGCTCGACAGCCCCGCTCCGCTGGTCGTGGTCGGTGAGCACGGGGAAAACGGCATCACGGTGGAGGTGAGGGCATGGTGCAAAACGGACGATTACCTGACCCTTTATTTTGATATGCAGGAAAAGGTAAAGCTTGCGTTTGACGAGGCGGGCATCCGGATTCCTCACAATCAGCTCGATGTCCATGTAAAGCCCGAAGAATAAAAGACACGGCCCAAACGGGAAAGAGCGGCAGCCCTGTTTTACAGGGCTGCCGCTCTTTCAGGCTGCCGATCAAGGAGAACTCCCTCTTTGAGAAAGCTGGCAGGCAAAGCCTGGGAGTTTGATAGAAACCGGACCGGGGGAACGCTTACTCCCTCCGGCGCGTCTTGCCGGAAACGCAAGGTTTACGCCAGCGCCTGCTGAAGATCGTACAGAATATCGTCGATGTGCTCGGTGCCGATGGAAAGACGGACGGTGTTCGGCTTGATGCCGGACTGGAGCAGCTCGCTTTCGTTCATCTGGGAGTGGGTGGTGCTCGCCGGGTGGATGACCAGCGACTTCACGTCGGCCACGTTTGCCAGCAGGGAGAAAATTTCCAGACGGTCGATAAAGTCTTTCGCCTCTTCCGCGCCGCCTTTGATCTCAAACGTGAAGATGGAGCCTGCGCCGTTGGGAAAATATTTGTTATATAAAACGTTGTATTTGCTGTCCGGTAAGGCGGGGTGATTGACGCGCTCCACCTTCGGGTGTTTGGACAGGAAATCCACTACCTTCAGAGCGTTCTCAACATGACGCTCCACGCGAAGGGAGAGGGTCTCAAGGCCCTGCAGCAGCAGGAAGGAGTTAAACGGGCTGATGGTCGCGCCGGTATCTCTCAGCAGGATTACGCGGATTCGGGTCACATAGGCCGCCGCGCCGACGTTTTTTGTAAAGCTGATGCCGTGGTAGCTCGGATCGGGCTCGCTCAGCCACGGGAATTTGCCGGAGGCCTCCCAGTCGAAGTTGCCGCCGTCGACGATGACTCCGCCCAAGGAGGAGCCGTGTCCGCCGATAAACTTTGTCGCGGAATGGACGACTACGTCCGCGCCGTGCTCAATGGGGCGCAGAAGGTACGGCGTCGCAAAGGTATTGTCCACAATCAGGGGGATTCCGTTTTTGTGCGCGATCGCGGCGACCTCGTCGATGTCGATAATACTGGAATTCGGGTTGCCGAGGGTTTCAATAAAAATCGCCTTGGTATTCGGCTGAATCGCTTTTTCAAAGCTGCCTTCCACGTCGGGGTCGACAAACGTGGTGGTGATGCCGAAAGCCGCGAGCGTATGTTCCAGCAGATTGTAGGTCCCGCCGTAAATGGTGTTGGCGGAGACGATATGGTCGCCCGCGTGAGCGACATTTTCAATCGCGTAGGTAATGGCGGCCGCACCGGTCGCGGTGGCCAGCGCCGCCACGCCGCCTTCCAGAGCGGCAACGCGCTGTTCAAACACATCGGAGGTGGGGTTCATCAGTCTGCCGTAGACGTTGCCGCCTTCCGTTAGGCCAAAACGCCCCCCGGCCTGCGCGGAATCCTTAAATACATAGGAAGTGGTCTGGTAAATCGGAACCGCTCGCGCGTCCGTTGCGGAATCCGGCTTCTCCTGTCCCGCGTGTACCTGTATGGTCTCAAACTTATATTTTCTTTCACTCATTGTCGTTACTCCTTCTGCATCTTTATTTCCGTATTCCGTATCCCGGGGAATTACAAAATTGATTTCCTGTTACAACAATAGGAGGCGCACATTCGGTCATACAGAAAGAGGGGACGATTCAGCTTGTGAAAAGAGTGGGATTTTGTTTTCATAGGGCTCCTCCTTTTTATGTAATATTACAATTCATATCAAATTAGTAATATATATTGTTGACATAGTACTACGTTAAAGAAGAAATGTCAAGGGCTTTTTTCTAAAAAAAGCGCCCCGGTATCAGGCGCGAACGCTCCTGATTTTCCGGGGTGCACAGTGGTTCAGGTAATCTGAAAAATGTAAAACTTGAGGTAATTGGTTTCCGGCACATTCCATAAAATAGGATGGTCGGGGGACTGCTGCCTCGCTTCGATCTGGCGGAGCGACACCTGGGCGTCAAACGCCGCGCTGCGCAGCATGCTGCAAAAGAGGTCCTCCGTCATGAAATGGGAGCAGGAGCAGGTCGCAAGGTAGCCGCCGCGCGGCAGCAGCTTCATGGCGCGCAGGTTGATTTCCTTGTACCCCTTCATCGCGTGGTCGACGGTCTGGCGCGATTTGGTAAAAGCTGGCGGGTCGAGCACGATCAGGTCGTAGCCGTCCTTTTTGCCCATCGGCATCTGCGGCAGCAGGTCGAACACATTGGCCGTCTGGAAGCTCATTTTTTCCTGCAATTGGTTGCGCCCGGCGTTTTCCTCCGCCATAGCGACCGCGTCGGCGGAAATATCCACCGCGTGTACGTGTTCCGCTCCGCCCTTCGCCGCGTTCAGCGCAAAGGAGCCGGTGTGGGTAAAGCAGTCCAGCACCCGCTTGCCGCGGCTGATTTTCGCGACAGCCTGCCGGTTGTACTTCTGGTCGAGGAAAAATCCGGTTTTCTGCCCGTTTTCAAAGTCGACGGCGTATTCGATCCCGTTCTCCGTGATCGTTGTCCGGGTTGCCTGCGGCGTTTCCAGCCCGGCGATGGGGAAGAAACCTTTATTTTGCCGCATCCCTTCCAGCTCGCGGATAGCGACGTCGTTGCGTTCGTAGATGCCGTCTATGTTCTGGCCGTCCTCCCTCAGAATTTTGCACAGCAGAGGGAAGAGAACGGGCTTCAGCTTTTCCATACCGAGAGAAAGCGTCTGTGCGACCAGTATGTTGCGAAAGCGGTCCACCGTCAGCCCGGGGAAAAGATCCGCCTCGCCGAAAATGATCCGGCAGCAGGAGACGTCGTCCCCCATCACGGTTTTGCGGTACTCCCACGCGTGACGCAGGCGGCGCTCGAAAAAAGCTTCGTCAAAGACGTCGTTCGCGCTGCGGGAAATCAGCCGGATCCTGATTTTGGAGTGGTCGTTGATAAACCCGGTGCCCAGATATTTTTCGCGGATGCTGAAAACGTCGGCCAGACCGCCGTTTTCATACGGGCCCTCAATTTTGAGAATCTCCGTATTGTAGATCCACGGGTGTCCGGACAGAATGCTGTTTTCCGCCTTGCGGGTCAGAGTGATCTTAGGGTATCTTCTGTTTTGCTTCATGAATTTTCCTCACAACCTGAAATGATTTTACAGCCGGCCGCCGGATTTCGCATCAAGCGCGGCGAAGGATAAGTCTGTAATGATGGATTTATTATAGCACGAAATTGCCGGCTTACAAGGAAAGCGCCTCGTTCATTTTCCGTTCCCGCCTATCAAAAAATACAGATTTATCATTTTTTGCCGCCATCGTTTACAGTTTTGTAGCAACCACTTACAGTTCTGTTGCTTTTCTTGCTTTCACCGCCGGCGGATACTATGATAAATTTGTAAAGTGAAAATGATATGGGAGGAATTTCAATGAAAACAGGGAAGTTTGCGGCTGCGATTGTTTTAGTGGCTTTATTGACAATTCTGACCGCCTGCTCAAAAGCCGGAACGGCTCAGAACAGTAAACCGGAAATCTTTCAGCCCGCGCAGTCGGTACAGAACATCGACCGGAACGAAGCAATGAACGCCGTCAAAAATATGATCCGTATGGATTATACAAAATACAAAATCGACCTGATCAACGGAAACTTTGAGTATCAGGGAAACCAGTACTACCAGTTTCTGATTTCCGACAAAAGCGAGTCCATAGAGCCGTCCATCATTGTCAGCAAGCACAACGGCGCCGTCCTTTGTTATTACCCGGACGACACCGTGACACAGGTCTATCAGGACGGAGTATTCAAATCCAAATGCTGAGCATCTTTCGAAGTACTCAACAAACAGCCGCTGCCGGGAATCCGGCAGCGGCCTTTTCGGGATATGCCGATATCGGGAAAAGCTTATGCGATCCCGATTGCTTTTTTAATGAAATAATACAGAAAAGGAAGAAGAATGGCCGGCAGCATGTTGCCGACCTTTATTTTTTTGATTTTCAGCATGTTCAGCCCAATCGCCATAATCAGGACGCCGCCGATGGCCGAAATTTCCCGTATCATTTCGTCGGTCAGCAGAGACTTGAGAGAAGACGCCAGCAGCGTGATCATGCCCTGATAAAGGAATACGGCTGCGGCGGAAAAAATCACGCCGAAGCCCATGGTCGAACTGAGGAAAATGGACACAATGCCGTCGAGCACCGATTTGGCGAACAGCGTCTGGTGATTGCCGGTCAGCCCGCTTTCAATGGAGCCGACGATCGCCATGGAGCCGACGCAGAACACAAGGCTGGCGGTCACAAAGGCTTTTGCGACGCTGCCGTCCGTGCTCGAAGTCCTGCTTTCGATCAGCTGGCCCAGCCCCGCGAGCCGGTCCTCGATTTTCAGCGCCTCGCCGATGATGCTGCCGATCACCAGGCTGAAAATCAGCAGCACCAGATCGTTTGTTTTGATGGCGCTCATCATTCCGATCAGCAGGACGGACAGCGCGACCCCGTCCATAATGGTTTCACGGTAATGATCCCGGATACCGCTTTTTAAAATCAGTCCCAGCGCCGTTCCCAGCGCAATGGACAGCGCGTTGACAATGGTTCCTAACATGTTTCAGCACTTCCCGTTTCTTCATATGGTTTTAATCATATATCATTTTGGGAATCGGTGTCAATAAGATTAACTTTTTGGCGAAGATATGGTATGATAGTCTCATTCGAAGAGAAGGGGGATGGTAGGGTGAATAAGGCGGCAATCCGGGCTTTTGCGGTTGGCGCCAGAGAAAAGCTTATCGCGTCCGTCTCCCGGCGCGCCGTCGAACTGACGGCGCAGAAACGGAACCCGTTTCCCGGACTGACGCAGGACATTGAAAACACCGGCTTTCAGGCCGTGGTGGAGGAAGTCTCCTATACGTGGTTTATCCGTATCATCGGCATCCGGTTCATGGAGGTCAACGGCTATCTGCCGGGGAAGGTGCGCGTCCTTTCTTCCGGGCAGCCGGGACAGATCCTTCCGGATATCCTGGCGGCCGAACCGCAGGAGGTCCGGTCGGACGAGCGCTTTACCGCGCTTTTTATTTCTGTCTGCCGGTCCCTTGCCAAAATCCTTCCGGAGTATTTTGAAAGCGAATGCGAGTATCTCGAGCCGCTGCTGCAGCTGTCCTTCCGGGAGGAAGATGGAGTCGTCCGCAGCCTGGTGGACGGGATTTCCGAGGAGGACTTCCGGGAAGCGGTTGAGATCATCGGCTGGCTGTACCAGTATTACAATGACGCCCGCCGGAACGAGGTCATCAGCCTTTACGGCGGCAGGGTGAAAAAAGAGGACGTCCCGGCGGCCACGCAGTTTTTTACCACGGACTGGGTCGTGCGCAGCATGGTGGACAATTCTCTTGGCCAGTACTGGCTGGAACGGAATCCGGACAGCGCGCTCAGAGAAAAGCTGGAATTTTATCTCGGGGCGGAAAATGCCGCCGTTCAGGAAAACGTACCGCCGCAGGAGCTGAAGCTTCTCGACCCGTGCATGGGCAGCGGGCATATCCTTGTCTACGCGTTTGACCTGCTGATTGAAATTTACCGGGAATGCGGGGTGGGCCCGCGGGACGCGGCGGAGCTGATCCTTCGCCGCAACCTTTACGGGTTTGACATCGACAGGCGTTCCTGGCAGTTGGCCTGCTTTGCGCTGCTGATGAAGGCGCGCGGATACAATGAGGATATTCTGACGCTTGGAATCCCGCTGAACCTGTATGTCATCCGGGAAGGGTCCGGGATCGGCGGGGACCTGCTGTCCTTTGTGGCGGACGGCGACGGGCAGATCGAAGCGGATCTGCAAAGTCTTCTTTCGGCCCTTCACGGGGCCGCCGAATACGGCAGCCTGCTCCGTGTGGAGCAGGCCGGCTTTGACCGGATTTTCCGGCGGGTGGAGGAAATCAGGCGGCAGCCGTGCGACAGCCTGTTTGCGCTCGCGTACCGGGAAGATACCGTCCACAAGCTTTTGCCGCTGCTGCGGCAGGCCCGCGCAATGGCGGGGAAATACACGGTGGTTGCGACGAATCCGCCTTATCTGAACCGGATGAATAAAAAGCTGAAATCCTACGTCAATCGGCATTACCGCGACTATGCCGGGGACCTGTTCTCCGTGTTTATTTACCGCAGCTTCGGCTTCTGCATTCCGGACGGCTACTGCGCGTTTATGTCGCCGTTTGTCTGGATGTTCATCAAATCCTATCAGAAGCTGAGGGAATACATCATCCGGGAAAAATCGATCTCCTCGCTGATTCAGCTGGAGTATTCCGCTTTTGACGAGGCCACCGTGCCGATCTGTACCTTTGTGCTGAAAAACGGGCCGGAAAGCAGGCCCGGCGTGTATCTGAAGCTCTCCGACTTCCGGGGCGGCATGGAGGTGCAGAAACAAAAGGTAAAAGAAGCGGTGCGGAACCCGCGCTGCTCCTACCGCTTTGAGATTCCGGCAAAGCAGTTTGCCCGGATTCCCGGCATGCCGATCGCCTATTGGGCGGGCAAAAAGCCGGGGGAGATCTTCTCCTCCGTCCCACCCCTTTCCGAAAGCGCGGCGGTTACGAACGGGCTTTTTACCTGTGACAATCAGCGCTTCCTTCGTTTCTGGTACGAGGTAGCTCCTGAAAACATCCATTTCCACTGCATCGACCGGGCCGACTGCCTGCAGAGCAGCCGGAAATGGTACCCCTATAACAAGGGCGGCGATTTCCGGAAATGGTACGGCAATCAGGAGTATGTGGTCAATTTTCAGCATTTCGGGCGGGAGATCAGCGAGTTCCGCGTAAAGTCGGGACAGTCCGCTTCCTTTCCCGGCCAGGGCTTTTATTTTGAGCGGAGCGTGTCCTGGTCGTTCGTCAGCTCCTCCAAATTCGGCGTGCGGTATTATCCGCAGGGCTTTGTGTTCGACATCGCCGGTTCCTCCGTTTTCCCGAGCCGGGAGGACGATTTCTATTATATTCTTGGATTTTTGTCCAGCAGCTGCGCTTTTGCCATGCTGAACCTGATGAATCCCACGCTGAACTATCAGGCGGGCAATATTGCCAAGCTTCCGCTGCGGGTCGATGAAACCGTGAAGCAGCGGGTCGGTGTGCTGGTCGCTGAAAATATCAAAATTTCCAGGGAGGACTGGGATTCCTTTGAAACCAGCTGGAATTTCCGGATTCATCCGCTGGTTCGTTTCAGGACGGAGGAAAAAGACTGTAAAATTGCCGATGCCTTTGCGGCGTGGAAGGATTTTACCGACCTCCGTTTTCAGCGGATGAAGGAAAACGAGGAAGAGCTCAACCGGATTTTTATCAGCCTTTACGGTCTGCAAAACGAGCTGAAGCCGCAGGTGGAGGACGGGGACGTCACCATCCGCCGCGCGGAGCTTTCCCGCGATATCCGCAGCTTCCTCAGCTTCGCCTTGGGCTGCATGTTCGGGCGGTACGCCGTTCCCGGCTATGATCCGCGGGGTGGGACGGACCTCCTGCCCGTTACCCCGTATCTGGAAAACGACCTTGCCGTGCGGCTGGTTTCCTTTGTAAAGCTTGTGTTCGGTGAAAAAACGCTGGAAGAGAATCTCTCTTTTATTGTTTCCGCGCTCGGCGGGAGCGGCAGCGCGGTGGACGTTATCCGAAACTATTACGGGAATGAATTTTACCGCGAGCATATCCGTATTTATAAAAAGAGGCCGATTTACTGGATGATTGACGGCGGCGCTTTTCGGGCGCTTTGTTATATGCATGCCTATGATGAAAACACCTTCGCCCGCGGGCTGGATTTTCTGCGGAAAACGCAGTCCGGGCTTAAAAAATATGCGGAAAAGGAGGGACTGACCAAAAAACAGCAGAAAAGACTGGCGGAGCAGCTTACCCGGCTGCGGGATTTCGGAATCCGGCTGGAAATTGCCGCGAAAAAGAAAATCCGGATTGATCCGGATGACGGTGTGTTGACGAATTACGCAAAGGTACAGGGCGGGGAAGCGCTTTTTCCCCCAATGAAATGAATCAGTAAGGAATAAGTGAGGTTTACGCATGATGAAAGCAGTGGTACTGGATATGGACGGAACCATGTTCGACACCGAACGCCTTTCGATCGACGGCTGGAAGAAGGCCGGAGAAGCGCTCGGGTGCGGCAATGTGATGGAATTGATTGAACAGGCGATGGGAATTACCGCCGCCGCCGAAAAAGAACTGTTTTTAACAAAATACGGCCCCGACTTTCCGTTTGAAGAATTCAGAAAGATCAGTGTGGATTACAGCAGGGACTATATCAAAAAGAACGGCGTCCCGGTAAAAGAGGGGCTGTTTGAACTGCTGGACTATCTGAAACGGGAAGGCTACAGAATCGCGGTCGCAACGTCCTCTTCGCGCAGCAGCACCATGAGCCATTTTGAAAATACAAAGATAACCGGATACTTTGATCAGATCATTTGCGGCGACATGATTGAAAAAAGCAAGCCCGATCCCGATATTTACCTGAAAGCGGCCCAGGCGCTTCAGGTTCCGCCGCAGGAGTGCATGGCGCTGGAGGATTCTCCGAACGGAATTCTCTCCGCTTACCGCGCGGGGATGAAAACCGTTATGATACCGGACACGGTTCCCGCAAATCCGGAACTGGAGAAAATGCTCTTTGCGTGCGTCCCCACTCTCCGCGGCGTCATTCCGGTGCTAAAGAACCTGAAAAAAGGAAAATAAAAAGGCTGCCGCACAAGCGGCAGCCTTTTCGCGTGTTCAGTTCAGCCTTTCGATTTTGGTGACGGTTACGGCTCTTGTGTTGGAGCCGTCTATGGCGCCTTCATAATAGATTCTCAGCCTGCGCCCCAATTGCAGACCCTTGCCGGAAGTATCCGCATCGGTTCCGTCCTTGAGGAAGGTGATCGAGCGGCCGTCGTCCGTCTTAATGGTAATGGTCTGCGTCATGATTTCTTCCAGCGTTCCTTCCACGGTGGAAATACCGCTGGAGGAAGCATTCGCGTCCAGAATCTTGAATCGGTTGAGGACGTCGCTGTCCGGCAGAACCATACTGTTGAACAGGTCCGACTTTTCTCCTACTTCGTAAGGGGAGTTTTTCGGCAGAGTAAAGCAGTAAACGACGTCTGCCTTTGTTCCCAGATAGGTGGGTTTGGGATCGAGCGTTCCGCCCTTTGTTTTCTCCCACCAGTCCTTTGAAACAAGGAAAATCGTAAGCAGTGAGCAGTTTTTGTCATTTTGAAAAAGAAAATCCACTTTCGTATATTTTGTGCCGCCGTCCGACATGGTTTCCGTAGTAACCACCGGGGTATAATTTTTATCCTCCCAGCTGTCGGGGACTGCAAGTGAAAAACTCAATTTGTCGTTTGTATAAAATTTCTGAACAGCACTGCTTTTTGCGTTGCTTTTGGCTCTGATTTCAGACGGGGCGGTTTCCGCAAGCATGACGGCGGGAGCTTCCGTTTTTGACGCGCATGCGGTCAGCAAAACCAGCAGAACCGATAGTAACGGTATGAAAAGCTTCAGTTTCCTCATAAATCTCCTCCATTCGGGCATAACTTTACAGCTACATCATATTCCGGGTGCTTGTAAAAGTCAATTATGATGTAAAAATTGTAATAAATCATTACAATTCTGTTATATTTTAATACAATCCATCTCTTGCGGTTTCGTGCTATAATAATCTCGTAGCGCAAACCGGAGCGAAGCTTGGGGCGCCGGAATTGGGAAATTTTAGAAGGCGGCGGTTGTTTGATGAATATTCTGGTGGATGCCGATGCCTGCCCGGTTAAGGAAATTATTGTCCGGCTGGCGAAAAAACAGAAGGTGCCCGTCATCATGCTGACCGACACGAGCCATCTGCTCGACGACGGGTACAGCAAGGTGATCACGGTGGACAAGGGCCGTGACAGCGCGGATATCCGTCTGGTCAATCTGGCCGGGAGCGGGGACATCGTCGTCACTCAGGATTTCGGCGTGGCGGCGATGGCGCTTGCCAAGGGCGCAAAGGCGCTGAACCAGAACGGCATGGTCTACGACGATTCCAATATGGACCGCCTTTTGTTTGAACGCGCGCTCGGCCAGGAAATGCGCCGCGCGGGGGCAAGGATCGGAAAGTTCAAAAAGAGAAGCAGGCAGGACGACGAATCGTTTGAGCGGGTCCTTTTACACATGATGGAAGAAAACATTTGACAAACGAAATAGATATGTTATAATACCATTGTTTTGCCTGAAGCAAAAAATCATATGGCAAATCCATTTCAGTTTGCGAGATAAAATACGTTTGCAGAATCCACTGGAAATGCTGTAGTTAAAAAATAGCGATTAACACGAATATTGTGAGGTTGAAAATATGTACGATTATGATTTGATTGTCATCGGTGCCGGCCCTGCCGGCATTTTTACGGCTCTGGAGATGGATAAGCTTGCGCCCGGGAAAAAGATGCTGGTGGTAGACAGCGGCAGCACGATTGACCGGCGCGCCTGCCCGGCAAGGACCTCCGGACAGTGCGCCCACTGCAAAACCTGCAATATTATGAACGGCTGGGCCGGCGCCGGCGCTTTTTCGGACGGAAAGCTGTCCCTTTCGGAGGAAGTCGGCGGCAATATCACGGATTATATGCCGGTGGAAAAGGCACGGGAGCTCATCCGCTACGCCGACGATATTTATCTGCATTATGGCGCTCCGGACAAGATTTTCGGAAAAAGCGACAAATTTGCGGAAAAGGTGTCCTATGAGGCACGCAGGGAAAATATCCAGCTGATCCCCTGCCCGGTGCGCCATATGGGTACGGAATACTCCTTTGAAGTGCTGAGGGGCATGTACCGTTACCTTTCCGCCAGGCCGAATTTCGAGTTCAGGGAACACACCACGGCGGATTCCATCTTTGTGGAAAACGGAAAAGCGGAAGGCGTGTGGCTGGTTGACCGTTCCGGCGGGTGCACCCTTGTCCGCGCGCCCTACGTGGTGGCAGCGCCGGGACGCGGCGGCGCCGAGTGGCTGGCCCGCATTGCCCAGGAAAACAAGCTGGCCACCACCAACAACGAGGTCGACATCGGCGTGCGTGTGGAAGTGCCGAACGCGGTGATGGACCACCTCACCAAGAACCTGTATGAGGCCAAGCTGGTGTATTATTCGGATACGTTTGAAAATAAGGTGCGTACCTTCTGTATGAATCCGGGCGGCATTGTCAGCGAGGAGCATTACGACGGCGGCATCGGCGGGGGCATCGCGGTTGTGAACGGCCATTCCTACGCCGACGAAGACAAGCACAGCGAAAACACCAATTTTGCCATGCTGGTTTCCACCCGCTTTACCGAGCCGTTCAATCAGCCGATCGAGTACGGCCGGTATATCGCGCAGCTGGGGAACATGCTTACGGGCGGCGGCATTATGGTGCAGCGGCTGGGTGACCTCCTGATGGGAAGGCGTACGGACTACACCAGATTGAAAAAGTCCACGACGGTGCCCACCCTGAAAAACGCGGTGCCGGGCGACTTGTCCTTTGTGCTGCCTCACCGTCATCTGACCAGCATTGTGGAGTCGCTCCGCGCGTTTGACAAGCTGGCCCCGGGGCTTTACTCCAAGAACACCCTGCTTTACGGGGTGGAGGTCAAGTTCTATTCCTCCAAGGTATCGGTCAAAAAGAATTTTGAGACCGAAATCGAAAATCTGTACACCATCGGCGACGGCGCCGGCATTACCCGCGGGCTGATGCAGGCTTCCGTAACCGGCGTTGTGGTCGCGAGGGATATCGCGAACAAGCAAAACTGAGTTTTTTTAAAGTTTGGAAAGCGGCAAACCCGTCCGGCGGGTTTGCCGCTTTTATGCATGTCTTAAAAATCCAATCATATAATGTGATAAACAATATGTGGGGGGAGGACGTTTCATTGCCGGATTTTTCTTTGAACTATTTTATCGGTTCCAACAGCTCAAGGGGATATGTCAGCTTTTTTCAATCGAATTTTGGCCGCCTGAAAACGGTCGTCCGTCTCAGCGGTTATCCGTCCATCGTCGTGTCGGACATTGTAAGCAGCCTTTGTTCCGCCGCGCGTGACAGCGGCTGTCACGCGCAATTGATCCACAATTGTCTGGACAATTCCATGGAAGGGGTCCTTATCCCGGAAAAAAACGCGGGAATGATCAATTTTCCGCTTTACGGGGAGGAAGAATATCCCGTGGCGGCAATTCTCAATGACGACAACCGGAGCCAGACCCATGCCTGCCTGGCGGGCGCGGTCCGGCATTTTTCCGCCGCGCGCGCCATCCACGACAAATGGGAGCAAATCTACGTTTCCAATATGGATTTCGACGCCGCCAACAGGCTGACGGCCCGGACAATCGAAAAGGTGATCGGGGAAAAAACACTGGGAAAAAAGGGGGCGCAGGTTCACCGCTACTTCGGCGCGGCAACCGTGAACGGCGCTTATGATTACATTGACAATCTGACGGAGGACCTTGAAAAACGGTATTTTATCAAAGGACGGCCCGGCACCGGGAAGTCGACTTTCCTGGGGAAAATTGCGGAGTATGCCGCCGCGGCGGGATTCGATACGGAAATTTACCACTGCGCGTTTGACCCGAACAGCCTGGATATGGTGATTCTGCGGGAACTGAGCGTGGCCCTGTTTGACAGCACTTCCCCGCACGAATATTTTCCGTCCCGTCCGGACGACGAGGTCATTGATATTTACAAAGCCGCGGTCGCGGAGAAAACAGACGAAAAATACCGCACGGAAATCACGGCCATTATGATGGATTATAAGACGGAAGTCGCAAAGGCGACCAAACAGCTGGCCCGCGCGAAACGATATTACGACGAAGTGCAAAAGGGAATGATCTCAAAAATCAGCGCGGAGGCGCTCGGCCTTGCCGAAAAGAAAATCAGAGACACGGTATTCGGAGATTGAAAGTCTATGGCTTTCTCCAGATTTCCCTATGAGGATAGAGGATGGTATGTTCCTTTTCTTTGACTTCATGGGAAAGGAACACCTCCTCCGACTCCTGCTGTATATTCTGCAACTCATTAATGATATCTGTAATCTTGTTGAAAAGGCTGTAATACATTTCCTTATAATGATCCACTATACTCACCCCGAATATAGTTTAGGACAAATAGTCCATATTGTCAATGGACAGATTGTACTAAAGTATAATGCATTTGGTGATCATAATGAAATTGAGAATCCGTGATATCAGAGAAGACCGGGACCTTACCCAAAAACAGATAGCCGGCTACTTAATGTGTGACCAGTCCCTGTACTCCAAATACGAACGGGAGGAAAGGGAGATTCCACTGCACCTGATTGTAAGACTTGCCCGGTATTATCGGGTGAGCGTAGATTATCTGGTTGGCCTGACCGATACAAAAACGCCTTATCCCTGAGAACGGGATTAGGCGTTTTTCTCTGTCCTATGCGTTTATAAGAGCGTATTTTTCAATGGTCCGGCCGATCAGCCGGTGTCCGTTTTCATTGGGATGGATACCGTCCTCGCAGATCAGGTTCTGATAATTTCCGGTTTTCAGAAACGCGCTGCTGATGTCGATCAGCGGGACATGGTGCAGGATCGCCAGCCGGTTGACGGCAAGGTTATACATTTCGTGCCAGCGGTAGATAAATTCCACGTCGCCGAGCCAGCGGAGAATATTTTCCGGGTTCAGCCCGCGTGAAATCCAGTCAAAGTACCGTTTCGCGTCGATCGGCGGCAGGGAAAGCAGCACCGGCTTGCCGCCGCACGCTTTCACTTCGTCGATCATCCGGGAATAATATTCTTCAAATACGGAAACCGGGGTGTTCGGTACATGGTTACTTTCCGGGGAAGCCGAGACCTCCGCCCAGTTGAAATCGCAGTCGTTTCCGCCGAATTCCAGCACCGTGTAGTCGTACCGGCCCAGTTCGGATATGTGCTTTTTCAGTACCTCGCCGCCTTTTGTGACGGTACAGCCGAATTTTGAAAAGTTTCTGATGGCAATATGACTGTTCTTTTCAATCATGCCGACAAAGCTGTCTTTCAAAAGGATGTATTTTTTACGGACACTGTCAAAAACAATACCTTCGGCTACGGAATCGCCGAATACGCATACGGATTGAATCATAACAGCACTCCTTTGTAATTATAATAATTCTGTTATATAGTATTTAATACTATATAACAGAATACATCATATGTCAATATTATTACGCAAAGAGTGCAGAATATTATGTAAGGCTGATCTCTCCCACATAATTTGTGGCGAAAATCCGCTTTATTTCCCCGGATTTTTCTGTTTTTCCCAGCGCCCACATCAGCTTTGTGACAGCCGCCTCCGTCGTCATGTCAAATCCCTGGACGACCCCGCTCTGCAGTGCTTTCTGTCCGGCCTGATAAATGGTGAAGTCGCTCCGTTCGTACAGGCACTGGCTGCATACGACAACGGAAATGCCGCGCTCCACGATCTTTTGCAGCTGTGCGGTCAGATCGCGGCGGATGAAATTCAGCCCGCCCGCGCCGAACGCTTCAATCACGATTCCCTTATAGTTCATTTTCAGGAGCATGTCGAAAATTTCGGGGTTCAGGCCGGGAGTCAGCTTGATGAGAAAAACATCGGTGCAAAGCTGATCCTCCAGAGAAAATCCGCCTCCCATTTGCGGCAGAATGCTTTCGTTGAACGTTAAGCCGCCCGCGTCGACGGTTGCGGCGGGGGGGCAGTTGACGCTTTCAAAGGCGTCAAAGCCCGTGGTGCGCACCTTCACCGCGCGTGTTCCTAAAATGACCTTGCGGTCAAACGCAAGAAAGACTCCGGGCTTTTTGGAACAGGCCATTGCAAAGGCGCAGCGCAGGTTTTCCACGCCGTCCGTCAGGGGATGCCTGATCGGCAGCTGGGAGCCGGTGATGACCACCGGAATGGGAATGTTGCGCAGCATAAACGAAAGTACGGAGGCGGTGTACGCCATGGTGTCCGTGCCGTGGGTCAGAACGATTCCGTCGTATTTGCCGTATTCGCGGGCAATGGTGCGCGCAATGCACTGCCACTCCTCGGGCTGTATGTTGGAGCTGTCAAGCTGAAATAAATCTTCAACGTCAACGTCGTATTCGGCGGTCAGCCCGCCGATGAAGTCGGCCAGCTGCCGGCTGCTCGGCGACGGCGCAAGCCCTTCGTCCGTCGGTTCGGAGGCGATGGTCCCCCCGGTGGTAATCAGCAGTAATTGATTCATGGTAACACCCCGGTTATATTGATGAGCATGATTTACAATATACTATCATTAATAGCTTAGAAAGTAAATGAAGCGATCTCTAAAATCAGAGGCATTCTCCAAGCTTTTTCTCGCAGTTTCTACAAAACCGCCCAATTGCTTCCCAACACGGAATGTTTTATAATGAAAATCAGAAAAATGGGACCAATGATATTTTGGTAGAAAGGGCGGATTTGCGTGTCCTCTGTTTTTATTGTGGAAGATGATGTGAAAATCAGACAGGAGCTGACAAGGCTCCTTGAAAAATACGGCTATGCCTGTGCTTCGTCGGATGATTTTGCCCATATGCCGGAGGTGATCCTGAAGGAAAATCCACAGCTCGTGCTTCTGGATATCAACCTGCCGGTTTACGACGGGTACCATATCTGCCGGGAAATCCGGCGCAGCTCCCAGCTTCCCATTATCATCGTGACCAGCCGCGACAGCGACGTCGACGAACTGATGAGCATGAGTTTGGGTGCGGACGATTTTATTACGAAACCCTACAATACGCAGATTCTGCTTGCGCGGATCGCCTCCGTCTTAAAGCGCGCTTATCCGTCCGAACCGGTCAGCGTCCTTTCCCACCGGGGGCTGGAGCTCGACCTTTCCCGCGGGACCGCGCGTTTCGGGGAAAACGAGACGGAGCTTTCCAAAAACGAACTGCGCATTCTGCACGTGCTTCTGTGCAACCGGGGCCGCATCGTTTCCCGCGAGGAAATCATGAACGACCTGTGGCAGTCGGAGGAATTCGTGGACGACAACACGCTGACGGTCAACATCAACCGGCTGCGCAAAAAGCTGGACGGCATCGGCGTGCGCGATTATCTGACGACCAAACGGGGTCTGGGGTATCTGGTATGAGTCTGAAAAATTTTTTAGCGGATAAGATTTATCATTTGCTCTTTGTGGTGCTGACGGCCTTTTTTGCGGCCGTACTGCTGTCCGTTCTGAAAGTGGGCGCTTATGCCGCCCTTTTTGTTCCGCTGGTGTTTCTGGCGGGGGAAGCGGCTGCGCTGGCATTGGAATTTCTCAGGAAAAGGGAATTTTATAACGGAATGCTTGAAAACCTGGAAAAGCTGGACAAAAAATATCTGATTTCCGAAATGCTGGACGAGCCGTCCTTTCTTGAGGGAAAGCTGCTTTGCGAATGTGTGAAGACGGCCGGCAAGGCGATGAACGACGAGATCGCCGGGTACCGCCGCGCTTCCAGCGAATACCGGGAATACATTGAGACATGGGTGCACGAGGTCAAAACGCCGATTTCCTCCAGCAGGCTGATGATTGAAAACAACAAAAACGAGGTCACGATCAGCTTAAATGAGGAACTATCAAAAATAGAGAATTATGTGGAGCAGGCACTTTTCTATTCCAGAAGCAACCATGTGGAAAAGGATTACGTCATCAAAAGCATCACGCTGAAAGCGCTTGTCGGCTCGGCGCTCAAAAAGAATTCCGCCGCGCTGATCGAAAGCAGGACCCATGTGGAAACCTCCGCGCTGGACAAAACGGTGTTTACCGACGGGAAGTGGACGGACTTCATTATCGGCCAGATTCTGATGAACTCCGTAAAGTACCGGAGCCGGGAGCCGGAAATCAAAATTTACGGGCTTCAGAATCAGAACAGCGTTACACTGATGATTTCGGACAACGGGATCGGTATTTCGAAAAAAGACCTGGGCAGGGTGTTTGAAAAGGGTTTTACCGGCGAAAACGGAAGAACCTCCGCAAAATCGACCGGGATCGGGCTGTATCTGTGCAAAAAGCTCTGCGATAAGCTGAACCTCGGCGTCTCGATCGCGTCCACCGAGGGAAAGGGGACGCTGGTTTCCATCGTCTTCCCGAGAAGCAACATGTTTGAATGATCCGCTTCAAGCTTACAAAACTGTAAGTCTGCCGTAAGGGAAATCAATGGTTTGTTCCGTAAAATTGTATTATACTGTTAATACAATTTGAAAAGGAGAAAAACAGATGCAAAAAATTCTGACGGTTGAGAATGTTGAGAAATATTACGGAAATAAAGGCAACCTGACCAAAGCGGTGGACGATATCAGCTTTGAAGTGGAAAAAGGGGAATTCGTCGGCATCATGGGCGCTTCCGGCAGCGGAAAAACGACGCTGCTGAACTGTATTTCCACCATTGATTCCCCGACGGCCGGCCATATCATCATCGACGGAAAGGATATTACCCGGCTGAACTCCGCAAGGCTGTCCCGGTTCCGCCGCGAACAGCTCGGGTTTATCTTTCAGGATTTCAATCTGCTGGACACACTGACCGCGTATGAAAACATTGCGCTCGCGCTGACCATTATCAAGACTCCGGCGGGGGAAATCGACGTGCGCGTGCGCCAGGTCGCGAAGAAACTGGAGATCGAGGATGTCCTGAAAAAGTATCCGTACCAGATGTCCGGCGGACAGAAGCAGCGCGTCGCCTCGGCCCGCGCCATCGTCACCCAGCCCGCGCTGATTCTGGCGGATGAGCCCACCGGCGCGCTGGATTCCAAATCTTCCCGGATGCTGCTGGAAAGCTTTGAAACGCTCAACAGCAATCTGGAAGCGACCATCCTGATGGTCACGCACGACGCGTTTACCGCCAGCTACTGCCACCGGATCCTGTTTATCAAGGATGGCCGGATTTTCAACGAGCTGGTCCGCGGGGGCGACACCCGCAGGCAGTTCTTCAATAAAATCATTGAGGTCGTGACCCTGCTCGGAGGTGACAACGCCAATGTTCTCTAAGCTTGCTTTCAAGAATGTCACGAAAAGCATCCGCGATTTCACCGTCTATTTTTTGACCCTGACGTTCGGTGTAAGCCTGTTTTATGTTTTCAATTCCATCGATTCCCAGACCGCGCTGCTGGAGGTCAGCAAGGCGCAGGCGAGAATCATTGCGTCGCTGATTACCACGATCGACTATGTGTCCGTTTTTATTTCCATTATTCTGGGCTTTCTGGTCGTTTACGCGAACCAGTTCCTGATCAAGCGCCGGAAAAAAGAGCTTGCCGTTTACATGACGCTCGGCATGGCGAAAGGCAAGATATCGCGCATTTTGATTCTGGAAACGATGATTATCGGCGTGTTTTCGCTTGCGGTGGGCCTTTTGGTCGGCGTGTTTGCCTCCCAGTGGCTTTCCGTTGTCACCGCGAAGCTGTTCGAGGTGGACATGAAAGCGTTCCTTTTTACGTTTTCCACCCACGCGTTTTATAAGACCGTCCTGTATTTCGGAATCATCTTTCTGATCGTGATTGTTTTCAATACGATTGCGGTCTCGCGGTATAAACTGATCGATCTGCTGAACGCTTCGAAGAAAAATCAGAAGCTGCGGTTTACGCATCTCTGGATTTCGGTGATCCTGTTTCTGGTGGCGCTTGTCTGCATCCTCACCGCCTATCACCTGATTATCGACAACGGCATGATGGAGGTGAATTCCGAGTTTACGGCGGCCATTGTTCTGGGCAGCATCGGTACGCTGCTGTTCTTTATGTCCCTGTCCGGCTTTTTGCTCCGCGTGGTGAAGGCGAACAAAAAGCTGTATCTCAAAAACCTGAACATGTTCGTGCTGCGCCAGATCAATTCTAAAATCAATACGACCTTCGTCTCCATGTCCGTCATCTGCATCATGCTGCTGGTCACCATCGGCACGCTGTCCACGGGGATAGGGCTTTCCGACGTGCTCAGCAAGGACCTGAAGGGCGCTACGCCGTATGACGCGACCTACACCTATTATTATTCGTATGGGGAGGACGAACTGAAACGCAATGCGCTGGCGGATGATATCGCCGGGCAGATGATTGCCCATGGCGTCGATTTGGACGGACTGACCAGGTCGTACGCACAGATGACCGCTTATTACACCGATCATCTGAAGTACTCCGAGCTGTTTCTGCCGGGTGCGCCGTCACAAGGCAAGCTGATGGAACAGAGTAAAGACGCTGCGGTGGTTTGTGTTTCGCAAAGCGACTACAACGCGGCCGCAAAGCTGCAGGGGAGGCCCACGGTTTCCCTGCGGGACGATGAATTCCTGATCAACTGCAGCTACGTCGATATGAAGCCCGTGATCGAGTATTTTCTGAATCATAAGGATACGGTTGTGCTGAACGGGAAAACGCTGAAGGCGCAGAGCCGCCAGTATCTGGATACCGCCTTCCAGACAAGCATGATGATGGCCGATCCCGGAACGCTGATTGTGCCGGACGCGCTGGTGGAAGGCCTGAAAAAAGAGATCGCTTTTCTCAATCTCCAGTATAAAGACGGCGTTACCGACGAACAGTTCGTTGCGGCGGTAGAAAAGGTTTATCCTGAAGAATCGGCCGATGAGTCTTCCACCCCCTATCACACATCTCTTACCAAACAGCTGGTCTACGATCAGAGTACGGGGATCAAGACGATGATTTCGTATCTCGCGATCTATATCGGGCTTGTCTTCCTGATTACCAGCGCCGCCGTGCTTGCGCTGCAGCAGCTTTCCGAAGCCTCCGACAATCTGGAGCGCTATGGCCTGCTGAAACGGCTCGGCGCGGAACAGAGGATGATCGATCACTCCCTGTTTGTCCAGATCGCCATCTATTTTATGCTTCCGCTTTCTCTTGCGGTCGTCCATTCGGCGGTCGGCATCTATGTCGCCAATTCGCTGGTGGCGCAGTTCGGCCATCTGGATATTTTGGGAAACACCCTCATTACCGCCGTGTTTTTCCTTGTTATCTACGGGGGCTATTTCCTCACGACCTATTTCGGCAGCAGGAGCATGATTCATCAAAGGCAGAACTGATATGATTATTCTTTTATTGATCAAGCTGCTGCTGATTTATTTCCTTTCCTGCTGTGAAAGATTTCTTTAAGCCTTTCAGCCGCCGGTCATTTTGACCGGCGGCTGTTGTCTTTCTTCCCCAAAGAATATATAATGGAATTACCAAATCATAACAGGGGAAACGATATGAAAAACGATTTTGTATACACCGGTTATCCTTCGCTCTCGGAGCATCTTCTTTCGCTGGCCGACGAGCCGTACCGCGAAATGCAGTATAAAATTGTCCCCGGGGTGGAGCATATTCTCGGCGTGCGTATCCCGAAGCTGCGGGCGCTTGCAAAGCAGATCGGGAAGGGCGACTGGCGCGCCTGCCTCGCGGGGCTGCGGGACGCCTCTATGGAAGAAATCATGCTGCGCGGGTTTCTCATCGGCTATGCCAAAATGGAGCAGGACGAGCTTTTCGCCCTGATCGCGGACTTTGTCCCGAGAATCAACAGCTGGGCGGTGTGCGACGGCTTTTGCTCCACCCTGAAAGCGGCGGCGAAGGACCGGGAAAGGCTGTTCGCATTTTTACAGCCGTATCTGCGAAGCGGCAGAGAATACGAGCTGCGCTTTGCCGTCATCATGCTGATGGACTATTTTATTACGGACGAAACCATCGATCCGGTCCTGAAAATCTACTACCGGGTGCGTCACGACGGCTACTATGTCAAAATGGGCGTGGCGTGGGCGCTGTCCGTCTGTTTTGTGAAATATCCGGAAAAGACCATGGCTTATCTGCAGACGGACGGCCTGGACGACTGGACCTACAACAAAACGCTGCAGAAAATCGTGGAATCCTTCCGTGTGGATGACCGGACCAAAGCGGTCATCCGGGGAATGAAACGCAGGGGGAAGTAAATGGAATATCAGCTGATCCGTTCCCGGCGCAAAACCGTTGCCATCTGTGTGGACCGGGACGGCAACGTGACTGTCCGCGCCCCGCTCAGGGCCGCCCAGGGGACAATCGACCGCTTTGTCCGTGAAAAGCAGGAATGGATCGAGGAGAAGTCCTCTCAGATGGCGGCGAACGCCGCTGCCCGGCAGGAATTCCGCGTTTCCCCGGGCTCGACGCTGCCGCTGATGGGGAAGGAATACCCGGTACTGCCCGGGGAACACGTCGCTTTTGACGGGACGGGTTTCCTCCTGCCGCAGGAAGCGTTTGAAACGCTGAAACCGAAGCTTGTCCGCCTGTATCAGTCGATTGCGCAGGACGTCCTTTCACGCAGGACGGATGATTATGCCGGGCGCACCGGCTTTCGGCCCTCGGGCGTGCGGATTGGCTCGGCGCGTACCTGCTGGGGTTCCTGCTCCGGAAAAAACCGCCTGAGTTATTCGTGGAAGCTGATTCTCGTCCCGCCGGAGCAGATCGACTATGTGATCGTCCACGAGCTTGCGCATACCGTCGAGCATAACCATTCCCCGCGCTTCTGGGCGCTGGTCGGGCAGATCCTGCCGGACTATCCGGAGCGGCGCAGACAGCTGAAGGCTTCCGCGCAGAAGCTGCAGAAGCAGGGATGGGATTGATTGCGGTCCCAATGGGTATAAACTGATTTGCAGGGGGAACATTGAACATCAAAAGAAAGGGAGATTATTGATGGTAAAAGAGGAAATATTGCGCAAATATGCGCGCCTGGCGGTCTGCATGGGGGTCCATGTACAGCCGGGACAGATGCTTGTTCTTACGTCGTCCGTGGAGTGTGCGTATTTTACCCGCCTGTGTGTGGAGGAAGCATACCGGGCGGGCGCCGGGGAAGTGCTTGTCCTTTGGAACGACGAAGCGGTAACGAAGCTTGCCCTTCAGCAGGAAAGCACGGAAACGCTGGCCCGGATAGCTCCGTGGAAGATTGAGCAGAAGAGAAACTGCATCGACCAAAAATGCTGTTTCCTGTATGTCGAGTCCGCGACTCCCGGACTTCTGGCGGGAATTGACGGAAAGAAGCTCCAAACTGTCCGTATGGCGAAAGAAACCGCGTTTGAGCCGTTTGAATACTATACCATGGCGAACTACGGCCAGTGGTCCATCGTCGCGATTCCGACCGTCCCGTGGGCGAAAAAAGTCTTTCCTGACCTCAGCGGCGAAAAGGCCCTTGCCGCGCTGTGGGACGCGGTTCTCACAAGCGTCCGGATTACGGAGGATAACGACCCGGTCGCCGAGTGGGAGCGGCACAATGAGGAGCTCAGCCATCACTGCGAGTTAATGAACGGGTTCCGCTTCAAGTCCCTCCATTTTAAAAACGGATTGGGAACGGACCTGACGGTCGGACTTGTTAAAGACCACATCTGGGCGGGCGGCTGCGACAGGGCGAAAAACGGCGCGGTTTTCAATCCGAATATGCCGACCGAGGAAGTCTTTACCATGCCGGATAAATACAGAGTGGACGGCCGCGTATACGCCACAAAGCCGCTGAGCTACCAGGGCAAGCTGATCGAAAATTTCCATCTGGATTTTCAGGACGGAAAGGTAATCGGTTTTCAGGCGGAAAAGGAAGAGGATACCCTGAAAAATCTGATCGGATTCGACGAGGGCAGCTGTTACCTCGGCGAAGTGGCGCTGATTCCGTACGACTCGCCCATTTCACGGCTGGGGATTCTGTTCCTGAACACGCTCTTTGACGAAAATGCCTCCTGCCATCTGGCGCTCGGCGCTTCCTACCCGGACAATCTGAAAAACGGCGCGGAATTAAAGCGGGAAGAGTTGGAAAAACTCGGCTCCAACTATTCCAAAATCCACTGTGATTTTATGTTCGGAAGCGCGGATATGGAGATTACCGGTACCACGTGGGCCGGAAAACAGATCGCTGTATTCCGGAACGGAAATTTCATCATTTAAATTAAGAAAAGCGGTTCGCTTTTGTGGCCGCTTTTTTGCGCCTTAAAGCAAAAAAGCGGGAGAAGGAATGCGGGAATCGGTTTTTGAAAAACATTTAACAATTAGCCATGGTTTCCTTGACAAATTCCATTGTACAGACTAAAATATTATATGTTAGCAGAGGCTAACATATAATGCCTGAGGAGCATCACAAGTTAATAAGAAATCAGATGATGGAGGCTCTTATGACCTTAAATGAACTGCAAATCGGCCGTAAATCAAAGATTGTTGAAGTCAGGGGTGAGGGCGCGCTGCGGCGCAGGCTGCTGGATATGGGACTGACTCCCCACACAGAGGTGATGGTGAGAAAGGTTGCGCCGATGGGCGATCCGATTGAAATCCATCTTCGGGGCTACGAACTGACCATTCGGATTGAGGATGCAAAAAAGATTGAAGTGGAAGGGACGTTAAGCCGATGATTTTTGCGTTAGCCGGGAACCAGAACAGCGGAAAAACAACGCTGTTCAACCAGCTCACCGGTTCCAACCAGCATGTGGGAAATTTTCCGGGGGTTACGGTTGAACGAAAGGACGGGGTGATCCGCGGGCACCGCGACGTAACGGTGGTGGATCTTCCGGGCATCTATTCTCTTTCCCCTTATACCAGTGAAGAAATTGTCACCCGCGACTTTATACTGAACAACCATCCGGACGGGATTATCAATATCGTGGACGCAACCAATGTTGAGCGCAATCTTTACCTGAGCATGCAGCTGATCGAGCTGAATCTTCCCATGGTAATCGCTTTGAACATGATGGATGAGGTCCGCGCCAACGGCGGGACCATTATTATAGAAAAATTTCAGAAAGAACTCGGTGTGCCGGTCGTTCCCATTTCGGCCAGCAAGAATGAAGGGATCGACGAGCTGATTGAAACGGCGATCAGCACCGCCGCGGCGAAGCAGAAACCGAAGCGCCAGGACTTTTGCACCGGCGCAGTACATAGAGCCATTCACTCCGTAGCCCATCTGGTGGAGGATCACGCCGAACGGATCGGCGTACCGCCGCGCTTCGCGGCGACGAAGCTGGTCGAGGGCGACGATCCCATAATGAACGCGCTGGGCCTTTCGGACAACGAAAAGGATATGGTGGGCCACAGCGTAACGGAAATGGAACGGGAGCTCGGCACCGACCGGGAAGCCGCCCTGGCGGATATGCGCTACACGTTTATCGAAGGACTGTGCAAGGATTCCGTTGTAAAAATAGGGGAATCCAAAGAACACCGGCGCAGCGTGGCGATCGACGAAATCCTGACGCATAAATATCTCGCGATCCCGATTTTTCTTGCCATTATGATGCTGGTATTTTACCTGACCTTTGGGGTGATCGGCAGCGCGCTGAGCGACCTTCTTTCCCTCGCCATCGACTTCCTTACCGAAGCCGCCAGCGCGGGCCTGACCGCGTACGGCATCAACCCGGTCGTGCATTCGCTTCTGATCGACGGCGTATTCGCCGGGGTCGGCAGCGTGCTTTCGTTTTTACCCATCATTGTGGTGCTGTTCTTTTTCCTTTCCATTCTGGAAGACAGCGGGTATATGGCCCGGGTCGCCTTTGTCATGGATAAGCTGCTCCGCAAGATCGGGCTTTCCGGCCGCAGTTTTGTGCCGATGCTGATCGGGTTCGGCTGCTCCGTTCCCGCCATCATGGCGACCCGCACTCTTTCCAGTGAGCGTGACCGCAAAATGACCATCCTCCTGACTCCCTTTATGAGCTGCAGCGCAAAGCTGCCGATTTACGCGATGTTTACCGTCGCGTTCTTCCCGAAGCACCGCGCGCTGGTGATGATCGCCCTTTATGTTACCGGAATCCTCGTCGGCATTATCAGCGGTCTGATCCTGAAAAGCACGCTTTTTCACGGAAAACCGGTGCCGTTTGTCATGGAACTGCCAAACTATCGCCTTCCCAGTGCGAAAAGTGTTGCATTGCTGATGTGGGATAAGGCAAAGGATTTTTTAACGCGTGCGTTTACCGTTATCTTTGTGGCAACGATTATCATATGGTTCCTTCAGACCTTTGACACGCGCTTGAATGTGGTGGCCACCAGCGCCGACAGCATGCTCGCCGGCGTCGGCAAGGTGATCGCGCCGCTGTTTGCGCCGCTCGGCTTTACCGACTGGCGTGTTTCCACCGCTTTGATTACCGGCTTTACCGCCAAAGAAGCGGTCGTCAGCACCCTTGCGGTTCTGACCGGAACCAGTGTTTCCAATCTGCCCGCGGCGCTGTCCCAGCTTTTCACCCCGCTGACTGCGTGGTCGTACCTGACCTTTACGCTGCTTTATACACCCTGTGTGGCGGCGATCAGCGCTGTCCGGCGTGAAATGAACAGCTCGAAAAATGCGGTGGCCATGGTGCTTTACCAGACGGGCGTCGCCTGGATCGTGGCGTTTTTCGTCTATCATATCGGCCTTTTGATTTGCCGCTGACGGCGGGAGGGAGCGTTATGCAGCTGATTGATTATGCAATTCTGGCGGTGATCGCCGTATTGCTTGTGTTTGCGATCCGGTATTCCTACCGGCACAGAAACGAATGCTGCGGCGACTGCAGCCGGTGCGCATCCTGTCATTCCTGTACCAGAAAAGATAAAAAATAGAAATTTATCTCTCCTTTGCCTTCCCGGCAAAAGAGAGATTTTTTCTTGCTCAAACACTATTCAAACACATTGCGCCGTGATAGAATAGAAACGTTGCAATCAGGCAGGAAAATTGGTTTGGGGAGATAATAATATATGGAACAGACAAGGCACCATTACGGACTATTCACTACGGTAACCATGATTATCGGTATTTGCATCGGCTCCGGAATTTTCTTTAAGAGCGACAATATTCTGGCGGCTACCGGAGGAAGCGTCCCGCTTGGCGTTCTTGTTTTCGTGCTGGGTGCGACCAGCATCATTTTCGGCGGGCTCTGCATCAGCGAGCTGGCCTCCCGCGCCGACCGCCCCGGCGGGATCATCACGTATGTGGAGGAATTCGCGAGCGAAAAACTCGCCTGTGGGATGGGCTGGTTCCAGATTTTTGTGTATTTTCCCACCATTGCCGCGGTGGTTTCGTGGGTGGTCGGCATTTACATCTGCCTTTTGTTCGGATGGGAAGGCACACTGGAAAATCAAATGCTGATCGGCTTTCTCTTTTATACGCTGAACTTTGTGATGAATTCCCTGTCCGCCAGGCTGGGAGGTGGGTTCCAGAATTTTTCCACCATCAGCAAGATGCTTCCTTTGGCCGTCATTGCGGTATGCGGCCTGTTTTTCGGCAATCCCGCCAAAGGATTTCAAAGCGTTGCCCCCTCTACCCTGGGGGGAGCGGCCTGGCTTTCCGCCATTGGGCCGATTGCCTATTCCTTTGACGGCTGGTCCATTTCCACTTCCATTGCGCCGGAAATCCGCGATTCCAAAAAGAACCTGCCCCGCGCGCTGGTGATTGCGCCGGTCATTATCCTGATTACCTATGTCGCGTATTTTGTCGGCGTTTCCAGCCTGCTGGACCCTCAGAAAATCGTCGCGCTGCAGGACGCTCATGTCTATACGGTCGCTAAAAATCTGTTCGGCGGTTTCGGTGCGCAGCTGGTCCTGATTTTCGTTATTATTGCGGTAATGGGTACGGCAAACGGCATTATTCTGGGTTATATCCGCCTTCCGTACTCCATGGCTCTGCGAGGAAAAGGGATGTTCCCGCTTGCCGGAAAGCTCTCAAAGCAGGATGGAAAACATGGAATGCCGGTGAATTCCGCAATCTTCTGCTATGTTATCACCACGTTCTGGGCGGCAATTCATTTTATCACCGTCAAATTCGGGCTGCTCCCCAATTCGGATGTTTCTGAAATCGCTATCGTTATGAGCTATATTTTTTATATTATTCTGTACTACAAGGTGTTTGCGCTTTACCGCGCGGGAGAAATCAAAAGTGCTTTCCGCGGGGTTGCCGTTCCCATTCTGGCGACGCTCGGCTCCCTCTTCATCCTTTCAGGCGGCCTGCAAAGCAAGCTCTTCTTCCTGTACGCGGCGTTCTGCATTCTGGTGGTGCTGGCTGCTCTGCTTTATTACCGGAGGCACCATTTATCTGTTTCATAAAATTGAATGGACAGCTTTTAAGGCAGGGACTTATGTAAGGCATAAAATTGCCTGCCTTTCAAACCGACAATAAAAAGGACTCAGAACTATCTTTGTTCTGAGTCCTTTTGCTATGGGTCAATAGGGCTGTTTGGTCCCCGAATATATGAAAGGGATTCCATAAAACCGTCAGAACCCATTGAAATTTTGCTGTCCGGATTGATTCTTTGTGCCTGACAAAGCTCTCCTTTCATGTCAGAATTCTCTAAATGGATGTATTACCAAGCTATCAATTCAGCTGTGAAACAGATATGATGAAATCGATTTCATTATTTAAATTGTCTAATTATACTTTATATAATTAGGTAATATTATAATTGATATCTAAAAAATATTAAGATATAATAAAAGCACACTAAGAGATGAACCAAATAATTTATAAATTTATGAAACCAGTTTTATAAATTTTCTGCAACAAAATCTTTGCGAAGGGTGTATTGACCATTGCTTACAATAAAAGACATCGCAAAAATTGCAAAAGTATCCCCTGCAACGGTTTCCAGAGTCATCAATAACAGCGGCTATGTAAAGATGGAAACCAGAGCTATTGTGGAGGAAACTATCCGCGAAAACGGATATGTTCCCAATGTTCTGGCAAGAAACCTGAGTAAAAACGAAACAAATACCATTGGCGTTGTAGTACCGGATATCAACAATCCGTTTTTTGGCGAGGTCATCAAGGGAATTACAATGAAAGCGGAGAAATCCAACCTGAATATTCTGCTCTGTGACACCAACGAGCGCGAAGAGAACGAGCGGCGCTCGCTGAAAATGCTGAAAGGGCAGAAGCTGAAGGGAATCATTATTACGCCGACCTCAGACGCAAATGAATTCAATGCGGAATATCTGAAATTTATGGAAAGCATCGGCATTCCCATTGTCCTGATCGACAGAGATGTGAAGCATTCCAAATTTGACGGCGTGTTTATTGATAATATTGCCGGTACCTTTGAGGGAATGCAGGCGCTGATTCAGAACGGGCACCGGCGGATCGCCATTATCGCGGGCCCCAAGACTTCCAAGCCGGGGCGCGACCGTCTCAGAGGGTATAAACAGGCCCTCGAAGCCTATCAGATTCCGTTGGACGAAAACCTGATTTTCTACGGCGATTTCAGGCTTGAAAGCGGATATGAAATCACGAAGAAGATATTTGCCATGTCGCCGCTTCCCACCGCTATTTTTTCTTCCAACAATATGATGACGCTTGGGTGCATTAAATATCTGAATGAAACCGGGAAGAAGATCGGGGAAGATATTTCATTGCTTGGTTTTGATGAAATTGAAATGCTGAATATTCTTAATATCAAGATATCGGTGATCGACCGTCCCACCTTTGCCATGGGTGAAGTGGCCATTACACTGCTGATGGAAAAACTGGAATCCGGTAAAAATACGGACAACATCCAGCGGACCATTCTGATGCCGAAACTGATTCTGCGCGGTTCCGAAAAATTAAAAGGGCTCAGGTGATTTTTTATACCATAATGTGGAACCGATTACATATTTTTAAATGGAGGAATGATTATGAAACAGCAACACATTACCGTATTCGGAAGCTTTGTTGTTGATCTGATGTCAAGAGCGCCCCATCTGCCCGTACCCGGAGAGACCGTAAAAGGGTCGGTGTTCCGGATCGGACCCGGCGGCAAAGGCTTCAATCAGGGGGTCGCGGCCAAGAAAGCCGGCGCGGATGTCACAATGGTGACAAAAATCCGGCGCGATACCTTCGGCAATATCGCACTGAATACGATGAAGGAACTGGATATGGATGCAAGCCATGTGTTTTTTTCGGAAAAAAGTGAAACCGGTGCCGCATTGATCATGGTGGATGAAACGACCAGCCAGAACGCGATCATGGTTACGCTGGGCGCATGTTCCGAAATTACGAAGGAAAACGTGGACTCCGTTGAGGAAGTCGTCAAAAACTCAGGGTATCTTTTAACGCAGCTGGAAACCAATGTGGATGCCGTGGAGCGCGTCGTGGACATGGCGCACCGTTACGGCGTGACCGTTGTTTTCAATACGGCTCCCGTACAGCCGATCAGCGACGAGCTCCTGAGAAAGGTCGACATCATTACGCCCAATGAGGTGGAAGCGGAAATTCTGACAGGCATTCAGGTTGACAGCGAGGAAAACGCACAGAAAGCGGCGGAGTATTTCTTCGGAAAAGGGGTAAAAACCGTTGTCATTACCCTTGGAAAACGGGGTGTGTTCGTTTCAACGAAGCAAAAGCACGGAATTCTTCCCGTACCCAAGGTGGATGTGCTTGACACTACGGGCGCGGGAGACGCCTTCAACGGCGCGCTGGTTGCGTCTCTTGCGGAGGGCAAGGATATCTGGGAAGCCTGCGGGTTTGCAAACGCGGCGGCGTCCATTTCCGTCACACGGATGGGGACGACTCCCTCCATGCCTGTGCGCAGCGAGATCGATCAGTTCTTGTCGGAACATAAATGAAGCAAACGTCCTGAAAACAGTCAAAGGAGAGAACGCAAATGTTAAAAGGTGGAATTTTAAACGCGCAGCTTGCCCATGTGCTGGCTGATCTCGGCCATAAGGATACGCTGGTTGTCAGCGATGCCGGTCTGCCCGTTCCGGACGGAGTGGAAAAGGTAGATTTGGCGTGGAAGCCGAACGAACCAAAGTATCTTGACGTTCTGAAAGAAATTCTGGACAGCATTGTGGTGGAAAAGGCGATTCTTGCAAAAGAACTGAAAACGGTCAGCCCGGACATGCATCGGAAGATTTTAGAAGTGCTTCCAAAGGATATTCCGATAGAGTATGTAGACCATGTGGACCTGAAAGAAAAAACCAAATCCTCCAGGGCGATTGTCCGCACCGGGGAATTCACCCCTTATCCGAGCGTTATTTTGGTTTGTGCATGTGCCTACTAAGTAAGGAGGTCAAAGAATGCCGGAAGACGATATCATTTTAAAACTGGATTCCATTGTCAAAATTTTTCCGGGCGTAAAAGCACTTGACGGTGTACACCTTGAAATAAAAAAAGGCGAAATTCATGCTCTGTGCGGTGAAAACGGCGCGGGCAAATCCACGCTGATGAAGATTATTTCCGGCGCGCATCCCTACACTTCCGGGAACATGTATTTTGAGGGTGAAAAAATTTCTTTCCACTCTACGAAAGAAGCCAGAGACAAAGGAATTTCCATGATTTATCAGGAATTCAACTTGATCCCATATCTTTCAGTTGCCGAAAATATTTTTCTGGAAGCTCTTCCAAAAAAGAAGAACGGGCTGTTTGACTGGAAAACGCTGAATCAGAAAGCAAAAGAACTGCTAAAACGGCTGAAGCTGAACGTTGATCCACAGCTTCCGGTCAATAAGCTGTCTGTTGCACAGGCGCAGATGGTTGAAATCGCCAAGTGCCTGTCCAGAAACGCAAAGGTTATCATTATGGATGAGCCGACAGCGGCGCTGACCGATGAGGAAATCGACATCCTGTTTTCCATCATCCGGTCGCTCTCGCAGGAAGGTATTTCGATCATTTACATATCCCATCGTCTGGATGAAATCTTCAAGCTGGCTGACCGGGTCACGGTTTTCCGGGACGGAAAAAATGTGGCGACAAAAAATATCGGGGACATTGGCTATCAGGAGCTGGTGTCGATGATGGTGGGTAAGGACATTTCGGACCTGTATCCCCACAGAGAGTATTCCGGGAAGGAAACGGTTTTGGAAGCAAAGAACATTACGGGGCGCGGAGTAAAGGACGTCAGCTTCGCGTTGAAAAGGGGAGAAATCCTCGGCATCGCCGGGCTGATGGGGTCCGGAAATATCGAGCTTTCCAAAATTTTGTACGGAGCCATCCCCATGGAAAAGGGCGAAATAAAAATCGGGAATGCACCGGCGGACTGCAGCACTCCGCGCAAAGCGCTCCGTTCCGGAATCGGATTTGTTTCCGACGACCGGAAAAACGAGGGACTGATTCTCATCCGGAGCGTAAAGGAAAATATTTCGCTGTCATCGCTGAAAAAAATATGCAGCCATTCTTTCGTGAACCATAAGGCAGAGGAGAAAATGGTAACCAAGAACATTCGCTCCCTGAATATTAAGGTAAGTTCCTACAACCAGCTGGGACAGAATTTAAGCGGCGGAAATCAGCAAAAGGTGGTCTTTGCAAAAATCCTTGAAACGGTCCCGTCGATCTGTATTATGGATGAGCCTACCCGCGGAGTTGATGTCGGCGCAAAGTCGGAAATTTATCAAATCATGAACCGGATGACGGAAGAAGGGAAAAGTATCATTCTGGTTTCATCAGATTTACCGGAGCTCATTGGGATGAGCGACCGAATACTGATTATGAGGGAAGGAAAAATTGTCATGTCCTTAAATAGAAATGAATCTAATCAGGAATTGATTTTGGCCTATGCCGCAGGAGGTGTTGGTGAATGAATGCGAAAGAGAAAACTTTTCGGGTTTTAACCGTACATAGAACGAGCATCATTCTTGTCCTGATCCTGATTGTCGCCGCATTCCTGTCGCCCGCCTTTTTAAGCGCCTCCAACATGCTGAACGTGATCCGGCAGGTTTCCATTACCGCCATTATCGGCGCAGGGATGACGTTTGTGATCCTGACAGGCGGAATTGATCTTTCGGTGGGCTCCGTTGTGGGACTGGCCGGCGCGTTTTCCGCCGGTGTGCTGCAGACGACGGATTCCGTTCCGCTCGCCGTCGGCATCGGTCTTTTAACCGGTCTTATCTGTGGATTCATCAACGGATTCTTTATTGCAAAGTGCGGCATTCCAGCCTTTATCGCCACATTGGCAATGATGACCCTCCTGAGAGGCTGCATTCTGGTTTATACCAACGGCACGCCGATCTCCGTACAGTCGGATATCTATAAGGCTGTGGGAAAAGGCAGCCTTGCCGGAATCCCCGTTCCGATTATTATTCTATTGTTCGTTTATCTGGCCGCCTATATTTTACTTACGCACACCGCTTACGGGCGCACGGTTTACGCAATCGGCGGAAACCGTGAGGCGGCCAGGCTTTCCGGAATTTCCGTTGTGAAGAACGAATGGATTGTCTATATCATCATCGCTTTGCTTTCCAGTCTGGCCGGAATCATCCTCACCGCAAGGCTTGGTACAGCGGCCGCCACGGCGGGGGAAGGATATGAAATGGATGCCATCGCCTCCGTTATCATCGGCGGAACCAGTCTGGCGGGAGGCCAGGGCTTTATTCTTCCGACGGTAATCGGCGCGCTGATTCTTGGAGTGCTTGACAATATCCTCACACTGATGAACGTAAACCCGTTTGCCACCAATATTGTGAAGGGCGTTGTCATTCTTATCGCCGTATTGGCCGACAAGAAATTCAAGGACTTGTCAGCTAAAGTTAATCAATAAATTGGCAGAAAGAAAGGGAGAAGTTTATGAAAAGGTCAAAAAAATTATTGGCGTTAGTACTATCCGCAGCGATGATTGCCGCGACAGCCGCGGGCTGTTCCACCGGAGCCGCAACCAGCACCGCTGAATCAAAAGCGGCGGAGAGCGCTGCACCCGCCCAAAGCTCGAACAAACAGCTCGTCATTGGTCTTTCAATGAATACGCAGACTAATCCGTTCTTTGTCAGCGTGAAAGAGGGCGCCCAGAAAGGTGCGGATGAGCTGGGAGCCAAGCTGGTCGTAACCGACGCGCAGAACGATGCGTCCACCCAGATGAAGGATGTTGAAAACCTGATTACACAGAAACCGGACCTCATCATCATCGACCCGGCCGACAGCGACGCGATCGTATCTGCCATTCAGGAAGCGAATGACGCGAAAATTCCGGTGATTACGATCGACCGTGCCGCGAAGGGCGGGGAAGTCGTCAGCCACATGGGCTTTAACGCGATCAAAGCGGGCGGCCTTGAGGGACAGTTTATCGCCGATACGCTGAAAGGCAAAGGAAATGTAGTGGAAATTCAGGGCATTATGGGCACGAATGTTGCGCAGGACAGAAGCAAAGGCTTTAACGATGTCATTGCAAAATATCCGGACATCAAGAAGGTTGCCACGCAGAGCGCGGATTTTGACAGAGCCAAGGCAATGAAGGTCATGGAAAATATTCTTCAGGCGAACAAGGATATTCAGGCCGTCTACGCGGCGAACGACGAGATGGCGCTCGGATGCCTCGAAGCCATTGAAGCAGCCGGGCGGACAAAGGACATCGTACTGGTGGGCAATGACTGCCTCGACGATACCATGAAAGCAATTAAGGAAGATAAGATGAAGGCCACCATCAACGAGCCCCCTTATTTCCTGGGCAAAAACGCGGTTCAGACCGCCGTCAAATATCTGAAGGGCGAAAAGGTTGAAAAGAGCGTGATCCTTGAATCCACTCTGGTTACAAAAGAAAACGTCGATTCCGTAAAGACCAGAGATTAGTCTGATTTTACCGGTGGGCCGCGGCACCAGAGCGGCCCACCGATTTTCGGTGAAAATACGGGCGGAGCCTGCCTTTCATGAATGATACAGGAGGAAAATAATGGAACTGGAAACTTATATCGATCACACACTTTTAAAACCGAACGCAACCAAAGGACAGATAGAAACACTCTGTAAGGAGGCAAGGGAACACCATTTTGCTTCCGTTTGCGTCAATTCGTATTATGTGCCCTTGGCAAATACGCTTTTAAAGGATTCCGGAGTCACTGTGTGCTGTGTCGTCGGCTTTCCGCTCGGCGCAATGTCCACACAGGGAAAGGCCTCTGAAACAAAACAGGCGGTACAGGACGGCGCCGGCGAGGTGGATATGGTGATCAATATCGGTGCATTGCTTGACGGGGATTATGAGGCCGTGCTTCAGGATATCCGGGCGGTTGCCCGCGAAGCACATCCAAAGGCGTTATTAAAAGTAATTATTGAAACCTGTCTTTTGAACGATGAACAAAAAGTAAAAGCCTGTGAACTCGCTGTGGAGGCGGGCGCCGATTTTGTAAAAACGTCGACCGGTTTCAGTACCGGAGGCGCTACTGTCCGCGATGTTGGGCTGATGAAACGTACCGTACAGGGAAAAGCAAAGGTAAAGGCTTCCGGCGGTGTCCGGACCTATGAGGATGCCATGAATATGATTCATGCCGGCGCGGACCGGATCGGTACAAGCAACGGCGTCAAGATGATGGAACACTGAGAAAATATTCTGTAAAAATACAAAGGGAAATGCCGCGTTGCACAGCCGATCACTGCCGCAGCACGGCATTTCCCTTATCAGGCTTACAGCAAGCCCAGAAGCCTTACGGTGCCGGCAAAGAGGAAACAGATCACCATGCCCGCGGCGGTGGGAACCGCGAACGAGACAGCCGTCCATTTCCAGCTCTGCGTTTCCTTCCGGATGGTCAGGCAGGTTGTGGAGCACGGCCAGTGCATTAAGGAAAACAGCATGGTGCATACGGCGGTCAGCCAGGTCCACCCATTGCTGAGAAGAAGGTTTTTCAGCTCTTCCAGGCTTCCCAGTTCCAGAATACTCCCTGTGGACATGTACGCCATGATGATGATCGGCACCACGATTTCATTGGCGGGAAATCCCAGAATAAACGCGAGCAAAATCACCCCGTCCAGCCCCAGAAGATTTGCGAACGGGTCGAGGAAATTCGAGCAGTGGAGCAGCAGGCTGGCTCCGCCGGCATGGATATTGGCCAGCAGCCAGATAATCAACCCGGCGGGGGCGGCCACGACCACCGCTCTGCCCAGAACGAACAGGGTGCGGTCGCAGATGGAGCGGACGATCACTTTCCCTATCTGCGGCCTGCGGTAGGGGGGAAGCTCCAGTGTAAAGGAGGAGGGGATTCCTTTCAGGATGGTGACGGAGAGAAGCTTTGAGATGATAAAGGTCATAAAGATTCCCAGAATGATCGTGCCCGTCAGCAGGCAGGTGGAGAAAAAGGATTGAAACGGCGCGGAAACCGTTCCGACAAAGAACATGGAGATAATCGCGACCAGGGTGGGGAACCGCCCGTTGCAGGGAACAAAGCAGTTGGTAATGGTGGCGATCAGCCTTTCCCGCGGCGAATCGATAATCCGGCATCCCGACACGCCGCACGCGTTGCAGCCGAACCCCATACACATGGTCAGCGCCTGTTTTCCGCAGGTGTGGGCTTTTTTGAAATATTTGTCCAGATTGAAGGCGATCCGGGGCAGGTACCCCAAGTCCTCCAGCAGGGTAAACAGGGGGAAGAAAATCGCCATGGGCGGCAGCATCACCGATACGACCCACGCAAGCACGCGGTAAATACCCATGACCAGCATGCCGGAAACCCACGAGGGCGCGCCGATCCGGCTGAAAAACGCGAGCAAAATATCCTGAAAGCGGAACAGGGCATCCGAGAGCAGCGCGGACGGGTAGTTCGCGCCGGTAATGGTGATGTAAAAAATCAGCATCAGAAGCAGAATCATAATGGGAAAGCCGCTCCATTTGCTGGTCAGTATCCGGTCGATTTTCCGGTCCCTTGCGTTGTAGCTGTCGGATTCAAACTTTACCGCGTCGGCGCAGATCCCCTCGGCGGTGATAATCAGGCAGGAAACGATCCGGTCGCGCAGCGCTTCGCCGCTGATGCCGTTTTCCTCCAGACGCCGTCTGGCCTGCTCGATTTTTGAGGCGACGGGTTCCTCCAGCGCGGGATTGAATCCAAGATAGTCGCTCATGCTTTTGAGAAGGCTTTCGTCGTTGTCGATCAGCTTCAGCGCCGCCCAGCGGGAATTCAGCTTTTCACCGAGGCATGCTTTCACGGCGGGTTCCACAATGGAGATGGCTTCTTCGATCGGCGCAATGTATTTTAATTGAATCGGCCTGATGAAATTTTCCGTTTTCAGGCTGCCGACCGTTTCCATCAGCTTCCCGAGTTTTTTTCCGCTCCGGGCCGTAACGCCGACGACGGGAACGCCCAGGTCCTTCTGTAAGCTGCCGAAATCAATACGGATGTGTTTCTTTTTTGCTTCGTCCATCAGATTCACACAGACTACAACGTGGTCGGTGATTTCGATGGTCTGCAGCACCAGGTTCATGTTCCGTTCCAGACAGGTCGCGTCACAGACGACGATGACCGCGTCCGGATTTCCAAAGCAGATAAAATCCCGCGCTACCTCCTCTTCGGCGGAATGCGCCATCAGGGAATATGTACCGGGAATATCGACCATGATATAGTTGATTCCGTCATAAGAGCATTTTCCCTGCGCGTTCGTCACGGTTTTGCCCGGCCAGTTGCCGGTGTGCTGGTTCATGCCGGTCAGGGCGTTGAAAACGGTGCTTTTGCCCACATTGGGATTTCCGGCCAGCGCTACGACCCTGTCGTCGGGATTTTCCCTGTTTATGGTAAGGCCGGAATCGATCCATTTGATCCCGGTCGGGTTTGCCGCCAATCCCACCACAATCACTCCTTATCAGTTTTTTATGAAAAGCAATTCTGCAAGCGCAAATTTTCATTTGTATTCGCAGAATTGCATTGAGTCCGGATTAATTCGCGCTGATCATCACGTTACTGCTGTCTTCCTGTCTGAGCGCGATGACCGCGCCGCGGATTAAATAGGCAATGGGGTCGCCTGAAGGGCTTTTTTGAAGGCATTCGACCTGCGTTCCTTCGATCAATCCAATATCCTGAAGCCGCCGTCTCATGCTTCCGGTTGAGCGCAGCTTTTTCACAGTAGCGGTTTGGCCGACCTTTAGGCTGTTCAACGTACTGATTTCATTCAATTCAGAAGCCTCCTTGTATCCTGAATATCGTTCTTTTTGAGTCCCCTTACACTATAATATTGGTGAAAACGATTTTTGTACCATTCAGATGACGAATATTCGGCGCAAAACGAAAGGAGCAGGGAAGACAGCGATCGGACTGTCTTCCCTGCTCCTTTTAAAGAATAAACCTGTTAAATTTCGTAATCGACGCAGTCCCTGCCGCACACAAGCGAGTGGACGACCTGCTTCACGGCGACGTGCGCGGGGTGGTCCTGATAGTTGTCCTGCGCTTCCCTGGTGGTGAATTCACAGTACAGAACCAGATCAAAGGTGCCGCCGTTGTAGTTGCGGCCGACTTCAATCGCCGTCAGCCCGTCCACCACGCCCAGCAGCGCTTTGAACCTTTTTTGCAGGTCCTCCGCGACCGCGTCAATGTTTTTCCTGGCGTCTTTTGTCAGGGTCCATAGGACAATGTGTTTTACCATGTGATTTTCCTCATTCCTTATTATATCATTTTATCTGAGCAAATCATTTTTACATATCAAATAAGTTCAATCCTGTAACTTCATCCGGGCGGCGTCCCACGGAACCCTTTACGGTATGGATAAACATTTCGCACGTAGCGCTGACGACGGCTTCGTTCAGATGTCCGCCGAAGACATGCCCCTGCGCGTCGGCAAAATTGGCATGCAGGTGCAGATACACTTCTCCGTCTTTTTCCGTGACATTTCCGGTCAGTGCGGTCATTTCCATTTCCCCGTCAAGGGTGTTGGAATAATACTTTTTTTCCCCGACACGGTAAAGGCCCACGACCGCGTGACCCACCGCGCCAAGGGCGGTAACGCTGGCAAGCCCGACATTTTCCTTCTCACAGATAGCCTTCAGGCTCTGGATAATTTCCTCGCCGCGGTCGATCCGGGCCACGATGGTGTCTCCGAAAATCCTGTACGTCATGATGGTTCATTCCCCGTTTCCTTTTCTTTTATAATAAGCTTACTGCCATCGTAATCGATTGTCAACGTTGTTTTGGGCTTTAAATCATGGGAGATGATGGCCTTTGCGATCAAGGTCTCCACCTTGCTCTGAATCAGCCTTTTCAGCGGACGGGCGCCGTAAACGGGGTCATAGCCCTGATCCACGACGTACTCTTTGGCGGCGGGCGTCAGCTTTACGCCGAGCTGTTTTTCTTCCAGACGCTTCTGCAGGTCCTCGATCAGAAGATCGACGATCCGGTCGATTTCCGGTCTGGTCAGCGGCTTGTAGAAGACGATTTCGTCCAGACGGTTTAAGAATTCCGGGCGGAACTGCTGCCTGAGCATGGCGTGTACCTGCGATTTGGCTTCCCCGCTGATTTGCCCGTCCGACTGTATCCCTTCCAGAATCGTGCTGGAGCCCAGATTGGAGGTGAGGATGATGATGGTGTTTTTAAAATCCACCGTCCTGCCCTGGGAGTCGGTGATTCTGCCGTCGTCCAAAACCTGCAGCAGAATATTGAACACGTCGGGATGCGCCTTTTCTACCTCGTCGAACAGCACGACGGAGTACGGGTGCCGGCGCACCGCTTCCGTCAGCTGGCCGCCCTCCTCGTAGCCGACGTAGCCCGGAGGCGCCCCGATCAGGCGGGACACCGAGTATTTTTCCATGTATTCGGTCATATCGATGCGCACCATGTTGTGCTCGTCGTCAAACAGCGCCTGTGCCAGCGCTTTGGCCAGCTCGGTTTTGCCTACGCCGGTGGGGCCGAGGAACAGGAACGAGCCGATCGGCCGGTTGGGGTCCTGAATGCCCGCGCGGGAGCGGAGAATGGCTTCCGTTACTTTTTCCACGGCCTCGTCCTGCCCGATCACCCTTTCGTGCAGGATGTCGTCCAGCCTCAGAAGCTTTTCGCGCTCTCCTTCCATCAGCCTGGAAACCGGGATACCGGTCCAGCGCCCGATGATCTTCGCAATCTCCTCGTCGGTGACCCTGTCGCGCAGCAGGGAGTCGGAAGCCTGCGTCCGTTCCGCAATCTGTTCCTCCGCTTCCAGCTGCCTGGTCAGCTCGGGGAGCTTGCCGTATTTGTATTCCGCCGCTTTGTTCAGGTCATAGCTGCGTTCCGCTTTTTCAATTTCCGCATTGACCTTTTCGATTTCTTCGCGCAACTTCTGGACCTTGGAAATAGCCTGCTTTTCGTTTTCCCATTTTGCTTTCATTTCCTTGAACTGTGCGCGCAGGTCGGCCAGCTCCTTCTGGATTTCCTTCAGATGCTTCTGGGAAAGGGAGTCGGTCTCCTTTTTCAGCGCCGCTTCCTCAATTTCATGCTGCATGATTTTCCGGGAAATCTCATCGAGCTCCGCCGGCATTGAATCGATTTCCGTGCGGACCATCGCGCAGGCTTCATCCACCAGGTCGATCGCCTTGTCCGGCAGGAACCGGTCGGAGATGTACCGGTTGGAAAGCACGGCGGCCGCAATCAGCGCCTGATCCTGAATTTTGACGCCGTGGAAAACCTCGTACCGTTCCTTCAGCCCGCGCAGGATGGAAATGGTGTCCGCCACGCTGGGCTCTTCCACCATGACCGGCTGGAAACGCCGTTCCAGCGCCGCGTCCTTTTCAATGTACTGGTGGTACTCGTTCAGGGTGGTGGCGCCGATACAGTGCAGCTCGCCGCGCGCAAGCATGGGCTTTAAAATATTGCCCGCGTCCATGGAGCCTTCGGTTTTGCCCGCGCCCACAATGGTGTGCAGCTCGTCGATAAACAGAAGGATCCTGCCGTCGCTCTTTTTGACCTCGTTCAGGACGGCCTTGAGCCTTTCCTCAAACTCGCCGCGGAACTTTGCCCCGGCGATCAGCGCGCCCATGTCCAGGGAGAACAGCTTGCGCTCCTTCAGGTTGTTCGGCACATCCCCGCGCACAATGCGGATGGCAAGGCCCTCGGCGATGGCCGTTTTACCCACGCCGGGCTCGCCGATCAGGACGGGGTTGTTTTTGCTTTTGCGGGAAAGGATGCGGATGACGTTGCGGATTTCGGAGTCCCTGCCGATGACCGGGTCCAGCTTGTGGTTTTTCGCCAGCTCCACCAGATCCTGCCCGTACTTGGAAAGCGAATCGTAGGTTTCCTCCGGGGTGTCGCTTGTCACCCGGGTATTGCCGCGCACAGTGGACAGCGCGGCGAGAAATTTGTTTTTGCTGATGCCGAAGGTGTTGAAAACGGTCTGTACCCCGGCGTTCGGGTGGTTCAGGAGGGCCAGCAGAATATGTTCAACCGAGACGTATTCGTCCTTCATGCGCTCGGCTTCCTTTTCCGCGCCGACCAGCGCCGCGTCCACATCCGCCGAAACATAGACTTTTCCCGGCTCGCGTCCCGGACCGGTCACGCCGGGCAGCTTCGCGGCCTGCTGTTCCACGCTGCGCAGAACGGCTTCCGGCTGGATATCCATCTTTTTAAAAAGCTGGGGGATCAGGCCGTTTTCCTGCGTCAGAAGCGCCTGCAGCAAGTGTTCTTCCTCGATCTGCATATTATTGTGTTCAATCGCGATATTCTGCGCTTCCTGGATAGCCTCCAGTGATTTTTGGGTAAATTTCTGAGCGTTCATAAAATCAAACCTCCTCGCTCATCTTCGGTGCTATATGATGACACCGCTTTTTCTATATTGAAGATATTTCTTTTCAAGAGCTGCAAGGGCCTTCTCCGGTTCGTCCAGATGGGCAAAGTACAGTTTCATACAGGTATCGAATACATGAATATAATCCGAAATCGCGGCCGCGATGGCTTCGTTTGTCTGCCGGGCGCTGTCCTGCGGCAGCAGAAACTGCCGTGCGCACTTTCCGGGCGTAATTTCGCAGAAAACCTCTCCGTGCGGGAATAGGGAACCGATATATTTGTTTTCCAATGCAAACCAGAAATCAAAAAAATCGTTTAGAATTTCAATCAGCTGCCGGCTCTGCGTTCTCATCGAAACGCGCAGCTCGCCCACCGTTGGCCCGCACGTCCGGTACAGCTCCAACATATAACGGACAGTAGGCTTGTATCGGTACCTTAATGCGCTACGGATAGAGATCATCGCGTCGCTGGGCTGGAGCTGTACCTGAAAGCTTTCCCAGTCGGACATCATCTGCTCTACGCCTTCAAAAATATCCCGCATGCGCATTTCGGGGGTGGAGTACGAACAGTATTCGGCCAGAATCTGATTGATCAGATTGCTGCGGCTCGTCTTCTTTTCATATGCAATCTTGTCTATGGCGTCTACAACATCATCGATCAGTACCAGGCTGTATACGCTTTTTCCCATGATGCTCATCCCAATCCAATTTGTTGTTGCGTGTATTCCTGCTCAGGCAGCCGGTCAGGCCATACAGCTCCCTTAGGCGCCCTCTTTGAGGGAACCGGCAGGCAAAGCCTGACTGAGGGAGTTTTACGGAAACTTCCTGCGGTTCCCATTCCCTTCGGTGCGCCGGGCGCGGACCCGCCGGTAAAACCTCTTCAATTCCTTTATTAACATTATATACATGTTATATAATTTGTCAATAAGATTATATAATTTTAATTACAAAATTTAAGCCCGGAAAATTTCAAATTTTCCTATGGGAAATTTGAATTGTAATTTGGGGAATTTTGTAGTATTCTAAAATAGAAATCGGTTTCCCATCCAACTTTTGTTAGGCGGTGTACGATTGAAGAAACAATTCGGAAGAAATGATACAAAATCTGTTTTTATGGCCGCTGTTTCCCTTGGGCTTGTCTGCCTGAGCGCGATTGTCAACGCGATCAGCCTTTATCATATGCTGAATGCTTCCGCCCAGCCGTACCTCAGGGGGATTTCCAGAGAGCTCATGGCCCGGGAAGCGGTTCTTGCGGGCGCGACGGTACTGGCTTACTGCGGATTTCTTCTCTATATTTTTCACGGGCACAGGCAGAGCGAGAGCAAGCTGGAAAAGATGGCTTATTACGATAGTCTTACCGGCATCTCCAATATCTATAAATTTGAAATGGATGTGGGGGATAAGCTCGGCAGGAATCCTGCCGGCAAGTATTGCATCCTCGTTTTTGATATCAATAAGCTGGCGGTGATCAATGATATTTACGGCCATCAGACGGTGGACCAGCTTCTTTGCCGCCTTTCGCGGGCACTGACCGACGTTCTGAAGGAAGGGGAGCTGTGCTCCAGGAGCAAGGACGGCTCGTTTCTGGCGTTTGTGCGGTGCGGAAACGATCAGGAAGCCCTTGATTTTATCCGCTGTTTTACCGCGAGGGCGCATCAGCTGAGCAATGTGAATTTTATAGAAAAACAGGCTTTTACATTTGGAATTTACAGAATTTCGGATAAAAACATTTCCGTCAGAAAAATGATCGACCGGGCAAATCTTGCGCGCGAAGCCGTTGCGGGCGGCCTCGGCGGTAACTACGCCTTCTTTGATGAGGCCATGCGCAGGGAAATGAAGCGAAATAGGGAAATAGAGGAGCAGATGGAGGAAGCGCTCCGGGAAAACCAGTTTACGGTATATTATCAGCCGAAATACAGTCTGCCGGAGGGGACCGTTTGCGCAGCGGAAGCTTTGGTACGCTGGAACAGCCCGAAATACGGCATGCTTCAGCCGAACGACTTTATTCCCATCTTTGAAAAGAACGGTTCCGTGATCGACCTTGATCTCAATATTCTGGAGCAGGTCTGCAGGCAGCAGCGCAAGTGGCTTGACCTGGGGCTGGACCCTCTGCCGGTTTCCATCAACATTTCAAGAACGGATTTATACAGGGCAGATTTTGTGGACAGCATCTGCCAGCCGCTGATTCAACATGAAATTCCGCCGAATCTGATAGAACTCGAACTGACGGAGAGCGCCGTTTTTGATAATATCCGGCTCTTTGTCACTTTGACAGACGAGCTTCACCGGATCGGATTCCGGCTTTCCATGGACGATTTCGGTACGGGATATTCCTCGCTGAACACCCTGAAATGCTTAAACCTGGACACGCTGAAGCTGGACCGCGGTTTTTTCCTTGTCAGCGACGAACAGGAGCAGCGTCGGTCGGAAATCATCGTAAATCATATTATTGCCATGACAAAACAGTTGAACATTACTACCGTCGCGGAAGGGATCGAGACGGAACAGCAGGTAGATTTCCTGAAAAAAGCGGGATGCGATGCGATCCAGGGCTTTTATTTCGCGAAACCGATGCCGGTCGGGGAGTATGAGAAACTGGTTTGGGAACAGGAATACGACAACGGCAGGGCCGGCGCTTGAGCGCCAGCCCTGCCGCAGCTTTATCGATGCCTGACAGGCTTTTTTACTTTTTTTTGGTCAATACAGGTCTTTGCCGCTGAGCTTTTCCGTCCAAAGTTCGTACAGAGTATCGATATCCTGTGCAAATTCATCCAAAGTTTGAGTTTCCTTCTTTGCCAGCTCCTCCAGAACCTCGAAGCGAAAGGCGTCGCTTCCGTATTTCCGCCAGTCGTCCCGCAGCTTTAAGTTCATACATCCGTCCGTTTTCTGAGAAAACTCGAACCGGTTTTTGCTGCCCTGCAGGTCGTTAGCCGACAAGACCAGCATTTTGCCAGTCGCACTGTTTACAACCGCGTATACGCCGCCGGTGATTTTGCGTTCCTTATATCTTGCGGTCAGTTCCTTTTTGCTTTGCTTGTCCATCTTTCTAATACCCCATGTCCTTCAGAATGCGCGCAAGCGTTTTCAGGCGGTCGCTTAAAAATTCATCGTTGTTGCTGAGCACCTGTGAGAAAAGCCGGATATCCTCGTCGATCATCGGGTTGTCCGTACAGACGGAGACGGTCATGGCGTCGCCCTGCAGCCCGATGCGGTCGATGGTGGTGTGCTCCGGGTCGTACAGCTTTTCAAAGCGGTAGGCTTCCGAAAAATACTGCTTTGCCCGGCAGATCAGAATGGCGAGGTCGATCACGCGGTGCAGCGGCAGCTCTTCCGACTGGCGCGACCATTTTTCGCCCGTATAGCGCCATACCTTTGCGGAAATGTCCACCTTGCCGCGGTCGTTCCATTGCGCCAGCCCCAAAGAAAGCCCCTTTGTGTCGGAATGGTAAGCGCTTCTTCCGTCAATGTTTTCATAATTTTCCGATACGATCACGGGCTTGTGCTTCAGTGTCGCAGGAATTTTCATAACCTCACCTCATAAATTTACAGCATTTCCAGTTGATTCTGCAATAAGGTTACGTTCTTCCCCCGCCGAAGGCGGGGGAAGAACGTGTTTTGTCTCACAGACAGAAATGGAATTGTTGTATTGAATTAGTAAATTAGTAAATTACTAAATTAATAATAGATCAAAATGACGGAATTGTCAATAAAAAAGCGAAACGGAAATCTTCCGCTTCGCTTCCGCAGGATTTTCTTTCAGCCGTGAAAGCCTTTTCCGATGATTTCGCTGGTGTTGGAAATCAGGATAAAGGCGTCGGGCTCCACTTTTTTGATGTACCGCCTGAGCTGTACCGCCTGTGGACGGCGCATGGCGGTGAAGATGATATATTTGTGCTTGTGGGAAAAAGCCCCCTGCGCGTCGCAGACCGTAGCGCTTCGTTTCAGTTCGTTCACAATGTAATGGCAGATGATCTCTGGATTGGAGCAGACCACGTTAAAATATTTGGCGAGGTTGATGCTTTCAATCACATTGTCAATGACCAGCGATTTGGTCAGCAGGCCGACGGTGGAGAACAGGGCGGTTTTGATGTCGAACACAAAAAAGGCGGACAGGGTAATCAGCACGTCGCTGTAAAACAGCGTGTGCGCAATGTCGGAGGTGGTGTGTTTTTGCATGATCAGGGCCGCAATGTCGGTGCCGCCGCTGGAAGCGTCAATGTTGAACAGCAGGGCCGAGCCGAACGCGGGCAGCGCCACCGCGAATATCAGCTCCAGCATCGGCTGGTCGGTGAGCGGCTTACTCATTGGACAAAAGTGCTCAAGGCCCGAAAGACACAGGGAAAGCAGCAGGCTGGAATACACGGTTTTAACGGCGAAATTTCTCCCCAGAAACAGAAAGCCCAGAATCAGGAGCACCACGTTCAGAATCAGGTTGACGGTGCCGGGCGAGATGGGGGTGACCCTGCCGAGAACGACCGAAAGGCCGGTCACGCCGCCAAAGGTGAAATTATTCGGAAATTTGAAGAAATAGACGCCCACAACAATTAACAGCGTGCTGACCGTAATATAGAAATATTCTTTGATAATCGTCCCGTATTTCATAAAAATCCTCTTCCGATATTTCTCTTTTTCAAATCCATTGCTTATTGTATCAGAAAACAGGCATAAATCAACCGATAATGATAATTTCCGCATCAATATTTTCAATTATTAAAAATATTTTTGTAAAACCCCTTTACAATCCGAAAACAGTATGTTAATATATAAAACAAGAACAGTAATCATTACTAATTGTGGAGAGCGGTATGGAAAAGAAACAAAATTACAGCAGAAAACGCGAAGCGATTTTAAATGCGATCAAAAGCACGTCCATTCATCCCACGGCGGAATGGGTGTATCAAACGCTGAAGCCGGCCTACCCGGACCTGAGCCTTGGTACGGTCTACCGCAATCTGGCCCAGTTTAAAAATGACGGGGTCATTGTCAGTGTGGGAACGGTGAACGGTCAGGAACGGTTTGACGGAAATACGGAACCGCACACGCATTTTATTTGTTCCTCCTGCGGTGCTGTGATTGATATTCCCGGCGAATTTGTCCATGCGGCGGTCAAAGATGCAATTGCCAAAGAATATTGCGTCGCTGTCGATTCCACGGATGTTCAGTTTCACGGACTGTGCTCAGAGTGCTTAAAAAGGCAGACGCCTTTAGAATAAATATTTAAATATGGAGGATTTAAGATGAAGAAATTTGTATGTTCCGTATGTGGTTATGTTTACGAGGGCGAAGAAGCCCCTGATTTTTGCCCGCAGTGCAAGGCTCCCAAGGAGAAGTTTGTAGAGCAGAGCGAGGAAGCCTCGTTTGCCTGCGAGCATGAAGTCGGCATCGCAAAGGGGATCGACAAGGAAGTTTACGACGGGCTGGTTGCAAACTTCAACGGCGAATGCTGCGAAGTCGGCATGTATCTGGCAATGTCCCGTCAGGCCGACCGTGAGGGATACCCCGAAATTGCCGAAGCGTTTAAGAGATACGCACTGGAAGAAGCCAACCATGCTTCCAGATTTGCGGAACTGCTCGGTGAAGTCGTAACCAACAGCACCAAGAAGAATCTTCAGATGCGCGCGGATGCTGAAGCGGGCGCCTGCTCCGGAAAGCTCGATCTTGCGAAGAGAGCGAAATCGCTGAATTACGATGCGATCCACGATACCGTACATGAAATGGCAAAGGATGAAGCCCGCCACGGCGCCGGCTTCAAGGGCTTGCTCGCAAGATATTTCGGCTAAGCTGTTATCCTTCCCTGAATATTCATAGATAACCGGCGCGGTTCTTTTGAGCCGCGCCGGTTTTGTCGTCTTTTATTCTAAAGCTTTGGAATATCCGTCAAAAATCCTGAGAAACTTTTGTCAGGACCAATCAAATGCAGATCCACAGCAAGGAAGAATCCGATCACGGAATGCTTTCAAACAGCTTGCCATTTGCCCGTAAAATGCCTTATACTGTAAGTAACTTTTGCCGAATGCCCGAGCGGGTCCGGCAGTTTTAGGAGGATATCATGGATTCTTGCGATATTGCCGTCATCGGCGGGGGAGCGTCCGGCCTGATGGCCGCCGCGGCCGCGGCGGAGGAATGCGGACGGATGCATATTCACGCGAAAACAGCGGTGCTGGAAGCCAATCCGCGCGTTGGAAAAAAGCTGCTGGCGACCGGGAACGGGCGCTGCAACCTGACGAACAGGAACGCCGGCATCGCGCATTATCACGGGGATACCGGCCTGGCGGCGCCTGTTATCAATGCCTGTCCCCCACAGAAGATCATCGACCGCTTTCTGTCTTTCGGCCTGCTTTGCAGGGAGCTGGACGAGGGCCGTGTTTATCCGAACAGCCTGCAGGCTTCCGCCGTTCTGGACGTGCTTCGGCTGCAGCTGGAGCGGATGAAGGTGGAAACCGTCTGCGATTTTCCCGTTGTTTCGGTCAGAAAATCCGCGTCCGGGTTTGAAATTTCCTCGGCGTCCGGACAGATTCGCGCAAAGCGCCTGATTCTGGCCTGCGGAGGAAAGGCTTATCCGCAGCTTGGCTCCGACGGAAGCGGGTATCAGATCGCGTCCTCTCTGGGCCACAGCGTTACGAAGCTGTTTCCGGCTCTGGTTCAGGTAAGAACCGATCCCCGCCTGGCGAAACCGCTGAAAGGGGCGCGCAGCGCGGCGGCGGCGACTCTCCTTCTCAACGGCAAACCCGTGAAAACCGTCAGCGGCGAGGTTCAGTTTACCGAAAACGGGCTGTCGGGTATCTGTATTTTTGAGCTTTCCCGTCTGGTGGGGGAAGCCGGTACCGGCGGAAAAACGGAGATCTCGCTCGACCTGCTGCCGGAGTATTCCGTTCAGCAGATCGTTTCCATGCTCAAAGGCAGAAAAGAAGGGCCGGAAACGCTGCCGACGGGCGATCTTTTGGGCGGATGCGTCCATAAGCTGGTAGGGCGGGAGGTGGTCCGGGCCGCGCTTTCCCGGGTGCCGGAGCGTGCCGCACAGCTGAAGCAGGCGGAGCTTGTTTCCGTTGCCAACCGGGTCAAGGATTTCCGCTTTGACGTTTTGGGAACGCTGTCCTGGAAGGACGCCCAGATTACGGCGGGCGGGGTCCCGCTGGGGGAGATGGACGAAAATCTGCAATCCAGGCCGTGCCCGGGTCTGTACCTTGCGGGGGAACTGCTGAACATAGACGGCGACTGCGGTGGCTTCAACCTTCACTGGGCGTGGAGCTCCGGAATTACCGCGGGAAGCGCCGCCGCGCGTTCCTTATTAAAATTGTAGAGGGGAAACCATGTATCGAATTTCTGAAATCAGCGTGAAGCTGGATGGAACCGAGGAGGATTTGAAGCGGGAGGCCGCCGCGCGGCTGAAAGTCGCTCCCGACCGGATCCGTGCCTGTAAGCTTTATAAAAAATCCGTGGATGCACGCAAAAAGAACGACGTGCATTTTATTTGTACGGTGGATGTGGACTGCGGTCAAAACCACAGCCCTCAGGACCCCAAAATTACGGAAGCCGAACCTTACCGCTATGAGCTTCCTGTGGGAAAACCGCGCGAAATCCGTCCCGTGGTCGTGGGCTTCGGCCCGGCGGGGCTTTTTGCCGCGCTGATTTTAGCGCAGGCGGGGCAGAGGCCGGTCGTGTTTGAACGCGGAAGCGCCGTAGAGCGCAGAAAGGAACAGGTCGCCCTTTTTTGGAAAACGGGAAAGCTCGACACGGAAAGCAACGTCCAGTTCGGAGAGGGCGGCGCCGGTACCTTTTCGGACGGAAAGCTGAATACCGGGACAAAGGATTTCCGCGCCCGCAAGGTGCTGGAGGAATTTGTGGCCGCGGGCGCCCCGCAGGAAATTCTGTATCTGGCAAAGCCGCATATCGGTACGGACAGGCTGCCCGGCGCGGTCAAAAATATCCGGGAGCGGATCATTGCGCTCGGCGGAGAGGTGCATTTTGAAACCTGTCTGCAAAATATCCTGATGAAGGACGGCAGGGTGACCGGAGTGGAGGTAAAACCGCGCGGCGGCTCGTCCTATACGCTGGACGCGGACCGCGTGATCCTGGCCGTCGGCCACAGCGCCCGGGATACCTTTGAAATGCTGTATTCCCTGAAGCTGCCGATGGAACAGAAGCCGTTTTCCGTCGGCGCCCGGATCGAGCATCCGCAGGAGCTGGTCAGCCGTTCCCAGTACGGCTCGTCTGCCGGCCATCCGGCTCTGGGCGCGGCCGACTACAAGCTGGCCGTACACCTGAAAAACGGCAGGGGCGTCTATACGTTCTGCATGTGTCCGGGCGGACAGGTGGTCGCCGCCGCGAGCGAGGAAGGGCGTCTGGTAACGAACGGAATGAGCAATTTTGCCCGGAACGGAAGAAACGCGAACGCGGCGCTGCTTGTCAGCGTCGGGCCGGAAGATTTCGGCAGCGGGCATCCGCTCGCCGGTGTGGAATTTCAGCGCAGGCTGGAAGAAAAAGCGTTTCAGCTGGGGGGCGGGGACTACCGCGCGCCGGTACAGCGGGTCGAAGATTTTCTCAGGCGCGTGCCGTCTAAAAAGATCGGCGGCTGTCAGCCGACCTATCTTCCGGGGGTAACGCCCTGCGGCCTGGACGACTGCCTGCCGGACTTTATTGCCGATTCCATGCGGCAGGGGATTCTTCTGATGGAGCATAAGCTGAAGGGCTTTTCTGATCCGGATGCCCTTCTGACCGCGGTGGAAAGCCGCAGCTCGTCGCCGGTGCGCGTCCTGCGCGGCGACGGCATGCAGTCTGTTGCCGTGAAGGGGCTTTATCCGTGCGGGGAAGGCGCGGGGTACGCGGGCGGCATTATTTCCGCCGCGGTGGACGGAATCAAGTGCGCGGAACAGATCGTCAGGGGATGCTGAGCGCGGTCTGCGGGCGGCTGCCCGAAACGATGGATGGGAGAATAAGAACAGGGAGTACTTTCCGCACTCCCTGACAATGAAAATCTTACATGCCGTTTTGCACGATCTGGCCGCATGCTATTTTGTTTCCTGAATTTCCTGACGGCTGGGTTTTGAAATCGTCCGGTGATGAATGAACGATGACGGTACGTCCTATGATTTCGTTCACTGAAAATCTGTCCGTCATAAATGCCATAAAAGCGAATCCATGATTCCCGAATAACGGGGGCATGTCGCCCGCGTGTGCGGGGTGAGGGCAGTGATTTGGGTTGTAATGCGCTTTCGCGTTGGCAAAGGGGTCCTGAGCGTTTCCGGTACATTGATTTCCTTCGTGAATATGGAATCCGAAGATATCGGCGGGGCAATTCCCCGTGCTGTGGGGAAGACCGTTGATCTGTGTGAGCACGAGAACACCGTCCGCTAACTGATAAAAGCAGACCATACCATTTATATTGGGAAATCCCGGACCGCCTTTCACCATGGCATATGCGGAGGGCGGGCTTTTCAAAATGTTTTGCATTTGATCGAATTGCGGTTCTAAATACAAACGAACACCTCCTGAGCCATTTTATGTTGTTCCTTCCATTCCAGTTAATCCAAACAGAAAAAAGGTTCCCGCCGTCGGCGGGAACCAAAATATCCGGGATTTTCACGGCCATGTTTTTCGTGCTTTCATTACCCCCAGAAGACAGCTGAAGACCACAGCGGCGATACAGATTTTAGCCGGATGATTCAGTATGTACACAAATACCTGAGAAATCAGTTCTTCCAATGCAGAAGCCTCCTTAACATTCTCAGTGTATTGATCTTTTGTGAATTTTTGGTGATGGCTGGATGAATTTATCGGATATCCTTCGCCTCAACATCCGGATTATGAATCTCCATGTCTAAGCCGTCGCTTCAACGGCAGGTATAAAAATTTTCAAAAAAGCCTTGACTTAAAGTTAAGTTTAAGTTGTAGAATCATTCTACAGCAATTCCATTTCAGTTTGCGGGACAAAACACGTTCCTCCCCCGCCGAAGGCGGGGGAGGAACGTAACCTTGTTGCAGAATCAACTGGAAATGCTGCAGGAAAACAGCGTAAGAGTCAATAGGATAAGGAGGAAAATGAATGAATTATCTGGGTAAAGACATTCCCAAACTCGGTTTTGGACTGATGCGTCTGCCGATGCTCGGCAAGGAGGTCGACATCGAACAGACGAAAGCCATGGTGGATCAGTTTCTTGCGGCGGGTTTTACCTATTTTGACACGGCTTACGGTTACATCGGCGGAAAATCCGAGGAAGCAGTCAAAACTGCGTTGGTGGACCGCTATCCGCGTGAAAAATTTCAGCTGGCCACAAAATTGCCCGCCTGGGCAGGTGCAAAGAACGCCGAAGAAGCCAGACAGATGTTTTACACGTCGCTCCGGAGGACCGGGGCGGGGTATTTTGATTTTTATCTGCTTCACAACTGCGGCGGCGACCGAACCAAAGCGTTCGACGATTACGGCATGTGGGATTTCGTGCTCGAGCAGCGCGCGAAAGGACTGATCAGGCACGTGGGGTTCTCCATGCATGACAAACCCGAGGCGCTCGATGAAATTCTCACCCGGCACCCGGAAATGGAATTTGTGCAGCTGCAGATCAATTACGCCGATTGGGACAGCCCCGCCGTACAGTCCGGTAAGTGTTTCGAGGTGGCGAAAAAGCACGGCAAACCTGTAATCATCATGGAGCCGGTCAAGGGAGGATTGCTCGCCAACCCACCCGAGTCGGTGGCGGAGGTGCTGCGCGAAGGGAACCCGGACGCTTCGTTCGCTTCCTGGGCGCTCCGGTATGCTGCGTCGCTCGACCATGTCATCACCGTGCTCAGCGGAATGTCCAACGTCGAACAGATGAAAGACAATCTTGCCACGATGTCGGCCTTCCGGCCGCTGGAACCCTCCGAGCGGGAAGTGATTGCCAAGGCAAAAGCGGCGTTCGACCAGATTCCGGGCATCCCCTGCACGGGCTGCCGGTACTGCACGAAAGGCTGCCCGCAGGAAATCGCCATCCCCGATATCTTTGATGCGATGAACCGCCGGCTTATTTTTGGCAGCCTCGAGATTGCGAAACACGGTTATATGTGGGCAACGCAGGGAGGGAGCGCCGCCAGCGACTGTATCGAGTGCGGGCAGTGCGAATCCGTCTGTCCCCAGCATATCGGCATCATATCCGAGCTGAAGCGCGTAGCCGCAACACTGGAATAATACAATCAGGAATGCTTTCTACAGGCACTTTTATCTTTTCAAAAGCGGACCCGAAATAAAAAAGCCACAATGGAGAAATCCATTGTGGCTGAAATTTTATGTACAATATTTTTCAATCATTTGTGTAATATAATTTTTGTGCAGCTTTTCGTCAACGACGATCCTTGTAAGGATGTTCTTAATATACGGGTCTTCAATAATTTGTATATGGTTTTCATATGCTTCGATGGCGTGATTTTCACCCTCCAAGGCAATTTTCAAGCTTTTGCACAGGTCCTGGCTATAGGAAACACTGTTCGCATTCCAATATCGCTTGTTGGATTTGCTGCTGCCGCGAAACTGAGGATTCCCGCCCAGTTTGCGTATTACCGCCGTCAGAATATCCATATGATGCAGCTCCGCAATGGCTATGCGCATGATGACGGCGCCGTAATCTCCTGAATCTTTACCTGCCATGTTATGCTGGTAAAAATACATGCTCATTGCGGTGAATTCCCCTTTTGGACCGGCGAGGTCATCCATCAATATGTTGGCGTAATCCTTGTTGGGAGCTTGAATTCTGATTGGCGGATACGGCGATGAATCGGTATATCCACGGTAGATTACATGATTGCTGGTCACTGCCATGCAAATGCCTCCTATATTCGGATACATCTACATATATATGAGAATGTTCGGCGGTTTATTCAGTGAAAGGAAAATACCGCTGTGACCCTGTCGAATCAGATACCGATGAATTTTTATTGTTTTTTTTACTGTTTATGAACCTGCTTCCTTTCGGATTTAGGGTGTCCGGAGATCAGGTTTTATGAAAAAAAGCGGCCCCTGCCGTAAGACAGGGGCCGTGGGAATCAGAAATCGTCGACTAACTGCAATCTTCTGAATTCGTAAATGCTTTCCAGATCTTCATAGGAACCGTCGTTATATACGGTACCGATATGTAGCAGAGCCGGATTCAATCTGCCGGAATCAAATTGAGAAGGGACAATACAAAATTCAATCAGTTTTCCCTTTCGGGCTTGCGTCAGTCTTTTTTCCAATTCATTTCTATCAACAATAATTTTCATTTTGAACATCCTTTCTCTTACGCTTTATCACCCTTTGTGTTCTATGGGGGTCAAGTTTATTATAACAGGAATCATTCTTATTTTGTGGCATAATATGTCGAAGAAGGAAAAACCGCCCTGTATGGGCGGCAAATTGGGAGGATATGAAAAAGAGCGTTGACTTTTTTTATTATTGGAATTATTATAAAAACAGATAGGGAGGGGAATTTGATGGATTCTAACAAAGTCACCGTGATCGCCAACAACACGGCAGAAGGAATGAGCGTGATCGATATAGACATCTTTGTTGGCAGCAGGAATATGCACATTCAAGCAACGAGGAGATTTATTGATGAGATAAATAAAGTTCCTTTCTTGAATGAAGAAAAAATTAAATCTGCCATAACCAGAAAGTATGGAATTTCAAAAGACAATATCTCATTTCGTTAAGTGATTCCGGCGCCGCCAGTTTGGTGGCGCTTTTCTTAATTTCAGATAAGGGAGTGATCCCCTCCGATTCTACTTTTGCGGTATCGTGGTTATGTAAAGTAGTTGATGGAATATAGCCTGATGGATAATAAGGGAAATATATTTCCGATTTCATTAGAACAATTGTCAAACAGATGTTTTAACAGACGCCGAGAGTGGTTCAGGCGATTTGAAGCTATTGACTTTCCCAATCACTTGATTTATACTTATTTCATAAGTTATTATATTAGTTATAATAATATGGAAAATATATTTTGGCGGTTCAATCCCTGAGAATATTCAGCGGCGTTCGCTGCTATTAACGATGGGAGGGCAAATAGATGAATGGATTTCATAATATCGACCTACATATTCATTCCTGCTACAGCGAAGATGGGGAATACACACCCGCAAAGCTTGTTCAGATGTGCATGGGAGCGGGTGTTACCATCATGGCAATAGCCGATCATAATTGTGTGAAAGGTTCTCAGGAAGCAGTTGAAATAGCAAGACATGAACACTTAAGGTGTTATCCGGCCGTCGAAATTGACTGTACTTATCAAAATACCAATTTTCATGTCCTCGGCTATGATATTCAGCTCGAAAGCCCTGATTTTGAGGCCATAGAACAAAATGTGAGAAGACAGTGTGCCGATGCATCCAAAGAAAGACTTCGGCTGATCAACCGCATGGGCTTTACCCTTACCGAGACGGAGTTGAAAGCGATCACCGCCGGAGGATATTGGAGTGAGCATTGGACGGGGGAGGCTTTTGCCGAAGCCTTACTGAAAAATGAAAAATATCTCGGGAGCGGCATTTTGCGTCCTTACAGGGAGGGCGGCGACCGAAACGATAACCCGTATGTCAATTTCTATTGGGATTACTGCTCGCAGGGAAAGCCCTGTTACGTTGGAATGACCTTTCCCGATATGAGGGATGTAATCGGGATCATACACCGAAACGGCGGTAAATCCGTGCTGGCCCATCCGGGGGTGAATCTGCAGGGCAATTTTGAGAGGATCGATCAGCTGATTTCTTTGGGGCTGAAAGGGATAGAAGTTTACAGCAGTTACCACACCCCCGAAACTGCCCGGTGGTTTTTGAATAAGGCGGAACAATTTGGCTTGTTTGTTACACGCGGGAGCGATTTTCACGGCAAAACAAAGCCAATGGTCCAGCCGGGCTGCTGTGGCACGGATAAGGTCAGCTGATAAGAAAGGTGATTTGATGGGAATCAATATGTTGGATATGAAACAAAGCAATGCGCATACCGTTCTCTGGAATTTGTGTTCCTGCAAAACCTCCACGATCAAAGAGATGACGCAGCGGACGGGGCTCAGCTTTGCTACGGTTGGGAACATATTGAATGGTTTTGTGGAAAGCGGGGAAGTGATCCTGGGCGAAATGCGTTCTGCTACCGGAGGGAGGCCGTCACAGGCCTATACCTTCAATGCGGAATACGCCCATGTGCTCGCGCTGTCGGCACGGATACGGAACGGAAAAAATATCATCAGTGCCTGTGTCGGAAATTTGTACGGCGAGATAGTATGGCAGGCGGAACAATCCTTTGACAATATACGGCTTGCGAGCTTTGAGGCCATGCTGGATTTATCCCTGCGCGCGTATCCGACGATCAGTATCGCCGCCTTTTCCCTGCCGGGGGTCGAGCGCGGCGGCGTTATCCTGACCAATGACTATACAGAATTGGAAGGCGTTTCTTTCACAGAGCATTTTCAGGGAAAATATCATTTGCCTGTGGTCATAGAAAATGATGTCAATGCTGCTGTATTTGGATACAGCAGAAACGTGGAAGTTTCCGTCATTGCGGGAATCTACTTTCCGAAGTGCTTCGGCCCCGGTGCAGGAATCGTGATTGATGGCAAAATCCTGAAAGGAGCTTTTGGATTTGCCGGTGAAGTGTCCCTGCTGCCATTGGGGATCGACTGGCTTTCGATTGACTATGAAAAACCGCAGGAGGCTGGTCCCGCAATATCCAGATTGATCAGCGTTTTCTGCGGCATTGTCAATCCGGGGCATGTCGTCCTGTATGGCGATTTCTTTACCGATGCTTTCAAGAAAACGCTTGAAAGGGAAATCCCCACACAGACGATACGGGAGATATTCCCCTCTGTAATCTATCAAAGGGATTTGGATTCCGATATTACTGCCGGATTAATCGCGCAGGCGGTATCCGCTTACCGGTCCGGGCTGAGAGGACAATTTCAGAAAACGGAATTTTAGCAGATGAGTATAGGAGATTCCAGATGATTTTTTTAGCTTTGATTTATCTCTCGTTTATCAGTTTAGGACTTCCGGACGCCGTGCTTGGTTCCTCATGGCCTATCATGAATATGGAGTTCAGGGTCCCGGTAGGGAACGCGGGATTCGTTTCCATCATGATATCGGCCTGCACCATCCTGTCCAGCTTATTTTCGCATCGGCTGATTCGCCGGTTCGGTACGGGCAAGGTCACGGTCGTAAGCGTCGCCCTGACGGCCATTGCGCTGCTGGGCTTCTCTCTGTCTCCTTCCTTTGCATGGCTGCTGGCCTGTGCTGTTCCGCTCGGCCTTGGAGCCGGAGCGGTGGATTCGGGGCTGAATGAATTTGTAGCCGAGCATTATGAGGCAAAGCATATGAACTGGCTGCACTGCTTCTGGGGCGTGGGAGCCATGCTCGGCCCCGCTCTGATTTCTGTCCTGGCACTTTGGGGGCGCACCTGGAGAAGCGGGTATCTGAGCATATCCATTATCCAGTTCGCTTTGGTTGCACTGCTGGCCTTCTCTCTTCCTATGTGGAAGAAGTTTGAAAGCCCATCCTCCGAACCTGCGGATGAAGTGCGGCAGGGCAAAGAAAAGCGTAGCCTGCTCATGATGCTTCGGGCAAAAGGTTCTGTTTTTGTTATGCTTTCCTTTTTATTGAATGCCTCGATGGAAGCTTCCATGATGCTTTGGGGAGCCAGCTATCTGGTGAAAATGAAGGGGGTTTTACCGGAAAGCGCGGCCGGATGGGTATCGCTGTTCTTCCTTGGGGTAACGGTCGGGCGTATGGTGAGCGGGTTTGTTTCCATAAAATTAAGCAACGAAGCATTAATCCGTATAGGCACCATCTTTCTGATTGTCGGTTTTGTTTTTATGATCTTGCCTTTACCCGCCGTGTTTGCAATCGGCGCGTTTATTCTTGTCGGGCTGGGGCTCGCACCGATTTATCCTTCCATGCTGCACCAGACGCCCGTTTACTTCGGGAAAGACAATGCACAGGCTGTCATGGGCTTACAGATGTCGTTTGCATACACCGGAAACACTCTAATGGCCCCTCTGTTTGGACAGCTTTTCGCGAACGTTTCCTTTTCACTGATGCCCTGTGTGCTCCTGGCCTGCGCTGTTGGATTACTTGTCTGCAGGACATATCTGATTGCAATCACAAAAAAGGAATCCCCGGTTCGGGAACCGGAAGACAAGGCTGACGATCGTGAAGCCGGACAAACGTTGGGATCTTGAATAGTTTATCTGGAGTTTATCATTTCTGTCATCAATTTATGCTATGATAAAATAAATTGGAGGCGGCAATCAGTATGACCATTAAAAAGCGTCTGTTTCTATCTAATTTGTTAATGATCTTAGTCCCTGTCGGAATTACTTTGCTGATTGCGCTGGGAAGCATTGGAGTTATCTGGTACGCGGTCACAAATGGAACGGGTTTGAGCTTTGACGACAGCGAAGATTTTTACCATGCAGGGCAAGGAATCTCTGCCGCTGTTGAAAAGGCGTTAAAAGCGGCCCCGGAAGAACGTCTGGAAAAACTGACTTTGCTGAGCAGTCTGCTTGACCGCGAAGCAATGACATTGACGGTTGAAGCGAACGGTACCAATTACTATCGATACGGAAATGCAAACGCCGCCGACGCTGCTCTCTTGAAAGCTTCAGCCTCGCTTGGAAACGAGGGGACTCTTTCGAGCGGAAACCGCAGCCTTTACGCCCATCAAATTAAAGTTGGAAACGATCATTATCAAATTTTCTTACTGTGCAGTTCCTCCAAATTTTCCAATGCAACTTTAAAAATGCTGATCGTACTGGTTGCGCTTATCCTGGTGTTTACGATTTTCCTCTCAATTCTGCTGACCAATCGTTTTCTGACAAAGTTTGTGTTTCAGAAAATTGAACGTCCGCTGGATATTCTGGCGGACGGTGTGCACCAAATCCGCGACGGCAATCTGGACTTTCATATCCACTATGACAATCAGGATGAGTTTGCATTGGTATGCGCCGACTTCAATGAAATGGCGGCAAGACTGAAAGTATCTGTGGAACAGACTCGGCGGCATGAGGAAAGCCAAAAGGAATTGCTTGCGGGTATTTCTCACGACTTGCGTTCACCGCTTACTTCCGTCCAAGCGTATGTGGAAGGGTTACTGGATGGTGTTGCGAAAACACCGGAAGCGCGGAAAAAATATCTTCTTACCATTAAGGCCAAGGCAGAGGACATTGAGCGGATGGTATCGCAGATTTTTCTGTTTTCCAAAATGGAATTGGATGAGTATCCTCTCCATATGAAAACGCTGCGCCTGGACTCTCTGATCGAAGATTTTGTTAAGAACTTTGGAGCAGAGTATGCAACACGCGGATTGAGTCTGGCAGTAAAGCCTGCGCTGGAACCGGCAGCTGTGAATGCCGATCCGGAACAGCTCCACCGCGTACTGATGAATATTGCCGACAACAGCTTGAAATATAAGAACAAAGAAACGGGACATCTGACTATTGTTTTGCAGAATACGGAGAATTTTGCGATCGTTACATTGACGGACGACGGACCGGGCGTTGCAGAGGAAGACCTTCCGAAGCTGTTTGACACGTTTTATCGCACGGATCCGGCAAGGCGTGATCCGGAGAAAGGCAGCGGCCTTGGGCTTGCCATTGTCGCAAAGGCGGTGCAGCAAATGGGTGGTTCCGTGGAAGCGCGAAACGCTGCGGAGGGCGGGCTTACCATTGCTGTTTCGCTGCCAAAGGAGATTGGAACCGATGAGTAAAATACTGATCGTTGAAGACGATGCAGATATCGCTGCAATCGAGCGGGATTATCTGGAAATCGACCGTTTTGAAGTGGAAATTGCCGCAGATGGGATGACGGGACTGGAACGGGCTTTAAGCGGAGAATTCGATCTGATTCTGCTGGACCTGATGCTGCCGGGTATGGACGGTTTCGCCGTATGCCGAAAAGTCAGGGAAACGCTCGATATTCCGATTCTGATGGTGACCGCCCGTCGGGAGGATATCGATAAGATCCGCGGCCTTGGCCTCGGTGCGGACGATTATATTGAAAAGCCGTTTTCTCCCGGTGTTCTGGTGGCGCGTGTGAAAGCAAATTTGGCCCAATATGCCAGACTGACACATTCCCGGAGAGCTCCTGCAATCGTATCGATCGATACGATTGAGATTCATACGGATACCCACCGTGTTTATGTGGATGGGAAAGAAATCGAACTGAAAAACAAGGAGTATGAGCTGTTGCTTTTTTTCATGCTGAACGTCGATATTGTATTCGATCGGGAAACACTGTATGAAAAAATTTGGGGAATGGATGCCATGGGCGATAACGCGACGGTCGCCGTTCATATCAACCGTCTGCGGGAAAAAATTGAGAAGGACCCGGCCAGACCACGCTACATTCAAACGGTGTGGGGTGCAGGATACCGCTTCGGGGGGATAGCTTAAGCATAAGAGAGACATATAACGCCCGCCCGTACTGACTTAAATCAGTACGGGCGGGCGTCTTTGGGTTCAAATGCATTTAAGTAATAGTTTATCTCCTGTTTAACCGCTGTAAAGCGAAAGTTTAAATGTTGCTGATATACTGTTATCATCAAATGCATAAAGGATGTGATTCGTTGATTTCTTTTGAGCTCTCCCTCCTGGACTTTATCCAGCAGCACCTACGCAGCGGCTTTGGAGATGTGATCATGCCGTTCATTTCCAAACTGGGAGACTATGCGGCAATTTGGCTGATAACAGCGGCCTTTCTGTGCTTCATTCCTGAATACCGGAAGGCCGGCTTCACGATTGTTCTGGCGATTGGAATGACCGCAGTCTGCAGCAACCTGATTCTTAAACCATGGGTTGACCGCGTCAGGCCGTGCTACGTCACGGCAATTCAACTCCTTGTTCCACGCCCAAATGATTTTTCTTTTCCGTCAGGGCATACCGCTGCTGCTTTCGCGACGGCTTCCGCACTGTTTTTCAGCAGGAAAAGGCTGTGGATTCCAATCGCCATCTTTTCTGTGCTGATGGCTTTTTCCAGACTGTATCTTTACGTGCATTATCCCAGCGATGTTCTTGCCGGAGCAATTCTGGGAATTATTCTGGGCTGGGTTGCCTACAAATTTGCCGACATTGGTTTTACCCTGTGGAATCAAAGGCATTCTAAATGGAATCAGAGGTAACGATTATGCAGGACGGTATCATCTCCATCATTAATAGTTTTGGCTATCTTGGAATTTTTCTTTTGATCTTTATTGAAAATATATTTCCGCCTATTCCGTCGGAAGTGGTGTTGCTGTTCGGCGGGGCTTTGACACTCAGCACATCCATGAATGTTCCGCTGGTTATTGTCTTTGCCACGTTCGGTTCGCTGGCTGGAGCTGTCGTCCTCTATGGACTCGGGCGTATTTTAAAAGCGGAGCGCCTGAAGACTTTGTTTGCCGGTAAATTCGGACAGGTTATGCATCTGAAGCCGGAATATGTGAACCGTTCTACACGGTGGTTTTCCCGATATCAGAACAAGGCCGTATTTATCTGCCGTTGTATTCCGCTGATGCGCAGCCTGATTTCCATCCCCGCCGGATGTAATGAAATGAATATTCCGCTGTTCTTGGTGCTGACTATGATTGGCAGTACAGTGTGGAATACTGTCCTGGTTCTGTCCGGCGCCTTTCTGGGAAGCGCCTGGGAATCTGCTCTGCCATATCTCAGCCAGTATTCTACAGTCGCAGTTATTGTGTGTATCATAGCTGCTTTCGGTTATGCAGCCTGGAAGATTTTCAGAAAAAGGAAGAAATCGTAGAATAGGCAAATACGCGTCTTGCCTTGGCGGCTTGCTGGCATTTTCTATTTATGCAAAATTCAATCCTATTTCCTGAACGATTTGGTATAAAACGCCGCTGACAAGTTTTTGATCTTCCTCCGAGCCGTACAAACTGCTCGTCAAGGTACAGCGTCCCTGATAGGTAGAAACTGAAAGCTGAAAGTAAGGCACCTTTTTCACTGCCGTGCTGATAAATGCGTCTTCAATCTCGTGTCCGCCGAAACAGAGCCGTTCGTTATCGAGGATGCCTAAATTCGAATAGGAAGTGACGGGAACGGGCGAAATCCTGAGAAAAGATTTCTGCACGGCGGAAAAGGGCAGTATATGGAATAGCATATGAAACAGCATTGGTCCTTTCAAGCAATCGTTGCTTTGTTTTTGGGAACGCATTTGCCCGGACACCTTCTGGAGGGTTTCGGCAAATGTCTCCCCTGGGGCTATTTCCGCGTCACACCAGTAATTTCCGGTCAGGTTGCAAATGCCGCACTGCTGGCCTTCCTTTTTATATTTTCTCAAATCAACGGGACATGGAACCGTTATTTTTTTGCACCCTGTTATTTGATGAAGAACACGGATGTACGCTGTGAGGATCATGTCGTTTACACTCACATGGCAATCATTTGTAAAATGCCGTATGGCGTCAAACTGTTCTTTCTCTATCTGTGTTCTGCAGATAATCGGATGGGAAGAGTCCCCTGTCAGCGGAAGAACGATAGCGGGATCGGGCTTCCCATAATCTGATTTTGAAAACAATATTGCCAGTTTCTCTTTGAAACTCAGATTTTTCAGAAGCTGATTCAGGTTGCGCCTTCCGAGGGGCTCAGGACTTTTATTGAATCTCGCATCTTTTTCACACTTGGAATATAGGTCACAGAGCAGATACAGGTATTGCTTGAAGCCGGCTCCATCACTAACCATGTGGTTGATAATCAGGCAGAGCGTGTCATGTCTTTCGTCTCTTAGAAGCAGAATTTTCATCTGAGGTTCACAGGTAGGCTCGATTGCAGTAAGCAAATATGGAAATGGAGAGATTTCACCTTCACCTGAGACGTTTATCAGGCAGACCATGTCTTCAGCGGTAAAGGGTCGTTTTTCCCAGCAGTGCCGTTTTTCATCAAATACGCAGGTAAGCTCCGGAATTGCTCCCACAGACAATTGAACCGCTTTTTTAAGAGAGGTTTCGCTGATATGGTCATGGAACCGGACATAACAACGGATGCGCGGCTCCTGTACCGTCCCGTAGAAATTTTGCATGCAGTCAAAAGCCTGCGCTTTGATTTTTTCCCTGTTCATGACTTAACACCTCCGTCCGCTCCGCTGCCTCAATAGTTTTCTCTCGGTGCTGACACCGTGGGTTTCGCTATTTTCCTGTTTTGAGCCTTTTCAAAATTATTTTATGATTCAGAAACGGTGTTGTCAAGTGCCTGAAGGCTTTTCTGTTGTAGCACTCCGAAATTCTTACTATAGCAATTCCATTTCAGTTTGCGAGACAAAACACGTTTCTCCCCCGCCTTCGGCGGGGGAGAAACGCAACCTTGTTGCAGAATTAACTGGAAATGCTGTAAGCCCGCCGAGTAAGGACAACGGACATAAAACGGGATATACAAGAGAATAAGAGTGGGTGCAATTTTCACAATTTGCAGTAACCCGAAATGGATAGAATAGAAGCAGAGAGAAAAGCCGCACGAATTCAGTATTCATGCGGCTTTCGGAAAGTCAGGCAATAAAAGATGCAAGCCTGTTGGCTCGCGTTATGCCTATGATATCAAGTTAGTCGTCTATCTCAGAAATGGTTTGCTCCATTGAAATAACCCGAGCATAACGATTGTTCCAAATTTTATTCTCATAGTATTCAGATAAAGCTTCTGCGCTTGCAAATGTATTATCAAATGTTGTTGTTGTTGCTCGCGGTACAGTTACATTGTACTCGTATTCAAAGGCGACTTTACAGGAAACATCGAAGCAATATTCTGTTTGCATGCCACACATAATAATATTTTTCGTATGGATTTTTTGAAGATACTCATGCAATCCCGTATTTCGGAATGCGCTGTTATACTGCTTTTCAAAAATCTTATCATCGGGCAATGGCGCAATCTCCCTGTAGATTTTCCACCCTTTGCTGCCGTGTTCTAACTCATCACCGGCCCCGCCGTCGTGCTGGACGTAAATAACAGGGATTTTTTTCTTCCTGCATGCCTGCAGCAAATTCTTTATGTTTTGAATAACGATAGTTTCATTATAAGGATGCCCTTCAACAAGGGCTGTCTGCATATCTATTATAATCAATGCATCGTAGTTCATTTGCCCCTCCCTAAACATAGAATAAAAATAGAGGATATGTATTATTGAAAGCTTGGAAAACAAAAGCAAGACAAAACAACGCCGCCACCGGATTTTAAAGCTTTTTTGACCATTAACTCTTATCAGATTCCTGTTTGGTTTCGCATCATATAAAATCATTTGTTTTTATGATAGCATGTAAACAAGCAAAAGAGACCGGCAAATTTCAGAAATGAAATTTGCCGGTCTTTGGCGGAGAAAGAGGGATTTGAACCCTCGCGCCGGTTACCCGACCTACTCCCTTAGCAGGGGAGCCCCTTCACCACTTGGGTATTTCTCCTTATTGGTGAAAACAAAACAAATATGAAGTTTCTTAAATGGCGGAGAGGAAGAGATTCGAACTCTTGGTCCCTTGCGGGATCACTAGTTTTCAAGACTAGCTCCTTAAACCACTCGGACACCTCTCCATCACAAGTGCGAAAACAATAATATCATATTTTAGGGGCTTGTGTCAATGCATTCCATTAAAATTCTTAAATAAATATCCGCCTCCGTTTCATGCGGGGAGGCGGATATTTTGCTATTCGGCAAGGAAAGGGGCTTTTTCACACAGCCCGCAGAGTCCCAGGGCGGGAAGAGTGACCACAAACCACAGCAGGGAAAACGGTACGCAGATCTGCCCCATAATGTTCAGCGGCAGTGCGGAATAATCCCATACGTTCTGCTTCAGAGCGACATTCACCAGAAGCCCGGTGACAAATTCCACTGTGGTGATAATTCCCGAACCGGCAAAGCACTTGACGGAAATCGGTCTGCTTCTCATCGTGTGGTTGCATACGCGGTCAATCAGGCATAAGCACAGCCCGCCTGCCGCAGCCATGGAAATATCCGTCTTCCCGCGACAGATCATTTCCAGCGCCGGATATACAGTTCCTCCGGTCAAAAATAGAAACGCATTTTTTTTCATCCTATATCACCCCACTTTGCGTTCGTTGAAATTGTTTGCAGGGCGAATAAATTTATTCGTTCGGACTCAAATTTAAAAAGGAAGGTCCGATATTATAATTAATAAAATATTAAAAGCTTGTAAAATATTTTAAAATCATTTAATAAAAGGATTTAGAACCATTCACTTATCCAATTACGCAAAATCTGTCGAAATGGGTGGCTAAATGAAATACCAGAGAAATAAAATGGTTCTGATTATTGTCGGGATTGTCGCAATATTGATTGCGCTGGGGCTGGGTTTTGTCTTTGGTGTCCGCAGTATTTTGACAGCGAATACGCAGACTTCGCTGCAAAAAATATCGGAACAGGGTTCAAACGCGGTTCGCGCGGCGATTGTGGGTAATCTGGACGCGCTCAGCGCCATTGCGCAGCAGAACGGGCTTACCCAAAGCACGGCGGAACAAATGAGAATCCTTTCGGATGAAGCCAGAAGAAAAAATTTCGTGCGGGTGGCTTATGTCGACAGGTCCGGCCGGGCGGTTACCAACGACGGCAAGACGATGATGATTGGCGAAAGGGAATATTTTCAGAAGGCGCTGGCCGGCCACGCCAATATTTCGGGGGAACTGTACGATTTATTTGATTCAAAAAGCAAAATTATCGCGTATGCGGTGCCGGTGATCCGTAACCGGGAAATTGTCGGCGTACTGGTCGCAACGACGCCGGACAAAGAAGAGCTGAATATCATGGATAATATTGCCGTTGATTCGGATTATTCCATTTATATTCTTTCCCATAACGGAACAGTGGTTTCCAACCGAAGCGGACAGGATCGGTTCAGCAACTTTTTCCAATACATCGGTGAGTCCTCTCAGCCGGAAATCAGCAGAATGAAAGGTGATTTTCTTTCCCGGCAGCCGGGCAGGGGAGTCTGTGCGATCAATGGAGTCGATAAGCTGATCGGATACAGCGGCATCCAGGGAACCGACGGCTGGATGTTTGCGGTCATGGTGGAAGAAAATAAAATCATGGCTCCCGGCAATCAGATCCTGATCATGAGCGGAATTTTATTCGGACTGCTGATCCTTGAATTCGTTGCTGCCTCCGTCGGCTTTTTTAAATTCAAAAAAAGCAGCTATGAAGCGAGTATGCGGCGTAAAGAGGATATCAGCTATTACACCTATACCGACCCTCTGACGAATCTGCCGAACCGCAAGGGAGTGGAAAAGAATATTTCCGAATGGATCAGGCTCTGTCGTGCGGAAAGCAAAAACGGAGCCGCCATTTTCCTTGATATCGACAATTTCCAGTCGGTCAATAATACCTTCGGCAACGACATCGGGGATTCTTTCCTCGCTTCGGCGGCGGCCCGTCTGGCATCCGTGGAAGGAGAAAACACGCTGGTCGGCAGAATCGGCGGGGACGAGTTTACCCTCCTGATCTCCAATGTGAATACTCCGGAAGAGCTTGAAAGCTGTGCTAAAACGATTCTGCATCTGTTTGAGGAGCCGTTTCTGATTCATGGCAATGTCATTCAGCTGACGTGCAGCGTCGGCGCGATCCTGTTTCATTACCGGGAGATCATCGAGAACGACCGGTTCGATGAAATCATTAACCGCGGCGAATTTGTCCTGCATGAAGCGAAGAGCACGTCGAAGGGAAGCTACGCCCTGTTTAACGACGAATTCGGAATTACGATTGACCGCCAGCATCAGATGCAGCGGGAACTCAAGCTGTCCATTCACAATGGCGAGTTCTGCTGCTATTTTCAGCCGCAGTACGACTATGAGAAAAGGGCGATTGTCGGCTTTGAGTCCCTGGCCCGCTGGAACAGCGCCAAATTCGGGATGGTATCGCCGGTTACGTTTATCGCGATGGCGGAAAACACCGGCTTCATCAAGGAACTGGGACGGTCTGTCGTCGACCGGACGTTTGCTTTCGCACAGGGCGTACAAGGCCGCGGGCTCCGGGTTTCCTTCAACACCTCACCTGTGGAGCTGCTGCAGGCGGACTATGTGGATTATGTGCTGGAACGCTTCCGCTACTATGGGCTGACTCCCGGCAGCGTGGCGATCGAGGTAACGGAATCCACCCTCATAGAATCTTTCGACGGGGTCATCAAAAAGCTCGAAATTCTGAGCGGCCATGGCATTTCCGTGTACCTTGACGATTTCGGGACGGGATTTTCATCCTTGACCTATCTGAAAAATCTCCCCATCCATTCGGTGAAAATCGATAAAAGCTTTATCGACGAGGTGGTAACCGACCGGGTGGGGCGCGATATTGTGGACATGATTGTCCGGCTGGCGAAAAGGCTGAATCTGGAAGTCATTGCGGAGGGCGTGGAAACGCAGGCCCAGATCGACTGTATTTACAGCTGCGGCTGCAGGATGATTCAGGGGTATTTCATCAGTCCGCCGGTGCCCTGGGAGAAAGCGGTCGCGCTGTTGGACGGAGTGCATAAATAATGGACATACTGCGGGGTGAGATTGATTGATTTTGCCCCGTAGTTTTTTTTGTCTTTTGTGCTATAATTTGATTTAGAAAAGAAATTTTCGATATTTTCCGCCGAAAATAAAAATAATTTTTATTTTTCGAGCTTCAGCCGCCACAGGAAAGGAAGAGGTTTATGAAAATTATCAGCGCACCGGATTATCAGAGCATGAGCCGGAAAGCGGCCAACATTATCTCCGCACAGGTTATTCTGTTTCCGAATTCGGTCTTGGGCCTTGCCACCGGTTCCACACCGCTTGGTGTATACAAGCAGCTGATAGAATGGTATAAAAAAGACGATATCGACTTCTCAAGGGTGCACAGCGTCAATCTTGACGAATATTGCGGGCTGTCGGGCGAACACGAACAGAGCTATCGTTATTATATGAATACAAATTTCTTCAGCCAGGTCAATATTCCGATTGAAAACACGAATGTTCCGAACGGGCTTGCAAAGGATATCGACGCGGAATGTAAACGGTATGACAACGTCATCACCAGCCTGGGCGGCATTGACCTGCAGCTTCTGGGCATCGGACACACCGGCCACATCGGGTTCAACGAGCCGGACGACGACTTTGACAAAATGACGCACTGTGTAAAGCTAAAGCAGAAAACCATCGATGCGAACGCGCGTTTCTTTAAAAATGCCTCGGAAGTGCCGCAGCGTGCTCTCACGATGGGCATCAAGGCGATTATGCAGGCGAAAAAGATTCTTCTGGTCGCCAACGGCGCCAGCAAAGCGGAGATTCTCTGCCGTTCGCTCTTCGGGCCGATCACCCCGGAAGTCCCGGCGTCCATCCTTCAGCTCCACAATGACCTGACGGTTGTCGCGGACGAAGAGGCGCTTGCGGTCATCCGCGGGCAGTATCCCTCTGCGATCGGATAAATTTCATAGCGATTTTACAGGGTGGACTTCGGTTCACCCTTATTTTTTGGTATTTTTTGTGCTATAATAAAAGCGACATAACAAGCGACATAACAGGAAAGGAAGAATATCCGTGAGTTTTGGAAGCAAAATTTTGAAGTATCAGGATGCTATCATACATGATTTGGCACAACTGGTTGCCATCCCCTCCGTGCGCGGCGAGGCCGTGGAGGGAATGCCGTTCGGCAAGGCGCCCGCAGAGGCTCTGAACCGGATTCTGCAAATGGCCGCCGATATGGGCTTTGCCACAAAGAACGTCGGTAACTATGCCGGTCACGCGGAGTACGGAGAGGGGAACGAGGTCGCCGCGGTGGTCGCCCACATGGATATCGTGCCGGCGGGGGAGGGCTGGGATACCGACCCGTTTACGCTTACCAGGAAGGGAAACCTGTACTATGGCCGCGGCACGGCGGACGACAAGGGAGCGGCGGTGGTCGCCCTGTATTGCTTAAAGGCTCTGAAGGATGAAAATATCAAGTCGAAGCGCCGCCTGCGGGTTATTTTCGGCGCGGGAGAGGAGACCGCGAGCAACGATCTGGAAATGTACCTGAAATCGGAGCAGATGCCCGTTATGGCCTTCACCCCGGATTCCGAGTACGGTATCTGCAACCGCGAAAAGGGGATCATGCGTTTGACTGTCTCCTCGCGGGAGCACAGCTCGGCGGTGGTCCGCGAATTTTCCGCCGGTACCGTTGTCAACGCCGTCCCCGCCAAGGCGAAGGCGGTCGTGATGTGTACGGACGAAGTTCTTGCAAAGCTCCAAAGCGCCGCTTCCCGTTTGGAGGGGGATTTCAGCTTTGAAAAGACGGAGGACGGGACCGAAATCACTTCCATCGGCAAAGCGTCCCACGCCATGCAGCCGCAGGAGGGTTTCAACGCCGCGACTCATCTGATGAAGCTGCTGGGTGAAATCTTTTCCGAGGAAGAGCTCGGCGGGCTGATCAGCTTTGTCAACAGGAATATCGGGACCGAGCTGCACGGAGAATCTCTCGGCGTTTACGTGAGCGACGAGGAATCCGGCCCCCTGACGCTGAACCTCGGGCTTGCCGGCATTTATGACAGATCCGCGTCCGTCGGGATCGATATCCGCTATCCGGTTACCGCAAAGGGAAAGGATATTTTTGCTTCCATCGCGGAAAAAGCTCTGCAGTACGGGCTGGAAACCACGCTGAACCAGGAGAATAAGCCGCTTTTCCTTCCGGAAAGCAGTCCGTTCATCACCCTGCTTCAGGATGCCTACGCGGCGGTTACCGGCAAACCGGCGGAAGTCTACGCCACCGGCGGCGGAACCTATGCGCGCGCCTTTGAGGGCCGTGCCGTCGCGTTTGGCCCGTTCTTCCCCGACGAACCCGACCGACGACTGCACAACACGAATGAGAATATTGATATTGACCGCTTCATGGTTCACGCACAGGTGTGCCTGGAAGCAATGTATCGGATGCTGACGCAGTAAACGGAGAATCAATGGAGAAATACAATCAAGTTACCATCAAAGACATTTTGAAAAATGAAGAAATCAATGCGTATATCACCAACGGCAACGAGAATCTGGGGGTAATCGGCTATACGGAGCACGGTTTTGCCCACGCCAAGCGGTCCTCCAATTACGCAAGCTATATTTTGCGCACCCTGCACTACGACGACCGCACCTGCGAACTGGCGGCCATTGCCGGGTACATGCACGATATCGGCAATGTGGTCAACCGTGCCGACCATGCCCAGAGCGGCGCGCTGATGGCCTTTCAGATTTTGAACCGGCTCGGGATGCCCCCAAGCGAAGTGGCGCTGATCGTCGCCGCGATCGGCAATCACGACGAGGGGACCGCCGCCGCCGTCAATCCGATTGCCGCGGCGCTGATTCTTTCCGACAAAGGGGATGTGCGCCGCACCCGCGTGCGCGACAAGGAGACCGTCGGCGCGGATATCCACGACCGCGTCAATTACGCGGTGGAACGGGCGTCCACCAAGGTGAACGCTGAAAAGAAGACGGCGATTCTCGACATTAAGATCGATACGCAGATTTGCCCCGTCATGGAGTATTTTGAAATCTTTATGACCCGCATGGTGCTTTGCCGACAGGCGGCGATGTACCTCGGCCTGCAGTTTGAGCTGATTATCAACGATACCCGGCTTTTATAGGCGTTTTTTGCCGTAACGGAAATTCAGACAGGATGGTAAAAGGCCCGGAGAAGCGTCTGACGACGCCAATCCGGGCCTTTTTGCGCGCAGGGGTGAATCCGCCGCGTTAGCGGGATATCAGCGCGGGGTAGATTCTCAAAATCTCGATGATGGAACAGAATTTGTCCGAAAGGCTGACGATCAGCGCCTCCCTGCATTTCGGCGGGGTCAGCGTCAGCGGCCACATGTGCCTGACGATGATCTCCTTTTCACAGTCGTTGAGTGAAAAATGCTCTTCGGCGTTTTCCAGCGCGGTCAGAGGATGCTTAAAGCCGTGAAGGCCCTTGGGATTCTTCGTCACGTGCCAGTCGTACAGAAAGAAATCATGCAGCAGCGCGCCCCGGATGATACTCCGGCAGTCCACATTCAGATTCAGTTTTCTGCACAGCCAGTAACTGTAATAAGCCACGGAAATGCTGTGCTCCAGGCACGAAACATTGGCGTGCTGAATAAACGTCCCCATCCGCTGAACGATCTCGGATTTCAGCAGTTCCAAGGAACAGTCCGTAAAATACTGTTTTTCGCTCCGGGATAATTTCATCTTGCCATCTCCGTATTTACTATGGAATTATTCTTATCATAATTCTTTTCTTCATTCATAGCAAGAGGAAATGAAAAAAATCAGCTGCCCTGCAGCGCAGGGCAGCTTTAACGCCGTTATTCCTCCAGTCTGTTCGCGATTTTCTTCATGCACTCGTGGCAGATATTATGGCCTTTAAACGAAACAACGTCATTCATGCTGTTGCAAAAAATACAGGCGGGCTCGTATTTTTTCAGAATGATCTTACCGTCCTCATCAACAAAAATCTCCAGAGGATCCTTTTCGTTTATGTTAAGGGTTATTCTGAGCTCCTTCGGCAACACAATTCTCCCTAATTCGTCAACTTTGCGCACAATACCGGTAGACTTCATTTTATTCATCACCTTTCACTTTAAAATCAGTGTTTGATTATTCAATTTAACGACAAAATTATAGTATATTTTTCCAAAAATGTCAATTAAATGCATGTTTGGAAAGTAAAAAAATATGTGATAAGCGGAAAATTTTATGAATACATATAATACGGAACAATCCGGAAAGGGGTGAGCGCACTGCTGAATTATATTTGGGCGGGGCTGATTGTGCTGAGCGTTATCTGTGCCGCCGTTACGGGGCGGATGCCGCAGCTTTCCGCCGGAATTATGAGCGGGACGGCCGGCGCGGTGGAACTGGTCATTACCATGATGGGCATGATGTGCGCCTGGACCGGTCTGATGAAAATCGCGGACGCGGGCGGGATTACACTGATGCTGTCCAAGCTGTTTGACCCGCTGATGCGGCGGATTTTCCCGAATCTCAAAAAAGGGGGCCCCGCCGAAAAGGCAATCTGCATGAACGTTACCGCAAATCTGCTGGGCCTCGGCAACGCCGCCACGCCCCTGGGAATTGCCGCCATGAAGGAAATGGCGAAGCTGAACCCGACACAGACCGCGGACAATTCCATGGTCATGTTCGTCGTGATCAATTCCGCGTCCATTCAGCTGATCCCCACCTTTATGGGGACCCTGCGGGCTCAGTACGGTTCTCCCGCGCCGTTTGACATTCTGCCGGCGGTGTGGCTGACTTCCGTCTGCGCGCTTGCTGTGGGGGTTACGGCCGCAAAGCTGCTGGAGGGGAAAAAAAGTGGATAAACTGGGCGTGTACGCCATCCCCATCGTAGTATTCCTGATCGTGCTGTTCGGGCTGATGCGCGGCGTGCCCCTGTTCGACACCTTCGTCGCCGGGGCAAAGGAAGGCTTTTCTTCCTCCATCTCCATCCTTCCCTCCCTGGTGGGGCTGATGATGGCGGTGTCCATGCTCAACGCCTCCGGCGCTCTGGATATCCTTTCCTCGCTTCTGGCGCCCGCCGCCCGTTTATTGGGCCTGCCGCCGGAGGTGATGCCGCTTGCGCTTATCAAGCCGGTTTCCGGCAGCGGCGCGACGGCGGTTCTGGCACAGATCTTTCAAAACAGCGGCACGGAGAGCTTTGCGGGCCGCGTGGCGTCGGTGATGTCCGGCTCCACCGAAACGACCTTTTACGCTATCGCAGTGTATTTCGGCTCGGTCGGCGTCAAAAAAACGCGTCATACGATTCCCGCGGCGGTGACTGCCGATCTGACCGCTTTTGTGGTTTCGGCGCTGACCGTCAGACTGTTTTTTCATTAAGGACTGCCTATGAATGATCGTAAAACAACAAATCATTATGTCGTTGCGCTTGCGGGAAATCCCAACTGCGGAAAAACGACTCTGTTCAACGCCCTGACCGGCTCCACCGCCTATGTGGGCAACTGGCCCGGCGTAACCGTGGAGAAGAAAAGCGGCAGCGCCCGGTACGGGAACGATACGCTGGAAATCGTTGATCTGCCGGGCATTTATTCGCTCGTGCCGTACTCGCCGGAGGAAGCGATCGCCGGAAGGTTCCTGGAACGGGAAAGGCCGGACTTGATTATCGATATTGTCGATGCGTCCAATATTGAGCGGAATCTGTATCTTACTACGCAGCTCATGGAGCTGAACATCCCGCTCGTTATCGCGATGAATATGATGGATGTGGTGGAAAAACGCGGGGATTCGGTGGACTGTGCGTTGCTGTCCCGGCTGACCGGCATTGCGGCCGTACCGATTTCGGCGTCAAAGGGGGAGGGATTGTCCGGGCTTCTGAAAGCCGCGGACAGCGCGGCGGGAAGGCCGGCCGCCTACCATTCTGTTCCCAAGCCGGGGCAGGACTGCAAAGACCCGGATACGGCGCTGGCCGACGCGCGGTACCGTTACATAGAGGCCATTACGCGAAAAGCGGTAAAAAAGCACAGCGCGTCGGTCAAAAGCGTCTCGGAAAAAATCGACTGGATTGCGACCAACCGCTTTCTGGCCATTCCCGTGTTCTTCCTGCTGATCTTTTTCGTCTTTTACATCACCTTCGGCTCCGTGGGCTCTTATCTGGTCCGCGGCGTTGAGTATTTTATCTCATCCTGTCTTTCTCCGAACGCGGACGCCGCGCTCGTGTCCGCCGGCGCCTCGTCCTGGCTGCGCAGCCTGGTTGTGGACGGGATCCTGGCGGGGGTGGGGGCGGTGCTGGAATTTCTGCCGCAGATCCTGCTGCTCTTCCTTCTGCTTTCTCTGCTGGAGGACAGCGGCTATATGGCCCGCGCCGCCTTCATCATGGACGCGCCGATGCGCCGCATCGGGCTGTCGGGGCGCGCGTTCGTACCGCTTTTGATGGGCTTCGGCTGTACCGTTCCGGCGGTCATGGGAACCCGGATTCTGGAAAGCGAAAAGGATAAGCGGCTGACCATCCTGATTACGCCGTTCATGTCCTGCAGCGCGAAAACTCCGATTTATTCCCTGTTTATCGCGGCGTTTTTTGTCGGCAGCAGGCCGCTTGCCATGTTTCTGATTTACTCCTTCGGCATCCTCGTCGGCCTTCTGTCCGCGCTGCTGTTCAAAAACAGTATCCTGAAGGGAGCCCCCGCGCCGTTCGTCATGGAGCTGCCGGATTACCGGCTGCCCACGGTGCGGACGGTCTGGCTTCACGTCCGGCGCCGGGCGGGCGATTTCCTGCAAAGAGCCGGGACCACCGTGTTTGTTGCGACGGTGGCGGTCTGGCTTCTCCAATCCTTTACCGTCGGGTTGCGGATGACCAACGACAGCTCGAACAGCATCATCGCCGCGGTTGGCAGGGCGATCGCCCCCGTTTTCACGCTCTGCGGCTTCGGCGACTGGAAACCGGCGGTCGCGCTTCTGACGGGGCTTGTCGCGAAGGAGTCGGTCGTCAGCACCATGAGCGTGCTGTATCCGGGCGGCCTGACAGACGCCCTGCGCGCGAACTTCACCACGCTGAGCGCATGCTCCTATTTGATTTTCGTGCTGCTCTACACCCCGTGCGTCGCGGCGCTGTCCGCCGTACGCCGTGAGATGGGCAGCCTGAAATGGACGGCCGTCACGGCAATTTACCAGCTGGTCACCGCCTGGTACTGGTCCGCCATGTTCTATCAGTGCGCTGTTCTGATTCAGAATTTATTCCGTAAATAAGCCCCGGCAATCTCTGCCGAGGCATTTTTATGCAGTTAGGTCGGTTTTCCCCTTTTTTTCACCTGGAAAAACACGGTAAGACAAAAATCGCGCAAGTTAGATTATACAGGGAAAAAATTTCTTTTGCAATAATCGTTAAATTATTATCAATTTAGCATTGCATATTAAAAAAATAGTTGGTATAATTTGAGAATCTGAAAAAGATGGGGAGTTAAAAGGATGATTCTGACATTGGATATGGGCAATACCAACATAACGATCGGTGTTTACGACGATAAAAGGCTGCTTTTTGTCTCCCGTATGGCGACCGACTGCTCGCGTATGGAGGACCAGTACGCCATAGAGCTGCGGGATATTCTGGATATCCACGGCGTTTCGCTGTGCGATATTACGGGCGCGGCGGTCAGCTCGGTGGTTCCGCCGCTCACCACGTATATCGTACGCGCTATCCGCTATCTGACCGGGGTGGAACCGATCTGTGTCGGGCCGAAGACAAAAACCGGCATTCAAAACAAAATCGAACACCCCGAACTGACCGGTGCCGATCTCGTTGTCGGCTGTGTCGCCGCCGGCAGAATGTTCGACGGCCCGTGCATTGTTCTGGATATGGGGACGGCGACGACCTTTGAGGTGATGGACAGGGATAAAAATATGCTGGGCGGCGCCATTATTCCGGGCGTCGCGATCTCTCTGGACGCGCTGACCCGCCGCACCGCGCAGCTCCCGCGCATCAGCCTGGAGCCGCCGAAGAGCGTCATCGGGAACAATACGATCGAGTGCATGCGTTCCGGCATCCTGCTGGGGACCGCCTGTATGATCGACGGCATGATCGGGCGCATCGAAGCGGAACTCGGGGAGAAATGCGAGGTCGTCGCCACCGGCGGCCTTTCGCGTGAAATTGTTCCGCTGTGTAAACGCAGCATCCATTTCTGCGACACGCTTCTGCTCGAGGGGCTCCGAATTCTTTACGAGGATAATCAATAGACCCGCCAGACAGTCGATAAAGTCGCGCCTGACAAAGTTTTTCGGCACTCTCACGGAGCCGCGTTACACGGCTCCGTGTTTTGTATACAAAAAAGAGAACCGCGCCCGTCCAAGCCGCGGTTATCTTTTTCACTCAAAGAAAGGCTGACCGTCCTGGTACAGCGTTTTTTTCTATTTTGAAGCGGTTATTTGTGATAGGTTTCCACAATATCCTTCACGGCGTCGATGACATACTGGACTTCCTCGTCCGTCATGGTGGGGTAGAGCGGCAGGGAAATCAGGCGGTCGAAATGCTTTTCGGCGTTCGGGAAATCGCCCTTTTTGTAGCCGTAACGGTCCGTGTAGACGCTCATATACGTTACCGGGATAAAATGTACGCTGGTTCCGACGTTGCGCTCGTTCAGCTCGGTGATGAACCGGTCGCGGTCAATGGTCAGCAGCTCGGGGACGATGCGCACGACGTACAGATGCCAGCAGTGCGTCGTGTAGTCGGGAACGTACGGCGGGTCCATCGCGTCGATCCTGCCGAACGCCTCCTGATATTTCGCGGCGATCTTCAGGCGCGCCGCCTGCATTTCTTCCAGACGGGACAGCTGCTTTAAGCCGAGCGCCGCCTGAATGTCAAACATGTTGTACTTGAAGCCGGGCTCGCAGATGTCGTATTTCCAAGTGCCTCCCTTGGCGTAGCGGTTCCACGCGTTTTTGCTCATGCCCTGTCCGGCGAAGATGCGCGCCCTGCGGTCGATCTCGTCGTCGTCGGTGACCAGCATGCCGCCGTCGCCCGTGCACAGGTTCTTCGTGGCGTAAAAGCTGTAGGAAGCGGCGCCCGGAAGCCCGCTGCCGATCAGCCTGCCCTTGTAGCGGCTCCAAAGGGCGTGCGCGGCGTCCTCCGAAACAAACAGGCCGTGCCTGTCGGCAATCTCGTAAATCCGGTCAAGGTCGCAGACCTGTCCGCTGTAATGCACCGGAACGATCGCCTTGGTTTTCGGCGTGATTTTCTTTTCGATTTCGTCCGGGTCGATGCAGGCGGTTTTAAAGTCCACGTCCGCAAAGACGGGGGTCGCGCCCGTGTGGATAATCGTGTTCGCGGTGGAGGCGAACGTCATCGGCGTGGTGATGACTTCGTCGCCCGGGCCGATGTCCTTTGTCAGCAGCGCCACGTGCAGCGCCGCCGTACAGGAATTCATGGCGATTGCGTGCTTCGCGCCCAGATACGCGGCGAATTCGTTCTCGAATTCGTTGGTCCGGGGACCTTTGGCCACCCAGCCGGATTTCAGCGTGTCGACGACCTCGTTGATTTCCAGATCGGTGATGTTGGGCAGATTGTATGGAATGAATTTTTCTCGTTTCACGAACTGACTCATACTTGTCATCCTCTTTTTTTCAGTTGATTTTCCATTTTCACAGCAAATCCGTTTGCGGCTGTAAGTCGGGATGCGCTTCCGGCCCCCAAAAAATGGGGAGAAACGGATATCAATTCTGCAGCTTAACTGGAAATGTTGCAGTATCAGTTTTACCAATAAATCAAAGTAAATGATAATACGATTGATTGTTAATGTCAACTATATTGCCTTTTGAAATATTGACTAAAAGCCCCGTTGGTTATATAATGTACAAGTTATAGCAGAATAATTTTTAACTGCGGCGGCCTGTCGGGCCGGGCGGAAGCAGGAAAAATTTTTGCCGCAGTTTGTAAAGAATGGTGTTAATGTGAACGGCAAGGAAGATTTTTTTGTACATCCCAGCGCGTGTGTGGATGACGGCGCGAAAATTGGAAACGGTACGAAAGTATGGCATTTTTGCCACATCGGCGGCGGTTCCCAAATCGGCGAAAACTGCTCCATCGGGCAGAATGTGTTTGTGGCCCCGGGGGTAAAGATCGGCAGTTTCTGCAAAATCCAGAACAACGTATCCATTTATGAGGGCGTGGAGCTGAGCGACTATGTGTTCTGCGGGCCATCCATGGTGTTTACCAATGTGCAGCGCCCGCGCTGCAAATATCCCCAGCGCGGCGCGGCCTTTTACGCCCATACCCCCATTGGGGAGGGCGCCAGCATCGGCGCGAACGCCACCATCGTCTGCGGCCACAGAATCGGAAAAAACGCGTTTATCGCGGCCGGCAGCGTCGTGACAAAGGACGTTCCCGACCATGCGGTCATGATGGGCAATCCCGCCCGTCAGCACGGATGGGCCTGTGAGTGCGGGGAGAAACTGAGCGGGGATTTGGTCTGCCCAAAATGCGGGAAAACATATGTGCAGGCCGAAAACGGCCTTCAGGAGGAAACAAAATAAATGGAAAAGATTGCTTTTAACGACCTTGGCGCGCAATACCGCCATTTAAAGGACGAAATTGATAGAGGCATTGCCGATGTGATCGGCGGCTGCCATTTTATTTCCGGTCCCCAGACGGAGGAACTGGAAAAAGAGCTTTGCAGCTATACGGGGCGCAAATACTGCGTCAGCACCAGCAACGGCACCGACGCGCTTCTGATGCCGCTGATGGCGAAGGGGATCGGCGAGGGCGACGCTGTGTTTGTTCCGGCGTTCACCTTTTTCGCTACGGCGGAAGTAGCCAGCTTTTTAGGGGCGACCCCCGTTTTCTGCGATGTGGACGAAGATACTTTCAACATGGATCCCGAATCCCTTGAAAAACAGATTAAAAGGGTGCTGGAAGAGGGCAGACTAAAGCCAAAGGCCGTGATCGCGGTCGACCTGTTCGGCCAGCCCGCCGATTTTACAAATATAGAGCCGCTTTGCAAAAAGTACGGCCTTTTCCTGATGGAGGACGCGGCACAGGGGTTCGGCGGCGCGATCGGCTCCAGGAAGGCCTGCAGCTTCGGCGACGTTTCCGCGACGAGCTTTTTCCCGGCAAAGGCGCTCGGCTGCTACGGCGACGGCGGCGCGGTCTTTACGGACGACGAAGAGATGTATCGGCTGCTTGTCTCCATCCGCGTACACGGCAAGGGTTCTTTTAAATATGAAAATGTGCGTATCGGTTTGAACGCAAGGCTGGACACCCTGCAGGCGGCCATTCTGCTGCCGAAGCTTCACGAGTTTGACAAGGAGACGCAGCACCGCAACTGGGCCGCTTCCCGCTATGCCGAGCTTCTGAAAGGCAAATTCCGGGTGCCGGTCTTAAAGGACGGATTTTTCTCCAGCTATGGATATTATACGCTGAAAGCGGAAAGCGAAGAGCAGCGTTCAAAGCTGACAGACGCCCTGAAGGCGGCGGGGGTCCCCACCATGATTTATTACCCCCTGCCTTTGCATCTGCAGAAGGTGTACGCGCCGCTCGGCTACCGGGAGGGCGATCTGCCCGTGAGCGAAAAGCTCAGTAAAACGGTTTTCAGCCTGCCGATGCACGGCTATATCACAGAAGAAGTTATCGATTATATTTGCACGACGCTGCAAAATATCTGATTTATGAGGAGAATTTAAATGTCAAACGTGAAAACTGAGTTATTGAATAAAATTCAGGACAAGTCCGCCGTTGTCGGTATTGTCGGCCTGGGGTATGTCGGACTTCCCCTCGCCGTGGAATTTGCAAAGGCCGGCTACCGGACCATCGGCTTTGACGTTCAGTCCCAAAAGGTCGATTCCGTCAATGCGGGCCGGAATTATATCGGCGATATTGTGGGCGATACGCTCAAGCACGTGGTCGAAAGCGGAGCCCTTTCCGCGACCAGCGATTTTTCCTTCATCAAGGGCGTGGACGCGGTGGCGATCGCCGTTCCCACTCCGCTGGACAAGTACCAGCAGCCGGATATCAGCTATGTGAAGGGTTCCACGGAATCCGTTGCCAAATACCTGCATAAGGGCATGGTGATCATTCTCGAATCCACCACCTATCCGGGGACCACGGAGGAGCTTTTAAAGCCGATCCTTGAGGCAAGCGGCCTCAAATGCGGCGAGGATTTTTACCTTGCCTTCTCGCCGGAGCGCGTGGATCCGGGCAACAAGCAGTATAAGACGAAAAATACCCCGAAGGTCGTCGGCGGCGTCGGAAAAGACGGCACGGAGGTTGCCGCCGCGCTGTACCGTAATGTGCTGGAGGGCGGCGTATACGAGGTTTCCTCCCCGGCCGTTGCCGAAATGGAAAAGCTCCTCGAAAACACCTACCGCAACATCAATATCGGCCTTGCAAACGAGATGGCGATCATCTGCAACCGCATGGGCATCAATGTCTGGGACGTGATCGACGCGGCCAAAACAAAGCCGTACGGCTTTCAGGCGTTTTATCCGGGACCGGGACTCGGCGGACACTGCATTCCGCTCGACCCGTTTTACCTTGCCTGGAAGGCCCGCGAGTTCGACTACCACACCCGCCTGATCGAGACCTCCGGCGAAATCAATACCGGCATGCCCGAGTATGTCGTCGACCGCGCCATGAAGGTCCTCAACCGCAATAAGACCGCGATGAACGGCGCCAAGGTGCTCGTTCTCGGCGTCGCCTATAAATCGGATATCGACGATTACCGCGAAAGCCCGGCGCTGAACGTCATCGAGCACCTCGTCAAAGAGGGCGCGGACACCACTTACTATGACCCGTATATTCCGGAATACCGGCACAAGGGCGTTACCTACACCGGCGCGAAGGAGCTGACGGACGACCTGCTGAGAAGCGCGGATATCGTCATCATCTGCACGGCGCACGCCTGCTTTGACTATGACAGGATCCAAAAGCTCTCCAAAGAGGTTTTTGATACCAGAAACGCCATGAAGGATGTAAAAGACCGTTCCAATATTGAGCTTTTATAAAAGATTCTCCCCCGTTTCCGAAAAGTGACGGGGGAATTTTGTGTGGAATAAACAGGGATGTTTTGGAAAATAATGTAATAAAGGAGAATGATGATGAAGAAGCTTCGTTTTGCTTTGATCGGCTGCGGCCGCATTTCAAAAAATCATATCGCCGCGGCGATTGCAAACGCCGAAACCATGGATTTGGCTGTGGTCTGTGACCCGGTGCTGGAAAACGCCGAGAAAAAAGCAAATGATTATCTGGAGGCGACCGGCGTCAAACCGGCTGTTTACGCGGACTATAAAAAGGCGCTGGACGAGCGGGAGATCGACTGCTGCGCCATTGCCACGGAGAGCGGCTATCACGCGGAAATCGCGCTGTACTGCATCCGCCTCGGCAAGCATGTCCTGATTGAAAAGCCAATGGCGCTGAGCACCGCCGACGCGGAGCAGATGATCCGTGAGGCGAAGGAAAAGGGCGTTGCACTCGGCGTCTGCCACCAGAACCGCTTCAACGCGCCGATTCAGGAGCTCCACAGGGCGATCGGGGACGGGCGCTTCGGCAAGCTGGTCAGCGGAACGGCCTGCGTTTTCTGGAACCGCGGGATGCCGTATTACGAGCAGGCCCCGTGGCGCGGCACCTGGGAACAGGACGGCGGCACGCTGATGAACCAGTGCATCCATGATATCGACCTTCTTCAGTGGAACCTCGGCGGCGAACCCGAGACCATTATGGCTATGACCGGAAATTACCTGCGCGACATTCACGCCGAGGATTTCGGCGCCATCCTGATCCGCTTCAAAAACGGCGCGATCGGCCTTGTGGAAGGCACCACCTGCGTATACCCAAAAAATCTGGAGGAAACGCTGACCATTCTGGGCGGCACGGGCACCGCGGTCATCGGGGGGATTGCCGTCAACCGTGTGGAAACCTGGAACTTTGAGACCCCGGCGGAACAGGATTCCCGCATTGCCGCGCTGGCCGGCACGGACCCGAAGGATGTTTACGGAAGCGGCCACAATCTGCTTTACGCCGATTATATCCGTGCGGTCAACACGCACACCGACCCGCTTGTGAGCGGCGAAGAGGGAATCAAGGCCATGAAGATTATTCTGGCCGCCTACAAGTCCCAGAAAACAGGTCAGGCGGTTCCGTTTGAGGGCCTGAGCTTCTCCACGCTCGACATGGACGATTCCGACGTCCGCTGCCGCTGAGCCGGGGGAACGGAAGATGAAAATTGTAACCGTAGTCGGCGCAAGGCCGCAGTTTGTCAAGGCGTCGGTGGTATCGGCGGCGCTGAAGCCGGTCTGCACAGAGGTGCTGGTCCATACCGGCCAGCACTATGACCGCAATATGTCGGACGTGTTCTTTGAGGAGCTTTCCATTCCCAGGCCGGCTTACAACCTGGGGGTCGGTTCCGGCTCCCACGGGCACCAGACCGGCGAAATGCTGATGAAAATCGAAGACGTCCTTCTGGAAGAAAAGCCGGATATCCTGCTCGTTTACGGCGATACCAACTCCACGCTGGCGGGCGCTTTGGCCGCGTCCAAGCTGCACATTCCGGTCGCCCATGTGGAAGCCGGGCTCCGCTCCTACAACATGCGCATGCCCGAGGAGCAGAACCGTGTTCTGACCGACCATATTTCCAGATGGCTTTTCTGCCCGACGAAGACCGCGGCGGACAACCTGAAAAAAGAGGGCGTTACCGCCGGCGTTTCCGTCTGCGGGGACGTGATGCTGGATTCCGTGTTGCATTTTCTGCAGGTTGCGAAAAACAATCCGTCCAAAACCGCCATTTTCGCCCAGCTCGGCATCGAGCCGAAAAACTACCGCCTTGCCACTCTGCACCGCGCGGAAACGACCGACGGCGGGCTTGACGCGATCATTGCGATCTTCAAGGCCTTCGAGCAGCTTCCGCAGCTGGTCGTGCTGCCGATTCACCCAAGGACAAGGCCGCTCGCGCAGGAAGCGATTGAAAAGTGCGGATTCCGGAATATCAAACTGATCGATCCGGTCGGCTATCTGGAAATGCTGCTTCTGACCTCCAACGCCTGTCAGGTCATGACCGATTCGGGCGGCCTGCAGAAAGAGGCGTGGTTTATGAAGGTGCCGTGCATTACGCTGCGCGGGGAAACCGAATGGGTGGAGACGCTCGAAGGAAACTGGAATGTGCTTTCCGCGCTCACCACGGAGGACATTTACCGGAAGGCGATGCACACCGTCGTGGACGAGGCCGCGCACGAACAGATGCCGTTCGGCGACGGTAACGCGTCGAAGAAGATCGCGGATGCTCTGTCACGGGAAATGGGCGGGCGTCCGTAAACCAAGGCAATTCCTGTAAAAGGGTAAGAGGTAATTTATGAATATCATTTATATCAATCACTACGCCGGTTCCGATCGGCACGGAATGGAGTTCCGCCCGTATTTTATGGCGAAGCGCTGGGCCTCCGCCGGTCACAATGTGACGATTGTCGCCAGCTCCTATTCCCATCTGCGCACCGTGAACCCGGATCTGCAGGGGAAAAAGACGATGGAGGAAACGCTGGACGGCGTCCGCTATTTCTGGATTGAGGGCCCCGAGTACCACGGCAACGGCGTGGGGCGAATCAGAAATATGCTGTCCTTTCTGCACGGCCTTTATCGATACGCCGATCAGATCGCCGCGCAGGGAAAGCCCGACGCGGTCATTGCGTCTTCCACGTATCCGCTGGACATCTATCCCGCGCACCGGCTCTCAAAAAAATACGGGGCAATGCTGATTTACGAGGTGCACGACCTCTGGCCGCTCAGCCCGATCGAGCTCGGCGGCATGAGCCCGCGCCACCCCTATATCATGCTGATGCAGGCGGCGGAAAATTACTGCTATAAAAACAGCGACTATGTCGTTTCGCTTCTGCCGAACGCGAAGGAACATATGGTGGAGCACGGCTTGAAGCCGGAAAAATACATCTGTATCCCCAACGGGATCGTCAAAGCCGACTGGGAAAAGCCGATGGCGGATCCGCCGGTATATTACGAGCTGCTGAAGCAGTTCCATGACGAAGGATATTTCCTGATCGGCTACACCGGCGCGCACGGAATCGCCAACGCGCTGGACAGTTTTGTCCAGGCGGGGGAGAAGCTCCGCGGCAAAAAAATCAAGCTGATTATGGTCGGCCCCGGCCCGGAACGCGAGCGCCTCGCTCAGCAGGTAATCGACAGGAACCTGCGCGATGTCGTGGAGATGCTGCAGCCGGTCAGGCGCGACCAGATTCCGGAGCTGCTAAGTCAGATGGACGCCCTTTACGTCGGGCTGCAGCGGCAGCCGCTGTTCCGTTTCGGGGTCAGCCCGAACAAGCTGATGGACTATATGATGGCCGCAAAGCCGGTCATTTTCGCGATTGAAGCCGGAAACGACATGGTGAAGGACGCCAAATGCGGAATTTCCATTCCGCCGGAGGACAGCTCGGCCATCGCGAAGGCGGCGAAGAAGCTTGCCGGCCTTTCCAAAGAAGAGCTGAACACCATGGGCCGCCGCGGCAGGGAATACATCCTGCGGAACAATGAGTATGACGTGCTGTCGCAGAAATTCCTCGACGTATTTTCCATGCCCTATGAACCCAAAACAAAATAGCTGATTGCTTTTCAGAAGCAGAGAGGGCAGCCGGTCCGGCTGCCCTCTTTTATAGTCCGAGCTCTTTGATTTTGTCGCGCAGCTTGATGAAATCGTCAAACGCGTCGGGTTTGCTGCTTGGGTTGCGCAGAAGCGCAGCGGGGTGGAGCGTGGCCATCATCAGAACGCCGTTCCGTTCAAAGAAAATACCGTGTTCCCTGGTGATTTTGATGTCCGGCTTGATGATCTTCATGGCGGCGATGCGGCCGAGGCAGACAATGATTTTCGGGCGGATCAGCGCCACCTGGTTGCGCAGCCAGCCGATGCACAGCTCCTGCTCTTCCGGAAGCGGGTCGCGGTTCTGCGGCGGCCTGCATTTGACGATATTCGCGATGTAAATATTTTTGTGCCGGTCAAGGTCGACGGCATCCAGCATTTTGTCAAGCAGCTGCCCGCTCCGGCCTACAAACGGTTCCCCCTGCAAATCCTCGTTTTCGCCGGGGCCTTCTCCGATCAGCAGCACGCTGGCTTTCTCGTTTCCGACACCGAACACAACGTTGGTCCGCCCGGTGCACAGATCGCATTTGCGGCATTCCAGACAAGCGGATTTCAGTTCTTCCCAGTTATCAAACAATGCGGTATCCACCTTCCTATTTGAATCCTCTTTTCATGATGGCATGACAATCGTCACAAAGGTATTTTTTTCTCTTCCCAAGATGTGCGCCTGTCATGCTTCCATGTTCTCTCAGGCGCCCGAAGCTTTGCTTCGGCTTGCGCTGTAAGGTTATTATAGCATGAATATCGCAAAATCGAATGCCGTTGTGCAGAAAATTTTACGGGAAAGACGAAAAATCTCCCCTGCCGTCCTACGCGCTGCGGCAGGGGAGAACTGTTCTGCGGGGAAAAAGGTTATTGCTGTTCTTTATTAATTGAGTTCATCGGCGGAGCTTGCCATTTTATCCCCGGAGGATCCCGTCCGGTTGATCTTTACTTCCACGCGCCGGTTCTGTGACCGTCCTTCCTCCACTTCGTTGCCGGCTACCGGATGGTAATATGAATACCCCGAAACAATCATTTTGGATTGGGGAAGATCGCATTTGCTGGAAAAGAATTTCAGTACCGCAATGGCGCGGTCGGACGAAAGCTCCCACGCAAAGTAGTTGTTCTGGGACTCATCTCCCGCCATGGCGGTATGTCCGCTGATCTCTATGGAACCGATCTGGTCGTCCACGCTCAAAAGAAGACCGCCCATATATTGAAGGATATCGAAGCTGGATTCTCTCATAGTGGGGCTGTCCGGATAGAACAGCACGTTGTCCTTAAAACGGAATTTAATAAATCCCTCGCCTTTTTCAAGCAAAATAGATTCGGAGTAACCGCTTTGATTGATTTTTTTCTGAATGGATTCATAAATCTCATCAAAATCATTATTCGCCGCTTGATTTTCCGCTTGGCTTGCTGTCCCGCTTACCGTCTCCTGAGCAACGGATGCGTTGCCGGCGGCAGCCTGTTTGCTCTTTTCCAATTCAGTCCTGATGCTGTAGTTTTGCTGAGATACGGCCATCATGGCGAAGGAAAACAGGATTACAAAAATCGCCAGCAGGTCGGTCATCATGTCGCTGTAACTGGTCAGCCAAGCGGGAGCTTCATCATCATCTCCGCCTTCCGGTTCGTCCATATCGAAATATTTTTCATCCTCCGGCATGAGTTATTATGCAACCCCCTTCATCTTCAGTTCATGTATCTGCTTACTGACCGAGCCCATTTTTTTGACATCCTTTTTCGTCAGGCAGGAAATCATATTTTCCTGGATAGTCCTCGGATTTTTTCCTTCCATAATGGAAGTCAGCCCCTCGAGCAAAAATTCCTTTCTCAGCGCTTCGTCCGCGCTCATCACCTTGAGCCTTTTTGACATCGGCATAAAAACGACATAGGCGATAAAGGCGCCGTAAAAGGAAGTAACCAGTTCGATTGCCATCAAAGGTCCCAGCTTGGTCGGGTCCTCCAGGTTTTCCAGCATGGGAATCAGGCCGATATACGTTCCGAGAAGGCCCAGGGAGGTTGAGGTGGAGGCGATCATATCCAGCATGGCGTGCCCGTCCTGATGCCTTTTCTTAGCGAAATAGATTTCCGACCGGAGGGCTTTTTTGAGCACATCCTCGCCGACGCCGTCCGCGATCAGCAGGATCCCCTTCTGAAGGAACTCGTCGTCGGCATACTTGGGGGCAGCGTCTTCAAGGGCCAGAAGCCCTTTGCTTCTGGCAATCTCGCTGAGTGACACGATCGTCTGAATGTCTTTTACAAAATCATACTGCACTTTTTTGAAAGATTTTTTCATAACCCGCCCGAGCGTTTTCAATTTGCTTGGCGGGAACGAAACGACAATAACGCCTGTTGTGCCGCCTACCGTAATAAAAACAGAGGGCCAGTTTAAAAAGGAACTGAAATTTCCTGATAATCTGATTGAATAAATGATACAAAAGATCCCGATCCCAAATCCAATCATCGTAGAGATGGCTGGTTTCTTCATTGAAAGACCCCCTAAAGAACTAAAATTTCCCATTGTTTTGTATATCGGACGATTCGTCAGATATTTTAGGGGAATCAGCCTAAATATCATGATTACACAGCCAAAACATAAAAAATGTGACCTGGTTGCTGTTTCCTTGTTTATTTCGTCTTTTCTGCACTTTTAAGGCAATACACCGTGTTTTGGGGGTAAAACAGGAATTCCCTTCAGACCAGCCATTGTCGCCGGTCAGAAGGAAATTCTCAAATGGCGGTGTCAGACATCGCCCTTCCGGTAGAGGTAGTAAGAGTATGCGGCCGGAATAACGCTCAGCAGGACGACAGCCGCGATCATAAGCCATTTATAGGGAGTAAACGCGGAAGCGGCGATCATAATCCCGCCCGCAATCCAGACAAAACCGGCCAACCGGTGCGTTTTTCTCCAGTTCTCCTCGCTGGCCAGCGTCCACGGCAGCTTGATTCCCACCGTATAATTCGGCTTGCATTTGGGAAGATAGTTGCCTAAGACGGCAATCACAATACCGACGAGGACGGTGATCAGCACACTGATATTGAAGTCCTTGTACAGCACTTTCGCAATGACAGAAGCCTGCGTTACGTTGGCGACGATGACGATCAGCCATCTGGAGATCAGCTTCATCTGCGGGGAGCGGTCGATATTTTGCTTTTTCGGGTCGGCGGAAATGCTGAAATTTACAAATACCGTGCAAATCAGAAGGATGGCGGGAAGCCCGAACGCGGCGAAAAAGCGGGAGGAATAGCCGTTGGGATTTCCCTGTATATCCCAGTGCGTGGGCATCGTCTCCGGCAGCCGGGAATAGAAGGCCGCCGACAGAAGAAAGGGAAACACCGCGGCCAGCCAATACAGATATTTACCGATTTTATTTTTCATTGCATACATTCTCCTTATCTAAGAAAACCTTGGAACCAGTTCAGGACCTCTTCAAAGACGGACAGATTCAATTCATAGTAGATAAATTTGCCGGATTTACGGTCCGTAATCAAATCGGCGTCCTTCAGTATGGCCAGATGATGGGAAACCGTCGCGCCGGTCATCGGGAAGTGCTCTGAAATTTCCCCGGCGGGCAGCGCCCCGCCCTTCAGAATATTCAGGATTTCCCTGCGTGTCGGGTCGGAAAGAGCCTTAAATGTTTCAGGAAACGACACAGCATCAGTTCCTTTCATTTAGAAATTTATCTAAATGTATAATAGCACGTTTCCTTCCATTGTCAATATGGATTTTCAGCAACGCGGGCGGGGGGGATTCAAAAAATAGAGGTTGTCTTTTTTAACGGGATCGTTTATAATAGGATAGTCGGAAATGAGAAGCAAGGCAGAAATGCATGCAATAGGATATGCAGGCGGGCGGGCTCTGTACGGCGGGACGCCATGAACCATGTCAGGCGGGGAACCGAGCAGCATTAAGTGGACTGCCCCGCGCGATACAGGCGGTCTGTTCGTCTGCATATCCTGATGCATGATAAACCGTTCTATGACGGTCTGTCTTGCTTTCAATTTGTCTGGGGGTGGTGTTCGCGTGTATCAGGTTCTGTACAGGAAATGGAGGCCAAGGGTGTTTGCCGATGTTGTCGGCCAGCCGCAGGTCACCGTTACGCTGAAAAATGAACTGACGGCGGGCCGCATTGCTCATGCGTACCTGTTTACCGGTTCCAGGGGAACGGGGAAAACCACGTGTGCGAAGATTCTTGCCAAGGCGGTCAACTGCCTGCACCCGGCGGACGGCGACCCCTGCGGCGAATGTGAGATCTGCCGCGCCGCGGACGCCGGTTCGCTGATGGACATTGTGGAAATCGACGCCGCCAGCAACAACGGCGTAGACAATATCCGCTCTTTGAGGGAGGAAGCCAATTTTACCCCGGCGGCCGCGAAATACCGGGTTTATATTATCGACGAGGTGCACATGCTCTCCACGGGAGCGTTCAACGCGCTGCTCAAAACGCTGGAAGAGCCGCCCGCCCACGTCATCTTTATCCTTGCGACAACGGAAGTACACAAGCTGCCCGCGACTATTTTGTCGCGGTGCCAGCGCTTTGATTTTCGCCGCATTCCGCCGAAGGAAATCGCGGAGCGCCTTACTTATGTTACCCGGCAGGAAAACGCGGAGCTCGACCCGCAGGCCGCGCTCCTGATTGCGCGCCTGGCGGACGGCGCCCTGCGCGACGCGCTGTCCCTTTTGGATCAGTGCCTGGGCCGTGGAAAAAACATCACGGTGGAAGTGGTGAATGAAACGGCCGGTCTGGTCGGGCGGGAACATCTTTTTGAGCTGACCGACACTATAAAGGAACATGATTCCGGCGCCGCGCTGGAGCTGATCGACCGGCTGCACAATTCCTCCAAGGATATGGCGAGGCTCTGTGAGGAGCTGTCCTCCCATTTCCGGAATCTGATGCTGATCAAAACTACGAAGGATGCCCACAACATGATCGCCGTACCCGACGCGGAGTACGAAAGCCTGACAAAACAGGCGCTTTCCACGCCGCTGCCCGCCATTCTGCACGGCCTGGATACCATGCAGTCCGCGCTGGAGCGGATGTACCGGGGAGGGGACAGGCGCGTCGAATTTGAAATGGCGATGATCCGCCTGTGTTCGCCGGAGCTGGATTCCACGCCGGACGCGCTGATTCGCCGCATAGAAGCCCTTGAGCGCGGCACGGCTGTTTCGAAGCCGAAGCCCGTCAGGGCGGCGGAGCCGGAAACGAAACCAAAGCCGGAAGTGAAGGTACCGGAAAGCCCGCCCGCACAAATGCTGCAGGAGGAACCGCCGGAGCCTTCCTTTGAAAGGCCGGACGACCCCGTCGCGGAACCCAAAAAGGAAATTGGGGAGCTGCAGAAGGACGCGAAGCGCCTTTCCGAATGGCCGGAGATCCTTCAGATCCTGAAAAATTATTCCCATACCATTGCGGCCGCGTTCAACGGCTCCGCCGCTTATATCAGCGGTGCCTATGTGCTGATCGACGCGCCGAACGATATGGCGTTCCGGCTGCTGAGAGAGCCCGCCCAGCGTGAAAATATGCGCAGGGCGATTCAGCAGGTGACGGGCAGGACCTATAAGCTGGGCCCTTACAAGGCCCGTGAAAGCGAAAAGGAAACGGATCCGCTCGCGCAGCTGGCCGGGCTGGCTGAGAGCGAGGGCATTCAGGTTATCAAAAAATAAAAGGATTTACAGGAGGAATTTGATATGAAAGCAAGATTGCCGCAGGGATACGGCGGAGGCGGAGCTTCCAATTTGCAGCAGCTGGCGCGCCAGGCCCAGAAGATACAGGAGGATATGGATCAGGCGACAGCCGAGCTGGAAGCAAAGGAATATACCGCAACAGCCGGCGGGGACGCCGTAAAGGCAACGGTAACGGGTAAGATGGAGGTAAAGGCCATCGATATCAAGCCCGAGGTCGTCGACCCCGAAGATGTGGAAATGCTTTCCGACCTTGTTCTCGCCGCTGTTAACGAGGCGCTCCGGGCCGCCGCCGCAGACAAGAGCCAGCGCATGGAGAAAATCTCCGGCGGCATCAATATGCCGGGTATGCTTTAACGATGCCATCCTATAACGTGGCGCCTTTGTCGCGCCTGATTGAGCAGTTCGAGCGGCTGCCCGGCATCGGACATAAGAGCGCGCAGCGGCTGGCCTATTATGTGCTCGGCCTTTCCAAAGAGGGCGCGCAGAATTTCGCAGACGCCATTATGGACGCTCACGAAAAAATACATTATTGCAAAATATGCTGCAATCTGACCGACCAGGAGCTTTGTCCCGTCTGCCGCAACGAGGCGCGGGACAAATCCGTCATCTGTGTGGTGGAGGACCCCCGCGACGTGATCGCGCTGGAGCGTACCAACGAGTTTAACGCGACCTATCATGTGCTGCACGGGGCCATTTCCCCGCTCAGCGGCGTCGGTCCGGATCAGCTTTGCATCAAGGAGCTTCTGGCGCGTGTGAACAACGGTGAAGTGAAAGAGGTCATTATGGCGACCAATCCGACCGTTGAGGGCGAGGCGACCGCCATGTATATTTCGCGCCTTCTGAAGCCTCTCGGCGTCAGAGTGACGCGGCTTGCCTATGGAATTCCCGTGGGCGGCGATCTGGAGTATGCGGATGAGGTAACGCTGACCCGCGCGATCGAGGGCCGCAGCGAGATGTAGTTGACAGAATGCTTGACAATTTTCAATGAGTATGATATGCTCATATACCAACATCGTGGACGGGAGGCTTTTTTAAATGGCAAAAGACAATTTAAAAACGCTGGCGCAAAATAAAAAAGCCTTTCACGACTACTTTGTGGAAGAAAGCATGGAAGCGGGCATCGAGCTTCGCGGAACAGAGGTCAAATCGCTCCGCAAGGCGCAGGTAAATCTGAAGGATGCGTGGTGTTCCATTGTCAAGGGAGAACTTCTGATTAACGGAATGCATATCAGCCCTTATGAACACGGCAATATTTTTAATCAGGACCCTATGCGGGTGCGGCGGCTTTTAATGCACAGGCGCGAGATCATGCGTTTGTTCGGGCTGGTCAAGCAGGACGGTTATTCGCTGATACCGCTGTCCGTTTATCTGAAGGGGTCCATGGTCAAGGTGCAGGTCGGTTTGTGCAAAGGCAAAAAGCTTTATGACAAACGCGCAGATATGGCGGCGAAATCCGCAAAGCGGGATATCGACCGCGCGATGAAGGAAAAGAACCGGTAAGAAAAATATTCTTGTATTTTTTTCTTTGGAATGCGTGTATAATAGGATCAGGCAAACAAGTTTACTGTCGGTTAAATATGGGGATGTAAAGGCTTCGACGGGGATTGTGAGCCTTAGTAAGCGAGTAGCGGCGCGGAACCGCTTTAAAAGCCGCAAACTTAAAATTAAACGACAACAATACTGTTGCGTACGCAGCCTAATTAGGCTGCCGTCCTTACCGGGTACACCGCGGCCCGGATAAGGGCGTCGATTAGCGGTGAACGTGAACCGGGGAACGCCTTTACCCCGGTCATGACCAAAAGGCTACTGAGCCGCAGAGCCTGCCTTTGGGCGCTGCGGGGAGGGAATGTAAAATCAACGGCTACACTCGTAGAAAGCTTTGGTAAGTGATTTTCGGACACGAGTTCGACTCTCGTCATCTCCACCAAAGAAAAGAGGCACCCCATAAGGGGTGTCTTTTTTCTTTGAAGGGGGTGCCCACAGCGGATTCCGGCGCAAGTCGGGAGCAGCAGAATTTTTAAATTTACAAATAAAAAAGGCAGGGACTCGCGGAACGCGGGTAGAAATTGCACCGCCCGACTCTCGTCATCTCCACCAAAGAAAAGAGGCACCCCATAAGGGGTGTCTTTTTTCTTTGAAGGGGGTGCCCACAGCGGATTCCGGCGCAAGCCGGGAGCAGCAGAACTTTTAAATTTACAAATAGAAAAAGGTAGTGACCCGCGGAACGCGGGCAGAAATTGCACCGCCCGACTCTCGTCATCTCCACCATAAAAGAACGTCAATATTGATACAATGTTGACGCATGAAAAATCCCAGTAATACTGGGCTTTTTTCTATTTATATGAGAAATTGGCAGCCCTGGTGGGCGGCTTTTTGTTTTTTACACCCGTATCGTGAAAAGACGCACCCTGCTCTGTAGCGTTCCATTATCTTTCTTGAAAAAGTTAGGGAACGTGAAAAGGTTTGAGGGAATCGTGAAAAAGTGCGCCTTATAAGCCGCCCATCAGGGATATCCATACTTTTGTACTTTGATTTTGGGTTGACATTTCTTTCTCGTAGAGCTTTATTCTGTGATGAAACAACAAATATAGGCAAAAATAAGTTATACTAAAGGCAGGATTTTTTCATAAATAAAGACTTTAACAATTCTCAAACATTTGTCTGTTATGATCCACATAGCAAGGGAGGTTTTCATATGGTGAATATCCTTGTCGTAGAAGACGACAGTAAACTCAATCAAATCGTATGCACATACCTAAACGACAGCGGTTATGCCGCCAAGGGCTGCCTGAACCCAAGGGAGGCCTATGACCTCATGTATAACAATCCGTACGATCTTATCATTTCCGACATCATGATGCCGGAAATCGACGGCTTTGAATTTGCCGAAGCGGTAAGGAATATCGACAAAACGGTCCCCATCCTCTTTATGACCGCCAGGGATGACATCTCCTCAAAGCAAAAGGGATTTGGGGCGGGCATCGACGATTATATGGTTAAACCCATCAACATAGACGAACTGGTGCTGCGGGTCGGCGCCCTGCTTCGCCGCGCGCATATTGCCAATGAAAAAAAGCTGACAGTTGGAAGCCTCGCGATGGATGCGGATGCAAGGACCGCCACGGTGGACGGGGAAGAAATTCCTGTGACGGCCCGGGAGTTCAACATCCTTTATAAGATGCTTTCCTATCCAAAGCACACCTTTTCCCGCGCGCAGTTGATGGACGAGTTCTGGAGCGTCGACAGCGACACCAGCCTAAGGGCCGTGGATGTATATGTCACGAAGTTGCGAGACAAGTTTTCCTTATGCAAGGATTTCAAAATCGTCACGGTGCACGGGTTGGGATACAAGGCGGTGCTATCTTGAAGGAAAAAAAGGCGGAAAGGGACGACCGGGTCAAAAGGAAGCATTTCACATGGAAGGAATACGCGCTGACCTACTTTGTGCTGCTGACCCTGTCCGCTGGACAGTGGATGATTTATGACGAGTACGTGGACTATGGCAGCATGCCGCCGGAATTCATCTGGGGGATGCTCGGATACTGGGCGATCGTGACCGCCGTTTTCTGCCTTGTCGTCGCCCGGCAAAAGGTCCGGGCATTCGATCGGCCGATGCAAAAGCTCAGCGAAGCGGCCAAAGAAGTCGCCGGGGGCGATTTTTCGGTTTATCTGGAGCCGATGCACCGGGCCGACAGGCAGGACTACATCGATGTGATGTTCGAGGACTTCAACAAGATGGTGGAGGAACTGGGCAGCATCGAAACGCTGAAAAACGATTTTATCAGCAACGTGTCCCACGAGATCAAAACGCCGCTGTCGGTGATCCAGAGTTACGCCATGGCGCTCCAAAAAGAAAACCTATCGGCTGAACAGCGCAAAGAATATACCGACACGATTTTTTCGGCTTCCCGGAAACTCACATCGCTGGTTACCAATATTCTGAAACTCAACAAACTGGAAAACCAGCAGATCACCCCCTCCGCCGAACCCTTTGACTTGTGCCGGCAGCTCAGCGAGTGCGCGCTCGTTTTTGAAGATCTGTGGGAGCAAAAGAATATCGAATTCGTGGCGGACATCGAGGACCGCGCCGTGATCCGCGCGGACGAAAGCATGCTGGAGATCGTTTGGAATAATCTGCTTTCCAATGCGCTGAAGTTCACCGATCCGGGCGGGACGGTCACATTGACCCAAACCTCGGACGAGGATACGGTGACCGTAACGGTTTCAGACACCGGCTGCGGCATGAGCGAAGAAACTATGAATCACATCTTCGACAAATTCTATCAGGGCGATACCTCCCACTCCGGGGAGGGCAACGGTCTCGGTTTAGCCCTTTCGCTGCGGGTCATTGAGCTTGCGGGCGGCTCTTTATCTGTTAAAAGTGAGCCCGGTGAAGGGACGACGTTTACAGTCAGATTAAAGGCTTAAATCACTAGAAAGGCAAAAACAAGCTTTCCGTTTTTCGGAAGGCTGTTTTTTATTTTAATATTTCTCAAACATTTCGTAAGCAATTCATAAACACTTCGCGGCTATGATGAACACGTTAAATGGATGAAAGTCATCCGAAACTTAAGAAAAGGAGCTATTGATGATGGCTGAGATTACGAAGAACGAGAATAATTTCATCGGCTACGAGTATAAGGACATCACGGTGAGCCGCAGCATGGAGTCTGTGTATGCGGATGGCTATGCCAATTTCGGTTGGACTCTGGAGGACACTTCCACCCCCGTGCAGGGCGTAGGCTCCATCACTATGAAGTTCAAGCGCGACCGAAAAATCCGCAACAAAGCGGAGCTGGGCAGGCTGCAGCGCCAGTTTGAATCCTGTGCCAGCCAGATCGAGAGCCTGGAAAAGTCCAAGACCAACGGAGCCATGATCGCCGCGTTCAGCGTCGGCCTTGTCGGGACCGCCTTTATGGCAGGCTCCGTTTTTGCCTATCTCGCCGGTATGCTGCCGCTTTGCATCATTCTGGCGATCCCCGCCTTCATCGGCTGGATTCTGCCGTATTTCTGTTTCCTTAACATCCGCAGGAAAAGGACCGATAAAGTCTCTCCACTGATCGATCAGAAATATGACGAAATGTACGAGGTGTGCGAAAAAGCCCATGTCCTGCTGGCAAAATAAGAAAAGGCTGTAGACAGGGATCAAACAAAAACGTAAGGGAGAATCGACGATGAACATAAAAGAAAAAGCCCAGGCATTTGCTTTGGATCAGGCCATGAACTACCTTTCGGGCGACCCGGAGAAAAATCTGCCGAAGCTTCTGGCATGGGTCGACCGCATCGGATGGGGGAAGGATTTTTCCGGCTCGAACGGCCCGAAAGAGACGATCCATAAAATCGTGGACGATCCGGAGAACGTCTGGCATCAGTATATTATGAGGCTCTGGAGGGACATCGACAACGACGTTCTGAAGAGCACCTTCCGCAATTTTGTGCTGAACGCCGCTCTGTTCGGTTTTCCGAAACAGGAAGCCCTTTCGGAACAGTACGGCTGCAATATCCCATGGGCGATCCTGATGGACCCGACCTCCGCATGCAATTTGCACTGCACCGGGTGCTGGGCGGCCGAATACGGCAACAAGCTGAATATGTCCTATGAGACGCTCGACAGCATCATCCGGCAGGGCACGGAGCTGGGAACTTATTTCTATCTGTATTCGGGCGGGGAACCCCTGGTGCGGAAAGCGGACATCATTCGTCTTTGCGAGGCGCATCCTGATTGCCAGTTTACCGCCTTCACCAACGGCACGCTGATCGACGAAGCCTTTGCAGACGAGATGCTGCGGGTCAAAAATTTCATCCCCGCCATCAGCGTCGAAGGATTCGAGAAGGACACCGATTTCCGCCGTGGGGAAGGGACCTTCAAAAAGGTAGAGAAGGCTATGGCGATCCTAAAAGCCAAACATCTTCCGTTCGGCATCTCCTGCTGCTACACGAGCAAGAACTGCGAAATGATCGGCTCGGAGGAATACTTCGACCAGATGATCGACTGGGGTGCCAAATTCTGCTGGTTCTTTACCTACATGCCGGTTGGTAACGCGGCCGTGCCGGAACTGATGGTCAGCGCCGAACAGCGAGCGTTCATGTATCGCCAGATCCGTAAATTCCGGGAGACCAAGCCGATCTTTACCATGGATTTCTGGAACGACGGAGAGTATGTGGAAGGATGCATTGCCGGCGGCAGACGGTACTTCCACATCAACGCGGGCGGGGACATCGAACCGTGCGCGTTCATCCACTACTCGGACTCCAACATCCGCGAGAAGACTCTGCTGGAAGCCCTGCGGTCGCCCCTGTTCATGGCGTACCGGAAGGACCAGCCCTTCAATGAAAACCACCTGCGCCCCTGCCCTCTGCTGGATAATCCCGGCCGGCTGGCGTCGATGGTGGAGAGCTCCGACGCTCACTCCACCGATCTGGAAAGTCCCGAAAACGTTCGCGATCTTTCCGCGAAGTGCAAAATGCCCGCCGAGCGCTGGGCTCCCGTGGCGGATGATCTCTGGGAATGTTCCGGGTGCTGCGCCGGATGTGAAGTAAATCAGAAAAGTTCTGCATTGTGAAAGATTTGAGGAGTTGTTGCGCATGACGTGTAAAATCATCGTGGACAGCTGCTGCGATATGACGCCGCAGCTCAAAGAACGCTTGGATGTGACATCGGTTCCCCTGACCATGATCGTAGGCAAAAATGAATTCATAGACAATAATTCGCTCGATCTGACCCGTTTTATGGCGGAAATGAAAGGCTGCACCGAAAAGGTCGCCTCCGCGTCTCCGTCCCCCCTCATTTATCAGGAAGCGATTGAAAACGCCCGGGAATCTTTTGTGGTCACATTGTCAAGCCGGCTTTCCGGCTCCTATGCCAGCGCGGTTACGGGCAAAATGCTCGCAGATGAACGTGGAAAGGCCGATACCTATATCTTTGACTCCAAAAGCGCATCCGCCGGAGAGGTATTGATTGCCGTTAAAATACGGGAATTGCTCCTGAAGGGGACATCCAGGCACAATATCATTCAGGCGATCAATCACTTTATTGAAAACATGAAAACCTATTTTGTCTTGGAACAGTATGGCAATCTGCAGAAAAACGGGCGGCTGAACAGGATCACAGGAAAATTGATCAGTGTACTGAATATCAAATTGGTGATGGGCTCGGACGGAAGCGGAAATATCGCGTTGTACGCAAAGCCCCGAGGGATCAACCAAATGATCGGAAAGCTGCTTTCGCTGATCGAAAGCAGCGGAAAAAGGACGGAGGGCGAAAGTCTTGTCATTTCTCACTGCAACAATCCGGGCCTTGCAAAACGCTTAAAGGTTGCCATCGGGCAAAAATATCACTTCAAAGAAATATTCGTCGTCCCGACCGGAGGAATTAGCTCCCTTTACGCCGACGACAGGGGGATTGTGCTGGCCTTTTAATCGGGCGCACAGCTATTGTTTGCCATCGGCATTTTCATGGTAATCGGCGCAAACAATCATCTGCGCCGTGCGTAGGCTGAAAATACCGATGTCCCGCCCACATTTTTGTATGGGCGGGGCATTTTAATATTTTTCAAACATTTCGTAAGCAAATCATAAACATTTAGACAGTAAGATTAGCCTATCAAATGGATGAGGCATCATTCAATAATAATGGGAGGACTTACATTATGAAAAGAAGCGATTTTGTCACCCTGGTCATGTCAACCGTCGGAGGAATTCTGCTGGCGATCGGTATGTGCATGTCCCTACTGCCCGAATGGAATGCATTCAGACCCGGCATTGTGATGGGTACGGTCGGACTTATGATTCTGCTTGCAATGATCGCTGTCCGCCGCAGGATGGAGCATAAAGCGCCCATCAAGTGGAATGGCAAAACTGTTATAACCGTTCTGCTTGGCATCGTAGGCGCGCTGGCGCTGGGCGTCGGCATGTGCATGACTATGGTATGGGGCATGATGATCAACGGCATCCTCGTCGGTATCGTGGGCATCGTGATTCTGCTTGCACTCATCCCCATCTGCAAGGGGATCAAATAAGCGAAGCAACTCTTATTCAGGAGGACATCAAGTGGATATGCAATTTTTATGTATCGTCATCGGATATCTGTGCGGCTGTCTCCTGACGGCCGATGTTGTCGCCCGCTATAAAACGGGTAAAAGCGCCTTTAAGATTGGGACGGGGAATCCGGGCATGGCGAATATTTTGGAGCAGTTGGGTGCGAAGTGGGCCGCTATCACTCTGCTCGGGGATGTCTTTAAAACCGTATTGCCCTGCCTCCTCTGCCGATACCTTTTGTTCAAATCACTGGGCCCGTCGGCAATCCTTTATGCGGGCTTAGGCACCGCACTCGGTCACGGGTTCCCGTTCTGGCACAAATTTCGCGGCGGCAGAAGCGTCGCTGTCATCTGTATGTATATCGTGCTGCTTTCCCCCTTGTGGGGACTGATCGCCAATCTAACCGGACTCTGTATTGTTATTGCGACGGGATATCTGGCGCTTGGTGCTTTGGCGATTCCCACGCTGTTTTTGATTCCGGTTTTTCTGAATTTTGGGCTTGAGGCAGGTTTCGTCGCTTTGGCTGGTGTTGCACTTGTATTTTTTCTTCATCGTGATTCCATCCGAAGAATTGCAAATAAAGTGGAAAAGAAAGTCGATTTGCTGGCAAAATTCAGCTCGGAGAATTCGGCGTTACGATAGAATCGGTCAAGAAAGACACCCTAACTGAGTTATTACAAGTTATGGGAAAGGCTTTTGTCGATTCCAAGAAAGCTAAGACCTAATAAAACCTCCGTAGGACGATGCTTTAAAAGCTCATTCCTACGGGGGCTTTGTTTTTAGTACAAAAACTTATTACCTTTGTGATATAATGGCATATAAGTTTAAGGGCAATCGCAAGTATGTATTTTTTATAATAATGAGGATTACAAGATAAGCAGAAATTTGACGAGGTAAGCCATTATGAAAAAGATATTAGTAGTTCAAGGCGGCGGGCGTGCTAACGGTAATACATCCCAACTGGCCAGCGCGTTTGCAAGCGGTGCCAGAGAAGCAGGGCATGATGTTGAAATGATTTCGCTTTTGAAGCATGAAGTAAAAGGTTGCCTTGGTTGCAATGCCTGCCGTTACGGAAAGCCTTGTATTCAAAAGATGCTTTTAATGATATTGTACCGAAGATCAAGATGGCAGATTTGATCGTATTTGCCTCACCGCTTTACTTTTGGATAATTTCGTCCAAGCTGAAAGCCTTTATTGAACGATTCTACCGTATTGCGGAAGAAGATCCAAATCCACCGTTGGGGCGCTATGAAAAATATCCGGTCAAAGATTGTGCCTTGCTTATGACGGCAGCGGACAACTATTTCTGGACCTTTGAGCAGGCGGTATCTTATTACAAATTCGCATTGGTCAATTATATCGGATTCCATGACAAAGGTATGGTGTTAGCTGGCGGTTGCGGAGATACCAATGGGAAGCCTCATATCAACAAAACCATCCATTTGCGCGAAGCATACGAATTTGGTGAAAGGATATATGCTAACGTTTAAATGCCATTGTTGTTATGGAGATAATGAGCATAGTTTTCGATAGCCGCAACGTGAAATTGTATCAATATTACCGTTATTAGACAACGGAAAAGAGGCACCCCGTGAGGGGGTGTCTTTTTTCTTTGAGGGGGTGCCACAGCGAACTCCGGCAAAAGTCGGGAGCAGCAGAACTTTTAAATTTACAAATAGAAAAAGGCAGGGACCCGCGGAACACGGGCAGAAATTCGCTGCTTTACGCACCTTTCGTTTTACTTGCCTTCTTTTTTGTCGGCTCATTCTTTGTTTTATCCTCATGCTGCTTTTCAATGCTGGCTTTCAGCGCATCCATCAAATCGATCACTTTTCCGGTTTGCTCCTCGGAACTGGCAGCGACAACGTCCTTTCCGGCGATTTTTGCTTCAATGAGCTCTTTGAGCCTTTCCTGATATTCATCCTTATACTGAGACGGATCAAAAGGCGTGTCCATTGTGTCAATCAGCGCCTGAGCCATTTTTAATTCCTGTTCGTTTGGCTCTGGAATATCGTAAGACTTCTGGAGATCTTTAATATCATCCTGATAAAACATGGTTGAAATCAACACCCCATTTTCACGCGGGATGATCGCCATCAAAGTGTCCTTTGTCCCCATAACAGTCTTGCCTATTGCAATCTTCTGCTCCTTCATCAGAGCGGACCTCAGAAGTTCAAAGGCTTTTTCTCCGCCCTTATCCGGGATCACCTGATACGTCTTATCGTAATAAACCGGCGAAATCTGGTTTAATTGCGCGAAATGCAGGATCTGGATCGATTTTTCCTTTTCAGTCTTGATTTTTTCTATTTCTTCATCCGATACGACGACATACTGGTCCTTATCATACTCATAGCCTTTGATGATATCTTCAGTTTTCAGTTCTTTTCCGCAATGAGCACAGGTTTTTTTATACCGTACACGGCTCTGGTCTTCCTTGTGCAGCTGATTAAAATGAATATCGTTATCCTGAGTGGCCGTATACATAGCCACAGGAATCGCCACAAGTCCAAATGAAATAACGGAATGATGTGCCACTGGCATAAAACTGTCACCTCCGGATTTAGTATAACCAAAGCACCGCAAATAATTGAAAATCGGCTCGTATGATTTCTAAACAGGATAAATATCGAGGAACCGGCGGATAATAACGGAAAGCTCAGGTTCCGGACTGATGGAGCTGTTTGTCAAAAGGGTGCATATCAATGGTTACAAAACTGGAAGAATACAATCGGAAAAGAAATTTTGAAAAAACCGAAGAGCCGGAGGGTGAATCGGAAAATCCCGAAGAACGCCTGAAATTTGTTGTTCAGCATCATATTGCCCGCCGGGATCATTTCGACTTCCGCCTCGAATGGGACGGAGTACTTTTAAGCTGGGCGGTACCCAAAGGACCTTCCTATGATACCCATGACAAGAGGCTTGCCGTACAGGTGGAAGATCATCCACTGGAATACAGAAACTTTGAAGGGCTAATTCCCAAGGGCGAATACGGCGGCGGAGTCGTAATGCTCTGGGATGAAGGTTTCTGGGAACCCCAGACGGATGCAGCGGAAGGACTCCGTACGGGTTCGCTTAAGTTTATCCTGAAAGGCAAAAGACTGAAGGGCAAATGGGCTTTGATCCGAATGAAAGCAAAAGCGGACGAGACCCGAAGCAACTGGCTTTTGCTCAAAGAAAAAGATGATTACAGCAAAACCGGCGATGAAATTTCCGGGTTTACCACAAGTATCCGGACCGGACGCACCATAGAGGAAATTGAAAAAGGCGAGGGCGAAAAGTTCACCCATAATCCTTTTGAAAAGGCGGATGTACAGCTTGCCAGACTTGTCAGCACGGTTCCCAAAGGCGAGGATTGGCTTTACGAGGTAAAGTACGACGGCTACAGGATTCTGGCGTTTGTGGAAGGGAACAGCGTTCGGCTGCAAACCCGCGGCGGCAGCGATTATACGGACCGGTTTCCGGAAGTTGCCAATTCCCTTATCGATCTGGCCGCCGGAGGGGCAATGGTTCTGGACGGTGAAATGGTGGTCACGGACGCCCACGGCAGGACGGATTTTCAGGCTCTGCAAAACTATATGAAAGATCCGAAAGGGAAAAACTGCACTTATATCGTCTTTGATCTTTTGGCTTTGGACGGAGCGGACCTAAGGGGACAGCGTCTGATTGACAGAAAAGAAGCGCTTGGAACGCTCATGAAGAGTTCACCGAAAAATCTCTATTATTGCCGGCATATCAAAGGCAATGGAAAAGAAAGCTTCGCGGCCGCCAGTCAGGCGAATCTGGAAGGGATTGTAGGCAAAAAGGCCGACTCCGTATACAGCGGGACCAGAAACGGTGACTGGATCAAGCTTAAATGTGATAAAAGACAGGAATTCGTCATTGGAGGATATACCCTGTCCGATAAAAAGACAAGCGGAGTGAGTTCGCTGCTCCTTGGCGTTTATGAAGGAAAAGAACTGGTCTATGCCGGGCGGGCCGGAACTGGTCTGAGCGCCCGCAGCGCGGCAGAGCTTGAGAATCGGTTTAAAGCTTTGAAAAGAGAAGCGGCTCCTTTCAGTCGGGCGCCGCAGGCGAGAACTCACGAAAAAATCACCTGGCTTGCCCCCCTGTTGGTTGCGGAAATCAAGTTTGCACAGTGGACCGAAGAAAATCTGTTACGGCAGGCAAGCTTCAAGGGCCTGCGGACCGATAAAGACCCGAAGGATATCAAAAAGGAGGAAGCGGATGATGAGGCACAGCCTCGGGCGTCCGCCGAAAATGTGGAGAAACCCATGAAAGCAGCTGGCGATGACCTTATCATAGAAGGCGTCAAGATTACCCACCCGGACAAGATCATGTTTCACGATCCTGAAATAACCAAGGCGGATGTGATCCGGTATTATGAAAAAGCAGCGGCGCGCATGCTGCCCTATGTATCCCGCAGAATTTTAAGCATCGTGCGCTGTCCCAAGGGAATATCGCAGAGCTGCTTTTTTAAAAAGCATCCCGGTTCGGACAGTAAAGGGGTCGTTTCAGTATCGATCCCCACCAACGATGGAGAAACGGAAGATTACTTCTATATTGAGAACGTATCCGGACTGATATCCGAAGCCCAGATGGGCACGCTGGAATTCCATACCTGGGGGAGCAGCGTAGACAAGCTTGAAAACCCCGACGTAATGGTATTCGATCTTGATCCGGACGAGGGAATGGACCTCGGCACGGTCCGACGGGGAGTAAAAGATATCAAAAGCATTCTTGCCGAGCTCTCGCTCAAGTCGTATCTGAAGACCAGCGGCGGCAAGGGGTACCATGTGGTCGTCCCTTTTAAACCCGTTGCTTCATGGGACGTGTTCCACGACTTTGCAAAACGCGTTGCCGAAGTGATGGAACAGAAGTGGCCCGACCGTTATACAAGCAATGTCCGGAAGGAAAAACGGAAAAACAAAATCTTTATCGATTGGATCCGAAACGGCAGAGGCGCTACCAGTGTTTCACCTTATTCCGTAAGAGCAAGAAAAGGGGCCAAAGTGTCCATGCCAATCGCCTGGGACGAACTGGAAACGGTTGCCCCCGACGGCATTACTATGGAGGATGCACTCCAGAGGATCGGCGGCAATGACCCGTGGAAAGATTTTTTTCAAAATAATCAGGTATTGAAATAAGCAAATCAGTCAAACAGAGCGGTGGTTGTATTTTGGAACATTTTGAAATGTCCGGATATCAGCTGCCGTTTTTTATGCCCGAGTTCTTCCGAAGAGTTCCGGCTTTTGAGAGAATGTGATATAATCTGGAACAAAGATTTTTCTGCTGCACGATATTGGCGCAACAATACCGTAAATAACCTGTAAAATCAATCCATAGTTGTGCCGGATCGCCGCGGCTTTGCCCGGCAGATTGGATTTTAAATAGCGGATTCCGTGTATTGTTTGATATACTATTGATGAAAAGGCCATGGCGGAAAATCGGGTATTTCCGTTTTCCATGGGATAGGGAAATTTAAGGGAGGAAAAATCTATGAGGGCAACAGGAATTGTCCGCAAAATTGATAACACGGGGCGTATTGTCGTTCCAAAAGAGCTTCGCGAAATCAACGGAATCGAGGACGGAGATCCGATCGAGTTTTATACGGATGACGAAGAAAATATTATCCTGCACAAATACGTGCCATATGAGGATTGGACGAAAGAAGAGCTGCGCGAAGCGCTGTTCGCGGCGGCGAAGGATGCCGGAAGAAACCCGGAGGAATATCTCGACAAAGTGAGAAAGAAACCAAAACCGAAATGAACGCCGGATATCCTGCGGAAATAAAACACAGCGCGGGGATAAGCAAGAGCGGAAAACAAATAAAAAATGTGCCCCTTTCGGGACACATTCAAAACCTTGTTTATATTATCTTCTGTTTGCAAAGCAATCGCTGCAGTATACAGGACGATCTTCACGAGGTTTAAAAGGGACTCTGCAAGTTTTACCACAAGATGCGCAGGTAGCCTCAAACATCTCGCGTTCGCCGCTATTTGAATTTCCTCTTGTGTTTTTACGTGCATCACGGCAGGATTTGCATCTTTGCGGTTCATTGGTAAACCCCTTAGAAACATAAAATTCTTGCTCGCTTGCAGTAAATTCAAATTCGGCGCCACAGTCTTTGCAAATTAGAGTTTTGTCTTCGTACATGTAGTAGTATACCTCAATTTCTAAATATATGCTCAACAAGGTGAACATTAAATTAATTATACCTAATTATAGGCGGAATGTCAAACTCAAATTTAAGGAAGGGAACCCAATCAGGAGTGAAAATCCATGATTTTCCTATTAAAAAGGGCCGCCCTAACGCCTGGGCGGCCCAAAGAAAAAATAGGAGGATTGCCAATTGTGTAATTGACAATTAAATAGTAACAAATTTGTAATTATTTTGCAAAGGTAATTTATGGGAATAGAGAAGCCGCTCCAATTCAGGAGCGGCAACAGAGGGGTATTAATGAAAAAGAAGTATATGATTCCTCATATAGGACTTGTAAGCTGTTTGGAATGATTAAAGTATAATGGCCCAATGTGAAATCGGCGTGAAGATTGGGTTAAAATTCTACTAATTTGAAAAGGCCGCTCCTGTTACAGAGCGACCCGGACAGAGAGAGAAAACAGAAAAGAAGTTTGATAGAAGGATTGGCAGAGAAAAAGCAGATTATTCAAAAGACGGGTGTTTTATTTTGCGGCTGCCTTCAGCCCGGTAAGTATTTCGATGTGCCTTTCTTCATCAAGAATGATCCGTTTGAATAAATTCTGGATTTGGGTGTCTCCGATCTGTCGGATCATTCTTTGATAATGCGCAATGGCAGCTTTTTCTCCTTCAATGTCGGACTGAATAATCTGTGCAAAAGTATTGCGGTACATGGGGAAACTCCCGCTCCAGTACCTTCCGGATAAGCATGATCGGAGCAGAGGAGCGTTACCCAGTTGTAACACGAGATCGCCTAACAGTCTCCAATGAATCATTTCTACTTGTATGATTGTCCCGTATGCCTCATATGAATTTGCCAAATCCTTTAAATACAAGCGGTGTACCCCATATTGGGCGATGGCGGTTGATTCGGACCCTTCTCCCGCATATCCGTCTGAAATGATTGACGCATATCTGCAGTTTTTTTCAGTAACAGTTACAACCGGATATGGTTCGTCGACCCTGGCGGACAGATAGGCGCCGCTGGCATTGTCGTTCATATTCTCACCTCACAAAATAATATGAGGAAATTCGGAGGCAGATTACTTTTGTGTTCAGAAACGACCTTCAAGGCGCTTTTCTATGTATTATGGCACCCACTATCAGTGAGTGCCACGATCTGTTATTTACATCTGCGGCAGCAACAGCCACGCCCACAGCCGCATCCCGCTAAAATCAGAAATGGTATTAGCCAACACATATTTGGTTCCACCTTTCGATCGGAGTTGTTACATACTATGATTTTCAAATATTGCTTGTCAATATGGGGAACAGGAATGCAGAGGGTGAACATTTTTTGGCATATCCCTTTGCCGGCATGAACGGAAATACCGAAGGTTAAGTTTGAACCCGGAAGATGCCTTTCGGGGGATCGCGCTTGCTGAAATTTTATACTGCAAATTACAGAACAATTTATCGCCGGGAGGGAAAATGGATATGAAAAAACGCACGATTAAAAAAATAATCCGATGACAAAAAGCGACGGATGGTGCCGGGGTGCGGCTTGTCCGTGTGATCGGATACCATGACGTGGAAGATTTTGACCGTTTTTGATGCTGGATTCCTTTGATTCCACAGACCCGTCGGACTATATCGCCGGGTTTCCCATGCATCCGCACAGAGGAATCGAGACGATTACTTATTTGATTTCCGGAAAAATAGAACACGAAGACAGTCTGGGAAATAAAGGGACCATTCATGCGGGAAAGAGCCAGTGGATGACAGCGGGAGGGGGCATTCTGCATCAGGAAATGCCGAAAGAGTCCGGCAGAATGCTCGGATTTCAGCTGTGGCTGAACCTGCCCCGCGCGGAAAAGATGACCGCCCCGGCGTATTTGAGCATTACGCCGGAAATGATGGGCCATGCCACAAAAGAGAAGGCGGATATCCGTGTCCTGTCAGAAAGTTTTGAGGATGCAGTGGGGGTGACTCCGGCCCATATACCGGCAACGATTTATGACATAGCACTTTCAGAGGGCGGAAAAATTGAGCTCCCCACAAAAAAGGATGAAACCGTATTTGTATTCCTGATTGAAGGGAACGCCCTCATTGACGGTCAGCTGATTTTATTAAAATCGGCCGTATTGTTTGAGGAAGGGGACTGCCTCTCCGTGTCGGCAGAGCCTGACTCTGCACTGCGTATGATTTTCTTTTCCGGGAAGCCTTTGCACGAGCCGATTGCCTGGGGCGGGCCGATTGTAATGAATACCCGCGATGAGCTGAATCTCGCCTTCGACGAGTTAGACCGGGGGACCTTTATCAAGCGGTAACGGGAAAACCCGTTTGTTACAGCACCGCTGTGAACGGACGTACTGCGGCCCGGTGCGCATGGAAACAGATAAAAATTTATGATAAGGAAAATCCCCTGACGGACGTCAGGGGATTTATTTTTCGCATCATTCTCAGCAGGTTCCGGATATTGATTGAATGAGGCGAAGAAGATCTTCCAGTGTGCAGATTTCCTCTCCGCTGCCGGTAACTGCGTTTTGTACATTGGTAGGCAGCGATAAAAAGTACTGACTGATATCCTTATTCGATGCCAAAAGATCCTGTAAACCTTGAGCCATTAAAATCACCTCGTAAATAGTTTGCGATAAGCAGGTTGAATTATGCAGGCCATTCCAGCAGAATGTTGAATGATCTATCAGCGCTACCCCAAAAATTTGTGTGCGTTCATCGAATAATTTATAGTACGGTTAATCCTTAGCGCACTGAATAACGGATAATCTTTTCAATATTGCAGAAAATGGATCATAATACAATGACCGCTGCAAACCATGAGAATGAATGGAGGCATTATGGCTGAATTGTCAAAATTATTCCCGTGCCGTATAGGAGATACGATATACTCTTTCGGATGGGATATGCAAAATTGTAAATACGTACTTTTAGAGGAAAAATGTTTGGGTTTTAATATCCGCTCAGATGAAGGATACAGCATACTGCTCAAGGGAGAAAAATTTGAATATCTGAGAAGCGATGAAAAATACAGAAAGAACTGGTTTACCTTTCTTGATGAAGCAAAAACAAAATTAGAATTGCTGAATCAGCGGTATCAGGCGGAAGAGGATAAAAAAGAATAGACGCCCTGACGGAAAAAGGCGAGGAGGTAATTCAATGTTTTCATTGATCGTCGCAGCGGCAGTCGCTGTGCTGGCAATAATAGTCGGATTCATTGCGTATGCAGTCCACAGAGACCATGAAGAATAAAATAAAACATTGATTTATTGATTTTATTCTTGAAAATCATTAATTATTTTGCTACAATATAATTAAGATTGGGCTATTTATAATAGGGGGAATAGGTTTGTGCACGGACCTATGATACAATAATTAGCTCAATTCACATTGGCGACCCTCTCAGCTGCTTTTCAGCGGTTGGGAGGGCTTCCTTTTTTCCATTTGGACTTTCTGCATTTTTTACACCCTGACTGCCCCGACTATATTTTTTGGTTTCAGCAAAGAAAAAAGCCTCACCCCCTGAAAAAATTTTATAGGGTGAAGGCTCTTTTCGTATTGGAGTCTCATTTGTTTAGAAGACTATTTTTTTGCAAAAAATGTAACATACGGAATCAGATTGACTCTATTCGCCATTAATATCCAAACGTTATAAAGGAATCCAATAAACAGAACGGCAGCAGCTGCGTAATAGTAGATATACTTGCGCATATTTTGGCTGCTTTTAATTTGACGGCGTTCCTGAAGCGCCTTTTTCTTTTGGTCCTTGTTCTTATAGATTTTGAGGCTTTCTGTGTCTCTCAATACATCTACTTGCTCGTTGTTTACACCTACGCTGGCAAGCAATTCTGGGATAATCAGGATAGCAGAGGTGAAGAAAATCATTCCAAATCGCTGGAAGAGGAAGTGCTGACAGGTCATGATATAAAGGAGCCCGGAATAAATTGAGAAATTAATTAATACCACATTCTTAGGATCACGCTGCAGAATGAATTTTTTGACGATCAGGAGAGTTACCGTTGTAATTACCGGTATTGCCGCAGTCTGCCAATCGCGCCCCATCATATAATACAGGCCCTCTTTTGTGGCATAGTACTTGTAAACATATTTTGTTATAAGGTTAAATAACGGCCAGGATAAGCCCATAATGAGAGCGGTTAACCCTCCATATACTGTGAGAGATTTCCAATTCACTTTGATACGCGCAATAAAGAAAAGAGGTATCATAATCCACATTACCTTATGGAAGGATGCTGCTAAAACAACAATTCCAATATACGGTAAGAATCTCTTTTCTTTAAGGTACTTAATCGAAAATAGAAAAATTGCAATGGCGATACACTGCCTTATAAAATTTAATGAATTTCCGAAAAAACCGAAGCTCACAAATACAAACATGCTTACCCATGGAATAGGAGAATATTTATATACCAAGACTGCGGTTAATCCTATCACTACAATAGACGCCACAGCCATAAAAATATGCACATCGTTTGTAAATAGAGCTACTACATAGTTTAGAAAGCTATACCCAAGTTCAGGACGATATATATTTGCATTGCTTAGCAAAAATGTGGCTCCTTGTTTATGTATTCCAGCATAAACCTCGGTAAAATAACCGGAATAGTTTGGATAATCAATCCCAACGGTACTTCCACGTAAAGATGCTAAAATAATCATCGCTATAGAAGATAGTACAATGAATAAGGTTATTCTTAATTTGATATGATGATTGTCCTTATGTATTTCACATAGAAATATACCGGATATGATGATCCATAAAAGTAATAGATTATATACTAACACCAGAAAATCTCCCTTATTAATCAATTTATTTGATTATACCATTAGCAGGGAGATTATTCAATAAATGCTATAATTATATAAATTAATCTGTAAAAAAATTAAAGGAAAATTGTTAAATTTACGGAAAATATATGCTATAATAATTCATAGATTCCACAATAATTATTTGAATTTAGATTTGTTATCTCCATTGACTGGAAAAGGGATGAATATTATGAAGACAGCGAAAAAATACAGTAAGATAATAGCACATCTATCTACGTTAATTTCCTTGTTTGTTCTATCCGGTATGTTTGCTTATTTATGGTATAGTTATTATATTGACAATATGTTGTTTGATACGTTTAAGAACAAGGGAAATATCTTGGTTGTAATTATATATGCAGTTCTGTTATACACGTTCTCTCATATTTATGGTGCATATAAAATAGGCTATTTGCGCATTACAGAAATTATCTATTCCCAATTTTTATCTATATTTATTACAAATGTAATTAGTTATTGCCAGGTAATGCTGATATGCCGTCATTTGATGGGACCATTGCCTATGATTATTCTAACCGGTGCTGATTTTATTGTTGCATCGTTATGGGCTTGGTGGATGAACAAACTTTATTTTAAAATACATTCTCCTCGTGATATTCTGATTGTTTATGGAAAAAGCGGAAAGGCCACTTTGGATACCTTTATTCACAAGTTGAATTCCAGACCGGAAAAATTTCATGTGAGTGAAAGTGTCAGTTTGGAGACAGGATTAGAAAATGTACTGAATAGAGTTGACCATTTTAGATCGATTGTTATTTATGATGTGAAAACCGAAACTCGCAATAAGATCTTAAAATTTTGTTTTGAGCAATCCAAACGGGTCTATGTTACTCCTAAAATATCTGATATTATTATGCGTGGGGCGGATACAATTGAGTTATTTGACACTCCTCTTTTGCTATGTAAAAATGATGGAATTTCCTATGAACAAAGATTTATCAAACGGTCGATAGACATTGTTATATCAGGAGTAATGCTTTTACTTCTATCTCCAATTATGTTAATTACTGCAATCGTAATAAAGCTGTATGATGGAGGGCCGGTGTTTTTTCGCCAAGATCGCTGTACAATCAGAGGAAAGGTATTTTCCATCTGCAAATTTCGAAGTATGATTGTTGATGCAGAGAAAGATGGAGTGGCCCGACTTTCCAGCAAAGATGATAGAAGAATTACTCCCATAGGTAAAGTAATCAGAAAAACCAGAATTGACGAATTGCCTCAACTAATTAACATTTTGATGGGAGAAATGTCAATTGTAGGTCCGCGTCCGGAAAGGCCAGAAATTGTTAAGCAGTATAAAAAGGATATGCCGGAATTTGATTATCGGCTTCGTGTAAAAGGCGGGCTAACTGGATATGCTCAGATAGCTGGAAAATATAATACCAATCCATATGATAAGTTAAAACTGGATTTAATTTATATTGAAAACTATTCGCTTTTACTGGATTTAAAATTAGTCTTTAAAACGGTAAAAATTATGTTCATGAAGGAAAGTACGGAAGGAATTGAAAATGGAGCCCAGACCGCCGCTAATTTTAAACATGAAAGAATAGAGCATAAAGCTGGAACAGTTTAACTAGCGTCAGTCATCCATTTTAAATATTATTAAGTAATTAATATTGGAGGAAATAGAGTGGACGATGTTTTTGATCTAAAGGAGTTTATTATCACTATTTTACGAAGATGGAAAATGATAGTTATCTTAGCGCTTGCTTTTTGTGTATTAGGCGGAGGATACAAGGCAGTACCAATTTTATTAAATGGGGCAGACAGCGGGATTTTATCTGATAAGTTAAAAACGAATTATGAACAAGAGGCAGAAGCCTATCAAAACCAAAAGACAAGCCTTGAAAATGCAATAAGTACCATCCAATCAGAGCAGAGTGAAGCGGCTAAATACAATATAAACAGCATTTTTATGAAGATTAATCCTTATAAAGTGAATGTTGCAGCATTAGATATATATGTAAAAACCGATCATAAAATTGTTTCGGATATAACATATCAAATTCCAGATTATGCGGAACAGATTGTAGACGCTTATTCTGTGTTAATCCAAAGCGGTTCTATGTATGAATCTATGATCAAAGATCTAAATTTAAATACAGAACAGAGATATCTAAGGGAGCTAATAAATATAGCAGATAATACGTATAATGGTAATGAGAGGGATAACAGGATAGACGGAGACATAAGAATTTTATCTATTCAGGTTTCTTCTCCGGATGCAAAAATGAGTGCACAAATAAAGGATTACTTGCTTCAGTGTATCATCGATAATAAAGATCAAATGACTGATCGGCTGGGAAAGCATACTCTTGAGGTTATAAATAATTCGGAATATAGCAGTATCAAAATGGATATTTATGCAACCCAGAAAAATTATTTAGCACAAAGTGCGGAACTGACGAAATCTTTAAATGCAAAACAGGATGAACTTAAAAATTTGCAACAGCCGGATGCATCTACGTTACAGACAGAATTAACCGGTCAGTCGGCATTTTTGGAATACGGCAAAAGCATAATCAAATTTATGCTTTTGGGATTTTTTGGCGGTATTTTGCTTGGCGTTTTATTGGCTTTCTTTATAGATGTTTTTAATAACAGCATTCAAAATGATTACGAAATAAGAAAGATGTATAAACTGCAATACTTTGGCAGAATACCAAACGAAAATGGGAGTGGAAAGTAATGGCGCGCTTGATAGATAAATGGATAGAAAAGCTGGAAGGTAATAAGGATTACAATTTATCTGAAGAGGATGCGCTGCGAATTGTTTTTGAAAATATTATAGCGTCCTTAAAACAGACGGTGAATGTTAATAAGCTTCTTTTTGCCGGTAGTATATCGAAAGATGATATTTCCCATGTGGGGCAAAGACTTTCCAGCCTATTTACTGAAAGGAATGAAAATTATCCGCAATTCCTTTTTGCCGGTAACGTTCTTGCCGACCCAGAAACAATTGATATAGCCGCTCAGTGTGATTTGATTATTTTAGTGGAAAGAAAAAATGAGTCCGTTATTACCGAAATTGAAAAGCAAATTATGGCTTATCAGGACATGGGGAAAAAGATATTGGGATATATCATGGTATAATGCAATGAAAAAAGTTCTCTTTGTTTCTCACCTTGCAAATTTCTCAAAATTTAATATCCCGTTTATGAAATGGTTTCAGGAACAGGGGTGGGAGGTGCACTATGCTTCTCTTGATGAAGAGCCAATTCGGGAATGTGATAGGCATTTTAAGGTGTGCTTCAATCGCTCCCCTTATTCGATAGATAATATAAAAGCCTATCATCAACTTAAATATATCATTAACACTGAACACTATGATATCATTCATTGTCATACCCCGATGGGTGGGGTTGTAACCAGGCTATCTGCAAAATGCACCCGAAAAAATGGGACAAAGGTTATTTATACGGCTCATGGGTTTCATTTTTATAAGGGGGCGCCAAAGCTAAATTGGATCTTGTATTACACTATGGAAAAGTATTTAGCTAAGTTTACGGACTGTTTAATTACCATAAATAATGAGGACTATCAAACTGCAATAAGTAGAAAATTTAAAGCAGAATATATAGAAAAAATTAATGGAGTGGGAGTCGATTTAAAACGCTTTCAACCTGTTAGTACAGAAGAGAAAATGGCATTACGTAGCGAATATGGATTTTCTGCTGATGACTACATATTAATTTATGTGGCGGAATTTATAAAAAGGAAAGATCACAAATTTATTATAAATGCATTGCCTAATATAGCTAAGCAGATACCAAACCTTAAGCTCATTTTTGCTGGATGTGGGGAAACTTTGAATGAATGTGTTGATTTTTCAAAAAAAATGAATTTAGAAAACAAAATAAATTTTGTGGGATATCGTAAAGATGTGAATAAATTATATCAACTGGCAGACTGTTTAATAACGTCAAGTAAACAAGAGGGATTACCAATTAATATTATCGAGGGTATGGCGAGTGGTCTACCGATTATTTGTGCTAATATTCGGGGTCAAAGCGATATTGTAAAAAATCAAAGAAATGGATTTTTATATTCTCTTAATAACGCAGAGGAGTTTGTCAATCGTGTGTTGAAAATACATAATGATGTTCAACTATCTGCACAAATAAAAAGCAACAATTTGGAAGATGTAAAAAAGTGTTCGCTGGACAAAGCGGTTGCCGCGATGGCTAAGATATATTGTCGTTTTATGTAGAAGGGTGATCGAATGTCAAAAGTATCAGTTATCATGGGTATTTATAATTGTGAAACATCGCTTTCAAAAAGTATTGATTCTATTTTTAATCAGACATATACAGATTGGGAATTTATTATTTGTGACGATGGATCTACAGATAATTCATATTTCATAGCAAAAGAATACGAACAAAGATTTCCTGACAAATTTAGAGTTATTAAAAATTACAACAACCTCGGACTGGCTGCCTCTCTTAATAATTGTATCAAAGTCGCGCAAGGGAAATACATTGCCAGAATGGATGGTGATGATATTTCTATGCCTACAAGGCTTGAAAAGCAGGTTGAATTCTTAACAGAACATCCTGATTATGATATGGTCGGTTGCTCTATTTATATTTTTGATGATAATAAGCTATGGGGTGAACGAACTTTAAAAGAATATCCAACGAAAGAAGACTTTTTATGGACATCTCCTTTTTGTCATGCAAGTATACTATATAATTCAGATTCATTAAGAAAAGCGGGCTTATACCATTGTGAAAAAATAACTCTTCGTTGCGAAGATTATGATCTATTTATGAGAATGTATGCTTTAGGTATGAAAGGCTATAATATGCAACAACCACTCTATAAAGTCTATGAAGGACAAGATGCCTATCAAAGAAGAAAATACCGTTACAGAATAGATGAAATGAAGGTCAGATATCGTGGATTTAAAAATTTAGGACTAATGCCCAAAGGCTTTTTATATGTCATGAAGCCTCTGATTGTCGGCTTGCTTCCATCATCTTTTTTAATAAAGGTGCGACGAACAAAAAAGCTGGAGGAACAATAACTTGCTAATTTATTTTATAAATCTTTTATCTATTTCTTTCATTGGATATGGTGCATATATTAATAAAAAAGGAAACTTAAGTAAAGAAAAATTAGCAGTTTTTACATGGCTACAGTTATGTTTTCTTTCAGCTATTAGATATAATGTCGGAACTGACTTTATAACTTATAATGCACTATTTCAGGATATTCGAAAAGCTCACTCGTTTCCAAAAGCACTTGGGATAAGTCCAATGGAGTGGGGATACACAGCTTTAAATCGTATCATTGGCTATTTTACGGACAATTTTGTTTGGGTTTCTGCTATTTGTTCTGTGCTGATTATAACATTGATTATATGGACTTGCTACAAATATTCGGAGCATTTTAGTTTGAGCATATATTTTTATTTAACTCTTGGATTTTTGTATTTTTCATATAATGGAATACGGCAGGCATTTGCACTATCCATTGTATTTGCAGCTTTACCATTTTTATATCGGAGAGAATATTTAAAATATTTTTTAGTAGTATTATTTGCTGCTTTGTTCCATATCTCTATTTTGATTTTTATTCCTGTTTCTTTTATAATTCATATAAAGTTGAATGCAAAAAATTTTATTATATCAAGTATAATTATCGGGATATTGTATATTCTTTTGGATAAGTTAGCTCTTATTGCTATTAGATTTATGCCAAAATACTCTATATATCTGAATACAGAATTTCTACAGCCGAATAGAAATTATAAGAGCATTCTATTATATTTATTAATTTTTCTAAGTTTATATATTTTAAAAAATAAATTGCTTTTCATTAATCCAATAAATAATATTTTAATAAATTTCGCTTTTGTTGCTTTGGCCATGTCCATCATGCAAACAAAAGTAGATATTTTTTCACGTTTTGTGCCTTCTTTTGCCATTTATTCTATTTTGTCTATTCCTCAAATAATTGATTGTTTTGAAGGTAACAAACAAAAGAGATTTGCCTTGGTTACTGTTCTAACCATCGGCTTTCTTTTTCATTTTTATCAGCTGTATGTCGGGAATGGTGGAGTAGTACCCTATCAAACGGTATTTGGATTTTAAGGAAACATTGGAGGCTATTTAATGATAAGAGTTTTACAAGTAATAGGTTGTTTAAATCGAGCAGGAGCTGAAACTATGATCGTGAATGTTCTTCGAAATATTGATACACAAAAAATTCAATTCGATTTTTTGGTGTATGGAGATGCGATAGGTGATTATGAGAAAGAAGTTATTACATATGGCGCGAAGGTTATTCATATTCAAACTCCATCCTCCAATTATTATCAGTTTTATAAAAATTTACAGAAGGTTATGCGGACTAATGGACCCTATAAAATAGTTCATGCGCATATCTTGTTTAATAATGGATTTATATTAAGAGCTGCGTATAAAACTGGAATACCAAATAGAATTTCTCATTCTCATAGTACACAAAACAGAATAAATGAAATGATACTTACCCGGTTTTATGCCTATATAATGAGAAAGCAGATATTAAAATATGCTACAGACTTTTTTGCATGTAGTTATAGGGCGGGGGAGTTTTTATATAGTAAGCAAATTTTTGATGCCAAGGGAATTGTAATAAATAACTCAATTAATACAAACGATTTTTCTTTTGATATTAATATAAGAAATAAAGTAAGGAAAAAGATGGAGATAACAGATAAATTTATAATCGGACATGTAGGGAGATTCCAGCCCTCGAAGAACCATATATTTTTACTGGATATTTTTAAAGCTGTCCACGATAGAAATAAGGATTCTGTTTTACTGCTTGTGGGGGACGGCGAGTTACGCCCGCAAATTGAGAAAAAAATTGCTGATTTAGATTTAATTGATAGCGTTATTTTAACTGGTGTCCGCGCGGATACGGCAGAGCTTTATCAGGCAATGGACGTGTTTGTTTTTCCGTCTCTTTTTGAAGGACTGGGCATTGTGGCTATCGAAGCACAGGCAGCTGGTCTCCCTTGTATTGTTGCCAATACAATACCACGCGAAGCTTTTATCACGGACTTAATTAAATCTGTTCCATTAGAAGAACCCCCTGAAGTTTGGTCGACAGAAATTCTGAAATACAAAGAAGGCTTTGAGCGAAAAGATACCTCAGAACAAGTTAGGCAAGCGGGATATGATACAAAAGAACAAGCAAAGTGGCTTGAGGAGTTTTATTTGAGCAGGGGAGTGGAAAATTAGTATGGTGGTATATTTGTCATAGTTTAAATAATCATTGAAAATATTAAATTATATTTCGCGGAGAGATTTGATGAAAAATATATTGATAATCAGCGAACATTTTGCACCTGAAAATGTTATAGCGGCTATTCGCCCAACAAAAATAGCAAAATACTTTAAAAAACTTGGTGAGTATCATATTACGGTTTTAACAACCAAAAAAAAATTAGAAATATCTGATAGTATTCTTGAAAATGACTTGCGGTATGTTGATAATTTAATCGCAGTTGATGGTTACAGTAAAACAAGCGTAATTATTCCCAAAATAATGAAAATTAGAAGACGAATAGAGGCTAAATGCAACAAAACGGATGAGTATGCGCCAGCGAATGCAAATCATGTCAATTTAAGTATTCATAAATCATGGAGTATAAGCAATAACTGGGTAAAAAAAGAGATCTCACGAATCGCAGTATTTTTCCCAGATTATGCAGACAGCCACATTTTTTTTAGAAATGCAAAAAAATATTTCAAAAAAAATAAGAATCAAAATTTTGACATTATATTTTCTACATATGGACCATTGGCATCTCACCAAATTGGTAAAAATATAAAAAAGCTGAATAAAAATGCTTTTTGGATTGCAGATTTTAGAGATGCTGTTTTAAGTGATTTTGTCCCGATAGGCTTCAAGCATTATTGCAAAAATTATTCAAACCGGATATGCAAAAACGCAGATGTCATTACTGCTGTTTCTCAAGGCGTGATAGATGGGCTTTATATAAAGAATAATATAAAAAAAATGGTAATTAGCAACGGTTTTGACAGAGACGATATCCGATATTTCACAAAATTTGACTCGCATAGAAAATTTATTCTTTCATATACGGGATCTTTATATTCTGGGAAGCGAGATTTAAGTGTTCTTTTTAAAGCACTACACGAGCTTATAAATGAAAATTTGATTGAAGAAGAAAAAGTATCAATCTGCTATGCAGGGGGCGAAGAAGATATATTTTTCTCTCAAGTTCGTCCTTTCTTCTTGGAGAATATATCCTTATCTTATGGGAAGTTAGAAAGAAAAGCTGCTTTGCATTTGCAAAGCGATAGTGATATTTTACTTTTGGCCTCGTGGAATACGGAGAAAAGTAATGGAATTGTTACAGGCAAATTTTTAGAGTATATGATGATGGATAAACCAGTTATTTCTGTGATAACTGGAGAAATTCCGAACAGTAAAATTAAAGAACTTACATCCGCCTGTAATTTGGGGGTTTGTTTTGAACAGGCGAACAGCGACAAAGACTATGAAATTTTAAAACAATATTTGTTGAACAAATATAATGAATTTATCGAACATGGTGTTGTAAATTATGAACCAAACAGGGAAGAAATTGAAAAGTATAGTTATGAAAAAATTGTAGAAAATTTTAAATTATTATTTCCAAGATAATAATGGTTAAATATGAGGATATTATAGAATGAAAAAGAACAATCTTGCAAAAGATTCGTTTATATTGATATTTGTTCAGTGTGTAACAATGTGTGGCAGTTTGGTCCAAGCAATGATACTATCCCGTACTCTTACCAAATTTGAATATGGCACTTATTCTCAGGGAGTATTGCTTGTTTCTGTGGCAACAGCATTTGTTGGACTTGGATTAAATAATTCGATAAATTATTTTTATAATAAGACGGAAGATATTGAAAAAAAGAAAATTTATACAAACACCATTTTTTTTCTTACATTCATATTTGGATTAATAGGTGCGTTAATAATCATTTTATCAAATAAACTAATTGCAGATTATTTTGCAAACTCACAATTAGCGCATCTGATTATTTATATATCTTTTCGTCCGTTATTTATCAATATCATCAGTTTGTATCAGACACTATATGTTTCAAACCAAATGACAAAAGTAATTGCTATCAGGAATTTAATGGTTTCCATTTGCCAAGTTGCTATAACAACTCTGGTCTCCTTATTCGTGCATAATATTGCTTTAATTTTTATTTTATTATGTATATTGGACTTGACACAAATTTTTATATTTAGCACTTTTTATAGGAAAAAGGTTTTTGAAATTAAACTTTTTAAATTTGATTTTAATATATTTAGACCGATTCTTACATATGCTGTCCCATTGGCAGCCGCTTTGATGGTTGGTACTCTACTTATAAACATGGATAATTTGTTTATTGGAAAGCTAATGAGTACTGAAGATCTAGCCTTATATACCAATATGTCAAAGGAACTCCCATTTTCTTTTATTGGCGGGTGCTTGACAACAGTAATCACTCCTGTAATTATAAAGCTGTTTAATGCAGGCGAAAAGCAGACATTTTTTCGGATATGGTCAAATTATATTCAACTTGGCTATTTAACTACATGGACTTTTTGCTGTGGCGCCATTGTATGTGCACCAGAACTTTTAACATTTCTATACTCAGAAAAATACATAGATGGCATAAATATCTTTATTATATACATAATAGTGGGAATGTTTCGATTTACTTATTTCGGAATGATTTTAACGGCAAAAGGCAGGACAAAAATAATATTATTTTACTCTTTAATAACAATGTTGCTAAATTTATTTTTAAATATTATTCTATTTCATTTTATGGGAATGATTGGATCTGCCATTGGTACTTTAATAAGTATGGCTACGATGAATATTTTACAGTTGATTCATGGTTCAGTAATTGCAGGAGTATCATTTTTCAAAATAATTAATATACGTGGAATGATTATTTTTTTAATGAAATTGGTTATTACGGGGATAATATGTAAGTTTATTAAAAATGGTTTATATTCCGTGTTGGTTAACTCAACATGTATATTAGTCATAACATATGTGACATTTGTATTAATTCTGTTAGGATTGAATTTTAAAAAATTAAATATTATAGTAAAACAATTGAATATAGAAATATAAATCAATTTTCCATATATTTCATCATATGCATCAGAGACAGTGTATAATTTCAATTTGCACGACAATATCAGATGTAAAAATTGCATTTTTCAGTTTCCCAGAGCTTGATTAAATTTTGCATGTATTTTTAAGCGCCTTATACCCCCTCGCTGACCTGTTGGCTGGCGAGGGACTGCTTTTTATTTTTTTACCCCGGGGTATAGATAGCGCAGACTTTTCCGGATTCGGACATGCAGCGGTCGTCGTACCGTCCGAAATCCGCGCATTCCGGCGCGTATTCGTATCCGATTTATGCTTATTTATGTATTGTGACCGATCATGACGGCTAAAAAGGAGTTGAACACGATCCGTTGATCGATTATAATAAAATCGAAGATTAGATTTCTGCTTTCATCGGGGCAGTCCATACGGCGGGCGATAGCCGCTCGATTAGACAGTGGAAAAGCGGGGAGAGGTTCCTCAGCGCATACAGGACCGGTACGAATGATCACGACGGGAGGAAACAGCTTGGGAGGATTGGGATTTTCTTATATCGGATTGATTTTTTTATGCTGCCTGTTTATTCCCAATATTTTCTACGGGTTAAACCTGCCGGTGGACTTCAGGGAAATAAAAGAAAACAGAATACTGCTGGTTTTCGAGAGGGCAGGGCAGGTCCTGACCACCACGCTGGTATTGATTTTTGATGACCTCAATATACGGAAAATCGATTTCTGGACGATATGGTTAGGTGTCGCCGGCTTTCTTATGCTTTTCTATCTGATGTGCTGGGGAAGGTATTTTACCGGTAAGCATATATCCGTGGATTTTTACAGGCCTTTTTTAGGAATCCCGTTGCCGCTGGCTGTTTTGCCGGTGGCCGCGGTGTTCTTTTTATCCGTTTATGCGCGGGCGGTCTGGCTGGGCGCTGCCGCTATTGTTCTGGGCATCGGTCATATCGGCATTACGGCACAGAACTGGAATGCCATCAAAAAACAAAATCACCAGAATACGAACTCTTTTCGTTAAATGCCGACTGCTGGCTGTCGGTGATGAGAAACTGATCCGGATACATTTTCACCCGCCGTACAGATCAAAGTGGATTTTTAACGGATCATGCCCGTTAATTCAAACGGTCACGGACAGGGGCTATTTATTAGGGGCAACAAAAAGCGCCGTACGGCGCTTTTTGTTGTCTCTGTTTATTTTAACTGGCTTAGGCATCCTAATCTTGCCTGCACAGAATACAGCAAGGTAAATAAGCTTAGTGGGAAAGCAGGCTCTCCTCCGGGATACCTGTCACGTTTTGTCGCTTAATGCATATTAATATTGTATTAAGATTTGGCTGTACAAATTGTAGATTGGTTCACAAAGGTTTATAATGATTCTCTATCAATGGGGAATACATATTTTATTAACAATTCCCTGTTCTCACTATTCTTCACGTTCTTTTCCGGCAAATGAAACTTTTATTCTTACAGAAAGAAGGATTGGCAAACAATTGAGTACCATGGAGAATACATCGAGTGATAAAGAAATCATTTATAAACTCCCCGTAGATAAAGCTTATGAAGCACTGGAAACAACTCCTCAGGGGTTGACACAGGCGCAGGCGCAGGAGAGACAGAAGGAACAGGGGAAAAACCTGATCAGTTCCAAAAAGAAAAAATCCGCCGTTCTTACTTTTTTGGGCAACTTCACCCATCTGATGGCAATTTTGCTGTGGGTGGCGGGTGCGGTGGCCTTTTTTGCGGGTATGCCCCAGCTGGGCGTGGCCGTCTGGCTGGTCAATGTCATCAACGGCGTATTCAGCTTCTGGCAGGAAAGCCGTGCCGATAAGGCTACGGAGGCCCTGAAGAATATGCTGCCCTCGTATGTGCGGGTGATCCGGGATGGTGAAGAACAGAAAATTCTGGCCGAGGATCTGGTTACCGGCGATATTATGCTCCTGGAAGAAGGGGATAAAATATCCGCGGACGCCCGTCTGGTCGAATGCAACGACCTGCAGGTGGACCAGTCCACGCTGACGGGAGAATCAAACCCGGTCCGCAAACTCAAGGACGCCGTATTGAAGGACGACCTGACGCGGGCTGAAACGCCGAACCTCATCTTTGCGGGCACGAATGTTTCGGAGGGCAACGGAAAAGCCGTTGTGATGGGGATCGGCATGGGAACCGAGTTCGGTAAAATTGCAGACCTGACTCAGAACATGGAAAAAGAAGAAAGCCCTCTTCAAAAAGAGCTGAACCGCCTGACAAAGCAGATTTCCATCATTGCAATCATGTTTGGCATCCTGTTTTTCCTGGCGTCATACTTCTTTGTAAACGAGCCCTTTGCCGCATCGTTTGTCTTTGCGCTGGGGATGATCGTCGCCTTTATTCCGGAAGGGCTGCTTCCCACCGTTACCCTGTCGCTTGCCATGGCTGTACAGCGCATGTCCAAGAGGAACGCTTTGGTGAAGAAGCTTTCGTCGGTGGAAACGCTGGGCAGCACTTCCGTTATCTGTACGGATAAAACCGGTACGCTTACGCAAAATGAAATGACGGTCAGCCATTTATGGCTGGCGGAAAAAGAGTTTGACGTCACCGGCGTCGGCTATGAACCCAAAGGAGATATCCTTGAGGGTGGAAAAAAGGTCACTGCCAGCGAAAATCAGGACCTGAACCTGCTGGTGACGGGCGCGGCCTTATGCAGCAATGCCCGTTTGCTGCCGCCGAACGAAGAATCGGCCCGCTACACGGTGCTGGGCGATCCGACGGAAGCCTGCCTGGGCGTGGTAGCGCAGAAGGCAGGAATTGACGTCCATAAACAGCTGGAACTGACCCCGCGTTTGAGGGAGCTGCCCTTTGAATCGCGGCGTAAAAGAATGACGACGATCCATCAGCTGCAGAAACCGATAGAGGGAACCGAACGCATTGCCTATGTGAAGGGCGCGCCGAAGGAAGTCATGAAGCTGAGCGAATTTATCCGTGTGAACGGCCAGGTTCAGCCGATGACGGAAGAGATGCGCCAGAAGATCATGGAGGCAAACGACGGATACGCCTATGAGGGTCTGCGCGTTCTGGCGGTCGCGTATCGTCTTCTGCATAAAGAGGACAACATCCCGAAAGCGATGAGCGCCTACACGCCCGAAACGATTGAGCAGAATCTGGTTTTTGTAGGGCTGGTGGTCATGGCTGATCCCCCGCGTCCGGAGGTTGCCGCCGCCGTCGAAGAATGTCACCGCGCCGGCATCCGCATCATTATGATTACCGGAGACTACGGCCTGACGGCCGAGAGCATTGCGAAACGCATCGGCATTGTGAAAAGCCCGAATCCGCGTGTCGTGTCGGGCCTGGAGCTGGAAGAGCTTTCGGACGACCAGTTAAGGGAATATCTGAAGGATGAAATCATCTTTGCCCGTGTGGCTCCGGAGCAAAAGCTCCGCGTTGTGTCCAATCTGCAGGCAATGGGCGAAGTCGTCGCCGTAACGGGCGACGGCGTGAACGATTCTCCGGCGCTCAAGAAGGCCGATATCGGCGTAGCCATGGGCATTGCCGGTACGGATGTGGCCAAGGAAGCGGCGGATATGATTCTGACGGACGATAATTTTGCTTCGATTGTCCATGCTATTGAAGAAGGCCGCGCGGTTTACAGCAATATCCGGAAGTTCCTGCTTTATATTTTGAACTCCAACATGCCGGAGGCGGTTCCTTCCGCCATGTTCCTGTTTTCCCGCGGAGCCATTCCGCTGCCCCTGACGGTCATGCAGATCCTTACTATCGATTTGGGTACCGATATGCTGCCCGCACTGGGCCTGGGAACGGAAAAGCCGGAGGAAGGCATCATGGACCAGCCCCCGCGCAATCAAAAAGAATCTTTATTAACAAAAAAACTGGTCGTCAAGGCATTTTTGTGGTATGGTTTATTAGGGTCTATCGCTTCAGCGTTTTCTTACTTTTTTGTCAATCTGCAAAACGGGTGGCCCGCTGTACCGCTTGCAGGCGGAGTGGATCCGGTTTATATCAAGGCGACCACCATGGCGCTTACCGGTATTGTCTTTTCCCAGATCGGGGCCGCGTTTAACTGCCGTACGGAAAAACAGTCTGTTTTCCATGTCGGCCTGTTCAGCAACAAACAGGTGAATTTCGGGATTGTCTTTGAAATTGTTCTGATTATTGTTCTGATTTATCTGCCTCCGCTGCAGTCCGTTTTCCACACGGCGCCGCTTGATTTGCAGGATTTTCTGATTCTATGTGCTTGGCCTCCGTTGATTTTGGTAATTGAAGAAGTAAGAAAAGCGTTTTTGAGAAAGAAAATTGCCAAGCGTTATGAAAAAAGAACAGAGAGGTGAACGGCATGAAAGTGATCGTAGTAGGTTTAGGAAGAATGGGGACGGGACTGGCCCTCAATCTGATGAGAAAAGGACACCAGGTAACGGTGATTGATTCCAATCCGGAAGCTTTTCAGAATCTTGGAAAAGATTTCAGCGGACACAAAGTGACTGGAATCGGGTTTGACCGGGACGTACTGAAAAAAGCCAGGATAGATCAGGTAGATGCTGTAGTATCCTGTACGGCGAGCGATGAAGCCAACGTTGTGATCGCGCGGATCGCCAAAAATATTTACCGTGTGCCCCGTGTGGTTGCGCGCCTTTATGATTCGACCAAGGCCGATCTTTACCGCCGGATCGGAATCCAGACCATTTCCACAACGGTGTGGGGCATTGAAAGGGCGACAGAACTTTTGACGTATCACCAGTTGGACAGTGTGTTTGAAATGGGAAACGGAAATGTGAATGTGGTGCGCATTGAGGTTCCGCCCCTGCTGGTCGGCCATACGGTCAAGGAGATAACGGCGATCGGAGAAATCCATGTAACCGGTGTCAGCCGGTACAACAAGACATTTATTCCAACGGGCGGTACCACTTTGGAAGCGGAAGACATTCTTTATATTACGGTGGTTGCCTCCGCTGCTCACAAATTGAAATCGATGCTGGGCTTGGCATAAAAAGGGGGAATTGAAATGAAAGTCATCATTATAGGCGGAGGACAGGTCGGTTCCTATCTTGCCACCCTGCTGCTTTCCAACGGCCACGAAATACGGGTCATTGAGCACCGCGAAAGTGTTTTTCATAAGCTGGAAAAAGAACTGCCTCAGGAAACCCTGGTGTTCGGCAACGGCTCGGACCCGGAAGTGCTGGAAAGCGTGGGCATCGCTTCTGCAAACGTAGTTGCCGCCGTTACCGGTGCGGATGAAATCAATCTGGTTGTTTCCACCCTTGCCAAAATGGAATTCGGTGTGCCGAGAGTGGTAGCCAGAGTCAACAATCCTAAAAACGCATGGCTGTTCAACAGCGGCATGGGTGTGGATATCGGTGTGAACCAGGCGGAGCTGATGGCGCACTTCGTAGTGGAAGAAATGAACATGAAGGATATGTTCACTCTCCTGAAGCTCAACCGCGGAGATTATTCGATTGTCCAGATGAAGGTTCAGCCGAATTCCAAGGCCGCCAATCAGCTTCTGAAAGATTTGTCCATCCCGAAGAAAACAGTGCTGATTGCGATTACGCGTGACAATTCCACACTGATCCCCAAGGGAGATACCCAAATCCTGGAAGATGACGATATACTGGCGCTGACCGACGGCGGAAGCCGCGCAGAACTGAAGGAAATCTTCGGCTGAGAAAGCAAAAGAAAAGGACCTGTACACGCAGGTCCTTTTCTTTTGCCGTAAAGACGGGTCAAAGACCGATCAGGCGAGTGCCGGGTCGGTCCGGAGAACTGTGGCAGCTGATGAAGGTTGATTTTTACCATTTTCTTCTTTATAATACAAGTAGAAGCAGGAAAGGGAAAAGTCTGCCTTTGGGCAAAAAGGAATTGATTTTGAAAGAGGGTTAATCCTATGTCTGTCAAACTCATGGCGCTGGATGTAGACGGTACCCTGACCGATGAAGAGGGGAAAATCAGTCCGGAAAACGCCAACGCTGTCAAAGCGGCGGCAGCCGGGGGAATTCAGGTCGTTCTGGCCACGGGCCGGCCGCTGCAGGGAGTGGAAGCCATCTGTTCGGAGCTGGGTATCACAGGCCCGCTGATTCTGGTAAACGGCTCTCTGATTCTGTCGGATGGCGAGGTGTGGGCGGAAACCTGCCTGTCTGCCAAGGATCTGCAGACGGTCTATCGACAGGGCGCGGAAACCGGAAATATCTCCGTAATGGCCTTTCAGCCGGATATCATCCGGCTGTGGATTCCGGAGAATATGGATAAACAGTGGATTTCCGATGTGATGGATTCTTTTCAGCTGTTCAAAAGGGCAGAGGTGACCACCTTTCAGGATTTGCCGCTGGAGCAGGTCAACAAAGTGATGCTCGTAGGCAGCGAACAGTCCATAGACAGGGTGTTCCAGACCTGGCCTGAAGAAATTTCTCATCTGGCTACGGGGCGTTCCTATCCCTATGTGGGAGAAATCAATCCTCCTGAAGCGAACAAGGGCGCCGCGCTCTCTTATGTCTGTGAGAGACTGGGACTCCGGCCGGAGGAGGTCCTGGCCATGGGGGACGGAGAAACCGACCTGCCGATGCTGAAATTTGCCGGTACCTCCGTGTTTATTCCCCGCGGGTGCAAGGTCCCGGAAATGCCGGGCCGCTTTGCGGTCGTGCCAAAGGAAGAGTGCGACCGCGGTGTTGCGTGGGGTGCCGGCCGATATTTATCCATACCATAAGAAAAGCAGCGGATCCTTTAAAAAAGGTTCCGCTGCTTTTTAAGGCATCCGCCTTATTTGAGCGCCTGTCCGACCGACTTGATCAAGGCGCCCGTCTTGTCAAACCCCAAATCCCACACGCCGACGCCCAGCAGCTTTTTTGAATTGGAATACTGCACTTTTTTCTGAATGGAAACAGCGTCGTCGTAGCTGATAAAAGTACTGCCGTCAAACAGCCAGGGTACCTGCGCAGAAGAGTCACGGTATCTCTTAAATGATGATTTACTCAGATATTTTGATTGAACGGTATCATAGCCGATGGGAGCCGCGGAAGAAAATCTCTGGTGCAGCCCGCTGTTCGCACCGACGGTTCCCTGATAAAGATAACCGTAGAACGGTACGCCCAGAATCAGCTTGCCGGAAGGGAAGCCATTGTTCAGCCAGCTGCGCACAGCCGCGTCCACGCTGGACTTTGCCTGCGGGGACTGCCCCGCAGGGGGATAGAGAGGGGCGTTGAAGTCCGTATACGGTTCCCAGGAGCCGTGCAGGTCGTAGGTCATGATCATTCCGTAATCCACATACTGCGCAACGGCGGAAAGGCCGATCCGGCTCGCGTAGCTGCTGTCCGAACCGCCGGCGAAGGAGAGAATATAGTGCTTATGGTCCTTGGCCCCCTGTGCATCCAGCCTGCCGCGCAGCGCCTTCATCAAAAGGCGGAAATTGGTTCGGTCCGCGGAACGCGTGACGTTGGAGGCAAGCCCGCCCCCGGTGGGGTATTCCCAGTCGATGTCGATGCCGTCGAAGCCGTTGGCCTTCATAAAGCGGACCGCGCTGTCTGCAAAAGCAGCCCGGGAGGCTTCCGTGAGCGCGGCGTCGGAAAACCGGCCGGAGTCGCTCCAGCCGCCGATGGAAATGACGGTTCTGAGTTTGGAATATGTATGTTTCAAATTCTTAAGCTTCTTAAAGTTAGAGTAATCTATTGAGGAATCGCTTACGGTTACTTTTAAGTCCGTTCCGATTTTCGCAAACGCGTAATTCAGAACATCCAGACTGGAAGCGCTGATCTTATCGGGAGAAAATCCGGAATATGCCGACCAGCCGCCGTAGTATCCGACCAGCATTTTTGCGGGATGCTGGAATGCAGGCGGAGAGGATGGGGCCGCTTTTTTTGATGGGGAAGAGGAGCCCGCTTTCGATGAACCGGACGAGCCTGCCGAAGCTGTGCTCCCGGCCGCCGAAGACGCGGGCTGCGACGATGAACTGTCCGTGCGGTCAGCCGCAGATCCGGGGGAAGAAGGAACACTGCCGGTTCCCGTGCCCGGGTTGGTGCCGCCGGCTCCGATCACTGCGCCCAAAAGAACCAAAACGATTGCCGCGCATAAGAACTTGTGAAGGAAGGTACTCTTTTTCATAAATTCTCCATGTTTCGATCATTTTATCCTTATACTAACATTGCGCGGCAGAAATCTCAAACCTCAATAGATGGCAAAATAAGCGTAAAATTTATCCTGAGCAAAAGGGATAGCTGTTGAAACCCGGCAAATTTTATAGTATTCTATGTATACGGATGTTATGAATTATGGGATTTTCATAATAAAAGTCAGAAAGGAAGCCTTTTGGAATTTGACAGGATGGAAGCACCAAACCCTATGATAATAAGACAGTGGAGGAAGAAATGTATGAAAAATCTGAATTTTGCCATTTTGTGTGCCGGGAATATCGCCGGGAAAATGGCAAAAACGGTCTCACAGATGAACGAAGTAACCCCGTACGCGATTGCGGCGCGGGAGCTGTCCAGGGCACAAGGCATGGCCGATCAGTACGGCTTTCAGAAGGCCTACGGTTCCTACGGGGAGCTTGTAAGCGATCCGGACGTTGACCTCGTTTATATTGCCTCTCCGCATTCGCATCATTATGAGCACGCCAGGCTCTGTCTGGAGCACGGCAAGCATGTCCTGTGTGAAAAGCCGCTTACCGTCAATCAGAAGCAGGCCGAGGACCTGTTTAGCCTTGCGGAAAGCAAGCGGCTGTTTTTGTCGGAAGCCATGTGGACGCGCTTCATGCCTTTTGCGGACAAGCTGCGCGAAATACTGGACAGCGGTGTCATCGGCGAGCCTCTCACGATGACGGTATCTTTCGGGCAGGATTTAAGGCATATCGAGCGCGTTGTCAATCCGGAGCTGGCCGGGGGCGTTCTGCTCGACATGGGTATTTATCCCCTGACCTTTGCCTCCATGTTTTTCGGCAGCGAGCTTTCGCAGGTTCAGTCCGCCTGCGTTAAAACGGCCCGCGGGGTGGATTGTCAGGACAGCGTGACGCTTGTCTTTCAAAACGGCCGTATGGCGGTCCTGAATTTTACCTTCCTATGCCCTTACGAAAACAGGGCGGTCATCTATGGCGACAAGGGGCATATCGTGCTGGACCATTTTCATATGGCGCAGGCTGTTCAGATATACGGTAAGGGAGAAAAAGAGCCAAAAACGGTCAGCCTGCCCCATGATTTTACGGGCTACGAATACGAGGTGCGCGCCGCGGTCAAAGCGATCGGCAGCGGAAAGCTGGCCTGTGACGAAATGCCGCACGGGGAAACGCTTCGCCTTCTGGGCCTGATGGATCAGCTTCGCGCCGAATGGGGCGTCCATTATCCGTTTGAATAAATCGGATCGCCGTACCGTTTGATAATTTCTTCCATATGATTTATACTAAGTAATGAGATAAAAAGAGGTTTGAATCCTTACTGACACATATAAAGAAAAGAGAGGTAATTTTAATGCCGCAGGACAACCGTTTTGCAGTACTGATTGATGCGGACAATGTATCGGAGAAATATATCAAGTACATTTTGGATGAGGTCTCCAATGACGGCGTTGCGACCTACAAAAGGATTTACGGCGACTGGACGAAGCCCGCGCTCGGCTCGTGGAAAAGCGTGCTGCTGGAATTTTCGATTACTCCCATTCAGCAGTACGGCTACACCACCGGGAAGAACGCGACGGATTCCGCGATGATTATTGACGCGATGGACATCCTGTACTCCGGAAATGTGGAAGGGTTCTGCATCGTCTCCAGCGACAGCGACTTTACGCGCCTCGCGGTGCGGCTGCGCGAATCCGGTATGAACGTGGTCGGCATGGGGGAGAAGAAAACGCCCCCTCCGTTTATATCCGCCTGCAACAAGTTCCGTTATCTGGAGGTCCTGGCGCGTGAAACGGCAGCGTCCAACGATCTGCCCGCGGAAGGGGAAGCCACGGAAACGGTTGCGCCGGAAATGACGCCCCTGGAAACGATTAAAAGCGCCGTCCGGACGATCGTCCAGGAAATATCCGACGACGACGGAAGGGCCTTCGTCGGTGAAATCGGGAACATGCTGGTTCGCCGCTATCCCGATTTTGACGTCAGAAATTACGGCTTTAAAAAGCTGACCCCGCTGCTCCAGTCGCTGAAAATTTTCGACATCTTCTCGGAACGGAACAGCGACGGCTACAACAGGCTGGTTTATATCAAAGAAAAAAGCGCCCCCGCACAGCAGAAAACGAACGGAAGAAAACTGCATACCAAATAAAACTGAGGGTCCATGACATTGTCATGGACCCTCAGTCAGTTTTACAGACAAAAGTTCTCTGCCTCCCTCACAGAGGGAGGTGACGCGCCCGGCGCGTCGGAGGGAGTGAAAAAAGACTGATATCGAACTCCCTCAGTCAGGCTTCGCCTGACAGCCCCCTCATGGAGGGGGCCGGGAATCTTGCTATCCATTTACTGCGCCGGAAGCTCGTGTTTCTTGTTGCCCAGATAGGCGGCTTTGACTTCGGCGTTTTCCAGAAGCTCCCGTCCCTTGCCGGAAAGCTTGATGCGTCCCGTTTCAAGCACGTGCCCCTGGTCCGCCACCCGGAGTGCCAGATTGGCGTTCTGTTCAATCAGGAGGATGGTGACGCCCAGCTTGTTGATCTCCTTGATGATTTCAAAAATACCCTTGACCACCAGCGGGGCAAGGCCGAGCGAAGGCTCATCCATCATAATCAGCTCCGGCTTGCTCATGAGCGCGCGGCCCACGGCCAGCATCTGCTGTTCACCACCGGAAAGGGTTCCGGCAAGCTGCCAGGAGCGTTCCTTCAGGCGGGGGAAAAGTTCGTAAACCCATTTGATATCCTCTGAGTAATCGTCTTTTCTCATGTATGCGCCGATTTTCAGGTTTTCGAAAACCGTCAGGTTCGGAAAAATACGGCGGCCTTCCGGAACCAGCGTGATTCTGTGCCGCACGATTTCCTCCGAAGGCTTTCCGGTAATGTCTTCGTTATTATAAATGATCTTGCCGCTCTGCGGCTTGACAAGGCCGACCACGGTGCGCAGGGTCGTGCTTTTGCCCGCGCCGTTTGCGCCGATCAGCGTAACGATGCTCTTGTCCGGCACTTCAAAGGAAATGCCCTTGACGGCCTCGATGCCGCCGTAGGAAACATATAAATTCTCAATTTTCAGCATCTTCGTCCACCCCCAGATAAGCCTCTACCACACGCGGGTTGTTCTGTATTTCGGCGGGTGTCCCCTTGCCGATCGTCTGACCGAAGTCCAGCACATAAATCCGGTCGGATATCTCCATCACCAGATCCATATGGTGCTCGATCAGGAAAACCGTCAGGTTGAAATCCTGCTGGATCTGCTTGATGGAGGCGGTCAGGTCCTCAGTTTCCTGTGGGTTCATCCCGGCCGCGGGCTCGTCAAGCAGAAGAAGCTCCGGCTTGGTGGCCAGCGCGCGCGCAATTTCAAGGTGGCGCTGCTGCCCGTAGGGGAGGGAACTTGCGACGGCGTCTTTCACATCGGCCAGCCCCATCCTTTCCAGAAGCTCTTCGCTTTCCTCACGCATCCTTTTCTCCGCGCGGACCGCGCCCGGAAGCCGCAGGGTTGCGCTGAAAAGATTGCTTTTCATGGAAAAGTGTTTCGCAATGATGATATTGTCGAATACGGACAAATCCTTAAACAGGCGGATATTCTGAAAGGTACGCGCCACGCCCTTGCGGGTGATTTTGTCCGGGCCCATGCCCGTGATATCCTCGCCGTGCAGAAAGATTTTGCCGCTGGAAGGGGTGTACACGCCGGTAATCATGTTGAATGCGGTCGTTTTGCCCGCGCCGTTCGGGCCGATCAGGGCCACGATCTGGTGCTCCCGGATCGTCAGGTGCAGATTGTCGACAGCGACGACGCCCCCGAACTGCATGGTCATATTTTCGGTTCTGAGTACGATGTTTTTATCGATTGTTTCATTGATGCTTTTGTTGTCCGGTGTCATTTCGTGCCGCCCCCTTCTGTGCTTTTCGGGGATTTTTTAGACCTGCGTTTTTCAAAGAAGCGAAAGATCCTGTCCCAGGTCAGTTCCGTTCTGCCCATTAAGCCCTTGCTGTAGAACAGAACGATGATCATCAGCAGAAGGGAAAAAATCACCATGCTGAAGCCGGGGCGGAACAGCGAAACCTCGTAGCCTGCAACGGTCAGGGGCTCGTCGAAGGTGCGCAGGAGCTCCAGCCCGCAGGTTACGATAAACGACGCGATAACGGTGCCGCTGATGCTGCCCATGCCGCCCAGAACGATAATCAGCAGGAAGTTGTAGGTGAGCGTAAAATAGAACTGCTTGGGGTCCACCGTGCCGAGCAGGGAGGCGTAAAGGCCCCCGCCGACGCCGGCGAAAAAGCCGCCCACGACAAAGGACATGACCTTGTGCTTGAACAGGTTGATGCCCATTGCCTCGGCCGCGATATCGTCCTCGCGGATCGCCTTGAACGCGCGCCCGTAACTGGAATTGATCAGCAGCGCGGTCAGAATCAGGATCACGATGGCGACGCCGAACGACCACCACATATTGTTCGCGTTATCCGGAATTTTGTTGATTCCGAGCGGCCCGTTCGTTACGCTCTGCAGGTTGGTGAGCAGGATGCGGATGATTTCCGAAAAGCCGAGCGTAGCGATCGCCAGATAGTCGCCGCGCAGCCGCAGAACCGGCGCGCCGATCAGGAAGGCCGCCACTCCGGCGATCACGCCGCCCAGAAGCAGCGCCGGGACAAAGGAAAGATGAATCCCGGCAATGGCCGGATTCATGGGTTCCATATAAAAGATGGTGGAGCGCATATCCAGCGGGAGCGTGAAAATCGCCACCGTATACGCGCCGATCGCCATGAAACCGGCCTGGCCCAGAGAGAACAGGCCGGTAAAGCCGTTGATCAGATTCATGGAAAGGCCGATAATGGTGTAAATTGCGCACAGATTCAGGATTCTGACGATGTACGCGTCCAGATAGTTGTTCGCGAAATAAATCAGTGCCAGTACAATGACCGCAAGAATCGCGGTGCAGATGATGTTGCGCTTTTTCGTATCTTTCATCATATCACACCTTCTCCGTTGTCTTTTCCCCGATCAGCCCCGTCGGTTTTACCAGCAGGATTAAAATCAGGAGGATGAAGGCGAATGCATCACGGTAACCGGTCAGCGGCTGGAAGAACGCAACCAGCATAACCTCAATCAGGCCGAGAATAAAACCGCCCAGAACAGCGCCCTTAATGTTGCCGATCCCGCCGATGACCGCTGCGATGAAGCATTTCAGTCCGGGCATAACCCCCATCAGGGGGGATACCTGCGGGTATTTCATTCCCCACAGAATCACGCCGACAGCGGCCAGGCCGGAGCCGATGCCAAAGGTTGCGGCGATGACCAGATTGATGTTGATTCCCATTACGCGCGCGATTTCATAGTCCTTTGAAACGGCGCGCATCGCCATGCCGAGCTTGGTTTTGTTGGTGACGAACAGAAGAATCGACATGCACACAACCAGAACGAGCGGCACAACGAGCGCGACCTTCTGAAGGGAGACCGTCCCAAGCGAAATGGTGGACATCAATCCTAAAAAATCAGGAAAAGCCTTTGGTTTTCCGCTGAAAATATAGGTGGCGAGATTCTCAAGCAGGAAGGAAACGCCGATCGCCGAAACAAGGACGGAGTCCTTCGGCGCGTCGCGCAGCGGGCGGTAGGCCACTCTTTCGATCAGCATACCCAGCCCCGCGGTCAGCACGACGACAAAAATACACGCGAAATACCACGGCAGGTGAAAGACCGCGACACCAAAAAAGGTAAAGTAGGCCGCCATCATGAAAATATCACCGTGGGCAAAGTTGATGAGGCGCAGAATCCCGTAAACCATTGTATAGCCGACGGCTATCAGGGCGTACAGGCTTCCCACCGCAATCCCGTTTGCCAGATTTTGTAAAAACAGTTCCAGTGTCATAGCACAACATCCCTACATCGATTATTCGTTATTTTGCAACCGTAACCGTATCCTTGTAAGTGAATTTTCCGTTTTTCACTACTTTGATGATGGCGGAATCTTTGTCGGGATCTCCGTCCGCGTTAAAGGTCAGTTTTCCTGTCGCGCCTTCCACGTCCTTTGTCTTTGCCAAAGCGTCGCGGATAGCGGTGGAGTCGGAGGAATTGGCGGCCTCAATCGCCTTGATGATGACGAGGTAAGCGTCGTAGCCCAGCGCGCTGACCGCGGCCATGTTCTTGTCGGGGTATTCCTTTTTATAGGCTTCGACAAACTTCTTGCCCTCTTCCGTTACGGGGGCGGAATCGTCGAAGAAGGTGGAAATGGTGGCGCCCTCCACGTCGGTGCCGCCCACGGAGGTGAACTCGTCGATATCCCATGTGTCGCCGCCGAGGAACGGGACGGTGATGCCCAGCTGACGGGCCTGCTTCATAACCAGCGCGGATTCCGTAAAGTTGCCGGGGGCAAAGATCACGTCCGGATTGGCGGCTTTTACGGTGGAAAGCTGCGCGCCGAATTCCTGATCGTTGGTGTTGTAGTTAACGGTCGTTACAACAGAGTTCGGGTCGCCGGTCAGTTTGACAAAGGCCTCCTTGAAATATGTAGCCAGACCGACTGCGTAGTCGTTGGAAACCTCCTGAATGATGGCGGCCTTTTTCGCGCCGCTCTTAAAGGCGTAGTTTGCCATGACGGTTCCCTGGAACGGATCGAGGTAGCAGACGCGGAAATAATAGTCGTTTCCTTTTGTCACCAGCGGGTTTGTGCAGGAAGCGCCGACCGCGGGGACCTTGTTTTTCTTTACCAGATCGCCGGCAGCCATGGAAAAGCTGGAACCCCACGAGCCGATAATGGCGGAAACCTTGTCTTTTTCAATCAGACGGGCGACAGCCGTGGTAGCCTGAGCCTTGTCGGATTTGTTGTCCGCAACAACGATTTCCACTTTTTTGCCGAGAACTTCAGGATAGAGCTTGTTGGCGATTTTTATGCCTTCGACTTCGGCCTCGCCGCCTGCGGCGTTTGCACCCGTCAAAGGTTCAAATACACCGATTTTGATGGTGTCGCCGCCGGTTTCCCCGGAGCCGGACGCGGTTTCCACCTTTTTACATCCTGAAAATGCCGCCGCTGTCATTACCAATGCCAGCAGCAGTGCTGCAATTTTTTTCATGTCAAGTTGCCTCCTCAGTCAATTCAGTTTATTTTTGCGGCCCATCCGGGACGCCTGTGAACGTTGTGTAAACTTTTTATGATTATATCATGCTACTATATAGAATTCAAGCAAAATGAATTTTTCGTTTTACCATCCGGCATTTTTCACAGCGCAATTTGCTCATTTCCATTCAATGGGACGGCATGATGAATATCCATGGCTGTAAAAGTGTAAATGAATTGATATAATGTACGCGTCATCCTTCTTTCAGGTGCCGCCGTCTTGCAATTTCGTAAAAAATTTCTCCGATGCCAAAACGGGGCCGTGTGAAATTTTTTTGCGTGGTTCCTGCAAAATCATTCGAAAATCCCGAATTTATACATTTTATTACAAAAAAGTTAAAATTTTTGCAAATAATACTGGAAAAATTTGAAAAAATAGATTATTATTAAAGAAAGTGGTGGAATATATTTTTTTATATCATGATAAAACAACGTTTGTGGAGGCAGGACGATGGAAGCAGTCAGAAAAAACGATAACAGCAGATTGATCAGTATTTTGAAAAGAATCTGGGACGGCCCGGATTATGAAGAAGAGGAAGAAGTTTCTTCCATGCGGTTTGGCAAATCCAAAATGGTAGAATATGCCCGTGAAGAAAATGTCGCGGAATTCAAACTCGAGGTAAAGGAAGACGAGCCGGAGGACCTGCAGTTCAGCGCGCCTAAGCCGATTGAAACGGGCAGACCCGAATTCCAGCCGCTGAAACCGGATTTTCAGCCCCAGAAGCCGTATGAGCTTCCTACCGCCAATGATTACAATTCATCCAAGCAGACCACGGTGATATCGAAGGGCACCGTTATTACCGGCGATATCAAATCGGAGGGCAATCTTGAGATTTACGGAACGGTCACAGGCGGAATTACGACCACCGGCAATATCAAGATCAACGGAAAGCAGGTCGGCGACATTCAGGGTTCCGGCATTACGCTTTCGGCCTGTACGGTCCGCGGCAATGTCACCGCCACCGAGGATATGAACATAGACAGTGATTCCGTTGTCATCGGCGATATCAGGACCAAGAACCTGACGATCAACGGCAGGCTCCAGGGCAATATTCAGGCGAAGAACAGCATCATCTGCCAGAGCAACGCAATTGTGATCGGCGATCTGAAAGCCGGCACGGTTACGGTGAACAACGGCGCAAAGCTTCAGGGCAAGCTGGAAATTTTCAGCGGCCAGCTGGGGGATATCAGGATTCAGGACGACGACAGGACCGTTCATCCCGCTCCCGCCGAATAAGGAAACCATGAGAAATAACAAAACAGGGACGGAAATTTCCGTCCCTGTTTTGTTATCATTTCAGGGGAAAACAAAAGAGCGGGCGCTCATGCGTCCGCTCTGAAAATTCAATTTGCAGTCAGCGGCATCAGTCGCTGCTGAAGGGAAGCAGTGCGAGATGACGCGCGCGCTTAATGGCGATGGTCAGCTCACGCTGATGATGCGCACAGGTGCCGGTTACTCTGCGGGGCAGAATCTTGGCTCTCTCAGAAATAAAGCGGCGAAGCTTTGCAACATCCTTGTAATCGATGGAATCCACTCTGTCGACGCAGAAGCCGCAAACCTTCTTGCGGGACTTGCGTCCGCCGGGGCGGCGGTCCTGTCTGTCGTTTCTGTCGTTTCTATCAGCCATGGCAATAAGCCTCCTTTTCTCATCAGTATTGCAGAGGGAATGCTTAGAACGGCAGATCGTCGTCTAAAGGCATCTCCTCAAAATCGCCGGTATCGCCGCTTGTGTAAGCGGGAACTGGCTGCTCAGCGGTAACATCCGTTTTTGAATGATAATTGCTGCCCTGCGCTCCTGCGCTGTCGCGTTTCGACTCTGCAAAATGCACATTGTCAGCAACGACTTCAAACGCTTTGCGCTTGTTTCCGTCCTTGTCGGTATAGGTACGCGTCTGGATGGAACCCTGTACCGCAACCAGCTGGCCTTTGTGGAAATATCTGCACACAAAATCCGCCGTGCTGCGCCACGCGACAATATCAATAAAATCGGCCTGGCGGTCCGCTCCCGCTTTCACGTAGGAACGGTCGACGGCAATTGTAAAGCTTGTTACGGAAACATCGTTCGGCGTATGCCTAAGTTCAGGGTCGGCAACAAGTCTGCCCATTAAAACAGCGACATTGAGCATTCAAATCACTCTTCCTTCTTAGCTTTCTTTCTTTATGATGAGAGAACGAAGGACACCGTCGGTAATCTTGTAAATTCTGTCGAGCTCAGCCGTAAATTCGGGAGCGCTTGTGAAGTTCACTAAGGTGTAGTAGCCTTCTTCCTGCTTCATGATCGGGTATGCAAGTCTGCGTTTTCCCCACTCATCAATGCTGTCGATGGTACCGTTTGCCTCGATCAAATCCTTGAACTTCTGAACCAAAGCGGCAATCGCGTCCTCACCGAGCTTTGTGGAGAGGATAAATACGGTTTCATAGGAATTCTTTACATCTGACATTATTTGCACCTCCTTTTGGACTTTGGCCCCGAAATAAATCCGGAGCAAGGATAGTAAGCCGAAAACTGCGGCTTAACAGAGTAATTATATCAGCAAGGCATTATGAAGTCAAGACAAAAATTACAGCGTTTTGCAAAGCTCCTTCAGGTACGCCCTGAACTGGGGCCCGATATCCGGGTGCTTCAGCGCAACCTCCACCTGTGCCTGCATGATGCCCAGCTTGTTTCCCATGTCGTAGCGCTTTCCGGTAAAGTCCACCGCGACCATGCCCACGGAGCGGGCCAGCGCGCACATGGCGTCGGTCAGCTGGATTTCCCCGCCCGCGCCCGGCTGGGTCCGGTCCAGAATATCAAAGATATCCGGCGTCAGGACACATCTGCCCAGAATGGAATACAGGGACATGATTTTGTCCGGGGACGGCTTTTCGATCATATCCGTACAGCTGAAGTAGTTATCGTGGATCGGCTCCACCTTCAGGGAGCTGTATTTGGTGATCGCTTCGGCGGTCACCTGCTTCACGCCCAAAACGCCCTTGCCGAACTCGTCGTAAGCCCGGATCAGCTGGCCGCAGGCGGGGTCCTCGCCGATGATGACGTCGTCGCCGTACAGGACCGCGAACGGCTCGTCGCCGACGAAGGAGCGGGCGCAGTTTACCGCGTGGCCAAGGCCCTTGGTTTCCTTCTGACGGACAAAGTAAATGTTCGCCTCGTGGGAGAGATCGATAATTTCCTTTAAAATCTTTTCCTTATCCGGGCCGCCGCTGGTCAGTTTTGCCTCCAGTTCCGGCACACGGTCAAAGTGGTCCTCAATCAGTCCCTTGCCGCGGTTGGTGATAATCAGGATATCCGTGATACCGGAACGGACGGCTTCCTCCACAATATACTGGATGGCGGGCTTGTCCACAATCGGCAGCATTTCCTTCGGCATGGATTTGGTTGCCGGCAGCACGCGGGTTCCCAGTCCGGCGGCCGGAATGACAGCTTTTGTTACTTTCATTTTTACACTCCTAATATCTAAAATATTTGAGGCAGATAGAACACAATCATGTAACAGATCAAAAGGCCGATTGCCAGAGAAGTGTTCACGCCGCCCTGCTCCTGCAGCTGAATCGCGGCAAGGGTCGCCTCCGGCGTATGATGATGGATCTGCTCGATCTTACCGATGCAGTGATTCAAATACCACTTGTTCCCGTTAAATCCCACCACCAGCATGATGGCGATCTGGATCAGCGCAATGATGGTCGGCACGCAGAACAGAAGAATCTGCTGGACCGGCTGCTGTGCAAGCTGCTCCGAAACCTGCAGCAGCTGGGAATAGGTGGGCGAAACCGTATCGATGGAAATTCCCTGCTGCTGCATCAGGGATTCCAGCAGCGGCATGGAAAAATTAAGGGACACATAGGTGGAAATCAGGTACAGGACGGTCATGACCGCGGTAATCACGGAACCGATTCTGTACTGTTTGCGGTACAGCATCCAGCCGCCCGAAAACAGGAACGCGCTGAAATTGAAACGGTTTCTGTGAAAACGCTTGAGATTGAGGAATACCGGCAGATAATACTGGGTATTGCCCTGTACCAGCTTGGCGAGGTCTCCCGCCGGGACGCTGCCGATCGGCTCGTTGGGGTTCACGCCGCCCATCGGGTCAAAGATAAACGGCACGGGCTGGCCCGGCTGACCTGGCTGGCCCGACGGAAAGGGGCCACCCGCCTGGGGAAAGCCGTTCTGAGGGAATCCGTTCTGGGGAAAGCCGTTCTGAGGAAAACCGCCGCTTTTGGGGAAACCGGCGACATCCTGCTGGTTCATGGTCAGCGACTGGCCGCAATGGTCACAGAACATCGCGTTCTGTGAATTCAGACTGCCGCAGCGCGGACAGCGTTTGGTTCTGTTTTCCGCCCCGTTTGCCGCCGGGTCGGCGGACTTCGGTTCCTTCTGCGGGGGAGTCCACGCGGCAGGGGTGCCGTGTTTGTCCGAAAAAACGCATTTGCCCACCTTCGCGTAGCACTCGCGGTGATACGGCGCGCCGCATTCGGGGCAGACGACGATATCGTCGTCCCGTGTAAAAGGTTTTCCGCAGACAGGGCAGTTTAAACCTGTATAGTCAATCATAGTTTATCCTCCCATAATGTAGATATCAATCCTGTTATATTAACCTATTGTATATAATTTCAAAAGAAACTTCAATAATATCTTCAATAAGTTTTCACCTAATTCATAATTGGCCGCGCGTCGGGCTTACGCCCGTCGCGGTGTGCGGGGCCGTTGTTCCGTAATTTCATCTTTACATTATACACGGAATAATTTATAATTAATAACAATCATTGCATTTTTCACTGAAAGACTCCACTGTGTTTCCCGTCCGTTTCCGGCGAGGGGAACACGGAATTACGCGATAAGCGGATTGAAATCCTGTAATGGAAAAATCATAATTTATTTGAAGGATGATAGTATGCTGCAGTTTGAAGAAATGAAGCTTGCTTTGCAGGAGCTGGAACCGGATCTGAACGATCTGGCGGAAGCGCTTGGGCTTGAAGGCATGCGCGAAGAGATTGCGAAGCTCGACGAAAAAGCAGCCCAGCCCGGTTTCTGGGACGATATGAGCACTTCTCAAAAGGTTTTGCAGCGTTCCAGTATGCTGAAAAATAAGGCTGCGGCATATGAACGGCTGAAAAATTCGTACGGCGATACGCTGGCATTAATAGAGCTTGCCAATGAGGAAGGGGATTTGTCCCTTTTGCCGGAAGCGCAGGAAGAACTGAAGAAATTTCAGGATGAGCTGGAAGCGCAGCGCCTTTCCACGCTGCTGACCGGGGAATACGACGGCAAGAACGCGATTCTGACGTTCCACGCGGGCGCCGGCGGCACGGAGGCGCAGGACTGGGCGGAAATGCTGTACCGCATGTACTGCCGCTGGGGCGAGCGCCACGGCTACAAGGTGGAAACGCTGGACTATCTGGACGGCGAAGAAGCGGGGCTGAAAAGCGCCAGTATCCTGATCGAAGGCATCAACGCCTACGGCTTCTTGAAGAGCGAGGCGGGCGTGCACAGGCTTGTCCGCGTATCCCCGTTCGACGCCTCCGGCAGGAGGCACACCTCGTTTGCCTCCCTGGAAGTGATGCCGGAAATCGACGACGACGTGGAGGTCCAGATCAACCCCGAGGACATCAAAATGGACGTTTACCGCGCGAGCGGCGCGGGCGGCCAGAAGGTCAACAAGACCTCCTCCGCGGTGCGCCTGACCCATATCCCCACGGGGATCGTGGTATCCTGTCAGGTGGAGCGCAGCCAGTACCAGAACCGCGACGTGGCGATGAGAATGCTGAAATCCAAGCTGGTCGAAATCAAGGAGCGTGAAAATCTGGAGCGTATCGAGGACATCAAGGGTGTCCAGAAGGAAATCGCGTGGGGCTCGCAGATCCGTTCCTATGTCTTTATGCCCTATACATTGGTAAAGGACCACCGCACCGGCTTTGAGTCGGGCAATATCAACGCCGTGATGGACGGCGATCTGGACGGCTTTATCAACGCCTACCTGAAAGCGCAGAGCCTTGACGCCCTCGGCGAAAATATCGAATAAAATAAGCAAGGGGCTGCATTACGCAGCCCCCGTTTTGTTTTAGCACTGACTTCTTAACAGCTTCTGCAGCCGGTTGTCCCTTCCGCTAAAAAGGACGCGCACATAATCCCCCATGATTCTGGAAGCAAAGCGTTCCGTGTACCGTTCCTGCAGCTCCTGGATGGAAAGGTTTGTGCTGATGATGGTCGGTTTTTGGGTCATCAGCCGCGTGTTGACGATATTGTAAATTTCGGCGCAGGAAAACGCGGTTCGGAATTCCGTGCCCAGGTCGTCCAGAATCAGCAGGTCGCAGTCCAGAATCATGCTGCCGGTGTTTCCCTCGTCGCGGCCGAAATGTTCCCGTTCCAGCTTGGTAATCATGTTGTTGACGGAGCAGTAAACCACGCCGAAGCCTTTCTGGATGGCCGTGTTGGCAATGGCGAGCGACAGATGCGTCTTGCCCAGCCCCGTAGCGCCCTGCATCATCAGGCTGGGGGAGGAGGGGGAAAAGCTGTCCGCGTATCGGCGGCAGTTGCGGTACACGCCTTCCATGACGCTGCGCGGGGATCTTGCCGTGTCGCCTTCGGCTTTGTCCGGGTAAAAATCCAGTGAAAAGCTTTCAAAGGTGGAGAGCTTCAGCGGCGTAAGGGCGTTTAAGGAATCATAGGCCTGCGCGCGGAGAAGCTTCTTCATGCATTCGCACATCCTGCCGTCAACGTACCCGGTGTCGCCGCAAAGCCTGCAGGAATACTTCGGCTCCAGATAATGCTCGCCGTAGCCGAAGAAATTCAGCTTTTCCTTTAATTGGCTCTGAAGGGCCAGATTTTCCGCTTTTAGCCGGGTTAGCTGCTCTCTGGCGCTGCCGCCGCCCAAAACCGCCCTTGCCGCGGCGATTGCCGTGCGTGACAGGACGGACTCGATTTCGGCGGCTTCCGGGCAGATTCCGTAAAACGCCGCCTTTCGCTGCGCGGCCGTGTCCTCCGCTTTTTTACGGCGTTCGGCAAGAATCTGTTCCGCGCTTTCGTAAATCTCCCTGCTGTAGCCCAATGCGATCACTTCCTGTCAAAATTGTCAAAAACGCTGGAACGCTCGTATTCTTCAATGTCATAGGAGGTTTTCTGCGGCTTGGCGCCTTTGCGCGCGGCCGCCCTTTCCTCCTTGTCCTTCTGCGCCTGTTCCAGCGTAGAAATGCCTTCCCGGTTCCAGCGCTCCAGAATCTTGTTCATATAGCTGATAGTGAATTTTCCGGTGTTGTCCACACTGCGCTCATACGCCTCGTGAATCAGCGGAAGAGTGAACTTCCACTGCATGACCCAGACCGAGGCGAACGCCTGCTCCTTGGTGGAAGGCGCGCGGTGGGGAATACCTGCTGCCTGCTCTACCACCCGCCACGCCTTTTGGCTTTCGTCCAGCCTGCGCAGCTTTTCCTCCGCCTTTTCATGGGTGAAGATTTCCTCGTCGGCCCAGTTCATGGCTACCTTCTCTATGTAACGGGTGTTTGCCCTGCCGATGCTGACCACATACTGCAGTAGCATGATGATCACGTCCGCGGGCAGCCCGAAATCATCGTGCAGCATCAGGAGCATGGCGGAGTCCCCGTTGGAAATCAGCCGTCCGAGAATCTGCTCGGCCTCCTGCATCAGGCAGGCGATTTCCGTCGATTCGCCGATCCTTTTCGCGACAAAGGCGTTGTCGGGCTTTTGCGGGCGGGAAAGCAGCTTGCGCGGTTTTTCGGCGGGCGACGCCTCGGGCTTTTCCGGTTCGCGTTCCGGCTCTTTTTCCTTCGGGCCAGCTTCTTTATTTTCAGGTATAGCCTCCGTTTTTTCCGGAGGCGACAGTTCTTTGTTCTTTTCGCAGAAAAGCCCCGTCTGCTGCCAGTACAGCATGGCGTCGGCAACGTCGGCCTTGTCGATGCACAGCGCTTTCGCAATATCCGCCGCTTCAAAGGGATCGCCCGCGTGGCGAAGCTCCCATAAAAGCACCTTCAGCTGGACGGAACCGGCCAGCTTGATATGTTGGTCAACTACGGAGCAAGGCACCGCGAAAACGGAGTTCCAGTCTCCGAGATTAATGGAATAACTCATAGAGGGTCACCTTTCCCTAACAATTCGGTTTTAGTCTTGTCTGTTATTATAGCATAAGGATGCGAAATAGGGAATTGAAAAAAGGGGGAGAATATTTTTGAAAATTCCCTTGACAAAAGGTCAGGTTTTGTCATATAATTATTCACGCACCAAATCTGCGAATGTAGCTCATCTGGTAGAGCGCCACCTTGCCAAGGTGGAGGTAGCGAGTTCGAGCCTCGTCGTTCGCTCCAATATTGCGAAGCGCCGGTATACTGCCGGCGCTTTTTTGTTGGGTAGGCCCGCGTTTTATTCGCGGCGCTTATTCACAAACCTATGGGAATGTGATATAATATTAAAGTTTTGTGAACTTAGATTAAAGAGGGAATATCAATTATGGATTTAAGAAATGACATTCGAAATGTTGCAATTATCGCACACGTCGACCACGGAAAAACCACGCTGGTCGATCAGCTGCTGAAACAAAGCGGCATTTTCCGTGCCAATGAGAATGTTGCGGAGCGGGTCATGGACTCCAACGACCTTGAGCGCGAACGCGGCATCACCATCCTTTCCAAAAATACGGCCGTCATGTACGACGGCGTCAAAATTAATATCGTGGACACTCCGGGACACGCTGATTTCGGCGGCGAGGTGGAACGTATCCTGATGATGGTGGACGGCGTCCTGCTTCTGGTGGACGCGTTTGAGGGCTGTATGCCGCAGACGCGCTTCGTGCTGAAAAAGGCGCTCGGCCTTGGCAAAAAACCGCTGGTGGTGGTCAACAAGATCGACCGTCCGGGCGCGAGGCCGGCGGAGGTTGTGGACGAGGTGCTCGACCTGTTTATTGAGCTGGGCGCCAATGACGACCAGCTGGAATTCCCGGTCGTTTACGCTTCCGGCCGCGACGGCTACTCCACTCTGGACCCGGATGTGCCGGGGAAGGATATGACCCCGCTCTTCGACGCCATCCTTCAGTATATCCCCGCGCCGCAGGGCGATCTGAACGGGCCGACACAGGTCCTGTTTTCCAATATCGACTACGACGACTACGTCGGCAGGATCGGGATCGGGCGCGTGGAGCGCGGCGAGGTCCACAGCGGGGAAAACGTCGTCCTTTGCTGCCGTGACGGCGAGCAGAAGAATGTAAAGGTTGCCAAGCTGTATCAGTTTGAGGGCCTGAAGCGGGTGGAGGTGCAGGAAGCCAAGCTGGGCGATCTGGTCGCTGTTTCCGGCATTACCAGGCTGAATATCGGGGAAACCGCCTGCGCACCGGACTGTATTGAGCCGCTGCCCTTCGTTAAGATAGACGAGCCCACCGTTTCGATGATGTTCATGGTCAACAACAGCCCGTTCGCCGGAAGAGAGGGCAAATACGTCACTTCGCGCAACCTGCGCGACCGCCTCTTTAAAGAGGTGGAAACCAATGTCGCCATGCGTGTGGAAGAGACCGACTCCGCGGATACCTTTAAGGTGTCCGGGCGCGGCGAGCTGCACCTTTCCATCTTGATCGAGCAGATGCGCCGCCAGAACTACGAGTTTCAGGTTTCCGCGCCGCACGTGATCTATAAGACCATCGACGGGAAAAAATGCGAGCCGATGGAACTGCTCATGATCGAAGTGCCCGACAGCTACGTCGGCGCCGTCATGGAAAAGCTGGGCAACCGCAAGGCCGAACTGCTCAACATGGGTACGCGCGACACTGGCATGACCCATCTCGAGTTCAAGATTCCGGCCCGCTGCCTGATGGGCTACCGTCAGGAATTTTTAACGGACACCAACGGCAACGGAATCATGAACAATGTGTTTGATTCCTATGAGCCGTATAAGGGCGACGTCCAGACGCGCGCGCAGGGTTCGCTGATCGCGCACGAAACCGGCGAGTCCACCGGCTACGGTCTTTTCTACGCGCAGGACCGCGGCCGCCTGTTTATCGGGCCGGGCGTTGAGGTGTACGAGGGCATGATTGTCGGCGCCAGCCCGAAATCCGACGATATCGTCGTCAATATTTGCAAGAAGAAGCATGTTACCAATACCCGCGCCTCCGGTTCGGACGATGCTTTGAAGCTCACTCCGCACACGGTTTTAAGTCTGGAACAGAGCCTTGAGTTTATCCGCAACGATGAACTGGTCGAGGTGACGCCAAAAAGCATCCGCATGCGTAAGATGGTACTGAGCAAAGAGCTTCGGATGAAACAGGCGAGTAAAAATAAATGATATGAGTTTTGTAATACTTGATTTGGAATGGAACGGAACCTACAACCGCCGGCTCAAGGGCTTTATGAACGAGATCATTGAGTTCGGCGCGGTGAAGGTGGACCGCGACCTGAACGTAGTCGATACCTTTGAGGCCCTGATCCGTCCGCAGGTCGGCAAGAAAATCAGCGGGAAGATCAAGACGCTGACCAGTATTACCAACGAGGACCTGAAGGACGGGCTGCAGTTCATGCAGGTTGTGAGCCGGTTCCGGAAATGGGCCGGGGACGCGGTGTTCATGACGTGGGGTACGTCGGATGTCCTTGCGCTGATTGAAAACTGCCGCTACTTTTGCGGCAACGAGCGTATCCCCTTTTTGAAGCGCTATGTCGATCTTCAGGCCTACTGCGAAAAGAGGCTCGATTACGACCCGGCGAAGCAAATGGGCCTGAGTACTTCCGCACAGCTGCTGGATATCGACGAGGATGGCTTTGACCATCACCGTGCTTTGGGAGACAGCCTGCTGTCTCTGCGATGTTTTCAGAAGCTGTATGCCCCCGGGCAGCTGGAACCGTTTATTCAGGACGCGACAACGGATGAGTTTTACAACCGGATCCTTTTCAAGACGCTGATTGTCTGCGATCTGAACAACCCGCTGATCAAACGGAGCGATATGCATTTCAAATGCGATCTCTGCGGAGGGCGGGCGCACAGGACGAGCGAATGGCAGCTCAAGAACAAGAGCTACCGCGCGGAGTTCATCTGCTGGCACTGTCACCGCAGGTTTTACGGCCGGGTGCAGTTCAAGCTGAAATACGAGGGCATGGTTGTAAAAAAGACGATCCTTCCGGTCAATGCCGAAAAGGATAAAACGGAGGACGAAGGGCCTCAAGAGGAGAGCTGAAAGCTCTCCTCTTTTTTTACGCCCGGATTTGCATTCCCCTTTTTGTTATGCTAAAATCATACTGATTTTTTATGGAATATCCTGAGAGAGCTTTCCCAGCCTGGGCGGGCTCGCATAGACCCGTTTCAGGCGGGAATAACCAATCTACGGAGGTATTATGAGCGATAACGGTAAAAATATGGAGCTGCGGCAAAAAGACGGTGTTGTCTTTCTGACTTTTCCCTCTTTTGAAAAATACGGCTTCGTCAATCACGCCTTTTCCACCCGGACCGGCGGTGTGAGCGAAGGGGAATACGCTTCTATGAACCTGAATTTCGGACGGGGCGACAGCGACGAAAACGTGGTGCGGAATTTTCAGAGGTTTTGTTCCGCGGCGGGCTTCGATTATTCCACGCTGGTTGCGTCGGCCCAGGACCACCACACGATTGTGCGCCGGGTGGGGCCGGAACACCGCGGAACAGGCGTCTGGAAGCCGAAGGACAGGAACAGCGTGGACGGACTGATCACCAATGAAACAAACGTGACCCTGACCACTTTTTACGCCGACTGCGTGCCGCTGTTCTTTCTCGACCCGGAGCGCCGCGCGATCGGCCTTGCCCACGCGGGCTGGCGCGGTACCGTTGCCAAAATGGGGGCCGAAATGGTCAAAGCCATGGTCCGGGAGTTCGGCAGCAGCCCGAAGGAGCTTCTTGCCGCCGTCGGGCCGTCCATCGGCCCATGCTGCTTTGAGGTGGATGCCCCAGTTTACAGGGAATTTGCCGCGCTGACCGAAATCCGTCCGCACGAATTCATCGTTGAGAAAGGCGGGGGAAAATATATGATCGATTTATGGGAGGCCAACCGGCGCATCCTCATGGAAGCGGGCGTGCCCGCACAGAATATCGAGGTGGCGCAGCTCTGCACAAAATGCAACGCGCAGTGGCTCTGGTCCCACCGGGCCAGCGGGGGAAAACGCGGGGGTCTTGCCGCGATGATGTGCCTGAAGGGGGAAAAAGCATGACAACGGAGCGTTGTATGCTGTGTCCGCGCGCCTGCAAAGCCAGACGGACGGAAACCGAAGGAGCCGGGTTCTGCGGGCTGGGGACCGATCCCGTCGTCGCCCGCGCGGCGCTGCATTTTTGGGAGGAACCCTGTATCAGCGGAAAACGCGGCTCCGGTACGGCCTTTTTTACCGGCTGCTGCCTGAAATGCGTGTTCTGCCAGAATTACCGGATCAGCACCGAAAAGGCGGTGGGGAAAACAGTCGGTGTAGGGGAACTTGCGGATATTTTCGACCGCCTTGCCGAACAGGGCGCGCACAACCTCAATCTGGTCAGCCCCACACAGTTTGTCCCCGCCGTCATCGAGGCTTTGAAACTCAGAAAATCCCGGATTCCGGTCGTGTACAATTCCGGCGGCTACGAAAGCCTGGAAACGCTGAAGCTGCTGGAGGGTCTGATCGATATCTATCTTCCCGATCTGAAATACGCGGATGACCCGATTGCCCTGAAATATTCCGGCGCGCCGGACTACGCGGAACGCGCGAAGGCCTGCGTGCTGGAAATGGCGCGGCAGACCGGCCCGGCCCAATTTGACGACGAGGGGATGATGACGCGCGGCACGATCGTGCGGCACCTGATTCTGCCGGGCAATACGCGCAATTCCCTTGCCGTTCTGGACTGGCTGGGCGAAAATCTGCCGGACGGGGCGCTTGTCAGCCTGATGGCGCAGTATGTGCCCTGCGGAAAAGCGGCGGATTACCCCGAAATCAACCGCAGAATCACAAAACGGGAATATCAAAAGGTTCAGGAGCATCTGTTCCGTTTGAATCTGGACGGCTTCGTGCAGGAAATGGAATCGGCGAGCCGGAGCTTTATTCCTCCTTTTAATCTGGAAGGCGTTTCGGCAGGCTCTTGACAAACGGAAAGCGTCGTTGTAAACTGTTATATAGTTTTTAATACTACATAAAATAATTTATGATAGAAGTTGATATTATGAACGATAACAGTATGAGCAAATCCGAATGGAGGACCGCACGCCGCAAAGAGCTGGAGCTTCCCAGTTATACCATGACGGAAGAAGTGATCAACGCTGCCACGCACGGGGTCGGGGCCGGTCTTGCGATAGCGGGCTTTGCTGCGCTCCTGGTCAACGGGCACCCCGATCCGCTGACGCTTGCTGCGGATTCCGTTTTCGGCGTAACCATGATCCTGCTGTATACGGTTTCCACGCTTTATCATGCGCTCGGGGTCTGCCCGGGAAAAAAAATCTGCCAGATACTCGACCATTGCACCATTTTTCTTTTGATTGCGGGAACCTACACGCCGATTTCGCTGCTGTGCTTCGGCGGGGTTACGGGCTGGGTCATGTTTTCGATTGTCTGGACAGTGGCCGTTGTCGGCATCGTGCTCAACGCGATCGATCTCAAGCGCTTCAAAACGTTTTCCATGATTTGTTATCTGGCCCTCGGCTGGCTTGTGATCTTCTTTTTCAAGCCGCTGCTCACGCACCTTGACCCGGGCGCTATTTTTGACCTGATTGCCGGCGGCGTGTTTTACACAGTCGGCGCGGTGATTTACGGAGTGGGGAAAAAAGTCAAGTATATGCACTCCGTGTGGCATTTGTTTGTGCTTGGGGGAACCATTTTTCATTATTTGGTCATTTATCATATTTCCGTATAAATTTGTTTACAAATCGTATCACATTTTCCTCTTTTTCTGCGATATAATGAATACACAGAATACAATCGCAGCATGAAGAGGTGACGCAATTGGATATTGTAGAAAGACAGATGTCTTTTGATTCCTGTGCAGATGACGAAAGGATTTTTGCACGGATTATGGAGCCTGCCGATCAGGCGGATGTCCGGGCTGTGCTGCAGATTGCTCATGGAATGGCGGAGCACAGCCTCCTTTACATGGATTTTGCCCGCCAAATGGCTAAAGGCGGCTACGCCGTGGCCATCAACGATCATCTTGGCCACGGAAAATCGGTTTCGGCTGGCGGGGCGTACGGTTATTTCGGCAAAGGCGGCTGTCAGAACCTTGTAAAAGACATGCATAAGCTGTATGCCCTGATCCGCAAGGATTATCCCGATGTGCCGTATGTGCTGATGGGACACAGCATGGGTTCTTTTCTGGCCCGTTCCTACGCCGCCCAATACGGCGAGGAGCTGGACGGGGTGATTTATATGGGTACCTGCGGCAGTCCCGGCTCGGGGGTGCTTACCGCCCAGAAACGGCTCGGCGATGCCATTGTCAAAAAGAAGGGCGAAAAAAGCCACGATCCGCTTTTTGCAAAGCTTTCCACCGTGAAATACAACAAGGCCTTTGCGCCGTTTATGACGCCGAACGACTGGATTTCGCGCGATGAGGCCGAGGTGGAGAAATATACGAAAGACCCGCTCTGCGGGTTTGACCTGACTGTTTCCGGCTACCGGGATATCGTTTACCTGCAGGCCGAAATCAGTTCTTCCCGCTGGTTTAAGAAGATGCCGAAAATTCCCATTTTGCTGCTGTCGGGCGAAAAAGACCCCGTCGGCGATTTTGGAAAAGGGGTCAAACAGGTTGCGGCAAGGCTCAGGAGAACCGGCCACGATGTCCGCCTGGTTCTATATCCCGGGGCGCGTCACGCGCTTCTGAGCGAAACCAATAAACAGGAAGTCTATGGTGAAATAGAAAACTTTCTTGTGTCCGTAACAAAAAAATAAACTCCCAAAGGAAACAGGGCAAAGCCAACGCTTTGCCCTGTCCTTTTGTGATATCTGCCGGTCGTGCTCCATATATTTCCATAGGAGGAGAATTCCTATGTTTGTAACTGTCCGCATGAACCGCAGGCTGTCCCTGATGTTATTTACCACGGCGGCCATTGTGCTGATCATCGCCTTCGGCGCGGTGAACCCCGCCAAAGCGACGGATAACGGCAAGGGGATCAAGTTGCCTGTCCTGATGTATCACAGTATGCTGAAAGATAAATCCTATCAGGGAGTGTATGTCATTTCACCGGATCTCTTTGAAAAAGATCTCCAGTATCTCCGGAAAAAAGGCTATACGGCGGTTGACGTACAGGATTTGCTGGATTATGTAAACCAGAAGAAGCCGCTGCCGTCCAAGCCCGTGATGATCACGTTTGACGACGGGTACTACAACAATTATCTCTACGCTTATCCTCTCGTTAAAAAATACAATATGAAAATGGTGCTTTCCCCAATCGGCTACTATACCGACCTGTTTTCCGACAGCGTCAGCCCGGAGCATGCCAATTATTCACACTGCACCTGGGATGAACTGAATGAAATGATCGCATCCGGCCGTGTGGAAATTCAGAATCATACCTATAATCTTCATGAAAACAAAAACGGCCGGCTCGGGGCGGGAATGAAACGGGGAGAAAGCGTCAGCAGCTACACCTCCCTTTTGACAGAGGACCTCAGCAAAATGCAGGGGGAAGTAAAAGAGCATACCGGCCATACTCCCAGCGCGTTTGTTTATCCGTTCGGCGCCATCAGCGGCGCGTCGGTACCGATTATCCGGAAGCTCGGCTTTCAGGCCAGCCTGACCTGTGAGAGCCGGATGAACTATATTACGGAGGACCCCGAATGCCTTTACGGCCTCGGCAGGTACCTCCGGCCCGGCAAAATGACGACGGAGGCCTACTTCCGGAAAATCAAACTGGAATGAGGCCTAATTTCCGATTTTTTTCATGATCACCTTTTCAATCATATGCAGGATGACGGTCATCAGGCTTGTGGCCACCAGGAACATGGGCACCAGCACCAGCACCATGGGCAGGGTCAGGTCCACCACGGCAAAAAACGACTGGAAGAAAACCAGCGCAATGATAAAAGCGGAGGCCATGACGGAAAATAACGCGGCATGCTTCAGGTTGAACGGCATGCAGACTTTAAATAGTGTCATCAGGCCGGTATATCCGGTAATGATCACTGCAAGCGTGGAGATTTGCTCCTGTGTAAAATTCAGGAATCCGGAAAGAAGCACGAGCAGAACGATGTTCAGCGCCATTGTCAGCGCGCCCGGCAGCGCTTTTTTGATCACGTTGACAATAAACCTGCCCCGGATCCGTTCCCGGTTGGGTTCGAGCGCCAGGATAAACGACGGATATCCGATGGTTACGGCGTTAATCAGCGTAAACTGAATCGGCTGGAAAGGGTAGTCGCAGCTGCAAAAAATGAACAGCACCGCGATGATCGCGGAAAATATCGCTTTTACAAGAAACAGGGAGGCCGAGCGCTGCAGGTTGTTGATGGAGCGGCGCCCCTCGTTGACAATGCGGGGCATGCTTGAGAAATCCGAATCCAGAAGAACCACCTGCGAAACCGTTTTGGAAGCGTCGCTGCCGGAGGCCATCGCGATGCTGCAGTCGCTTTCCTTTAAAGCAAGCACGTCGTTCACGCCGTCGCCGGTCATGGCGACCGTGCGTCCCCGCCCTTTTAATGCTTTGATCAGGTCGAGCTTCTGCTGCGGCGTAACGCGCCCGAATACGGAGTATCTCGCCGACGCTTCCTTCAGCTCTTCATCGGTTTTCAGCGTGGTCGCGTCAATATAGCTGTCGGCCTTTCTCAGCCCGGCCTTTTTGGCGATATTGGCGACCGTGACCGCGTTGTCGCCGGAAATCACTTTCAGATCGACGCCCTGGGAAGAAAAATATTCCAGGGTTTTCTTTGCGTTCCTGCGGATTCTGTCGCTCAGGAGGATCAGCGCAAGGGGAGAGATGTCGGCGGGCAGTACGCCGCTGCCGTCCAGCGGATGTTTGCTGTGGGCCAGAAGCAGCACGCGCTGCCCCCGGGAGGAATATTTTTCAACCTCCGGCCTGATCTGCTCAAAGCCGTCCTTCAGGATAAACTCGCCCGCGCCCACAAGAAAGCTGCCCGCTTCCTGAAAGCTCGCCCCGCTCCATTTTCGAGCGGAAGAAAACGCGACCGTATTTGTGCATTTCCACGCGGGGGGCTTGCGGTCCAGCGCCTTCAGAGCGTTGGAGGTCGGATTGTCGTCATTGACCGCCTTCATCACCGCGGTGATCGCGTCCCCGGCCTCCTGACGGGAGATGTCGCACAGGGGGACAACAGCGTCCACCTGCATGGTTCCCTCCGTAATGGTTCCCGTTTTGTCCAGGCAGAGCGTATCGACGCGGGCGAGGGTCTCAATGGAATAGAGATCCTGCACCAATGCTTTGTGGCGGGCCAGGCGCAGCACGCTCACCGCCAGCACGACGCTGGTCAGAAGGACAAGCCCTTCCGGAATCATGCCGATCAGCGCGGCCACGGTGCTGACGACCGCGCGGTTGAAGGGTTGTCCCGAAATGTAGATTTGTTTGTAAAACAGCATCAGGCCGATCGGGATAATGGAAAACCCGGTGTATTTGATGATTTTATTGATCCATGTCATGATTTCGGAATTCGGCTTTTTCAGGTATTTGGCGCTTTGCGTAATTTTTGCCGCGTAATTTTCGGCTCCGATATGTTCGACCTTCGCAAGGCAGCTTCCGCTCCCGATAAAGCTTCCGCTCAGAAGATGGTCGCCGCTTTTTTTGACGATCAGGTCGGCTTCGCCCGTAATCAGCGCTTCGTTGACCTCGCATTCGCCGTCCGCGATCACACAGTCGGCGCAGACCTGATTTCCGGAGGAAAGCACCATCATATCGTCCAGCACCAGCTCGCTGACGGGAAGGTCCCGCTTGACGCCGCCGCGCAGAACATGCGCTTTCGGCGCGGCGATCAGCTTCAGCCGGTCGATCGTCTTTTTTGCCTTGATTTCCTGAATGGTCCCGATCAGGATGTTCGAAAAAATGACGCCCATAAACAGCAGGTTCTTGTAGGAACCCACCATTAAAATCAAGCCCGCGAGAATTGCATTTACTATATTGAAGGGCGTGATCAGGTTGCCGTGAATAATTTGTCCGACCGTTTTGGTTTTTATTTCCTCTGTGCCGTTTACCAGACCCTGCCGGCGCCGCGCTTCCGCTTCTTCTTCCGAAAGCCCGGAAATTTTGCTTGCATCCATCATGAATTTATCCCCGTCCGTGTATTAATCTTAATGAAATTCATTATACTATAGTCAGCCGCTTTTTTGTCATTGTAATAAATATTTGAAAAAAACTTCAAAATTTCGCAACAATTTCCGTCGAAATCACCAAATTGTGATTTGGCCAAGCGGGATATTCGATTGATATTTTACCTTGTTTCGTATTTGCATTATGAGTATAATTAAGCGGTATAAGATATCGTGGATGAATTGGGTCCACCGTTTAACAGTGTAGGAATATGTGAAGAAAGGGGTCTGGCCCTTATCAGCATGATAAACATTGATTTTCAGAAGACAAAGCTGCCTGTCCGGGATTTTGACAGTTTGCTCGTTTTGCTGCTGACAGTCTCTATTTTTACTCCCTTTTATTTCAGCGTTGCCGTAACCTGCGGGATCGCCGTGATGACGATGATGAACTGCAAAATAAGGACGAAAGCTTTTTCGTCTCCGTACTCCAAATATCTGCTCGGCTTTTTAATCATTCCTTTTTTTGTGTCCGCCACCTATAACAATTACTGGGGCATGCTCTATGCCATTGTGATTCTGGCCGCCGCGACCTGCGCCTTTTATGTCAGAAGCGTCATGACGCGCCAGCTTTTCGATCAGGTCATGGATGTGTCCTGTATTGCGAGTATCTGGTGCGCGATGATCGCGGTTTTTCAGAAGATCACCGCTTACGGCGCCGCGCCCCGATACCGCCCGGTTTCCGCGTTTCACAACGCGAACTGCTACGGCATGATGATTGAATTTATTATCATTATTGCCATCTATCGGATTTTTACAAAGGCAAAGAACAAAAACTTTTATCTGGGCGTTATCGGCATCAATCTGGTCGGGCTTTATCTGTCAGCGAGCCTTTCGGCCTTCGTTGCCACCGCGTGCGCGGTTATGACCGTCCTGTTTTACAAAAAGAGATACAGGTTGGCTGGCGGCCTGGTGCTGCTTGCGGCTGCGTTTATTTCCGTCAGCCTTATTTTTCCGTCGATTTTCCCAAGGGGGCTGGAAGCGATCGACAGCACCTGCGGACAGCGGATTTCAATTTGGACAACCGCGATCAAGGGGATTGTACGCCATCCGTTTTTGGGAACCGGCGCGCTTTCCTATCAGATGATCTGTGAGCAGCTGGGCGGGTACAAAACCTACCACTGCCATAATCTGCTGTTGGACACCCTGTTGAATTTCGGTTTTATCGGGTTCGGCGCAATCGGTTTTTATGCGGCTATGCAGCTGAAACTGCTGGCTTTGCGGTTTAAGAACAATCTGGGCAGAGATCTGAATATTCTTGTCCTTGCCGCCGTCGTTGCGGTCTCCGTGCACGGCCTTACCGACGTTACGATTTTCTGGATTCAGACGGGAATGATGTTCCTGCTGATGTTTTCGTCGACAGGTATCGGGTCGGAGTACCTCGAGCGCAGGTTGCGTCTGCCTTCGCTCATTCCGGACTACGCCGAGGACGTCAAGGCACAGCCTGTCTACCTGAAAAACTGATTTTCTGGTTTGGTCTTGACTTATCGCAGAAAAGAGACTATCATCTGCTTGTAGTTGAATAGTATGTGATAGCAATACGGTTTATTGTCCCCCTGCCTCACAAAATCCGGCAGGGGGATTTCTATGCTTGATTCATTCCCGAAAGAGAGGTGCAAAAAATGAAAAAGAATAAACTGCAGGCAACCGGAATCAGCGCGCAGGCCATTGCGCAAAAGCTGGCGGAGTACTCCAGAATGGAGAAGTACATGCTGCTCTCCGCCCTGAAAACGAGGGAAAAGGGACTGGACATTGTCGATGTGGAAATGTTTTCCGAAGAGTACAAAAGCAATGAGATTTCCCATGAGAAGCCAAAGCCTTGGTACGTGCAGCTGATCAAAGCCTTTGTCAACCCGTTCACCCTTGTCCTGCTGATTATTGCCGCGATTTCCTTCCTGACGGAGGTGGTCCTCGCAAAGCCGGACGAAAAAAGCCCGGCGGCCGTGATCGTCATTCTTTTTCTGGTCCTGGTAAGCGGGGGGCTGCGCTTCTTTCAGGAATTCCGTTCCGGAAAGGAAGCGGAAGGGCTGAAATCCATGGTCAAGACGACCGCGACGGTGATCCGCCGCGAAAACGGGCGGGAAGAGATTCCTATGGCGGAACTGCTGCCCGGCGATATTGTTGTGCTGTCCGGCGGCGACATGATTCCCGCGGACGTCCGGATTTTGAAGGCGAAGGATTTGTTCGTCAGCCAGTCGGCCCTGACCGGCGAAGCCGAACCGGTGGAGAAATATCCGGAGCCGGGTAAGACCACGGAAGGGCATAACCTGTTCGATCTGCGGAATATCTGCTTTATGGGGACCAACGTCATCAGCGGCGCCGCTACCGCCGTTGTGCTCGCCACCGGGGACTTCACCTATTTCGGCAATATGGCAAAGGAGCTTTCGGGCGACCGCGCGCCCACCAGCTTTGACAAGGGCGTCAACGCCGTCAGCTATCTTCTGATCCGCTTCATGCTGGTGATGGTGCCGGTCGTCTTCCTGATCAACGGCATCACGAAGCACGACTGGATTGAAGCGCTGCTGTTTGCCATCTCGGTCGCCATCGGCCTGACGCCGGAGATGCTGCCGATGATCGTGACCACCAACCTTGCCAAGGGCGCCGTCAGTATGTCGCGCCAGAAGACAGTGGTCAAGCACCTGAATTCCATCCAGAATTTCGGCGCGATGGATATCCTCTGCACCGATAAAACCGGTACGCTGACGCGCGACGAGATCATTATCGAACGCCATCTGAACGTGCGGGGGGAGGAAGACATCCGCGTCCTGAAGCACGCCTACCTGAACAGCTATTTCCAGACCGGGTTGAAAAATCTGATCGATCTGGCCGTCATTGAGAAGGCCGGAGAAGAGAGCATCACCTATCTGAACAACGAATACACAAAGGTCGATGAGATTCCGTTTGACTTTTCCCGCCGCAGAATGAGCGTCGTGCTGAAAAACAGAACCGGAGAGGCGCAGGTGATCACAAAGGGCGCCGTGGAAGAGGTCATGGAGATCTGTTCCTTCTGCGAATACGACGGGGAGGTTGTCCCGCTGACCGGCGAACTGCGCCAACAGGTCGTGCGCATGACGGACGAGCTCAACGCACAGGGAATGAGAGTGATTGCGGTCGCGCAGAAAAAGAATCCGGCCGTGGAGGGCGTTTTCGGCGTCAAGGACGAAAGCGGCATGACGCTGATGGGCTATCTCGGCCTTTTGGACCCGCCGAAGGAATCCGCCGCCACCGCCATACGGGCCCTGAAGGAGTACGGGGTACAGGTCAAGGTGCTGACCGGCGACAATGAAGGGGTTACGCAGAAAATCTGCGGCGAGGTCGGCCTGCCGGTTGACAAAATCCTGCTGGGCTCCCAACTGGAGAAAATGAGCGAGGGCGAGCTCTTAAAGCAGGTGGAGGATACCACTGTTTTCGCGAAGCTTTCCCCCGTTCAGAAGGCGCGCGTTGTCGACGCGCTGCAGGAGCTGGGCCATACCGTCGGGTTTATGGGCGACGGCATCAATGACGCGCAGGCGCTGAGCAAGGCGGACGTCGGGATTTCCGTGGATACCGCGGTGGACATCGCCAAGGAGAGCGCCGACATCATCCTGCTGGAAAAAGACCTGATGGTCCTGGAGCACGGCGTGATTGAGGGAAGGAAAATATTCGGAAATATCATCAAATACATTAAGATGACGGCAAGCTCCAATTTCGGCAATATGCTTTCCATGCTTGTTGCCAGCGCATTCCTGCCGTTTCTGCCGATGATGCCGGTACAGATTCTGGTGCTGAACCTGCTGTACAACATTTCCCAGATTTCCATCCCGTGGGACAATATGGATGAGGACTACCTGCGCGTGCCGCGTAAATGGGAGGCTTCGAGCATCGGCAAATTTATGATCTTTATCGGACCGGTCAGCTCCGTGTTCGATATCGCGACTTATTTGCTGATGTGGTTTGTGTTCGGCTGCAATACGGCCTCCGATCCGGCGCTGGTCGCGCTGTTCAACGCCGGCTGGTTTGTGGAAAGCCTGATCTCGCAGACGCTGATCGTCCACCTGATCCGCACGCCGAAGCTGCCGTTTATCCAGAGCCGCGCGGCTTCTCCCGTTGTCCTTCTGACTACGGTGATTATGGCGATCGGCGTAGCGATCCCGTTTACGCCGCTCGGCGAATATCTTGGGCTGGCGGCTCTGCCGCTTCCCTATTTCGGCTGGCTGGCGGTGATTGTACTGGGATATACCCTGTTTGCGCAGATCGTCAAGTCCCTCTATATCAGAAAAAACCGTTCATGGCTGTAACGGAAAGAAGGGCCTGAGCATCCCGCTCAGGCCCTTCTTTCTGCTTATCTTACTTTTCTGACATTGTACATGGAGTTCAGCACGATCCAGTTCTGGGGGAAGAAACTGTTGATGGTCCAGTAGCTGACACCTCCCAGATTGTATTGATCCACCAGCCTGAGCTTTGCCTGAATGCTTCGGGCATCCTCGAACCAGACGACGTGCTGTTTTCCGTTTTCATAGTAATTGAAGAAGGGGGACTGTGCCTCCTCGTCGAACATGATCTGCGCGCCCACTCTGGACGCGAGGCTGACGGCGCCGGGGTTGGTCAGGGAGCGGGCGGCGCTGCCCTGAACGAAGGGCAGCGTCCAGTCGTAGCCGTAATTGGGAATCCCCATCAGGATCTTTTTGCTGGGAATGACGGAAACGGCGTATTGCAGCACGTTCTCCACCAGATTGACCGGGGCGACCGCGCGGGGCGGCCCATAGGTGTAGCCCCATTCGTAGGTCATCAGGATGACGTGGTCCACCAGGGTGCCGTGCGCGGCATAGTCGTGCGCCTCGTACAGCAGCCCCGTCTGTCCCTCGCTGGTTTTCGGCGCGAGAGCGGTGGTAACGATATAGCCCAGCGGACGCAGCCTGTCGACGACCTTTTTGATAAAGCTGTTATAGTTGTTCTTATCATTTGGAAAGATATATTCAAAATCGATATCCAGCCCGTAATATTGTTTTGCGTTCAGCGTCCTTACGATATTTTCCAAAAGGGTATTCTGAATATCCGGATTCGCCAGAATGGTATGGGCCAGATCACTGTTAAAGCTGGCTCCCTCCTGAATGTTGGTAATGACCATCATGGGACCGACATTCTGATTCCATGCGGCCTGAATCAGCGGGGTATCCTGTATGGGGGCCAGACTGCCGTCCGGACGGACCTGATAGCTGAAAATGCTGAGATAGGTGAGATGGGGCAGGGTGTTTTCGAGCGTAGTGGTGTTGATGTTTGGGAAAGCGTATCCGTTTACATCGATGGTTCCCAGCTTTTCGGTGGAAAGGGGAATCGTAATGACCTGGCCTGCCCTGATTCTGGAGGGGTCGGTGATAGAGGGATTCGCGCTCAGAATGCGGAACACCGTGGTGTCGTAGCGCCGGGCAATGGAATACAGCGACTCTCCGGAAGCCACGGTGTGGTCGACACTGTCCGCGTCCACCACAATCGCCTGCCCGATCATCAGCCGTTCCGTATTTTCCAGGCTGTTGTCGGCAATGATTTTCTGTATGGAAACGCCGTAGCGTCTGGAGAGGGAATAGATGCTGTCCCCCTGCCGCACGATATGTATCACCAAATCCATCACACCTTTTCCTTATAAAATGGCGGTAAGCGGCTGTCCTTTCTTTGCACAGAACCGCTTTCTACCAGTATATGAGAGGAAATTCCGGTGTATTCCTGACCAAAAAAGAACGCAGCGGTAAAAGCAAAAATAAAAATTGACTGGAAAAAACAGGCTATTGACATTGACGCAACGGAAAGGTGTATGATCTTTTTGCAGGGAGGGAATTTCATGGAATACACGATTCAGAAGCTGGCGCGGCTGTCGGGTGTCAGCACACGTACGCTGCGGTACTATGATGAGATCAATCTTCTCAAGCCGGCGAGGATCAACTCATCCGGATACCGTATCTACGGGCAGGATCAGGTCGACCGTTTGCAGCAGATCCTGTTTTACCGTGAGCTGGACGTCAGCCTCGAGGAAATAGGGAAGATCCTCAGCGCACCGGATTTTGCCGTGAAGGACGCGCTGAGTTCCCACCGTGAGAAGCTCCTTGCCAAAAGGGCGCGGCTCGACGCGCTCATCGCCAATGTGGAAAAAACACTGGCTTATGCGAAAGGAGAGACAGATATGGCCGATCAGGAAAAATTTGAAGGCTTTAAGCAGAAGCTCGTTGACGAAAACGAACGGAAATATGGAGCGGAAATCCATGAGAAGTACGGAGAAGAAGCGGTAGGCAGAAGCAACCGAAAGCTGAAGAATATGACGCAGGAAGAGTACGGCCGGGTTACCGCCCTGGGTGAGGAAATCATGCAGACGCTTCTCAGCGCCTACCGGACGGGGGACCCCGCCGGGGAGCTTGCGCAGCGGGCGGCGGACCTGCACCGTCAGTGGCTGACCTTCTATTGGGACAGCTACAGCAGGGAAGCGCACGCCGGGGTCGCGCAGATGTATGTGGACGATCCGCGCTTCACCGCCTATTATGACAAGCACCAGCCGGGGCTGGCCGCGTTTCTGCGTGACGCGGTTCTCGTCTACACCGGTACAAAAAGCGAATAAGCGTAAAAGGAAAGCGGCGGGCAGGATAAAATCCTGTCCGCCGCCTGTCTGTAGATAGAATGATCTGTGTTATTGGTTTCTCTCCAATACCTTCGCCCAGGTCGCGCCCTGTAAGAAACTGCCCTCCACGTTGTTTTCCATCTGCAAAAACATCTGATAGGGGACGGCAAAGGAGAGCAGGTCCTTATCGATGTATTTTCTCGCAGAGATATCCGTCATGCCGATAATCGCGCTGGGATGTTCCTTTTTTGCCTGGGCAAACGGCAGAATGCACACGCTGTGGCATCCGGCGCCGAAGGGGGCGATCACGGTTTCCGTTTCTCCGGCTTCCCTGTCGTAGTTGGCCAGGACGATCAGCGCGGAAAGCTGGTCCGGATTTGCCAGGAATACGATATCTTCGGGCGTTTCGTTCCCGTCCACCTGTTCCAGCGGCTGAAACAGGACATATTCGGTCGGGACGTCCGTCATAGGCAGGGAATCGATGAACTTTTTTGCCAGTTCCGGGGTCTTATAATATCTTTCCCCTATATCCAGCGGGGTGGAGGTATGAAAATTTTTGGCGGCCTCGCTGCGGGCAAACTCCTGATTGCCCGTCGAAAGGTAATACTCGATTCCGCCGGGAAATTTGGTGTATTGATTGCCGAAGCCAAGCCCGGTCCCCCCGCCCAGACAGCCGAATGTCTGACGGTCAAAAGCGGCGGTTCTTCCTTTTGCCGCGGACATCAGCATTGCCGCCACGCAGCCGTGACGCCCCTGTGCGAATTGCAGGGCGCCTTCCGGCTTGCTGTCGGAAAAAAGAACGGCTACGGGCGAGTAACGAAGGTTGACTGCGTTTGCAATTTTGCTCTCCATGGTTCTGCTCTCCTTTCTTCATTGAGGCCGGTTTTTCTCTTTAACGCCCTTTTATTTCTTTTCTCTCTTAAACGCAAAGATCATCATAGAACCCAGACCGCCGGCACATTGAAAGTTCACAAATTCCCAGCCGTCTTTGCCGTACCGTTCCAGCATCGCATCGCTTTTCCTCTTTAAGCTTTTCACCGTGTCAAAGAGGCTGTTGAAAGTCACTGTTGTATATTCCCACATGTTAAACTCCTTAATAGTACGATTAAAAATCAGTATATCAAAAATATGCCCATAACCGAAATGTCATTTTATAAATAAGATACTGGAATAATCCAAAACAGCATGAATTAAGACCGGGACAAACAAAGTATGGCTCTTTTTATATAATAGAGCAAAAACTCCGCTTATCAATATCCCCTGACCTAATAAATTGGATAAAATTGATCTTATTAATTGTCTCAGGGTAAAATCATACAGAATAGCCGGCACCAACGAATGTGCTGCACCGAAAAGGACACCGCTTATAATTGCGGCTATCCAGAATCCCGTTTCCTCCTCTATTTTCGAAAATAAATATCCTCTGAAAATTAATTCCTCCGGAAATGCGACAATAATCAAATAGAAAAAGGCCGAATAATACCCTTTCATCGAAAAGTCACCATTGAGAAAAAACATAATTAGGTATATTGAGAACAAGGCAATAATAAGCAAGGGCCTTTTTAAGGTAATTCCTAAATTGTTTAATGTTTTATCCTTAAACAGCGTAATGATTAGTAGCACGATCACAGGGAATAAACTTATAGAATCATGTAAAGCCCTTTTTCCAATATTCAGTGCTGTTATCTCGGGCAAACGAATCAATAAACCCTGCTGCTTTTCGTAAGCGAGACAGCAGCCCATGAATATCAAATATTGTATCACAATGAGAGCCGGGCTTAAAACGTTTTTAACTTTTTTAGTTAGCATTACAATCCCTCAATTAACGCTTCATAAAGAATTTACATATGCTTTCTGCCCCACGGAAATTCCGTATTCGGGTTGCCTTGACAATATCGGACCCTTGTAACCATAATTACTTATCTGTAACTGGAAACTTTTGGAAACGAAGTCTATAATGGAACAAGCAAAATCAAACTTGCATTATTAAAAAGGGGCACTGATTTATGAAAAAATGGATGGCTTTTTGTATCGGAATGGCTATACTGACTGCGCTTGCCGGATGCGGCTCGGAAATCCACGCGATACCCACCGCACAGAGCGCACCGAAAAGTTCACAGGAGTCCGGCTCCGATGCCGCAGGTTCCTCTCAGACATCGGAAACTTCCGGTTCTGCCGTACAGGTCCCGTCAAAAAACGGCGGTACGGTTTCCGGCGTTTCTTCCGCCATACCTTTCGGGGTGGCGCCGTCTACGATTTCTGCGGAATACAAAAAAGGCGATACGGAGATCAGAGCAGAATACCCGCAATTTGAAGGAAACAGATATGCCGGAGTCGATTCGCAGATGAAAAAGGAAGCTCTCAGTACTATGGACAACGTAAAGGCGGATAGTAAATCGACGGGTATCACGGCCGAAACAGCCGGACGTGTGGAATTTAGTTCAAAAGATTTTGTCAGCGCGGTGTTTGAGACTTCTTTCCTGACAAAAGACAATACGCATACGTTCCGGTCGCTTCGCACAGTGAATTATGATCTGAAAGCGGAAAAGGCCGTTATGGAACAGGACCTGATTGTGAATAATGGCGCTTTGTACAAAGCGGCGGATGCGGCCGTAAAAAAGCAGCTTTCCAAAGAACTTCAGACATATTTTACACCTCAGGTTTTAAAGGACAGTCTGGACCAGTCCGAGCTCTATTTCAAAAAGGACGGAATAGTTGTGAGTTTCACTGTGATCTATACGCTGGGCGACCATGCCGAAATTTCTATTCCGTATAACGAAACGCAAGGATTTCGTACGGAAAGTTCCGTTTGGAACAATTTCGCAACGTGACGGGAAACTGCTTAGCAGCGTTTTCAAAAACCCGCTATGATTCCGGCGCCGCTAAATGCACCAATAAAAAGAAATGGGAAACTGACGCAATCTATCGGTTTCCCATTTTGCAATGGTGCTGTATCATACGTTCTTCTATAATTTTGCATCTCATTTTGATGTACCTTTGCAATGATCCATCAACTTGAGCAATCAATGACTTTTATTATCTCACCATCACAATATGCTCATAATCAGACGGATAAATTAAAATTTATAAAAACCTCTGCAGGCAAGACTCGTAAGTATATCTCAGACGATTCCGGGTGGAATCTCCATAGTTGATTGCCGCAACCGGACAATGATGAAGACAACGCAGGCAATTATCGCATTTCGGGAGCACCCAAAACGGCTTGTTTTCTTTCATTTCTATCGCATGAACCGGACAGTTCTTCACACACAGCCCACAACGAATGCAGGAATGGTCCACAGTAAAGGGGGAAGTGCTTCGGGCTTTCTCATAATGAGTGTGAATGCCGGGCGTTAATCGGCGTATGAGCCAGTTGCTCCGATAAGGTTTTTGTGTCCCTTCAATGATCTTATGAAGGACTTTTTCTGCATGAATCAATTTCTTTTTCTGCGTCTCCAAGGATGGTATGTCATGCAGTATCGAATAGTTTGTGACCATGACGAGGGAGTAGACGGTTGGTTTAGGAAGTCCTTTTTCTAAAAAAAGCTTTTCTATCGCGGCGTCTCCTCCGCCTAAATACCCGCAGCATGTGATAATAACGACAATTTTACTGACGTTCATAAATTCACTTTTTCGGATGAATGTTTCCATCCGGTCTGAAATCCCCCAAAAACAATTAAATGTCGTCAGAAATAGAGGCTCCCCATCTTCTAAGTAAAATACGGCAGGCTCTTCAAACTCACAAACATCCACCAGATCCCCTTGAAATGTTTCGTGCAGTTTTATAGCAACATGCTTTGAATTACCAGTTGAGCTATAGTATATTACCATTGCAGCATGACCTTCTTTCTGTGACGTCTTCTTGTTGACACAAGAATTCTGTTTATTTGCGTGTTATATTCCCTATAGCTGCTCTTTTTGTGCAGCCTATCAACGTGTTTTGGCTACAGGATTTATTACTGCAAAGGCATGCTTTTTTGCCGCTTCGGAAAATCACATTCGTTTATGAATGGACAGCCACCGCATACAGGCTTCTTTCTGCAGTGCCTTTTCCCGTGCTCCAAAATCAATATATGGTATTTGCCGAATAGTATGGCGTCTTTCTCAAGCCCCTCGGTGAAATATGTCTGCAGCGGTTTGTATTCCAGTTCCACAGGGACAGACAGCCTTTCTGCCAGCCTTTTTATGTAAGCGTCGACTACAAATGCGGGGAAATAAAAGACATAGAGCAGGATGGCATCGGCGGTTTCCTGCCCGATTCCCTTTATGGAAAGCAGTTCCCTTCTGATTTTGCCCTGCGGCTGTTGTTGAACCGTTTCCACGGAATATCCATATTGTTGATACCACGCGGTTACGTTTTTCAAACAGACCGCTTTTGCAGAGTAAAATCCGCTGGGATAGATGTGCCTGATTAATTCATCCAGCGGCAAAGCTTCAACATATTCAGGGGTAAGCCTGCCGCCGAAGTTTGCCAGCGACCGTTCAACATTTCCCCACGCCGTATTCTGAACCAAAACGGCTCCGACCATAATTTCATAGGAATTCCCCGGCCACCAGCCGAGATCTCCATAGTATTCCAGTAGCTTATTGTAAATCCAATTTGATTTGTTTGACATGGATTTGTCCCCTTGATTCAATAGATCACTTATAAATCCGGCTTCCAATTTGCTTCTGCCTGCTTTAAAGAACAGAAATGTCACTTTTTTTCTTTATCCATAAACACTCTTGAACCTGTGGCACCTTTTTGCCCCTGATATTTTCCCTGATAGGGTTTGAGGGCAATATCATCCATTTGGGCAAATACAAGCTGTCCCACTCTCCAGCCGGACTGCAGTTCGATCGCACAGCGGTTCGCATTAAATAATTCAAGAGTGATTTCTCCCTCAAATCCAGGGTCCACCCATCCGGCGTTTTGGATAAACAGGCCCAATCTTCCAAGGGAGCTTCTTCCCTCAACAAATGCGGTCAGATTATCGGGCATTACAAAATACTCCAACGTAGTGGCAAGGACAAACTGTCCGGGGAGAAGAAGATATTTATCCGTTTGAATGGTTTTATATCTGATTTCATTTTGTAAGGTAATGATTCCGTCGGGTGAGTCTTCCACAATACTGAATGTGTTTCCAAGACGGATATCTACGCTTGCGGGCTGTATTTGCTCTTCCCTGATCGGCTCTATCAATAATGTTTTTTCTTTTAACATTTTAATAATGGTTTTATCCGATAAAATCATAATGGATCCTTCCTTTGCATTTTATAAACAACGTACTTGTTAAGTATTATATCAGCTAAAATCTGTAAACGCAAAAGAAGTTAACTGCGGTATTAGAGTTTTAAAAGCAAAAATGCGCACATATGATAGGATTGATTATAGATGTGATGGTAGGGATAGAGCCATATGAGACATATTGATATAAAAAAACTTCTGAAAAGCGGACTTGTGGCAAATATCGCCATTTCAGCCGCTTCCGTTGCATTGATCTATTCATTGATTTCGCTGTACTTCTGCAGTCATTTCTTTTTCAATACGGAAATAAATGGAGCGAATGTCTCATTAAAAGCGTACGGCACTGCAAATCAGGCGATAAGAGACTATATGAAAGGCTATGAACTGCAGTTAACGGAAAGAAATGGGGAAACAGAGAAGATAGCAGGACGCGATATAGACTTGCAGTATCATGAAAAAGTCGGGATTTCCGGAATTTATCCTCTGCAAAGACCGTTTCAATGGATGGGCTCGTTATTCGAAGGTAAAAAATATACGATCAGTGATTTATATGTTTACAATCAGGACCTTCTAAAAAATAAAATTGACCAGCTGAATTGTTTCAATAGGACTGCCGCGGAACCGCAAAATGTCAGTTTTCAGTATTCCAACGGGTTATACGAAGCGGTTAAAGAAGTATATGGAAATACAATCATTCAGGATCAATTGAACAAAGCCATAAAGACGAGTATTGAGAGAGGAGAAACAAATTTAAATTTAGAGGAGGAGCATTGCTACAAAGAGCCAAAATATACCTTGAGCTCTTATAAAACGCACATAGTAGAGAACCTGCTGAACAGGTATGTATCAGCCAATATTACTTATCAATTCGACGGTAAAAAGGAAACAGTGAATGGGGATGCCATCCATAAATGGCTTACTGTCAGCGAAGATTTAGATGTTGTAATCAATAAAGCCGCAGTTCAAAAGTATGTAAATGAATTGGGCAGAAAATACGATACGGTCGGAGCGGCAAGAAACTTCAAAACATCTGTGGGGAAAACCGTTACGGTGAAAGGCGGTCTTTACGGATGGAAAATCGACCGGGATGCCGAAGCGGAAGCGCTGTTGGAAAATATAACACGCGGCGAGGTAGTGGAAAAAGAACCGGTCTATGTCCAAAGGGCTTTATCCAGAGGGGAAGATGAAATCGGCGATACCTATTTGGAAATCAACATAACGAAACAGCATGTGTGGTTTTATCTGGATGGAAAGCTCCTGGCCAGCGGTTCCGTGGTAACCGGAAACCCCAACAGGGGATGGTCCACTGTAACCGGGGTTTACATGCTCAATTACAAACAGGAAGGCGCCGTCTTAAGCGGCCAGGGATATGAAGCCAATGTCACTTACTGGATGCCTTTTTTCGGAAATACAGGATTGCACGACGCCAGCTGGAGGTATTCCTTTGGAGGAGAGATCTATAAAAGAAACGGGACTCACGGATGCATCAATGCCCCGTTCTATCTGGCGAAAACGATTTTTGAAAATATAGAAGTAGGGACCCCCATCATTAGTTATAAAGAAGGATAAAACGGGATAATCACTCGCCCGAGCGCTCACCCATAACGAAATATCCGAAACGTTTGAAAGTCTCATCTTTGCGATACCACTTCCGATAACTGCCCAAGTTTTCACTGCTTTCTAAGTTAACTTGTCTTTTGAATCTTGTCCTACCTGTTTGATCGATCGGGTAGAAGCAGGGTACGGTTTACCGATTGTCCATTGATTTTATTATATTCCATATTCAGAATAAAGGAAAGGGATTTGAACCTTTGTGATTCAAATCCCTTTCCTGCTTTTTAACTCCGTTCATGGCCTTGGTTCCACGCAGGAGTTTGTTGCTCCCGGGGAAAGACCTTCGACGGTACGCGGCTCGGCGGGAGGAGCAGAACAACTTTCCCGCCGCACGATGTGGCACGGCACGATGACCTTCAGAGGCAGGGAATGCCCGCCGTTGATGCGGTCGATGAGCACGCGTGTCGCGATCTTTCCCATCTCGTCCAACGGGATATGGATGGTTGTGAGCATTGGAGAGACATACCGATCTGTCTCGATGTCGTTCGCACCCATTACCGAAAGGTCCTCCGGCACCCGGAGACCGTGCCCCTTGCAGGCCTGCAGTACCCCAATGGCAGTATTGTCGTTGGCGCAATAAAGCGCTGTGGCGTCCATACCCTGCGCCAGAAGACGCTCCAAACCCCGGAAGCCGCATTCAAAGGAAAGCACCGAATTTGTGGCAATGTTCCGTTCGCTGCGCTCAAGGCCCAGCAGCTCCAGCCCGTGCAGATAACCCCGGAAGCGGGCCTCGTTTCGATCCGTTCCCACAAAGCCGATGCGGTGGTGTCCAAGGCTGTACAGATAACGTACAGCCTCCTGGGAAGCCAGATAACCGTCGCAGATTATGCCGTCGCATCTCACGTCCAGATCGTTCCATCCAAGATAAACGGTCTTTTTGAAATGCTTGCTCAGAAGCTGGTACAGCTGAGACTGAAACCTCCCGATGATGATGAGCTGATCACTGGAAGCCTCCTGCATAAACTGAGCGGTAGAGCCGTTTTCGATTCCGCCCGAATAAAAGGTGTATTTCAGCGTATAGCCGTTTTGGAAGGCTTCACGCTCGATACTGGCGATGGCGTGGGTGAAAAAAGGATCTTTCCGCACCTCCTCGGGAGAGCAGGCCACGAGGCAGTAGATGGAACTTACCGGCTGCGGCGGGGTCTTGCCGGACTTCTTCAGAGACTGGGCTTCCCTGTTGGGCATATAACCGCCCGCCTGCGCAATTTTCCATATACGGTCCTGAATTTCTTTGCCGGCGGCGCTCGGCGATGAGGCGTTAAGTACCCGGGAGACGGTTGAGATGGATACATGAGCTTGAGCCGCAATTTCCTTTAAAGTCATATACAACAGCTCCTTTGCTTAAAAAGATAGCACAAAAATACGCAAAAAACAATAAAAACGCAGAAACAATTTTCAGCTTATCATGGAATTTTCTATAGAAATTATGCAAAAGGTACAACTTGATTGACAGATATCACAAAAAATCGGCTGTAAAAACCGCAAATAAGTGGGAATGAAAACGTTTGGGTAAAACCGTATGTAAAATTGACGAAAATCTCTTGAAGTATACAAGGGGAAATGGTACCTTTGTAATGAGGAAAATCGATGGATATCGAAAAGAAAGTGTCGCAAAAATCAACTGAAATTGTAAAATATTTGGCAGATGTTCACACAAATTAAAGCAAAAATGGAAAATAATGCAGAACTTTGCGTGCTGTTGCAGATGTGCGGTCTGGTTCTGACATTTTTGCCGGAGGCTTCTGCCCTGTTTAATCTTTCAGATTGCGGCGACATTTTTTTACGGGGAAGATTTTATGATTGAAAGGGGAAAAAACATGAAAAACATGAAAAGAGCACTTGCACTGTTTCTTACGCTTGCGATGATCTGCGCGACGATGGCTGGCTGCGGCGGAACCGCGGACTCCACGCCCCCTGCGGCTTCAGGTCCGGAGGGAAGCGCTGCGGGCACGGAAAAATCCGGCACCACCTTCGGCCTTACCCCGCTGGACAAGCCCACGACCCTGCGGGTCGGGTTCTTTTCCGGTTCCGCACACAGCATGCCCTTCTATATTGCCGACAAAATGGGATTTTTCAAAGAATTGAACATCGATGTGGAATATGAATCCTTCATTAACGGCCCGGCGATGATGGAGGTAAGCTCAAACTGGGATGTGTGCGACGTGGGCGGCCCCGGCGTTCTGAACGGCATGAAGAACCACGACGTCCACATGATCGGGCTGTGCGACAACGAATTGAACACCGCTCTTTTCGTCCGTCCGGACAGCGACCTTGCAAAGGATCCTGCGAATCCGGATCTGTGGAAAGGCAAGACCATCATCCTTAACAGCGGAACGACCCTGCAGTACATGTGCGCGAGTTATCTGAAAAGCATCGGTTCCAGCATCAACGACGTGAATATTGTCAGTATGGACGTTACCAGTAGTCTGACTGCGTTTAAGGCAGGTCAGGGTGATGCGGTCTGCGCATGGAACGCCGTAGCGTACAACGCGGACGACAGCGGACTCGTGCGTGTGACGGACATGAGCGAAATGGGCCTGAACAACGTCTGCGGTCTGTGCGCGACGGGGGACGCCGTTAAAAACAAAGCAGATTTGCTCAAACTGACCTGGATGGTCTACTATATGACCGCGGCATGGTGCCAGGAGAGCGATGAAAACATGTCCAAGGCAGTGGAACTTTATGTGCAGTCCTGCGAGGATGAGGGTGTGGCGTCCAGCGAGTCGATCTGTGAGCGCGCATTGAAGATTTTCAAATGCCCCTCCGTCAAGGAAAGCTATACCGATATGACGACCAAAGTGACGGACCGTTCCGGCTCCGGAGAGGTTCTTCAGGCTACCAATTATCTTTTTGAAACACTGGATTTCTTTATCGGGCTGGGAAGCTATACGGCGGCGGACCGTAAGAACATTCTGGACAAGGGTCTCGTCGACTCCTCGATTGCCGAGTCCTGTAAGGATACGCTGACGCAGCTGGGATATCTTTCATAAAGCAGCGCCTTTAAAAAACAGCAAGATCTTATGGGATCGTCCCGGCCTCCTTAACCGGTTGGATCGGACGATCCCGAAGATTCTATAAGCGTTTATTTCAGCACCGGCATTATGCGGCGTTTTTCGGTAGCTGGTCAATCCACCGGTAACAAGCCTTTAAGGAGGAACGAATATGAGTGAAAAAGAATACGCAGCAGCCAGACTGACAGACGAAGAACGCGTCCGGCTGGTACAGCATCAAAAGCGGCGCAGTGATTATCAGCTTACGATGCTTTCCATTATCGGCGTGTTGGGATTCCTGATTCTATGGCAGGTGGCGGTCGCGGCAGGCTGGCTGCCCAGCCGGTACGTGCCCATGCCGTCCAGAGTCGTCGAACTGTTTTTTGAAAAATGGATGGACCCCAATCCCGACGGCGCGACGCTGGGCCTGCATATCCTGAGCAGCCTGCAGGTGGCGCTCACGGGTTTCGGACTGGCGATCGTCATCGGTGTACCGCTTGGACTGCTCATGGGCTGGTTCCGTGCCTTCGACAAATTTATGCGCCCGATCTTTGAGATACTGCGCCCGATCCCGCCCGTTTCATGGATTCCGATCACGATCCTTTGGCTGGGCGTGGGCCTGAAAGCAAAAGCGTTCATCGTCTTTTTCTCGGCCTTCGTTCCCTGCGTGATCAATGCCTATACCGGGATCAGGCAGACGAGCCCCGTGCTGATCAATTTTTCAAAAACATGCGGCGCCTCTACTTTCACGATTTTCAGAAAAATCGGGATTCCTTCCGCCATGACCATGACCTTTGCCGGTATACGGGTGGCGCTGGGCAATGCATGGGCCACGCTCGTAGCGGCGGAGATGCTGGCTGCGAGTACCGGCCTGGGTTATATGATCCAGCAGGGCCGTCAGTTTGCCCGGCCCGACATTATTATTCTCGGCATCGTGGTCATCGGCGCCATTGGGGTTCTGTTCACCTCGCTGCTGGGCAGGATCGAATACAAAGTATTGGGGTGGAAGAAATGAAAAAAACGGAAGAAACGATCGTATGCAGCGAGTATGAACGCAGGGAACGCCGGCGCAGTCAAATTTACAGCGTACTTCCGTTCGTATCCGTTGCACTGCTGCTGATCCTGTGGTTCGCGGCATCTTCCGCGGAAGGCAGCAACTTTCCCTCGCCAAAGGACATCGCCGACAGATTTACCCTGTTTCTGCAAAAGCCCATTAAGAACCTGAGCCTGATGGGCCATATCTGGGCAAGCCTCCAGCGCGTTTTCATCGCGTTGGGCGTGTCCTGGCTGATCGGTATTTCCTTCGGCGTACTGATCGGCTGGAACAAAAAGGCGAACGCCCTGTTAGGACCGATGTTTACGGCCTTCCGCTCGGTTCCTCCTCTGGCCTGGGTACCGCTGGTGACCATGTGGTTCGGAACCGGCGAGTTTCCGAAGATCCTGATCGTTTTTGTCGGCGCGCTGATGCCGGTGGTGGTGAATACAGAGGCTGGCATTGCCAACGTACAGAAGCTGTATTTGGACGTTGGGAGCATTTTTAACGCCAACCAGCGCCAGATGCTGTTTGAAATCGCCATTCCCTCTTCGCTGGACGCCATATTCGCGGGCATCCGGACATCCACCAGCGCGGGCTGGATGGTGGTGCTGGCCGCCGAAATGCTGGGCGGAAAATCCGGCGTGGGCTTTTTGATTACCCGCGGCATGGATTCGGGAGATTATTCCCTTTGCCTGCTTTCAATGATCTGCATTGGTCTGGTGGGAGCGCTGCTGGCTGTTATTATTCAAGTCTTAGAAAGGATCATCTTGCCATGGACAGCAAAAAAATCAAGCTGAAACTGGAAAATATCTCCCAAAGCTATATCGTCAAGAACAGGGTTTTTGACGCGGTTGTCGGAGTGTCCCTGGAAGTCAGAGAATCTGAATTCCTGGTCATTCTGGGCCCCGGACGCTGCGGGAAATCCGTACTGCTCAATATGATCGCCGGACTGGAAAAACCGGTGGAAGGGCACATCCTGCTGGACGGAGAGGAAATACGGGGCAGCGACGAGCGAATCGGCATGGTATTTCAGAAGCTGGCGCTGATGCCGTGGAAAACCGTTATGGAAAACGTCGAGTTCGGTCTCAAGATAAAAGGCATGAAAAAAGAAACCCGGCGGGAAATCGCACAGAAATACATCGATCTGGTAGGCTTGCAGGGTTTTGAGAAATGCTATCCCAATCAACTTTCCGGCGGCATGAAGCAGCGGGCGGGCATTGCCCGCGCCTATACGAACAATCCGGAAATCCTGCTGATGGACGAGCCGTTCGGCCAGCTGGATGCCCAGACCCGCTATGCCATGCAGGACGAAGTCCTGCGGATATGGGAAGCCGAAAAACGCACGGTTATTTTTGTGACAAACAACATAGAGGAGGCCCTGTATTTGGCCGATCGGGTTATCCTGCTGACAAACTGTCCGGCGGCGGTCAAGGACGTCTACGAGATCGATCTGCCGCGGCCGCGCAATGCCGTTGACCCGGAGTTTTTGCGCCTGCGAAAGCTGATCAGCGAAAACACCGACCTAACACTGTAAGGAGGCGCATGATGAGCGAATATAAAGTGGAGGTCAACAACCTCACCAAATATTTCGGGAACCTGCATGTTCTCGACAACATCAGCTTTAAGGTCAAAAAGGGGGAGTTCGTCTGTATCGTAGGCCCGACGGGCTGCGGAAAGACCACCTTTTTAAACCTGCTGACCCGTATTTATATGCCCTCCAAGGGCGACCTTTTGATCGACGGAGAATCCGCGACCCCCAAAAAGCATAATCTGGCGTTTGTCTTTCAGGAGCCTTCCGCCATCCCATGGAAGACGGTAGAGCAGAACCTGCGTTTCGGCCTGGAGCTGAAAAAGCTTCCAAGGGCGGAAATCGACAAACGGGTGGAAACCATCATTAAGCTCATGGGCCTGGAGCCGTTTCGCGACTCTTATCCTCATCAGCTGTCGGTAAGCACCGAGCAGCGCATTATCATCGGTCGGGCTTTTGCCATGAATCCAGACCTTCTGCTGATGGACGAGCCCTACGGCCAGATGGATATCAAGCTGCGTTTTTATCTTGAGGACGAAGTGATCCGCCTGTGGCGGGAACTGGGCAGTACGGTGATCTTCATCACACACAATATCGAAGAGGCCGTTTATCTGGCCGAGCGCATTCTGATCCTCAGCAATAAGCCTACCACTATCAAAGAGGATATGAAGGTGGAACTGCCCCGTCCCCGGGACGTAACCGATAAGGCGTTCATTGATATCCGTCAGTATGTTACCGATCAGATCAAGTGGTGGTAAGGAGAATAATGTATGTATGATGTTTTGATTGTGGGCTGCGGTGTAGTCGGCGCGGCGATGGCTTATGAACTGTCACGGTATGACCTTTCGGTATGCGTATGCGAGCGCTCCAACGATGTGGCCAACGGAGTGACAAAGGCGAACAGCGCTATTCTGCACGCCGGATTCGATTGTCCCGTCGGCAGCCTGGAGGCCAGACTGAACGTGGAGGGCGTGAGGCTGGCCAAAGAAATCTGCGAAAAGCTGGATGTCGAGAGGCGGGAGATCCCCAGCTTTGTCATTGCTTTTAATGAACGGGAGAGGAAAGAGCTGGACGCCCTTTACGAGCGGGGCATAGCCAACGGTGTGCCGGGCGTGCGCATTGTCGGCCCGGAGGAAGCGCTGGCTTTGGAGCCCGGTCTGAATCCCAAGTTGATCGCCGCCTTATACGCGCCCTCCTCGGCGATTATCAACCCCTGGGAGTATGCCATTGCCATGGCCGAGACTGCCGTGACCAACGGCGCCGAGGTCAGGCTTTGCAGTCCGGTTACGGCCATTGAGAAAGTGCCGGAGGGGCATTTTAAGGTGACGGCCGGGACGGACGTTTACGAGGCAAAGTATGTCGTTAACGCGGGCGGCGCGTTCTCGGCGGACGTCTACCGGCTGGTGGGCGGAAACGACTTGAAACAGACCAATTTTTGCGGACAGTACTACGTGCTGGACAAAAATCAGGGAAAACTCATCAATTCGGTTATTTTTCCGTGCCCTGACGAGCACGGCTTTAAAGGTGTGCTCGTGGCGCCCACCGTACACGGCAATCTGATTGTAGGCCCGGATTCCTATGTGGTCGAAAACGGCGACTGCGTGGCCACCGTTTCCCCGTTGCTGGAGGAGCTTCAGGAACACGGCCACCGTTCGGTGCCCGGCATTGATTTCCGGCAGATCATTCACGAATACGCGGGCGTGCGGCCCAACACGCAGATACCGGATTTTGTTATTGAAGAATCCAGAATCTGCCCGCATTTTATTAATCTGGCAGGAATCAAGAGTCCGGGGCTGTCCAGTGCGCCGGCAATTGCAAAAGAGGGCGCGAAGCTTCTTGAAGGCTGCGGCCTTGTCCTGAATGAAAAGAAAAACTTTATTGATAAAAGGAAGCGGATCAAATTCCGCGAATTGAGCCGGGAAGAGCAGGAGAAGATCATTTCTCAAAATCCGCTTTACGGCCGGGTCATCTGCCGCTGTGAGACTGTGACAGAGGGCGAGATCGTGGAGGCTATCCACCGGCCCATACAGCCGCGAACCATCGACGCCATCAAGCGCCGGTGCAACGCGGGCATGGGGCGGTGCCAGGGCGGCTTCTGCGGTCCCCGGGTTCACGAGATACTGGCGAGGGAACTGAACGTCTCGCCCATGGACATTCTCATGGACGAGCAGGGTACCTTCCTGCTTACTTCTCCAATCAAGGAGGCGGACGATTATGGAGCTTGAATACGACATTGTTGTGGTGGGCGGCGGTCCGGCCGGTTTGGCGGCCGCCTGCGCGGCAAAGGAAAACGGAGCGGGAAGCGTACTGATTTTGGAACGGGACAAAGAGCCCGGCGGCATTCTGAACCAATGCATTCATAACGGCTTCGGACTGCACTACTTTAAAGAGGAACTGACCGGCCCGGAGTATGCCGCCCGCTTTATCCATAAGGCAAATCTTATGGGCGTGGTGTTAAAACTGGATACGATGGTGCTTTTGATCGAGGGCAAAACCGTATACGCCGTCAACGCCGCGGAGGGGCTGCTCGAAGTGCACGCAAAAGCGGTCGTCCTGGCGATGGGCTGCCGGGAGCGCACCCGCGGCGCCATCGGCATTCCCGGCGACCGGCCGGCCGGCATCTTTACGGCAGGTACCGCCCAGCGCTATATCAACGTCGAGGGCTGGATGGTCGGCAGACGGGTGGTCATTCTGGGCTCCGGCGATATTGGTCTCATCATGGCGCGGCGTATGACCCTGGAGGGCGCGAAGGTGCTCGCCTGTGTGGAACTGTGTCCCTATTCCAACGGGCTCAACCGAAATATCGTTCAGTGCCTGAACGACTATAACATTCCGCTGTATCTCTCTCATACTATCACAGGAATCGTTGGTAAGCAGCGGGTGGAGAAGGTGCTGATCTCCGAGGTCGGACCGGACAGAAAGCCGATTCCCGGTACGGAGATAAGCCTGGACTGCGACACGGTGCTGCTGAGCGTGGGACTCATCCCTGAAAATGAGCTGACCCGCGCCGCAGGCATTCCCATGGACAGGCGTACCAACGGCTCGGTCGTATACGAGAATATGGAGACCGAAATGCCGGGCGTGTTCAGCTGCGGCAATGTGGTTCATGTGCATGACCTCGTCGATTTTGTTACCGCGGAGAGCCAGCGTGCCGGAAGGGCCGCAGCCGAATATGTCAAAGCGGGCGGGGAGGAGATGCCTGGCCGGGTGCTGAACCTTAAAAATGGGCCGCGCGTCAATTATACGGTGCCTCAGAAAATTCGTCCCGGCAAGGTGGAAAAGTCCGTCGATGTCTTTTTCCGCGTAAACAACGTCTATCACGGCGGTACGGTCCGCGTGACGGACGGCGAAAACGTGCTCTGCAGCTTTAAGCGGGACCATCTGGCACCCGGAGAAATGGAAAAAATCACAATTCCGGCAGGATTGCTTAACAAGGCGCTTGGGGATGGGCTGACCGTGGAGCTGGCCGTTAAGGAGGAATAAACGATGACTGAACTGATCTGTATTGTCTGCCCAAAGGGCTGCCACCTGCGCGTGGATGAAGAAAATGGCTACCGGGTCACGAATTTTGGCTGTCCCCGCGGTGAAGCTTACGGTAAAAAAGAGCTTACGGATCCTACCCGGGTGCTGACCAGCATCGTACATATCCGGAACGCGGCGCATCCGTGCTGTCCGGTCAAAACGTCCGGAGCCGTACCAAAAGCGAAAATCCGCGAGGTGATGCGCATGCTGAATACGGTTTGCCTGAGCGCTCCGGTAAAGATCGGCGACGTGGTGGTGCCCAATGTATGCGGAACGGGCTGCGACTGGGTCGCCACTAAAGATATGGGAAGGGAGAACGGAAGCAATGAAATTAGAATTTGAATATGGTCAGGGCATGATGAGTGCCGAGCTGCCCGACGATACGGACATTTTTATCCCCGGTGAAACCGTCCCGGACCCACCCTGCCTTCCACAGGATTGGGACAGTCTCTATCACGCGACGCTTGAGAGCGTCCGGAACCCCATCGGCATGCCGGCGCTTTCAGCGCTCGCGCACAAGGGCAGCCGGGCTGTCATCATCATCCCCGACATCGTAAAGGGGGGCAATCAGCCCACAAGCCACCGAAAGGTGGCAATCCGGGTCTGTCTCGACGAGCTTTACGGCGCGGGCGTTGAAAAAAAGGACGTTCTGCTTCTTATTTCAAACGGCCTTCATCCGCGAGCGACCGTTCCGGAAATGAAAACCATTCTTGGACCGGATCTTTTTAATGAATTTTACCCCTCCGGACAGATCACAAGCCATGACAGCGAGGATTATGAGCATCTGATCGATCTTGGCTACACCGCAAACGGCGATCACGTCATCATGAACAAGTATGTTTATGATGCTGACGTTGCCATCCTGATTGGCCATACGCAGGGCAACCCCTACGGCGGATATTCCGGTGGATACAAACACTGCTCGACAGGCATCACGCATTGGCGGAGTATTGCGGCCCATCATGTTCCCCAAGTCATGCACCGTCAGGACTTCGTCCCCGTGTCCACAAACAGCGAGATGCGGAACAAGTTCAATCAGCAGGGCCAGTTTATGGAAGGAAAAATGGGAAAGAAATTCTTCTGCTGCGACGCCGTTCTGGATACGAAATCCCGCCAGATCGAGATCAACTCGGGCTGGGCAAAGGAAATGCAGCCGATCAGCTGGAAGACGGCTGACAAGCGCACCTATATCCACTGGGCCGAAAAGAAATATGACGTCGTCGTGTTCGGCATGCCCACGAACTTCCACTACGGCAACGGCATGGGAACGAACCCGATCCAGATGATGCAGGCCCTCTCGGCACAGGTCATCCGGCACAAGCGGATTCTCAGCGACCACTGTGTTTTCATCGTTTCCAGCATCTGCGACGGCTATTTCCACGACGAACGCTGGCCGTATCTCCGGGAGCTGTACAACCTGTTCCAGCACGATTATATGCAGATTCTGCCGGACATGAACCGTTACGGAGAATACTTTGCGACCAATGAGGACTATATCCGAAAATATCGGTTTGCGAATGCGTTCCACCCCTTCCATGGCTTTTCCATGATGAGCTGCGGGCATATTGCGGAAATGCACACCAGCGCGATCTATATCGTGGGCGCCAGAGAGCCGGGCATTGCCCGGGGAATGGGGCTGAAAACCCGCGCGACTTTCGAAGAGGCGCTTGAGGATGCCAAACGGAAATTCGTTGGGGGAAATCCCAACATCCTTGCTCTGCCCCAGACCTTTACGACCGCGGCGGTGCATTTGTGCATGAAGGACCCCGGCAAAAACAGCACTTTCAGGGACGGCGCTTCCGATCATCCCTGCTGCGGCTGAGTGCCGCGGAGTCTGCGCGGCCTGACAGGGACAGCGCTGCGCGCCGTGCCTCTATTTTTAAGGAGCGTTACACGTCATGACCATTATTTTGCTGCTTATCAGCTTTCTGGCCAGCGTCGCCGGGGCGATCTGCGGGATCGGCGGCGGTGTCATTGTGAAGCCGGTTCTGGACAGCCTGTCCGTCGCGTCGGTTTCAACTATCAGTTTTCTGTCGGGCTGCATGGTGCTTAGCATGTCCTGTTACTCGGTGTGTAAGGAACTGCTGAACGGAGAAAGCCAGGTGGCCTTTAGGACCGTCACCCCTCTGGCCGTCGGCGCGGCGGCGGGCGGCATTCTGGGGAATGACCTGTTCAGCTTACTGCGGGCCGCGGCCGCTCAGCCTGAGCGGGTAGGAGGATATCAGGCTGTCAGCCTTGCAGTCATTGTTCTGGGCACCTTGCTGTATACGGTCAAAAGCGACCGTATCCGGACGCATAACGTCCGGAATATTCCGGCCTGTCTGATGATCGGCCTTCTGCTTGGACTTATATCGAGCTTTCTGAGCATCGGCGGCGGACCCATCAATCTGGTACTGTTTTACTATTTCTTCTCTATGTCCACGAAAACAGCCGCCCAAAACAGTCTGTATATCATTTTTATCAGCCAATTGGCCAGCCTGCTGACGACTCTTGCCACGCGCAGTGTGCCGGAGTGCAGGATGATCTGGCTGATCGCAATGGTAGCGGGAGGAGTCATGGGGGGAATTGCCGGGCGAGTTCTGAACCGGCGCCTGAATGACGAACAGGTGCGTAAGCTCTTTATTGCCCTCATGGCAGTTATTATTGTGATCAGCTGTTACAACGCGAAGCAATTTTTATTCTGAGGCAGGACCCCATACGGAAAAACTGGACTGAGCATCGCCGCATCACGGACAGCGATACCGGCGCTTCAAAGATTCCCTCTCTGACTCCAGGCAGTTTTCCGACATAAATAATTACAGAGCATATCGGTGACCTTTAAAATGGTATTGTGAGAATTCCATTTTAAAGCCATTCATCGAATATGCTCTGCTTTTTTTATTTTTTCTCAGATTCTTGAAACCTTGGGAAATGCGGCTTTTGTCCGCACCGGATGAGGTCAAAAAAGTTTATTCTCCGCCCGCCCACAGACAGCACAAAACTCATTTGCGGCGGCATAAACATTTACTGCGGCCAATGCGCAGATTATCGTACAAAAACATCTCCGTTTTTCAGTCCGAACTCATTGTAATCGCCGCTTATCAGCTGTAAAGAATTATTTTCGGTACGTTTGAATTTCAGCTCGTCGGACAGCCAATTATGGCCGGTAGCATCATAGCATTTCAGTTCAAGGATGACGGTATCTTCGCTGCCGACAAAAGTATAAAGGTCTCCTTTATACCCGCTCCAAAAGATCTGAACATATTTTTGACCGTTCATTGTTCGTACTACATCGTCACTGTTCAAAGGATATTTCCATTTGTCTAACAAACAATAGGATTCCACAGAAATCGTTGCGCGCGAATCCTGCCCCGCGGAAAACCTGCATACAAAGGCAGAAGAGCCGTCATATTTCTGCCTGCTTTCTTCCGTGTTAAAGAATGTCCATTCCTTTTGGCTGTATAGCGAATCCCAGTTTTTTGCCTTGTCCATGGGAACCGGCTCGCTGTGCGGCTTAGGTTTTGACGAAACGGCAGGCTTTACTGCTGAGGAAGTGGATTTTTTGCTGGAAGAGGAGCGGTTCGCTTCTTCGGCTTTTGATGCGCTTTCTGCTTTATTTGTGGTTTGCGAGGAAGTGCTTTGCGAGAAACTGTACAGCTTTTTATTTTTCTGAACTTGCTTTGATGATACAACGACCTGTTGGCTTTCTTTCAGCACAATGTTTCCGCTGCTGTCAACGGCCAATATGTCATTCGTGACAACCTTCCCGGTTTTGGAGTCTAAGATATTGCCATGATCATCCACCGTATAAAATTGATAAACAGAATAATCTGCAGAGCTTGACACAGTTTGCGATACCGTCCGGGACGAGCCGGAATCATTTGTACCGGGACTTTGTTTGCTGCACCCGCACAAGCTGCAGAATATACCCAAAACCAGAACAAAAGTGAAAATTTTACGCGTGAATAGCCCTCCCTTTGCGGCCCGAAAGCCAATACCAGTCAGTCCTTGATCCGCTCAATCACGTCAGGGCCGAATCTATATTTCATTTTATCATATAAAAAAAGAAGTCGATTCTTTTGCAGAAATCGGCTTCTTTTGATAAAAATCTGGTGGAGACGAAGAGGATCGAACTCTCGACCTTGGTATGTTGATAAAACCACAGATTATTGTTCCTTAAAATTAAGTACGGTCATCCCTACAAATTTATAATAAATTTCCACCAGTTGGGTGATATTGCCCTCGGCGTCCTTCTCTCGCTGATGAACGACGATCTTGTCGATCAGCTTGTTAAGAATCCGGGCGTCCAGAAAATCAAGGTCGGCATATTCCTGAATCAGCTCCACAAACTGCTCCGCCTGTTCCTCACCCTCACGGGCGCTCTGTGCGGCTTTTCCATAGTCCGCGACCGTTTCCTCCAGTGCTTTGCGCTCCTGCTCGTAATCGGCTGACAGGGCGGCGAAGCGCTCGTTTGTGATGGCTCCCGCCGCATTCTGCTCCAGCAGCTTCTTGAGGATACCGTCCAGCGCCGCAAGGCGCTTTTCGCATTTCTCGGCCTCCTTTTTCCGGCTCTGAAGCTGCTTGACGCTCTGCTCAGTTTTGGCCTCCTTTAGCGTCTTCAGGTACTGTCCATGGTAGAGATACGCATACCGGGCCTGCCTGCGGATGTCATCCAAAACAACGGTGGTGAGTTGATCCAGAGTGATATAGTGGCTGGAACAGTATTCCTTGCCGTGGCGCATGTAATACCAGCATTTGTACTGCCCGCCGTCCGGCTTGGTCTTGCGGTGAACCGCAGAGAAGGAAAGGGCGCTGCCGCAGTCTGAGCAGTAGAGAAGCCCAGCGAACATCTGCGGCTCTCCATCCTTTTGCGCTCTGCGTCTGGATTCCATCTGTTTATGAACAATTTCCCATTGCTCCGTGCTGACTAACGGCTCATGCGTATGCTCCACCACAATCCAATCCTCCCTGGCTTTTTTCTCCGTTTTCCCGTTCATGACCTTGCTGCCAACCCGGTTGTGGGCGACACAGCCCAGATAGACGGGATTGTTCAGAATGGACTGAATAGATGTCACATGCCACTGCGTACCCTGTTTCCAGTAGTCGCTGTGATAATAGTCCGGATTTTTCTGGTTGAAGTAGGTCAGCGGATTGGGGATATCCTCGGCGTGGAGTGTTCGGGCAATCTTGTTATAGCCCGCCCCGTGGGCCGCCATGTCAAAAATGCGTCGCACGATCGCCGCCGCATCCTCGTCTACAATCAGGTGATGCCGGTCAGCGGGATCTTTGACGTATCCGTAAGGAGCCTTGGCGGCGAGGTACATCCCCTGTTTGGCACGGGCTTTTTTCGCGTCCCTGGTTTTGGTGGAAATATCGCGGGCGTAGAAGTCGTTCATCATGTTCAAAATGGGAACGCTCAGATTGTAAGCTCCGTTGGCGCTGTCCACCGAGTTTCCCGGTGCGATGAACCGGATGTTTTTACGGATAAAGTAATTATCCAGGTACATTCCGGACTCATAATAGTTTCGGCCGAAACGGCTCAGATCCTTACAGATCACGGTGTTGATGGTTCCGGATTCAATGGCATCCAGCATTCGCCGGAAATCCGGGCGGTCGAACGAAGTTCCGCTCACGCCGTCATCAATAAAGTAATCTACGATATGAAATCCGTGCTGGTGGCAGTAGTCGGTCAGCATTGCTTTCTGGGTTTGGATGCTTTCGCTTTCGTCTGTATCGGGGTCATCTACGGAAAGCCGGCAATAAACGCCGGCGTTGACTGTTGCCTGCATAATGCTCCTTTCCCGGACTCAATATTGCCCCGTATGCCGGGGCCGCCTGTTCGCAACAGCAACCTGTCTGTATGTCCAACATATCACACTTGCGGCCCCAAAGCTATTGAATCATCAAGTCAAATCCGTATTTTTATTCTCAGGTTTTTCTGGCTGTTTCAAATCTTCGATCATCAGTTCGCCCAGCTTCGGGACGATGGTTTCCCAGCCGCAGAAGTGACTGATCACGCAGAAATTCACTTGATCAACTTCTACGGTATGCGCGGTTTTTTCCACAGGTAAAATCACACCGTCGACTCTATCCAGCGCTTCTAAAAATTGATTTTTATCCATTGACTTCATCCTCCTTATCGTCTCGTCATGACAGGCTTCCAATATATGTCTCATCTGCCGTGATTTCGCCACAAACGGGCCCTGACCCCGCTCGCAGCCCCGCAGGACTTCCTGATTTTCCGCAGTTTGTTGGGCATTCATTTGATCCACGACCCCGAAGCCGACCCCAGGGGGTATTTTCCGACCCCGCTGAGAAATGCCCTTCGACCCGCATTGCGGGGCGATGTAAGCCGGAGCGGGAGGCGTTAGCGACCCCGCTCCTTTAACCTGCATCATTTTCAACCCCATGGTTCACCCCCATTATCATCAGAGAAAATAAAAGTGCTCGTTTTCTCGTGCAAGAGGACACCTGAGAGAATTTTGGGCTTTCATCCGCCCCAACGCGGGGCGGCTCCTCTCCCGGCGAGAAGCAATGCCACCCTTGTACGAATAACGCGACACAGCCGCACACAGGTGGCAACAGTGGGGGATTCTCTTTTTTTCTTTCTGATGTTAACTCTTGTTATATTGGGCGGTTACCATTCTTCTTGTTGTTTCCTATCCGTCTGTCAGACGGGGGATGATTCATCGTGACCCAAGGGACTGTCCGCCAGGCAATCGACTCCCTGAAATACATAAGTATTGTTGATCTGCCTGCCGTCCGCAAAATTGTGGCGCACACTGATAAGGCCGCAAGCTTTCAGCAACGTCAGCGCTTTGCTCACCGAACTGACTGCGATGCCGCAGGCTTCCGCAATGGTGCGCTTGCTGGGATAGCATCCCCGTTCACGGCTGTTACATCGGAGCAGGTAGCAATAGACATAAAAAGCGATGGGTGACAGCTTGTACCGAAACACATCGTTGTTCACCATAAAGAAATTTCCGTATTTCATTGAAATACACCCCCTGACTTTGTAAAGAAAACCCTCTACTTCTTTTCCCGTTCAAATGAAGTGTTGAGCGGATTTTTTTACAGGAATTTAAAAATTTCAGAGATATACATAGCTTCAGAATTCTAAAATTGTTTGATATAACGATGATAATAGATTTGTTTTATAGTTGGGAGAAGACAGCGGCCAACGGAAATGTTAGCCATGATGGTATACGTTTGGCTAAGCATAAAAAAAGTTATGCCATCATGGTATACTTTGAGTTTTAAAGTGAGCCATGTTGGTGCATTTCCTTATTGTCTTCCTCTGCCTGATAAAAACTTGCACCAAGTTGGTACAAAAGAGACAGCCGGGGCACGACAATTGTCATACCCCGGCTGTCTCTCCGCGTTGTTGGTTTTCCAAGAGCTTGCGTAATTTCTTCAGGATTTTGCTTTTCCGGTAGTGAAGCGTCATCTGCGGAATACCGGTTTCCGCCGACAACTGGCGCTCACTTTCGTTACGGAAAAACAGTTCACGAATCAAACTCCGCTCTTCCATGGGAAGCGTTCGAATACAAGCCATCATCCGTTCGACCATCACGGCGGTTATCTCGCTTTGCGTGATCTGATTGTCGTTGAGATATAAAATCATAACATAATAGATGCTTGTCAGCAGCGTCCCGATGAGGCTCGGCACACCAAATACCTTTGATATCGTCGCCAATCTCACTTCCAAGGATAAAAAGCAAAAAGAGCTCCGCCACCAGTATTGCCTGGACGGCGGAGCCATGGTGAAGCCGCACGAGGTGCTGCGGCAGTTTTATGAGGAGAACTATACCCATCAGGAGCAGTTCCGCTCCGCTTGGGAGGCGTTGAATAAGGCGGAGAAGAAAAGCTGGGCAGATCGCCAGGCATACGAGCAGGCCAAAGCGGATTTATTTGTCTTGGCTGGATGGTCAACTTAGCTGCGCAAAGCAGATTCATATTGATAATGACAGCTGTATAGAAGAATCTTGAAGTGCAAGAGAGGGAGCGGCAATGACCGCTCCCTTAACGCTATCCTCAGCTTATTTTCTTGCGTCTTACCATCTCGGAAATATATAGAATTAGTTCTTCAGGCGTGGGTATATCTTTTTCGCATGGGACAGCGTCCCAAAACGCCTTGACCTTCGGATCGGTGCTGCACAAGCCATTCAGCATGGCGATCTGCATCTGCTTTCTTACATATTCCGTTGAAACACCGTCACGCTCGGCGATTTTCCTGATGGCGTTTTCAGCTACGATCCGCTTTGCTGTTTTGCTTCCGCTCTTTTTCTTACCCACGCTTCCAACCTCACAACTATAATTTATTTGGCATAGCCGGCTTATCAGACATCTCTGCGCGTAATAAAGGCTGCGGCTCCGGCAGCCTATCAGTTTTCAGCATCCCCGCTGGTCGTGCTTGCCGATAATACGCCTACAGGAAATGATGTCTCCACGGGCACCCCGATTTGTATCAGTTTATCGTGAAAAGAGATGCAGTTTCTTCCGGCTCTTTTGGCACGGTATAGCGCTTTATCCACGGCTTTATAAAGATCGACCAGCAAATCGTCCGGTTGTGGTGTATTCGTCGCAACGCCTATGCTGACAGATAAAAAATCGCCTGGATTGTTTTCCGAGGCTGTTGTGACTTTCAAATTGATAATGGATGAGGAAAGGGATTGCGCCATTTCCAAAATACGATCATCGTTTACTTCCGAAAGAAAAATTAAGAACTCATCTCCACCGATTCTGCTTATAATGTCCGTTTCTCGCCTGAAGCAGCTTTTTACGCTGTCCGCCACCTGCCTTAAGATATTGTCGCCCTCCGGGTGCCCCAAGGTGTCATTGTAGCTTTTGAAATAATCAATATCCGCAAGGATGACGCCGACTTTCTTCTTATCCCGCTTACAAAGAGCCCAGGCGATTCCTATCGTCTGCTCCAAACCGTTGCGGTTTAGAAGGTGCGTTAAGGCGTCCGTTGTTGCTTCCGCTGTTAGGCGGTTTATTTTCTCAATCTCGTTTGTAAATGAACGGATGATGGCCTTGCCTGTTATGCTGGCGGTGAAAACTGTCCCGACATTGGTCAGCAGAAGAATCAAAAACAGTTCAAAGCGTATTTGGCCCAAGCCAAGCAAGACCGCCGGGATGCCTGTTGTCACGATGAGCAATAATAACAAGTCCCGGAATGAGATCACGAAAGCCGCGCCGCATAGTAAAAAAATGACGGAGCAGAACACGGACAGTCGGACAGGCAGCGCTTCCGCCTCAGCCGCCGGAAGAAACATCAATAGGCCAATGAATATGATAAACACGATGGACAATCCAGCCCTCTGCTTATTGAAAGCCTTTATCTTGTCTTTCACTTGCTGCTCTGTCCGGATTTCACGATCTGCCATGATGTACTCCTGTTTTCATTATTTATGTCATAACTTGCAGTATTACTACAATATTATACCTCTATACTGCGTATGATTGCAACTCTCTATTGGATAAAATATAAGAGAAGATTTTATCTGATTGGAGGGATTGCTGTGCCCCCAATTAACAGCAAATCATACACAGAGGAAGAAAAGCAATTTCTTAAAAATATCGGTTTCAAAATTCAATTTTTCAGAAAGCAGCGGGGCCTCAGCCAAAATGAACTTGCTGAAAAAGCAGATTTAAGCTATACCACGATCAGTCATATTGAAAGTACATCTTCCTATGGCATGTCCATCATTGCTATCTACAAGATTGCGAAGGCTCTGGATGTTGATCCGAGCCAATTACTTCTGTTCAAGTGAATGCAAGACGTATGACGCTATTCCAAATTGATTCAAAAACAGGAGTGGCCGGAGGAAGCCGGACAAAGTTGTATGCGAGTCATCAAGTCGGCTGTGCACACATTTTTTATAATCTGTTTTTATTACGCAATACAGAACAGGCGCTCAACCCGGCTTGCTTCGCCGGCGTTGAACGCCTGTTAACGTGTTGTTCAATTTGTTTGCCATCTGGCATAACAGTTTGAAGCCGCAGATGAAGCTGTCAAGAGAAAAATCGGTCGCCATCATGTTTAGATCATCTACGATCCGCAGCACGATCTTTCGTTCTGCCACGGTAGCTTGTCTCGCAGCAATGTCCGATTTGCTTCCACAGCTCGCTTCAATTCTGCCATCTTCGGCCGCGTGTAAAGGCTTGCCGTACAGTACTTTCAGGGCTCTGTCCATGTGTCTCGCTTCCTTGTAGCAAGACACAAAAGCATATGTTTCAGAAAATAGCTATAAAAAAGATTCTCTGGGTACCTGACATTAAGTCAGTACTTCATTAATAATCTGCGCCATCTGTTTATTGTTCAATTGATCTCTGAAGTATACTGTGTATCCATCCCTTGATAGCATGTCAAAGAACACCCTTGCACACTCAATTTTTGCATTTTCTATGGGACGCAAGGAAGACTTCCCCTCAACATCCTTTGTCTCAACTACAATATTGAGCTCTTTTTCGCCGGATTTACGTTTTACGATATACATGAAGTCCGGACTATACATCTCACCTGTAATCGTTGGTATAGCAATACTGCTACGCGGTATTTTTCCGAATACGACTACTTCTTCAATATTTGCTGTAATATTGTCTTTTTCTAATGGTGAATCATATGCATAGACATCATACAAATATTTTGCGCTTGGTGTACCGGGAATTATTTTTGTTCCAATACGCCCCTGTGCAATATCAGTACGCGGCGTCCCATCAGCATAAGTCAGCGCTGTTGCACCGCATGGAGTTCTGCTCTTTGCATAGTGGAATCGCCCTTGTAAATGCTTGGTTTTCCAATCTCGGAATCTTGAACAGAACTCAATTGCAGAATTATCATTAAAAAATTTTTGTTCTATATGTCCGTGCCTTTTTACATATTCACACAAGGCGTTATGAAGCGTAGTTACTGGAACATTTGTATTCTGTGAAATGCGCTTAAGAAATAAGCCATATGGGATAGGTCGGGTCACGGTATATTGGACTCCTGTACTCGTTACCGCTTCCATCTGATCTCCGTCGCTCTTAACGAGTTCTCTTGCACTGCGTATAACCATATCGGTAAACGTTCCCGGCTGCTCAAGAATAGAGAGGATGACAGCATTCATATCCTCGTTTATGTCTGCATCGTAAAACAAAAGATAGCGCTGGTTAATTTTCTCCCACAGTTCCTTGATTTCACTATATGCGGCTTTGCGAATTTTGATGGGACGCGGCTTGTCCTTGTTGCGGTCTTTGACCTTGCCTGTGGAAAGTCCTGCAAAGAAGTCAGGATATTCTGCAAGAAACGCATCTCGTGTTTCCGGCTTGATATTATAATGCCTGTCGATATAATGCTTTTTTGCATACAAAGCATCAAATAAATTGTCTGAAGAAACCCCAAGCTTTTTTGCCACCTGTTGAAGTTTTTCTTCGCTGATGGTGATTGCTTGCGGAATCTCCCCATTTATCTGATTGACAAGCCGCTGTGCGAAGTCGGCCTCAGTGAAGTCTACAATATAATTAAGCTGGAATTCTTCATTAGATATGCGATTTCCGTTTTCGTCCACAGGCAGGCGCAGTCCACGTCCGACCTCCTGCAGTTTGCTATTCTCGCTGCCGCTGGAGCGGAGTTTGGCTATCGTAAATACATTGGGATTATCCCAGCCCTCTTTTAATGTCCATTTTGAGAACAAAAATCGAAGCGTATTATAGCTTCCGTCTGTATTCTTAAAAGACAAAAGCTGTTTTTTCCCGTTTAGAATCTCGTCGACCTCTTTGGCAACATCTTCATCGGAATCGCTGTTGTCCTGAGAAAAGTATCCGGCGTGGCAAGCGGAGATGTCGGCGAGGCTCGCTTTCAAATACGCTCGATATTCGGCATCATGATCATCGAGTGTGGCAAGTACGGCTTCAATGCGCTCTTTCAACAGGCGTTCAAAGGCCAAGCGAAGGTATGGCTCTTTACCGTCTGTACCCGGGCGATAGGATGATATATCGTCTATAAAGAAAAGAGCCAGCGTTTTTATCTTGAAGGTGCGTCCACAGAAATTTTCACGCTCCGTTTCAAAATGGCGCTCAAGTGCCAGACGTATCATCTGCTCTTGATAGGAAGTCATGTAAATGTCTACATCCAGTTCCTCGCCGACTGATTTTATGACACCGTTTGAAAATTCTACCTTTGTGTTACCTATCGCGTAAACCGTTATTCCCTCAAACGCATCGCTTATTATGGACAGTGAGCCACTGGTCTTGAGCGTATATGACTTTGTAGCTTCATCACGTTTTTTATATTGGAACGTAACAGAGTCTTTGCTTGCAATAGATGTAATTTTCACCTTTTCTTCGCGCTTAGAAACCGGTTCAAAGTGTTCCTTTGCAACGCCCTTGATCAGATTTTGGTTGAATGATGCGCAAGCATTGAGATCATAAAGCAGATTTTGATAATCTTTTACTGTGACTTTGTTTTTTCCGCGCCCGGAAGTGGTTTCCGGAAAAGTTGCACCAAAGCGGATAATGCTTTGCGGGCATATCTCATCGGTAATGACTTTAAATGCTTTTTGATCGCGGGAAAAACGATGCGGCTCGTCTATGATGACTACAGGCCTTGTTGCGCGAATAGCGTCTAACGGCCGATAGAACCCTTCCGCTCCGTAATCGTAATCGTCGCGGCTAAGCATTCCGTTTGCTCTTACGACAAGCAACTGCATATTCATAAGCAACACATGGATTTTTTTCGTATCCTGGCAGGAACCTTTAACAAAATCACTGACTACGCTTGGAAAATAGCTGCGTCCCTTTTTCTTATTCTTAGGTGCTTCCAGAATACCAACTTCGATCTCTGTGCCATACCCACAGCCGTCCGCAAAATGGCGACGGGCATATTCATCCCGCAAAAATTGCGCGGTTCCCGCTTTGATGGCAAGCGACGGCACAGCGATGATGAATTTATTAATTCCATACCGTTTGTGCAGTTCAAACATGACCTTGGTGTATACATATGTTTTTCCAGTGCCCGTCTCCATTTTAATATCGAGATTTAGGCAATTGCCGATAGGCGTATTGCTGCGATACTCCGGAGGAACGGCATTTTGTAATTCCCGCACATTTTCGGCAAGGCGAGGATCAGTAAGCATGATATGCGGATTTTCATAAAACTGTTTGGGCGCGGTAATCTGTACGCCGTCCAGTGCAGCACAGATAGCATCGACCGCTTTTTGCTGATGCGGTAGCGCCTGTTGGAGGATTAGCTCCATAAGTCATGTCCTCCCGTCAATAACGGACGTCAAAGTTAATGCGGAGATTCTTCTCCTCATCTTTCAGCCGCTTTAAATTTGTTTTCAAACTTTCAAGCTCTGTCCATGTAAAGCTATACCCGAACAGAACGACATTTTCGGGGTTAAAGTCCCCATCCGTCTCATATTTCACTACAATGGCCTCAATCGCCGAATCGGACAATTTTTCGTCGATGAGATACAAATGTTTTCCTATGTAGTATCCCGTGTATCCAGCGAAGTTCAATTGCTCCACGGATGCGGTAAACCCATAGCCATCCCGGACAAGCCATGTTGCAAGAACGGTCGGCTTCCCAAAATCATCCAGAACAGTGTTTCCCACATACATGCCGTTATCCTCTGGAGAGAAATCTTCCAGCTTGTCCAGCGTATCCTCGGAGGGCTCAGAAAGAGTATAGTGGCGGAAACCGAGATCTGCCGTAGTGTCTGGATGTTCCTCACGGATCTTCTTAGCGGCACGGATAATTCGCTCCATGCCAATCTGGTCAATCGTGGCATAGCCCGCATTCAGTGCTTCACTGCCTGGCTTATTGGGCTCTTTTAGTTGTACCAAAATATAATGTCTATTTCCCTCATCGGTACTATTAAGATTCATAATTGCGTGAGCTGTTGTCGATGAGCCAGCAAAAAAATCAACAACGGTATCCGAATCGCTCATTGCAAATGATAGCAATTTCTCGAGAATAGCTGGGGCCTTTGGATTTTTAAATACGTTTTGATTATCGAAGAGAGCCCTTATGACATTAGCTCCAGATCGTCCATCCATAGATATCACGCTTGAGAGTTTATCAGTATATTCCCTAACATATTGCTTTATTTCAATAATTTTCTTTTCGTCCTCGCCGTATATTATTCGATCTTCGTCAACCAACTTTTGCATAGACTCTTGAGGGAAACGGTATCCCATCAGCGGAGGCATACACGCTTTTTTTGTGACGGGATGTATGACGTCATAATAATAGCCTTGTTTTCCAGGGTTGTGTACGCTTCTACTGCCAGCGTAGATGCCACCTTTGTCGATAAACTTGTATCCCTCAAGTTTCCCAAGCTGAGCCTTATGTTCAGAATACCATGCAGTATAAGCATCTTGTAAACCCGCTTCGGAATCAAAAGGAAGGGAAAGCAATTCTGCTTCTTTGTCCAGCAAGATCATTTTTAAGTCATCTATTGAGGACTTCCAAATAGGCTCAAGGGATTCTCGGCTCTTTGAATAGGCTACAATGTATTCATGCTCAACAGCAATATTTGTCGGATTATTATCTGTTACATTGTTCCAAATTATTGTACCAATGTGATTTTCTTCGCCGAAGATATCATCACAAATTAGGCGAAGATTGGCAATTTCATTATCATCAATAGATATAAAAATCACGCCATCATTTTTAAGTAAATCCCGTGCTAATTGGAGCCGAGGATACATGAACATTAACCAGGCTGAATGAGATGCCGAGCCACGCTTTGTTAAATCAATTATCCGCTGCGCTTGTTCTTCGCTTATACTTAGTTTTTCTGATAGCTCATCAACTGTAAAGTTGAAGCTATCCGCATATGCGAAATCATCTTTACCAGTATTATACGGTGGGTCTATGTAGATGCACTTAATCTGCCTTATGTATGATTTCATCATATGCTTCAATCCGTCCAGATTGTCACCGCTGATATAGATATTCTGACTGTTAGCATTCTCCGGCTTCTTGTTATGTTCCTCATCAGGTACGGTGACTGTGGTTGTGTCCACAGATGCCAGTAAACGGGCATAGTTTTTGCCGAGAAACTTGAGCTCATAACCCTCACCGGTGACAGTGAGCTTGTCGTCCAAAAATTCCTTGAACCGTTCCAAATCAAAACTGCCGTCCGTGTGGAAACAGGAAGGGAAGTACTCTTTCAAAACAGCCATCTCACGGCTATTAGGCGTAACGCTGTCATTCGCGGCGATAATATCTTTAATCATTTCTTTTCCTCCAGGACTTCAAGCGACAAAATTGAAAAGCAGATGATGAATGGTGATCTGTTTTCCATCGGAATCCCTGATATGACTGGACTTGTATTGAACATCTCGGCTTCCTATTTCACGGCTAATATTCAAACGTGGTTTAGTCTTTGCAATCTCTTGCTTCAACTCATCAACAATCTCTGGTATTTTTCCCGTGAGAACATAACCCACTAAAGAAGAAACGGATGACTTCGATCCATATCTCCCGCTGGTATAGTTGCACACGCCTGTTTCAACGTAGCGCTTTATATGCTTTGGGTCATGATCATATAGGTTTTTACATTCTGCTCCAAAATACCCATCATTTTTATTCCACGCACGAAAACAAAAATCAATTGCCGGCGATTGCCCACGAGGCTTTGCCATCGTGTCATCCCCCAATTGGGTTATCGGGGATAAGTGGATTGATACTCTTGCTGCCCGATTTTCCTGATGCCATATTTCATTTACACGGAGAAACCATTCTTCCGTAATGGCATTTTCGTTCATCTCTTTCGTAATGATGCTGGCATCATGCAAATCATCATACCCTTGCCACATAACTGAAAGAAGTTCGGCAATCCCTCCCTTGCCCAGTCTCTTAGCCAAATCTACGGGCATTGGATTGGACGCAGTGATATTGCGAATACTACTCATTTTCACCCCTCCACGCCCTCATTACATCAGCATATATTTCATCAGCATCTCTACAAGCTGCCGAAAAGTTCCAGTATCTCGATTGATTTGGTTTAACAATATAGATACTGTCTTTATTGTATACCCGTACATTTCTCTTTACAAAGACGCTTCCAGATCGATCTTCCAATAATTGCCGATCAAGTTTATGCAAAAGCACATCCATCTCCTCGCTATTGCGATTAAGCGAAAACTTTGGATTTGAGGTCGGTGATAAATCAAGAACCGCGATTATCAGAGGGGCATCCCCGTGATATATACAGCATGAGAATGAATAGTGGTTTCCCAATGTGTTCTGCATGACCTCTTGCAGTGACACAGAATATTTTTGCAACAAGGCATTGTCGGGCTGGCTCAATGCGGAGGAATTCCCTTTTTTGCTATAGTAGTCGTAGACATAGTCTATTGCGTCATCAATGAGGGAAATTTCATATGGCAGCAGTTTATACTGCCTATACGCGAATTGATCTATGATCGAGAGATCACCGTTACCAACAATAACACGATCAAACAGGTTAACCGCCTCATCAACTGCGGCGGTTGTGGGCATGGGAAATGGCGTATCGATAATGTCTCCAACTTCAGATTCATCTCGTTCAACGAGCCATTTGCGGTTAGTCATTATCTGGTAGTAGACAAACACCTTTGAGGAAATAATCGAACAAAAATACTTTAAGAGGCGCTCATCTCCATGTACACCCAGGAAGCTATGATTGAACACTGCATCAAAGCTTAATACATCAGCGAGGAATCTTGACCCCTTATGACTTTGCTTGATTATTAGGTGCGGACTTTGAAAAATTTGGCGTTTTGTATCGACTGTGCATTCAAACTTTCTTTCTGTCATTTTTGGCAGTGCGTCAGGAAAGTGTTTTCCGGGAGAAAAAGTCTTTGCGTTAAGCATCGGCATGCCCAGAAAAGCATCGCAAGTTTTTTTCTTGTTTCCCTTTTTGTATCCTTCTGCATATACCATGTCATTTTCATCAAGCAATTTTCGAAGTGGAGTACCTGATGCCTGCAGGGTATGTACCAAATCCATGTCGCGCGGGCCGCCCCACATAGCAATTCTCCATATTAGATCATCATAAATGAGCTCTCGTGGTATTCGGCAAATATTGGTTGGCTCAATTAAAAATCGCCGTTTATCTTCAATGGTATATAATGGCTTTGGTGTGCAATAGAAAATAGTATCAGATTTGTCTAAATTGCTTACTCGATATATTACACCAACAGCTGGCCCTGCGGCATGTTCAAACAATACCCATCTGAAAGCCGAGAAATTAATTATAACGGAAACATCGTATTTTTCAAAAAATGCTGTTCTGAATTGCTGTGCCTTTACTGAGCGATTAAACAAGAAGCCTTTACTTGGAAGCAGAAAGCAAATTACGCCCTTTGGGCAAATATCCCCCGCCCTCCATGTAAACGCCTGCGCTATTTGTTCGTCACTGACTTTAAATTTGTTGTTTTTGATATACTGCTTTGCAGCCGGAGATAGTCTGCTTTCCCATGGCGGGTTTCCGATGACAATATCATAATCACGTTGCTCAAATTCGCAATCCCTATCGAAAAAATCATTATGAAAAAGATTATAGTGCAGCAACCGCGGAAACTGTAAAGAATCCCAAATGGTCCGTGGCTCGAGAAAATCGCACATAGCTAAACTGAGACTGAAAGAAGCGATTCGTATAGCCTCTTTATTGCTGTCCACACCAAAAATGCATGCTTTCATAATGTTGATTAGATCATTTGATCCGATGCTTTCTGGCTGATTGGTGAATATCCATCTTGCAACCAATCGCCTATATGCTTCCACCAGAAAAATTCCTGAGCCACAAGCGGGATCTAAAATCTTTTGAGGTGTGTATGGACCATCCCAAGGAAGGACCTCATCCATAAGCATTGAAACTAAATGATATGGCGTGTAGTATGTTCCTTTTTCCTTGTCGGGGTCTGTCTCTGCAAGATGAAAAAACAATTCATAAATGCTACTAATTAATTGAATGGGAATGGCATTGAACGAGTACAACGGCCATATAACCATTTGCTGACTGGCAAGTTCACTTGTGCCCAAAAGAAATTGTTGTAATTCGGTTAGGTCAGATTGAGTAATAACATCCTTTTCGTTCTCAATTAACGGAAACATATCGCCATTAAATCGCTCTTCCAATTCAGCGAAAAGCATATAGGTCGATTGCTTGTCTGCTAAGACATCGGTGTATTTTTTTGCTCCATGAAGGAATTTACCAAAAAAGTCATTTGGGAATACAGTTTTCCCAGTAGAATCTGTCCTTTCCTCCAAGTACTTAATCAATATAGAACGCCCGAGCAAACCATGTACAATTTCACACCGCAGCTGATCGTCAATTTGTTTCTCAACATCTCTCTTTTCGATACTTTTAAGCAGTAGCTTCCGAATTGCACGGAGATTTGCCATTAGTGTTACGTCAACACGCGTATCAATATTAAAGCGTGTTTGATTTTGCTTCCAGAATTCTCCGGTTTCTATCTGGGAACGATGAAATTGAAGCAGTTGCTGGCGCTGCTCTTCCAGATCACTAACTTTTTTGATTCTGGCAAACATCCCTGCATCGTTATTATAACTCCCATCTTCCTTCCTTGGTGCAGGGGGAGTATAATTGTTGTACACAAGAAGTTCATCTGGAAGAACGATAAACAATAAAGGGGCTTCTCCCATGTTCCAAGCCATTCTATGAAGCTCAGCTATTCTTTCGGAATTATATGAATCCATGGCAGAAAAATAAATCATTGGGATTTTGGGAATACCTTCGGCATCTCTCAAAAAGTATACAGCATCAACATTAAGTTTCTCTTTTGCCTGAGCAAAAAAGTACCGTTGAAAAACGGTTAAATCCGTATCATTCGCGTCTGTCAAGCCGTTGCTGTAGCTCATATCGAGTGATTGAAAAATACTTCCCAAATTATATTCAAAATATTTCATTATAATCTCCTTGCGAACTTCTGAGCACCATCTTGCCAAGATTATTTGCCGTTTAATTTCATTTTCCGCACGGCGACGATTAGAGCTTCTGCCGCTGCGCTCTGGTTAAATTAGAAATTTGCTTCATGGCTGTCCTCCGCACAAATTTGCTTGATGCATTCGTATACCCACGCGGTAATTCGCTTACTTTCAACAAGCATTTGTTTCTTTTCGTCGTCTGTTAGTCTCTTTGAGAGGATGCGAATATCTTTTATTGTGATGTTGTCTTTACCCAAAGCTTTCAGTGCCTGAATGATAAGGGCTGTCTGATAAGAAACCTCAATGATCTCATTTTTGTTGTCCGTGTGTTTGAATTTCAGCATTACACCACTGGCATCATAGTTTTTATATGGGCCATCGCTTACATATATCCAGACGGCCGGAACCTGCGTTGAGATTCCCTGCATATTAAGTGCTGTATCGCCGCAGGGGATAATCGTCCATCCGTAATTTCGGGCAATCGCCTTTGCAATTTTATCAGGACTCGGTGGGATGTTGGCATGCAGCAGCTCGCTGTATCGAGGCTTAGTAAATACACCACGCATCATGCGGTGCAGTTCGCCGCTCTCAACCAACCGGTTTAAACATGTGTTCACTTTAACGGCTTCGGCAATATCAAAAAAGTCGGAGGGAATAAAGACGGAATCAGCTTCGGCTGCCTTGACCCGCTTGCGGACCTGCTCCAGATGGTTGGGACGGCCCATGGCCTCACCTCATTTCGTTATAAAAATTATATCTTATTTATAACGAGAAAACAAGAGTAAAATACACGCTTATAAAAATATTGTTTTATAACGATCCACAGCAGCATGGATGATTCTCTAAATACACAGCGAGATAGGGGAAGTCATTCTGAAGGTGCCATCCGCCTATATTTTTTGGAGAAAACTGGTATCATGAATCAAAAATTAAGGCACTGCTCTTGCGCGGAGTTGCGCCGCAAAAATAGTGCTTATCGCAATGGATGCTTACCAGTTTCAACGAAATTCTTGGGTTCTATTATGAAAACACTTACGCCGACAGAAGTGCTATTATCCCTTTAGAACGCCCTGAAACAAGTAAGGCCACACAGTTTCCAAAGCTGTGCGGCCTTACTTGTTTTGCTTCTCACAAAATTCATAAAATTACGAAAAAGCCGCCAAATCATAAGATTTAGCGGCTTTGGTGGACCTGAACGGGATCGAACCGTCGACCTCCGCGTTGCGAACGCGGCGCTCTCCCAGCTGAGCTACAAGCCCATATGAAATTTTATTAAAAAGACAGGTTGCTGTTTTGATGGCATTGAGCCCGATGTGGTTTTACGAACAACTCTCGACCTTACGGATGCGAACCGTACGCTCTCCCAGCTGAGCTACGCCCCCACAACGAAAGCTATTATATCATGTTGGCGGGACGATTTCAACTGTTATTTTTAACTTTATTTGATCTTATTTCCAATCAAGCGTGCTGAAAATGGCCTGAAACCTGATTTCAGGCTTTATGGCTCCTTACGTATTGGCCTATTTTTTTGTCCTGTGTGGAGATATGCTGAATCAGCCAGTTGATCACCATTTGATTGGCGTTGATAATCACGGCGATATTTCCGCCGGACCTGGCGTATTCGGCTTTCAGCTTCGCCAGCTCCGCGATAAAGTTGGTGTGAAGCTCCTTTTGCGTTCCGTATTCGGGGTAATGAATACTGAGCATGTATTTTTCCTCGTCGCGAAAATGCATCTTTGTGTATTCATCCAGGAAATCCAGCATTTGTGCGATGAATTCTTTCGCCTTGCCGTTTTTGCCGGCGTCAAACAGCTGGTTTGCCTTTTCAAACCAAATCTTGTGCTGCTGATCGATTATGTCTACTCCTACGGATAAATCCTCCGTCCATCCCATAGCCATAAAAAACATACCGCCCTTCTGCAAAATTTGCTATCTTCTTCCATTATTATATAGTTTTTGCGGCCTTCGTTCAATACTTCCTTGAAACTATTTTTTAGAGGATGTTTTTGCCATGGAGAGGGCGTATTTGCAGAATTCTTTCATGCAGCACAGCTCACATTTCGGACTGCGCGCGGTGCACACTGCCCGGCCGTGCAGGACAAGCCGGTGACAGAAATCGTTGGATTCCTCCGGCGGAAGGATGGAACGCAGCTGCTTTTCCACCTTGAAGGGCTCTTTGCCCTCGCTGAGGCCGATTTTCCCGCAGATGCGGATACAGTGCGTATCGGTAACCACGGCGGGTTTGTGGTAGATGTCCCCGACAACCAGATTGGCGGTTTTTCTGCCCACGCCCGGCAAACGGGTAAGCTCCTCAATGCTGTCCGGCACCACGCCGCTGTATTCCTCCTTCAGCATCCGGCACATGGCGAAGATGTCGCGCGCCTTTGTCTTATAAAGCCCGCAGGAATGAATCAGTTCCTCGATTTCCTCCACAGTGCCTTCCGTAAAGGCCTGAAGGGTCGGGAAGCGCGCGAACAGCGCGGGCGTCACAAGGTTGACCCGCGCGTCGGTACACTGTGCGGACAGCCGGGTCGCGATTAAAAGCTGCAGCGGGTTGGTATAGGTCAGGGAGCAGACAGCCCCCGGGTATTCTTTTTTTAGCGCTTCCACCGCCAGAGCGGCACGCTGTTTTTTTGTCATGATGAATCCCTCCTGTTTCGTGATCGTCACGATGCCTGATTCTCTTTCATTTTATATGAAATATCGCAAAAGTACAAGTTGACAAGGACAGGATTATCCAATATCATGTTATAAATGAATCTTATAGCAATTCCATTTCAGTTTGCAAGATAAAACATGTTCCTCCCCCGCCTTTGGCGGGGGAGGAACATAACCTTGTTGCAGAACCAACTGGAAATGCTGTAATCGGGGAAGGCGGAGAGAATATGAGCAGGTCGCAGCTGAAAATGCTGGCAGTGATTACCATGCTGATCGATCACGTCGGCGCGATCTTTTTCCCGTCCGTTCCGCTTTTCCGCATCATCGGGCGGCTTTCCTTTCCGCTTTTCTGCTTTTTTATCTCGGAGGGACTCCTTTACACCTCCAGTATTAAGCGCTATCTGACGCGCCTTTTTTTCTTTTCGCTGATTTCCGAAGTTCCGTACGATCTGGCGTTTCACGGAACGGTGTATTACCCGCAGAGCCAGAATGTATTTTTTACGCTTTTTTTGGGCCTTGCGGCAATTGCGATCCTTCACACTTACCTCATCGCCCGGCCGGCCCCGGCGGTACTCCTTGCTGTCGCCTGCGCGCTGCTTGCCGAAGTGCTGCATACGGATTACGGCTGGTTCGGCGTGGTCCTGATTATCATCTTTTACTGCTTTAAAAATTACAGGACGAGGGGCGTGCTGATTTTTACCGTTTTTAATACCGGCTACAGCCTGCTGACCGGTCCGATCAAGCTCTATGCCGCGCTGGCGGGGTTTCCGATTCTCGCTTACAACGGGAAAAGGGGAAAATGGAACTGGAAATATTTCTTTTATGCTTTTTACCCGGTGCATCTGCTGATCCTGTATTTAGTGCATAAGGTTGCGTTTTAACACACGAAAGTGTATAATGAACAATAAAATACTCTGGGAAAGGGAATGAAGAAAATGTACAGTGATATGATGGACTCCATCGGCTTTGTTTCTCAGGCGGACCCCGCAGTCGGCGCGGCGATGAAAGAGGAATTGAAGCGCCAGCAGCGCAATCTTGAAATGATTGCTTCTGAAAATCTTGTTTCACCTGCGGTAATGGCCGCAATGGGCAGCATTTTGACGAATAAATATGCCGAAGGCTATCCCGCGAAACGGTATTACGGCGGATGCCGGTATGTCGACGTCGTGGAAAACCTTGCGCGCGACCGCGCCTGCGAGCTTTTTCACGCGGAATACGCCAATGTGCAGCCGCATTCTGGCGCTCAGGCGAACATTGCCGTCTATTACGCGCTGCTGAACCCGGGAGACACCATCATGGGCATGAGCCTTGCCGAAGGCGGCCATCTGACTCACGGTTCTCCGGTCAACATTTCCGGAAAATATTTTCACTTCATTCCCTACGGCGTTAATCCGGAAACCGGACGGATAGATTACGACAGGCTCTACGAAACGGCTGTCAAAGAAAAGCCCAAAATGATTGTGGCCGGCGCGAGCGCGTATCCGCGCACCATCGACTTCAGGCGCTTCCGTGAAATCTGCGACGCCTGCGGGGCGTATCTGATGGTGGATATGGCGCACATTGCGGGCCTTGTCGCCGCGGGCATGCATCCGAGCCCGGTGGAGTGGGCGGATATCGTCACCACGACGACTCACAAGACCCTGCGCGGCCCGCGCGGCGGATTGATCCTGTGCCGCGAGGAGTACGCGAAGGCAATAGACAAGGCGATTTTCCCCGGAACGCAGGGCGGCCCGCTGATGCATGTGATCGCCGGCAAGGCGGTCTGCTTGGGCGAGGCGCTCAAGCCGGAGTTTCAGGAGTACGGCCGCAGAATCGTGGAAAACGCCGCCGCCCTTGCGGACGGCCTGCTGAAACGCGGGGTCAGGCTTGTCAGCGGCGGAACCGACAACCACCTGATGCTGGTGGACCTGAGCGGCTTAGAGCTGACCGGCAAGGAGCTGGAGCACCGCCTTGATTCCGTGTACATCACGGCCAACAAAAACACGGTGCCGAACGAGCAGCGCAGCCCGTTCGTTACCAGCGGCGTGCGTCTGGGTACGCCGGCGATTACGACACGCGGGCTGAACACCGGGGATATGGACATCATCGCCGAATGCATCAGCCTTGCGATCCATGATTTTGAAGCAAACGAGGACAAAATCCGCGGGATGGTCACGGAAATCTGCGACCGGTATCCGCTGTACGAATAATTCATTGAAGTCAGGTGGGGTGGTTACAATATGGCAGCGCCTTTGGCGGACCGGCTGCGCCCGCAGAAGCTGGACGACCTTGTCGGCCAGCGCCATCTTCTGGGGGAGGGCAAGGCCCTTCGCCGGATAATCGATTCGGGGGAAATCCCCAACATGATCTTTTACGGGCCGTCGGGCATCGGGAAAACCACGCTCGCCTCCATTATCGCGAAGCAGACGAAACGGGCCCTTTACAAGCTGAACGGTACGACCGCGTCCACGGCGGATATCCGCGGGGTGGTCGAACAGCTTGACACGCTCGCCGCCCCGAACGGGATTCTGCTTTACCTTGACGAGATTCAGTATTTTAATAAAAAGCAGCAGCAGACGCTGCTGGAATTCATAGAAAACGGGCAGATCACCTTGATTGCCTCCACGACGGAAAACCCGTATTTTTATGTGTACAACGCCATTCTCAGCCGGTCGACGGTGTTTGAATTCAAGCCGGTGGAAAAAGAGGACGTGCTCCCGGCTGTCCGGCGTGCGTTTGCTTTTATGGAACAGGAACAGGGAAGGCCCGTCTCCGTTGAGAAGGAAGCGGAGGAATACATTTCTTCCGCCTGCGGCGGGGATGTGCGCAAGGCGATGAACGCGGTGGAGCTCTGCGTGCTTTCCGGCGAGGAAAAGGACGGCGTCTGCCGCGTATCGCTTCCGCTTGCCAAAGAGCTTACCCAGCGCAGCGCGCTCCGGTATGACCGCGCGGGGGACGAGCACTACGATATCCTTTCCGCGTTCCAGAAGTCCATGCGCGGCTCCGACCCGGATGCCGCCGTCCACTATCTGGCGCGCCTGATCGTGGCGGGCGACCTGCCGTCCATCTGCCGGAGGCTGATGGTCTGCGCCTGCGAGGATGTCGGGCTGGCCTACCCGCAGATTATCCCGATCGTCAAAGCCGCGGTGGACGCCGCGATTCAGGTCGGGCTGCCGGAAGCGAGGATTCCGCTTGCGGACGCGGTCATCCTTGTGTGCAGCGCGCCGAAGTCCAATTCCGCCTATTGCGCCGTCAACGCCGCCATTGCCGACATAGAAAAAGGAAAAATCGGGAATATTCCCCGTCAGCTTCAGAATAAACATTATGATGGGGAGGACAACTCGCACAAGGGGCAGTTTTATCAATATCCCCACGATTATCCGAACAAATGGGTTGCCCAGCAATACCTGCCCGACGAGTTGAAGGACGTTCATTATTATGAGTACGGACAAAATAAAACAGAGCAGGCTTTCCTGCAGTATTGGAGTAAAATAAAGGGGAATAATACCTGAAAATTGTGTGAATTGTGTCTGAATTCAGGAGTTTGCGCTTGTATCGGCCGCATGAGAGTGATATGATTGAGACAAAGGAAACGGGGGGCGTATCAATATGAAAAATGAGGTTCTCTTTAATTTAACATACGGAATGTACGCCATCGGCGTAAAGGACGAAAAAAAAGCCTCCGCCTGCATTGTCAATACGGTCATTCAGGTGTGCAACACACCGAACATGATTGCCGTCAGTATGAACCACGACAATTACAGCCATGACTGTATCGTCAAAAGCGGGCTTTTTACCGTATGCGTTTTATCGGAGGATACTTCCGGCGCCGTCATCGGCGCGCTGGGCTTCAATTCCGGCCGCGATACGGATAAGCTGAACAATGTTCACCACAAAATTCTGGCGGAGGGCGTGCCCGTCATCAAGGAAAATATCTGCTGCTGGCTTCTCTGCCGTGTGGTAAGCAGCGCGGAGACGCCGACCCACACGATTTTTGTCGCGGAAGTGGTCGCCGGCAGCGATGAGTCCAAGGGCGTGCCGATGACCTACGATTATTACCACAAGGTGATTAAGGGCAAGGCGCCGAAAAACGCGCCGACCTATCAGAAGGAGCAGCCGTCTGACGACAATAACGACGGGGAAAGCTGGATCTGTACCATCTGCGGTTATGTATACAACGATCCGGACATTTCCTTTGAGGAGCTGCCGGACGACTGGGTCTGCCCCATCTGCGGCGCGCCGAAGTCGGCGTTCAGAAGAAAATAACAAAAGCTTTCTCAGAACCTGTCCGGTTTCGGACGGGTTCTTTTTTATTACCGCTGCTTTTTAAATACGGTCAGGAAGCTTTTGCCCGCGGCGGAAAGCGCGCGATCGCTCCGCCAGATCGCCGTGATCTGGGTCTCCATCACGGGGCTGTCGATAATTTTGCACAGGCAGCCGGGACTGCGGTAAAACGAGTCCATCGAATAAGGGACGACGGCGATGCCCAGTCCCGCGTTCGCCCACATCAGGGCTGTGCGGGAGTCGTCGTTCAGGCAGAAAATATCCGGCTGGAATCCGGCCGCTTTGCAGGCCGATACAATCAGCTTTTCATAGCGCCGGTAAATAATCAGCGGTTTGCCTTTCAGGGCTTCAAGGGGAATCCGGTCGTCTTGTGCGCTGCCGAAATATTTCCGGCTGCCGACCGCGATCATCGGCTCTTTTTCCAGGCTGTACCACAATGTGTTTTCCGCGTGAAACGGGGTCCGGATGACCGCGATTTCAATGACGCCGCCCGCCAGAAGCTCGATCATCTGAAAGGTGTTCCCTTCATGAAGCTCAAAGTTCACTTCCGGATACAGCTTGGCGTATTCCGTAATCCGCGGGTCAAGCAGGGGGAGAAAGGAGGAAGAGGTGACGCCCAGACGCAAAGTCCCCTTCATCTTTTCCCCGTACTCGCCCAGCTCGCGCGCGGCGGCGTCGGCCAGCTCCAGAATATTGCCCGCGCGCTTGTAAAGAATAACTCCAGCGTCCGTCAGCGTGACGTGCCGCGCACCGCGCTCCACCAGCTTGACGCCCAGCTCCGTTTCCAGCAGCTGAAGCTGGTGGCTCAGCGGCGGCTGGGAGATATGCAGCTTTTTCGCGGCCGCGCTGATGCTGCCTTCCTCACAGATTGCCACAAAATATGCAAGGCGTTTTAAATCCATCCTTTTTTCCTCCGAAATCTATATGAAACCAGTATGGGAAATAGATAAAATCAATATTACTCATATGGGTATCGATATGCTATAATAATACACGAAATTCACAAGATAGAACAGAGGAATGATTCAAAAAATGCTGAAGCTCGCGAAATACTTGAAAAAATACCGAAAGCAGGTCATTGTCGGGCCGATTTTTAAGCTGATCGAGGCAATCTTTGAACTGATTGTGCCGATCATCACGGCAAAGATGATCGACAACGGCGTGCGGACCGGCGACGTCGGCTATGTCTGGCGCATGGGCGCAGTCATGCTCCTGCTCGGCGTAACCGGCCTGTGTTCCGCGCTGATCTGCCAGAAGCTTGCCTCCATCGCGTCACAGGGCTTCGGAACCGTGGTGCGCAGCGAACTTTACAAACATATCAACACGTTTTCCCATTCGGAAATCGACCGTTTCGGGACCCCGTCCCTCATTACCCGCATGACGAACGATATCAACCAGCTTCAGTACGCGGTCGCAATGCTGATCCGCCTCGTCATCCGCGCCCCGTTTCTTGCGGTGGGCGCGATTATCATGGCGATGCTGGTGGATTTACCGCTTTCCGTCGTGTTTTTAACCGCGACTCCGTTGATTGCCCTGGTCCTCTACATTATTATGACGCGTTCCGTGCCGTTCTTCCGGGTCATGCAGAAAAAGCTGGACGCGATCTCCCTTGTCACCCGCGAAGGGCTGAGCGGCGTAAGGGTCATCCGGGCGTTTTCCAAGCAGAAGAGCGAGGAGGAGCGCTTCAATGCGGCGGCGGACGACCAGACGGCGACCGCCATCCGGGTCGGCAAGCTTTCCGCGCTGCTGAACCCCCTTACTTATACGATCATGAACTTCGCGGTGATCGCCATCGTATGGTTCGGCGGCTGGCGGGTCGATTCCGGCGCGATGACGCAGGGAGAGGTCATCGCGTTTGTAAACTACATGTCGCAGACCCTGCTGGCAATGATCGTCGTCGCCAATCTGGTGGTGACCTTTACGAAAGCCTCCGCTTCCGCTTCGCGGGTCAACGAAGTGTTTGAGACCGTTTCCTCTGTTCCGGAGCCTGTCGGGGCGCCGGTTGCCCCTGTGCCCGATACGCCGAAAATTCAGTTTCAAAATGTAAGCTTTTCCTACGACGGGCCGGACAAATACGCGGTGAAGAATCTCAACTTTTCCATTATGCCCGGGAAAACCGTCGGCATTATCGGCGGCACCGGCTCCGGAAAGAGCACGCTCGTCAATCTGATTCCCCGTTTTTACGACGTGTCGTCGGGGGAAATCCTGATCGATGGGGTCAATGTGCGCGAGTATCCGTTTTCCGCTCTGCGCGGCCAGATCGGTATGGTTCCGCAGGAGGCCGTTCTGTTTTCCGGTACCATTGAGAGCAATCTTCGCTTCGGATACCGGGACGCGACACAGGAAGAAATGGAAAGGGCGCTGAAGATCGCGCAGGCGTATGAGTTTGTGTCCGCTCTGCCGCAGGGGCTTCAAAGCCCGGTCAACCAGGGCGGCAAGAATTTTTCGGGCGGCCAGAAGCAAAGGCTGACGATTGCCCGCGCGCTGGTCGGCGGCCCGCGGATTCTGATCCTGGACGACAGCGCCAGCGCGCTGGACTTCGCGACGGACGCGGCGTTACGAAAATCGATTCAAAGGGAAACCTCCGGCATGACCGTGCTGATGGTTTCTCAGCGCGCCAGCACCATCCGGCGCGCGGATAAAATCATCGTGCTGGACGACGGCGAGATCGCCGGAATCGGCACGCACGAACAGTTGATGGAAAGCTGCCAGGTCTATCAGGAAATCTGCCTGTCGCAGCTCAGCAGGGACGAGGTGAGCAAAAAATGAAAGGTTCCACATTAAAGCGGCTGTTCCGCTACGCGAAGCCGTATTCCGGTTTTTTGGCCGGTGCGCTCGTCAGCGCGCTGATTCATATTTCGCTCACCCTCTACGGACCGATCCTGATCGGTCAAGCGGTCGACCACATCATTGGACCCTCCAATGTCGGCCACAGGGATATGATTCCCATTCTCGTTACGCTTGCGGGAACCATTGTGATCAGCGCGGTGTTTCAGTGGGTAATGGCGTACTGTACGAATAAAATCACCTATCATACGGTGCGCGACCTGCGCGTACAGGCTTATCAGAAGATCAACCGCCTGCCGCTCCGATACGTTGACGGCCACGCGCACGGCGATGTCATCAGCCGTGTCGTCAACGATGTCGATCAGGTCGCGGATGGCCTGCTGCAGGGGCTTACCCAGCTTTTTACCGGCGTCGTGACCATTCTGGGAACGCTTGTTTTCATGCTCACCATCAGTCCGGTCATTACGGTGGTGGTTGTGCTGGTTACGCCTCTTTCGCTGTTTGTGGCCGGCTTTATCGCCCGGATTTCCCACCGGCAGTTTATCGAACAGCAGGCGACCCAGGGCGAGCTCAGCGGTTATGTGGAGGAAATGATCAGCGGCCAGAAAATCGTAAAGACGTTCCTCTATGAAAGCCGTTCGGAAGAAGAATTCAACGAGATTAACCGGCGGCTCTACAACTGCGGGGTAAAAGCGCAGTTTTATTCCTCCCTTTCCAACCCCAGCACCCGTTTTGTCAACGGCGTTGTGTACACCGCGGTCGCGGCAATCGGGTCGCTCTGCGCGATTACGGGCCGTCCCGGTCCGTTGACGATCGGACAGATCACCTCGTTTTTAGCCTATGCCAATCAGTATACCAAGCCGTTTAACGAGGTGACCGCGGTCATTACCCAGATTCAGACGGCGTTTGCCTCCGCCGACCGCCTTTTCCGGCTGCTGGACGAGGAGGAGGAAACACCGGACGCTCCCGGCGCGCTGGCCCTGACGGACAGCGAGGGGAACGTGGACGTGGAGCACGTGTATTTTTCCTACCGTCCGGAAGTAAAGCTGATTCAGGATATGAACCTGAAGGCGAGAAAGGGCGAGCGGATTGCGATTGTGGGCCCGACCGGGTGCGGAAAAACCACCATTATCAATCTGCTGATGCGCTTCTATGACGCGGACAGCGGCACCATCAAAATCGACGGGGTCGATGTAAAAAACGTTACCCGCGACAGCCTGCGGAAAATGTTCGGCATGGTGCTGCAGGAGACCTGGCTTTTTTCCGGAACGGTGCGCGACAATATCTCGTACGGAAGCGAACATGTGACGGAGGAACAGATCGTCGCCGCGGCAAAGGCGGCGCACGCCCATTCGTTCATCATGCGCCTGCCGGACGGGTACGACACCCTGATTTCGGAGGACGGCGGCAATATTTCTCAGGGGCAGCGGCAGCTGCTTTGTATTGCCCGGGTAATGCTGGTCGACCCTCCGATCCTGATTCTGGACGAGGCGACCAGCTCCATCGATACCAGAACGGAAATCCGTATTCAAAAGGCGTTTACCGAAATGATGAAGGGGAGGACCAGCTTTATCGTAGCCCACCGCCTTTCCACCATTAAGGAGGCGGACCTGATTCTGGTGATGAACAAGGGAAGCGTTATTGAGCAGGGAACGCATGAACAGCTTCTGCAAAAGCAGGGCTTTTACGCGAATCTTTACAACAGCCAGTTCGCGGTCGCGGATTAGCGGAAACAGGAGCCCCGGCAAAGCCGGGGCTCCTGTTATCTTACCGTAAATTTATAAATGGTTGTGTGCTTGTATTTCTCGACCGGTTTTAAATTCTGGAACGGGAATTCCGGGTGATGGACCGAGTCGGGAAAAAACTGTGTTTCCAGGCAGACCGCATGGTGCGCTAAATGCTTTTTTCCCGCCTTGCCGGCTGCGCCGGGGGCAAAGCTGTTCGCGGTGTAAATCTGTATCCCGGGCATATTGGTAAAGACCAGCATCGCCCTGCCGCTCAGCTGATCATACAGCTCCGCGGCTTTTTTCATGCCGTCCGCGCCCTTAATCACGAAATTATGGTCGTAGCCTCCGCAGCTTTTCAAGAGGCTGTCGTTTGCCCGGATGTCCTGCCCGATGGTTTTGGGCTTATTGAAGTCATACGGCGTACCGGCGACCGGGGTCAGCCCGCCGGTGGGGATCAGATCGGTTCCGACCGCGGTAATCGCGTCCGCGTTGATCTGCAGCTCCTGTGAAAGGATGCTGTTTCCGACGTCCCCGCTGATATTGAAGTAGGAATGGTTGGTAAGGTTGACCGGTGTTTCACGGTCGGTCTGCGCGCCGTAATCGATAATCAGCGCGTTGTCCGTGCTGAGGGTGTACTGGACGGTTACGTTCAGGTTCCCGGGGAATCCGCATTCCCCGTCCTCGCTGAGGTAGGCAAAGGTGACGGACGGCGCGTCGTCGTCATGGTCGCTGCATTTCAGCCGCCAGACCCGGTCCTGAAACCCGCCCGGGGCGCTGTGCAGGGAATTTTTTCCATCGTTTGCCGCAAGCGCATATTTCTTTCCGCCGATTTCAAATTCCGCCCCGCTGATCCGGTTGGCATAGCGGCCGACGGCGGCCCCGAAAACGTCGCCCTTTTCAAGGTATCCGTCCAGCGTGTCGTGTCCCAGGACCACGTCCCCGAAATTGCCCTTTTTGTCGGCGGTCAGCAGCCTGACAATGCGGCAGCCGTAGGTGATCACCTGCGCGGTCATCCCGCTTTTATTGCGCAGGGTATAGCTGTCGATTACGGTGCCGTCCGGCAGTTTTCCAAATACAGATTTTTCAATGCTCATCGTTCAGCCTTCTTCTGTCATATTTGGTGATGAGGAATCATTTGCCCAGCAGTGCCGCGCCGATAATTCCCGCATCGTTTCCCAGCAATGCCCTGCAAATCTTTGTCTGCCCCTGCGGGCTGAGGGAATAGGCTTCCTTGGCCACATATTCGCGCAGCGGCTTCAGGAGGGTTTCCCCCTCGTTGCAGATGCCGCCGCCGATGCAGAGGATGTCCGGCTGGAATGCGTTGATGCAGTTGGCCAGCCCGCAGCCCAGGTATTCGATGTATTCGTCCACAACGGCTTTCCCGATCGGGTCGCCCGCGCGCATTGCGTCAAAGGCGGTACGACCGTCCACATTGTTCAGGTCGCCGTCCACCAGCTTCCAGACAGGACTGCTGCGGTCGGCGGATTTCTCCATCGCCTCTTTGGTGGAGCGGATCAGGCCGGTGGCGGAAGCGTACGTTTCCCAGCAGCCGTCGCGGCCGCAGGTGCAGTGCCTTCCCTGAAAGACAATAACGGTATGTCCCATTTCTCCCGCGCCGTAATTGGAGCCGGAATAAATTTTACCGTCGATGAGGATGCCGCTGCCCACTCCGGTGCCGAGCGTAATCGCCATTGCGTTTTTCGCGCCCTTGAGCGCGCCCGCCTGATACTCGCCGTAGGCCGCCGCGTTCGCGTCGTTTTCCACGATGACCTTTTTATTCATTTTTGTTTCCAGAAATTTTCTGAGCTCGAAATGGTTAAAATACAGGTTGTTGGAAAATTCCACCACGCCGGTGTCCGTGTTGACGGTACCGGGGGTGCCGATGCCCACCCACGGAACGTCGTCCAGGGTGAGATTTGCATTGCGCAGCGCTTCCATTGCGGTGGAAGCAAGCTGCTCGCACATATCTTCAGGAGGGCAGGGTACGGCGGTCTTCCTTTTCGCCGTAGCAATGATTTGACTGTTTTCGTCGACGACGCCAACCTTAATGTTGGTTCCCCCAAGGTCAATTCCCAGATAATACATTTTTTATCCCCTTCGTCCGTTATTTCAAAGTACAGCAATTTTCAACAAAAGCACGATTCTTTCAGGTGCCCGCCGTTCGTTAATCTGCTGTAATATGTGAATAGTATAGCATTATCGCATGGGAATTGTAAACATATTGTGCTCTGCAATACAAAAAATTGTTATGAAGCGAAAACTTGTGCTATAATAGGAAAGATACAAAATCTGGAATGGAGATCATGTCGTGGATTTTAAAGCACTCCCCAAGGGAATGAGAAACAAATATACGAAGGAATATCTCACTCTGCTGAACAAGCGCAGGTTTTCGCTCGGCGCGAAGCGTGCGTTTGATATCGTGGTATCGCTGCTGATTCTTGCGGTTTGTTCGCCGTTTTTTCTTCTTTTGGCGCTGGCCGTCAAAATCGACTCCAGAGGGCCTGTGTTTTACCGGCAGGTTCGCGTCGGACGCTACAATCAGGACTTTAAAATTTTCAAGTTCAGAACAATGGTACAGGATGCCGATAAAATCGGACCTCCGCTGACGGTGGGCGATGACCCGCGTGTGACAAAAGTCGGAAGGTTCATCCGGAAATTGCGGCTCGATGAGTTTTCACAGCTTTTAAATGTCCTTGGCGGAAGTATGAGCCTTGTCGGTCCCCGGCCGGAGGTCCGCAAATATGTGGATGTCTATGCCCCGGAATATATGGCGACGCTGCTGATCCGGCCCGGCATTACGGCTACCTCGAGCATTGCGTTCAAGGATGAGGACAGCCTGCTCAATGCGGCCGAAGACCCGGAGAAAGTGTATGTGGAACAGATTTTACCGCCTAAAATGGCATATAATCTGGAATACATGAAAAATATTTCCCTGCTGAACGACATCAAGATCATGTTCCGGACCGTCGGCGCGGTGCTGAAATAGGCGGATTCATATTTCACCTCTGCTTGTTCATAATAAGCATGAGGTGATTTTTTATGTTTGAGAATTGGCGGAAGAACAGGAAAAAAGAAAATAAAGAATATACGGATGTAGACAAAATGGCGGCTACGCTTCCCAATATGAGCAAAAGCGAGATTCCGACCGATGTGCTGGGCAGTTATACCGGCACGGCCAGAGACGGTGAAAAACCGGATCAGGACGCGGATGACCTTTGAATTTTTGCAATATTTTCAGCCCTTCCTTCATAATAATGGATAGACAGTAGGTGATTGCTTGTTGAATCGTATGATTATGAAGAGAAAAAGGCTCATTGCTTTTATCCTTGTCCTCGCGGCGACGGCAGGAATTGCCGCCGCTTCAGGCCGTTACGGAGAAAGTGTGCCCGCGGATGCACAGATGGAGAGCTCAGCGTCGTCTTCCTCCGGTGATTACATAAAGTACGTTGAGTTCAACGTGCCGTATCTTGCTCTCAAAAAAGCAATGAATCTGGATATTGCCTCTCAGAAAGAGGAGAAGAAGGTAAGCTGGATCGAACTGCTTGCCTATCTTGCCGCGAAGTACGGCGGAAATTTTTCACGCTATAAGAGCAATGACCTGGACGTTCTGATGTCAAAGCTGGAAACGCAGAGCATGGCGGACCTGACAAAGGACATGAAATATTATCCCTACTATTTTAAGGCGTACACGGCGGTTCTGGGCGGACTTCTCGGTACCTATACCGACGGCAGCGGGGAGGAGAAATACGGCCTGATCGGATTTTCACCGATTGCCAAAACCTTTCCGTATGAGGAATACGACGATTTCGGCGCATCCCGGACTTACGGATACAAGCGGCAGCACCTCGGCCACGATATGATGGCTGCGACCGGCACGCCCATCATCGCGGTGGAATCCGGTATTGTGGAGGCGCTGGGCTGGAACCAGTACGGCGGCTGGCGCATCGGGATCCGCAGCTTTGACAAACAGCGCTATTATTACTATGCGCATTTAAGGCAGAACCGCCCCTATGCCGCCAATCTCGCGGTCGGCCAGACGGTGACCGCCGGCGACGTCATCGGATATGTGGGCCATACGGGTTATAGTACGAAGGAAAATGTCAATAATATTAAGGTGAGCCATCTGCACTTCGGCCTTCAGCTGATTTTCGACGAGAGTCAGAAGGAAAGCGTCAACGAAATCTGGGTGGATGTGTATCAGCTGTGCAAGCTGCTGCGTCAAAATCAGTCCGAAGTGGTGCGTGACAGCGCCACAAAAGAATATTCCCGAAAAAACCAGATTCAAATTCAGTATTGACAGGAAAATTCTATTTGATTTTGCCGTTGTGCTATGCTATAATAGCAACTGTTAAATTGCTGGTGTGGCGGAATCGGCAGACGCAAGGGACTTAAAATCCCTCGGTGGCAACACCGTATCGGTTCAAGTCCGATCACCAGCACCAAAACAGGGGATGCCCGCATGGGCATCCCCTGTTTTTGCGTTGATGACCCCAAGAATCTGGAACCCGGCACAAGTCGGGAGAAAGAATCAGGGTTGCCTTAACGGATGAAATACGCAGGGACTCGCGGAACGCGCGCCGTTGTACGACCGCCCAAGTCCGATCAGCGGCGAGTCGCCGCTGACAATTCGCGCTCGTACCTGTAACGGTGTGGGCGCATTTTATCGCACGCGATTTGTCCCATGTGATAATTCGTCCCTTGTTTTTGCGTTGATGACCCCAAGAACCCGGAACCCGGTACAGACCGAAAGGGCAAACAGCTGCCAGACAGAAAGAAGCCCCTGAGTGAACGGATTCTTTCGTTCACTCAGGAGCTTCTGAACTGATAGAAATGCTCTCAGATCACCGGGCGTCTCTGGAAGATCAGCCCTGCAGCTGCGTTTTGATCTGCTGAATCTCCTGCTCGTTTGCCTGTGCGGCCGGTTTGTAAAAACCTTTTGTCTCGGCGAGCTTGTACAGCTCGTACTGCGAAGTTTCGCACTTGTTGCGGATTTGCTGGAGCGTTGACCTCAGATTTTGGTTGGAGCATTCGGAAATCGCGTTAGCGTAAAAAGTCAGGTCGCTTTTCTCCATGGACAGAGCATCGTTCACCATTGTTTTTTCCTGCATCGTTTACACCTCCTACTGTAAAAAAGTCATAAGCTGTTGTTTGGTGCTCTTTGCATCCTGAGCGGCCTTTTCAAAGAAAGATTTCACCTGGGGGTCCGTTGCCTGCTGAGCATAAGTCTGCATTTTTTCACACGCGGTATCGTGTGCTCCCAGCATATGCCGCAAGTTCTGCAATTCCATTTGATTTAGCTGTGCCATATGGAACATTCCTTTCTGTATGAATTTTTCATTATAGCTTGCGATGTTTTTATTATTTTATACCTTAAGGGAATGAAAAAACAGAATATTTCGGCGGAACGGGAAAACGCTGCAGCCCCACATTTTTACGGGGCTGCAGCGTTTTTATCTTTGAGAAAATCCTTGAATTCTCTTTATTATTTTTTCACCCGATAGCCGGTGGCAAAGTCGACAGTGTTGTTAAGCGGTTCACCGTTTGCGTAATGCTTCAGGTTTTCCGCGGCAATGCGCACCACGCGCTCAAGGGTTTCCTGCAAATGATAAAGCCCCGATATATGGGGCGTGACCACGGCGCTGGGGATATCCCAGAGCCGGTGATCTTCCGGCAAAGGCTCCGGGTCCGTCACATCAAGGCCGGCTCCGAAGAGGCACCCGCTTTCCAGCGCGTCGCAGAGCGCTTCGGTATCGATAAGCGTACCGCGTCCGACGTTCAGGAGGATCGCGCCTTCTTTGAGCAGGGCGAGGCGTTCGCGCGAAAACAGGTGCTCGGTTTCCCTTGTGGCGGGCAGGCAGAGGGCGACAATATCCGCGCGGGGCAAAAGACTGTCCAGATCCGCGGTCAAATGCATTTCGTCGGCGTACTCCGGCTTCTCTCCGCCGGTGCGGCGCAGCCCAATGACGTACGCGCCCAGCGCTTTTACCTTTTGGGCAAATTCGCCGCCGATATCCCCCATACCGAGCACCAGTACGGTAGAACGATAAATGGACTTCACCTTGCCCTGACCTTTCCAGACATGCAGCTTCTGCGCGTCGCGGTAGGTGTGAAGGCGTTTGATGATTTCCAGAAGCATGCCAAGCATATGTTCGGAAACCGCAAGGCCGTACGCCCCCGTCGAATTCGTCAGCGCCGTGCCTTTGGGAAGGATGCCTTCCTTCAGGTAAGGATCCACCCCGGCGCTGCTGCAGTGCAGCCACTCCAGATTCGGGGAATCCTTCAGGTACTCCGCCGGCGGGTTGCCGATGATGATCTGGGCGTCCTGCACCTGCTCTCTGGTGACGCTTCTGTAGGAGCTGTACGTAAACCGGCAGTCCGGGGCGGACTGTTCAAGCAGCGATTGATGCCGTGCTTCGGCGGGAAGAAGAACAAGGATTCGCTTGGAAAAAGTCATGATGATACTCCCTTGCAATTTTTATAGAACCTATTTTTCTGGTTTGAAATTTGTTTTATTGTATAACAGGAGCTTTCAAATTGCAACCGGGAGATGCTTTCATCGGGACGGGGAATTACAGTTCAATCGCGATATCGTATTTCTTCAGCCAGTAGTTGATCTGAAGCAAATAGGCCATCATCTGGGGACCCGCCATCAGCTGGCCGAACCACGGCTTGCCGTAATCTGATTTTTCACTGAGCAGCTCCGCGGCGGCGGTTTCGCTGACGAGCTTGTGAAGCGGTTCTTCCCTGTCCGACAGGATTCCCGTCAGCCTTTGCTTCACAAGCGTTTCGTAGGCCGGATTATGCGTTTTGGGATAGGGGCTCTTTTTGCGCATCAGAATGTCTTCCGGCAGCCATTCCCGCGCCGCGTCGCGCAGCAGGCCTTTTACCACGCCGTCGTGACATTTGTATCCCCAGGGAGTGTTGAACACATACTGCACGATCCGGTGGTCGGCGTACGGCACACGCACCTCGAGACCGCTTGCCATGCTCGACCGGTCCTTGCGGTCAAGCAGGGTGGACATAAACCAGTTGATGTTCAGGAACGAAATTTCCCTGCGCCGCTTTTCCTGCGCGCTTTCGCCCTCCAGGACGGGAACGGCGGCAATGGATTCTTCATACCGCATATTCACATACTCCCCGATGTGCAGCGCGTCGGCGATTTCGGGAATCAGCAGCCCGGTTCGGATGGACAGGTCGGGCGACCATGGGAAGCAGTGGCCTTCAAATGCCTCTTTCTTATGGAACCACGGGTAACCGCCGAAGATTTCGTCCGCGCATTCTCCGCTGATGCCCACCACATGATTTTTCTTGATCAGGCTGCAGAAATACAGCAGGGAAGAGTCGACATCCGCCATGCCCGGCAAATCCTTCGCCTCAACGGCGTCGTAAAGCTTGTCGGCGAGCATCACGTTGTCGCATTCCAGATAGTGGTGGTCGGTCTGAAACAGCTCCGCCATTTTGGCGACCCATGGCTTGTCGGCGCCGGGCTGGAAGGCCGTGGGCTTAAAGTACTTGTCGTTCCCGGTAAAATCAAAGGAATAGGTGGAAAGTGTTTTGCCCGCCGCCCGGTAATTCCTTGCCGCCAGTGCGGTGATGATGCTGGAATCGAGGCCGCCGGAAAGAAAAGTGCAGAGCGGCACATCGGAAACAAGCTGTCTGGTAACGGCGTCCTCCACAAGGTACCGTACCCGCTTTACGCTGTCCTCGTAGCTGTCGGGATGCTCGTAGCTCTTCAGCTTGAAATAGGGATATGTTTCAAAACCCTGACTGTCAAACACGGCAATGCAGCCGGGCTTGATTTCCAGTATGTTTTTGAATACGCCGACTCCGGCGGTTCTGGCCGGTCCGATTCCGAATATCTCGCACAGCCCCTGCCGGTCAATCACAGGGTTGATTCCCGGATATTCAAACAGCGCTTTGATTTCCGAGGCGAACACAAGCCGCCCGTTTTCCATGGAATAAAACAGCGGCTTTACGCCGAAACGGTCGCGGCATAAAAAGCAGCAGCCGCGCCTTTCGTCGTCTACCGCAAAGGCGAAAATGCCGTTCAGCTTTTCCGCACAGGCAAATCCGAATTCAATGTAGCATTTCAAAAGGACTTCCGTATCGCTTTTGGTTTCAAACGTATAGCCGAGTGCTTTCAGCTCCGACCGCAGTTCCCCGGTGTTATACAGTTCCCCGTTGTACACGATGGTGTAGCGGAATCCGTCCGCCACAGCGGTCATCGGCTGTTTGCCGCCCTCAATATCCACAACCGCAAGCCTTGTGTGGGCCAGCGCCGCGTGGGCCGAAACATGGACGCCGCTGTCGTCCGGGCCGCGGTGATTGAGTTTTGCTCCCATTCTTTTTGCCAGAGCGCGCCAGAACAGCGCCTCCTCGCTCAAATCGTCATGATAATCACAGAATCCCGCAATTCCACACATAGTAATCCCTCGCTTTCTTTTGTCTTTTTTATATTATGCTCATCCGTCATTATGGTTAACAGATCCGCATCGTTTATGTGGAGCGGGGAATGAAAAAACCGCCCCGTATGACGGCGGGACGGTTGGATTTCCGGTTTGTGCGATTTGGTTTATTTTTCTTTTTTTTCGCCTTTGCCTTTTTCCGCTTTCGCTCTCTTTTCCTGTTCGGCAGCCAGCTCGCTCAGGATTCTTTCCGCCGCCGTACGGCGCGCGGCGGCCTCGATGGACAGCTCGATCGCCAGCCTGGTCAGTTCGGCGTCGCCTTCTCCCGCGGTGGAACGGACGCGGTCGCCGACCTCCTTCAGCGCGACGGAGTGCGCTTCGCAGAAACGCCTGTACATCTCGTCCTTGGAAGCGTCCTCCAAAAGGGTTTTCAGCAGGGAAGAGATGTCCTGGATGGATAAGACCTGCTTGAGCATACAGATGACCATCAGCATCGCCAGATGCTCGCGGGAATATTTTTTTTGCTCGGGCCGGGGAAGGACCCCGTCCTTTACATAGTTGTTGATCATGCTCGACGTCAGAAGACTGGTGCTTTCGTTGCGCTCAAAAAGGCAGAGCTGTTTGTTCATATAGGTCAGCACCTGGTCCATATATAAATATATTTCCGGCAGCCTTTCCCAGTCCACCGAGCTGTATTCTTCAATTTCCTCCGCCCATTTTGCGATTTGTTCGGCTGCTTCGCTCATTTTGAGTCCTCCTTCGTTTTTGCCGCGCGCTCATAGCAGGTAAAACGGCTTGGCGGCGTGCCCATACATTTTTTGAATACGCGGGAAAAATACAGCTGATCGGAAAAGCCCGCCGAATATGCGACCTCGCCGACCGACAGATTCCCAGATTCCAGAAGCTCGGAAGCCTTGCCGATGCGGTAGCGCATCAGATACTCGTTTGGCGAAAGGGAAATATGCTGCATGAACAGCCGGTACAGGTGGCTGCGGCTGATTCCCACGCTGGAGGCGATATCGGTGATGCCGATATCGCTGGAATAGTTGTATTCGATAAACTTGATCGCCTTCTGCACATACTCGTACCCGTTTGCCTGCTGTGTGGAAGGAACCCCGAATTTGTCCATCAGCGCGGCCAGAAACAGCAGAAGGCCGGATTCCATTCTCGCCTCGTCGCTCGGGCTGGACCCGGAAGCATTGCAGATTTTCAACAGAAGCTCCTCAAAAAGCCGGTCTTCATCATAGTGAAAAACAGGGCTGCGGTCCAGAAGGCCTGTCTGGCTCATCAGCCTTTTTGCGTCGCTGCCGTTGAAGCCGACCCAGCAGTATTCCCACGGATCTTCCCTGTCCGCAACGTAATGGACGACATGCGACGGTTCCACCAGGAAGCCGTCCCCCGCCGAGAGATGGTATTCCTGTCCGCCGCTGGTAAAAGCGCCGTGTCCCGACAAAATATAGTGAATCAGGTAATGGTCGCGTACGGCGGGTCCCCAGGAATGGCACGCGCCGCAGCGCTGGACTCCGCAGCTGTAAACGGCCAGCCCCAGGCTGTTGTGAAAAGGTACCCGGAAAGAACGCCTGAATTCGTCATTTGTCATCAGGAAATCCACCCTCCCTTCCAATATTTCTTTATGAATTTATTATAATTCGCACGTCACATTTATGCAATAAAAATCAAAAAGTAGTAAAATATAATTGAAATAAATACCTTCTTCGTTTATAATTAGATAGAATCATTCATTATTTGTTCATTTTGATAGAATGAAATTTCAGAAGCGAGGGGATAAAATTATGAGTCTTGACCAAAAAATTCAACTTTCTGTCATCGTTTTACTGACTGGCCTGGTCATCGTTTTTATTGTGCTGATCTTTCTGACTTATGTTATTAAAGGCTATGGCAGGGTACTCAGCGGACTGCAAACCAATTCAGACGGCAAAAAGGAAATTTCTGAGCCGCTTGCTGCTGCCCCCCTCCAGTCATTGTCTGTTCAGGGCGGTATTCCCGAAGAAACGGTAGCGGTCATTTCCGCAGCTGTTTACGCTTTATACGGCACGTCCGCCGGGAGGGTGACCGGTATCCGCCGCTCTTCGCAGCCCAGCCGCTCCGCATGGGGAATGGCGGGATTATTGGAGAGTACGCGCCCTTTTTAAAATTGAAAAACAGAAGGGACTGATCCGGTATTGATGATACTGAATGAATTTTTGCGATCCATCCAGGGAATTTTCCAAGCGTCCGGATTTTCCGTAAACGACTGGCGCAACTACGTTATGATAGGGATTGCCTGCGTTTTGATCTATCTCGCCATCAAAAAGCAGTTCGAACCCCTGCTCCTTTTGCCGATTGCGTTTGGTATGCTGCTTGTCAATCTTTTTCCCGCCATTATGGTTCCACCGCAGACGACCATGCAGCTTGTTTCCGATTATATGGCTGCCCACGGCGGCGCGGTGGGAAATTACCCGATTGTGGTTTTAAATGGCCAGCAATACTATCAGGTCACACAGGTCGGCGGACTGTTCTACTATCTGTACCAGGGCGTTAAGCTCGGTATTTATCCTCCTCTGATTTTTCTCGGCATTGGTGCGATGACCGATTTTGGCCCGCTGATTTCTAACCCGAAAAGCTTTTTATTGGGCGCGGCTGCCCAGCTCGGGATTTTTACTACCTTCATCGGCGCGATTTTTCTTGGTTTTTCGGGAAAACAGGCGGGTTCTATCGGAATTATCGGCGGGGCGGACGGCCCGACCGCCATCTTTGTTACTTCAAAGCTTGCTCCGGAGTTGCTGGGTCCGATTGCGGTCGCGGCGTATTCCTACATGGCGCTGGTTCCCATTATTCAACCGCCCATTATGAAAGCGCTGACAACAAAGAAAGAGCGCAGTATCGTTATGGAGCAGCTTCGTCCGGTTTCCAAGCTGGAAAAGATTTTATTCCCGATTATTGTAACGGTGATCGTTTCCCTGCTGCTTCCGGACGCCTGCCCTCTTGTGGGGATGCTGATGCTCGGCAATCTGTTCCGTGAAAGCGGAGTGGTGGGACGCATTTCCAATACGGCCCAAAATGAATTGATGAATATCATTACGATTTTTCTCGGTGTTACCGTCGGTGCAACGGCGACAGGAACGGTTTTCCTGTCCTTGCAGACGATTGAGATTATTGTTCTCGGGCTGCTGGCGTTCAGCTTTGGCACTGCCGGCGGTGTGCTGTTCGGTAAGCTTATGTGCTGGGCGACACACGGAAAAGTCAACCCGCTTATCGGGTCGGCCGGTGTTTCCGCCGTTCCTATGGCGGCCCGCGTGGCGCAGAAGGTTGGCCAGGAAGAAAATCCCGGCAATTTCTTGCTGATGCATGCAATGGGTCCGAATGTGGCCGGCGTCATCGGTTCCGCGGTTGCGGCCGGTGTGCTGATCAGCATCCTTGGATAATATGGCATTATTAAATAACGAAATAATATATTTTTTATGAAATACCCGCACTCGGTTTGGTGCGGGTATTTGTATGTTCCCCATTTCTGTTTGCTATTGTATTCGAAATATTGTATAATTAAACTTATGCAACAAGAAACCTATGGGCGGGCTTCCGTCCAAATTATCAAGTTCTGGCGGTGAATTCATGAACAATACTACTACGGATCAAGTGATAGAGATCAGGAAAAATGTTCTGGATAAGGAATTTTTCAGAATGAATGACAGGCAGAGGGAAGCGGTTTTCTGCGTAAACGGCCCCCTGCTGATCCTTGCCGGCGCCGGAAGCGGGAAAACCACCGTGCTGGTGAACCGTATCGCCAATATCATCCGTTACGGAAACGCCTACATAAGCAAAACCATTTCCGGTGATCTGACTGAGGAAGACCTGAAAGCGGCCAGACGGTATCTGAGCGCGGACGAGCCGTTGCCGCCGCAGGTAAAAAGCCGTTTTGCGGTGGAGCCCTGCCGCCCGTGGCAGATCCTTGCCATTACCTTCACCAATAAGGCTGCCGGAGAGCTGAAAAACAGGCTGATCGCCATGCTTGGGGAGGAAGGAAACGATATCTGGGCTTCCACATTCCATTCCACCTGCGCGCGCATGCTGAGGCACGACGGGGAGAAGCTCGGCTATTCCAATCATTTCACGATTTACGACACGGATGATTCCCGCCGGATGATGAAGGAATGTCAGAAAACCCTTGGCATTGACGATAAGATCCTCTCTTATAAGTCCATTCTTTCGGCAATTTCCCACGCGAAGGACAGCATGATCCTGCCCGGGGAATATCTGCGGCAGGCCGGCAGCGACAGCAGGCTGGGACTGGTCGGACAGGCGTACAAGCTTTATCAGGCAAAGCTGAAGGAAGCGGACGCCATGGATTTCGACGATTTGATCTGCAACGCGGTGTACCTGCTTCAGCAGAACCCGGACGTGCTGGAGTACTATCAGAATAAATTCCGATACGTTATGGTGGACGAGTACCAGGACACCAACCACGCGCAGTACCTGCTGGTAAAGCTGCTTGCCCAGAAGAGCGCGAACCTCTGCGTTGTGGGTGACGACGACCAAAGCATCTACAAGTTCCGCGGCGCAACCATCGAGAATATCCTGAGCTTTGAAAAGAACTTTCCAAACGCGAAGGTGATCCGGCTGGAGCAGAATTACCGTTCCACCAAAAATATTCTGAATGCGGCCAACGCGGTCATTGAAAACAACAGGGAGCGCAAAGGAAAAACGCTCTGGACGGACAATCCGGCGGGGGAGAAGCTCGGCGTACACACCGCTTTCAGCGAACAGGACGAAGCGGATTTTATCGCGAAGAAGGTGCTGGAAGGCGTTGCGGCCGGCCGGAAATTTTCCGACCATGCGATTTTGTACCGCATGAATTCCCAGTCGAATATCCTTGAAAAAATCTTTGTAAAATCCGGCATCCCCTACCGCATTATCGGCGGCCTGCGCTTCTATGAGCGGAAGGAAATCAGGGACATGATTGCGTATTTAAGCGTCATCAACAACCCTTACGACGAAATCCGGCTTCGCAGGATCATCAACCAGCCGAAGCGCTCCATTGGGGACAAGACGATTGCACAGGCTACGGAAATCGCCGCCACACTGGGGGAAAGCGTGTTCGACGTGATTAAAAACGCCGATCAGTACGAACCCTTGAAGCGGACCGCGCCCAAGCTTTTGCAGTTTGCCGCGACCATGCAGCAGCTGATTGACGCCGCGAACGATGAAAATACGAGCCTGAATGAGCTTTACCATTTGATCCTTGACAAAACGGATTATATCGGCAGCCTGAAGGTTTCCGAGAACGACGACGTGCAGGACAGGATCGACAATATCAACGAACTTGCGTCCAACCTGATCAAGTACGAGGAGGATAACGGCGAAGAGGCGACCCTTTCCGGCTTCCTCGAGGAAGTCTCCCTGCTGACCGACATCGATAACTTCGACGCAAATTCCGACAGCGTGGTCATGATGACCATCCACTCGGCAAAGGGACTGGAATTTCCGGTTGTGTTCCTGCCCGGATTCGAAGAAGGAATTTTTCCGGGGATGCAGGCAATCTACAATCCTTCGGAAATCGAAGAGGAGCGCCGTCTGGCCTATGTCGCCATCACCAGGGCGAAAGAGGAGCTGTATGTTGTCAACGCGGAAAGCCGCATGATCTTCGGCAGCACCTCCCGCAACAGGCCCTCCCGCTTTGTTGAGGAAATTCCCGAGGAACTGGTTGTCCGCAGCCGCACCAGGGAATGGAAAAAGCCGACGCCGGGAACGGCCCTTCCCACCTCCGCTTTTGAGGCAAGAGCTGTTACGACCGAATCGGCGCGCAGCTTCGGCCCGTCGAACCTGATCCACAGCGAGCCGCCGAAGGTCCGGTTCAAAGTGGGGGACAGCGTGGTCCACAAAACGTTTGGGACGGGGATGATCCTTTCCGTTTCTCCTATGGGCAACGATACCCTTCTGGAAATTACTTTTGAACAAGCCGGAACAAAAAAGCTGATGGCGAATTTCGCCCGCCTGCAAAAAGTCTGATCAAAGCGGTATAAATCCAAAGCCCGCCTGAAAAAACAGGCGGGCTTTATCTGTACTCGGCAGACTGCTGTCTGACTTTATGCTTTGCGGGAACGGTCGTTGCAGCTGCATTCAGTGACTTTTGGCGGGAAAAACTCGTCGGTCGGAAACTCAATGCGGCGGAACATATCGCATGGATTGTCTGATGTAGTGACACATTCTTTTTCCGGGATGCAGAAGTCATACGCAGGAATCAGCATTTGTACGTTTCTGACAATTTGGACGATTGTAAAAATGCCGAGTGTAACATAAACAGTACGATTGGAAGCAAAGTCGAGCTGTCCCCCGAAATGTCTGCAGATAGAGTCGGGAATCCGGCAGCAGCTTTCATTGCAATGCGACTGGCAGTCGCAGATTCTGGCGGACAGGCAGATCGGCTCCGCAATCTGGCAGGTTGCTTTGGGGAGCACGTTGCCGCACACAGAAGATGGGCTGTCGATGTCGTCCTGCGTGCAATCGGAACTGAACATTTTTACGTTGCCCTCGCTGCCATACAAAATTACCCTCTTATTGAATATGGATACACCATTTACAATGCAGGGGCTTGTGGCCAACGGACAGAATACGTCTACGCATACATCGAAGAAAAAGGTCATATCTACCGAATAAAAGCCCCTGTTGAATGGTACCGGCTCCAGATCAAGGAACACGGTAATGACGTCGGCGCTTCTAAGCCTGACGTTTGTCGCATGCTCAATCAGGTCGTGCTTATCCGGTGGGAAATAAACCCTTAAATCTTCAAGGCAATCTTTATCAGAAGAGTATACGGGCTATAAGTACACTCTGGTGGTCAGGTTCGAGTGCGAAAGCAGGTTTGGTATTTATTTATTATATTTATTATTCCATTCATCATGAGATCATCAGTTTCAGGATACCCGGCAGGTGCTATGTATCGTTACAGGAAGAGATGCGCTTATGCAGGCATATTTTTCAGCAGGTACTGTTTAGCGGGGTATTCGTCAATACTTTCGTAATCTTTGTATTCGCCGGTTTCGGAAATGCCCTCCAGATGAAGGAAGGAGGGGTGAATCAGCTTGTCGTCGATCTGGCTTGCAACAATATGCAGCTCAATTAAGCCCATTCCATCTTTCTCAATTTCCATAATTTTTTCTTTCAGAAGCTTGAGATTTACGCTTATTCTTTGCATTTCAAAAACATCCTTTATTTTTATTCGTTGCGCAACATGTTGTAATTTTAGAGGAAATGTTCCAAAATTGCAATAGCGAAAAAAGTCGCAATTTTAGAGATTTAAAGAAATAAAAAAAAATAGGATAAATAAACAAAACATTCATTTATACGATGGATTTTTTATGAATTTTTTGATGCTATTTTGTAGAAATAAGACTATTTTGATTTGTGAGAAAAATAATATTCGAATGCTTCCTGTCGAAGCAGTTAGATTTATGGTCTGTTTATGCGAATATCGTAATACTCAGGATGATTATCAAACCATTTCGCGGAGTAGGAGCAGGTAAGAAGCAAAGCTGCGCCCGGATGCGCCGAATATGTCCCGAAAAAGGGTTGGACTACGGATAAAACGGTTTCAGATACACTTCCAGCGTGAACTGCGCCGGTCTGGCGCCCTTTTCCTTGCAATAGACAATTCTGTCCACCATCGCTTTTAAGAGAAGATTTCTTTTTTGCAAAGAGGCCGAATCGTAAGCTTCCAGCACGGTACCGATACCGGCGATATCGCAGCTGCCGGGATGCGGGGTCATGGCTTTTTCTTTTATCTCCTCCAGCTTGCTTCTTTTTGCTTTTAAATAAGCCTGACGCGTCAGGAACGTATCCGGGTCGTAAATTCCCTGTTCCAGAAAGTCGTGCAGCTTTTCCATCTGGCCGTCGGTGGTTTTGATTTCCGATTCGAGGGCGCTGAGCATTTCCCTGCTGTCGGACCGCCGCATCGCAGAATCCTTTTGTGTGATTATGAAACGGTCCATGCTGTGTTTCAGCGCGTTCAGCACCGCGGCTTCCACCAGGGGCAGGGAGGAGGATACCATGCAGCCGGGTTTCTGGCAAAGCAGATAGGTTCCGCCGCGGCGGGCCACCTGCCGCTGCATCAAAGAGCCGCAGTGTGCGCAGTAAACAAGACCGGCGAGCGGGTTTTCCACCTTGCCCGTATTGGCCGGCGGATGGGACCGGCACGCCGCCGTTTTCTGCGCCTGTTCAAAGAGCTCCCCGTCAATGATGGACGGATGGATTCCCTGTACAACGGTCCATTGATCACGGGGGTTTTTCACGGTGACCTGTTTTCTGCCGCCTTTTGCGCCTTTCCGGAACCGCGTTTTTTGGTTCCAGACAATTTTTCCTATGTAAGTAGGGTTGTGCAGTATTTTCATGACGGAAGACCTGCCGAACTTTTCGGCACGGTGCGGTTTTGCGCCCATGGCGTTTACCGTGTCGGCGATCTGCTGGCAGCCCATCCCCTGATTGGCGTACAGGTCGAACATCATCCGTACAAACCGGGCCTCTTTTTCCAGTACCGCAAGCGTCGGCCTCTTGCCGACCGTCGTTTTCACGTATCCGTAAGGGGCGTTGGCGATGTACCCCCCTTCCGCAATGGTTTTTTGAATGCCCCGCTGCATCCGGCGCTTGATTGCCTTCAGCTCCTGCCGGGCCATAAAGGTTTCAAATTCCGAATAGGTCTCATCCGTTTCATTATTCAGGTCGTACGCCTTACGCGGCGTGATGATCTTTGTGTCCGCGTTTTTCAGCGTCTCCAAAATGATCCCCTGGTCGCTCATGGCGCCGCGCCCCAGGCGGTCGATATCCATGCAGAGTACGGCGTCGTATTGACCATGCTCCACGTCGGCCAGCAGCTGCAGCATCTGGGGACGGGCGTACAGCGATTCCCCGGAAACCACTTCCTCATATATTTTTACCACGGTCAGATTGCTTTTTGCGGCGAATTCCAGCAAGATTTCCCTGTGCCGCTTTAATGTTTCGTCAACCGTGTCGCTCAGCTCTTCCGCACGGCTTTTCCGCAGATAGACGGCTGTATTCATTTTATCACCCGCTTTCTCTTCCTATATTTATGGAAGAGTTCCGTGAATATACCGGCCTCCGCGTCCTTTGGGATCCGGAGGCCTTTTCCGTTTCTGAATAATTTTGGAATTACCGTGTCGGAAGCGCTTTGGCGCGAATAGGACAAACACCGGAATTCATATTTTTTACCGAGGTGATGCATATGCGCGACACAGGAAAACCGGCCGTCACCGTGCATATTTTATCGGGAACGGCCGGGGAGATCGCACGCAACAGGGAAAATCTGCGGTATGTAACGGAACAGATCTGCAGTGAAAAAAGCGAGTCCGCCGTGAAAGTGACCATCGACTGGGGAGCGCCGGCGGGGAAAGGCCTTATAAGTGGAAAGGGGAAATACCCATGAAATACGAGGTCCTTCAGGGATATATGGCCCTGTGCCGTTATTACGGATGGAAACCAACCTGGGCCGGACTGAAAGCATTCAACCGCGGAGAGCGCGCAAAGTGTCTGAAAAAGGGGGAAAGCAAAAAATGATCTGCGCGCCATGTGAAAAATGTAAGCGAAGGTCCGACAACAGGGTCTGCCGCCGCTTCTGTTCCGCTTATAAACGTGCTTTTGAACGGAACGTGGAACGGCAGCTGGACGAAACGCTGTTCCGCCGGCTCGCCAGGATTTCCAAATAAAACGGGGAGAAAAACGGAACCGCCCCAACACGGGGCGGCGTTCCTCATTGTTTTCCCATATACTCCGCAACGCGGTCGTGAAAATGCGCGTAGGAAGTGCTTCCGTTCAGCAGCTTCAGCTGCAGGTCATCCGACAGGGAAAAAAAGAAATCCTTTACCTTTCTGTCCTGCTCGGGCAGATCCGACGGGAACGGGAATTCGTAATATCCTGTATAGTCCAAGCCAATCACCTCTGGAATAGTGTATGACTATTTTTCCGAAACATGCAGAATTTTCCTTTTTTATTCCGGAAGGCGATGAAAGAAAGGCATTCGGGTCCGCATGTATCAAACGTGTTTGCTGTTCTTCACTGCATGAGTCATATACGCGCAGTCCGTCTATGCATACAGCTTCGTTAAAATTTCCTGTGTTTTGCACATTTGCAGATGTTTCCGTGCAATTTCCATCCATAAAATAATCCTCCTAACACATTTAGTGAAACCTTTGTTTCTCAATACCATTTTATGGCGGCTGTTTCATTGTGTTACAGAAATATTTTCCTGATTATAAGTCAGATTTTTCAAAATTTTGTAAAACAAATTAAATAATATAAAATAATAAATATATAGTAATATTAATCATCAAAATAGAGTAAAAATCTGCAAAAAATAAGCAATCAATACAAAATTAGCTGATTCCTTCCTGATTAATTCGTCCTTTTATAAAATCTTTTCTATTTATATTTTATTAAGATTCTGTTATAATTGTGTTAAATAAATGTAAGATGTTAATCGAAGCTAAGAATTCATCCCTCGACAGGACGAAATGAGGTTAATTTCATGTCACTTGCGCTCATAGTAGCACTTCTCCTTGTGTGCGCTTCCATCTTTGTCAACGGCTGGACGGACGCGCCGAATGCAATCGCCACTGTTGTTTCGACCCGGGTGCTTTCCCCGCGGGCGGCCGTTTTAATGGCCACGGCTTTTAATCTGGTGGGCATCATGTGCTTCGGTACGGCTGTTGCCAGCACCATTGCCAATCTCGTCAATGTCGGAACCGGCTCCAACCCTTTGATCGCCATTTGCGCCGCTCAGCTTTCCATAGTAATATGGTCGGTGTCGGCCTGGAAGTTCGGAATCCCCACGAGCGAAAGCCACGCGCTGATTGCCGGGCTGATGGGTTCGGGAATCGCCTACAACGGCTTTTCCGCCTTTAAGCTGGCCGAGTTTCAAAAGGTGCTGTGGGGAATCGTCATCTCGACGATTGTCGGTTTTTTTGCGGCCTATGTCGTCACCAAGGTGATCGGCTTTTTATTTTGCAGGATGAAACGAGCCAAAGCGAACCGCTTTTTTTCTTTGGGACAGATCGCTTCCGCCGCTTTAATGGCTACGAGCCACGGCGCACAGGACGGTCAGAAATTTATGGGCGTTTTTGTGCTTGTGATTCTTCTTGCAAACAATCAGCCTGTTCCGGCAACGGTACATATCGATATCTGGATTATGCTGCTGTGCTCGCTTGTGATGGCGGTCGGCACCTCCGTCGGCGGGTACCGCATCATCAAGACCATGGGGATCGATATGGTCAAACTGGAAAAGTATCAGGGATTTTCCGCTGAAATCGTGGCGTCTCTGTGTATGCTGGTTACGACCGTGTGCTCCGGAATTCCCCTTTCCACCACCAACACGAAAGGCACCGCCATGATGGGCGCGGGCGCGGCAAGGCGTTTTTCCGACGTAAACTGGGGAATTGCCAAAGAAATGGTAATGGCGTGGGTACTGACCTTCCCTGCCTGCCTGATTCTTGGTTATGCGATGACCAAACTGTTTATACTGATCTTTTAGAATGGTGTAGACGGTATAGAATATGTATATAGGAAAGAATCTGTGTATGTGAAGGGTAAGGGAAACTATCATGAGTAATTTTTTTGCTAAAGGGCCGGACTATTTCTCCTTGTTTGAAAAGGGAATCGGTATTTCCTGTCAGGCCGCAAAAGTGCTTCAGACCTCGTTTACGGATGGAAGGATCGACAAAAAAGAAATCACCCTGCTGAAAGAGCTTGAACATGACGGGGACAAGCACGTTCATTACTGCTCCAACCTCATTGCGGACGCTTTTATCACGCCGATCGACCGTTCGGATATGATGGATATGGTCCGCGCGATCGAGTCGATTACGGACAGCATCGACGATATCGGGAATCAGATTTATATGATGCATATTTCCGAGGCGAATGAAACGACCGTCAAGCTGGTGGATCTGATCGTCAAAAGCTGCGAAGGCCTTTGTACTTTAATGGCCGACTTTAAACAGTTTAAGAAAAATCTGAAGAGCATTAAGCAAATGTCTGTTTATGTTAACCATCTGGAAGAAGAGGGAGACGCTATTTTCAGCGAAGCAATGAGAGAACTGTTCGATCCGGCAAACAAAATGGAAATGATCGATGTGATCCGGCTCCAGAATCTTTACAATACCATGGAGAATTCGCTGGATTACTGTGAAGACGTCGCCGACATTGTAGAACAGATTATTATTTCCAACACCTGAGTTCATTGCCTTTTTGAAGCTCACCTTTCTGACGGGTGGGCTTTTTATTTTTCCGGCAAAAAGGGTGGGAAAGTTGCATATTGAACCGCAACCAATAGTTTGCTATAATACTCTTAATCATGACATCATTGTGTAAAAGGGGATTTTTCATGGCAAAGGTTACTTTGATTGCTTATACTCCCGAACCGGAAAAAACAGTTGCGCAGGCGGCAAAGCTCTGTTATTCGCCTGCTTCCATAGAAGAGATATCGGAAGGACTCACCGGCGAAAAGGTCGCGTCCTTTGTGGACATGCTGGCCGAAATCGGGCATGAAAGCCCGATTGAGCACGCGTCCTTCACCTTTGGGATCGAAGGGGTCTCCCGTTCCTTCCTGGCGCAGATGACCCGCCACCGCATCGCTTCCTACAGCGTGCAGAGCCAGCGCTACGTGACGGAAGCCTGTTTTGAATACGTGATTCCGCCGGAGATCGAGGCGATCCCCGAAGCGAAGGCGGAGTTCCTTCTGGCCATGAAGGAGGACCAAAAACACTACGAAAAGCTGACGTCCCTTTTAAAGGAGAAGCATAAAAAAACGCTGACGGACGCCGGAAAGGATGAAAAGTCCGCCGAGCGCGCCGCGCAGAAGCAGGCGATTGAGGACGCGCGGTTTGTCCTGCCCAACGCCTGCGACACCAAGATGGTGTGCACGATGAACGCCCGCTCGCTGTATAATTTCTTTTCCCACCGCTGCTGCAACCGCGCCCAGTGGGAAATCCGAGCCGTCGCGGTGGAGATGCTGCGGCTGGTCCGCGGCGTGGCGCCGCACCTTTTCAGGCACTGCGGGCCGCCCTGTTTGCGCGGTGCATGCCCGGAGGGCAAAATGTCCTGCGGCAAAATCAACGAGGTGCGCGAGTTTTTTAATGGAATAGGGGAAAACTGATGAGCGGAAAATTAATTACCATGGAGGGCCTGGACGGCAGCGGAAAGGCAACGCAGACCGAACTGCTCTGCAAAGCGCTGGCCGGGCGGGGCGTGCGTCTGCGCCGCGTTTCCTTTCCGGACTATAACGAGCCGTCCTCCGTTCTGGCCAGGATGTACCTGAACGGGGAATTCGGCGCCGATCCCGACGATGTGAACGCGTACGCCGCTTCCTCGTTTTACGCGGTCGACCGTTATGCGAGCTACCAAAAACACTGGCGGCAGGATTACCGTAACGGTTCCCTGATTATTGCCGACCGGTACACCACCTCCAACATCGTGTTTCAGCTTTCCAAGCTGCCGCGGGAACAGTGGCCCGGTTTTGTGGAGTGGGTGCAGGATTATGAATACGACAAGCTGGGGCTGCCCCGCCCCGATCTGACCATTTACCTCAATATGCCTCTGGAGGTTTCGCAGAAGCTTTTGAGCGGCAGGTACCATGGAAACGAAGAGAAGAAGGATATCCACGAAAGCAACGCGGAGTACCTGCGCGCATGCCGCACCAGCGCGGACTACGCGGTGCGGAGGCTGAACTGGAAAACGGTTCAGTGCGCGGACAGCGGGAGGCTGAAAACGGTTGAACAGATTCACGGCGAAGTCTTGGAGATTGCGGTGGGCGTGCTGTAGCCCGCGGCTTCCCTGCGAAAAAGAAGGACGGTTTGGTATGATTTGCTTTGCTGATTGGGAAATGCGCGGCGAGCTTGCCGAAATCTGGGCAAGCTGTTTCCACGAGCCGGTGCGTCCGGCAAAATATTTCCTCAATAATTATTATAAGCCCGAAAACTGTCTGGTTTATAAAATGGGGGAGAAAACCGCGTCCGTCGTTTATCTGCTGCCCGCCCGGATTCTTGCCGGCCCGGCGGCCGTACAGGCGCACTATATTTATGCGGCGGCTACTTTGCCGCAGTACCGCGGGCACGGCTGTATGGCGGCGCTTCTGGCCGCGGCCGCGCTGGTGGGGGCTAACCGGGGGGATCAGTATTCCGCGGTGCTTCCCGCCGAACCGGGGCTGTACGGCCTTTATGAAAAGTCCGACTATACGAAATTCTTTCAGGTCGGTACCGTTTCCCTGTCGCTGGAGGAAATGTGCTCTCTGGCCGATTCGGGGATTTCTGCCAGAGCCCTTCTGACGTATGGCCAGATGAACGGGCTCCGCCGGGAAAAGCTGGCGGGGAGAACCGGTTCCGTGCTTTGGAGCGACGAAGCGTTTGCCTTTGCCGCCGGAATGGGCAGAATCTACGGAGACAGAATGATCTGCTCCCGCACCGGTGAAAAATTCGCGTACGCCCTGTGCCGCCGGACGGATTCCGACGCCTGTACGGTTCTGGAACTGATGGCGGACGGCGATACCATCCGCGATCTTGCGGCGAACATTATCAGCGGCTTGCCGGCCGAACGGTATACGTTCCGTCTGCCCGTCTGGGAGACCCTTTTGGGAAAGCGGGGGGAAATATCCGATTTCGGAATGCTGAAGCCCCTCGGAGGGGCTGCTTTGGACCCGCTGCGTCAGGCTTCGGCCGCGCCGTATCTCGGACTGCCGCTGGATTAATTTTGGAGGTGTGAAAATGATTTATCTTTTTCTGGCAAATGGATTTGAGGAAATCGAAGCGCTGGCGACCGTCGATGTTTTAAGGCGCGCCGGCTGCGACGTAGTTACGGTCGGCGTCGGCGGCAAAAAAATCACCGGGTCGCATCGAATCGAAGTGACCGCCGACATAGAGGAAAAGGAAGCGGTGACGGACGGGCTGGATATGGTGGTGCTGCCGGGCGGAATGCCGGGAACGCTCAATCTTGAAAAATCCCCGATTGTGAAAGCCGTCATCCGTTACTGCGCGGAAAACGACCGATATCTCTGCGCGATCTGCGCGGCCCCCTCCATCCTTGGCCATATGAATCTGCTGAAAGAACATACGGCGACCTGTTTCCCGGGCTATGAGCAGGAGCTGCACGCAAAAACCGTGTCCTCCGGACCGGTCTGCGTCAGCGGAAAGATCGTCACGGCGAGGGGCGCGGGCGTCGCCGTCGAATTTGCGCTTCAAATTGTGGAAGTGCTGTTCGGCGCTGAAAAATCAAAGATGCTTAGGAAGTCGATGCAATGTATGTAAGAAATATCCGGGAAATCAAGATGAATCTGCGCGCGCGCTACCGCCAGTTCCGCGAAAAGCTGGGTGAGGACCGGAAAATCAGCCTGGATTCCACGATCCAGAGCAGGCTGCTCGCGCTGCGGGAATACGCGCTGGCGGACACGGTCTTTACGTATGTCAGCAAGTCGATCGAGGTGGACACGATTGCCCTGATCAAGGCCGCGCTGGCCAATCACAAGCTGGTCGCCGCGCCGCGCTGCGTTCCGGACACCTACGATATGGAATTCTTTTATATCACCTCTCTTGACGATCTGGAAAAAGGCAGCTTCGGCGTGCTGGAACCGATCGTATCGAAGTGCCGCAGGGTGACCGATTTTTCCCGGGGTTTCTGCATTGTGCCGGGACTCAGCTTTGACGCGCAGGGGTACCGCCTCGGTTACGGCAAGGGGTATTACGACCGCTTTCTGGCGGAGTTCGGCGGGACCACCGTCGGAATCTGCTATTCCGGCTGTGTCCAGTGGAATCTGCCCCACGGCTACTACGACAAGCCGGTCGACATTCTGATTACAGAGAAATACATCCGGAGAATGGCAAATCAGAAAAACTGAAGTGGCCATCCTGATGTTCAAAACAGGAGGACGTATCCATGAACGACGACAGGGACCTTAACGAGTACCACCAGAAAAAGGTGGAAAGCTTTAAGCTGAATATTCCCGATGAGGATTTAGGCGATACGCCGGGTACGGACCTTTCTTCCGATCTGCGCGGTACGGACGACGCCGGGGCCAACAGCGTCATCAGCAGCTACAGCGACCCGCGCGAGGCGCAGAGGGCAAAGTCCATGCAGGATGAAGCGGAAATCAAAGCAGAAAGGGCGCACCAGCTCCGCAACAAGGAAAAGGGCAGAAAAAACAAGGGCTTTTTCCGGTTCATCTGGATCATTATGGTTCTGTTTGCTTCCATCCTTTTTTCGCAGTTTCTGATTACGGGAATCAACGATATGCTTGCAATCGGCAAGGAAAAGGTGAGCGTGACGGTCGAAATACCGAAGAACGCCTCTACCAGGCAGGTTGCGGAAGTTCTGAACAGCGCCGGCATTATCCGCGACACGGGTTTCTTTCAGGTTTATTCCAAGCTGACGAAAGCGGACGGCCATTACAGCAACGGCAGCTATAAGATCGATACCAATATGGACTATGAAGCCATTATCAATAACCTTCAGTCTAATATGAACCGTGTGGATACCGTTAAAATCACCTTCAAAGAGGGCGCCAACATCCTTGAAATTGCGGACCTGATGGAGAAAAACGGAGTCTGCTCTTCCAAGGATATGCTTTCCGTCGTAAATTCCGACGCCTTTGATAAAAGCTATGAAATGCTTCAGGCAATCACAAACGAGCCGGACCGCTACTACAAGCTTGAGGGCTACCTTTTCCCGGACACCTATGAATTTTATAAGGACGAGGACCCCGAGCAGGCGGTCGAAAAGCTGATCAGCAACTGCAGCAAGAAGCTGACCAAGCAGATCCGCAATAAGGCGGCGGCAGAGAATATGACGATTGACCAGCTGATGACGCTGGCTTCCATGATCCAGGCGGAAGCGGCGGACAAAGACGATATGTACAAAATTTCCTCCGTTTTCCACAACCGCCTGAACAGCGGCGGAGAGGGCGACCTGCTTCGCCTGCGTTCGGACCCGACCACCTATTATCCGTACCGTACCAAGGCGGCCGTACCGTCCAATATACGCGAAACCTATAAGAGCAAATACGATACTTATACCATCAAGGGCCTGCCCGCGGGGCCGATCTGCAACCCGGGCGCGGATGCGATCGACGCGGCCTTAAATCCCGCAAGCACCAAATATTATTACTTTTGCCATGATAAAGACGGAAAAGCGTATTATGCTGCAACCAATGCGCAGCATGAAGCGAATCTGAAAAAGGCGGGACTGAAATAGAAGGCTTTGGAGGACAGAAATTGACGGATACGAATCAACGCGTTGAGCTGCTTTCCCCTGTGGGTGACAGGGAACGGCTCGGCGCGGCAATCAGCTTTGGCGCCGACGCGGTTTATCTGGCGGGACAGGAGTTCGGCATGCGCACGGCGCCGTCCAATTTTACAAACGAAGAACTGGTTCAGGCGGTGCGATACGCGCACGGAAAAAACGTCAAGGTCTATCTGACCTGCAACACCGTGCCGCACAACGACGAACTCTCGCGTCTGCCGGAATTTCTGCGGTTTGCGCAGGAAGCCGGGGTGGACGCGCTGATCATCGCGGATTTCGGGGTGATGGCGATGGCGAAGAAATACGCTCCGAAGGTGGATATCCACATGTCCACACAGGCCGGCGTCGCGAACTACGTCAGCGCCCGCGAGCTATACGGTCTGGGCGCTTCCCGCGTTGTGCTGGCGCGCGAGCTGAGCCTCGGGGAAATTGCGGAAATCCGCGCCAAAACGCCCCGGGAGCTTGAACTGGAGGTTTTTGTGCACGGCGCTATGTGCGTTTCGTTTTCCGGCCGCTGCCTGTTGTCCAGTTATCTGACCGGGCGCGACGCGAACCGCGGCGACTGCGCGCAGCCATGCCGCTGGGAATACGCGCTGATGGAAGCCAAGCGCCCGGGCCAGTACATGCCGGTTTCCGAGGACGGCCACGGCGCCTATATCCTGAATTCAAAAGATTTATGCATGGTCGAGTATATTCCGGAAATTCTGAAAACCGGCGTGACAAGCCTGAAAATAGAGGGCAGGGCAAAGTCCGCGTACTATGTTTCGGTGACGACCAACGCCTACCGGAACGCCATTGACGAATATTGCGCGGACCCGGAAAAAAAGGTCTCCCCATGGATCATGGAGGAGCTGAACAAGATCAGCCACCGCGAGTACAGCACCGGCTTCTACTTCGGGACCGAACCGGGGCAGGTGTACGGAAACGGCGGCTATGTGCGGGAATACGATGTCATTGCCGTCTGTGAAAGCTATGAAAACGGCGTGGCGGCGCTTTCCCAGCGCAACCGCTTTTTCAAAGGCGATACCGCCGACGTGCTGGAGGCGGGAAACCGTCCGTTCCTGCTTCCGCTGAACGAATTATATGACGGGGACTGGAACCCGATCGATTCGGCGCCCCACGCCACGATGACCGTATTTCTGAAAACCGACCGGCCCATAAAAAAGGGCGCAATCCTGCGCAAGGCAAGAACCTAACCTATCGTATCGATTCCATGCATTGGCAGGGAAAATCATGATTAAAGCTCCTCCATATTGGGAATCCTAACCAGTATGGGGGAGTGTTTTTATGGAAAAAAGAACAGCCGCTTTTTTCGGTGTATTTATGCTTTGTCTGTTTCTCTGCGTTTTAAGCCTGTACACGGTGTCGGACGGCGCCCAGCTTGCCGCGACCGCCGACAACCAGAGCAGTTACAAGCTGGTTGTGGCAAAAACAAGAGGGACCATTTACGACTGCAATAAAGTCTCTTTGACGGGCGCGGATACGGAGTACGCCGCCGCCATTGCGCCGAGCGTGGAGGGGGCGGCGGCGCTCAGCAAGGTGCTGACGGAAAAGGAGCTGGAGAGTGTTTATCCATCCCTGACCGCGGGCAAGCCGTTTGCCCTGAAGCTGCCGAAAAGCATTACCGCAAACGGGATCGACGTATTTCCCGTTGAGAAAAGGTATGCCGACAAACAGCCCGCCGTTCACATCATAGGCTATCTGGACGGCTCCGGTGCGGGCGCCGCCGGGATAGAAAAAGCGTTCAACAAGCAGCTGACGCAGAATCAGGGGCAGATTTCCGTCACCTATAAGGTGGACGCCGTCAACCGCGTGCTGGCGGGAGAGGACAAAAAAATCAGCGATTCCTCGTACCTGCACAACAGCGGGGTCGTGCTGACAATCGATAAGAATATTCAGGAAATCGCCGAAGAAGCCGCCGGGAAATATCTGACCAAGGGCGCGGTGATCGTTACGGAGGTGCCGTCGTGCAAAATCCGCGCGATGGTCAGCCTGCCCGACTTTTCACCGAACAACATCGCGACGGCGCTGAAAGCGGAGGGCTCTCCGCTCGTCAACCGCTGCCTTTCCGCGTATAACGTGGGTTCCGTATTCAAGCTCGTTTCCGCCTCCGCGGCTTTGGAATACGGCATTTCACCGGACACCCAGTACACCTGCACCGGCTCGATCGACGTGGACGGCGGCATTTTCCATTGCTTTAACGGAGAGAGCCATGGCGCCGAAAATATGAAATCGGCGATCGCGCAGTCCTGCAACACCTATTTCATCAGTCTCATGAAGCAGGTGCCCCAGGCCCAGTTCCTGCTGATGGCACAGAGCATGGGCTTTGGCCGTTCCTTTGAGATCGCGCCGGGCGTCTCGTCGGCTTCGGGCAATCTTCCCACCTTAAAAAGCCTCAATATCCCGAGGGCTTTGGCGAACTTTTCGTTCGGGCAGGGGGATCTGACCGCCACGCCTCTGCAGATTGCGGCAATGGTGAACGCGATCGCAAGCAACGGGGAGTATACCCAGCCCTACCTGTACGAGGGTCTTGTGGATGAAAATCTGAAATACACGGCGAAAGCGCCCGCACAGGAAAGCACTCAGGTGATTTCACAGAACACGGTGGACCTGCTCCGGGATTTTATGAAGGAATCCATTGAGACGGGAACCAGCAAAAAAGGCAAACCGGCCAAGGGCGGGGCGGGCGCGAAAACCGCGACCGCCCAGACGGGACGGTATGTGAACGGGGTGGAGGCGGTGGAATCCTGGTTTTCCGGGTTCTATCCGTATGAAAATCCGAAGTACGTGATCACGGTGTTTGCGGAGGACGGCACCGGCGGCGGCGCGACCTGCGGACCGGTCTTCAAGCAGATTGCCGACGCGCTGGCCGATAAAATCGGTCAATAACCGACAACTATATTGACAAGCCGCGGGATTCAGTTTATAATCAGGATGAAATAAAATGAATAGTGCCGGGAACCCCGGCACAGCAATAAGGGCGATGAAGGGTACGAAGGTGCCGGGCACTGCAAAAGAGAGGAAATTCACGGCTGAAAGATTTCCGCGGCTGCCGTCACCGAAGCCAACCCGCAGCCCCGCGGTGAAGAACCGCGGCGTTTTCCCCGCGTTAAGGGGGTTCAAGCGGCGCTCAGGCGCAATTTGGGTGGTACCACGGATTTCTCCGTCCCATTGTGGACGGTGAAGTCTATTTTTTTGCGGCGCGCCGCAATTTCAAAGTCAATTATTTTTGCCTGACAGGCGGAATGGAGTTATTGCAATGGAATGGACAGGGTTAAATGAACTGCGTGAAAAGTATCTGTCGTTTTTTGAATCGAAGGGGCATCTGCGCCTGCAGAGCTTTTCGCTGATTCCCAAGGACGACAACAGCCTTTTGCTGATTAATTCCGGCATGGCGCCGATGAAAAAATATTTTACCGGAGAGGTGACTCCCCCGCGCAAAAGAGTGACGACCTGCCAGAAATGCATCCGTACGCCGGACATTGAGCGCGTCGGCATCACCGCCCGGCACGGCACCTATTTTGAGATGCTGGGCAATTTTTCCTTCGGCGATTATTTTAAGCATGAGGCCACCGCGTGGGCGTGGGAATTCTGCACCAAAGTGCTCGAAATGCCGGTGGATAAGCTTTGGGTCACCATTTATACCGATGACGACGAAGCGTTTGAAATCTGGACGAAGGAAGTCGGCGTCGACCCGTTGCACATTGTCCGCCTGGGAAAAGAGGACAATTTCTGGGAGCACGGCTCCGGCCCCTGCGGCCCCTGCTCCGAAATCTATTTTGACCGTGGCGAACAGTACGGCTGCGGCTCGCCGACCTGCGGCGTAGGCTGCGACTGCGACCGCTACGTCGAATTCTGGAACGTGGTGTTCTCCCAGTTCAACAGCGACGGCAAGGGCAACTACCCGCCGATGGAGCATCCGAATATCGACACCGGCATGGGGCTGGAGCGCCTTGCCTGCATCATGCAGGGCGTGGACAACCTGTTCCTTGTCGATACCGTCCAGAACATCATGAAGCATATCTGCCGCATTTCCGGCGTCAAATACGGCGACGACCCGAAAAAGGACATTTCCCTGCGGGTCATCACCGACCATATCCGCAGCACCACCTTTATGATCGGCGACGGCGTCATGCCGTCCAACGAGGGCCGCGGCTACGTCCTGCGCCGCCTGCTGCGCCGTGCCGCGCGCCACGGGCGCCTGCTCGGGATCAGCCGCACGTTCCTTGCGGAGGTTGCGCAGACGGTCATTGACGAGAATAAAAACGCATATCCCGAACTGGATGAAAAACGCGCCATGATCACAAAGCTCATCGGCGTGGAGGAAGAAAGCTTTGCAAAAACGATCGATCAGGGGCTTCAGCTTCTGGGCGGCTATATCGACAACAGCGGCAACAAGGTCTTTTCCGGCGCGGACGCGTTCCGCCTCAACGATACCTACGGCTTCCCGATCGACCTGACAAAGGAAATTTTAGCGGAGCGCGGCATGACCGTTGATGAAGAGGAGTTTCAGCACCTGATGCGGGAGCAGCGCGAACGCGCGCGGGCCGCGAGAAAGAACGCCGGAGCGGACGCCTGGGAAGGCGAAAGCGACCTGCTCGAAAATATTCCGGAAACCAGATTTCTCGGCTATGGGCAGATGGAGACCGTGGCAAAGGTCCTTGCGATTATCCGCGGCGGCGAACGCGTACAATCCGCAACCGCGGGCGACGAAATCACCCTGGTGCTCGATAGGACCGCTTTCTACGCGGAAAGCGGCGGTCAGGTCGGCGATACCGGTTCCGTCGAGTCCGCCGACGCGATGCTGGAGGTCAGAAATACCACCAAGAACCACGCGAAAAATTATCTGCATCACGCCGTTGTGACGGCCGGGCAGATCAGCGTCGATGAAGAAGTCAAAGCTTCTGTGGACCGGGAAAGACGCCTCGCAATTATGCGCAACCACACGACCGCGCATCTGCTTCAGGCCGCGCTGCGCAGGGTGCTGGGCGACCACGTGGAGCAGGCCGGACAGCTTGTCAATGAAAAGCATGTCCGCTTCGACTTTACGCATTTTTCCGCTCTGACGAAGGAAGAGCTAAAAAAGGTCGAACAGCTTGTCAATCAGGTGATTTTGAGCGGAACAAACGTGGAGTGCCGTGAAATGCCGATCGAAGAGGCAAAGAAGCTGGGCGCGATGGCCCTGTTCGGCGAAAAATACGGCGATATCGTCCGCGTCGTCACCGTCGGCGATTTCAGCCGTGAATTCTGCGGCGGTACCCATATGGACAACACCGCGAAAATCGGCCTGTTTAAAATCCTGTCGGAAAGCTCCGTCGCCGCCGGCGTGCGCCGGATCGAGGGCGTTACCGGCACGGGCATGCTCGATTTGCTGAACCGTACCATCGGCGAGATCGACGAGGCGGCAGCCGCATTGAAGCTGAACAATTCCTCCGAGCTGGTGCAGAAAGCAGCCCAGCTTTCCGCAGAGCTGAAGGAAAAGGACAGGACCATAGAGGCGCTCAACTCCAGGCTGGCGGGAATTCAGATCGACAGCCTGATTGCCGGCGCAAAGCAGGTGGGCGGCGTTCAGGTCATCACCGCCGTGTTCCCCGGAACGGAGCCGGACGCGCTGCGCGCCCTCTGCGACAAAGCGCGTGACCATGCCCCGGACATGGTTGCCGTGTTTGCCGGAACCCGGGACGGAAAGGCCAACATCGCCGCGTGCGTCGCTAAGGAAGCACTGGCGAAGGGCGTCAACGCCGGTCAGATTGTGCGCGCGGTCGCACAGCTTGCGGGCGGCAACGGCGGCGGCAGGGCGGACAGTGCCATGGCCGGTGCGAAGGATTTGTCAAAGCTGGACGGCGCTCTGGCGGAAGTTGAGAAAATTGTTGCCAATATGCTCAAATGATACTATAATAATAGCGTTGCATTGTTAGAACAAAGGAGGTCTCGGTGTGGACTGCGTGTTTTGTAAAATAGCGAACGGCGAAATTCCCAGTAAAAAGGCATATGAGGATGACCGTGTGCTGGCGTTTTACGATCTGGATCCCCAGGCGCCCGTGCATATTCTGATGATTCCAAAAGAACATATTCAGTCTGTGGAAGATATCACGGAGGAAAACAGCGCGATTGTCGCCCATATTTTTGAAGTGGCGGCAAAGCTCGCAAAAGAAAACAATCTGGAAAAAGGGTTTCGTGTTGTCAGCAATGTGGGGAAGGACGGCGGCCAGAGCGTGCCGCACCTGCATTTCCACCTGCTTGGGGGCCGTTCCATGAAGTGGCCTCCGGGCTGATAAACAGCGTTTGATTTCAATCGGAAAGGTCGAATAATAATGGGTGAATATTACAAGATGACAATTGCGGGCTGCAAGCGCGAATTGCCGATTTGTCCGATCAGCGACACGCTCGACATCGCGGGCTTTGTGATGCTCGGCGACGTGGAGATCACGGAAAAAACGGCGGCCGCGCTTCTCAAGAAATGCCCGGAGCATGATGTCGTCGTCACGGCGGAAACGAAGGGGATCCCGCTCTGCTATGAAATGGCCCGTCAGGGCTGCCGCCGTTATATTGTCGCGCGCAAAAGCGTAAAAGCATACATGCGCAACCCCATTCACGTAGAGGTGAAATCCATCACCACGGATCATGTGCAGAAGCTTTATCTTGCGGAAGACGATTATAAGGGACTGAACGGCAAGCGCGTCCTGATTGTGGACGACGTGATCAGCACGGGGGAATCCCTTGCTGCGATGGAGGACCTTGTCAGGCAGTTCGGCGGCAATATTGTCGGCCGCGCCTGCGTGCTCGCCGAGGGCGACGCCAAGGACAGGGACGATATTATTTATCTGGAGCCTCTGCCGTTGTTTTTTAAATAATCCGGACATTTTTATTTCGGGGGAGTTATGATGAAGCGGCCGCTTGTGCTGGTGGGTTTTTGTTATCTGCTGACACTGGCGGCCGCCGTTTATTTTGGCCCGGAGTTATCGCTGGTTCTTGCCTGTGCCTCTCTGGCGGGGTTCCTGATTACCGCGCTGGCGCCGAAAACGCGTGCTGTTGGCGTGTTTCCCGCCGCACTGCTTGCGGTGACGCTGGCGTTCGGCAGCTTTTACGCGGTTCATCAGTCCCAGGTGGAACCGGCGGAGCTGCTTGCCGGCCGGGACGCGGTGATCGACGGTACTGTCTGCGAGCTTCCCTATCAGGCGTACAACCGGTTTTATTATATTGTGGAAGTCAACGACATCTCCCTGAAAGACGCCCCCAGGCCGCTGAAAATACGGATTTCGTCACAGGGCGCTCTGAATGTGGAGCCGTATTCCCATATCCAAGGGAAGGTGCATCTGTTCCTGCCTTCGGGCGGGGAGGGCTATTCCTCGCGCTCCTACTATGCTTCCAAGGGAATCACCCTGTTTTCCTACCTTTATGAATATGAAAGCGTGCGGGTGAGTCCCCCTGCGCGAAAGCCGCCGTACTATTACGCGCTGAAGCTTCGGTCCGCGCTGCTGAAATCCGTCCGCTCCATGCTGCCTCCCAGTGAGGCCAGGCTGGTCAACGGGGTCCTTTTCGGCGATCAGACCAGCCTTTCCCCACAGGTGACCGCCGATTTCCGTGCTATCGGCGTCTCCCATATCTTATCCGTTTCCGGGCTGCACATGACGACGATGGCCGAGCTGATCCTGATGCTGCTTCTGTTTTTCAGGGTGCCGAAGAAGCCCGCGGCGGCTTTGGCCGGTGTCGGCGTGGTCTGCTTTATGGCGGTTACCTGCTTTGTCCCGTCCGTTACGCGCAGCGGGGTGATGTGTCTGATTTACCTTTCGGGCATGCTTTTGTCCCGTCATCCGGATTCGTTGAATTCCCTGAGCATTTCCGTGCTGCTGATCGGCTGGTCGAACCCGTACGCCGCCGCGGACGTGGGCTTGCTGCTCTCGTTTTCCGCAACACTGGGGCTGATTTTATTTTCCGGACAGACGGCTGGCTATTTGAACCGGAAATATGATAAAATAAAGAAGATCGGTCCCCTTGTGCGCGGGGTCAACGGGATTCTGGGGACCACCGTATGGGCGGTGCTCTTTACGCTGCCGATCGTCATCCTTTCCTTTCAAAGCGTTTCGCTCGCCGCGCCGGTCGCCAACCTTCTGGAGCTGGTCCCTTCCACGCTGATGATGAATTTTGCGGCCATTGCCGCCGTGATCAATCTGATCGCCCCACAGTCCTTCCTCGCCATGCCGTTTGCGCTGGTTTCGGGGCTGCTGGCGAAATATATGCTTGCCTGCGCGCACTGGCTCGCGCAAACTCCGTTCGCCTCTGTTTCGGCGTCCTACGGCTTTGTGACGCTCTGGCTCTCCGGTACGCTTCTTTTGACTGCCGCGACCGTCCTGATGATGAAAAGCCGGAAGCTGTTTCGGGTCACCGCGCTGCTTTCGCTGATTTTGCTTCTGACAGGTATTTTTTCCTATCAGCTCTCCATGCGCAACGTGACGCGCCTTGCCGTTCTGGACGGCGCCGGGTCCGTCGTTCTTACGCGCAACGGCCGCGCGGCGGTGATCGGCTGCGGAGGCTTTCGCTCCGAAACCATCGGCAGCTATCTGCGCAGCCAGGGGGTAACGGGGCTGGACGTCCTTCAGCCGCTGACCCTGACGGCGGAGGAAGCAAAAAACGCCGCGGAGCTGATGAATGCGTTTACGCCGGACAGGCTTGTGATCCAAAAAGACGGGATGATCGATACGTTTATCCGAAAAGCGGTTCCGCAAACGGGGAGCGTGGCTCCATACGATCTTTCTGCCGACACGAAATTGTGGAAGAATACGCAGGTGCAGACGCGGTTTGACGGCACCGCTTCCGCGGCGCGGATTACGTGCGGCGGCGTGTCGGTTCTGGTTTGCCCCGCCGGGGCAAACCTTGACGGCCTGCCGGAGAAATGGCTTGCCTCCGATTTTGTGGCGGCGGATTCCGTTCCGAAAAACGCAGACCTGTTTCATCCCCTGTTTACCATCTTTTCTGCGGATGGGGAAACGATGGGAGGAAACGTTTCACAGATAAAAAAGCTGAGCCCGATTGTGACGGGCGGCGCCGGGAATATTGTACTGCAGATCAAGGACGACGGGACTTTACAATTAAGGAGGGAGTAATATGCCCGAAATTACCGAAGCGGAATTGAAAAAACAAATTGAAAAGGCGGATTTTGCAAACCTCTATTTTCTGCATGGGGAAGAAAAATACCTGGTTGGGTTCTATGCGAAAAAACTGATTGCCAAAGCCGCGGGGACCGCGTTTCTCGATTTCAATTTTCAGCGCTTTGACGATTCCGCTACGGTCGATCAGATCGCGTCGGCGGTGGAAGCGCTCCCCTTTATGGCGGAGCGCAAATGCGTGGCGGTCGCCGACCTGGATGTGGAAGGTCTGCACGCGCAGGAAGCGGCCAAGCTGGACGAGCTCCTGAAAAGCGTTCCGGACACAACCGTGCTGGTGCTTTATCTGCCGTCTGCGGAAATCAATTACAAAAAAGATAAAAAATGGAAAAAGCTGATGGATACGGTCAATCAGGCGGGCGTGACGGTTCACCTGAAAAAACGCTCCGGGCCGGACCTTGAGAAAGCCCTGTGCGCCGCGGCGGAAAAACGGGGCTGCGAGCTCTCGCGGCAGAACGCCGGGCGTATTGTCGGTTACTGCGGAAACGACCTGCAGACGCTGTTCAACGAGCTGGAAAAGCTATGCGCTTTTGTAAAGGAAGGCGCGATCACCGCGAAGACGATTGACGCGCTGGTGGTGAAGAATCTGGAAACCCGGGTATATGATCTGTCCAAGGCGATTATCGCGGGCCAGTACGACAAAGCCTACGGGATTCTGGACCTGCTGTTTTATCAGAATGAGGAGCCCGTTTCCGTTCTGGCGGTGCTTTCCTCCGCTTATGTCGACATGTACCGCGTCAGGGTTTCCATTCAGAGCGGATTCACCGCGTCGGAGCCCGCAAAGCACTTTGACTATGCCCGCAAGGAATTCAGGCTCACCAACGCGGAGAGGGACGCGAAGAAACTGACCACGCCCATGCTGCGCCAGAGCCTTCAGGCGCTTCTGGGGGCGGATACCGCGCTGAAAAGCGCGCGCGGCGACCGGCGCATCCTTATGGAAAAGCTGATCGCGCAGCTTTTACTCATAGCGGAAAGGGAGAAAACGGCTTGATTAAAGTAAAGGAAGCGGTCATAGTAGAGGGGAAGTACGATAAGATCAAGCTTTCCTCGATCATTGACGGTTTAATTATAGAGACGCGGGGATTCCGGATCTTCCGCGATAAAGAACAGATGGAAATGATCCGCCGGCTGGCGGACAAACGCGGAATTTTGGTTCTGACGGACAGCGATTCGGCCGGATTCCTCATCCGGAACTATCTTTCCGGCGCGGTCAGCCCGGATAAAATCAAGCATGCCTATATTCCCGATATTTTCGGGAAAGAGGGCCGTAAGGACAAACCCTCCAAGGAAGGGAAGCTTGGGGTGGAAGGGGTGCCTGTGCAGGCGATCGTTGACGCCCTGCGGCGTGCGGGCGTTACCTGCAGCGAGGACGAAGCCCCCGCGGGACGGAAGATTGCCAAGACGGACCTTTATCTTGCCGGCCTGTCAGGCGGGGAAAACAGCGCGCAGAAAAGAAGGACATTTTTGAAGGAGCTGGCGCTGCCGGAGCATCTGGCGGTAAATTCGATGGTCGGCGTTCTGAACAGCATTATGAGTTACGACGAATTTTGCAGTTTCATTGACAAACTTTTTAAAAACGCATAATTGGGGGTTGACAATCGAACGGATAAAATGATATAATAAATCTCGCTGATTCGCGCGAGTGCTGGAACTGGCAGACAGGCACGTTTGAGGGGCGTGTGTTGTATGACGTATGGGTTCAAGTCCCATCTCGCGCACCAGAATAGGAACCCGGGAAGCCGCATGAATGCTGGTTTTCCGGGCTTTTTATATCCATAAAGCCATTTATCTGGAGAGCGGATTTCTGGGTGCAAAAATGCCGCCCGCTGAGGACGGCAAGAGAATTACATGGTTGGGTCGCTGTCTTTTGTGCTTCCGTTTTGAGCGGGTTTCGCAGTTTCTTTATCCTCTCTGGATGTCGGCATTCGTATTGGTATCGGAGCCGGAACCGTTGGAATATGTGCGGGAGAAACCGAGTCTGGGTCAGGCACAAGCAATTTTTCTTTCATCAATTCAACCTCCTTTCGGAAATTAGCCTGTCCAATCGCTCGGATTTTATCAAAAAACGGCTCTCGCCGTGAAGCGAAAGCCGCAAATTCAATTTGAAATATGATCTACAAATCCGCCGTCACTGCATGGACTGACATTCCTGCACGCATTTTTTGCATTCTGCGGCGCATTTCGCACAGTGGTCGTCTTTAAATGCTCCGCATTCTTGAGCGCACTCATTACAAATCGTCGCGCATAGTTTGCATAATTCCATAGCATGGCAAGAATCCACCGCCATAAAGGATGCTGCTTCTTTACAGATACAAGCGCATTCATGAAGTTTGGCAATGCACTTTTTTCTATTTGCTACATCGGGCTCGTCCAGACACATTTTCATACATTCCAAACATGCCTGTGCGCATTTGTTGCATTCGTCAATGCAGGTTTGATTTTTATTATTCATATTTACAATCCCCATAACTAACTCCTTGCAGATTTTATTTCTACTATTATTTCTGAGAAGTTAAGATTTATGTGGATGATATCCGATAGCCGTTCCCTTATTCCCGCCACTCGTAAATGGCGAGGATACGCGGCGTAAACTCATGGAAACGATGTTCTTCGTTCGTAAGCGAGACGAGAAAATGGCCCTCGGCACGATATACGCCGCTGGTATAAAGATGCGCTTCGGCATCGCTTGACCGGCAAGCTCCGCAGTTTGCGCAGCTGCATGCGTCCGGGTTTTCAAATTCCACCCAAACCGGTTTCCCGTTATAATCTGTTAAGTTCCGAATAATTTTTCCTTTCATAATCATCACCTGCTTTCTTTTATTATACTTCACTTTTGCCCGATTGTACAATCATATTCTTCCCGAATAGCCGGGATGATTCTGTTAACAGCTTTATAGACAAAGCGGCATCGGATTAACTGGTGAATTTTTTCTTGAAAATTATTTATTATTCTGCTATAATACAATTAAAATTGAGCTTTTATAATTTGGGGGATAGGTTTGTGCACGAATCTATAATACAATAATTAGCTCAATTTCACAATTTGGGACCCCTCTCAACTGCTTTCGGGCGGCTGGGAGGGCTTTTTACTTTTGGATTAAGGCGGAAAAACCGCCAGGTTTGGAGTAACGCGGAGCGGAATCGTATTGATTAATGATTGACCAACAGCGGGAATTTGCCTATTTTTCCATTGCCCGTCATACACTTTATGGAAATATTGATAGGGGGAGTTTGCATGAAATTGCTTTTTTCAAAGCAGGTAAAAAGGTTCGTTGGGTTTGTAATCGTCGTTTGTTTGTTGATCGCGGCGCTTTTCAATGCGGCAGGGTATTTCTTTCACTGCAAATATATCAGCGTTGCGGCAGCGGTGGCCGAGGTGGATCAATACGAAGTAAGGACCCGGCTTTTGATGGATGCAATGGACCGGGTGGGGGTATGCGCGCCGGCATCCGCCGCCGTGGTATGGGCCGATGGCCTGAAAAGCAGAAGCGGGGCGATGCAATATTCCGTAATGGATTCCAAACTCAAAAAAGAGTATGTCAAACAGCTTGACCAATACAATCCCAATTGGGTAACGGGAATGTCCAGCCCTTGGATAGAAAGCTATAAAATCACCAATCAGACGCAAACGGGAAACGGCCAATCTGTGATTCAGCTTTCTTTTTCCACTGCAACATCGAGCGGTCCCGCCGAAGACTATAACGCTGCGCTGACGGTTGTCAAAGACGGAGACTTTTGGCGTATCATGAAAATATCCGCGGACGTAGGGCTACACCCGTATATGGGTGTATTATAAAAAGAATGATCTGATTACAAAAGACTGCCGCCAAACGACAATTGTCGTTTGGCGGCAGTCTTTGTTCGGAGCGTTTGTTGAGCAAGGGTTAAACAAAGTTTTTATCAAGTTCAGGCGGTTTCGGTGCTGCCCGCCTTCTTTTCGTCCTTTTTGACAATCCGGAACAGAACGAAAGCAAAGACACAGCAGAGAGCGGCCATTGCCAGGGCATAGACAAACATCATGTTATAGCCCGCTTTGCCGGGGTTCGCGTCCATCCAGCTGCCGATCATGGTGTACATGAAAATGTCGGGGGAATAACCCAGGAAGGATACGAAGCCGGAAACACGGCCAGTGGAATTGACCGGAAGATGTGCGTCGTCGATGATGGCGAAGTACATGGAACGTACAACATAGATGATGAACAGGCCGAAGATGAAGTTGACAATAACGACATTCAGCACTGCGGCAGATTCCGGCAGGACCAGGAATCCGAGGAAGGACGCGATGAATAGTACCGCGGAGCCGATGATGACCTTGATACGGGAGCCGATCTTGTCAGCCAGGAATCCGCCGATGACGCCGCCGACGGCCTGAATGACGTAACGGAAGGCGCCGAGCGTTGTGCCCACGGACTCCGGAGCGCCGTAAACCTTCACACAGTAGGTGTTCAGGTAGCCCAGCATCCCATAGATGCTGTATGCGGTAAAGACGATCGCGCAGATAACCCATACGCGCGGCAGCTTCATGGCGTGCAGCATGCCTTTTGCAATGTCGAGGATGCCCTCGGAATTTTCTTCTCTTTTTGTGTCTTCAATAAAGAACCAGTTGAGGACGCCGATGATGATAACGACAATCGCGCAGACGCGGATGGCCCACTGTGCGCCCAGAACCTTATCTGCAAAATGGTTGTAGGCCGCCATCATACCGAATACCAAGAGAGCGTTCATGATGCCGCGAAGGCCTTCCTGAAGGCCGAACAGACGACCCTGCTCCTCGCTGGAACCAAGCATACGGGTCGCTTTGATGCACGCCGACCAGTATGTAATGATGGTGGAAATACCCATCAGAACAAAGATAAGGCGGCAGACGTTGTAGCCGGGGAACATGGAGAACCAGAGGCCCAGAACACCGGTTATGATGAATGAAAAAGTCAGCAGTTTCCTTGCGGAGAATTTATCGGCGATCATACCGCCGACGAAATAGGATAACAGGGCCATTGAAGCATAACCGGACGACAGAAGACCCATCTGCTCGTTGGTAAGCTGCATTGCGTTTTGAATCTGAACATAGAAGGTTTCACGGATGTACGGTAACTGGAAAATGATGCCTGCACCTGCGGCAAGCAGCAGGAGAGTGCCGTATTTTTTGATAAATGCTTTGTTCATTTAACATTTCCTCCTCTTTTTTGTTTAGCTGCAGGATGACGAGAGACGCTCCGGAATTATCTGTGCACAATAATTTCAGAGAAAAAAAGAGTAACTTCAACCCATCCGCATGGACGGCGGATCGGTTGAAGTTACTCAATCTCTCAATCTCTCTGATAGTAACTGATGACAGTATACAGCAAATACCCCGAGTTGTCATTAAACAAAAACGCTAAATAAAATTCGGCAGAACTGGTCAAATTAAACAATTGACAAATAAAGTGCCAGCCGTTATACTGAAGTCAGTTACCAAAGAGAGTAAGAGAAAGTAACTTTTTAATGGGCGTATACCCATTTGAAAGTTGCTTTCTCTTTTTTTATTGGTCAAAATGAGATGAAGAAAAGGAGTAAACAGCATGGCACTAATTGAAAGACAAAGCATCGTGGAAGGCCTGATCCGAATTCTTGGAAAAGAAAACGTAATCACGGATGAACAGGTTCTGAAAGAAAGCAGCCTTGATCGTTACAGAAAATATGAACAGGTCTGCGAAGTATATACGCAGCCGATCCCCGCGGCAGTTGTTTATGTACACAGTACGGAAGAGGTCGCTGATGTGCTGAAATTCGCAAATGAGTATCAGATTAATATTGTGCCGCGTACCGGTCATTCCGCAATCGAGGGCGGGCTGGAAACAGCTTTGGAAAACTCGGTTGTTGTCGACGGTTCCCAGATGAACAAGGTTCTGAAGGTGGATCAATACAATATGCAGGTTACCTGCCAGTGCGGCGTTCCCTTACAGGATCTGGACGATATGCTCCGTGAGCAGGGCTATACCACCGGCCATTCCCCGCAGTCCAAGCCTCTGGCACAGATGGGCGGCTTGGTGGCCACCCGCAGTATCGGCCAGTTCTCCACTCTGTACGGCGGCATCGAAGACATGGTCGTCGGCCTGGAAGCGGTTTTCCCCAACGGCAAAATCTGCCGCATCAAAAACGTTCCGCGCCGCTCCGTCGGTCCGGACATCAGAAATATCGTCATCGGCAACGAAGGCGCCCTGTGCTACATCACGGAAGTGACCGTCAAAATATTCAAGTACCGTCCGGAAAACAACCAATTTATGGGCTACACGCTGGACAACATGAAGACCGGCTTTGAGGTGCTTCGTGAAGTGATGGTGGAAGGCTACAAGCCGTCCATCGCCCGTCTGTACGACCCCGCCGACGGCGCCATGAGCTTCTCTCATTTCGCCGCTCCCGGAAAGTGCGTGCTGATCTTTACGGCGGAAGGCCCTGCGGCGATCGCCGAGGCCACGGCAGCCGGCATCAAGGAGATCGTCGCACGCTATGACGAGTGCGAAGCGGTCGACCCGAAATACATCGAGAAGTGGTTCAGCCACCTGAACTGGGGTCCGGAGCAGATTGCACAGGAGCGCGAGGAAATCAAGGCGACACAGAACATCGGCATTACCACCGAGGTTTCCGGCTGCTGGGACTGCATTTATGAAATCTATGACACCGCCCGCAGGCGCATCATGGAAGAAGTGCCGGACATCACGCTGATCGGCGGCCATTCCTCCCACAGCTATATCAACGGCACCAATATGTACTTCGTTTACTATTACAATATTGTCGACTGCCCGCCGGAAGAGGAGATCAACAAATACCACAACCTCATCAACCGGATCATCTGCGAACAGGTCGTTCAATACGGCGGGTCCATCGCTCACCACCATGGCCTCGGCAAAGCCAGAGCGCACTATGTCCATGAAGAGTACGGTTCTTCCTTCTATATGCTGGATACCCTCAAGAAGGCGTTTGACCCGAACGGCATCATGAATATGGGAACGCTGATTCCACTCAGAAAATGATGAAACTCTTACTTCCTTTTTCCATTACCCCGGATCTGGAGGCCCTTTCCGAAGAAGATTGGGCCCTCCAGCCCGATTTAAAAGTTGATACGTCGTTCACGCCGCTGGACTGGAATAGCTTTGATGAAAGTGCGCTGGAAATGAGCCTGAAGCTATCCGACAACGGAGCTTCAGGCTCATTTTGCTTTCACCGGTGTGCGCTGACCGTCGGCGGAATGCCCAGCGACCGGTTCTTGAAAACGCTGGCCGCGCTGAAATTCGACGAGCTTGTCCGGATCGATCCCGGTGACGCGGATTTACGGTTCCGGCCCGAGGTGGTCGCCAGGGTCATTGCGGACTTTGCTCAGGCACAGGCACACCCGGATTTCATTCTGATGGGCCGGCAGACACAGGTCGGCGACAACGCCTGCACACCGCTCCTGACGGCGGAACTGCTGGGGTGGCCCTGCGTAACGCAGGTGACTGCGCTGGAGCTGGCGGACAAACACCGTCTGCGCGTTACCGGCGCGGTTGACGGGGGGACGGCGGTACAGACGGTCTCCGCGCCGTGCGTTCTGAGCATCGGCGACGCTCCGTGCACCTATCTGCGTGTTCCGACGCTGAAGGACAAGATGGCCTACGGGAAGAAACCCATCACCCTGCTGAGGCTGTCGGATTTTCCGGGAGCGGAAGCCCTGCTGTCCGGTTCCAACGCGGAGCTGCGTTCGCTGGTTCCCATCCGGAAGGAGCGGGAGGGTGTCCTGATCGAGGCGGATACGCCGGAGGAAAAAGCGGAAATCCTGTACCGGGACTATCTGAAAGGCAGGCTGAATCGATTATGAAAGGAATACTGGTGCTGAACGCCTGCACGAACGATTACCCGGACCAGTGCCGGCTGCTTGCGGGATTCCTGAAACAGCGCGCAAACGGAATCGAAGCGGATACCGCCGTTGTGTTTCACAAGGAAGAAGCCGGTCATGATGAACTGCTTCGTGCGGTCCCGGTGCAAAAAGCCGTATTGATCGGCCTTCCGCAGGCGCGGACGGAAACCATGCTGAATCAGCTTGCCGAGCTGGGAGGCAGCGGGGAAACAGCAGTCTATCTGTTTGCCGGGAACTGCTTTGGGTCGGAGCTGGCGGTGCGAATGGGGCAGCGCTGCGGCGGCACGTTTATGGCGGCGGTCGACGGCGTGCAGTGTTCCGGGGAGCAGATTACCGTCACCAAATCCGTGTACGGCGGGCATATGGAGGCGGAATTTGCGCTGAAGAAAGCGCCGTACTGCCTTTCCGTTTCCCGGTCCTGCGCCGAACCGGAGGAAGGGACCGGCCGGTCCGCCGTGGCCGCAGAGGAGCGAACGGTCCGGGAAGGCCCGGAAAACGGCTTCTCCGAAGACTATACTCTTATTCCCGGAAAAGAGGAAAAGAATCTGGAAACCGCGCCGTTTATTCTTGCCGCCGGGTGGGGGGCAAAAAGCCGGGAAGGCGTCGAGTCCATGGCGCAGGCCGCGGAAAAAATGGGGGCTGAATTCGGGGTCAGCCGCCCGGTCGCCATGAACGCGTGGGCGCCCATGAGCAGCCTGATCGGCGTTTCGGGTGTCATGACGAAGCCGGAAATCTGTATTGCTGCGGGTGTTTCGGGCGCGCCGGCCTTTTATGCCGGAATTGAAAAAAGCGGGTTTATCGTTTCCGTCAATTCGGACCCAAGGGCGCCGATCCACCGAAAATCCAACGTTGCGATCGTGGACGACTGGCACAAGGTCTTACGGCGTCTCAGTGAGATTTCCGAAAAGCCTTTAAAAGCAACCCGAAAGAACGAAGAATGATTATAATCTGATAGTGGGGTATGATTTCATGAGCAGCCGTCCAATTTTTCCTATGGACGAATCGTACACGGAATATATTCGCGATGAGTCCCGGTTTTCCGGCGGCGCGCAGAGTATTTCGTTTCCGCGCAGCGAGGAAGAGATTTGCGCGATCCTCGGAGAACTGCGCGAACAGCGGATCCCGGTAACGGTTCAGGGGGGCAGAACCGGCATTGTCGGCAGCGGAGTACCGCTGAGCGGACATCTGATGAATGTGGCCGACTGTAACCGGGTACTGAAATATTCCGAAACGGACGGAAAATATCTTCTGACGGTGGAGCCGGGGCTGCGCCTGTCGGAGCTGAAGCAGGCGATTGCAAAGCTGGGCGGACCCGTCCGCCTTTTCTGGCCGCCCGAGCCGACGGAAAGCTCCGCGACGGTCGGCGGCGCAGCCGCAATGGCGGCTTCCGGAATCTGCGCTTATGCTTACGGGGACGCCGGGCAGTACTTTGAAGCGGCGCGCGTGATTCTGGCCGACGGCACCGTGCGGGATATCCGCCGCGGGGAACGTTTTCTGGAAGTAAACGGCGAACGGCTCGATGAGCTGGACGCGTTTCTCGGCAGCGAGGGAATGCTCGGCATTTTCTCCGCTCTGACCCTCCGCCTGATGCCCTGTCCCGCGGAGCAGTGGGGCATCGCCTTCTTTTTTGAAAACCCGCGTGACGCGTGGCGCTTTGCCGACGAGCTGCAGAACGATCCGGCCGGGTCGGAAAAGGCGCGGGTGACCGCGGCGGAATATATTGACGGGGATTCCCTCCGGCTCATAGAGCAGAAAAAAGAACTGCTGAGCAGTCTCGACAGTATTCCGCCCGTCGACCCGGCCTTTCACGCGATGATCTATCTGGAAATCGCGGGGGAGGAATCCGAAATCGAGGCTGTGGCGGAAACCCTGATGGAACGGGCGCTACAGTGCGGAAGCGACCCGGACCGCGCATGGGCGGTATCCGGTGAAAAGGAAATCGAGTCTCTGCGCGCCTTCCGTCACGCAATCCCGGAAACGGTCAACCTTGTGGTGGGGGAAAACCACCGCAACCATCCGGAAATCACCAAGCTTTCCACCGATATTTCCTTTCCCGGAAAGTCGTTTACCCGGGTGATGGAGTGGTACGGGGACTGCCTGAAAGACCTCAGGCCCGCGCACTGTATTTTCGGCCATATCGGGGAAAGCCATGTGCACTGCAACCTTTTTCCGAAAGATTCTTCGGAACAGCGGCAGTGCGAGGCATGGATGCGCTGGATTCTGCATGAGGCGGCTGCTTTCGGAGGCTGTGCTGCCAGGGAAAATGGCGTCGGCAAAATCAAACGTCGCTGGCTTCCGGCGGATGACGCCGCGCTTTTACGGATGCGCGAATTGAAAAAACGGTATGATCCGGAAGGCTTTTGGAATCCCGGCAATATGTTTTGATAAAGACCGTCTCGCACACGCTGTATAGGGCGGTCGAAATGGCGGGACAATAAGAATTGGTTCTGCCCGCACCTGCTGTTTTTATATTTTAATTATGGAAGATTTGTATGAAATGGTTCCCAAGTTGACCGGCTGAAGAAGAGGACGTTGCCTGAGCCGGAACTGAAAAGGCGGACAAGTGTTTGACGCTTGCAAATCGTAAAATCTGTGGAGGAGGTGCCCCTATGATCCGATTTGAAAACGTAACGAAGGCATTTAAACAGGGGGAAGTCATCAAGGGCCTGAACTTTGAGATTCAGGATGGGGAAATGGTCGTTTTGGTCGGGCCGAGCGGATGCGGGAAAACCACAACGCTGAAAATGATCAATAAACTGACACGCCCCACTTCGGGGAGGATTCTGATTGACGATCAGGACATTGCCCGGATGGACACTGTGAAACTGCGCAGGAAGATAGGCTATGTTATTCAGAAGACCGGGCTTTTTCCCCATATGACAGTCAAGGATAACATAGAGATCATTTTGCAGATAGAAGGAATGAATGCGGAGAAAAGAGATCATATCACTTCCGAGATGATGAGAATCGTGGGTATGGACCCGGAGGCTTATCTGTACCGCTATCCTTCGCAGCTGAGCGGCGGCCAGCTGCAGAGAATCGGCGTCGCCAGAGCCTTTGCGTCCGATCCGAAAATCGTTCTGATGGACGAGCCGTTCTCCGCGCTGGACCCGATTACCCGGGCGCAGCTCCAGTCCGAGCTTGTCGGGCTGCAGACCCGGCTGAAAAAGACCGTTGTCTTTGTCACGCACGACATGGACGAAGCGATCAAAATAGCTGACCGCATCTGCATTCTTGACGAAGGGCGCATCATTCAATACGATACTCCGGAAAATATATTGAAGAATCCGGCGAATGACTATATTTCCAATTTTGTAGGGAAGAAGAGAATCTGGAACACTCCCGAATTGATACGCGTCAGGGATATTATGATGGCGAATCCCGTCAGCTGCACCCCGGACACCGGTCTGGCGGAGTGCGCGGAGCTTTTGGGAGCCAACGAAATCAACGCGATGCCGGTTACCGATTCGGAAAAGCGTCTGGTAGGAATTGCATACGGGGCCGACGTTCAGAAGCAGGCCGACCGTACCCAGCCGGTCGGAAAAATCATGAAAACGGAATTTCCAACGACGGTACCCGAAAAAAACCTGCTGGAAATTCTCGCTTATATCCGTGAGCGCCAGCTGGATTTCGTGCCGGTCGTAGATGGGGAGAGACGCTTGATCGGCCTGATTACATCCAAGAATCTGATGACTGTTTTAAGTCAGCAATTTGTCGATACGGAGGGTGGACGATGACGGAATTTTTTACGAGTTTCTGGAACATCCGCGAACAGGTCCTGTCGCTGCTGCTCGATCATATCCACTTAACGATTCTGTCCGTGGGAATCGCGGTTTTGATCGGCATTCCCGTCGGAATTCTCATCAGTCATTCGCCAAAGCTTGCAAAGCCGGTCCTGGGGATGACGAATATTGTACAGGCAATCCCCAGCCTTGCCATGCTGGGATTTTTGATTCCGTATCTCGGCATCGGTACGGCGCCCGCCATTTTCTGCGTGGTGATTTATTCCCTGCTGCCCATTGTGAAAAACACCTGTATCGGTTTGAACAATATCGACCCGGACACGCTGGAGGCGGCGAAGGGCATCGGTATGACCCAGGGACAGGTCATGGGAAGGGTCCAGCTCCCGCTTGCGCTCCCGGTGATTATGGCCGGTATCCGTATCGCCGCGGTCAACGCGGTGGGTTTTGTGACCATCGCGGCCTTTATCGGCGCGGGCGGGCTGGGGTATCTGGTCTACTCCGGCATCCAGACCAGCAATACTTATCTGATTCTAAGCGGCGCTATCCCCGCCTGTATTCTGGCTCTGCTGGTCGACTTCGTCGTCGGTTTCCTTGAAAAGGTCGTGACCCCGGTCAACCTGATTCATCCGACGATCGATATGAATAAGGAAAAAGTCCGCCGCCATAAGAGAAAGCGCTGGATCGTTTCCACCGCGGCGCTGGCCGTTATGGTTGCGATCATTATCGGTTCGGTTGCTCCCATCAACAAGGCCGAAGGGAAGGTGATCCATGTCGGTTCCAAGAACTTCACCGAACAGCTGATTCTGGGGAATATCTATGCCGATCTGATTGAGGACAAGACGGATATCAGGGTTGTTCGGGACCTGAACCTGGGCAGCACCGATATTTGCTATAACGCACTGAAAAGCCATCATATCGACATGTATATCGAGTACACCGGCACGGCTTACGGCAGCCTGCTCAAGCAGGGCTCGTCCACCGACAAGCAGCATATTTATACCACCGTTAAGGATCTGATGGCCAAGCAGGGCATCGAGGTACTGGACCCCATCGGGTTCAGCAATTCGTTTGTGCTGGCGGTCCGTCAGGAGACGGCCGACAAATATCGTCTGAATACCATCTCCGATCTGGAAAAAGCCAGCAGCCAGCTGATTTTTTCGCCTACCATCGAATTCAACAACCGCCAGGACGGGGTTGCCGCCTTATACGACGCTTATGATAAGCTGAAATTCAAAGGTTCCTCGCCCATGGAGGGCGGGCTGGGCTACCCGGCCATTGCCAGTAAGAAATGCGACGTCCTGACTGCGTATGCCACGGACGGCCTTCTGAAAACCTATCAGCTCAAGGTCCTTGAGGACGACAAAAACGCCCTTCTTTCCTATTATGCCATCCCGATGATCAACGAATCGGTTCTGCTGGAATACCCGGAGCTCAAGAATGTCATTGACCTGATGACGGGGCTTCTGGATGACGAATCCATGCGAGACCTCAACTACCTTGTCGATCAGGGAGGACAGTCTCCGGAGGACGTAGCGCTCAACTTCTTAAAGAGCAAAGGCCTGCTGTAAGAAATTTGTATGAACAGGGGGGCCGTGGTATAATAAATCAAACTGAAAAACCAGTTGCCGAATGGAAATCCAAATCGACAAGCAGAGGTGCAATATGAAATTAACAACGGAAGAATTCTTGGAAAACACGGAAATCTGTCCGGTTATAGCGGCAGTCAACAAGTGGGAAGCCGTGGAGAAGTGCGGAAGCGTGGATTGCAAGATGGTCAACGTTCTGTTCGGGGATATCTGCACCATTGCGGATATCGTCAAGGAACTGAAGAAAATGGAGAAAATCGTTTTTGTGCATGTTGATCTCATTACGGGCTTCGCCAGCAAAGAGGTCTGTGTGGATTTTATTCAGAAATACACGGAGGCCGACGGCATTATCAGCACAAAGCCGTTTCTGATTAAGCGTGCCAATGAGTTGGGACTGTTCACGATTCAGCGGTTTTTTATGATTGATTTTATTACCTATGCCAATGTGGTCAAGCATGTCCGTGTCACCGATCCGAATGTGGTGGAATTGCTTCCGGCGGGTTTGTCGAAGGTCATCCGGTACCTGTGTGACGAAATTGACCGTCCCGTGATTGCAGGCGGGCTGATCCTCGACAAGGACGACGTGATCGGCGCGCTCAGCGCAGGGGCGATTGCCATATCCACCACCAATCAGGAAATCTGGCGTGACTGAACGCAGCATCCTTTAGAAATATCGCTTCTGCAAATTGTACAAAAATATCCTAAAAAATTCGCACAAAATAGCATTGACAAACAGAGGTATTTTCTTTATACTGAACACAGTTACTAAAGAGATGAAGAGAAAGTAGCTTCAACACAGCGTTATGCTGTCTTGAAGCTGCTTTTTTTGTTGTGTGAATGTTTATTTTATTTCACGCGTACGGAAAAAAGTATCGGGAACAGTATAGTGTGCAGATATTGCTCGGCGGTGCAGCTCTTCGTCTCACAAACACAATACATAAAACTATGGAGGTAAACATTATGAGCTTCGATATCAATGATTTTTCTTTGGACTTCTTCAGCCTGAAAGGGAAGAACGCGGTCGTTACCGGCGGCAACAGCGGCCTTGGACAGTGCTTTTCACTGGCGCTGGCAAAGGCGGGCGCAAATGTGTTCGTCGCCAGCTTTCTGGAGGACGACGGAACCACGCAGAAGCTGATTGAGGAAGCCGGCAGCAAGATGGGCTTTATGAAGTGCGACCTTACTGAGAAAGGCATTCCCGCGAAAGTCATTGAAGCCTGTGTCAACCAGTTCGGCAGCATCGATATTCTGGTAAACTGCGCCGGTATCTGCAAACTGAACGACGTTCTGGACTTCGACCGTGCCGACTGGGATCCGATGATTGCGACCGGCCTTACCGCGGCCTTTGAACTGAGCCATGAGGCAGCCAAATACATGGTCCCGCAGAAGAGCGGCAAGATCATCAACATCTGCTCGCTGTTCTCGTATCTGGGCGGACTCGGCTCCCCGGCCTATGCCGCTATGAAGCACGGCATTGCGGGTCTGACAAAAGCGTATGCGGACGAGCTCGGCAAATACAATATTCAGGTTACCGGTATCGCTCCCGGCTACTACGCAACCAACATTACCGTGGAAACCCGCAGCAACCCTGTTACCAACCAGAGAGTGCTTGACCATATTCCGGCCAACCGCTGGGGGGAAAGACAGGATCTGATGGGAACCGCCGTGTTTCTCGCCAGCCACGCGTCCGACTATGTCACCGGCACGCTGCTTGTTGTCGACGGCGGCTACCTGGTTCGCTGATTCACCGGTTTGCGCGGTGGGGGAGAGGGTTTTCTCCCCGCCCCAACACTATCCGAAAGGCAGTAGAGGTTTGGTATGAGTAAAAAATACATTTTAGCCGTCGACGGCGGTTCTCAGAGTTCTAAAATCGTAATTTTTGATCTGGAAGGGAATATTGTCTGCGAAGAGAAAGAAAACCTCAGGCCGGTCAATCTGCCGTCGCCGGGGATCGTAGAGCATCCCGATGACGATCTGTGGGATTCCATTGCGGTTGCCAGCAAAAAGACGCTGGCGAAATTTGACGGCGACGTCAAGGACATCATGGCGGTCGGGCTTTGCACCATCCGGTTCTGCCGGGCGCTCCTGAAAAAGGACGGTTCGCTGTATTCCCCGGTGATGAGCTGGATGGATCAGCGCGTTTCCCGCGTACATGAACAGGTTAGCGACGAAATCGCCTATGTCACCACTTCCTCCGGTTATATCACCCATCGCTTTACCGGCAATTTTAACGATACGGCCGCCAACTATCAGGGTGTCTGGCCGATGGATACGGACACATGGCAGTGGTATGAGGACGACCGGAAGATTGCCGAATACAATCTTACCCGCGACATGCTGTTCCATCTGCAGATGCCCGGCACGATCCTTGGCTACGTGACGAAGGAAGCCTCCGAGGCGACCGGGATTCCGGAAGGCCTTCCGGTCGTGGCGACCGCGAACGACAAGGCGGTTGAGGCGCTGGGCGCGGGCTGTACCGGCGAAAAGACGGCGTTGATCTCCCTGGGCACCTACATTGCCGCAATGGCTCAGGGCCACGACAATCCTAAGAATACCGTGAATTTCTGGAGCAACTTCGCTTCCGTTCCCAACCAGTACCTGTATGAAAGCAACGGCATCCGCCGCGGTATGTGGACGGTCAGCTGGTTCAAGAACGTACTGGGCGACAGCTACGCGGAGAAAGCCAGATCCATGGGCATGTCTGCGGAAGAGCTGCTGAGCAGGGAGGCGGAAGAGGTCCCCGTCGGAAGCGACGGCCTGATGACCGTTCTCGACTTCCTGGCCCCTGCGGACCAGCCGTTCAAAAAGGGTATCATGATCGGCTTTGACGGACGCCACGGCCGCGCGCATATGTACCGTTCCATTCTGGAAGGCATTGCCATGACCATGAAGAGCCGTGTGGACGAGATGTGCGAGGAGCTTGGCCTTAAGCTGGATAATCTCATCATTTCCGGCGGCGGTTCCAACAGCGATCTGTTCATGCAGATTTTCTCCGATGTTTTCGGGATTCCCGCTTCGCGCAACGTGGTGAACGGTTCCGCGGCGGTCGGCTCGGCAATCTGTGCCGCCGTTGCAGTCGGGGCTTACAAAACCTTCGACGAGGCTGTGGCCCATATGGTTCGCATGCGCGACACCTTCCGGCCCGATCTGCAGAATACCGGGAAATATGCGAGAGCGAACGCGGTCTATCGCGACATTACAAAGGGTACGGATGACCTCCTGAAGCGCTCCTATGAAATTTTCAGTTAAACGATTTTAACAGACATTGCAGAAATCTGCAGAGCGACTGCAGTATTTCTGCCCATTTTCGGCTAAGCGCGGGGGAACGATATGAAACCTTTGATTCTGATTACGAACGACGATGGAATATATTCTCCGGGTTTGCGCGCGGCGGCGGAAGCGGTTGCCGATTTGGGCGAGCTGCTCATTGTTGCGCCGCATCGCCAGCAGACCAGCATGGGTCGCGCTTTTCCCCGTACGGAGGACCTGGGGATCATTGAAACGACTACCCTGATGATTCACGGAGTGCGGACAAAAGCCTACGCCGTACACGGGTCGCCCGCCTACGCGGTGGCTCATGCCGTGCTGGAGCTTGCGGACCGCAAGCCGGATTTGTGCGTCAGCGGTATCAATTACGGTGAAAACCTCGGCACCATCGTTACCTGCAGCGGAACCTTGGGCGCCGCGTTTGAAGCGAATTCCCATGAAATTCCCGCCATTGCATCCTCCCTGCAAATCCCGCTGCATCTGCAGAGAAAAACGGATTACAGTCCCGCGGACTGGAGCGCCGCGGCGGAAATCACCGGAAGAGCGGCGCAGTCCGTGCTGAAAGACGGCATGCCCAACGGAGCCACCGTCCTGAATATCAATATTCCCGACCGGCTGCGGGATGCGGGGCATTATCATATTACGCGGCAGAGCCATCAGAACTATTTCTGCTTTATACGGCCGGGGGAGCGGGATTTTTCAAAGAGATTTGAACTGAAATCCCGGCTGTCCGTCAATACGGATACCCTGGAGCCGGACAGCGATATCTATGCCGTTTACATCGATAAGGCAATTTCCATTACGCCAATGACCTGGAATATGACAGCGGGTTAAAAGGATCCGGAGACAGGCACACAGCAGGAACGCGGCAATTTTCATTTATAAAGGCTTTGGCCAACGGTTGGAGGAATGCAAAACGGGAAATGATGATTGAGGCGGCGATAGACCGCCTCTTTTTTTATTCATTCCCGATTTGGTATTTTTTTCCTGAAAGCCCTTTTCCGGAAAGTATATTGATGAAAGGTTGAAGAGTAGAGTGTTTCATTTCTTTAAACGTTCCGCAACAATTCGGGAAGAATCTCACAAATCAGTTAAAAAATCCAGTTTGAAGAAAAAGCTCAGCATCATTTTTGCCATTGTGATTGCAGTTCCTTTTGCAGTGATGTCCCTGTTCATACTGCCCAACCAGATTCAGTCGCAGTACGTCGAGTCCAGCAGCCAGCAGCTGAAGCTGGCCGATAAAAACATGGAAACTTTCTTTTCAGAGATTCAGTACAATCTTGACTATATGGCGCCGGCGAGCCTGATGAAAACATCGAAGGGGCATCTGACCAGCTATGTGAACAGAGGGGAAAACGACGACAGGGTAATCCGGTCTTCCAAAGCGGGCGGGATGGAGCAGGAAATTTTCCAGTCCTTCGACTCCTTCCGGCAGGCGCATCCCTATGTCACCTACGTCTATTACGGGCTGGAAAGCAAGGAATATATGCAGAGCCCGGAGGGCGGGGCGGTAGTGCCGAACTACGACCCCACACAGCGGCTGTTTTACACGACCGCGATTACGGGCAAAGGGAAATATGTGTATACGGAGCCGTACGAAAACGACGGCAATATTATCCTGGGCCTGGTCAAGGCGGTATACGACGGCAATGATCTTCTGGGCGTTTCCGGAATTGACGTCAACCTGAATTCCATGACGGAAATGCTTAATCAGGTGAAGATCGGAAAGAGCGGATACCTGATCCTCGTCCATCAGAACGGAACCGTTATTTCCGACTCCATGGACAAGGAGCATAACCTCAAGAAAATCGAAGAACTGAAAATCACGGGATTGGAAAATGCGGAGAAGATAACCGATGGGGTAAAGAGCACCGGATTGGGCGGGGAGAAATTCCTTACCAATGTTTATACTTCTCCCAATACGGGCTGGAAGGTCATAGCGATGATTCCCCAAAAGGAGATTGACGCCGCAACCTTCAGCGTTTCCACCGCCGTGCTTTTGATTGCGTTCCTGACTTTGCTGATCGGCTTGGCAGCCGTATGGAAATTTACGGACGCGATTCAGATTCCGCTGAAAAAGCTCAGCCAGCGGCTGGAGCTGCTTTCCCGCGGCGACCTTCACTCCGAAGTTCCTTCCGTCAAAACAAAGGACGACGTCGGGGTTTTGGCAAATTCCCTTTTTTACACGGTAGAGAATATGAAGCATTATATTGCGGAAATTGATTCCGCGCTGGGGAGCATTGCGAACGGACAGCTTGATTTTGAGCTTCAGCAGGAATTTTTGGGCGATTTCGCTTCCATCAGAGCCTCCATCCAAAAGATCACGGATTCTCTGAACGGCACCCTGACGGAGATCAGCCGCTCCGCGGCGCAGGTGGATTCCAGTTCGGCCCAGATCGCCAACGGGGCGCAGGCATTGGCGCAGGGCGCGACGGAACAGGCAAGTTCCGTCGAAGAGCTTGCGGCCACAGTTACCGAAATTTCCACCCATGTCAGACAGAATGCGGAGCATGCGGCCGAAGCAAATAAAAATGTAAGCCTTGTCCGAACCGAAATAGAAGCCAGCAACCGGCATATGGATGAAATGGTGTCCGCAATGGCTCAGATCGATGAATCCTCCGGGGAAATAGGAAAAATCATCAAAACCATTGAGGATATCGCTTTCCAGACCAACATCCTCGCTTTGAACGCGGCTGTTGAGGCGGCGAGAGCGGGGGCCGCGGGAAAGGGCTTTGCCGTTGTGGCGGACGAGGTCCGTAATCTGGCGAGCAAAAGCGCGCAGGCGGCGAAAAACACCACCGCTTTGATCGAAAATTCTGCCAGACAGGTGGAGAACGGCACAAAAATCGCGGACCAGACCGCGAAAGCCCTTCTTCAGGTAGTGGAGAGCGTAGAATCCGTTTCGGATGCCGTTGCGCAGATCACAGAGGCGTCAAGCCGTCAGGCGGAGTCCATCAGTCAGGTGACACAGGGCGCCGATCAGATCGCCGCGGTGGTTCAGACCAACTCGGCGACCGCGGAAGAAAATGCCGCCGCCAGCGAGGAGCTTTCTACGCAGGTGCAGATCATGCGGTCGCTTGTCGGAAAATTCCGCTTAAAGAAGGAAACGGATTAAAATCTGTCCGGCCGGTTTACGGCAGTCACCCTCGAAGAAGCAAACGCGTTTAAAATGGTTCGATTTCATCAAAAGCAGGCAGAGTGGTCACTCTGCCTGCTTTGCTGATTTTCGGGAAGCTTTCGCTCCGGCTATTTACTTTCGGAATTTATGAAACAGACGGCGGCTTATGGAATATCCTGATATTGATCCATTCTTTTCAATTGAGGTGATCGCATGCAAACGGTTATTATCAGATTCTTTGATAAAAAAGTTGGATACAAAGCCGCGAATTTTCTCAGAAGCTTGGGATATCAGGTGAATTCCGTCGGGCGGACCTATTGGAACAGCTTTTATCCGTTTGCTTCGTGTATCATCCTGGAAATCAATTATGAAGAATAACAGTTGTTAATGAAAGCAGCTGTCCCCGGGGAAACAGGCGCCGTCTCCCAGATCGGATTCAATCCGCAGCAGCTGGTTGTATTTTGAGACACGCTCGCTGCGGCTCGGGGCGCCGGTCTTAATCTGTCCCGCGTTCAGCGCGACCGCCAGATCGGCAATGGTCGTGTCTTCCGTTTCGCCCGAGCGGTGGGAGATGATCGCCGTATAGCCGGCTTTATGCGCCATCTTCACGGCGTCCATTGTCTCTGTCAGGGAGCCGATCTGATTCAGTTTAATCAGGATGGAATTCGCGCAGTGCAGGTTGATTCCCTTCTTTAGCCTTTCCGTATTGGTAACGAACAGATCGTCGCCGACAAGCTGTACCGAATCGCCCAGCTCTGCCGTCAGCTTTTCCCAGCCCTGCCAGTCGTCCTCGCCCAGCGGGTCTTCAATGGAGCGGATCGGGTATTTCTGGCTCACGGTTTTCCAGTACGCGACGAGCTGGTCCGTCGTATAGGAGGTATGATGCTTCGGAAGCAGGTAGCCGCTGCCGGACTTCCATTCGCTGGAGGCGGCGTCGATCGCGAGAACAAAGTCCCTGGAAGGCTGGTAGCCCGCTTTTTTGATCGCTTCTAAAATCAGCTCGATCGCTTCTTCGTCCGTGTCGAGGTTGGGGGCGTAGCCGCCTTCGTCGCCGACGGAGGTGGACAACCCTCTTTCCTTCAGGATGGAAGCGAGCTTATGGAACACTTCCGCGCACCAGCGCAGCCCTTCCCGGAAAGAAGGCGCCCCTACGGGCATAATCATGAACTCCTGAATGTCCACGTTGTTTGCCGCGTGCGCTCCGCCGTTCAGGATGTTCATCATGGGAACGGGGAGGGTGTCGGCGTTTACGCCGCCGATAAAACGGTACAGCGGCAGATGGAGCGCGCTTGCCGCAGCCCTTGCCGCCGCAAGGGAAACCGCCAGAATGGCGTTTGCCCCCAGCTTGGACTTCTCTTTGGTGCCGTCAAGCTCAATCAGCTTTTGGTCGATGGCCGCCGTGCGGGTGCTGTCCCATCCGCTGAGAGCATCGTTGATCACCGTGTTGATGTTATCGACCGCTTTCAAGACGCCTTTTCCGCCGTAGCGGGCAGAATCTCCGTCGCGAAGCTCAAGGGCCTCAAACGAGCCTGTGGACGCTCCGCTCGGAACAGAACCCGTTCCCACGGTGCCGTCGTTCAGCGTTACGACCGCCTCAACCGTTGGATTGCCTCTGGAATCCAGAATTTCTCTTGCAACAATATTTTTAATACGATAGTCAGACATATTGCTTGCCCTCCTTATGGTTTTTCATATCAGTTAGCAAAAGCTAACTACCTTTATTAAAAATAGCACAATTTACTGAAAATGTCAATTGGTGTATCCGATATCTTCCGCTTTTTTCTGTTAAAAAGAGATTAAAAAAAATGGATGCGGCAGCCGGAAAAAATCGCCTGTTCCAAAGGGGCGGAAATTGTTAAAATTTGACATATTAACTTGATAATTGCCAGTTTTTAGGGTATAATCGAACCAGTAGTGTCAACGGATACCAGAGCTTATTTGATTGTAAGGCAGCGCCTGTATTTTACAGGAAAGAAAAATTGTTCCTTATCAGGGATTGCTGCCGGTTTATTTTATATTGAATAAATAATACATAATTGGAGTGAATGAATTGAAAAGTCTGAAAAAGCGGATTGTAGCGGGAACGGTTTCGCTGATCTGTGCCGCGGGTGTTATGATCACCCTGCCGCCGGCTGTTTCCGTAGCGGCGGCTGCGACCGCACAAACAACGGATTATTTGAATCTGCGCGAAGGCGCGGGTATGGATAAAAAAGTCATTTTGACGCTCAGCAAAGGAGTCACCGTCACGGTTCTTGACTCGTCCAACGCAACATGGACGAAGGTGCAGACTTCCAGCGGCAAACAGGGGTACTGCAGCAAGCAGTATCTCAGCATCTCCGGCGCTGCTTCCAATTCCGGGGCCTCGTCTTCCGGGACGACCGCAGTTACCACGGCGTCTTTAAATCTGCGCGAAGGCGCGGGCACCTCCAACAAAATTATCGTTACCCTTCCGAAGGGGACTTCCGTCAAGGTGATCGACAGCTCCAACCCCTCCTGGCTGAAGGTGCAGACAGCGGACGGCAAACAGGGGTATTGCAGCAAGGAGTTTTTAAACGTGTCCGCTTCGTCCGGCTCCGGTACGACGACAAATACGGGCTCCGCCAATACCGGTTCCACGGCGTCGGCGGCTTCTGCGCTGACCATGGACTATCTTAACCTGCGTGAGGGCGCGGGTACCAATTATAAGGTCATACTGACCATCAGCAAGGGGACGACCGTAAAGGTGCTGGACAACTCCAACGCCCAGTGGGCAAAGGTGGAGACTTCCAGCGGAAAACAGGGGTACTGCAGCAAGCAGTATCTGAAAATCGGCACTTCCACCGGAATGAATACGAATACCAATACCCCTCCTTCTACGGGAACGGGAACAACCACCACTGTTACGGGGGTAACTACTTCTTCCCTGAATGTGCGCAGCGGTGCGGGAACTACCTACGGGATCATTGTTACGCTGGCGAAAGGCGTCACTGTGACTGTCACGGATAATTCCAATTCCGTCTGGGCAAAAATCAAGACTTCGGACGGGAAGGAAGGCTATTGCAGCAAGCAGTATCTGAATATCAGCACTTCCACCGGGACCAACACGAATACGAATACCAATACCCCGCCTTCCACGGGAACCACCGGCACTTCCACGGCGGTGACGACCGCTTCCCTGAATGTACGCAGCGGCGCGGGGACCGGCTACAGCATCCTTGTTACGCTGGCCAAGGGCGTTACCGTGACGGTAACGGACAATTCCAATGCATCATGGGCGAAAATAAAGACTTCCGATGGAAAGGAAGGCTATTGTAGCAAGGAATTCCTGAATATCTCCACCACACAGACCGGCAACAATAACGGAACGGATACCAATACGGACACCGGAACGGATACCGGTTCCGGGGATAATACAGGCTCCGATTCCCACACTATTACGGGTGCGAGCGTAACGGCCGACATGCTGCGGCTCAGGGAATCGCCCGATACAAGCGCCAAAATTCTCGCAAACCTGCCGAGGGGGACGAGCCTGACGGTGCTGGACACTTCCAATTCGGCCTGGACCAAGGTGCAGACCGCCAGCGGGGTTGCAGGCTACGTCAGCTCGGAGTATATTCAACTTCATTATTCCGACGATGTAACGAATACCACCGCGCTTTCGCTCTCCACCACAGCCCAGAGTATCCCGGTAGGGAAGACGCTGTATATTCAGGCCAGCATTTCCCCGAGCGGAACCTATATCAGCTGGACAAGCAGCAATCCGAATGTCGCCACGGTTTCAAACGGATATGTCTATGCCGTCTCCAACGGCACCGCCGTGATCACTGCCAAATCGGGAACCTATACGGCGGCCTGCAATGTAACGGTAACGGATGCGGAACCGGTAAAGACCGCGTTTGCATCTCCGAATATTGCGAGTACGGGTGCGACGGTAACGCTGACCGCAGTGACCGACACCACGCGCGACGGTGTGCAGTTCGTCATTACGATGCCGGACGGCAGCAAAAGGGCGCTGAACGCCGATTCCTGCACGGATGAGTCCAAACAAAACACCTATACGAAAAAGTGGACGGCTACAACGACCTTCAGCGCGGCCGGGACCTATTCTTTTACCGCTTATTCGTCGCTGAACGGAAGCATGAGTTCTACGGGCTGCACCACCAATGCGTATGTTTCCAACCAGCAGGATTTCGTTACGACTTCCAGTGAGGAGCGCAGGGCCAGTGACCAGATGATTTCCCTGATTGCCAAATGGGAGGGCTACAGCCCGACCGTGTACGCCGACCAGCTGACGTCGAATCAGGTGCCCACGATCGGGTACGGCTGTACTTTCGGGGCGAACGCGATTTTCTACAACAATATGACGGAGACGGAGGCATGGTCGCTTCTCATCAATAAGATCAATAATTCCTCTTACACAACCGAACTGAATAAAATGATTCAGAACAACCGTTTCCTGATGAGCCAGAATCAGGCTGACTGCTTAATCAGCTTTGCCTATAATGTCGGCGCGGGCTACTTCAACAGTAGCGCGGAAATGGATTTCAGAAGGATCATGAAAAACGCGGTGGTCCCGCCGGCGCTCTTCTCCGGGGAAACGCTTGCGGCGACTGTGACGAAGGACACCATCGTCAGGGATCAGCCCAGTATCGGAGGGAATGAGGTCTGCAGCGTGCTGTCGGGTACTTCGCTCAATGTGACCGAATGCAACTTCGCCAACACAAAGGACGGCTGGTATAAGGTACAGCTTTCCAATGGAAGCACCGGCTGGGTCAATTCCGGATACATCAATCTGTCCAACTCCGACTCGCTGACCCATGACCTCAATTATACCAACGCCAACGCGTTCGGCTCCGACCTGATCCGCTGGAATCAGGCGGGCGGCAAATTCTATGCCGGCCTGTTCTACAGAAGGCTCGGCGAAGCGAACGTTTACAATTACGGCGATTATGAAGCGGTGAAGTTCAACCGTTACAATTACACCTATCCCAACGCGGCGGCGGGACTGAGCTAAAAAGCGAACTCCCCCAGTCAGGCTTTGCCTGCCCGGCCCCCCACTGAGGGGGCCTTTTCCTTGCCTCCATCTTAGATGGAGGTGTCGCGCCGGGTGCGACGAAGGGAGTCGGAAACTTGAGAATTTGAAACGGGATGAAATGGATGTCCTTACCTTATAAGCACCACTTGATACAAGTGGCAAGGGACTTGCGCAAAAATGCTACGGAGACAGAAAACAGATTAGGGTATGATCTTCTGCGGATGTATCCGGTCAGATTTCAGCGCCAAAAGGTCATTGATGGTTACATTGCGGATTTCTATTGCCACAAAGCGGGATTAGTGATCGAATTGGATGGGAGACAGCATTATACCGCAGTAGGCATGGAATATGATGAAGTCCGCACCAGTGTTTTAAATGCTTATTCTCTGGAAGTTCTCCGTTTTTCAAACAAGGAAGTACAACAGCAGTTTGAAGGCGTATGTCAGGCGATTGATAGAAAAGTTAAGGAGAGGCTTTGCTGACTCCTTTCGGAGACTCCCCCAGTCAGGCTGCGCCTGCCAGCCCCCTCTCCGAGGGGGCCTTTCCTTTGCCTCCCTCTATGAGGAAGGTGTCGCGCCCGGCGCGACGGAGGAAGTCAGACTGCAACGCGAAAAGCGCCCGCGGACATTGTCCGTGGGCGCTTTGTGAATGAAGCGATATCTGTAGGAATGTGAATTACTGTAAGAGTTTCAGAACGTTCTGAGGCTGTGTATTTGCCTGAGCAAGCATGGACTGAGCGGCCTGAGCAAGAACGTTGTTCTTGGTCATTTCCATCATTTCCTTCGCCATGTCAACGTCACGGATACGGCTCTCAGCGGAAGTCAGGTTCTCACTGGTTACGCCGAGGTTGGTAACGGTGTGCTCAAGTCTGTTCTGCAGTGCACCAAGGTCGGCTCTTGTGCCGGAAACCGTGTTGATCGCATTATCAATAACGTCGATTGCGGCAAGAGCGTCATCCTGCGATTTGACAGAAATGTCGGAAAGAAGCAGACCGGTTGTACTCATATCGCCAACATTTAAAGATACCTGCTGGTCGGAAGAACTGCTTGCACCAATTTGCAGCGTTAACCCTTTACCGCCCAAGGTTCCATTGCCGTCAGTGATAGAAACACCAGTAGAACCGTTATAAGCAGTCACAATATCAGCCGTAGCTACCTTACCGTTGAATCCAAACTTGAAGACGTCAGTGCCGGTCGCGGATTTTACCAAATCATTGATGTCATCCGCGCTGAAAGACTTAGCACCGTCGAGAGTAATGGTCATCGTACCCGATGAAACCGCTACGCCAGACTCACCAGTACCAGACGCAATTTTAATATTAGTAATACCGGTTGCACCAAGCTTTGTTACGTCAAGAGTAAAGCCGTCTGTTTGAATATCGGTAGTATCCACTTTTGCCTGTGTCGCTTTTGCAAGGGTCAGAGTGACACCGGTAACGGTATCAGTGGTAGCAATATCAGCGCTCAAAGTAGCCTTAGCATTCTTCGGTGCGCCCGATCCGATTGCACTGTTCATGAGATCGGTAATATCAGCTGAAGTATAGGCCGTTGCAGCTGTAAGATTAACAGTCAATGTCTTCGTATCCAAATTCCAAGACGCGCCTTCAGTACCCGCTGCAAATACAACTTTTGTACCCGCCTCAAGGCCGGAAACAGTAACATCCTTCCCACTGACTATTTCGTCGGTCGCAGATGCCCCAGCTCCGCTCAGAGAGCCGTCCAGCAGGTTGATCTTGTTGAAGTTGGTGGAAGTGGCGATCCGGTCGATTTCGCTCTTCAGGGACTCGACTTCCTTCTGGATGTTTTCACGGTCCACTTCATTCTGGTAGGTGCCGTTTGAGGACTGGGTCGCCAACTCTTTCATTCTCTGCAGAATGGAAGCGGTCTCGTTCAGCGCGCCTTCAGCGGTCTGTACAAGGGAAATACCATCGTTCGCGTTGTTGGTCGCCTGATCCAGCCCGCGGATTTGGCCGCGCATTTTCTCGGAAATCGCAAGGCCGGCGGCGTCGTCGCCCGCGCGATTGATCTTGTAGCCGGAAGACAGCTTCTCAAGGTTCTTGCTGACGGCGTTATTGTTTACGCCTAATTGTCTGTTCGCGTTTAACGCGGCGATGTTGTGTTGAATACGCATAATTTTTTCCTCCTGAATTTTGTTTAGTACGTGCGGCGAAAAGCCGGTCACGCCTTTTTTGAAAGAACGTCCATGTTCTTTGCCGTGCGGTTGATTCCTGCCCCGACGGGCCCTGTCGCAGCAGAAACAAGATATTGTGTAAGTTTTTTGCTTACAACTGATATTTCGGTATGAATCTGGAAAAGTTTAGGGTATTTTGCAGAATTTCGAAAAATTTTCTAAACTCCTTCCGTCGCGCCGTGCGCGACACCTCCCTCATAGAAGGAGGCAAAGAAAAGGCCCCCTCCCTGAGGGGGCTGGCAGGCGAAGCCTGACTGGGGGAGTTTTCAAACCGGAAAGATGTCCCGTCCCTTCCGGCGCGACGGAGGGAGTGGGAGGAGTTTACTCATTTGGCTTTTTCTGCAAAGCCTTCTTCAGCTGATCAAGGGCCTGCTTTTTAGGCGCCACGCTGGCTTCCTCATTCATGGCGCGGGTCTCCCAAAGCTCTTTGCGGATGATCGGGATTTCCTTTGGCGCGTTGATGCAGATTTTAACGCGGTCGCCGCTGATTTCGGATACAATAATTTCAATGTTGTCTCCAATGATAATGGATTCGGAGACTTTTCGGCTGATGACGAGCATCGAAAGCGCCTCCTATCTTTTATCGCTGAATAACTGATAGCGAATGGGGTAATCTGAATTTTCCAAAATGATCTGTTTCGCCTTTTTGGTGTTGACGTCGATCACGATCGGCGCTTTCAGGTTAATGACGGATTCACTCAAATCCGGTTTGATGACCGCCACTGCCAGAACACAAAGGTTTTCCGCGTCCGTTTCTCCGAAATAATCCAGCTCCGACTGGGGGAAAACGGGGCTGTAGTCATGGACGATCGGGTAGGGGTCCACCACCACGAAGGAGGGGATGTCGCTGTGGGCGGCTTGCAGGCTCCAGATAATCCCGTTCTCCTCTTCATGGTACAGAAGATATTCCTTGATATCCTCAAAGCCTAAAATCCCTTCTTCAAAATAAATGATATTTTGAACGCCGGTTTCCGTGTTCTGTAATTCTGCCTGATTCGTGTCCATAATTTCCTCCTTGTTAGCTGTCAGAAAAAACAGCCTCCCGAAGGGGGCTGTATCGATTTTGCATTATGCGGTCACATTGAGCTTCGGCGGCTGATAGTCGGGACTGGCCGACGGTGGAACGTACTGGGGCTTGCCCAGATATTTGAACTCCACATGAGCGTATTTCTTTACAACAAACTCAACACTTGCGGGGGTAAATTTCAGCTTCGGCCTGTTTTTCGCCAGCCAGTCGTAATTCTGCCTGTCCGTTTCGTATTGGACGGATAGGCTCTGCGCGTCCCAGTCAAAATTGACAGGATAAGAAGGAACTCCGATTGTGCTTTGGATGGTGGGCTGAATATGCTGAAAAGCAAAGGCGCTCAATGTGCTTGTGCTGTTTTGTGTTTCCATCAGCGTTTTCTCTTCCTTTGCAAGATCGGCGGTGCCGCTCATGGACATCAGAATCTGATCTTCGTAGGAAACCTGACCGGTTTGGTTTTTTGCGGCGGCTGATCTTGCTTTGTATTTGTACTCATGCGTATCGAAATACAGTCTGGATGTATACGGGGTTAAATCCGTAAAATCCACAATCCCCTGCTGGGAAAAGGTATCGTCGGATATTTCAAGCTTTGCATTATGAACTTTCATTTCAAAAGAAATGGGAACATGAATGATATCCAAAAGCTGTTCCATATTAACTCACCTCGCCTGCTGCGTGATTCCTAATCCATAAAGTCCAAAAATGTCGGCTGAAGAATCTGTGCGCCAACCTTTAAAGCAGCCGTGTAAGCGTACTGCTGGTAGCTTTGGTCCATAACGGCATCCTCAAAATTCACATATTCGGTGTTGTCGATTTTTTCAAGGACTTTATCGCCGATAGACGTCAGGTTCGTCAGAGTGGTCGAAAGAAAATTGGATTTTGAGCCAACTTCCGATATTTTATCGGTCAGGACGTCGGCTTGATCGCTGAAATTGTCCAGAAGGGGCTTTATTTCATCATACGAGTAGGTAAAACCAGTGGCATTCTCACCGCCGTCAAGCTTGTCGGCAATCTGCCCAAGAAGGGTGTAAAGATTGTTGGAAACACCACTTCCCGTACCGTCCGATGTACCATAGCCAATAAACGAGATACCGGGCAAAGCGGAGTTGTAAACGCTTTGGCTGTTGATTGTCGTGCTTCCGCTTTCCGTGCTGAGTCCCAGTCCGATGTTGACGAAGGTCTGTTCACTGGCCAGCTTTTTCAGGCCTTCCGACCCGATTGTATCCGTCGCCGTGGCCGTCTGGCTCGTGTCCACCGGGCGGTTCAGATCCCCCGAAATCGCCGCTTTTGACAAGTCGAAAGACGATAAGTCCGGAGAGTCTTTCAGCGCTGCCAGCACATCGCTGTTCTTCGCTCCGGCCGGTAAAGTAACGGTCAGTGTTTTCAAAGAGGTATCTACTGAAACGGAAGAGGAGGCTCCGGTATTAACCTGAAATGTATAGTCCTTGAACTGCGAATCGCCCAGCGTGATCTGTGCGCCGTTATAGCTCAAAGTGGGGCCTGCTTCAATTTTGCCCGTGTTGACATCGATCCCGCGGTACAACAGATTCCCGCTTGCGCCGACGGAAAAAGGCGGGTCGTTGGTATTGGCGCCGCCGAAAAGGTATCCTTCGCCGAACTGGGTGTTCAGTTGCGTCAAAATGGTTTGCTGATACCCGCGGAGTGTTTTCGCAATCGCACTCCGGCCGGTATCGGAAGTGGTGTCGCTGATGGCCTGTATGCATTCGCCCGATCCCGCCTCCGACAGGACCTTGCTGATGCTCTGAAGGGTGGAGTCCGCGGTTGTAAGCTTATCCGCCGCGTCGCTCAGCTCGTTCTGATAGCTTTGATTTTTCAGGTATTCGCGCCGGAGCGCAAATGCCTTGGAAGCCGAAAACGGGTCTTCCGACGCTTTGTTGAACTTCCGCAGCGTTGTTTCCCGCAGGCTTGCTTCGTTCAGCGCGTTTAAGGAATTATTGAGGTTTTTATTGTATTGCTTCATGACCATGCCCATAGTGATTCTCATACTGCCGTCCTCCTTTTAAACCATGGGGATTATCTTCCTACTATCCCCATTTTATTGATGATCGTATCCAGCGCCTCGTCCAGAGTAGTCATAAACCGGGAAGAAGCGGTGAGGGACTGGTTGTACATAATCAGGTTGATGCCTTCCTCGTTGACGTCGACAGAGGATATGGAGGCTCTCTGCGTGTCGATTTCCGTAAGGGTTGAATTATAAGTGGTGTTCTGCCGGTTGACGTCGCTTTTTTGCAGGGCGAGCACGGAAACCGATAAGTCCGATATAAACGAGTCGATGGAGGTAGTGAACAGGGTCGTGCCGTCCGTGTTGTTGGCATTTGTCGTGTAAGTTTTGTCTTTGCCAAGTTGGTTGATCATATAAAGCACGTTATCGCCATTGCTGGAAGTATCCACATCGCCCGTCTGCTTGGTGGCGGTGATATAAGAGCTGGTCGCGGTGTTCCAAGCGGTGGAAATACTGATGTTCCCGGCGGTGATGCCGGTGGTCGACGTGCCGTCCGTGGTGGTGAACAGCGGCTTGTTGTAAACTCCGCTTTCATTTGTACTGTTGGCCTGATTCATTGTGTCCGCAAAATCGACGGCGAGCTTGTCCAGCATCTTCTCATAATAGCCGAGGCCGCGTTCCCCGGTGACAGGGTCGAATTCCCCGCTTTCGTTCAGCATGGAAAGATATCCGCCGAACGCTCCTTCCGTCAGGTCCGTGTTGCCCATAACGACGGGATCGCCGGTGACACTGTCGAAAAGGGGCGTTCCGTCGGAATCCACTGCCTGAACAGGGGTGTCGGAAGCGACATCCTTCAGCGCCATGGTGACATAGCCCGTGCCGCTGTTCGTTGTCATGCTGAACTCGCTGTAATCCCCGTTTGCCACCAGGCTGAATTTCTGATCGCCGGACACAAGGTCGATGTGCAGTTCCGAAACCGAACGGTCGGAACCGACCCCCACCGTTTTTGTGGAAACCTCGATATTGGCGTACTTTGACAGCTCATCGATCATGGTATTGCGCTGATCGGTCAGTTCCAGCGCGGAGGTGCCGGAAATTTCCGAGCTTTTAATTTCCTGATTCAGGTGCGCTATATTTTTTAAAAGATTATTTACTTTTGTAATCGCGTCGTCCTGGAGAGACTTTGTCTGCTCTTTTCGGATTTTCGACAGCTGCTGGGACGCGCTGTTGAAAGCCTTGGTCAGAAGCATGGCGGAGTTTTTGACGATGTTTTCGCTGGAATAGGTGGGGGAAGACGCGAGTGTATTCAGCTGTGTGATCAGGTCCGAAAACTGTGCGCTGAGTCCGTCCTTGGAGGATTCGTCAAAAATATCCTCAAGGTCGCTCAGGGTATCCAGCTGGACGTCGGTTTTGCCCACATAGGCATGTTCCGCGCGGTAGCGGATATCCAGATAGGGGTCCCTGATCTGACTGGTCCCGCTGCAGTACACGCCGTTGCCGATGGCAAGGTTGCCGCCCGTATAACGCATGTTGTTGCCGGTCGGGCCGAGAGAATAGGAGTCCACCCGCTGCCTTGTGTAGCCTGTGGTATTTACATTGGTCATATTCTGACCGGTTATCTGCAGATTGGCCCGGGCTGCCTGAATTCCGCTTTTGGCAACGTAGAACCCGGAAAAAGTTGACGACATGGGAATACCTCCTTAAACCTTTTTGGACAGAATGCTGGGGGGAGTGGATCCCTCTTCCGCTTTTGAGGAGTATATCCGTTGCAGTTCGGGATTGTTTTTCAGTTTACTGACGTCTTTTTCGATTCTGTGCAGCTTTAGCTCGGTGAGCTGATTGCAGCGAAGGTTGATCTCCTTCAGGTCCAGCGTCACCTGTGAGAGTTCGTCAAAAATGCTTTTGGCCTGCGGCTGCAGGGAAGGCTCGAACATCGGGATCAGCTGCCGGAAGGTCGCTTTTGGACTGCCGGTCTGTGCGACCAGCTTGTCGCGCTCCAATTCAAGCCCTCTGGCCTTGAGCATGAACGCCTCTTCTTTTCTGACATGCCCGTCCAGGGTGGTGACGTTGTTGTTTGCTAAATCGTTATATTTTTCAGATTCAATCTCCAGAAAGCTTTTATAAAAATTCAGGTAATCGCGAAGGAATTTCAGCAGCTTTTCAGTAAGCTCTTTCTCGATCATTCTCTCTGTTCACCCGCCCTTTGATTTTTTGCATTTGTTTTGTATATTCATTCGTTATTGTCCGTCAAAAGAATTTTCGCGATTTCCACAGGGTTTACGGCATATTGCCTGACATTCAGCTGTTCCTTGATTCTGCTGACGGCTTCCTCGTCTTTATCCTTATTTATTTCCGCAACAATCTTATCTTTGGTTTCCGAAATAAACTGACTGTTATTTGAAAGGCGCGCAGCGCCTTGCGAGATTTCAATTTTATCCATCTTGGAAGCATTTACCGCCTTATTCAGATTGCCGGAAAACGCCGGCCCGGCCGCTGTGCCGTCGGTGTCAACCCGGCCCGGCTGTTTGGCGGGATATTGGCTGGTTATATAATTGAAATTATGGTCAGCACTATTAACAATCATCAATACTCACCTCTGCAGAAATTATCGGCATGTTTCATTAAATGTTTAGAAAAAAATGCTTAATTTCTAAATACTTTTTTACTATATCAATGATTGTATGATTATGAAATAAAAAATACAATCGAAATATTTCGAATTAAGAGAATTTTAAACGAATTTCAGTTGACTTTTGTCATTATTTGCATATATAATTAGGTAAAATATATGATATAAAACAATTATTATTGTTTATAAGCTTGGTCACGAATTTATATCTTTGAAATTATTTATCGAGTTATTCAGAGGAATTCGTGACCGCGCTTTAATGAATGAAAGAAGGGATTGCTTTGGATTGGTTCAACAGTGTTTCTGCTGCGCTATTAAACAAGGACTTGGACGGCCTGTGGGTCAGGCAGCGGGAAATCTCCGACAACGTATCCAATATTGAAACGCCGGGGTATAAGAGTAAGTCCGTCAGCTTTGAGGACCAGCTGAAAAAGCTGATGGCCGAGGGCGGGGAAAACAGCGGCGATCTGATCAGCCGGATTGAAAGTACAACTCCGCAGACCAGCGTGTCGGATGACGAATCCTTACGGCTGGACGGAAATAACGTGGACGCGGAAAAAGAGAATATAGAGCTTGCGAGGACACAAATCAACTATAATTATTCCCTGCGCGAGCTTTCGGACTATTTTTCACGTCTGAGATACGCCATTACGGACGGGAAAGCCTGAGGGGCTTCCCTAAAATGAAATAGTAGGAGGAATTCGTGTGGCCTTTTTAAATTCGCTGGATATCAGCGGTTCTGCCCTTACTGCGAGCAGGCTTCGCATGGATGTTATTTCTGAGAATATCGCAAACGCCTCCACCACCAAAACGGAAAACGGGGGACCCTACCGCAGAAAAATCGTCGTTTATGAACCGGCGGAACAAAATTCGTTCCGGCACATTCTTGACAGGAAAATGAGTGAAAATGAATCGGAGCAGACGCCGAAAGGGGTCAAGGTTTCAAAAATTGCGGAAGATCCCAGCGAGTTTACCCCCGTTTATGACCCCACCAACCCGGACGCGAACGAACAGGGCTATGTGATGATGCCGAACGTGGACCCGATCAAGGAAACGCTGGACATGATGTCGGTCACCAGAGCATACGATGCAAATCTAACCGCCTTTAACGCCGTAAAAGGAATGGCGGTAAAGGCTTTGGAATTAGGGAGGTAACGTAAGTTGCAGATAACGCCGATCGAAAAAATTAGCTCCATCATTGACCCTGAAAGCTCTGGAAAAGTATCTTCTTCCGGAAATACCGCGGGAGTTCCGTTTCAGGACCTTTTTCAGGACGCTGTCCAGAATGTAAAAACGACCAACGCCGACCTTGACCGGGAGCTTTACAAGCTGACCACCGGCCAGTCCGACAATTTGCATGATATCGCTATTGCATCTACAAAAGCAACCCTTTCCGTGCAGATGCTGGTTCAGCTCCGCAACAAGGCCCTTGATGCGTATAATGAAGTCATGAGGATCAGTGTTTAGGCCAAAGTATACTGGAAGGGTGATTGCGGGTTAAACAATGAATATACAAATTAAAAAATATATTGACCCAATCAAAACTTTTTGGGCAAATTTGACAAAGAAGAAAAAAATAATCATCATAAGCGTTCTGGGCGGAATTGTCCTGCTTTCTGTAATCGCGGGGATTCTGCTGAACAGGCAGCCCTATGTAGTGCTTTATCCCGGGATGGATCACACAGAGGCCGTTGAGGTTATGAACGAGCTCAAGGACCGGGATATCAGTTATAAAGAGGACAACGGTACCATCATGGTTCCTAAGGACAAAGAAAATGCCCTGAGGATGGAACTGGCCAATGAGGGGTATCCGAAAACGGCCCCGAACTATGATTTCTTTACCAATAATGTCGATATCATGTCCACTGATTTTGAAAAGAAAACCATAGAAAAATACCAGCTGAACCAAAGGCTGGAGGCCGTTATCAAAACGCTGGACTGCATCAAGAACGCGAATGTGACCATCAGCATTCCCGACAGCAGCGGCTATGCGTGGGATGAAAATTCCGAGACACCGACCGCTTCCGTCACGGTAACGCTGGCGACGGGAAAGACGCTGGAATCGTCCCAGGTCAACGGAATCAAGCAATTGGTTGCGAAAAGCGTGCCGAATTTAAAAACGGACGACGTTGCGGTCATCGATACGGCCACCGGCAATGAGTTGAATGTTTCCGACACGGACGGAGGGAACCAGGTCAACATTTCACAGTTTAAGCTTGAAATCGAAAAGGAATATGAAAACGATATTGAGAAAAGCGTTCTAAAGGTCCTGACGCCGCTTTTTGGCCAGAACAATGTAAAAGTGACCGCCAAAAGCGTAATGGATGTGGATAAAAAAGTACAGGAGATCATCACTTATAATCCGTCACAGGACAATAAGGGTGTTATCAGCGAATCCCAAACGCAGAAGGAGCAGGAAACGGGCGGCCAGAAAACAACCGGGGGAGCCGCCGGGACCGAATCCAATACGGAAACCACGACCTATCCGGGCGTGACCGTGAACGGCGATACGATTTACACGAAAGACAGCGAAAGCTACAAATATCTTGTGAGCCAGGTGAAACAGCAGATTCAGGGAGATGCCGCAAGCGTTGCGGACATGACGATTTCCGTTGCCGTCAATAAGGAAATGATGGACGACACCCAGAAGCAGGAGATTGCAAAGCTTGCCGCCTACGCCGCCGCCATACAGCCGGATAAGGTGGCTGTATACAACGCCGTCTTCCCGGGCGGGGATCAGCAGACCGGCGGCCCGTCGCCGACGGCCCTCCCGTTAAACCAGATTCTGATTATCGGCGGTGTCGCGCTGCTCACCCTGTTGATCGTTATCCTTGTTGCGGCGATGGTTGCGCGCGGACGCAAGAAGAAAAAGATGCTTGAACTGGCCCAACTGGAAGAGGACGAAAATCAGGAGGATGCTTCTCTGAAAGACCGTCTGGAAGAGGAGAAAGAGCAGCAGCCGGAGGAAGAAGCGATTGAGCTGCAGGCGATTGAAGACGCACGTGCTGAAAAAGCGTCCAAGGAACAGGCTCTTACAAAAGAAATTCAGGACTTCTCCTCACAGAATCCTGAAATTGCCGCTCAACTGATCCGATCCTGGCTGAGAGGAGACGATGGCAATGGCTAATCAACAAATGAGCGGCCAGCAGAGAGCCGCCGCTGTCATTATCTCGTTGGGAGCGGAAAATGCTTCCAAGGTCTATAAATATCTGAAAGAAGACGAAGTGGAACAGCTGACTTATGAAATAGCGAGAATGTCCCATATGTCTTCCGAAGAAATTGAAAATGTCCTCGGAGATTTCTATCAGGTTTGCCTGACTCAGAAAGTCATTACGGAAGGCGGCATGGAATACGCAAAAAATGTTCTGGAAAAGGCGTATGGCGCCCAGACGGCGTCGTCTCTTCTGGAACGCGTCACCAAGTCGCTGAGAACCAAGGCCTTTGAGTTTATCCGGAAAACAGACTACAAAAATTTGATGGCAATGATTCAGAGCGAGCATCCGCAGACCATCGCCCTGATTCTTTCCTATGCCAGAGCGGATCAGGCGGCTATGGTGATTGCGGAGCTTCCGAAGGACAAGCGGCTTGACGTCGTGGAGCGGATTGCCACCATGGACCGCACTTCCCCTGAAATTATCAGGATTGTGGAAAATAACCTTGAAAATAAATTCTCCTCGCTGATGTCTCTGGACTTCATGGAATTCGGCGGCGTCAATTATATTGCCGACATTATGAACAATATGGACCGCGCCAACGAGAAGTATATCTTTGATGAACTGACGCGTAAGGACGCACAGCTCTGCGATGAAATCAAAAAGAGAATGTTTGTCTTCGAAGATATCACCGTCCTGGACGATATGTCCATTCAGCGTTTTCTGCGCGAAGTGGATTCCAAGGATCTGGTATTCGCGCTCAAGGGAGCCAATCAGGAGGTCTCCGACGTCATCTTCAAAAATATGTCGAACCGTACAACCGAAACCATCAAATCCGATCTGGAATTCACGCACAACGTCCGGCTCAGGGATGTCGAAGAAGCACAGCAGCGTATTGTCGGTGTTATCCGGCGTCTTGAAAGCGAAGGCGAGTTAGTCATCAGCAAGGGCGGAAAGGATGAGGTTATTGCCTAACGTTATCAAAGCTTCCCAGTATGTCACGGTTAAAAACGGGACTGCTTTCCCGGCGAACAACGGAAGCGTTCCGAAAGCGCCTGATCCGCCTCTGGAAGAGGATCAGCATAGAAAGATTGTAAACGAAGCCTTTCAGAAAGCTCAGCAGATTATAGAAGCCGCCCAGAATTACACCGTGAACAAGGTGCGGGAATCCACCCAGCAGATGAACCAGGAAGCCGCTCAGGTTCTGGTGCAAAGCAGGGAGGAAGGCTACGGCAGGGGCTTTGCGGAAGGAAAAAAAGAAGGACGGGAGCTCGGGTACCGGGACGGTTATGAGGAAGGCCGGCAGGCCGGTCTGCAGAAGGCCGAAGAAGAGAATCGGGCGGCGGCCGAAGAGCTTTCCGGAATGCTGGATACCGTGGAAACCAGGAAGGCTGAAATCCTGCAAAGATATGAGGCCGATCTTAAAAAGCTGGCCGTCTCGATTGCGGAAAAAGTCATCCGGCGGGAACTGAGCATGAATGAAAAAGCGATGCAATCCATCATTACCAGCGCTGTGGATGCCTACCGCAATCAGGAATGGGTCAGAATCTTCGTCTCCAAAAACACGAAAACGCTGCTTCAGAAGGTGGACAAGTCCATTGTTGAGGCGCTCAGCGATGTCTCCGACAGCATTAAAATTGAAGTCTCTCCCGATATGGACGACGGCGACTGTATTATAGAAATGCCCGACCGGATGGTCGATGCCGGCGTAAATACGCAGATGGAAAAAATCAAACAGGCACTCCAGGTATAACAGTCAATTTTTGAAGATGGAGCGAAAAATGTTGAATTTTCAGGATTCCTACGATGTTTTGGAAAAATTGAATCCGCTCTGTTATATCGGCAAGGTGAAAAATATCGTCGGTATGATGATAGAGACCACCGGCCTGAGGGCCAATGTCGGCGATATCTGCGTCATCCGCAATTCCAACGACGAAAAAACAGTCATGGCTGAAGTCATCGGGTTTAAAAACAGCAATATCCTGCTGATGGCTTACGGCGATATCAAGGGCATCGGCCCCGGCAGCCTGGTGCGTTCCACCGGCAGCAAGCTCCGCGTTCCGGTGGGGGATTTCCTGGTGGGCAGGACCATCGACGCCGCGGGCAGGCCCATTGACGGACTGGGCGAATTTGATATCCGGCAGTATTACGATGTCGATTCCACTTATACCAATCCTCTGGAAAGGCCCAGGATCAGCGAACAGCTGACTTTCGGCATCAAGGCGATAGACGGGATGCTGACGATCGGCAAGGGGCAGAGAATGGGGATTTTCGCCGGCAGCGGCGTTGGCAAGAGTACTCTCATGGGAATGATTGCGAAAAATGTCAAAGCGGATATCAACGTAATCGCTCTTGTCGGGGAAAGAGGCAGGGAAGTTACCGAGTTTATTGAAAAGGACCTGGGCAAGGAAGGGCTGGCGCGCTCCGTTCTGGTGGTCGCCACCTCCGACCAGCCGGCCATGTACCGCGTGAAATGCGCTACGGTCGCCACCGCGGTCGCCGAGTATTTCAGGGATCAGGGCAAGGACGTCCTGCTGATGATGGATTCCCTGACCAGATTTGCAATGGCACAGAGGGAAATCGGCCTGGCGGCCGGGGAACCTCCGGTTGCCAGAGGATATACGCCTTCCATCTATGCCGAGCTTCCCAAGCTTCTGGAGCGAAGCGGAAACTTCAGGGAAGGTTCCATTACCGGCATTTATACGGTGCTGGTGGAGGGAGACGATACCAACGAGCCGATTTCCGACACCGTCCGGGGTATCATCGACGGTCACATCGTTCTGACCCGTTCCCTTGCCCATAAAAACCACTATCCCGCGATCGATGTGAACGGGAGCATTTCCAGACTGATGAACGATATTGTGTCGGAGGAACATAAGCAGGCCGCCGCGAAGGTCCGGAACCTTCTGTCCGTCTATTACCAGAATTACGATTTGATTTCGATCGGCGCGTATAAGCCGGGGATGAATCCAAGGCTGGACGAGGCAGTAAAGAAAATAGACGCGATCAATGCTTTTTTGTGTCAGAGAACCGATGAGAGCTTTTCGTTTGAAGAAACCCTGAACAGGATGAAAGAGTTGTAAGATGAAAAAGTTTGCATTTTCGCTTGAAAAAGTACTCGGCTTTAAACAGCAGACGCTCGATGTCAAAAAGAACGAGCTTGCATTGCTGCAGATGAAGCTGACCGAACTGGAAAAAGAAATTTATGCGCTGAACGATCAGTTCACAGCTACCAACCGCAGAATGCTCGAGGAGCTGCAAAATGGGCTGAGTGCCGGCGATATGCTTATTTATAAAACGTATTTCAATACCCTGAATCAGAAAATTTTACATTTAATCGATCAGAAAAAACAGCTTTTAGATATTATCGCACAGAAAAAAGCCGACATTGTAGCCGTCAACAGCGAGATTTCGGGGCTGGAAAAGCTTCGCGACAAACAGCTGGCGGAGTATCTCAAGCAGATTCAGAAAAGCGAGGAGCTCGCAATGGATGAATATGTCGGGCAGGCGCGCGGCGCCGTTTAAATGCTTATAAATATTTTTATTTATAAAATATTCTGATAAGGAGGTGATAAAAACGATACAGCAAGTCACACGTTCCACCGTACCGCAAAATTCCAAAGCATCCCAGACAAAGAATCCCACGAACGCCTTTGATACTTTCATGCAGCTGGCGACCCTTGGCAGGGAGCTGAAAAGTACGGCCCAGACGGGCGCTGAACCCGAAGAAAAGGAAACAAAAGGCGGCAAAGCTGTTTCCGAGGGAAATTTACCGGTTTTCAATGCAGCGGATGTTTCTCTTTTGAGCCAGCTGCTGCCATCCGGACAGTTCCCATCCGTTGTACCGGAGCCGTTACAGGTTTTACCGCAGGCAATGACTGCGGACCAGGTTCTGAGTGCGGATACCGTCCAGCAGCTGCCGGCCGGTTCCGGATTCCTTCAGCAAATCCAGCCGCAGGCAGAAACCGCGACCCCGCTTTTGACGGCGGATACCCTCCCGCAGACGGCAGTGAATATCCCGGTGTCCGGCAATGCGTCTCAGCAGATGACGGCAGATGCGGCCTCGTCCGTAAGCGCAGCCGACGCACAGGTGACTTCCCGCCAAAGTGCGGAAACACAGTCCGTTCAGGCTCCTATTGCCGCCGGTACCGATGCTCCTGTACAGATGGCTCCGCTGACGAATCATCAGCCGGGTGTCAATCCCTCTCAGCAGGTTTCGGATGCGGCAACCGCCGTTTCCGTCCAGTCTCCAGCACAGCCGCAGGAAAAGAGTTTACCGGCGCAGCAGACACTTTCAGAGGTGCAGGCAAAACCCGGTACGGAGAAAACGCTCTCTGCTTCTGCTCCAACGCTTGAAATTCGGCCGAAGAATGTTTCTCCTGCTGATGACAGGGATGCTGCTCCGGCAGACGGTCAAAGCCAGAGCACGGCGCAGTTTTCGGACATTTACCGGACGGGCAATGTGGTGATCAAAATTTCCGACGCTCCGTCGGATGCCGCCAGGACGACCTGCAAGCAGGTTGCCGACCAGATCCTTGTCAACTATAAGGCGGGCAAACCGGAGTTTCAGATGGACCTCTATCCCCGGGATCTGGGGAAAGTGTCAGTGAAGCTGGCAATGCAAAGCGGTGTGCTGACTGTTTCCATTCAGGCGTCGAATCCCAAGACCCAGAGCATGCTGATGGAAAACAGCTCCGACATCCGTACCCTTCTGCAGACAACCGTTACCCAGCCGGTGCAGATTTCAGAACCCGCCCAGGAAAAGGCATGGTACCAGCAGGATCAGCAGGGCCGGCAGGATCAGGCGCAGCAGCAACAGGAAGAACAGCAGCACAATCAGCAGCTCCACCGGGTCGGTTTACGGGACGACGATACCAGCACCGGCGATTTTCTTTCCGTTATGCAGCTGCTGAAGCAGCAGGCCTATTCGCTGTAAAATTCAAGGAAAGGAGGACTTCATTTGGCAATCAATCAGATCAATGCCTATTCCTATGGCACGAATTCCACTTCCGGTACCAATTCCGCTTCCGGCACTTCGCAAACCGCTGCCTCCCAAAATTCATCTGTACTGGGCCTGAATGACTTTCTGCAGCTTTTGGCCGCCCAGTTTGCCAATCAGGATGTAATGAATCCGACGGACAATACGGAGTATATTTCCCAGATGGCTCAGTTTTCCGCTCTGCAGGCCATGCAGGAGCTTTCGCAAATAACTTATACGCAATACGGGGCGTCCCTTGTCGGCAAAAAGGTTGTGGTCGCAAGTTATGACACGAACGGAAAGTATACGGAAGATACCGGCATTGTAGACAGCGTCAACTTTGCTACCGGTTCCAATGTCCTTGTTGTCAACGGCAAGGCGTATGATCTTTCCTCCGTCATGAAGGTCGTCAATCCGGATGCCGCAACACCACCCGAGGAAACGCCGGATGATCCAGATGATTCGGTACCGGATACAAGCGGAGAATCGGTTTGAATCCGCTTTTTACAGGACGAAACAGTTAGGAGCACAGTCATGGATGACATTCAATTCAAAAAGAATTATTCCTCGTTTATCAATCCGAATTACACGGTGCCCCCCGTCAGCACAAATACGCAGAAGTCCAGCGCTGCTGATCCGGGCAACAGCGAATTCGGGCAGCTTTTCCGCAAGACTGTGGAACAGCAGCAGCTTACCTTTTCCAAACACGCACTGCAGCGCATGGATTCCAGAAATATTCCGGTTTCCCCGCAGCTCGTTTCCCAGATCAACGGCGCGGTTGAAAAAGCAAAATCGAAAGGCATTAAAGACGCTTTGATTTTAAACGGGCAGACTGCATTTATTGTGAATGTTCCCAGCAGTACGGTTGTAACAACCATGAGCGGCCGGGAAATGACAGAAAACGTATTTACAAATATTGACGGAGCCGTAATTTTATAACTGGACCTCTTGAGGAAGTTATTGAGCTTTGACTGACAGATAAGCTCATGCGGTTTCAAAAAGAAAGAGAGAGATCAAACTTATGATGAGATCATTGTTTTCCGGAGTAGCCGGATTAAAAGCGTACCAGACCGGTATGGACGTCATCGGCAACAATATCGCCAACGTCAACACCTACGGATTTAAGTCCTCCAGAACAACCTACCGCGACGTTTATTATCAGACGCTCTCCGGCTCTTCCGCCTCGAATGCCACAAGCAGCATTGGCGGCGGCAACCCTGTCCAGATCGGTTACGGCGCTACCGCCGCAACGGTGGATGTGCTCAACACCCGTTCCGGCATGGCTACAACAGGCAGACCAACGGACTGCTATATCGACGGCGAAGGGTATTTTATCGTCAAGGACGGGAGTGGCTACCTTTACACCCGGGTTGGTTCCCTGGGGTTTGACGGAGACGGTAACCTGATAGACGGCAATAAAAAAATTATCTGTGGAAGCAATGTGGTGTCTGGTGCATTAGTTCCGCTACCGAATGCGACAACTGGTGAAGTTACGGCTCCCGCGGCGATTAAGGTTGCAGATTACAAAGACTATACAAATATCACCATTGGCAGCGACGGAAAAATTACCGGAGAAAAAGGAGGTACCGTGACAACGCTTGGCTCAATCGCCCTTGCCAACATCCCGAACCCGGATGCCCTTACCTTGCAGGGCGGTTCTTATTTAAAGCCGGTCAGCAATACAGGAACTTCGACATATTACACCCCGGGCAGCGGCGCAACCGGTAGCTTAGTCACCAGCGCGCTGGAATCCTCCAATGTGGATCTGGCGAATGAATTTTCACAGATGATCATCACCGAGCGCGGATTTCAGGCCAACTCAAAAATCATCACGGTCAGCGATGAAATGCTTGAGGATCTCGTCAATTTAAAGAGATAATTGAATGACTGCCGTTTCTGAGGTCAACTGCGGCCTCAGAAACGGTCAGTTAGTTAAAAAAGGGGAATTGAGATGATAAATTTAACCAGCTTAAACGGTGTTTCGTTTGCCTTGAATTCCAATCTGATTGAAACGATAGAAAATATACCGGAAACAAAAATCACCCTGACCACGGGAAAATATTTTCTTGTCGCGGAAGAAAGACAGGATATTATCGATAAAATCATTCATTACAATCGGCAGATATTTCAGAATACCATTAAATTATAAGATGAACTTAACGGGATATTCCGTAATATGTATCTTTACCAAGGGAGTGTTTATGTGGATTTTACCAGTATCATAGGCTTGATAGCCGGCCTTGGATTGGTTATCTTCGGAATCGTTTTCGATCCTTCCGCCGGAGTTATTTGGTCAACCATCATGAATTTCGTCGACGTACCGAGCATGGCAATTACTTTTGGCGGTGCGATTGCCGCTACCGTCATTGCATTCCCGATTACTTATTTCAAAGACATTCCGAAGCATATGAAAATCGTTGTTTCACGGAACAGGTACAATCCGCAGCAGTACATCGATACGATTGTGGATTTTGCGCAGGAAGCCAGAAGAAAGGGTCTGCTTTCTCTGGAAGATAAGGCAAATCAGGAGCAGGATTCGTTCCTCAGAAACAGCATTATGCTGATCGTCGACGCCATTGACCCGGCAAAGGTAAAGGAAATCCTGGACGACGAATTGGACGGGTTGGAGGACCGCCATTCCCATGCATGGCAGTTCTACGAAAAGTTTTCCACCTTCGGCCCGGCGTTCGGCATGATCGGTACCCTGATCGGACTGATCAATATGCTTGCCAATCTGGACATGAATGCGGACGGCGGCGCTACCAGAATGGCACAGGGCATGTCTACGGCACTGGTAACCACATTCTACGGGTCTATGATGTCCAACCTGTTATTGACGCCGCTTGCTCACAAGCTGCATATGCGTCATGATGAAGAAATGGTGTGTAAGGAAATTGTTGTGGAAGGCGTTATGGCGATTCAGGCGGGAGATAACCCGAAACATATTGAGGAAAGACTGAACGCTTATGTGTGCGAAAAGAAGAGAATCGAATCCGGAAACAGAGGGCAGAGTCCTTCTCAAAGCACGTCCAGCGTGCCTGAAGGAAAAAAGCCAAAACGCAGTAAGAAGAAGTAACTTTGTTCAAAAACAGAAGCTGAGTTTCAGCGTATTTATATAAAAGCGGGGGTGTGAGAAAATGGCCAGAAAAAAAGCGGATCCCGGCGGCGGCGGCCCGAACTGGTTGGATACATATGCGGACATGGTAACGTTGCTGCTGACTTTTTTTGTGATGCTGTTTGCCATGTCGACCATGGACGCTACCAAATGGCAGAAGCTTGTAAAAGCTTTCTCTACGAATAAACAAGCGGCCGCGACCATGGAACAGGCCATACAGTCGGATGCCCTGAATTCTGACAGCGGCTCTTATTTCGATGCCGATGCCAGTGCCAGCAATGTGAGTTCCGAATCCGGACAGGGGGAAGAGGCCGGCAGCGGGGACGGAAGCGATCAGGTAACGGACTTTGACAGCCTGTACAAATATTTAAACGATTACGTCCATAAAAATGGCCTGCAGGATTCCGTGCAGGTACATAAAGAAGATAATTACACCTTTCTGACTTTTCAGAACAGCATCTTTTTTAACGGAGACAGCTCTGAACTGCGAGATGATGGGAAAAAAATTCTGGACTTTGTCTGTGACGGAATTAAAAACATTCCGGATCAGATCGGCGAAATCCGTTTCTATGGCCATACCGCCCGCGCGGGTAACTCCACCACTACCACCGCACAGGCTTTTGACCGCGCTTTGTCATCCGACAGGGCAAAAAATGTTTTGCTGTATGTCCAGTTGAAAAATATAATTGACCCGGCCAAAATGGTTTCAGAGGGCTACGGAGAATACCGGCCGATCGTACCGCATGACGGGACGGAAGCCACCCGGGCAAAAAACAGAAGGGTCGAAATTTATATTTCCAAAGCGGGTAAGGTCAGTTCCGTTTTGGATGAGGTTTATAAGGACATTGGGTCTGCTGACAGTAAGGGCACTGTAAGCAGCAAGTGATTCGCTTGACAGTATTAAATTTTCCGTATGCCTTGTGTGCGGGGAATGGGAGGTTTTATGGCAGAAGTATTATCACAGAAGCAAATTGATGAATTGTTGGGCAATTTGCAGAGTGGTCATGTTAATTTTAATGAAATAGAAGAACAGACGACGGCTTCCAAGGTAAAAGAGTACGACTTCATGTCGCCTAAAAAATTTACAAGGGAACAGCTGAAGCTTTTGGATAATGTTTTCGATAACTTTTCGAGGATGTTCAGCCTTCAGCTTGGCGGAATGCTCCGGTCGACCTGTCAGATGGAAATCCTGCAGGTCGAAGAGGAAGAGTACCGGGAGTTCAACAACGCTTTGGGTGATTCCATATTGGTCGCCATCTTCGGAATGCACAATGCCGAAAATAAAATAGACGATAAGCAGATATTGATCGAACTGTCGCGTCCCATCTCCTTCTCCATCATGGACCGTATGCTCGGCGGCAACGGAACGGGCTACGAAATTGAAAGAGATTATACGGATATTGAGCTTTCGCTGCTCGAATATCTGTTTAAGCAGGTCACTCCTCTTTTAAATAATGCCTGGAGCAATTATATGGAAATCGATCATACCCTGGATATGATTGAAACCAATTCCCGGTTAATTCAGCTCATACAGCCGGATGAAGCGGTTGCGATTGTTGCAATCGAAATAACGATTGAAAACCTGAAGGGAAATATGAATATCTGTTTGCCTGCTTCCTCATTGGAAGAAGTATTTCGCTTTTTCAATTCCAAGTATGTCAAACCGCCGAAAAAAGACGACCCCATGATGGAGCAGCAGCGTAAGTCGGCGATTATGCATGGGCTGAAAAGCTCTCCGCTGACAGTGTGTGCAATATTAGGCAAAACGGAAATCAGCCTGAAAGAATTGCTGAATCTGCAGGTCGGCGATATTATCCCCCTCAATACTCAGGTAAACAAAGACTCTATTGTCCTGGAAGTGGAGAATTTGCCGTGGTTTACCGGCGTAATAGGAACAAAAAAGAAAAAATACGCAGTTAAAATTGACAAATCTCTGCAATAAACGATGAAAGGTGATTTCTATGGAGCCGAATAATGAAGAAACTTTTTCTCCTATGGAAATTGATGCGATAGGGGAGATACTGAATATCAGTTTAGGTTCGTCAGCGACTTCTGTTTCGGAAATGCTGGAACAGAGGGTCAACATAACGACGCCGCATGTTGAAATACAGCCTTCCTCCGAGGTCCATTTTGAATCCATGGAGCCGGCCGTTGCGGTCGAAATCAATTATGTCAGCGGCCTGAGCGGAAAAAACATCCTGATTCTGAAAGAGTCGGATGTAAAGGTAATTGTGGGACTTCTGCTTCATACCGATTATTCCGATCAGGAATTTGTTATGGATGAGATGAGCATTGGAGCCATTTGTGAAGTAATGAATCTGATGATGGGCGCCTCCGCCACCGCGCTTTCCCAATTCCTGAATATGGCGATCAATATTTCGCCGCCGAATTCCTTTCAGATCGATAATTCCGAACAGTTTAAAAGCAAATATTTCAGCAGCGATGAACTGGTTGTTTCCGTTAAATTCAATCTGATGATCGGTGATCTGGTCAACAGTGAATTTATCAGCTTAATGACAGTCAACCTCGCAAAAGAAATTATTTCCTCCTTTAATTTTGGTTCGTCTGCCCCGCAGGAAAAACATCCACAGCCGGTGCAGCAGCAGCCTGCGCCTTCCCCGCAGCCGGAAACGCCCAGAGCCCCCCAGCCGCCTGCAGCGCCGAGAAGACCGGAGCCGGTACAGACGACGGTGCCGGAACCCGTCGCAAAACCGGAACCGCAGCCGGGTTATCAGCAGAATTACAATGTGGGAAGAATGTCCTATCAAAGCTTTGACGAAGCCGATTCGATTCTTACCAGCGATCAGAGCAGTAACCTGAACATGATTATGTCCGTCCCTCTTCAAATTACCGTGGAAATCGGCCGGATCAGGAAGCCCATCAAAGATATCCTGGATTTCACTTCGGGAACGATTGTGGGACTGGATAAGCAGGCCGGTTCTCAGGTCGATATCTTCGTGAACGGCAAGCCGATTGCCAAGGGAGATGTCGTTGTGGTAGACGACTTTTACGGTGTAAGAATTACAGAAGTGCTGAGCAATAATGAAATAATGAAATTAATATAAACGCCGTTAGGTGTATTTTTAGGAGGAACAGAAATGAGCAAAAAAATTATGTTGGTAGACGACGCGGCTTTTATGAGGATGATGATTAAAAATACTTTGCAGCAGAATGGCTATACGGAAATTGTCGAAGCGGAAAACGGAGAAAAAGCTCTTACCGTCTACGCTGCGGAAAAGCCGGATCTGATTCTCATGGATATCACAATGCCCGTCATGGATGGTCTGGAATCCCTGAAGCAATTAAAGGAGCTGGATGCAAACGTCAAAGTGGTCATGTGCTCCGCCATGGGTCAGGAAGCAATGGTGGTTGAAGCCTTGAAGCTGGGCGCAAAGGACTTTATTGTAAAGCCGTTCAAGCCGGACCGCATTATGAAAACGGTAAACGGTATTTTAGGGTGATGATGCCGTCGGCTGAATAAAGGAGGAACCGTGTTGAATTTTGCTTGGGGTGCTTTGCCGCTGCTCAGCTTTTTTTCAGATATCCTGCCGCTTCTGTTTTCCCTGATTGCGATTGTTTTTGTGCTGTATCTTTGCTATGCATTCAGCAGGTTCATGGCAAACAGGGTCAACAACGTTTCAAAATCGGGAAATATCAAGGTACTGGAGCGGGTGGCCCTGACACAGGACAAAGGGCTTGTCATTATTGAAGTCTGCAAACGGTACTATCTGGTGGGTTTTGCAAACAACAATATCGAGATTCTGAAAGAACTGGATGAAGCAGAATTGAACATCCCCGGATCTTTGCAGAAGGATACCTTTCTTGATGTTTTGAACTCGACGCTGAAAAGCAGATGGGATGTGAAAATAAGCGATGCAATATTCAGAAGAGCCGATAAAACTGAAGACTCCGAAGACAAAAAAGAAAAAAAGTAAGATCAGTAAAAAGGCTCTGATTCTGATTACGATTTCTCTTGCGCTGATTTTTCTGCTCCCGGTCGGCGCCTCCGCGGCGTCCGTCAATGTCGATGTGAACGGCAAAGGAATGGACACTCTGGAAATCATCGAAATGTTTACGGTCCTTGCCCTTGCGCCTTCCATTCTGATTATGACGACCTGCTTTACCAGGATTATCATTGTTCTGTCTTTTCTCCGCAACGCGCTGGGGCTGCAGCAGACGCCCCCGAATCAGGTGCTGATTGGGATCGCGCTGTTTCTGTCGCTCTTTATCATGAATCCCGTGCTCAATGAAGTGAATACGCAGGCGTACCAGCCCTACAAGGAACAGAAAATCACGCAGGAGGAATTCCTGCATAAGGCGGCCGTCCCAATGAAGAAATTTATGCTCAAGCAGACAAAAAAAGAGGATTTGAACCTGTTTATCAATCTTTCTAAAGCAAAGGAGGTCAAGTCGGTCGATGAGCTGTCCATTACGGTAGTGATTCCCGCGTTTATGACCAGTGAACTGAAGCGGGCGTTTACAATCGGATTCCTGCTTTTTATTCCCTTTTTGATTATCGATATGATTGTGGCAAGCACGCTGATGTCGATGGGCATGATTATGCTTCCTCCGGCGATGATCTCGCTGCCGTTTAAGCTGCTGCTTTTTGTGCTTGTGGATGGGTGGGGACTCCTGTTCAAAACGCTGGCGGCCAGTTTCAATCTGTAGCTTGGCTTTCAAATAACTGTGGGAGGATGCAGGCATGTCAACATCGCAAATCACGGAAGTGATACAGGCTGCAATGGTTGCGGCGCTCAAGCTGTCCGCGCCCATTCTGATTGCCAGTGTTTTACTGGGACTGATCGTGTCCATCTTTCAGGCGGCCACGCAGATTCACGAGCAGACCCTTACCTTTGTTCCCAAACTGGTGGCCATCGCGCTGATTCTGGTGATTTTAGGACCGTGGATGATGGAAACCATGAATGATTTTACCATCTACATATTCAGCCTGATAACAAAATTAAATTAAAACAGCCTCTTTTCCAGAACGGCAGGAAGGTGTGGTCATAAACGAAAAATGGAATTGAATTATGATTTTACTCTTCTGCTTTTCATTTTCATGAGAATGTCCGGCTGTGTTCTGTTCAACCCCATTTTGGGAAGAAAAAATCTTCCGGTTATTCTCAAAGTCGGTCTCACCCTGATGCTTTCGGTCTTTTCCTACCACCTTGTTCCCGCCCAGACGCTGGAAATCCCTTCTTTTCTGGTCCTGTCCGTCAGCCTGCTGAAAGAACTGCTGATCGGTTATATGGTAGGATATGTCATCCAGCTGTTTCTGTCGGTCATGCTCATCAGCGGCGAAAATATGGACATGCAGATCGGTATTTCCATGTCGAAGATCTACGACCCGCAAAGCAATGTGTCCATGCCTCTTTCCGCGTCGTTTATCAATACGATGTTTATTCTGATCTTTTTCGCTGTAAACGGCCATCTGACACTGATTCAGATTTTTGTGAAGCTGTGCGTCATGGTTCCCTACGGTACCCTTCATTTTGAGCCGGCCATGTATCAGCCGCTCATCAACATGTTTTCCCTCATTCTGGTGTACGCGGTGAAAATGTCGCTGCCCGTCCTTGCGGCGGAGCTGATTACCGAGATCGCCGTGGGCCTGGTGATGCGGGCTGTTCCCCAGATTGACGTTTTCGTCATCAATATCCAGCTGAAAGTAATCCTTGGATTCGTTATCATCATCATTATGGCGCCGCCTCTGGCATCTTTTCTTGAAAAACTGATTTTACTGATGTTTGACAATATCAATCAGGTGTTTCAGGCATTGCTGTAGCTTCCGGTTCCGTTCGTATCTGATTTTAGGGGGGATGATATGGCAGACAGCAGCAAGACCGAAAAAGCGACCCCGAAAAAAAGGGAAGACGAACGAAAAAAAGGCAATATTTTTCAAAGCAGCGACGTAATCAGCGCACTGTCCATTCTGTCGCTTTTTCTGATCTTAAAGATGCTTTTTCCCTTTATGTATCATTACCTTTCCATTTACCTTTCCCGGTATATCGCCTATGTAAAGACAATTCCGGTGCTTTCGGCCGAATTTGCAATGGATGTGGCCAAAGATACGCTGATTGCTCTTTTTTTACTGGCCGGGCCGATGATGCTCACCGCCATAGCGGTCGGGGTAATCGCTACCGGGGCGCAGACCAGATTTAAGGTGTCCAAAGAGAACCTGAAAATGAAGTTTTCCAGGATCAGTCCCCTGCAGGGAATCAAACGGATGTTTTCCATCCGTTCCGTCACCGAACTGGTCAAAGCCATGCTCAAAATTTCCGTTATTTTTTACATCCTGTACTCGTCGTTCATGAACATTGCAAAATATTTTACGAAGCTGATGTTCGAAGATATTTTCGATGCCGTGCAGTTCATCCTGAATTCCATCATGGACATTGTCATACAGCTTTCCATGGTTTTTATTTTGATCGCCGCCTTCGACTATCTGTACCAGTGGTGGGAGTATGAGCGGAATATCAAAATGTCCAAACAGGAAATCAAGGAAGAGTACAAACAGATGGAGGGCGACCCGCAGATTAAAGGACAGATCAAGGAACGGCAGCGCAAAATCTCCATGCAGAGAATGATGCAGCAGGTGCCGACTGCGGATGTGATCGTCAGGAACCCGACCCATTTTGCCGTAGCGCTTAAATATGATATCGAAAAAAACAGCGCCCCGATTGTGGTTGCCAAAGGGCAGGATCACGTTGCGCTGAAAATTATAGAGATCGCGGAGAAAAACCATATCCCGATGACGGAAAATGTACAGCTCGCAAGGGCTTTATACAAAACGGTTGATGTCAACCGGGAAATTCCGGAGGAATATTATGTGATTCTTGCTGAAATTATGGCCTGGGTATATTCATTGAAAAAGGAGATGAGGTGATATTGAAGGTCCTCGATAACGTCGTAGCAATTTTTGTCATCCTCATAGTCGGATTTATCATCATTCCGCTGTCTCCTTTTTTGCTGGATATGATGTTTATCATAAATATTACGATCTCCGTTATGATTTTGCTGATGACCATGTACGTGAAGGACGCGCTCCAGTTTTCCGTCTTTCCGTCGATGCTGCTCATTACCACACTGTTCCGCCTGGCACTGAACATTTCTTCGACCAGGCTGATTCTTACCCAGTCCGGGAAAGCCGGACAGGTGATTGAAACCTTCGGCAGCTTTGTACTAAAGGGAAATGTCATCGTCGGTTTCATCGTCTTTCTGATCATCGTCATTGTCAACTTTCTGGTTATTACCAAAGGCGCGGAACGTGTTTCCGAGGTTTCCGCAAGATTCAAGCTGGACGCGATGCCGGGAAAACAGATGGCGATCGACGCGGACCTGAGCTCCGGGTTGATCGATGAATCGACGGCACGCCAGCGCCGGACGGATATCCAGCGCGAGGCGGAATTTTACGGGGCCATGGACGGCGCCACCAAGTTTGTAAAGGGCGATGCGATCGCCTCCATCATCGTCACGTTTATCAATTTTATCGCCGGTACCGTGATCGGCATGGTTCAGGGCGGCAGTACCTTTCAGGAGGTGCTGAATGTCTATTCGATTGCGACCGTCGGCGACGGTCTTGTATCGCAGCTTCCCGCACTGATGATTTCCGCCGCGACCGGTATGATCGTTACGCGCGCGGCGTCCGATTCCAGCCTGAGCATGGACGTTTCACGGCAGTTTTTTTCCCATCCCGTCGTTATGATCATCAGCGGCTGTACCATGATCAGTCTTTGCTTTATCCCCGGTATGCCGGTTCCGCAGATTCTGATCGTGGCGGTCGGTATGCTGTTTGCCGGATTCAACCTCCGGAAAAGGAACGAGCTTGCGGCGGCTGTGGCCGCCAAGGCCGAAACGGCTCACACAGCGGCACAGCAGCAGGCGGACGACACGGATTATTTCAAAAACATCGACAATATCTACGACCTGCTGAAAATCGACGTCATTGAAATGGAATTCGGCTACAGCCTGATTCCGCTGGTCGACGAAAACAGCGGCAGCAGTTTTATTGAACGGCTGGTTACCTTCCGGAAGCAGTTCGCTGTGGACATGGGAATCGTCATTCCGGCCGTACGGTTAAGGGACAACGGCACGCTGAACCCCAATCAGTATGTGATCAAGATCAAGGGCGAGGAGGTCAGCCGCGGCGAGATTCTGGTCGACTATTACCTTGCTTTGGACCCGGGTAACCTTACCGGAACCATCGACGGCATAGAGACCATTGAGCCGGCCTACGGCATCCCGAGCAAGTGGATCACCCGAGACAAGAAGGAAATGGCTGAAATTTACGGCTATACCGTAATTGACCCGCTGTCCGTGGTGGTAACGCATCTTTCCGAAACCGTCAAGAAATATGCGCATGAGCTGCTCTCCAGACAGGACTTGAACCAGCTGCTGGAAAACATCAAAAAGACCGGTTCCACCATTGTGGACGACGTCATCCCGAACCAGATTACCTTCGGCGGCCTTCAAAAGGTTCTGTGCAACCTGCTGAAGGAGGGCGTTCCCATCAGGGATATGGAAACCATTCTGGAAACGATTTCGGACAACGCCTCCACTGTCCGCGACCTTGAGGTCCTGACCGAATATGTGCGGCAGGCCCTGAAGCGCACGATCACCCGCAAATGGTCCGACGGCGGCCAGATCAGGGTGATTACACTGGACAGCGAGGTCGAGAGGCTGATCATCAATTCCATCAGCAAAAACGATCAGGGCACTTATCTTTCGCTCGACCCCCAGTCCACGCAGAAGATCATATCCAAGCTGATGGAGTGTATCACAAAGGTTAAGGACGCGATCAATATCCCGATTATCCTAACTTCCCCGCTGGTCAGGATTTATTTCAGCAAAATGCTGGAGCAGTTTTATCCCAACGCGGTGGTTCTTTCGTTTAACGAGCTGAATTCCAATGTCCAGATCCAGGCGGTTGCCAATGTTACTTTGGAATAAACAGAGGATTCCATGATCAATTTTAGGCTTGAAAGGAGGGAGCGGCTGCAGTGAAGAATACGGAAACAGAGAAGATAGGAGCAGTGGAGTTATGGACCAGGTATCGTCAGACAAGAAACACCGACCTGCGGAATATGCTTGTTGTTCAGTACAGCTATATCGTGAAGTGCATAGCGTTGAAAACAGTCGGTCGCTACCAGTATTTCAACTATATGGATGATATCGTCAATGAAGGCCTGATCGCTCTTTTGGATGCTGTGGAGAAATTTGACTTTGAAAAAAAGGTGAAGTTTGAAACCTATGCTTCCATCAAAGTGCGCGGCGCCATGATTGATTACATACGCAAACAGGATTGTTTCCCCAGAAGGCTCAAACGCATCGCCAAAAATATCAGCGAGGCGGAGAACATGCTCAACCACCGGCTGGGGCGCAATCCTACCGATCAGGAAATCGCGGATTATCTGCAGATCAGCCTGCCGGACTATGAAAAGATGCAGGCGGAAACCTGCGTGCTCAATATGCTTTCCTTTGAAGAGATGATCTACGAAAAGGGCGTTGAGAATATTCAGGTCAGCCAGTCGGGGGACTCTATTCACGGGCCGGAGCAGGTTGTGGCGGAAAAGGAGCTGCAGGCTGTGCTTGCGAAGGATATCGAACTGCTCAATGAAAAAGAACAGGTGGTTATTTCGCTGTATTATAAGGAACAGCTGAAAATCAAGGAAATCTCCAGCGTGATGGGGATCAGCGATTCCAGAGTGTCGCAGATTCATTCCAGCGCGCTGAGAAAGCTGAAAAAATCTCTGGCGGAATACCTGAATCAATAGAATGTAGGAGGAAACAATCATGGTCAGAGGATTTTACGCGCTCGGTTCCGGGATGCTGACACAGAGCAGGATTCTGACCGGCGTCAGCAACAATTTGGCAAATATAGAAACGCCGGGGTATAAGAAGAAGGAAGTCACCGCCTCCACATTCGGCAGCATGGTGATTAACCGCGTCGACTCGCAGAAAACGCCCATCGGCACCATGAGCCTGATTACGGCGGCGGATAAAACCAACGTCATTCATTCCGAGGGCACCCTCAAGAATACGGAGCGCCCTCTGGATTTTGCCATCCAGGGAGAGGGCTTCTTTGCGGTACAGGGGGCAAACGGAACGGTCTACACGCGCAACGGCAGCTTTAACGTTGACGCGGAAGGCTATCTTGTTCTGGACAATGTCGGCCGCGTAATGGGTCAGAACGGCCCCATTCAGATCGGCACCGACCAGTTTACCGCCGATGCGCAGGGAAACCTGGCGGTTGGGGGAAATGTTGTCGACAAAATCGCCGTTTATGGTTTTGACGATTATAATAACCTTCGGATATCCGGCGACGGAATGTTCACAGGTACCAATGCGGTGCTTGTACAAAATCCGGATATCATGTGGAAAACGATCGAAGGCTCCAATGTAAACGCCGCCGAGGAAATGACGGATGCTCTTTCGGCCCAGCGCAATCTGCAGAACTGTTCCCAGGCAATCAAGATGTACGATCAGGTTTTGTCGGATGCCGTCACCAATATCGCCAAAATATAATTTGCCATAGGAAGGGTGGATGAACGATGATCAGTTCTTTTTATACCTCGGCTACCGGAGCCATTAACCTGCAGTCCGGCTTTGATGTCACGGCAAACAACATCGCAAACGTGTCTACGGTTGGCTACAAGCCTTCCACCGCCACCTTTGCGGATTTGATTTATACGAATATCCACGCGGAACCGGGGGCCGACAGCGAGCTGAAAAGCGGCCACGGCATAAAGGTGGAAAAGACTGACACCGTCTTTAACGAGGGCGGCCTCAGACAGACGGGACGCGCTCTTGATTATGCGCTGGTAAACCCCAACAATTATTTTGCGGTGGAGTCCAACGGGGAAGTAAAATATACGCGTAACGGAAATTTCCATCTTTCGGTGGAAAACGGAACCAGTTATCTGGTTTCTTCGGACGGCGGCTATGTGCTGGATGCCAACGGAGGCCGGATCGCCATGGAAAGTGAAGAGGATACTCCGGCCATCGGGGTCTTTTCCGTGGAAAATAAGGACGGGCTTGTCCGGTCCGGGAATGCCTGTTTTCAGCTGAGCAACCTTTCCGGCGCGGCTGCCGCGGTAACCGACCCGGAAATGAAACAAAACTATTTGGAGGATTCTGCTGTGAATATCGCGGATCAGATGACCTCCGTTATTGAGATGCAGAGAGCTTTTCAGTTTAATTCCAAAATGGTGCAGCTTTCCGATGAAATTATGCAGACTGTGAATTCTTTGCGGTAAAACTGTCTACACAAAAAATCTGGGGGAGGAGACGTTAAAATGAGTACGGAGTCTGATTTTAACGGAAGAGAAGTCATTACTGAGCGCGAGAATGAAGAGAGCCAGTTGGAAGAAAACCAGGTCAAAGAGGAACAGCCGCCCCAGCTTGATGTCAGGGTATCCACGGACAATATGGCGGCATACCTGAAAATCAAGCAGGCGTATTCCGGACAGAAGGTATCCTACGACGATGTCAGCGATTTTTTGACTCAGCAGGGAATCACATATGGAATTTGTGAAGAGCAGATACGCCTATTCTGTGAGGAAGGCAAATTCTATTCCGAGATGCTCTGTGCGAAGGGTACCTATCCCGTTGACGGAACCGACGGCTCTATTGATTATTTCTTTAACACCAGTACGGATTATAAACCAAAGGAAAGAGAAGACGGAACCATCGACTTCCGCGACTTGGACATTGTAAAAAATGTGAAAAAGGATACGGTTCTATGTACGATTACGCCACCGGGGGACGGTATGGACGGTACGGATGTTTTCAGTCATGTGGTTCCCTTTGTGGGGGGGCGCTTTCCGGTCTTGCCCACGGGCAATAACACGGTTGTTTCGGAAGATGGTCTGAGCCTGATTTCTGGTGTGGATGGCTGCATTGAGTATAGCAAATCGGCGATCAATATCAGCGAGGTCTTTTATGTGCGCGGCGATGTGGACAGCGCTTCCGGCAACGTCAACGCGATTGGCTCGGTAGTGGTTATGGGCGACGTAAGAGAAGGTTTTTCCGTCAAGGCCGGAAAAGACATTTCGATTCGCGGAATGGTTGAAGGGGCTTTAATAGAAGCGCAGGGAACCATCTCTATTTCCAACGGAATGAACGGGATGGGTAGGGGGACTTTGAAAGCGGGCGGAAATATCGTCGGCAAGTATTTTGAAAATGCGATTTTAATTTCTGAAAACGATATTTACGCGGATATCCTGATGAATTGCAAGGCGACCGCACAGGGTTCCATTATTTTGAAAGGACGCAGAGGCTCCCTGATCGGCGGCAGTTATCAGGCCGGGCAGAAAATGATTGTCAAAAATATCGGAGCGCCGTCCTATACGACGACGCAAGTATCGATCCAGTCCAAACAGCTTAACGATAAGCTTGTAATCGGAAAAGAAGAGGACAGTGTGGAGCAATTGGAGCAGAAGCGATTACAGGCACAGCATGAGTTTGAAGAATTTCAAAGTAAATATTTGGAACTGACTGCTCAGGCTTCTTTGAGAGGCAGAAGCGATTCCGGAAGGGAGAATCTGATTGTAAAAGCTGCTTTGATGAGAAAAGTCCAGTTAGGGGAAGCGATAAAAGCCATCGATGCGAAAATTCAAAAGCTGAAAGAAACCAAAAACGAACTGTCGGACTACAAGATCGTTGGGTCAAGCATTATCTATATTGGCACAAAAATGACGATCGGGCCATTCATCATGAATATCAACAATGACTACAGCAATACAAAATTCTACGCGGGTCCGGAAGGAATTGTTTCCGCCCCGGTCCTTCTTTCCGACCTGCCTTGATTTTCTTTTGATAAGTTTCCAAATAAAACCGCATACTGGATGCTTATTTTTGCTACGGCCGAAGTGCGGCGGTACGGAGTTTATGATGTCCATTCAAAAGCTTGATCAACTGAATGAAATGCACATTGATGTTTTAAAAGAAATCGGCAATATCGGGGCCGGAAATGCCGCTACATCCCTGTCAAAAATGCTGGATACGGAAGTAAACATGACGACGCCGGTCGTCAAAATTCTGGATATCTCAGAAGCCGCGAATTTGCTGGGCGGCCCGGAAAACGTCGTCATCGGTATTTTGTCAAAGCTGAAGGGCGACATCGAAGGAATCATGATGTTCATCATTGAGCAGGACTTCGGGAAATCCATCCTGACTTCCCTGCTGGGCGTTCAGGAGGTCAGCTGTGACCGGTTATCCGATATGGAGCTTTCCGCCATCTCGGAGATCGGGAATATCATGATCGCGTCGTATACGGGTTCCATCGGGACGCTTTCTGAGATGAACCTGAAAACCACCGTGCCCGCGATCACTGTGGATATGGTCGGCGCCATTCTCAGCGTACCGGCCATAGAAATGGGCTCCGTTTCAGATAAAATTATCTTTATCGAAGATGATTTTTTAAGCGGCAACGACAACGTTACGGCGAATATGCTGCTGGTGCCTTCTATTGAGTCCCTGAATAGATTAATGGAGAAGTTAGGTATTCAACTATGAGTGAAACGTTTACGATCGGGATATCGGATATGAAGGTTGCCAAAAGTATGGACTCGCTTGTGACTTACGCGCTTGGTTCCTGTGTGGGAATCTGTTTATACGATCCGGTAATGAAAATAGGGGGGTTGGGACATATCATGCTCCCAACCTACCCGGTTAACAATCCCAAAGAAAATCGTTTCCGCTTTGCGGACACCTGTATCCCGGAAATGCTCCTTCAAATGGAAAAGCTGGGCTGCAACCGCCGGCGGATTACGGCTAAGATTGCAGGGGGAGCAAAGATGTTTGAGGTTGCGGATGATTCCAGTTTCGGCAATATTGGCCAGCGCAATGTTTCGGAGGTCAAAAACACCCTGAATAAGCTGCAAATCAGGATTTGTGCGGAAGATACGGGACTGAACTACGGCAGGACAGTCTATTTTTATACAGAGGACGGCAGGATGGTGGTCAAATCTTTCTCCAATGGGATCAGGACATATTAATCCGAATGAACATAATGGATAAAAATAAAGGTTTTCTTTCAGGCAGGTTGAAAGAAAACCTTTGTTTTTTTATTGGAATTATTTGATGTTTTGAAATATGCCGTCATGTCCTTCGGTCCGGCGGCCCTGATTGATCTTCTCTCTGAGTTCGTCACACTGCTTCCGGAGTTTATCGCGGGCGGACTGATCCAGCGCAGCCGCTTTTTGCAGGATGAAACGATACTCCCTGGAGAGCTTCAGGATATGCCGTTCCTCTTCGTTTCCGCAGTCCGCTTCCGTTCCTTTTCCGTTCAGAAGCTTTGTCATGCGTTCCCACTGCTCCGGCGGGAGTTCTGCGGTCAGCCGGCCAATCAGGTCATTGCACTTATTGATACGTTCAATAAACACGCCGCGCCGTTCCAAAAAATCGTCCAGCTGAATATCGTCCTGCGTACAGCGCAATTCAATTTGTTTTGTCAGATCCCAGATTTGAGTCAGTAAGATCACTTTTTGGTCAAGGCAGGTAATGATATTTTCTGTTGACATAAGTCCTCCGCAGGGCAAGGGTGTCAAACCCCATTGTTTTTATTCATATGGCTCAGCTTTTCCGCTTCTTCCCACGTATCCCGCATTTGTTCCACCAGCGGTACCAATTCATCCAGCACGGCGGCGTCGCGTCTGACTTCCGCTTTGATGATCTCCTGATTGAAGAAATAGTACAGATCATATAAATCATGGGTGATTTCATAATTCCAGTCCAATACGGAAGAGAGGTAGCTGAAAATATTCTTGCTTTTTCCGGTGCATTTTTCAGCCGTGGCGTAGTTTTTGTCCTTCAGCATCATAGAACCGTAATGGAGGTTCTTTAACGCTTCATTCAGCAAAGTGACCAGCTGCTCTCCTTTGGACATGGTATTTATGGATTGCTCCTTATACTGCATAATCGGATTGCTCTGCATGATTTTCATCCTCCTGCGGGTTTGATTCTATAGAGGCCGTCAGCTTGAAGTGTCTGTCAGGAACAGGGAGGCCTGGGAATTCATGTTGCTCAGATACTGTTCCAGCCGGGTAAATTTCGCGTAATATTGTTCCTGCTGCGTTTCAAGAAGCGTTTTCAGCTCCTTGATTTTCGTGTTATAATCGGTTACCGCTTGTGTCAGAGTGCTGTTGTCTACCTTTGTGCTGTTGTCCACACCGGCTTTTGTAATCAAGATGCCGTCTCCACCGGTGGTCTTGATGTTTTTGTTGATGACATCCTGCATCCGGGCTGCAATGCCGTCCTCGCTGGTGAACAGCGAAGCGACTTTGTCCGGGTTGTTGTTCAGGGCGTTCTTCAGCGTTTCTTCGTCGATTGTCAGCTGGCCGTTGGCGGAATAATCGTTGGCCTTGGTCGCGATACCGATCTCATAAAGAGCGGCTTTCATCGACGCGACCTGGTCCGTCATGGAGCTGCGCAGATCAACACTCAGATTGCTCAAGATGGAATCGCCGTTTAAGATTCCCTTTTTTGCCTTTGCTTCCCAGTTCTTGATCTCGTCCTCGCTCATGTCCGCCTTCTGCGCGTCCGTCAGAGGATCGTAGGTCTCGTCCGTGTCCTTGCGCTCGCTGACCTTGTCGTTGCACAGTTTGATAATCGCGTTGTAATCGTCGACAAAGCTTTTGATCTTGTCGTACAGATCATCCGTCTGGTTGTTGACGGAAAAAGTAATGGGGGTGTCTTTGGAAACAGTGGTGTCCGTCTTGGCCAGCAATTCAAAGTCGACACCATCCAGTGTGAACTTGTTTTCAGTTCTCGTGATTTCAATTGCGTTGTCCGGGTTGCCGTCAAAGCTGACGGTCATGACCGCGTCCTGCGGCTTTTGCAAACTGTACTCGTCAGCATTTTCAATATAGTTTCCGTTCTCGTCTTTTTGCGGTACGGTCCCGAAAAGCACTGCGGCAAGGTTGCCGGTGCCGACCTCTTCAATGTCCACGCGGCTGCCGCTGCCGCCGTTCTTGGCGGTGACGCTGAACGTATCGCTGACGCTGGAGTAGGTGATGGTTACGTTGGCCTGCGCGTCGTTGTTGATGGTTTTGATAATGGTATTGATGGTATCGGTGCTTTTAAAGGTAAAGGTCTTGTCGTTGATGGTAATGCCGTAAGTATCGTCTTCGGTATCATCCGTAGTACTGCCTGTAGATGCGACCAAAGGGGTCGCCAGGTTTTCCTGTACGTCCTCCAGATCCTTGTTGGTGTTCAGGCGGTTCGTTTCGCCTGCGTAAATCCCCAGCGCCCCGGTTTTTCCCAGAATGCCGGACACGTCGCTCGATTCAATCGCAATGATAGAGGTGCTGCTCGCCGCCTTGAAATTCAGGGTTTTTGTAGCATCATCATAAGAAACCTGAAATTTGCTGTTTCCGTCGGAGTTTTTTCCGTAGGCAGCGGTCAGCTTTGTTTGAAGATATTCAGCCAGCTTTTCAGGCGTTGAATAATCCTCTTTTTCGCTCTCTTTAAAGGTAATGTATTTATCGACTCCGTCCAGGCTGACCGTCAGGGTGGAACCGGAAAGGGAATCGCCCAGATAGCTGCTTACCAGATTCTCATAGCTGTATGTACCAGTAAGAGCAAAATTTTTGTCCTCAATTTTTGTCAGGCCAAGGCCCTGCAGCAGGTTCTGACTTCCGCCCGTAATCTTCAAAGCTCCCGCCGAGCTGCTGAAAGAAACGGTATTGCCGGTAATGTCCACGCTTAGCTTATCTTTTAAATCCGGATTGGAACGAATCGCTTCCTCCAGAATGGCTTTCACAGACAGGGTGCCGAGCGAATCTTCCGACGATATGGACGTGTCGGAGGGGATGGTCAGCGTATAGGCATTACCGTCGATTTCAATATCCAGTGTAGAACCGGCGGTCAGCGTGCTTTTAAAGAAGCTGTCCGTATTGGTGTCTCCGCCCTCTATCACGGTGCTGCCGGAGGTATCCTTCGACAAGCCCAAGCCTTTGAGAAGACCGTCACTTCCGTCCGTTATTTTAATATCCGCGCTGGAAGAGCCTGTTTTCGTCAGGGTTACTTTTCCACCGACAACGGCAAATTCGATATTACCGGCCAGCCCGTCCGTTTTCGCGATCTTTGCGTTTAGGGCCTCCGTAGCCTTGCTGAGCTGGTCCGTGGCGCTATCGCCGCTTGTCAGGGTAAAATCGCTGTCAAGGGCAAGCTGATAATCCTTGCCGCCATAATTGACCGTAATGGTGGAGCCCGCAACCGTGCTCGTCCGCCAGCTTTCGTTCACGGCGCCGGAAATCGTCTGATCCGACACCTTGTGCTTTGAAGCGAAACCGGCCTGCTGCGCGAGCTGCGCAATCCCGGTCACAACCATATTTTTAGCGGCGCTTGCGCTTCCGCTCACATTTAAAAAAGAAGAGGTATTCTTGATGGACGTTGAATTGAAAAAGGCCGCGTTCAGAATACTGGAGCTGCTGGTGGTCGAAGAAAAATATTTCGACTGAAATTCCTGCAGGGCTGTGGTGACTTCCCTGTAGGACTGCTGTCTCCAAAGGGCGATTTGTTTTAATTGTCCCTGTTTGTCTATTTTACTCTGCGTTCCCGCCGTCAGCTGCTTGACCAGGGTGTCCGTATCCAGGCCGGATACCAAACCGCTCAGGCGCTTGGATGAAGTCGAAGTTGCATTTAATGAAGATGCAAGACTTGATGATGCTGTACTGATCATAATTTACCTCCTGACAGAAAATGCCTTCCATAGTAACCTCTTTGTCTTATATATCGTATGAAAAGCCTAAAAAATTAGTAAAAGCATAAAAGATCATAAAAATATCTTTAAAGAAGCACTTTCTTTTGACGATATATATTGTAATATGGTATGATATGGATGCATAGCTACAATCGATCCGAATTTGAAGATATAAAGGGGATGGTATAGAATATGACTTTTGTTCCGATTGATAAATTGAAGGCGGGAATGATCCTGGACAGAGATATCTATCTGTTTAACAGCATCACTTCAAAAATCATTATGTTGCGATGCGGGCAGATGTTAACACAGGCATATATTGAAAAACTGCACGAATTCGATATTCTTGGCGCTTATATTCATACCGATCAGGAGAAAGAACGAACGATCACTACGGCGCAGACACATGCCAGGCAGCCGGTCAAAAGGGAGCTGCGGCAGGAAGCCCTCAGCAATATCCATCAGGTATACAACATGTTCAACCAGGTAGCACAGAAAATTAACGTCAGCAGCATCAACCAGACGATGAATATTTCCAAAAAACTTGTCAATTCATTAAGATGTAACGTAGAGGCCAAAATCAGTATTGCAAACCTGAAGATGTATGACGATTATACATATAACCATTCTTTAGGAGTCTCCATTCTTTCCATTGCCATTGGATTGGAGCTGGGACTGAAAACGCAGGATCTGTATGACCTGGGCCTGTGCGCCCTGCTTCACGATATCGGGAAAATGGCGGTACCCATCTCCATTATTGCAAAGCCCTCCAAACTGACGGAGGAGGAGTTCAATATTGTCAAGCAGCACCCCGCCAAGGGAGCGGAATTCTTTTTAAAGCACCATCTGGCCAACAATACAATCTGTGCCGGTGTGCTTACGCATCATGAAAAGTATGACGGGACCGGTTATCCCAACGGCCTTTCCGGCGACGATATTCCTTTGTTCGGAAGGATTATTTCCGTAGCCGATGTTTACGATGCTTTAACCTCGTTCAGACCATACAGAAAGCCGTCAACCCCGGCGGAAGCGATTGAATATATCATGGGCTCCAGCGGCATCTCGTTCGATCTTGCCATTGTGCGGGCGTTTCTCAACAAGGTCGCCCCTTACCCGATTGGCTCATGCGTCAAGCTGAGCAACGGAGAACTTGCCATTATTGTCAAACAAAACGATTATAATCCGTCCAGGCCGGTGATACGCCTTTTCAATAAGCCGGATGTCCTGATGGATTTGTGCATGCAGCGCGACGTACAGAATATCGTTGTTGAAAATATTTGTGATGTAAAAACGGCGGAAAATTATTGAACAGAAAACGGGGAGGGCATCAGACCATGGTCTGATGCCCTCCCCGTTTTAGGAAAGCTGAATCGCTTAGTATTTCGGCAATGAAAAATCCTGTCCGGCCGCCATATCCAATACTGGCTGTGTATCGGCGGATTCCGGAATTTCGTCGTCCGCGTCGGCTTTGACATGGAACTGGCCGACCAGTTTTTTCAGATTCCGTGCGTGGCCGGACATTTCTTCGCTTGCCGCCGCACTCTGTTCGGCGGTGGCGGAATTGGTCTGAACCACAGCGGAAATCTGGTCCACACCCAGGGTGACCTGGCTGATTGCGGTCGCCTGTGCGTTGGAAGCTTCTGAGATGCTGGTGATCAGGTTGGTGGACTTCAGGGTCGCCTGAATGACATCGTTCAGGGTGGCCGCGGTGGCGTCCGTAATTTTCTTGCCTTTTTCGACTGCCAAAAGCGAATTTTCAATCAGGGCAGTGGTGTCCTTGGCCGCGTCCGCGCTCTTGCTCGCAAGATTGCGGACTTCATCCGCGACAACGGCGAAGCCTTTGCCGGCCGCACCGGCGCGGGCCGCTTCCACTGCGGCGTTCAGGGCGAGGATATTGGTCTGGCGCGCAATGTCGTCGATGGTTTTGATGATATTGCTGATCTTGGTGGACGACTCGCTGATCTCGCTCATCGCCTGCAGCATCTGATTCATTTCGTGAGAGACACCCTGGATTTTAGTTTCCGCTTCGGTAGAAGCCCGGTTCGCTTCCGCCGCGTTGGCGGCGTTCTGCTTTACCTGTTCTGAAATTTCGGTGATGGAGGCCGACAGCTCCTGAATGGAACTGGCCTGTTCGGTAGCGCCCTGCGCCAAAGCCTGAGCCGCGCTTGCAACCTGTACGGAGCCGCTCGTGACCTGATCGGCGGAACGGTCGATTTGAACCATGTAGGTGTTCAGTTTGGAGGAAATATTTTCAAGCGCCGTCCTGATTTCCGCGAAATCGCCCTGAAAATCACGGGAAATTTGAATGTCAAAATTGCCGTTTGCCATTTCGCCTAAAGCTTCCGTGATTTCATTGATGTTTTGTTTCAGCTCCGAGACGGTATCGGAAAATGCTTTTGCAAGTTTGCCGGTTTCATTTTTTGACTGGTACTGAATGTCCACATTCAGATTTCCCTGAGCCATCTGTTCAGCGGCCTGTGTCAGCTCCGCAAGCGGGCGGCGGATTCTGGCCGAGGTGAGCTTCGCAACAAGGATTGATGTGAAGCAGGCTGCCACAATCAATACAATGGCCAGCGGGAAAAGGGTGCTGGATTTCAGGTACAGATAAACTGCGGCCCCGCTGCAGACTATGGACAGCACCGTCACCGCGACAAATGAAAGCATCAGTTTCTTTGAGATTTTTATATTATCCAATCGCATTTTTATAGTTCCCTTCTATGTGTTTATTCTACTTCGGCTTTTGCAGCGTTACTGACAATTTCAATTTCTTTCTCGTTCAGTATCTTGCTGGTGTCCAGCAGCATGACGACTTTGTTGTCCACCTTCCCGATACCGGTCAGATATGCCGTGGTACGATCCTTGGACATCCTTGGAGCGGGCGAAATATTTTCGTCGCCGATGGTCGTAACCTCGTCGACGGAATCCACGATGAACCCTATATGGGTTTCTTCAATTTTCGTTACGATAATACAGGTATGCTCGTCGTATTCCACTTCTTCTTTTTTAAATCTCAGGCGCACGTCTATCACAGGGATGATATCGCCGCGGAGATTGATGACTCCCTTGGCGTAGCTGGGGGAGTCGGGGATGGGTGTGATTTCCTGTTTGCCGATGATCTGGACCACGTCCGCGATTGGAACGCCGAACAGCTGATGATCGGTCCAGAAGGTCAGGTACTTGCCCTTCATTTCATTGGTTTCGATTTCCTCATCCGATAATGCCAGATTTTTTTCATTCTCCATTTTTTACCACCCTATCATCAATATAAAATATGTGTATCTTATTTCGGCTCGTCTTTTTCTTCGCGTGAGTTTTTGATTTGTTCCCTCTGCTTTTCAAAAATAAATTTGCACAAAAGGTCAAACTGGCGGGTTGAGTTATCCAGAAAAGAACAGCCGTACCCGTTCAGTGCATAATCCACGGGACTGGTTCGCTGAACCTGACAGCAAAATGTGACCTCCATATCATACAGCTCCAGCGTCATGATAAAGGACTGGCCGATATCGAGATATTCCCTCGTTGTGATAAATACGCCGCTCAGACTCAGATCCGTCACAGTTACGCCGAACAGCTTCATTTCCTCCTCTTCAGGCGATGAATCTTCCTGAAGCAGGAAAGCCCTTGTCGGAATGTTGACTTTCAGGCGGAAAAAGCTTCTTCGCTCAAATTCGGTAAGGCTTTGCAGATCCGTAATCGTCATCATTTCCGAGGTAGAAAGAAAAACCTTCCCAATCAGTACTTTGAAACCCAGAGATTCATTGTAAATATTGATTTTCACAGGCATATTGCAATGCAGGGTCGGCAGGATGTCAAAACTGTTCTGAACTTTAACGGAGTCCTTACGGATTTCGCTGAGGATTCCGGTAGTGAGCAGTTCGTTGGTAAGAGTCTTGATTTCACAGGGCGAATGCTGATATTGTTCAGAAAGCGGATACATGGGAAGAACCTCCAAAACAAACGTATTCGGCAAAATTACTTAACAGGGAGTTGGACTTCCTCGCCGTCTGAAAGGATCTTTTCAATATCCAGAAGCATTACCGCATTTTCGTTCAGGGTGGCAATTCCTTTTACATAATGGTTTGCCGTGTCCCTTGCGAATCTGGGGGTCTCGCTGATCTGGTTTTTGGAAACGTTTGTGACGTCGTTTACACTGTCGACGATGAATCCGACGCTCAGATCGCCGGTCTCAGCCACGATGATGCTGGTGTGGTCGTCATACTCCTTTGGAGCCTTGTTGAACTTCAGTCTGATATCCACCAACGGAACAATTTTTCCCCTCAGATTAATAACGCCGATGATAAAAGGCGGCAAATTAGGGATGAAGGTGACGGGCTGCATCCGGATGATCTCGACCACCTGGCTGCTCGGAATTGCGAACAGCTGCCCGTCAATAAAGAAGGTAAGATATTTTTCCGTCGTCATATTCTCATTGACCGAGGTCGTAATTTTGTTTTTTACTGCTGTTGTTTCTGCCATACTGTTTCACCTTTTCTACCGCTGCCGTTTCGGTAAGAGTTTTTGTGCTGCCAATCCCGGCATTATTTTGGCGGCACGCAATCATCAAGTCATATAAAAAATCCTATAGATATATATCGGCTTAATTTCAAAATAATTAGTATTACAGCTCGGAAAATATCTGTTTTTCCGGGCTTTTTTCCGGAGCGGGTACGGGGTCTTTCTGCGAAGGGGCCGTTCCTTTTCCCGCAGCCTCGAAGGAGTAGTTTAAAAAATATACGTAAATGTCCACAATGGCCTGATAGAGTTCGGGGGGGATTTCCGTTCCCGCTTCCAGCTGGGAAAGGAGGGAAGCGAGGGAGTCGTCGTGATAAACCGGCACGCCGTTCTCCTGCGCAATGTCTATGATTTTCTGCGCCGCATAGCCGGAACCGGAAGCGACGACAACCGGTGCGCTGTGCGGGGAATCCTGAGCATACCGCAGGGCGGCGGCGTGATTCGTCCGGTCATACTGTGACATCGATGACATTCTTCCTTTCGTAGATTCTTTTTAAAACCCGCTTTTCTATACTTGGGCTGCCTTCCTGCAGAAACTCAACGCTCTGCGCGGACAGGCCGTTTTTGGCAAATATTTCGGAAATCCGGCTTCCGATTTCCCGGCTGTTTTTCATTAAAGCGGGCGGGCAGCGCATCTGGATGTCGGCTTTCCCACGGGAAAGGGCAATGGAAGCTTCAAAATTTCCCAGAGCCTTGATGTCGAACGACAGATAGAGCCGGACCGGCTTCGGTTCCCCGCGGCTTCTTTTTGAAGTTTTTTCGCTGTCGTCGTCTTTTTCGATCCAGATTTCTGAAAACAGGAACTGACCGTTGTAATTCAGCGGCAGCAGAAGATGGGTGAAGGGCATATAAACGCTGTTGTCCAGCAGCAGGGAAAGGACCGTATCCTTGTAAACCGACTGGCTTGCGCCGGAAGGGCTTTGGCGCAGGTTTTCGGAAAGGACCTTCATCAGGGAATCGTACAGCTGGTTTTCCGGCTTCTGGGCGGCGTTGGTGACGCTCTTCAGAAACATGGCCCGGATTTGACTCATTTTGTCCTCGGGCAGGTTGAGCTCGTATTTGCAGTAGTCGAGCAGTGCCGTAAGCTTCTCCACGACTTCCTGATGGGAACTGATGTTCAGGCGGGCGGTATGATGGACCAGAAGGGTAATGGTGTCCCTTGCTGCGCCGAAGTCGTTGGTGGAAGCGACATACTTGCTCAAAAGGGGAAGAACTTTCTCCTTCAGCAGGTTGAGGTTCCTATCCAGGCTGTTGACAGGCTGCTCGGTCATCATCTGGTCCGCCAGCTCCCGCAGCTGTTTGCCGTAGGCGCCGGGAATCTGATGGGCGAGGGTGTCAAGGCTCTGGGCGATCGCCGATGTGGTTTCCGAGATTGAAAAATACCCGTCGAACGCCTTCAGAAAATCGGCCAGAGGCTTTTCCAGGCCGCTTTCCGGATATTCGTTCATCAGGTTTCGGAGAACGTCGAACACGGGCCCGGAAAATTTCGTGTGATTGCTTCCCTGAAACATGAGGTTTTTCAACATGTCGTCCGGCTGCATTTTCATTGCGGCGGAGAGCTGTTTCATCAGCAGGGAGACCGGCCTGTTGTCATGGACGTTTTCCGAGCGGCTGAAGGTTTCAAATACGATTTTCTGCAAAGTCTGTGAAAGCGCGGGCGTTTCGCCCAGCTGCTGCAGAAATTTACTGAAAACGGAATTCCGGTTCAGCAGCAGATCAAAGTTGCTGTTCTGGTTGCCCTGCTTGTCGGTATTTGGCTGAAGCACCTTCGTAGGGTCGATGGGCACCATGGATTCCGGCTGTTTTGTCGATGAAATTTTAGGAAGGCTTTCATTTGTGGTAACGGGTGCGGTAATTCTCAGGTTATCGGGCATAAAATCACCTCGAAAATATAAATTGACGTTAATTTTATAAAATTTGTTACGATATATATATTACAAAGTATTATTAGGCGGTGAAAATTAATGGACAACAATATGGAATCCATGCTGGAAGTATATTTATTTGAAGCAAACGACCTGCTTGAGCACCTTGATGAAATCCTGATTAACTGTGAGAAGGCGAATGCTTTCGATACCGACAGCATCAACGAGATTTTCAGGATCATGCATACGATTAAAGGTTCTTCCGCAATGATGCAGTTCAACAGTCTGATGACGATTTCGCACAAGGCGGAAGATTTATTTTACTATGTACGTGAGAACGGCATCGACGAAAAGTACAACGCGGAGCTTTTCGAGCTGATGTTCCGTTCCAGCGACTTTATCAAGGACGAAATATCCAAGGTGGAAAACAATGAGCCGCTCACAACAAATATCGGCACTTTTGAGCAGGAAATTAACGATTTCCTTAAAAAGATTTCTCAAAAAGAATCCGAACACGCCGAAACTCAGTCTCAGATTCCGGTTCCCGCACCGGTTCCCGAACAGCCTGCGGTTCCGTCCAAAGCCATTCCTGTGAAAGAAGCTTCCAAACAGATTCAGGCGTCTGCCGTTCCCGCCCAGGCAGATCCGGATTATCCCTATTCTGTCAGGGTGTTTTTCGATGAAGAAACAGAAATGGAAAACCTTCGCGCCGTCATTCTGGTAAATGCAATCAGGGATATTTATCAGGATATCCGGTATTTTCCGCAGGATATCGAAACGAATCCCGCCAGCGCCGAAGAAATCATCAGGAACGGCTTCCTGATTTCTTTTAAAGAGCAGCAGGGCCTGGCGAGCGTGCTGAAAATTATTGAGAATTTTGTCTATACCAAAAATTATACCGTTTTGGACAAACCGGGGAATGCGTCAAGAGCAGAATCTGCGGAAAAAACGGCTTTGGGGAACAGCGCGGCCGGTCAGGAAACCCAGGGAACCAATCATGGCTCCGTTAAGCAGAATCTGATCAACGTCAATCTTTCCAAACTGGACAACCTGATGGATTTGATGGGGGAAATCGTGATTACCGAGTCCATGGTGACGACGACTCCTTCCGCCCAGAGCGGCACGGGAGTGGACAATAACTTTAACAAGGCGTCCCGCCAGCTGCGCAAGCTGACGGACGAGCTGCAGGAAGTTGTAATGTCCATCCGGATGGTTCCGATTTCCGGCGTATTCCAGAAAATGAACCGTATCGTGCGCGATATGAGCAAAAAGCTGGACAAGGATGTCCAGCTGGTCATGGTCGGCGAGGACACCGAGGTGGACAAAACCATCATTGACAATATCGGCGATCCGATCATGCATCTGGTCCGCAACGCCATGGACCACGGGATTGAGACAAAGGAAGAGCGCGCGCAGACGAATAAATCCCCCAGAGGCACCATTACGCTCTCCGCTCAGAACACGGGCGGCGAAATTCTGATTTCGGTGCAGGACGACGGCAAGGGCATCGACAAAAAATCCGTCCTGGAGAAAGCAAAAAGACAGGGACTCCTGAAAAAGCCGGAAAAAGAGTATTCCACCCGCGAAATCTATAACTTTCTGCTCATGCCCGGATTTTCCACCAATGACGTCGTGACGGAATATTCCGGCAGGGGGGTTGGAATGGATGTTGTAAAAAAGAATGTGGAGAAGGTTGGCGGAGACGTTTCCCTGATCAGCGAGGTCGGGAAGGGGACCAAAATTCTCTTTAAAATCCCGCTTACGCTGGCCATTGTGAACGGCATGAAAATCTCCGTCGGTGAGACGGTGTTTACGATTCCGATCAACAATATCCGCCAGTCGTTCAAGGTGGACCAGTCCAGCCTCCACTATGACACCGACATGAACGAGATCATCATGGTCCGCAACCAATATTATCCGGTCCTCAGGCTGTACAAGATTTTCGGGATCGAAACCGAAATTACCGACATCGGCAGCGGCATCGTCATTCTTGTGGAGACGCACGAGAAGGCGTACTGCATTTTTGCGGATGCTCTTTTGGGGGAACAGCAGGTGGTCGTCAAATCCCTGCCGATTTACCTCAACCAGTACAATGTGAAAGAAACCGGCATCACCGGATGCGCCATTCTTGGCGACGGCAGCATCAGCCTGATTCTGGATATCCTCAATCTTTACAACAATAACTGATGTTTCAGGGGAGATATGAAATTCGCGGAGGAAAACGATGATACGTTTGACCGATAAAGAGTTCAACGATATCGTAGCTTACATAAAAGGCAATTACGGGATTAACCTTACCAACAAGAGACAGCTGATAGAATCGCGAATGCAATCCGTTTTGCTCGGAAAGGGAATTGACAATTTTTCGGACTATTTTGATTTGATAAAGCAGAATAAATCCGACGAAATCACCGCAATGCTGAATAAGCTTACGACGAACCATACTTATTTTTACAGAGAACCCGCACATTTCAATTTTTTAAAGAATACCATCCTGCCGATGCAGGAAAAGATGAACGCCCGCAGGGACATCCGCATTTGGAGTGCCGGGTGCTCGTCGGGGGAGGAAGCGTATACCGCCATCATGACGATGATGGACTATTTTGGGCTGAAAAGGGCCGGCTGGGATTTCCGGATCCTCGCGACGGATATTTCCCTGAAAGCCATGGAAGCGGCGAAACACGGACTGTACGGAACGGAATCCCTGAAGGATATTCCAAAGGCTTGGGAACAAAGGTATTTTATCAAACAGGGCGAAAATCTTTTTGAATTAAAGGAAGAAGTCAGAAATCAGGTCTTTTTTAAACGGCTGAATCTTATGGAACCGTTTTCGTTCCAGCAGCCGTTTGATTTGATTTTCTGCAGAAATGTCATGATCTATTTTGACCAGCCGACCAAAAATGCGCTGATCAACAAGTTTTACGACGTGCTGAAGCCGGGCGGCTATCTTTTTATCGGACATTCCGAAACAGTGCAGAGAGATACCTCGAAATTTTTATATGTTGAACCGTCAGTCTATCAGAAAGGATCAGTATCAATATGCCGATGAATCGAAGAATCCGGGTCCTCATTGTAGACGATTCTCTCTTTTTCAGAACAGCGCTGCAGAAAGCGCTGCTGAGCGACGCGAATATTGAAATCATCGGGAGCGCATCCAATGTGGCCGAAGCGGAGAAAAAAATCATGGACCTGTCTCCGGACGTCGTGACCATGGATGTGGAAATGCCGGATATGAAGGGGACGGATTTCCTGAAAAAGATGATTCCCGTCCATCCGGTTCCGGTAGTTCTGGTCAGCTCGCTCGATATTGGAATCTTTGAGGCTTTAAGCGCGGGAGCGGTTGATTTTGTACTGAAGCCGAACCTGCGCGACAGCAGCGACTTTTCCATTTTTTGTCAGGAACTGTGTGTCAAAATCAAAATTGCCTCTTCCGCAAAGGTGAAGCACACGCCCTCCCTTGCCTCGATCGCTTCCCTCCCGCTTGTTCTGTCAGGCAAGGACCCGACGGAGCATATTATCGCTATCGGAGCGTCTACGGGCGGCACAGAGGCTACCGCCGAAATTCTGCAGCAGCTTCCCGGCGATATACCGGGGATTCTGGTGGTGCAGCATATGCCCGCGGGTTTTACCAAGATGTATGCGGACCGGCTGAACAAAATCTGCAAATTTACGGTCAAAGAGGCGAGTGACGGGGACCGGGTCGTGCAGGGGCAGGCACTGATTGCCGCCGGGGACAGGCATATGACCCTGGAGAAGGATTTTAAGGGCTACTATGTGAAGTGCGCCGCGGGGGAAAAGGTCAGCGGCCATTGCCCGTCGGTGGATGTCCTGTTCCGCTCGGTGGCCAGAACGGCCGGTAAGGACGCCATGGGCATTATCCTGACCGGTATGGGCAAGGACGGAGCGAATGGGCTTTTGGAAATGCGGCAGAAGGGCTCCTATACCATCGGACAGGACAAACAGTCCTCCGTAGTCTATGGAATGCCGATGGTGGCATTTGAGATCGGCGCGGTTGAAAAACAGGCTCCCTGTTCCTCCATTGCCAGACTGATCATCCAAAAATTAAATAAATAATATTTATGGTGAAAATATTTGTCTAAATTGATTAAATTTTACGAAATATTGTCGATATAGAATAGGGAAAAGCATTCTTTGGTTGTGGTTGTGTGTGAGAATGCGTTACTTTTCGTGCTTGAGCTGTAGCGAAAAGCACTCCAGAAAAAGCACTTCAGAAGGGTACGTGGTATTAAGTGAAAAAAGAAAGAAAAAAGAAGATCAAGGTAAAAAAGAAGACCAGCCTGAAAAAAACTCTTCTTCTCGGAATGGTGGGCCTGGCGGTTGCAATCAGCGTCGTTTGCGGCGTGACAAACGCTTTTTTGCTTTACTCCAATTCCAGCAGCAATATGGTTTCCCTGATCAACACAAATTCGGTTGCTTATAATTATGCCGTGCAGCAGGCGATCGATATGTATAAGCTGAGGGCGGAATCCATTGCCACCAATGAACAGATCACCGACGAAACGCTGCCCGTTTCCTCCAGAAAAGCAGTGCTGCAGACGCTTTGCCAGCGGTATAGTTTCATGGAAGTCGGTCTTGCGGATTCCAACGGAAGAACGCTGGACGGCACCGACATCAGTGACAGCAACTATTTTCAGACGGCACAGACAATAGGGACCACCTATGTTTCCAGCCCCGTGGTCAGAAAAACCGATTCCAATGTTGTGCTTTACGTTGCGGCCAAGGTGAACAACGGAAGCAACCATGGCGGCGTCGTCTACGCGGCTTTGGCCAGCGATACTTTCAGCCAGATGATCGACAATATTGCCGTCGGCAAATCCGGGTACGGGTTTATCGTTGACAAATCGGGTACGATCATCGCCCATAAGGACAGAAAAAATGTCCTTGAATTCGTTAATTATATCAATAAGGCGAAAGAAGACGGTTCCTATGCGGGTGCCGCGTCAATCGTCAAAAATATGACTTCAGGAAAAACGGGAAGCGCGACCATTACGTTAAACGGCACCAAGCAGCTGGTAGGATATGCTCCGATCAGCGGTACGGACGGCTGGTCCATGGCGGTCAGCGCGAATGTCAATGAGATGATGAGCGGATGCTATACCGCGGTCGCCATCACCGTCGGTTTAATGCTTCTTTTCATTCTTTTGTCCGTCGTGGTTGCCTTCAGAATCGCCGGGCCGATCGCCAAGCCGGTCGAAGGCCTTGTACAGCGTATTGAGAAACTGTCGGAAGGCGATCTCCATTCCGAAGTACCTGTGATCAAAAGCAGGAATGAAATCGGCGTTCTTGCGGAGACCTTCTCCAATACAATCGATATACTGACCAGTTACATAGGAGAGATTGCCGTCGTTCTGGACAGCCTTTCCATGGGTGACTGTACGATTGAAGTAACAGAGGATTATAAAGGTGATTTTGTATCGATCAAAACGTCCCTGAGCACCATTATCGACAATCTGAACAATATCTTCTCTGGTATCAACGGATCGGCGGATCAGGTGGCGAACGGTGCAGGCCAGGTTTCCTCTGCTTCGCAGGCGCTTTCACAGGGCGCTACGGAGCAGGCGAGCTCCATTGAGCAGCTTTCGGCCTCCATTACGGAAATTGCGGACGAAGTCAATAAGAATGCCAGCAATTCCCGTTTGGCGAGTCAGCTGTCGTTGGAAGCGTCCAGCGAAGTTGAGGTCGGAAACGAGCACATGCAGCAGATGGTGGAAGCCATGGCGCAGATCAGCGAAACTTCACAGGAGATCGGCAAAATTATAAAGACGATTGAGGATATTGCCTTCCAGACCAATATTCTCGCGCTCAACGCCGCGGTGGAAGCGGCACGTGCCGGCGCGGCGGGGAAAGGCTTTGCCGTTGTCGCGGATGAGGTCCGCAATCTTGCGAGCAAGAGTGCGGAAGCCGCGAAAAATACCACGGACCTGATTGAAAGCTCGATCAGGGCGGTGGAAAACGGCACAAAGATCGCGGATGAGACTGCGAAGTCTCTCAATAAAATTATAGACAGCACCAGAAAGACTACGGACCTGATCGGGGAAATTTCAAAGTCTTCGGATGGTCAGGCCTCTTCCATCAATCAGGTCACAATGGGTGTCGATCAGATTTCCGCCGTGGTGCAGACCAACTCCGCAACGGCGGAGGAAAGCGCGGCGACCAGCGAGGAACTGAGCGCACAGGCGCAGCAGCTCAAGGAATCCCTTGCGTTCCTGAAGCTGAAGGATTCCGCCGGAAGCGTCCCGGACGGAGCGGGAGGCCCGACTTCCTCTCTTGACGCCGGTTCCGTTTCCGAAAGCGGTCAGAGCAGCAAATATTAAATTCCGATATCATAAAATCCCTGCGGCCGGTTCCAGTTCGGCCGCAGGGATTTTTTTATGGGATCAGAGCTCTTTTGTCCAGTATTTCCGGTCAAGGCTGCGGTACTGCACCGCTTCGGCAACATGCCGCGGCTCGATTTCTTCGCTTTGATCCAGGTCCGCAATCGTGCGGGAAACCTTCAGAATCCGGTCATAGGCCCTTGCCGAAAGCCCGAGCTTTTCAAACGCTTTTTTCAGCAGCTCCCGTCCCGGCTCGCTCAGCCGGCATACTTCCTGGAGCATATCCGGCGTGATTCTCGCGTTGCAGGTAACGGCCGTGCCTTTGAAACGCTCGTTTTGCAGCTTCCTGGCGCTGTTTACTCGTTCTTTAATAACTGCGGAGCTTTCGGCCTTTTCCCGGGAACTGATTTCGTCGAACTCTACCGGCGGGACCTCTATGTGCAGGTCCAGCCTGTCCAGCAGCGGGCCGGAAACCCTGGAAAGATAGCGGGAGACCGCGCCGGAGGAACAGGTGCACGGCTTGGTCGGGTGCCCGAAGTAACCGCAGGGGCACGGGTTCATCGCCGCCACCAGCATCACGGCGCTGGGATAGGAGATGGTACCGTTGACGCGGGAAATCGTCACTTTGCCGTCCTCGATCGGCTGTCGCAGGACTTCCATTGCTCCGCGGGAAAATTCGGGCAGCTCGTCCAGAAACAGCACCCCGTTGTGCGCCAGGGAAATTTCTCCGGGGTGCGGAACGTTTCCGCCGCCGGACAGGCCCGCGGGCGATACCGTGTGGTGGGGCGAACGGAACGGGCGGGAGGTGATCAGGGAAACTCCGTCCGGAAGGGTGCCCGCAATGGAGTGAATTTTGGTGGTTTCAATGGTTTCTGCAAACGTCATGTCGGGAAGAATGGATGGAATCCGTTTCGCGAGCATGCTTTTTCCGGAGCCGGGAGGGCCGATCAGGAGAACGTTATGCCCGCCCGCCGCGGCAATTTCCAGCGCGCGCTTCGCCTCGTTCTGCCCCCGCACCTCCGAAAAGTCCGGTAAAGGAGGATGATTTTGCCGCGATGCCGGTACTTCCGAGGCGGGGAGAATTTCTTCCCCTCCGGCGAAATGCCTCATCAGCGTCGGCAGGTCCCTGACGGGGTAAACGGAAATCCCCTCCACGACCACGCCTTCGGCGGAATTCGCTTCCGGTACGTAGAGCTTTTGAAAGCCCGCCTCCTTTGCCTTGATCGCCATGGGAAGCACACCTTTTACGGGGCGTACCTCTCCCGTAAGCGACAGCTCTCCGATAAACACGCTGTCCTCCACCCCGGCGTCAAGCTGGCCGCTTGCTTTCATCAGCGCGACAAAGAGGGGCAGGTCGTAAATCGGTCCCTCCTTGCGCTTGTCGGCCGGACCAAGATTCACCGTTATTTTATGTACGGGAAATTGAAACCCGCAGTTTTTCATCGCGGAGCGCACTCTGTCCCGGGATTCTCTCACTGCCGCGTCCGGCAGTCCGACCACGTCAAAACCGGGCAGACCGACGCTGATGTCGGCTTCAACAGCCACGGTAAAGGAGTCCAGACCATACAGCCCCATGCTGTAGGAACGTGATACCATCCCCATTCCTCCCTTTATTTTTCTAAAATGATTATACTCCTGTCGAATTCTGTTGGCAATTCCTGACTTGGAATAAAATGGACGCTTTACAGAATCCGCTCCTCGGCATATAATAATATCAAACATTTGTTCTATTACCAATCGAAGAAGTCATGCAACCGCAAACTTGCGGGACGATTTTGCTTTCTGCGCTGGCCGCGCTTACCGTCTTGACATGATTTCTCGGTGCATGACAGGTTTTTCGATACTCTGTATTCTATTGATTCTACAATGAAAAATAAGCAGATTCCCCAGTACCCATTAAGATAGGGCGGGGGATACTGAAAAACGGTATGCGGAGGAATGTATCGTGGAGCGGGTTATCTTACACTGTGATCTGAATAATTTTTTCGCTTCCGTGGAATGCAGGGACCATCCCGAACTCTTTGGAAAATCCGTCGCGGTCTGCGGCAGCGTGGAGGACCGTCACGGGATTGTGCTGGCTAAAAACGAGCGGGCCAAAGGCTTCGGCGTGAAAACGGCGGAGCCCGTCTGGCAGGCGAAGCAAAAATGTCCGGACCTGCTGGTCGTTCCGCCTCATTTTGACCGGTATCTGTATTTCTCCGGTCTGGTAAAACAGATTTATCTCAGCTATACGAATCAGGTGGAGGCTTTCAGCATCGACGAATGCTGGCTGGATGTGACCGGAAGCACCCGCTTGTTCGGAAACGGGCCGGAGATAGCGGATCAGATACGGGACCGTACAAAATCGGAGCTGGGCCTGGGCGTTTCCATCGGGGTCAGCTTCAACAAAATCTTTGCGAAGCTCGGCAGCGATATGAAAAAACCGGACGCCACTACCGTGATTACCCGGGAAAATTTCAGGGAAAAGGTGTGGCCCCTTCCGACGGATTCCCTTCTGGGAGTGGGCAGGGTGACCGCCCGGCGCCTGAATTCGCTGGGAATCAAAACGATCGGCGACCTGGCGCGCACCGATTCCAAATACATCGTTTCTTCCTTCGGGAAAATGGGATACGACATGTGGAAAAACGCGAACGGGCTGGATGATTCCGGGGTATGCTCAAGCGAGGTTTCCTCCGCGCCGAAAAGCATTGGCAACAGCATCACCTGCGTTCATGATCTCTTCGACCTGGATGAGGTCTGGCCGGTGCTGCTGTATCTTGCCGAAAAAGTCTCTTTCCGCATGAGGGACGCCGGGGTGATCGCTTCGGGCCTTCAGCTTTCCATCAAGGATAACCGCCTGCGTGTTTCGCAGCATCAGATGCAGCTGGAGGTTCCCACCCGGCTGACGATGGATCTGGCGCGGGCGGCGAAAGAGCTGTTTCAGAAAGGCTACGGATGGCCCTGTCCTGTGCGGGCGCTGGGCATCAGCGGATTCGGCCTTTTGCCGGAGTCGGAAATGCAGCAGACATCCCTTTTTCACAGTGTCCTGTGCGATGAAAAAATGGAACAGCTGGAAAGCCGTATGGAGCATGTCAGAAACAAATACGGAAAAGCCTCCGTCAGGCGCGCCGTGCTGATGGAAAAGCTTCCGCTTCCCACGGGGGCGGAGAAAAGCGCTGATTAAGATTTTTCTGGATGTTTTACGATTCTTATGATATAATGAAAATGTTCCTTTATCAGGCCTTGTTTGTAAATAAAAAATCGATGGATTTTCGGATATAAAGCGTCTTACCCGCCTATGTCACCCACGGCCATGGCCTATTTAATACGGTTTTCTGCACACTTCGCTTTGAGGCCCTCTGAGGGAACCTCCGGGCCAAACGTGTTTGCAGGCGCAGCTGCCGTATGCCGGGTGCTTTTGATGCGGTCGGGCGTGATTTTAGCCGATCAGGATTTTTGCTTTACAAACAGGGCTTGATCTGTGTAAATGAAAAATATTGCGGAGGTCAAATCAGACATTGTCCGACAAAATTGGTATTTTTATAAAATTTAACTAAATAAAACAAATATTTAGCTTCAAAAGCAAAATATTTGTTGACTTAATAGACACAATGAGGTATGATAGATGCAGAATTCAAGTTTAATGTGAGCCATGAGGTGTTGGGCTTGGTTGATAACAACCATTTTAATAAAATGGCAGATTATACCGACAGTCAGCTTGCCTGCCTTGTGAACAGCGGAAATTCGGATGCTTTTGTGGAACTTACCGCGCGTTATATGTCGCTGATCAGAGTCAAGGCGGCGCCGTTTCGCTGTGCGATGCTGGAAGCCGACGATCTGTGCCAGGAAGGACTTTTGGGCCTTTTAAATGCGGCGCGTACTTATGACTCAGCCGGGAAGGCCGGTTTTAAAACATATGCCGGCGTTTGCATCAATAACCGGATTATTATGGCTTACCGCACGGCGGCCAGCCGCAAAAATCTTCCGCTGAATAATTTTGTTTCTCTCAGCGACGACGGTTCGCACATGGATATGACAGATTGCGCCTCGGATCCTGAAGCGGTGCTGATGGACAGCGAAAGCTACGCGGCCATGCAGCTGCGGATGAAACAGTTGCTTTCAAAGCTGGAACAGCAGGTGCTGACGCTTTATTTGGGCGGCTGCAGTTACCACGATATTTCGGTGAAACTCGGTGTTTCCTCAAAGGCAGTCGATAATGCTCTGCAGCGGGTTCGGCTGAAATTAAAACAGTTGCTCTTAGTTTAGTATATTCATTTCATATGCCCGGGTAGCTTAAGTAGAGCGTTGGTAATCAAAGGCGGCGGTGCAAATCCGTCTATGGGCAAATATCTTTATCCAAAGCGAGGTAAATTAAATGTACGAAGACAAGACTCTCATCTGCAAGGAATGTGGCGCTGAATTTGTATTCACCGCCGGTGAGCAGGAATTTTATGCTTCCAAAGGGTTCGTAAATGAGCCGCAAAGATGCAAAGCCTGCCGCGATGCTCGTAAAAATGCTGCCAAGCCAGAGCGTGAAATGTATACCGCTATCTGCGCAAGCTGCGGCAAGGAAGCAAAGGTCCCCTTTAAGCCGCGTGAAGACCGTCCTGTATATTGCAGCGAGTGCTTTGCAAAGATGAGGGAAGAATAAGCATATAGCCTGATATTTCTTATTCGTGACCAGGTACCCCGGATTGATTTCCGGGGTATTTTATTTTCGCCAAATCAGAAATGTATTGCAAAGATTGGACACGGGTATTATAATATACATGAAATCTATTGAAAAGCTGGAGGATTCTAAACAATGGCTGCTATAACGAAAGATACCATTATTGGTGATATTCTTGATATTGACGAAACCACGGCGCCTTATTTCCTGGAAATGGGCATGCATTGTCTGGGCTGCCCCGCTTCCCGCGGAGAAACCCTTGAGCAGGCCTGCCTGGTTCACGGCGTGGATCCGGACGCAATGCTGAAAAAGCTGAACGATCACATCGCGTCTAAATAAAAGAATTTCTGAACACGGCCGCCCGGCAATCAAGTTGCCGGGCGGTTCTTAAGTATGGGGGACGGTGCGTGCTTTTTTGGGCTGCCGTTCCCCTGTCCCGGTTTCCTCTGATGCCGATAGGAAGCTGTGCGGGCATTTCTGTCCGTAGGGAAGCCGGCGAATATCACTTTATAAAGGGGTGTGCCGGATGGGACTTCATCCTTTATTCACTTTGGGCGGCAGGCTTCAGCTCTGCGCCTCCATGGTCCGGCCGGGTACGGCCCTGGCGGACATCGGCACCGACCACGCGTACCTGCCGATCTGGCTTGCGAAGCAGGGGCTTGTTTCCCGCGCCATTGCGGCGGATATCCGCCCGGGGCCGCTTCAGTCCGCACAGCAGAATATCCGCCGCTACCGTGTGGAGGAGCTTGTTTCCACACGTCTGTCCGACGGGCTGGAAGCGATTTTTTCCGTGGAGGCGGACGATATCGTCATCGCCGGAATGGGCGGCGAAATGATGATCCGGATTATTAAAAACGCGCCCTGGCTGCGGGACGGAGAAAAAAGGCTGATTTTGCAGCCGATGACGTCGATCCCCCAGCTGCGTGAATTTCTTGCGCAGCAGGGCTTTGCGGTTCTGCGGGAACAGGCGGCTGTGGAAGACGGCCATGCTTATTCGGCCATGCAGGTACAGTATGCTCCCGAAAAAACCGGCACGGACAGCCTGTACCCCTATATCGGGAAGCTGGACGCCGCGACGGAGGACAGCCGCGCGTACATGCGTAAGGTGATCGCCCAGCTTGAAAAAAAGGCCGGGGGACTGTCCGTTTCCGGCCGGCAGGAAGAAGCCGCCGCGCTGATCCGTACGGCGGAACAAATCAAAATAAAAATGCAAAAGGAGCGGTAATATGATTTCCGTTGGTGAGATTTACGATTACATTGACAGCTTTGCGCCGTTTCGGTCGGCAATGAGCTTTGACAATCCGGGTTTGCTGGTCGGAAACAGGGAAGCCGGGGTGTCTTCGGCGGTTTTGTCGCTGGACATTACGCCCGCGGTTGTTCAGGAGGCCCATGAACTCGGGGCGGAACTGATTGTCAGCCACCATCCGGTCATTTTTCATCCGCTGAAAAGCCTTTCCGCGGATTCCGCGCCTTATCTGCTGGCCAAATACGGCACCGCGGCAATCTGCGCCCACACCAACCTCGACATGGCGGCGGGCGGGGTGAACACCTGCCTGGCGGAGCGCCTGAGGCTCCGGAATGTGGGTACGCTCGGGGAATACGAGGATTCCGGCCTGCCCGAGGCACTGGAGGGGGAAACCGGCTGCGAATATACGCCGGAAGCCTTCGCGCGGTTTGTCAAGGAAGCGCTGGGCTGCGACGGGCTGCGCTTTACGGACGGAAAACGTACGATCACGCACGTGGGCCTTTGCAGCGGCGGCGGTGCGGATTTGGTCTATGCCGCGGCACAGGCCGGCTGTCAGGCGTTCGTAACCGGGGAAAGCAAGCACAATATTTTGCTGGATGCCGAAAATATGGGAGTGACTCTGGTCGACGCCGGGCATTTCCATACGGAAAATCCCGTGATTTTACCGCTTGCGGTAAAGCTGAAAACAAAATTCCCCGACGTAGCCTTCTTTGAGTCAAAGCGGATGCACAGCCCCGCAAAATATCTGTAATGCGCATACACGGGAGGAATATCAATGGCTCTTGACGGAGCATTTTTACATCATATCAAAAAAGAAATAGAGGAAAGCGCAATCGGCGCAAGGGTGGATAAGATCTACCAGCCGAACAGAGAGGAAATGGTTCTTTCCCTGCGCACGTACAGGGAAACCCTGAAGCTGCTGATGTCCGCAAGGGCCAACAGCGCCAGGATCCATTTTACGCGCTCTGTCCCGGAAAATCCGAAGGTCCCGCCGATGCTCTGCATGCTGCTGCGCAAAAGGCTGGCCGGGGCGCGCCTTGCCGCAGTGCGTCAGCCCGGGCTGGAGCGGATGCTCTGCCTGGATTTCGACGCGGTCAGCGAACTGGGCGACGAAATCCGCCTGACGCTGGTCATGGAGATCATGGGGCGCTACAGCAATATTATTTTTGTCGACGAAGCGGGAAAAATCATCGATGCCCTCAAACGGGTGGACGCGGAAATGTCTTCCGAGCGCCTGGTGCTGCCGGGGCTGACGTATCAGCTGCCGCCGCCGCAGGACAAGCTGTGCCTTTTAACGGACTCCGTTCCTGACATAATCGAAAAAATTCAGCGGGTCCCCTCGGATACGGAGCTTTCAAAAGCCATTTTAAATACGCTGCAGGGAGTTTCCCCGATCGTCTGCCGCGAGCTGGAACATCTGACCGGCCGTGGGGACGATATCAGCACGAAATCGATGTCTGCCCAGCAGTGGGAACGGCTTGCTTTCTTTTTGGGCAGAATGGCGGATACGGTCAAAAATGTGGACGGAAAGCCGCACATGGTGGTAAGCCCCGTCCAGAAGCCGATGGACTTCTCTTTTATGAATATTGAGCAGTACGGTCTGACCGCGGTTGTGAAACCGTACTGCGATTTTTCCACCCTTCTGGACGCGTTTTACGACGAGCGCGACCGGATTGACCGTATGCGGGTGCGTTCGCAGGATTTGCTGCGCGTTCTGACCACCACCTCCGACCGCCTCAGCCGGAAGATGAACCTGCAGCGGGCGGAGCTTGCGCACTGCGCGGAGCGAGACGACCTGAGGATCTGCGGCGACCTGATCAACGCCAATCTGTACAATATCCCGAAAGGTTCGGCGATGGTTGAACTGCAGAATTTTTATGAGGAGTCGATGCCTCTGGTCAAGGTCAAGCTGAATCCCGCACTTTCCGCTTCCCAGAACGCGCAGAAATATTATAAGGAATACCGCAAAGCGCGTACCGCCGAGGAGATGCTGACCGCTCAGCTTCAGCAGGCTCAGCAGGAACTCAGCTATATCGACACCGTATTTGAGGAGCTCAGCCGGGCGGCGACGGAGCGCGACCTTTCCGAAATCCGCGCCGAACTGATCGAACAGGGCTATATCCGCGCGCCGAAGGGCCGCCAGAAGCAGCCTGCGGCCATGGGGCCCATCGAATTTGTTTCCTCGGACGGCTTTCCCATTCTGGTGGGGCGCAATAACCGTCAGAACGACCACCTGACGATGAAGCAGGCCAATAACAACGACCTCTGGCTCCATACGAAAAACATTCCCGGCTCCCACACCATCCTTTCGACGCAGGGGCGCGCTGTGACGGAAACCGCGATTTACGAAGCGGCCATGCTGGCGGCTTTCCACAGCAGGGGAAAGGACTCCTCCAAGGTTCCCGTGGATTATACGGAGGTGCGCAATGTCAGCAAGCCTCAGGGCGCAAAACCCGGCATGGTTATTTATGTAAACTATAAAACCGTTTACGTTACCCCGGATGCTGCATTTACAGACAGCCGCAAAGCAAATTAAATTGGTAAAAACATGAGATTCATGTTATAATAACCAATAATCTATTTGGGAAGTGTGCCGATGCTAAAAATAAAAACATCCGATTTTCTGAGAGATACCATCCTTTTTGGAATTACGATATTGCTGATGTTCGCCGCCAATCTGATGACCGTTTTCGGCAGGGCGGAAGCGGCGGTCGATGTCCTGTTTTTTGCAGTCATCATGATGAATGTTGCAATTATCAGCAGCCTGATTGTCAATATCAGGCGCGATTTTGCGTTATTGATCTTTGTGGGGGCCTACAACATCCTCCTTTTGGGGCGTGTGTATACTTCTTGGTTCGGTTATCACCATAAGCTGCTGATGCTTTTGGAGGCGGATGATTTTCCGAAGCTGTTTCAGTCCCTCCAGATTGTCGCGCTGTCGCTTTTTTGTGTTTACGCGGTTTACCGTGCCATGGGACCGTTTTTTTACCGCAGGGAATCTGCGATACAGACAAAAGGAATCCACGCCGTCACCCGGAACGACCTGAATCCCATTATCCGTCAGATCAGCGCGGTTGTACTGTATATCAGTTCCGTTCCGTTTTTCTATATCCTGTTCACTTCGGGTCTGGCGGTTCTGAGAGATGGGTATCTCAGCTCTTACACCAATACGGCCAGTGTTCCTTCCGCCGTCAGCCGCCTTTCCATGTTTTTTGTCCCGGCGTTTGCGGTTTTTCTCGCCACTCTGCCCGGCAAAAATCAGATGAAGCTGCCGCTTGCCGTCTACGGGGCCTACATGCTCGCGTCCCTTCTGACGGGACGGAGAAATACGATTGTAACGGAAGCGCTGATGCTGATCGCCTATTTTGTCCTGCGGGACTCTATGCTGGAAAAAGAGAAAAGGGTTCTGAAAAAAAGAACGGTTGCCTACGGGGGCGTGTTCGGAATTGCCGCCATGTACCTGCTTCAGCTTCTGGCGCTGATCCGCGCGGGCCTGGACACGGACAGGGGACTGGGAGAAATGCTCGTCAGCTTTATCGATTCCCAGGGGGCGAGCTTTCGCGTCGTTGTCCAGACGGTCAACTATATCGATCTGTTCAATCCTTCCACAGCCTACTGGTATTTATTCTATCCGTTTGAACTGTTCGTCCATAATAATATTGTTACGAAAACCCTGTTCGGCCTGACCCCGATCATCGAAGTGCAGAACACGGAATTTGTCCGCACCACCCATAATTTCGGACATGCCCTGACCTTTATGGTCGATCCGGACCGTTACCTGAGCGGGGGCGGTTTCGGCACCTCCTATGTGGCCGAGGCCTATGTCGCCTACGGCATTTTAGGGGTCGTCCTGGTCAGCGCGATGATTGGTATCATCTTCCGCTTTTTCTCTTCTTTGCTGACCCGTTCCTGGGTGACCATTGCCTTCGGGCTGCTCGCTCTGAAAAACTTTGTATATATTCCGCGCAACTTTGCGTTTCTGTGGGTTACCGAGGTTTTTAACATCACCTATATCTGCTTCTTTGTGGGGATATACCTTGCGGCGCTGCTGATTGCGAAAGGAACGCACGCGCGCTCGCTTTCCCATGCCCGGGGCGGATGGTTGACATGGGAGGAACAGCCATGAAGCTGCTTTTGCTGCTTACCACCTCATTTCCATACGACAACGGGGAAGAGTTTTTGCTCAATGAGGTCAATTATATCAATGGATACGACCGGGTACTGATCTGTCCCTGCAACCTGAAACCGAATTCCGCCGTTACAAAGAAGCTGCCTGATTTTATCTCCTGTGTTCCGCTCAAAACGGTTCCGGGCGGTAAGTCGGCCTACGCCGGGCTGATGCTCAGGCCTTTTGTACGGGACGAGCTGCTCAGTATGATGAAGTCCGGGACATTTACCTTGCAAAGGGCGCATGAAATGCTTTTCTTTATGAAGCGCGCCTACGAGATTGATACGGCGCTGGCACAGATCCCGGAGCTTGCCTCTGCCGATGAAGTCACCATCTACAGCTACTGGCTTTTTGACGCCGCGGCCGCGGGGGCGCTGCTTGCGCAGGAGTTGAAACGGCGGGGAAAAAGGGTGAAACAGATTTCCCGCGCCCACCGCTTTGACCTTTACAGTGAGTTTGCAAAAATGAATTACCTTCCGATGAGGGAGTTTTTGCTGGACCGGATCGACCGGGTGCTGCCCTGTTCCGCTTCCGGCGCGGAGTACCTTCAAAAACGGTATCCCCGGTACGCGGAAAAAATAGCACCCGCTTTTCTGGGGACGGCCGACCACGGCGAAAAACACGGCACCAGAGAAAACGGTCTGCATATCGTATCCTGTTCTTTCATAGCCCCGGTCAAGCGTCTGCATCTGATCGTGCAGGCGCTGGAAAAAGCGGATTTCCCCATTTTGTGGACGCATATCGGTTCCGGGCCGCTGCGCGGGGAAGTCGAGGGGATGGCGTCGAAGCTGCCGGACTGTGTCCGTACGGAATGGAAGGGGCAGATGGACAACGCATCCATCATGGATTATTACCGTTCCCATGACCTTTCCGTCTTTGTCAATGTAAGTGCCAGCGAGGGGATCCCGGTTTCCATTATGGAAATCTGCTCCTTCGGCGTTCCCGTGATCGCCACGGATGTCGGCGGTACCCGGGAAGCGGTGTACGACGGGGAAAACGGCTATTTGCTCCCGTCGGATTTTTCGCCGGACGAGCTGCTGTCCCGGCTGAAGAAGCTGAAAGAGCTGCCGGATGAGGAGTATGACCGCCTGTGCCGGAATGCGCGCGGAATATGGGCCGAAAAATTCAACGCGCAGAAAAACTACCGGGACTTTTACAAGGAGATCAGTCAATGAAACTGATGTATCTTACTTTTCAGGAGGATGCTCCGCTGTATCTGGGCGTGAAAAATAAAATCGAGGGCCAGGCCGGCGCGTTTGAGAAGCTGGGCTACCAGGTGACCTATTCCATGTGGCAGGGGAGCACGTTTCAGTTCTTCGGCGCCGAGCCGCAGAAAAGCGGCTTTGATTCCGCCGGCGGAATCATGAAGCAGCTTACGCGGATTGCCCTTGAGTATGTTCGAAAGCACAGCTTTGACGTCCTGTATCTGCGTCTTGACCGTGTCAGCTCCGACATGCTCAGAATCTGCAGGGCCGCGCGGGAAAACCGGGTAAAAACCATTGTGGTCGAAATCCCGAATTATCCTTATCTGGGGGACTATATCCGCAACATCCAATATGCCAAAACGCTCAAAAACCGTGCCGTGACCGCCGCAAAGGTGGCCGTAACGGTGGCGGACGACCGTCTGTCGGGCAGAAGGCTGAAACGGTATGTGGACGCGGTGGTGCTGTACGGAAACCGGGCGGACTCGTTTTTCGGAGTCAAAGCCATGAACGGGGACAACGGCATCAACATCGACGGGATATCGCCCGTCCCTCACTGCGGGGACGTCGGCAAGGACATCGTCTTTCTCGGGGTTGCCGGTACCCTGTGGTGGCAGGGCTACGACCGGGTCCTTGAAGGAATGAGCGAGTATAAAAAGAAAAAACCGGACGGCGCGCCCGCGCTGAAATTTGTGCTGGTCGGCGGCGACGCCACGGAGATGCCCGGATTCCGCGCGCTGGTGGACAGGCTTGGCCTGACTGAAGACGTGACGTTCTGCGGCTTTAAAAAGGGCAGGGAGCTTTCCGATATTTATAAAACGGTCGACGTGGGGGTATCCTCTCTCGGCTGTTACCGCAGAGGCCTGACCGCCTGCTTTTCCTTAAAAGCGCGCGAATACTGCGCCGCGGCGCTGCCCTTCCTGTATGCCTACGACGACGCGAAAATCGGAGAGGATACGCCGTTTGCGCTCAGGCTGCCGAACGACGGGACGGCGGTGGATATGGACGCCGTCATCGAATTTGTCCGGCATTGCCGCAGGGACCCGTCCATAGCGCGGAAGGAACGCGAATTCGCGGAGAAGAATTACGACTGGAAAACCATTATGAAGCAGGTCCTTGATTTTGCCGGAGCTTCAATGGATATAGATTGATCAACGATATTTGGAGGTTAAATATGGAACTTTTCGTAAGCTTTTCAGAAATACTGGAATATTTTAAGAGGAGCATCCTGAAATTTATCATCGTCATCGCTGCCTTTGGAATTGTGTTTGGGCTGATGCCCCTCAAATTTGTCCACAATGAATATACCTGCGATACCACCATGATCATTTCCTGTGAGGTACCCGAGGACGCGCAGACGGACTACCGGCTGCAGTACACCAGCATTCTGAACAGCAGGGTGCAGACCGCCATCGCCATTGCGACGGGCAAAGATATGATTTCCCAGACCGCCGAAAAGCTTGGCATCGACGAGAAGGAAATCACTTCGATCGGCGCGGTTCAGGTCAATACGGCTCCGGTCGTCAAGCTGACCGCGAAAACCCCGAACGCCGCCATGGCGGACCGTATTGCCAACACAGCGGCCGAGGTGCTGGGGGAAAAGCTTACCGGCGCGTTCCCGTCCCCGAAGCTGACCGCGGTGATCGCCGACCCCGCGATTCCGGCGGAGCCGGAGTCCAATAAGTCCACGATGCTCAAGGCCGGTATCCTTGGCCTCGTCATCGGTTTTATCGTGTATGTATGCTACGGCATTATTGTCGTGCTGACGGACAGAACGATCCGCAACAGCCGCTATGTCAGCGAAGCGCTGAACACCGCGCTTCTGGGAACGGTGCCGAAGAAAGGCGGCGGCGAAAAGAAGGAAGACAGCTTCCGCAAGCTTCGTGCCGCGGCGGTTCACTGTGCACAGGGAAAGACCAGCTTCCTTGTCACTGATGTCTGCGAGCACAACGGCGCCGCCTCCGTGGCGGCCGGGCTGGCGGGCGCGCTGGCCTGTTCCGGAAAAACCACGCTTCTGATCGACGCGGATCTCCGTGAAAACGGGATCGGAAAGCTGCTGAATGTAAAACCGCAGCATTCCCTGACGGATGCCTTGAACGGAGCCTGTTCCGCAGAAGAGGCGGTTTCCCAGACTTCTGTCAAGGGCTTGGGCCTTGTTTCCGGCACGGAAGCATCCCAAAATCCCGCGGACGTGCTGTTTTCCGAAAAATTCACCGGGCTGTTCCGGGAGCTTTCCGAAAAGTTCGATTATGTGATTATTCATACGCCTTCCGAAGTGCGGTATCCGGAGGCGGATAATATCGCAAGGCTTGCCGGTTCTGTGATTATGGTCGTAAAATACGGTTCGACTCCGTATCATGAATTCAAGGATTCGTTCCACCGCCTGAACGCTTCCGGCGGCAATCCCATCGGCTTTGTTACCACCGACATCTGACAGAACAGAACAAAAACGCTCCGCGGATTTTCCGCGGAGCGTTTTTGTTAACGGGTAACGGCAAGCTGATCCGTTTTACGGATCAGCGCCTTGATATGGTCGATCAGCATATGCAGGGCGACGGGGTTTTCTCCGCCCTGGGGAATAATGATGTCGGCGTATTTCTTGCTGGGTTCTACAAACTGCTCGTGCATGGGCTTGACCGTATTTATGTACTGGGACATAAAAGAATCCAGGCTGCGGCCGCGTTCTTTCACGTCCCGGGTCAGACGGCGGAGAAGCCGTATATCCGCGTCCGTGTCCACAAAAAGCTTCATATCCATTAAATCCAGGAGGTCTTTGTTTTCAAAAATCAGGATCCCTTCCACAATAATCACGCGCGCCGGCTCCATGTGTACGGTCTCGCCGGTTCTGGTGTAGGTGACAAAAGAATAAACCGGATGGTCGATTGCCCGACCGCTTTTGAGTCTTTTTACGTCCTCAATCAGTAAATCGGTATCGAATGCGTTAGGATGGTCATAATTCATTTTGACACGCTGTTCGAATGGAATATCAGAATTTGCGCGGTAATAAAAATCATGGGATAAAATGATGGCGTCGTCGGCGATTGCCTGTTTCAGCTTCGTCGAAAGCGTTGTTTTTCCTGAACCGGTGCCGCCGGCAACACCGATTACAAAGGGTGAACAATCCATAGCTGCCTCCTGTATTGCAATGTTATTTTACAGCTTCAAATTATAGCACAAAAACCGGCGAAAAGCATTCTTTTAGCTTTCATAATCTTCAATGATACTGTTCAGGCGGTCGACGTCCGTGACCCGGATTCCATCTTTTAAAAGCACCTGATCCGCCTGTGGCAGCGATGCGACGTCGACGTCGATCTCCTGATAGGGAGTGCTCTCGTTGTTGTAAAAGACTCCGATATGCCCTTCATACTCCTTTACCGTGTAGGTGTTCACGCTGCTGCTTCGGCTTGCCATGGTCGGAATTTCGCTGTTTTCTTGACTTGAAGCCTCATTTGAGGTAGAATTATCTAATATATCTGAGCTTGAAACTTCAGGTATTTGGTTTATTCTCGTTTGAGAAAAACCCCACATTAACATTCCGATTATAATAACAGTTGTACCCAGCAGCACAATCCAGTTTCTTTTCAAATAGCATCACCTCATAGGTATTATTTGAAAATATTGGAAAATTATTCATTTTTTGTTGCGATAATCCATTTTTTATCAAGGAGGTGGTTCCCGATGAGAAAAACCGATATCAATAAATATGTCGGCTCCCGAAACGGAGAAAAAGACGGCAAAGCAAGGTCCGTTGGCCGGATTGTATTAAAGGGTCTTTTCACCGTTTTTACTATATTATTCATTACCGGCATCATTGTGTCTGTCTCGCTGCTTTCCTTTGTGTTCAGCCTGAGCAATGAATCCGTCGATTATGACCTGCATAAGCTGCAGTTGAATTATACGAGCTTCATCTATGTAAACGGACCCAACGACGACAGTTCCAATCCCGTTCAGTACCAGAGCCTGTACAGCAGTGAAAACCGGGTGTGGGTGGATTACGACAAAATACCGCAATCCATGAAAGACGCCATTATCGCGATTGAGGACAAGCGCTTCAAGGATCATAAGGGCGTCGACTGGATACGAACGGCCGGCGCGGTGACTACGCTGTTTTCCAAAGGGAGCAGCTACGGCGGTTCTACCATTACCCAGCAGCTGATTAAAAACATTACGGGGGACAAGGACGTAAGTCTTACCAGAAAGGTAAAGGAAATCTTCCGTGCCTTGAATCTGGAGCAAAAATATACCAAAGAGGAAATCCTCGCCGCTTATCTCAATGTTGTCCCCTTCGGCAGCGGCAGCAACGGCGTTCAGGCCGCGGCGAACCTTTATTTTGGCAAGAATATTCAGGACTGTGATATAGCGGAGTGCGCCGCGATTGCGGGCATCACGCAGAACCCGACGAAATATTCCCCGCTCGTCCATCCGGATCAGAACAAGGAACGCCAGCAGACGGTACTGAACGAGATGCACGTTCAGGGAATGATTACGGACGCGGAGTACAACACCGCGATGACAAAATCGGAACACATGACTTTTGTAGGGAAAAAGACCGAAAATGTCGTAGACGACGTTCCTATCTGGAACTGGTATGTGGATACCCTGTTTGAAGACGTCAAGAGCGGCCTGATGGAGCACTATAACTGCTCCAGCGAGAAGGCTGTGGATATGATTTACCATGACGGACTGAAGATTTACGCCGCAATGGATACCGATTTGCAGAACATTGCGGAAAATACGTTCAAATCGGACAAGCTCTTCGGAAGCAATACCAAGATGCAAGCGGGGTACCTTGCCATGGACTACTCCGGACGGGTGCTGGCCACGGTGGGTTCCAGAGGGGAGAAAAAGAGCAACCGCCTGTTCAGTCTGTCTACGGACTCCAAAAGACAGCCGGGTTCCACCATCAAGCCTTTAGCGGTCTACGGGCCGGCGATAGAATCCGGAAAATACAATTATTCTTCTTTAGTCAATGACAATCCGCTGCCGAACTGGTTCAGCGACGGCAGCTCCGGTCCGAAAAACTGGGGACCGGGGAACACAAGCGGAAAATACTGGGGCCCCATTCCTCTGGAATGGGCGCTGGAGCGTTCCCTCAACGCCAGTGCGGCGCAGGTCGGAAACGCCATTACGCCAAACGTCAGCTTTAATTTTCTGAAAGAAAAGCTGGGCTTTACCAGTCTGCTTCCCGCGGACAACAACCGCGCGCCTATGGCGATCGGCGGCCTGAGCGAAGGTGTCACCGTTCGCGAGATGACGGCCGGTTTCCAGATTTTCGCGAACGGCGGGAAATATTATCAGCCCTATACCTTTTATCATGTGGACGACCACGACGGCAATGTGATTCTGGACAACCGCAATCAGACTTCCGTTCAGGCAATCAGTTCCACCACCTCGTCCATCATGCATCATCTGCTCAACAATGTCGTGACGGGCGCCCACGGAACCGGGCGCGGCGCGGCGATCAGCGGGTGGGAGGTGTTCGGCAAAACGGGTACCACCAACGATGAAAAGGACAGCTGGTTCATCGGCGGAACGCCCTACGCGGTCGCCGGCATCTGGACAGGCTATCTGACGCCCGCGCATCTGACCAATACGACCTATGCCGCCTCTACATGGAAGAATATTATGGCGTCGTATCTGAAAAATAAAGAGAAATTGACCTTTACCTACGATCCCAACGTGGTTTCGGCCAGGTTCTGTACAGTGACCGGACTTTTGGCGAACCCGGCTAACGACAAGGATACCCAGATCGGCTGGTACGACAAGAGCCATATGCCGGCTATCTGTGACGGTATCCACGCCGGATCGGCCTCCTCCGTTGTTTCCCATCCCGTTGAGTCCGGTACGGAAAGCGGGGAGAGCGCCGTTTCAAGCGGCGGGGAGTCGCACGAAAATCCCGACACTTCCTCAGAAGCTCCGACGTCTTCCACAACGCCGGAGTCCCATACGTCGTCCGCAAGGAATTCCCGCCCGGATAAACCGTCGAAGCCGGGCCGTCCCCAAGGGGATTTGGCGGCTGCGGCCGACTGACCGCTCTGTCATTTTCATGCGGATGCCTGTTCGCGGGCATCTGCATTTCGGTTAATTTGTAAATTGATTGTCACACTGAAACGTGGTAAACTGTTAAAGTGCTTATCTGTTTTTTCGGAGATCAGTAGAAATAGTAAGGGGTGCTACATATGGTAGAAATAGCTGTAATGGGATACGGCGTAGTCGGCTCCGGTGTGGTGGAGGTTTTGACCAATCACGCGGAGAATATCGCCAAACGCGCCAAAGAGCGAATCGATATCAAATATATTCTGGATTTGCGTGAATTCCCCGGCAGTCCGTTTGAAAGCAAATTCACAAAATCCTTTGATACAATCCTGAATGATCCGGAAGTAAAAATCGTGGTGGAAGTAATGGGCGGGCTGAACCCGGCCTTCGATTATGTGAAACGCTGCCTGGAAGCGGGAAAAAGCGTGGTTACCTCCAATAAGGAGCTGGTGGCCGCCAAAGGGGCCGAACTGCTGAAAATCGCGCAGAAAAACAACCTGAATTTCCTGTTCGAAGCGAGTGTCGGCGGCGGCATCCCGATTATCCGCCCGATCAGCCAGTGTCTTGCGGCAAACGACGTGGTGGAAATCGCGGGTATTTTAAACGGTACCACCAATTTTATACTGACCAAAATGATCCGTGAGCAGATGACCTTTGAGGATACACTTGCCCTTGCCCAGAAGCTGGGCTATGCGGAGCGCAACCCGGCTGCGGATGTGGAGGGCCAGGACGCCTGCCGCAAAATCTGCATCCTGTCCTCTCTGGCCTACGGCAAGCACGTCTACCCCGATCAGGTGCACACCGAAGGCATCACCAAAATCGCTCTGGCGGATGTGGAATACGCCGCCGCCTGGGGCGGAGTGGTCAAACTGATCGGACAGGTCAAAATGATGGAGAGCGGAAAACTGCAGATCATTGTCTGCCCGATGTTTATTCCGCGCGAAAGCCAGCTTGCCAATGTCGACGACGTGTTCAACGGGATTATGGTGCGCGGCGACTCGACGGGCGATGTCGTGTTCTACGGAAAGGGCGCCGGAAAGCTCCCGACCGCAAGCGCGGTTGTTGCGGACGTCATTGACTGCGTGAAGCATTTCAGGGCCAGAAAATACCTCTACTGGGAAGACGGCTCAAAGGATTATGTGGAGGACTACCTCCTGAACGAGGTCGCCATGTTCGTCCGCGCCGAAACGGACGACGAGGACCTCGCCTTTAAAAACATCAATCAGATTTTCGGCGGAGTTACCCGGCTTTCCCGCAGGAAACCGGCCCGCGGCGAAATCGCTTTTGTGACAGAGGTCATGCGGGAAAAAGAAATCGTCGCGAAGCTTGCGGAACTGGAACCGCTGGGTGTAACGGTAAAGAATACCATCCGCATAGGGGATCTGTAAATTCATTTATTTAGGATTAGGATGTTGATATGATATGATAAGAATTCAGGTACCGGCTACCAGCGCAAACCTTGGTTCCGGTTTTGACTCCCTTGGAATTGCGCTGGACCTGTACAATCAGGTTTGGATGGAAGAATCCGATACCGTTGATATTTCCAGCAAAGACAATATTCAGGTGCCGACGGATGACAGCAACCTGATTTTCTGGGCCGCAAGGCAGGTTTATGAGCGGTGCGGCCGCAAATTGCCGGGTCTTAAAATCGTTCAGCTGAACAATATCCCGATGGCGCGCGGTCTGGGCAGCAGCTCGGCGTGCATTGTCGCCGGAATTTCCGGCGCGAACCGCCTTTTGGGCGGCCCTCTTTCGGTACAGGAGCTGATTAACCTCGCGGCTGAAATCGAAGGACATCCCGATAACACCACGCCCGCGATCGAAGGCGGCCTTGCCGCCTCCGCCATGGAAGCGGGAAGGGTTTACAGCGTGAGCGTTCCCGTTTCGGAAAAGATCCGGTTTGCTTTGTTTATTCCGCCTTTTGAACTGAAAACAGAGAAGGCACGCTCCGTGCTTCCCAAAGAGTATTCGAGAAGCGACGCCGTTTACAATCTTTCAAGGTCCGCGCTGATGGCGGCCTCGCTCTTTTCCGGCAAGCTTGAAAACCTGCGTGTGGCGGTTCAGGATAAGATTCACCAGCCGTACAGGGCCAGCCTGATCGATCATCTGGACGACGTGTTCCGCCTGAGCTATGAGCTCGGTTCACTCGGTACTTATGTCAGCGGCGCCGGCCCGACGATTATCTCCATGATCGATGCCTCCGATACGGATGTCTTTGCCAGATACGCGGCGAACCATCTGGAGGAAAAAGGGATTACGGGCTGGGAGATCAAGATTTTGAATACGGATTCAAAAGGTGCGCAGATATCGATTGAATAATAATACTTTTACTTTAATATGGGGGATGGAACCGAATGAGCCTTATAGTCCAGAAGTTCGGCGGCAGTTCCGTTGCGAATGCGGAACGTGTTTTTAATGTGGCGGACATCGTCACAAAGACCTATTCACAGGGCAACGATATTGTCATCGTCGTTTCCGCACAGGGCGATACGACAGACGATCTGATCGATAAAGCAAAAGAAATCAATCCCTATGCCTCCAAAAGAGAAATGGATATGCTCCTTACTTCGGGCGAACAGATATCCGCTTCGCTGCTCGCAATGGCGATTGAAAAGCTGGGTTACCCGGTTGTCTCGCTGTTGGGGTGGCAGGCCGGGTTTTATACCAGCTCGGCCTACGGCAGCGCGAGAATCAAACGAATCGTGCCCGACCGTATCAAGAAGGAGCTCGACAAAAGGAATATCGTCATTGTAACGGGCTTCCAGGGAATTAACCGCTACAACGACATGACGACGCTCGGCAGGGGCGGCTCGGACACCAGCGCGGTCGCCATCGCGGCAGTGATGAATGCGGACCTGTGCCAGATCTTTACGGATGTGGAGGGCGTTTATACCGCCGACCCGCGCAAGGTAAAAAATGCAAGGAAGCTTGCCTACATCTCCTATGATGAAATGCTTGAGCTTGCGACTTTGGGCGCGCAGGTGCTCAATAACCGTTCGGTTGAGATGGCAAAGAAGTACGGAATTCAGCTCGAGGTCCTTTCCAGCATGACAAGAAAACCCGGCACAATTGTTAAGGAGGCAACGAAAGTGGAAAAAATGTTGATCAGCGGTATTGCGAAAGACGAGGATGTGGCCCGCGTTTCAATCATCGGCGTACCCGACAGACCGGGCCTCGCTTTCAAAATTTTCTCAAAGCTTTCCGCGAAAAATATTAATGTTGATATTATTCTCCAGTCCGTCGGCAGAAACGGTACAAAGGATATCAGCTTTACGGTCAGCCAGGCCAACCTGAAGGAGACGATCGATATCCTGAGCCCCTATGTGGAGCTGATCGGCGCGACCAGCGTCGTCTACGATGAAAATGTCGCCAAGGTCTCCATTGTGGGCGCGGGAATGGAAACGCATCCCGGCACGGCCGCCCAGATGTTTGAAGCGCTGTTTGAAGCAAATATCAACATCCAGATGATTGCTACCAGTGAAATCAAGATTTCGGTCCTGATCGACCGCTCCGATGCGGATAAGGCCGTCACGGCGGTACACAATAAATTTTTCAGCGAAGCGATGGAAGCTTGAAGTTCGGATTTTGTGCTTTGAAATCGTGAAACAGAACAAAAAGATCGCTGTCCCTTTTTATTTCACAGGGGCAGCGATCTTTTTTATAGCCATTCTTCTGCTAATCGTCTTCGTCGTCGGGGACGGCATAGGAAGCCGTTTTTAGAAATGTTTTGTAGGAGGGGCTGTCCTTCGCCAGAAAATTCTGGAAAATCATGTCTCCAAGCTGAAGCAGCAGGATTTCGCGGCAGATTACGTTGGAGCTTGACAGAAGGTCCGTTTTCGGGATCAGGAAAAGCAGGTCCGTGTAGGCGGCGCACAGGGATTTTTCATGGTTGGAGAACAGCACAATATAACTGCCGTTGTTAATAAAATCTGCGAGCGTTTCCGAGAGAAGCTCATCCTCCCCGGAAAGTGAGATGGTAATGAACAGGTCGCGGGGGGTGGAAATTTTTCTGTAGACCTTCAGCACGTCGTAGTTTGTTACAGCACAGATCGGCAATCCGAGTTTCGCGAATTTAAACGCCAGAATTTCCGCCACATGCTGATTGATTTCCAGGCCGACGATAAAAATCCTTTCCGCAGCCAGCATCTTTTTACGCAGCAGGTCCACATTTTCCGGCTTGACCGTTTGATACAGAAGTTCCAGGAGCGTTATGTTGTCCTGAAGCAGAGCGGCATAATCTCCCGTTCCGGTCTCCGCTGCGGGTTTCGCAATTTGCTGCTGCAGCACGTATTTGAATTCGTTCAGGCCGGAATATCCCACCTTCTGGGTGAAGCGGATGATACTTGCGTCGGATGTGCCGATTGCTTTCGCAAGCTCCTGCGCGTTGCAGTTCAGAATGGCTTCCGCTTTCTTTTTAATATAATTGACAATTTTCCAGTCGGTCTTTGTAAACTGGTTCGACATTGCGTTCATCCGTGTAATCAGACTGGACCAATCGTTCTCTTGTGCCATTGCGGATGGGTACCTCCATATTTGAATTAGGATTTTGCGTCAGCAATCCAACATTTTACAGTTGATCTGGCATAATAAAAGGGAATAGTACTATTTAAGAACACCAAATAATTTTGTCATGCAGCCGATCCTTATTATTTTTTTATTATATCATAGTTTTTTTTGATTGCCTACATTGAATTGATACGATTTGTAGTAAATTACAAAAACAGGAGGGTTTCTTTATCTGATTTGTGAATTGACGCGGGTAATGTAGTGTACTACAATAATTACAGAATAATAAAGTATATGACAATTCGATTTTTTAGCCATTAGGAGAGTGTTTTATGGGGAAACCACAGATTTTACTGCTGACTCACGGAGGGTGGGGGATGTCCCTGATGGAAGGGGTCAGGATGGTGATCGGCGCGGTCGATTTCGTGAAGGAAGTGCCGCTGACACCAAAGGTTACCTTTCAGGAATATCTTGCGCTTGTCCGGGAAGCTGCCGATGCAATGCCCGACGGGTCGCTGATCCTTACCGATATGTTTGGCGGAACCACGACCAACGCGGGCGCGCTCGTAGGGCGGGAAAAAAACATCAGGGTGTTTTCCGGGCTGAATGCCCCGCTTCTGATCGAGGCGTGTCTCGGGCTGATGGAGGAAGGCAGGATAGACTTCGATTCTGTTTTGGAGACGGGGAAATCTTCCGTTATGGATGTAATCGAAAAGATCACAAAATCGCTTCAGGAAAAGGAGGTGGAAAAAAATGGCTGAAATTGTTCTGTGCAGAATTGACAGCAGACTCATTCACGGGCAGGTCATGACCAAATGGGTCAATCAGTCCGGGGCGAACAAAATCGTCGTAGTCAGTGATGAGCTTGCAAAAGATCCTTTCATGATGGAGATTTATCTTCTGGCCGCGCCGCGGGATGTCAAGGTGAGCTGTTATACCCAGAAGGATGTTATTGAGAGCTGGAATGCGAATCAATTCGGCGGGGGAAAAGTGCTGCTTCTGCTGCCAAATCTCAAGACAATGAAAGAGGTTTATGACGGAGGCATCCGGGTTACCGATATTCAGGTAGGCGGTCTCGGCGGAGCGCCGAACCGGAAAGTGGTCTTTCAGAACATCACGCTGGACGACGCGGATGTGGAGATCCTTACCGAATTGCAGCAGAAAGGTGTGAAAATCATTTTTCAGACAATTCCGGAGGATACTCCCCAGAGCCTGGAAGGAATTTTGAAGAAGTATCGTCAAAACTAAATACTTGAGGAGGAAACAACAATGAGCGTTTTGCCACTTGCTATTTCAATGGGTATCTATTACTGGTTCTCCCGGCTGCGGCTTGGCTACACCTTTTCATCCATGCTGCTCCAGCCCGTTGTCATCGGTATCTTCGTCGGCATACTCACGGGCAATATGGCGTTGTCCATGCAGATCGGCGCGGGGCTTCAGCTGGTCTATTTAGGGGTTACTTCCACTCCCGGCGGCAATGTTCCCAGCGATCCCGCACTTGCGGGCTGTGTGGCGATCCCGCTGGGCGTGCTCGCCAACATGAAACCGGAGGTCGCCATTTCGCTGGCGATTCCCTTCGGTGTTCTGGGCGTCTTCGTCGACCAGCTCCGCCGTTCCACCAACGCCATCTGGGTACATATGGCAGACCGTTACGCGGAGCAGGCCAACACGAAGGGAATCCTGATGGCCGCGTTTCTGTTCCCGGCCCTGCTTGGATTTGTCATTCGTTTCCCAATCGTGTTTGTCATCGATTATCTTGGCGTCGACGCGGTCAAAACATTTATGACCGTTGTTCCCACCTGGCTGATGCACTCATTCGAGGTCATGGGAGGAATTCTTCCGGCACTGGGCTTCGCGATTACCCTGATGGTGATCGGCAAAAAGAAGCTGCTGCCCTTTTTCATCATCGGCTTTTTCGCCGTGCAGTATCTGAAACTGGACACCATGGCAATGGCAATCTTTGCGGTTTGCACTGCCTTGCTGCTGAACCTGTTCAAGATTAAGGAGGAGGCGTAAAAATGGACAATATGACGACGGTACAAACAGAGGCCCTGAAAGAGCCGGCCGAGAAGAAAACCAGCCGGCTGGAGAAAAAAGACATCACCAAGGCGATGTGGATTTACTACCTCGGCGCAGAGCTGTCCAATTCCTATGAGCGTTTACAGAGCCTGATCTTCTGCGCTTCCATGACTCCCGTGCTGAAAAAGCTGTATGACACGGACGAGGAGCTCAGCAAAGCGCTCAAACGCCATCTTGTGTTTTTCAACACAGAGGGTACGTTCGGCGCGGTCATTCAGGGAATCGCCATTATGATGGAAGAAGAAAAAGCGAACGGCAAAGACGTGACGGACGATGCGATTACCGGACTGAAAACCGGCCTGATGGGCCCGATCGCCGGTATTGGCGACGCTATTATCTGGGCGGCGCTCATGCCGATCCTCATTTCCATTTTCCTGCCCTTTGCTTCCAACGGTTCGCCGGTGGGCGGGCTGCTTCCGCTGATTCTTTATCCGCTGATCACGATCGGCGTTTCGTATGTTCTGATTCACCAGGGATATACACTCGGAAAGAAATCCGTAACCTCTCTTTTGAACGGCGGAAAGATGCAGTCCATTATTTTCAGCGCCAACGTCATCGGGCTTACCATGATGGGCGCGCTTTCGGCAAGCTATGTGAAGCTCAGCACTCCGCTGACCTTTGTATTCTCGAGCGGAAACAAAATTGTACTTCAGGATATTCTGAATCTGATCGTTCCCGGCCTGCTGCCGCTGCTTGCGGTGTTCCTCATCTATTTCTACCTGAAAAAGCGCGGCCCCCGCTACAACCTGATTCTGGGAACGATCGTTGTGATCTCCGTTGCTGCGGCCTTCCTGGGAATCCTGTAAAGAACGCCGCAATACAACGGACGAAAACATAAAAGAAGGGAAACTGGTATCATGGCAAATATTTACACCCAAAACGGACTGCAGGAGGTGATAAACGCTTCCGGGCGCATGACCATTCTGGGAGTGTCCACGGTTTCCAAAGCAGTGGGCCGGGCGGTTGCCGAAGCAGCCGACCACTATGTCGTTATAGAAGACCTGATGAAATATGCCGGGAAGAAAATCGGCTCCATGGTCGGCGCACAGGATGCGTGCGTTACCTCCAGCGCCTCGGCGGGAATCGCGCTTTCGGTCGCCTCCCTGATCTGCAAAGACAGTCTGGAAAGGGTGCAGCATCTGTACGAGCTTCTCCCCGACACACAGCGCCGGGAAGTCATTCTCCTGAAAGGGCAGAATGTGGACTTCGGTGCGCCGGTCGGCGAGATGATCCAGATCGGCGGCGGAAAAGTGGTGGAGGTTGGATACGCCAACAAATCCACCTTGGGCGATATCCGCTCCGCGGTCAGTGAAAAAACGCTGGCGATCTTATTCGTGAAGTCGCATCACTGCGTACAGAAAGAAATGGTGGATGCCCGTTCGGCAATCGAATTGGCAAATTCGCTGGGGATTCCCTGCATTGTGGATGCTGCTGCGGAGGAAGATTTAAGCCTTTACAACCGTTTGGGTGCGGATTTTGTCTGCTACAGCGGGGCCAAGGCGATCGAGGGCCCCACCAGCGGGCTGGTTGTCTGCAAAACGGAAGAACTTGCCGCCAATATGCGCCTGCAGTATAAGGGAATCGGACGGGCCATGAAGGTGGGCAAAGAAAATATCATGGGCCTGCTCAAGGCCATGGAAGAATATCTTGCCGGCGAGCACCAGCCTGCGGTCAATCTGGATCAGCTCAGAGAGTTTGCCGAAAAAATAAGCTCCATCCCCGGATGCCGTACGCAGATTGTACAGGACGAGGCGGGACGGCTGATTTACCGGTGCAAGATTACGTTCGGAGAAGAGTTCGGCCTCAGTGCCGAAGAGGTTGTGGAACAGCTGAAAAAAGGGAATCCAGCCATTTATACCCGCGATTATCAGGCGAATTTAGGCTCAATTGCCATTGACCCCCGTCCGCTGCGTTCCGCGCAGGAGCTGGAAACAATCTACAACAGCATGAAACGTCTTAGCAAAGGAGATTAATATGGACGAAATTCAATTTTACAAAGGCCGCGTCGCGCTGAACTGCCTGACCAATTCCGTGCGCAACGCCGGGGAAATTCTGGAAGCGGCAAACGGCCATGTGGTCGTGGGGATTCTGTCCGCCAATTATCCCGATGTCGCCAGCGCGGTGAAGGATATGGAAATTTATCAGAAAGCGGTGGACAACAATATTTCCGTCGGGCTTGGCGCCGGAAACCCGAACCAGTGGCGCGCAGTGGCTGAAATTTCTTCCCAGATCATTCCCAAACACATCAATCAGACCTTTACGGCTACGGGGTTTACCCGCGGCAAGACCGGGGAGGGTCCTTTCCTGAACGCGATGGTGTCCCCTTGCGGTAGGCCGGGCTATGTGCGCATTTCAACCGGTCCGGTGAGCGGGAAGCTGGAACCCGTGATTGCGCCGGTTGCCACGGCGATCGCCATGGCGAAGGAACAGGGAGCGGATTCTCTGAAATATTTCCCGATGGGCGGTCTGAAGGTACGGGATGAGCTCACGGAAGTGGCGAAAGCCTGTGCCGACGCGTATTTCGGGCTGGAGCCCACCGGAGGAATCACCACGGAAAACTTCGGCGAAATTCTGCAGATTGTTCTGGATGCCGGGGTGCCGAAAATCATCCCGCATGTCTATTCCTCCATCATCGATCAGGAGACGGGGGATACCAGGATTGAAGAGGTCCGTAAACTCTATAAGATCATTACCGGGCTGGTAAAGTAATTTTACAGAATGACAGAACAGGATCCCCGGCGGTAAATTCACCGGGGATCCTGCTTGTAATGAATACCATTTTACTGCAAAAGGAGATTTCCTATGAAAGAATTTTACTATTCCGTTCGGGACGAGATGGGGATCCATGCCCGTCCGGCAGGTATCCTTGCAAAGGAAGCAAAAAAATACAGCTCTTCCGTTACAATCAGCAGAGATAAAAGCTCCGCCGATTTGAAGAAGCTTTTCGCGGTTATGCAGCTCGCGGTCAAGCAGGGAGAAAAAATCCGCGTTTCCGTAGAAGGCCCTGATGAAGCCGAAGCGGCGGCTGCCCTGGAACGCTTCTTCCGGGAGAACGTATAAGGGCAGGTTCGGCAGCCTGCCGCTATAGATATCCGTTTCGCTTCAGTATTCGATAAAAGATATAGGAACCCAGAAGCGCGATATAGTAAGATAAGAAAGTCGCTATAATATTCCATTGGTTCAGATAATAAACTCTTTTTATGAAAAAACCGCAGCCTTCTGTTAAAGTCAGCAGAAGACTGGACAATATTAAGACGGCATGATCGGGGAAATGATATTTACGTATGAAATAAATTGCAAAACATGGATAAAGGCAGAATAACCCCAATGTAAACGGGAGCGACGCGAGATTATAAAGATGAAAAGGATACAGCTTCCAGTAATAAAGGAATCCGATATCGTTAATCAAAAAGGCCATAGCGGCGGAAAAAGGGGCGATCAGAAACAGTACCTTTCTTTCCCGTATGAAGATCAGCGCCGCTATCCACGGGATGATAAATCCGATGATCATATTCAGTGTCAAAGTACATACACCAACCTTGCTTTTAAAAATAATATGCCAAGATTGTTGTCTAATATCCGGATCATCCTGTTTGTAACACAGGAGAAAACAGCCCTTTCAGTCGTAAAGGCCGAAAGGGCTGTTTTTTATGAACGCCGGATTTTCAGCCTTTTCAGAAGGCGCTTCTCATGCTCGCGTTTTCTTATGCCGCCCGTGTTCCGTTTATCTGGAACGTTCCGGAATTGGTCATGGCAACAGCTTTGATGATATCCCCTTCTACGGTCCCCTTCGCAAGGTACTTTAATTGAAAAAATCCGAGGCCGAGAGTTCCGGAAAACTCAAAGGAATTTCCACGGGTTTTCCCGTTCCTGAAAAAGCTTGTGCTTCCCATAGAACGGATAGAGCCGCTTAGCGTTCCGTGATCGTCAACAAGGGTTACGGTTCCCTTTTGGCCCCCCATTGGCGTATGCAGAGTAACGTTGTAAGTGCCGCTCATTCATTTACCTCTTTTCTGTTGGGATAATTTCAATATATGCCTTTGTGCACAGAGAGATTACAAGGCCTCAATACTTCCGGCGTTAATTTACTTCTTTCACATGATCGGTTCTTATTCGGCACTTTCCAGGAGCATCCCTCATATGATGGCATACAAGAATGGAAAGGAGTAAGGAACTATGTATAACAGGTGCCCCTGTCAGGACAACTGCAATCATATGATTTCTAAGGATTATGGCCCCGAACCTTTTACGATAAACATTGAGGAAGCTACCAGGAAAAATAATACTTTTCGGACCGCTTTATGGACAGGAAACCATTTGCAGCTTACTCTGATGAGCATTAACGTCGGGGATGACATTGGTTTGGAAATTCATCCGGACCTTGACCAGTTTCTCCGTATTGAACAAGGGCAGGGAATGATCAAAATGGGAGATCAGAAAGATAATTTATATTTTCAAAGGCGGGTTTCTGCGGATCATGCGATCATAATCCCAGCGGGGAAATGGCACAACTTAATCAATATCGGAAATATCCCGATAAAATTATATTCAATTTATGCGCCGCCCCAGCATCCTTGGGGGACAGTCCATAGGAACAAAGCCGATGCGATGGCAGCCGAATAGCGAAAATAAACAGCGTCTTGCCTTTGGGCAGGCGCTTTCTTGTTTTTGGGTATTCCGGCTTCCAGATATTACCTTTGTGTATTTGAAATCGATTCAGTATAATTTAAGAAAAAGAAAGAGAAAGAGTGATTGCCGATGCGCCAATGGGATATTTTTGTAAATGGAATCAAGCATGAAATTGTTTTTGAAGGATGTAAAATTTCAGGAAAAATCAAACTCCGTATTGACGGGATCCCGGTTGTATATTCCCCTTTTTTAGTGAAGGGGGTTGGTATGTTCTGTCCGTTTGAGGTGGATGGAAGCGAGATCATCCTAAGGCTTGACTTGAAAAATCACCCCGTCGGACTGATACAGGACGGCGTTTATCTGGAAACGGGAACGCCAATGGAAGAAACCGTACTGTCCGCTTTTCGTTCCGCTCAAGAGAGCCAGAACCCGATCATTGCAAACGACAGGGCGGGAATGGGAGCTTTTCTGACTTTTGTCGGCCTTACTTATGTGAACCTGATCCTGATTCTGATGAATGCCTCTCTTTCTTTTCCGTTCAGTGCAACCGTTCCTCAGCTTGTTCTCGGCATTGCTTTGTCGTGGAATGAAGAGTCCCCATCCACGGTTCTTTTCGTCTCAGGGATCGTGCTTTCTGTGATTTTTGCCTCCGTGTATTTGCTCCTTTACCTGCTTGCAAAGAAAAGGTTCTAGCCCGTTGTAGCCACCCTGGTTTTGGTCGTGCTGGATACATTGGTTGTGCTTTATCTGTCGCTTGACGATTTTACTTTTTATATCATCGATATTGTTTTTCACGCGTGGCTGATGTGGTCCTTGATCAAACTGATCGGAGCACGAAGGAAGCAGGCGGAGCAGTATCTTCAGTAGTTTACATAGCTTTACAATGCGGTTCTGCGATGCTATACTGAAATTACTGCTGATATAATCCAAAACGACAGCAGACACGAAGGGAAGGATCAATTTATGAACTGCTGCTGGTGCACGATTACGACGGAAAAACTGGACGAGTCCGTGGAATTTTACAGGGAGGTCGTCGGGCTCTCCGTAGCGCGGCGCTTTTCACCCAATCCGGGTACAGAAATCGCTTTTCTCGAAGACGAAAACGGCTTTGAGATTGAGCTGCTGCAAAACGGCAGATCTGTCGGCGCGGAAAAAGACGGTATCTCCTTGGGATTTGCAGTGAAATCGCTTACGGATACGCTTGCCATGGTCAAATCCAAAAAACTCGCCCCTTTCGGCGGACCCAAAAAAGTACCGGGGGCCTCTTTCTTTTTTGTGAAGGATCCTAACGGTGTTGCCATTCAGTTTGTAGAAAATGACCTCTGATGTCTGCAGCGCGGCAATATGCTGAATCCCCCGTCGGCCGGCTTGCCAACGGGGGATTCTCTCAGTATCTTCTTTAATAATTTGCCCTCTCAGTCTTACTGATATGCTCCCTTTATGAGAGACAGTGAAAAAGAAAAACACTGTTGATCATGAAGGGAGCATTTTGATGTCAAGTAAGTCAAAAATAGCAATTGCGAAAAAGGTAAGAATCACCCGGGAATATATAACTGGAAATATCTCAAGGGAAGAAGCCGCGAAACGGGCGGAAGTCGCACCTGATGTCATAACAGATTGGGCACGGATTTATCGCCAAGAGGGAGTTCTGGGCTTTGCGTCAGGAAAAAAGAATCACGTCTACAGCCAAGAGCTCAAAAAGCAAGCGGTGCTGGAATATTTATCAGGCGGATGTAGTCAGCACGCCATATGCGAGAAATACAAAATCCGGTCAAGAAAACAACTTCGATGTTGGATAAAGAAGTATAATAATCATGGAGAATTCAACTCCGTCAAGCATTCCGGAGGAGGAAGCTACATGAGAAAAGCACGCAGCACAACGCCAGATGAACGTATTCGAATCGTGAAAGATTGTATTGCATCCGGTAAAAATTACGGCGAGATGGCGCTTAAATATAATGTAAGCTACCAGCAGGCACGCACCTGGACGCTGAACTTTGAGAAAATGGGTGAAGCTGGTCTGCAGGATAGGCGTGGGCAGCGAAAAAAAGATCAGGCACCACGCACAGAGTTGGAGCAGGCACAAATTGAGATCGAACAACTTAAACACAAGCTGTATCTGGCGGAAATGGAGAATGCCCTGCTAAAAAAATTGGACGAGGTGGAGAGGAGGGATGCCTCTCGCAAGTAAGGCAAGGCCATATTTACACATCCATAAAAGAATGCCGTGCGGAAGCGGGATATCCCATCGAGACTGCCTGTAAGCTACTTCATGTCGCCCGTTCCGCCTACAATAAATGGGCGTCGGGGAACCAAAGCCGCAGGATTGCCGAAAACGAGTGGCTTGCGGAAAAGATCGAGAAAATCCATATGGAAAGCCCAGACAAAGGCTACCGCCGTATCAACGATGATTTGCGACACGACCACGATATCCACATCAATGACAAGAGGGTACTTCGCATCTGTCGGGCAAAGAACATAAAATCCACCATCAAGTACAACAACCACGGTTGCACAAGGCAGGCAAAGAATCCGCAGTATCTTGCCGAAAACCTTCTTGACCGCCAGTTTTTCGCCTCTCAGCCGAATGAGAAGTGGCTCACCGACGTTACTGAATTTAAGTGGTACGAAGGTCTTGAAGTACACAAGGTTTACCTCAGTGCTGTTTTAGATCTCTATGACAGGCGCATCGTAGCTTTCGTAATTAGTGAGCGTAATGACAATCCTCTCGTATTCAAGACCTTTGACAAAGCTGTCGGGAAAAATCCGGACGCACATCCCCTGTTTCACAGTGACCGGGGATACCAGTACACGAACCGTACTTTTCATCACAAAATTGACAAAGCCGGTATGACACAAAGCATGTCCCGCGTGGCACACTGCATTGACAACGGTCCAATGGAAGGCTTCTGGGGCATTCTGAAGCGTGAACGCTATTACGGCAAACGGTTCACCAGCAAACAGGCTCTTATCCAGATGATTGAGGATTATATCCGCTATTACAATACCCGGCGTGTTCAACGTAATCTGGGTGTCCTCACACCGATGGAGAAATACGAACGTTATCTTGCTGCATAAAAAGTGGACAGCAGCTTACGCCACTGTCCAGAAAATTTTTATAGTTTTTCATTGTCCTCTTGACGGGATGCGGTTCATACCGTCTGGGAGGGCTTTTTATTTGCTATTTCAGATTGGAATTGGTGGTAAATCATCATTTCATTATTTGAAGAAGGATTATTATATTTGCCAGGCTCTGTTTATTTCAGAGAATTGACATATCTGATATAAGTCTATGTGGTAAAATCCAATAATGAAACTTGTACTACGAGATAACATGCCAAATTGATGATTTTATGAATAAAGACCAGAGCTCATCGGGATTCCATGAATTCGATGAGCCCGTTTTGCTGTTGCCTTGCGGCTGTCGGAGAAACATTTTCATTTTTATCTAAAAGATAAATTTGTTACATTATGTTACATGTGTCGAAAATTGACGAAAAATCGATTATAATAAAAACAAATATTTTAGGGGGTAACAACAAAATGACACAAGAAGAAATCAAAAAATTAGACCGGCGTATTCGATCCATTGAAGACCCCTTTGGGACCGGATTTCTTGTTTTATACAAAACTATTCAGACAATGTCAGATTTCAAAGGGAAAAGCATGGGAGATATTGTCCGGCAATATACTTCCTGGAAGCTTCATGTTATGTAGTCATTGCTGTTTCGGTGTCGTAGGAATCTGAGTTCCTAAGTCCGGAGAATTTACAAGATAATCATTTATTACTTCATCGGACCAACCTAATTCCTGAAGCATACGCCTTATTTTTTCTGCTGTTTCTACCTTTGTCTCTGCTTTTACCATCGTTTACATCTCCAATCAAATTAATGTTCTTCCATTATACCGATTTTTCTTGAACATTAATTGCCGAAATGCGATTATTATATGATTACAGAAATTACCATATGCTTCTGAAACGATTCCTGCAGTTTAGGCGTTTTATAATGAACTGCAGGGTTCCTCTATTATGCCATAATCTGCGGCTCTTTTCGATTAAATATCAGATGGATATAAATCAGCGGGCCTGCATAATCTTGCGGGTCTGTCTGTATTTAAGAAAAACTGCATGACAATACTGTTCCTTTCTTCAAACAGCAGCAGTTCCTGACCGGATACGGCAATCAATTTGAAAGACATGTCCGCTGCCTGTTCATCATTTTCACAGATTGTTTTTATAGCGGAAATGAGTTCCTTGGGTTTGCTGACCATTTCTATCTCTATCCGTTTGAGAAGATTATGCCAATGGTCCGAAAGCCGTACCGCGTCTGTCGATGAGCCGTCGCTCGCATATCCGCCTCCCAACGGGAAATAAACGGTGCCGGGCTTAACTTCCACCATCGTTAAGACATGGGCCTTACGTAAGCAGTCGTATTCTTCGTCCGATGGGGCATGGGGATAAAGTGACAGGACGTCATTTAGCTTCCGGTTGGAAATAAGTTCCGGCCAATTGTCATGAAGAATACGAACCAAATCCTGCGACGCGAACAGATGTTTTTTCTGATGACGGTATACTTGCAAAAAATAGGCTGTTGTATCCGTAAAATATACAAATAGCTCGTAGTCGCTTCCATTTTCCACGCGTGACTGGAATTCGGACAAGGCTGCTTCATAACCTGGCGGACAGGAAAATTCTTTTGAATAGCATGCCTGCCGTTTTTTTTGTGGAATCTGCAGCTTCTTCACCTTAAAATATTCAGTAGCGCTGTGTTTTGCGGACGATGGAGTGTATCCCATATTTTTTAGCCGGTGCCACAGAATAGCGTTAAAATCAGCACATAAATCAATGTCGATACTCCATTTTTCTTCCTCTAAAATGGAACTGTGATATTTCATAGCATTCACCTTTTTATTGCGCTCATTTCTGAACATATGGTTTAATTAAATTATAACATTCCAAGTAAAATCTGTCACTTTATTTTTCTTTTGTATCTTATTGGACTTGACGATATTAGTGACGATTTTAAGTAGGAAGACATAGGGTAAAGACAAAACGCCACATAAAAGTGCCAATATTGGCCTTTTGAGTCTTTCATAAAACCACACAAAAACAGCAAAAGCCGCATGAACGCTGAATTTTTCAGTATCCATGCGGCTTATTCTTTGGTCCGAGTGGCGAGACTTGAACTCACGGCCTCTTGACCCCCAGTCAAGCGCGCTACCAACTGCGCCACACCCGGAAACAACGTTAATTAGTATATCACAACATCCAAAGCCTTGCAAGTGAAAACTTCTATTTTTACCGATAAACTGCTCAAAATCTCTCCGCTGAATTTAATGACGCGATTACAGCGAACCTGAAAGGATAGCAATCGTAAAGAAATCAGCATCAGAAAAAGCTCTGATGCTGACCTGACTATTCTTCGTCCTCTTTTTCCCGGACGCTGTGCGGCGACTCATTTTTTGCATAGTTCTCATATTGATATTTTTCCGCCTGATATCGCTGAGAAGCGGGCCTTGAATTCAGGTATTCCTGAACTCTCAGATCGTTTGAGAAAAGCATGCTGAATTCCGGCGGAAGATGGCTGGGTTCTTCATTCATAAATTCACCCCGAAGAGTATTCTCCGCACTTGCGGTGGATTCATGCGCTGTCGTTTTCCTGTTTTGGCGGCACTTTTTTACCGCTGTCCGGGCAGCATAGCGGATTTGCGACAGCCAGCAGGGACAACTGATCACCAATGACTGTGAAGAGTTCTCCTAATACTGCCAATTCGTCATTTGTGACGCAATGGGCAATCTGCATGGAAATAGCCGCAGCAAGTGTTACAAGTTTTTCACCACAACAGTTGTTCATGTCAGCTCAAACTTTCTGAAAAAATGAATTTCTACTGTTTCCGCGTCGATATAAGATTCCAGAGCATGATATGCATAGGGGAGAGGAAGCCGCTGAAACGGATAATGGTCATACATGAAATATCATCTCTTTATTCCCAATGTTATATTATACGCAGGGAAAATGCAATTGACAGAAAAAGGAGGATGCATTTTTAGTCGGGTTTGTATTATAATAAAAACGATTTGTTTTTATTGGGTGGGAAAAGGATGTATCAGGAAAAGAATAAAATTCGGAAAACACTTTCAGCATTTGCTGTTATCATAGTAGAACTGGCTCTTATGGCGGCGACGACTGTCGTTTTTGTTATGGCGTTTGAACACGTGGAGGCAAAGAACACCGAAGCAAAGCCGACGGCCGGCAGCAGTGTGCCTTCGTCCTCCGCCGCACAGTCGATTCCAAGCCAGACGAGTCAGCCGGCCGGTCAGCAGTTTCAGCAGCCGGATGACTGGAGGCTTGTTTTGGTCAATTACGAGCATACGCTTCCGGACACCTTCGAATCGAAAATCGTACATGCATTCAATGTGGATATGGACTCAAGAATTGTCGAACCGTTTCGTCAGATGCGCGACGCCGCTTTAAGGGACGATATTCACCTTTGGCTGTCTTCAGGCTATCGCAATGATGAGAAGCAGCAGAAGCTTTATTCGGAAGAAATTGAAGCTTTTTACAAAACAGGGATCAGCTATGAGGACGCGGTAAGCGAGGCTGCCAGATCGGTTGCGCCTCCGGGTACCAGCGAGCATATTACGGGGCTTGCCATTGATGTGAACGGTGTGCTTGAAGATTTCGGCGGCACCAAAGAATTCCACTGGCTTTCGGAGCACGCGCAGGATTACGGTTTTATCCTCCGTTATCCAAAGGACAAGCAGGATATCACCCATATCAAATACGAATCCTGGCATTTTCGCTATGTCGGGGTGGAACACGCGAAGAAAATGAAAGAACTGAATCTGTGCCTTGAGGAATATATAGACTATTTCAATAAAAATCAAACTGCTTCTCATTGAATATTACCCTCGAGTTTGGTATAATGAACCAATAGACAGGTTTCCAATTTCATAACAACGAGAGGGGTCTGGCAGTCAATGCAGCAAAAAACAGTAAGGACAAGGTTCGCGCCGAGCCCGACAGGCTTTATGCATGTCGGGAATCTCCGTACGGCTTTGTATGAATATTTAATTGCAAAATCGCTCGGCGGCACTTTTGTACTGCGTATTGAGGATACCGATCAGGAAAGGCTTGTACAGGGCGCCGTGGATATTATCTACAATACGCTTGAAAAAGTCGGCCTGAAGCACGACGAGGGACCGGATATCGGCGGCGGGTACGGCCCTTATGTGCAAAGTGAGCGCAAGGATATTTACAAACCGTATGCGGAACAGCTTGTCAGGGAAGGAAAAGCGTATTATTGCTTCTGCACCAAGGAGCGGCTGGACGCGCTGCATGAAAGCAAAGAGGACGGAACTTTTTCCGGGGGATATGACCGCCACTGCCGCGACCTGCCCAAAGAGGAGGTCGACCGGCTGCTTCAGGAGGGCACGCCGTATGTGATCCGCCAAAAGATGCCGATAGAGGGTTCCACCACCTTTGACGATGCTGTGTACGGTTCCATCACGATTGAAAACAGGGAGCTGGAGGATCAGATCCTCATTAAATCCGACGGTTATCCGACTTATAATTTTGCAAACGTTATCGATGACCACCTGATGCAGATTACTCATGTGGTCAGAGGCTGCGAGTACCTGACTTCCACGCCGAAGTACAACCTGCTTTATCAGGCTTTCGGGTGGGACGTGCCTACCTATGTCCATCTTCCGCTGATTATGGGAAAAAATGAGGACGGCAGCGTTTCCAAGCTGTCCAAGCGCCACGGCTCCACCGGTTTTGCGGACCTGATACGGGAAGGGTATCTGCCGCAGACCATTGTCAATTATATCGCGCTTCTGGGCTGGTGCCCGAAGGAAAACCGCGAGCTGTTTACGCTTTCCGAGCTCGTTGAAAATTTTTCGATCGACGGCATCAGCAAATCGCCCGCCGTGTTCGATTACGATAAGCTGACCTGGTTTAACGGGGAATATATCCGCGCCATGTCGGAGCAGGAATTTATAGAAAACGCCATGCCGTATTTCAGAGAGGTTTTTCCGGACGCGGAGCTGAACTGGCGGGTGCTCGCTTCCATTTTACAGCCCCGCGTGACCAAGCTTACGCAGATTCCGGAAATGATCGGATTTTTGAAGGAGCTGCCGGAATATCCGGCCGATTTCTTTGTGAATAAGAAGAGCAGGACCAATCTTGAAAATTCGGCCCAGATGCTGCAGGAGTCCATTGCGGAACTGGAGAAGACGGACGACTGGTCGGTGGAAGGACTGCACGATCTGCTGATTGCGCTTGCACAAAGGCTGGAAGTGAAAAACGGGACCCTGCTGTGGCCGGTGCGTATCGCGGCGGCGGGGATGACGGTCACGCCCGGCGGAGCGATGGAAATCCTTGCCATACTGGGCAAGAGGGAATCCATCCGCAGGCTTCGTATCGGTCTTGAAAAATTGCAGGCATAAGGAGCGGAAACGAAAATGAGTGACGAAATAACGACTGGCGGCGAAGCGGAAGCTTCCGGTAATTTTATTCATACCTTTATAGAAGAGGATATTGCTCCGCAGGGCAGGTTTGAGGGGAAAAGGGTCCACACCCGTTTTCCGCCCGAGCCGAACGGATACCTGCACATTGGCCACGCGAAGGCGATCTGCATCGACTTCGGTACCGCGGAGAAGTTCGGCGGTATCTGCAATTTGCGGATGGACGACACCAACCCGACCAAGGAGGACACGGAGTACGTGGACGCCATTCAGGAGGACATCCGCTGGCTGGGTTTCACCTGGGACGACCGTTTTTACTATGCCTCCGATTATTTTCCGAAAATGTATGAATTGGCCGTCAAGCTGATCCGGGAGAACCTTGCCTATGTCTGCGAGCTGACTCCGGAGCAGATGCGCGAGAACCGGGGCGACCTGACAAACCCGGCGGTCAGCCCGTACCGCGACAGGCCGGTGGAGGAAAGCCTCGATCTGTTTGAGCGCATGAAAAACGGGGAATTTGAGGATGGGAAAATGACGCTCCGCGCCAAAATTGATCTGGCCTCCGGGAATTTCAACATGCGCGACCCCGTGATTTACCGCATCAACCATATGACGCACCACCGCACCGGCAGCACCTGGTGCATTTACCCCATGTACGATTTCGCGCACCCCATCGAGGACGCTCTGGAGGGAATCACCCATTCGCTGTGCTCGCTCGAGTTTGAAGACCACAGGCCGCTTTACGACTGGGTCATCGACCACATCGATCTGCCGGACAAGCCCAGACAGATCGAATTTGCCCGTCTGGGCATCAACAACACCGTCATGAGCAAGCGCAAGCTCCGCCTGCTGGTGGAAAACAATGATGTCAGCGGCTGGGACGACCCCCGCATGCCCACGCTCTGCGGGCTTCGCCGCAGGGGCTACACGCCGGCCTCCATCCGGAATTTCTGTGAGCGTATCGGCGTTTCCAAGGTCAACAGCACGGTGGAGTACGGCTTTTTGGAGCACTGCCTGCGGGAAGATTTAAACAGGAACGCGCAGCGCACCATGGCGGTGCTGAATCCGGTCAAGCTGGTCCTGACAAATTATCCGAAGGATAAAACCGAGGAATTTGAAGTGGAGAACAATCCCGAGCGCCCCGAGGACGGCACAAGGACGGTTTTTTTCTCCCGCGAACTGTGGATTGAGAAGGAAGACTTTATGGAAGAGCCGGTAAAGGGTTACTTCCGGCTTTTCCCGGGCAATGAAGTGCGGCTGAAAACGACTTATATTGTTCGCTGCACCGGCTGTAAGAAAGATGAAAACGGCGATGTCACCGAGGTTTACGCGGAATATGACCCGCAGACCCGCGGCGGCAATACGCCGGACGGCAGAAAGATCAAGGGCACCATCCACTGGGTGGACGCAAAAACCGCCGCCGATGCGGAAGTACGTCTGTATGACAGCCTGTTTACCGTGCCGGACCCGGAAGCGGGGGACTTCCTTACCCAGCTGAACCCGGATTCCCTCAAGGTGCTGACCGACTGTAAGGTGGAACCGTCCCTCGCGCGAGCGGAGGGAGTTCATTCCTATCAGTTCATGCGTCAGGGATATTTCTGCCAGGATAGCCGCGACAGTACGCCGGAGCACCCGGTCTTTAACCGCTGCGTATCTCTGAAAGACAGCTTCAAAAAGAAATAAGGAATGCAAAAACTCGCTGCCGGAAAAGCAGCGAGTTTTTATGTCTGCCCGTATATTCCCTGTACGGCGACCTCTCCGGCGTTGATGGATAACAGGCTTCCGTCCCCGCACCGGACGATCAGTTCCCCGGCGGGGGAAATATCCACCGCCGTCGCGGTGACGGACTCTTGATTTCGGGTAAAGCCGACGGTACGGTTTAAGGAAACGCAGAGCGTTTTGTATTCCGCAAGGATCGCTTCGGGACGGTCGATATCATCGCACAGAATCTCTTCGAATTCCTTCAGGATTTTTTGAAGCAGTCCTATACGGGTGATTGGCCGGCCGCATTCCCTGCGCAGGGAGGTTGCCTTTCCGGACAGCTCGTCGGGGAAATTTTCCATATTCACATTGATGCCGATGCCGACGACGACGTACTCGATCCGGTCGATTTCCGCAGCCATTTCCGTCAGGATGCCGCAGACCTTTTTGCTTCCGATCACGATGTCGTTCGGCCATTTGATCATGGCCGGGGTATCCGTCTGTTTTCGGATCGCCCGGCAGACGGCGAGCCCGGCTAAGAGCGTGATGCCCGTTACCTGTACGGGCAGGCTGCCGGGCCGCAGCAGCACGGAAAACCACAGCCCCGTTCCGGAAGGGGATTCCCAGGTACGGCCAAGGCGGCCCTTGCCGCCGGTCTGCCGCTCCGCAATAAACAAACTGCCGTTCGGAGCGCCGGAAAGAGCCTGGCGTTTTGCCTGCGCGTTGGTGGAATCGATGCTGTCAAAGCTGAAAACGGTTTTTCCGAGCGCTTTTGTTTTCAGACCCGAAAGAATGGTCTCCGGCGTGATCTGATCGGGGGAGGAAACAAGGCGGTAGCCGCGGTTTGTAACGGATTCGATTTCATAGCCCGCGCTTCTCAGGGTGTTGATGTGCTTCCATACGGCGGTGCGGGAGACCAGCAGCTGCTCGCTGAGCTCCCCGCCCGAAACATAGTCGTTGCGCCCTTGCAGGTATTTTAATATTTCGTCCTTCGTAGACATGCGATCACGGCCTTTATTTCATAATTATAAACAGATTATACCCTTTTTCCCAGTAAGCGGGCAAGCAAATATGAAAAATATATTGTAGGTTCAGCGGATTTCGTGATATACTATATTATATATTTTTTAAAGAAAGTAAATTGCGGAAAGCGGGGTGCTGAACATGGATGTCAGGCCGGGTGATATTTTACAGATGAAAAAGGCGCATCCATGCGGAAGTAAAACCTTTCTTGTCCTTCGTTCCGGCATGGATTTTAAAATTCGCTGCACCGCCTGCGGGCATGAGATCATGGTTCCAAGGCTGAAATGCGAAAAGAATATTAAAAAGATTATCAGGGAAGAGCCGCAGCACGAATTGTAGCTCCTTTATTTATCAATAGAATCAATGAAGGAGAATGACTATGTTTGAAAATCTGGAAGTTTTTGAAAAACGGTATGAGGAGCTGAACCAGAAGCTCTATGACCCTTCGGTTTTATCCAATCAGGCCCTCTATACCGAACTGATGAAGGAGCATAAAAATATCACGCCCATCGTCGAAAAATACAGGGAATACCAAAAGGCCGTCCGCTCCATGGCGGAAGCGCGCGAGCTGCTGGAGGACGGCGGCCTTGATAAAGATCTGAAGGAAATGGCCGACGAGGAGTTTCAGGCCGCGAAATCGGATATTGAGCGGTGTTCCGAGGAGCTGAAAATCCTGCTTCTGCCGCGCGACCCCAATGACGACCGAAACGTCATCGTTGAAATCCGGGGCGGTGCCGGCGGCGAGGAAGCCGCCCTTTTTTCAGCCGTCCTGTACCGTATGTACAGCATGTACGCGGAAACGAAGGGCTGGAAAACGGAAATTCTGAACGTCAGCGAAACAGAGCTGGGCGGGTTTAAAGAAATCAGCTTTATGATTACCGGCGACGGGGCGTATTCCCGCCTGAAATATGAAAGCGGCGTGCACCGCGTGCAGCGCGTGCCGGAAACGGAGACGCAGGGCAGGGTGCACACCTCTACCGCCACGGTCGCTGTTCTGCCGGAAGCCGACGAAGTGGAAATCGAGATCAATCCGAAGGATTTACAGATCGACACCTACCGTTCCAGCGGGGCGGGCGGCCAGCACATCAATAAAACCTCCTCCGCAATCCGGATTACCCATTTGCCTACGGGCACGGTGGTAGAATGCCAGGATGAGCGGAGCCAGTACAAAAATAAAGACAAGGCAATGAAAGTGCTGCGTTCCAGGCTGTATGAGGCGAAGCTGCGGGAGCACGACGAAAAAATCGCCTCCGAACGCCGGTCACAGGTGGGAACCGGCGACCGTTCCGAGCGGATACGCACCTACAATTATCCGCAGGGGCGGATGACCGACCACCGGATTGGTCTGACTATTTACCGCCTGGACGATATCTTAAATGGGAGTCTCGATGAAATGATAGACGCTTTGATTACGGCGGACAGGGCCGCAAAGCTTCAAAACACTATAGACAACCAATCGGAAGAGAGAGAATAAAGCAATGCAGACCCTAAGGCTGAACGCAAACAACCGGGAAGACATCCTTACCGCCGCCCAGATTCTCAGGGACGGCGGTCTGGTCGGCATCCCGACGGAAACGGTTTACGGGCTTGCCGCCAACGCGTTGGACGGAAAAGCCGTCTCTGGTATTTTTGCCGCGAAGGGCAGGCCCATGGACAACCCTTTAATTGTACATATTTCTGATTTTGACCAGATTGGCCGGCTGGTTCGGGAAGTAACGCCCGAAGCCGAAAAGCTGGCAAAGGCATACTGGCCCGGTCCGATGACGATCATTCTGCCGAAGTCGGACAAAATTCCGGACGAGGTGAGCGCCGGGCTCGACACGGTCGCTATCCGTTTTCCGTCCCATCCCGCCGCCAGGGCGCTGATCGATGCCGCGGGAATTCCGCTTGCCGCGCCGTCCGCCAACCTTTCCGGGCACCCCAGCCCCACGACCGCCGGGCATGTCCTCAACGATCTGGACGGGAAAATAGAGGCGGTGGTGGACGGCGGGCCCTGCGGGGTCGGGGTGGAATCGACCGTCGTTACCTTAGCTTGCGATCCCCCGCGCCTGTTAAGGCCGGGTGGCATTACGCTGGAGCAGCTCCGCAGTGTTCTGGGAACGGTGGAAATGGACAGCGCGGTGCTGCATCCGCTGAAGGAAGGCGTTCGCGCTTCTTCTCCCGGCATGAAGTATAAGCATTATTCGCCGAAAGCGAACGTAATTATCATTGACGGCAGTTTTGACGCATATAGAAATTATGTAAACAGCCACGGCGGCGACGGTACCGCGGCCCTCTGCTACAGCGGGGAGGACGCGGAGCTGACGGTTCCGACCGTCTGCTACGGCGGGGAAGACGATTACGGCGAGCAGGCGCGCGAGCTTTTCGACGCGCTGCGCCGCCTTGACGAAATTCACGCGAAAACCGTTTACGCACGCTGCCCTGAGCCGAAGGGCGTGGGCCTTGCCGTTTATAACCGGCTGATCCGCGCGGCTGGATTTGAGGTGCTTCATCTTGACTGATCTGGTAATCGGACTGACCGGCCCGACGGGCGCCGGAAAATCGACCGTGGCCGCCGCCTTTCAGAAGGCGGGCTGCCTGATTGTGGACGCGGACCGGATCGCCCGCGAAACCATTGCGGACGAAAAATGCCTTGCGGCTTTAAAAGCCGAATTTGGGAATGATATTGTCGGGGAAGACAACCGGCTGAACCGCACGCTGCTGGCGCAGCGCGCCTTTGCCGATCCAAGAAGCACACAGCGGCTGAACGCGATCACCCATCCGCTCATCAAAGAGGAAGTGATCCGCAAAATCGCCGAATACCGGCAAAAAACTGCGAAAGCGATTGTTCTTGACGCTCCCCTCCTTTTTGAAAGCGGGGCCGATTCGCTCTGCACGACCTCCGTGGCGGTCACCGCGCCCGCCGAAGTCCGGCTTTACCGCATTGTAAACCGCGATTCCATCACGCCGGAGCTGGCCAGGGCGCGGATGAGCACGCAGCAGGACGACGCGTATTACAGCTCCCGCGCGCAATATCAGCTTACCGGCACTATGAGTGACAGCGATATCCAGGAAAGAGTGAATCAGCTTTTGGAGAAAATTATCGGAGATTATGCATGAAACATTTTAAAAGAATTCTTCTGGCCTGCGCGGCGGCCGCCGTTTTGCTGCTGATCGGTTATTTTGCATTGAATCGGGGGTATACTTTTTTCATGAAAAGGGCGTATCCCCTTCAATATACACAGCTTGTGGCGAAAGAGGCGACGGCCAACCGGCTCGACCCCGCGCTGGTCTATTCCGTGATCAAGGCGGAGAGCAATTTTGACCCGAACGCCCGGTCGCACGCCGGGGCCGTCGGCCTGATGCAGATGACGCCGGATACTTTTGAGTGGGTGCAGACCAAGCTGAAAAGCGACACGAAATATGTGGAAGAGGACCTTTACGCGCCGGACATCAACATTCGTTACGGCTGCAAGCTTCTGGCCCTTCTGCTTGAACGGTACAGCGAGAAGGCCACCGCGCTGAGCGCGTACAATGCCGGAATCGGTACGGTAAACACGTGGCTGAAAAATCCGGATATTTCCAAAGACGGCGCCGTGCTTGACAGCATCCCCTACGAGGAGACGAGGAACTATGTGGACGCCGTTTTAAAAAATTATGCGAATTATAAAAAACTATATCAATTTAACAGCAAAGGAGAAACGATCGATGGCTAAAAATATGGGAAAAGACGAATTGAAAAAGCTGACAGAGGAGCTTTTGCTCAACCGGAAAAACGGCTATTTTCAAATGGAGGATGAGACGGTTAAAAAAGCCGATGATTTTTGCGAGGATTACAAAAAGTTTTTGAATCTTGCGAAAACAGAGCGCGAAGTGACCGTTTTTGCGTTGAAAGCGGCTGAAAAGGCCGGGTTTGTGCCCTTTGACCCTCAGAAAAAATATCAGGCGGGAGATAAGGTTTATTACAACAACCGCGGAAAGGCTGTGATCCTTGCGGTGATCGGTAAGAACGGCTGCAAAAACGGCGTGCGCATCGCCGCAGCCCATATCGATTCGCCAAGGCTTGATCTGAAGCCCCATCCGCTCTATGAGAAGGACGATATTGCGTTCTTCAAATCCCACTATTACGGCGGGATCAAAAAATATCAGTGGACCGCCATCCCGCTTGCCATGCACGGGCTTGCCGTACGCAAGGACGGCGTCTCCGTGGAAATCCGCATCGGCGAGGAACCGGGCGAACCGCAGTTCTGCGTAACCGATCTGCTTCCGCACCTCAGCGCCGAACAGATGGAAAAGAAGCTTTCCAAAGCGATCGAGGGCGAAAACCTGAACATCGTTTCCGGCAGCCGTCCCGTCCGGGCCGACGAGGGTGAAAATCTGGTGAAACTGAACATTATGAAGCTGATTCACGACAAATACGGTATGACCGAGGAGGATTTTGTCTCCGCGGATATTGAATTCGTACCGGCGTTCAAAGCCTCCGACATCGGCTTCGACCGCAGCATGATCGGCGCTTACGGCCACGACGACAGGGTCTGCGCCTATCCGGCTCTGATGGCCGCGCTGCATGCCGGAACGCCCGACAGCACCATCCTTACGGTTCTGGCCGACAAGGAGGAGATCGGCAGCGACGGAAACACCGGCCTGAACTCCCAGTTTATGCGCTATTTCATTTCCGATCTGGCTCACGCCGAGGGGCTGGAAGCAAGGCATGTTCTGAGCAAATCCAAATGCCTTTCCGCCGATGTGACGGCCGCGTATGACCCGAACTACGCCAGCGCGTACGAGCCAACCAACTCCTGCTATATCAACGACGGTGTCGGTATGGCCAAATACACCGGCTCCAGGGGAAAGAGCGGCTCCAGCGAGGCGTCTGCGGAATTCGTCGCCGAAATCAGAAACATTTTTGAGCAGAATAACGTGCTGTGGCAGATCGGCGAACTGGGCAAGGTGGACGGCGGCGGCGGCGGAACCGTTGCGTTATACATTGCCAACCTGAATGTGGATGTTCTCGATGTCGGCGTTCCGGTCCTTTCGATGCATTCTCCGTTTGAGGTTGTGGCGAAGCTGGACGTCTATATGACCTATAAGGGAATCAAGGCTTTTTACGAGGCAAGCTAAAGAGAAATGAAAACAGCCTGACCTGTGTTTTCCCCACAGTGTCAGGCTGTTTTTGTATCTTTCAAATACGAAACCTCAGGCTTTTTTGAGGCTGAGCGGATGGCTTACAGCGTACATTTTTCAATTCCGCTGAACACAATGCCCCGGGACGCGTCCAGCGTGACCGTCGTGCCGCTCTTTAAAATCTGCACCGCGTTTTCCGCCGCGACGATCACAGGCTTGTCCAGCGTCAGCCCGACAATCGCCGCGTGAGAGTTCATTCCGCCGAATTCGGTGATGATTCCCGCAGCGCTTTTTATGATACGGAGAATTTTGTTGCTGGTCTGCGGAATGACGAGGATATCGCCGTCCTTAAAATTTTTCAAAGCCTCGTCTTCGTCGGCACAGACGCACAGGTTGCCGCAGACGGCGCCCTTGGTAACGCCGATGCCGGACACCAGCACGTCGCCGACCAGCTGGACCTTCAGAAGATTGGTGGTGCCGGAAACGCCGAGCGGCACACCGGCGGTAATCACCACGAGGTCGCCGTTTTTGACAAGGCCCTGACTGCGGGCGACGTCGACTACGTGGTCGAACAGTTCGTCGGTGTTGTCTTTTTCATCCATCATAATCGGCACCACGCCCCAGGAAAGATTCATCTGGCGCTGGACGGTGGGATCGGTGGTTCCGCTGATGATCGGGCATTCGGGGCGGTACTTGGAAATCATGCGGGCCGTTCTGCCGGATTTCGTTACGGTCATAATCGCGACCGCGCCGAGGTCCTGGGCGGTTGTACAGGTTGCGTGGGAGATCGCGGAGGTGACATTGGGCTGTTCGGTGAAATCGCGTTTTTCAAAGCGGCCCTTGTAATCGATATCCTGTTCGGTGCGCTCCGCAATGATCGCCATGGTCTTCAAAGCCTGAATCGGGTAGTTCCCCGCGGCGGTTTCGCCGGAGAGCATGATGGCGCTGGTTCCGTCGTAAATGGCGTTTGCAACGTCGGTAGCTTCCGCACGCGTCGGGCGCGGATTTTTGATCATGGAATCCAGCATCTGAGTCGCCGTAATGACCTGCAGCCCGGCATTGTAAGCCTTTTTGATCAGCTTTTTCTGAATGACGGGGATTTCCTGAAGCGGAATCTCTACGCCGAGGTCGCCTCTGGCGACCATGATGCCGTCCGATACCCGGATAATGTCGTCAATATTTTCCACGCCGTCCGAATTCTCGATTTTCGCAATGATGCGGATTTTATGGCAGTTGTGTTTTTCCAGCTCCGTTCTCAGGTCGATGATGTCTTTTGCGCTGCGCGTAAAAGAAGCGGCGATAAAGTCAAAATCCTCCCGTACGGCGAAGGCAATATCTTCCTTGTCCTGTTCGCTGATAAACGGAAGGGAGAGCCTGATGCCCGGTACGTTGATTCCCTTATGGGCCGAGATGGTCCCGCCGTTGACGACGCTGCAGTGGATGTCGGTTTCGGTGCAGGAAAGTACTTTCAGCTCGATCAGGCCATCGTCGATCAGGATTCTGGCCCCGGTGGAAACCTCCAGCGGAAGCCGCTCAAAGGTGATGGAAGCAATGGTTTCATCACCGACAATATCCCGGTTGGTCAGCGTAAAGCTTTCGCCGGTTTTCAGTGTAATTTTTGGCTGATTAAAGTCCCTGACACGGATCTCAGGCCCTTTGGTGTCGAGCAAAAGCGCGACGGGAATCTTGAGTTCGCTGCGCAGCTTTTTGACCGCGTCCGCGCGCACCTTCTGTTCCGCAGAGGTCTGATGGGAGAAGTTCAGTCGGGCGACATCCATGCCGGCGAGCATCAGCTGCCGCAGTACGTCGATATTATCTGTCGCAGGGCCGAGAGTACATATGATTTTGGTTTTTCTCATGTTCTAAGACTCCAATCCTAACGTAAAAATAGAAATCAAAAATTTTACCCAGTGTATATGATATTATATTTATCGCCATAAATCAAATGAATTGTCAGATATTGTATACAAGCCTGAAATTGAGAAAGCGGTTGAAATTATTTGATTTAAGTTATACAATGATATCATTATAAGAAAGCTGCCGGTTTTCCATCCGCAAAGGAAAATCGGTTTGGCGGATTGCGGTAAAGCGAACCGTAGAAAAGGGGGCGGCTCATTGCGCAGACGCGGAGAAAAGATCATGAAAAGCCGCACTGGCTGGCGGAATGCCGATCAGGTGCGAAAAATAAAAATCGTTATGACCGTCATTGCGGTCATCGTCTGTATTTCGGTTGCCTCGGGAGCCATTCTGGTGTGGGTCCAGCTCAAGCATCCGTTCACGAAACCGGCGTCCGCTTCGGTTTCCGGTACGGTCGAGGAAACCTCTTCCAAAAGCGGGGCGCTGCCTGTCTACGACGATTCCTATAATCTAATGGTGGTAAACGCGTCCACCCCGATCAAGTCTGATTTTCAGGTTCAGCCCGGGCAGCTGGAGGGAATCACCGTCGATACCAGAATCGTTCCCGCGCTCCGAAAAATGATGGACGATGCGAAATCCGCGGGATGTCCCCTGAAGCTGACAAGGGGCTATGTGGACGCGAAGGAGCAGGACAAGCTCTTTGCCGCCGCCGTACAGGATCTGGTGAAGAATCAGGGTTTTACGCAGGTACGGGCGGAAAATCAGGTGCAGAATACCGTCGGGCGCGGAGGGTATAATGAAAATCAGACCGGTATGGCGGTGGAGTTTGCGGCGGAGGGCGAAACCGCGGGTACTGATTTTTCCACTACACCGCAGTATAAATGGCTTGTCAAGAACAGCGTGCAGTACGGTTTCGTGCTGCGGTACACCGAAGCAAAGACCGCGATTACCGGTGTGGCGTTCAGCCCGCGTCATTTTCGGTATGTCGGCAGCGGCAACGCCGTAAAGATGCGGGAATATTCCATGTGCCTGGAAGAATTTGCGGCGTATATCCACAAGCAAAGTCCGAAATAAGCAGAAATATTCCTGAAATACGATTTTTTACTTGCAATTTGGGAATCTCTATGGTAAAATTCAAATGTTAAGTTGCAGTTTGGTTGAAAGAGGTGACAGGTAATGAAGGAAAATATACATCCCAAGTATAAAGAGACTACGATCACATGCGCATGCGGGAATGTTATAAACACAAAATCCACGAAGGAAAACATCCGCGTTGAAATATGCTCCAAGTGCCACCCGTTCTTTACAGGTAAGCAAAAGCTTGTTGATACAAGCGGACGTGTTGATATGTTTAAGAAGCGTTACGGTATGGGCAAGTAATTGACACTATTGAGTTTTCTTGGATTAGCTTAGGCGGCGCAGGCTTTCTGCGCCGCTTATTTTTTGTGGAGGATGCCCGTGGTTGAGTATCGAACAGTTGAAAAGGAAGCCCTTGCAGAGTTTGTCGAGAGGCGCTCGCGCTTTATCGGCTGCGTAAAGCCCGTAAAAACCGAGGAAGAGGCGGTTTCATTCATCAATTCCGTAAAATCCAAAAACTGGAACGCGGCCCATAACGTCTACGCGTACTCGCTCCGCCAGGGACAGATCAGGCGCTATTCGGACGACGGCGAGCCGCAGGGCACGGCGGGGATCCCGGTGCTGGACGTGCTGGTGAAGTCCGGCGTGGTGGATACGGCGGTTGTGGTCACCCGGTATTTCGGCGGGATCCTGCTCGGCGCCGGGGGCCTTGTGCGGGCCTATTCCCACGGGGCGTCCATCGCGCTGGAGCAGGCCGGAATCATTACGATGAGAACCTGCCTGACGGCTGAGGTCTGCTGCGATTACAATCAGTACGGCAGAGTGAGCGCGCTGATACCGGAAAGCGGCGGGACGGTGGACAATGCGGAGTTTACCGACTCTGTAAGGCTATCTTTTCATATGAGCGACGAAGATATGCGCTCCTTTGAACAAAAACTGGCAGACGCCACCTGCGGTCAGTGCAGGGCGGAGGTCACAGGAGAAAAGTTTTTTAAATTTTCCTGAGAATTGAAGGGATTTTGTATCATCCTGCGTATATCTATATGAAACCCAAAGGATTATAGAAACAGGCGGTGATATGATGACAGTCCGTGAACGTACACAGGAGATTGAAGAACAGACCCTTTCGTCCTATGCCGCGCTTTCCAGGAATACGCTGGGCAGGGATGTTCCCGAGGAGGAGTGCGATCTGCGCACGCCCTATCAGCGGGACCGGGATAAAATCCTTCACTGCAAGTCTTTTCGCCGGCTTAAGCATAAGACGCAGGTCTTTCTTTCCCCGGAGGGGGACCACTACCGCACGCGCCTGACCCACACGCTGGAGGTTTCACAGATTGCCCGCACCATAGCAAGGGCGCTCCGGCTGAACGAAGATCTGACGGAGGCGATTTCCCTCGGCCATGATCTGGGGCATACGCCGTTTGGCCACGCGGGGGAACGGGCGCTGGACCAGCTTTGTCCCGGCGGGTTCCGCCACTACGAGCAAAGCGTGCGTATCGTGGAAAAGCTTGAGAAAAACGGCGCCGGACTCAATCTGACAAAAGAGGTGCGCGACGGAATCCTGTGCCATACCAAGGGCAGGGAAGCAATGACGCTCGAGGGAAGGGTTGTCCGTACGGCGGACCGGATTGCCTACATCAATCACGATATGGACGACGCCGAACGGGCGGGAGTACTGCTGGAAAGCGATATTCCGCAGGACATCAAATCCGTTTTGGGCGGACGGCGGACGGAAAGAATCGATACTCTGGTCCATTCCGTCGTGAACAACAGCCGGAACGGGGAAATCAGAATGGACCCGGGGGTTCAGGAGGCCTTTGACAGGCTGCACGATTTTATGTTTGAGTCCGTCTACCTGAATCCCTACGCAAAGGCGGAAGAGAAAAAGGTTCCGAACCTGATCGGCGCGCTGTACAGCTATTATCTGCAGCGGCCCGAGCGTTTCCCGCCCGATATGTGCCTGATTGCGGAGCAGGACGGAATCGAGCGCGCCGCGTGCGATTATATTGCGGGGATGACCGATCATTTTGCGGTCCAGCTGTTTCAGGATATTTATGTGCCGAAATCCTGGAAAATATAAATTTGAATAAAAATGAGGTGACGATATGCCATTGCCGGAAGCTTTTATGCAGGAGTTGAAGGCGCGCTGCGAAATATCCGAAGTCGTCGCTTCTTATGTCAATCTCAGGCACAGCGGCAGGAATCTGGTCGGACTTTGTCCTTTTCACAATGAAAAGACGCCGTCCTTCAACGTGTATCCGGAAAACGGTTCGTTTTACTGCTTTGGCTGCGGTGCGGGCGGCGACGTCATTACGTTTGTCCGCCGCATTGAAAATCTGGATTACATGGAGGCGGTTCGCTTTCTGGCGCAGCGCGCCGGGATTCAGGTGCCGGAAAACCAGGTCGACGACGGCATGGCCAGGCTGCGGGCGCGTATTCTGGAAATCAACCGCGAGGCCGCGCGGTACTATTATTCGATATTAAATTCAGAGCAGGGGAAGGCGGGAATGGATTATCTGAACCGCCGCGCCTTATCGCCCAATACGATCCGCCATTTCGGGCTGGGGTACGCTCCGGCTTCCCGTTACTCTCTGGTGGGATATCTGGAGAAGAAGGGTTATACACAGAACGAAATGATTCTGGCCAATGTCGCTTTCAAGGGCAGGTCGGGACAAGCTGTGGACCGCTTTTTTTCGCGGGTGATGTTCCCCATCATCGATCTGAGGGGGAACGTGATTGCCTTCGGCGGCCGCGTGCTGACCGATGAAAAGCCGAAATATCTCAATACTTCGGACACGCCCGTGTTCAATAAAGGCAATTTTCTGTTCGCGCTGAATTTTGCCAAAAACAGCGGCACCGAGCAGCTGATCCTGTGTGAGGGCTACATGGACGTGATTTCCATGCATCAGGCCGGGTTCACCAATGCGGTCGCCACGCTGGGCACGGCGCTGACGCCGAATCAGGCCCGCCTGATGGCGCGGTATACGAAAGAAGTGGTTCTTTCCTACGATTCCGACGAGGCGGGGCAGAAGGCGACCGCGCGCGCCATCCCGATTCTCCGCGAAGCGGGGCTGCTTGTGAAAGTGCTTACGATTTCCGGAGGAAAGGATCCGGACGAATACATACGATCGAACGGCCAGAACGGCCGGGTGAAATTCAAGCAGTTGATTGACGCCAGCGGAAACGACGTGGAATACCGTTTGCAGAAAATCCGGCAGGGCTGCAATATTCAGACGCCGCAGGGCAGGGTGGATTATCTCACGGGTGCTTCCGCGGTGCTGGCGACGCTGGACAACCCGATTGAGCAGGAGGTATACGCGGGAAAGCTTGCGGAGGAAATCGGAATTGAGCGTACGGCCATTTTGCAGCAGGTACGGAAGAACCGCTCGAAACTGAAAAAGAATCAGGAGCAAAAGGCGTTCAGGGCGTTCCAGCAGCAGTCGGCGGGTGTGCGCGACAGCATTAATCCCGAAAAAGTGCAGCATTTAAGGGCTGCAAGCGCGGAAGAGGCGCTGATTGCGTATATTGTTCAATACCCTGAGAACGCTATAGCAATAGAAAGGCTGTTGCCGGCCGAAAAATTTGCGACAACGTTTAACCGCCGTGTATATGGGACAATAATGGAAAGAATTAGGAATGCTAAGGCGGTCAGCCTTACAGATATAGCGGAAGAGTTCTCCGTGGAGGAGATTTCTTCCATTGCCAAGATTTTTGCGAAATTTCACGGTGTTTCCGTCACGATGCGGGACGCAGAGGAATATATCGATGTTATTCAGCAGGAATATGAAAAAATGAGCGTAGAAAACGTAAATTCAGCAGAGCCGCAGGAGATACAGGATTACCTGCAAAAGCTGAGGTCACAGAAGAAATAGGGGGACTAATTTATGGGAGCACCGGACAAGAAAACAGTGATCAGGGAATTGATCGAGCAGGGAAAGAGCAAAGGACAGCTTTCGACCAAGGAAATTCTGGATGCGATCGGAGAACTGGATTTTGAACCCGAGCAGATCGAAAAATTCTATGATACGCTGGAAGCACAGGGTGTGGAAATTATTGAAGACTTTGCCGACGCGGCGCTGGATGATCTTGATTTTAACACGCAGGTGGACGAAAACGAAGACATGGAATCTGCGCTCAGCACGGAAGGAATCGCGATCGACGACCCTGTCAAGGTTTACCTGAAAGAAATCGGCCGGGTTCCCCTTTTGACGCCGGAGGAGGAAATCGACCTTGCCATCCGTATTTCCGACGGGGACGAGACCGCAAAAAAGCGCCTTTCCGAAGCAAACCTCCGCTTGGTCGTCAGCATTGCGAAGCGCTATCTGGGGCGCGGCATGCAGTTCCTGGACCTGATTCAGGAAGGCAACTTAGGTTTGATTAAGGCGGTGGAAAAATTCGATTACTCCAAGGGCTTTAAATTTTCCACCTATGCGACGTGGTGGATCCGTCAGGCGATTACCCGCGCCATTGCCGACCAGGCAAGGACCATCCGCATCCCGGTTCACATGGTGGAAACCATTAATAAGGTAAAGAAGGTCTCCAGTCAGCTTCTGCACACCAACGGCCACGAGCCGACCGCCGACGAGATTTCCGAAGAGTTGGATATGCCGGTGGACAAAGTGCGTGAAATCATGCGCGTCGCACAGGAGCCGGTTTCTCTGGAAACGCCGATCGGCGAGGAAGAGGACAGCCATCTCGGCGACTTTATTCCGGACGACGACGCCCCGGCGCCGGCGGATGCCGCTTCCCACACGCTTTTGAAGGAACAGCTTGCCGATGTGCTCGACACGCTGACCCCCAGGGAGGAAAAGGTGCTCCGACTGCGCTTCGGTCTGGAAGACGGCCGTTCCCGCACTCTGGAGGAAGTCGGAAAGGAATTCAATGTTACCAGAGAGCGTATCAGACAGATTGAGGCGAAGGCTCTGCGCAAACTGCGCCATCCAAGCCGCAGCAAAAAGCTGAAAGATTTCCTGGATTAAGGGGATGACTGCAATGGTCATGACACTGGAAGCCGATTACGCCGTCAGGATTGTGGAAATGCTGGCGGTATCCAATCAAAAAATAGACGCGAGGTCCATTTCCGACCAGGCCCATGTGCCTTTGCGGTTTGCGCTGAAAATTCTGCGCAAGCTGGTGGCGGGCGGCCTGATCGTCTCGTACAAGGGTGCGCACGGGGGCTACATGCTTGCGCGGGAACCCGGCAAAATCACCCTGCGGGAAGTGATTGAGTCGGTCGAAGGCCCGTATATGATCAGCCGATGCCAGCAGGACGAGTACGCCTGCCAGCATAACACCTGCTGTAAGGTTCATCAGATCTACGACGAGATTTCGTCCATTGTACGTAAAAAACTGGACTCCTATACCTTCGATTCCCTCAGCAATGGCGACACAGGCGATATCATGGGGAAAAAAGGGGAAAAATGAACATAAAAAAATCCGGCGGCTGTTTAGTCGTCGGATTTTTACCATTTCAATAATAAATTTGTAAAACATGGCTTGACAAACACAATATATTGTAATAAAATAATATACTGCATCATCATGGAAACATATACTCATGTCTATCTTGCTCTATCATATCACAACAATTTCAAAAAGGCAAGAGGTTCCCATGAAAACCTTCCAAAAGGGGAGATGGATGCGGCTTATTTTTGTGCTTTATTTATTGCGAAGATGGTAAATATATGAATGGAGTGATCGAGCCAATGGTGAATGTCAAACCGGTGCAAGTAGGCAAAAATGTTCGCATGAGCTTCGCGCGTATTGATGAAGTCTTGGACATGCCAAACCTGATCGAGGTACAGAAGAATTCCTATCAGTGGTTTCTTGACGAAGGCCTCAAAGAGGTTTTCAAAGATGTTTCCGGGATTACTGACTATACCGGCAATCTTGTGCTGGATTTTGTGAATTACAAACTGGACGACGACAAACCGAATTACAGTGTGGAAGAATGCAAAGAGCGCGACGCTACCTATGCGGCCGCTCTGAGAGTTACCGCCCGCCTGCTCAACAAGGAAAGCGGGGAAATAAAAGAATCCGAGGTTTTCATGGGCGACTTCCCGCTCATGACGGACAGCGGAACTTTTGTTATCAACGGCGCGGAACGTGTGATTGTTTCCCAATTGGTCCGTTCACCCGGCGTTTATTATAAAATGGAATATGACAAGACGGGCAAAGAACTGTTCAGCTCCACCGTTATCCCGAACCGCGGCGCGTGGCTGGAATATGAAAACGACGCCAACGACGTTTTCTATGTCCGTATCGACAAAAACAGGAAAATTCCGGTAACGGTCTTTGTCCGCGCGCTCGGCCTTGGAACCGACGAGGAAATCCGCGAATATTTCGGCGACGACGACCGTATGAACGCCACTATTGAAAAAGATCCCTGCAAAAACACCGAAGAGGCTCTTTTTGAAGTATACAGAAAATTAAGGCCAAGCGAACCGCCGACGATTGAGAGCGCTCAGTCCCACATCAACGGCTTGTTTTTTGATGCCCGCCGATACGACCTTTCCCGTGTCGGCCGCTACAAATACAATAAGAAGCTGAATCTTGCCGGACGCATTACCGGCCAGAAGCTTTCCCGTCCCATTGTCAACCCGCTTACCGGCGAGCTGATGGCGGAAGCGGGTGAAATTCTTTCTCATGACAAGGCGCACGAAATTGACGACGCCGGCGTGTCCATCGCGTTCGTCAATGTCAACGAGCGCGAGGTAAAGGTGATTTCCAACGGCATGGTTGACATCAACAACTTTGTCGGGTTCGACGCGAAAGCCGAGTGCGAAATCAACGAGAGAGTGCGTTTCAGCGTGCTGGCTGAAATTCTGGATTCCTGTTCCTCCGACGAGGAACTGAAAGAAACCATTAAAACCAGAGTGGATGAGCTGATTCCGAAGCACATCATTATCGACGATATTTTCTCTTCGATCAACTACATGAACTGCCTGGCCATGGGCCTCGGCAATCTTGACGATATCGACCATCTGGGAAACCGCCGTATCCGTTCGGTCGGCGAACTGCTTCAGAATCAGTTCAGAATTGGTTTTTCCAGACTTGAGCGCGTTATACGTGAAAGAATGACGTTGCAGGCACAGGATTTGGAAGTCCTGACCCCTCATTCCTTAATCAATATCCGTCCCGTTGTGGCGGCGATCAAGGAATTCTTCGGTTCCTCCCCGCTGTCGCAGTTCATGGACCAGACGAACCCGCTTGCGGAGCTGACGCATAAGCGCCGTCTTTCCGCCCTGGGTCCCGGCGGCCTGTCGAGAGACCGCGCGGGCTTCGAAGTCCGTGATGTCCACTACAGCCACTACGGACGCATGTGCCCGATTGAAACGCCGGAAGGTCCGAACATCGGACTGATTTCCTATCTGGCGACCTTTGCCAGAATCAATGAGTACGGCTTTATTGAGGCGCCGTTCCGCCGCGTGGATAAAGCGACCGGCTGTGTTACCCGAGAAGTGGTTTATATGACCGCGGATATTGAGGACGATTATATCGTTGCGCAGGCGAACGAACCGCTCGACGAGCAGGGCCGTTTCAAAAATGCCAAGGTCAACGCCCGTTACCGCGACGAGTTCCTTGAAATTGAGCGCGAAAAAGCGGACTATATGGATGTTTCGCCAAGGATGGTTGTTTCCGTCGCCACCGCGATGATTCCCTTCCTGGAAAACGACGACGCCAACCGCGCGCTGATGGGTTCCAACATGCAGCGGCAGGCGGTTCCGCTTCTGAAAACCGAATCTCCGATCGTCGGAACCGGCATGGAATATAAAGCCGGCGTCGACTCCGGCGTATGCGTGATCGCCAAACACTCCGGTGTTGTCCGCAGCGTAAGCGCGGATGAAATCCGGGTGACCTGTGACGACGGCAGCGTCGACGTTTACCATGTTACTAAGTTTATGCGTTCCAACCAGGGAACATGTATCAATCAGGTTCCCGTTGTCGATGTCAACCAGAGAGTGGAGGCCGGTTCCGTCATTGCCGACGGCCCCGCGACCAAGGATGGCGAAATCAGTCTGGGCAAAAACGCCCTGATCGGCTTTATGACATGGGAAGGCTACAACTACGAGGATGCTGTTCTCATCAGCGAAAAGATTGTCCGCGACGATGTTTACACTTCCATCCATATTGAAGAATACGAAATTGAATCCAGAGACACGAAGCTCGGGCCGGAGGAAATCACAAGGGATATTCCGAACGTGAACGAGGATCTGCTTCACGACCTGGACGAAAGCGGAATCATCCGCATCGGCGCCGAGGTGCGTGCCGGTGATATTCTTGTCGGTAAGGTCACGCCGAAGGGCGAGACGGAGCTGACCGCCGAAGAGCGCCTGCTGCGCGCCATCTTTGGTGAAAAAGCCAGAGAGGTGAGGGACACCTCTCTGAGAGTGCCTCACGGCGAATACGGTATCGTGGTCGATGTAAAGGTATTTACCCGCGAAAACAGTCACGACGAGCTCAGCCCCGGCGTCAACAAGGTTGTCCGCTGCTATATTGCCCAGAAGCGTAAAATTTCCGTGGGAGATAAGATGGCCGGCCGCCATGGCAACAAGGGCGTTGTTTCCCGTATCCTTCCGGTGGAAGACATGCCTTTCCTGCCGGACGGCACCCCGCTCGACATTGTTCTGAACCCGTTGGGCGTTCCTTCCCGTATGAATATCGGACAGGTGCTCGAGGTTCACCTCGGCTATGCCGCAAAGGCGCTCGGCTGGAAGATCATGACCCCGGTATTCGACGGTGCGCATGAAGACGACATTGTCGAATGCTTTAAGAAGGCCGGCATCAGCGAGGACGGCAAGACCGTTCTGAAGGACGGCCGTACCGGCGAATTCTTTGACAACCCGGTTACCGTCGGAATTATGTATTACCTGAAACTGCACCATCTGGTTGACGATAAAATCCATGCCCGTTCCACCGGCCCTTATTCCCTTGTCACGCAGCAGCCACTGGGCGGCAAAGCGCAGTTCGGCGGCCAGCGTTTCGGCGAAATGGAAGTCTGGGCGCTGGAAGCTTACGGCGCGGCGTATACCCTGCAGGAAATTCTTACCGTCAAGTCCGACGACGTCGTGGGCCGCGTAAAGACCTACGAAGCGATCGTGAAGGGCCAGAACATTCCGAAGCCGGGCGTTCCGGAATCGTTCAAGGTTCTGATTAAGGAACTGCAGTCCCTGGGCCTTGACGTCAAGGTGCTGAACCAGAACAACGAGGAAATCGATCTGAAGCAGAACTTTGACGATGACGACGACATGGGCTTCAATCCTTCGGACGAAAGCTTTGACGAGCCGAATGTTGCCGACGACCTTGAGGGCTATTCGGTGGAGGACACGGATGACGACGAAAGTCTGTTTGACGACGTGGACGACTATATTGAAGACGACACCAGCGATGACAGTGATGAGGAAGATGAATTTGATAAGGACGAACCCTTTGACCTTAATTCTGACGGCAGCGACGAAATATAATAGAATGGGGTTGCAATATGGAATTTAATGTTTTTGAATCAATCAAGATCGGACTTGCTTCACCGGAAAAAATCAGGGAATGGTCCCATGGCGAAGTAAAAAAGCCGGAAACGATCAATTATCGTACCCTCAAGCCCGAACGCGATGGTCTTTTCTGTGAACGTATCTTCGGGCCCCAAAAGGACTGGGAATGCCATTGCGGAAAGTATAAGAGAATTCGTTATAAAGGGAAGATCTGCGAGCGCTGCGGCGTGGAAGTAACCCGGGCGAAGGTCCGCCGCGAGCGCATGGGCCACATCGAGCTGGCCGCTCCTGTTTCCCACATCTGGTATTTTAAGGGAATTCCGTCCAGAATGGGACTGATCCTTGATATATCCCCCCGTATGCTGGAAAAGGTTCTGTATTTCGCGCTGTATATCGTAACGGATCCCGGCAACGTCCGCGAGCTGCAGAAAAAACAGCTCCTGAACGAAAAAGAGTACCGTGATATGCGTGAAAAGTACGAGGACGACTTTGAAGCCAGCATGGGCGCCGAAGCCATCAAAAAGCTTCTGGCGGAAATCGACCTTGACGTTATTTCCGAAGAGCTCAAGACGGAGCTTTCCGGCGCTTCCGGCCAGAAGCGTGTCCGAATTCTGAAGCGCCTGGAAGTGATCGAGGCCTTTCGTCTTTCCGGCAACCGTCCGGAATGGATGATCCTCGATGTGGTTCCGGTCATTCCGCCGGATATCCGTCCGATGGTACAGCTCGACGGCGGCCGTTTCGCGACGTCCGACTTAAACGACCTCTACCGCCGTGTAATCAACAGAAACAACCGCCTGAAAAGGCTTTTGGAGCTCGGCGCTCCCGATATCATTGTCCGCAACGAAAAGCGCATGCTGCAGGAGGCCGTCGACGCCCTGATCGACAACGGCCGCCGCGGCCGCCCGGTAACCGGTCCGAACAACCGTCCGCTGAAATCCCTTTCCGACATGCTGAAAGGCAAGCAGGGACGTTTCCGCCAGAACCTTCTGGGCAAGCGCGTGGACTATTCCGGCCGTTCCGTTATCGTGGTAGGCCCGGAGCTGAAAATGTACCAGTGCGGCCTTCCGAAGGAAATGGCGCTGGAGCTGTTCAAGCCCTTCGTCATGAAACGCCTTGTGGAAACCGGCGCCGCCGGAAACATCAAGGCCGCCAGAAAGGCGGTGGAGCGCGCGAAACCCGAGGTTTGGGACGCGCTGGAAATCGTCATCAAGAACCATCCGGTCCTGCTGAACCGCGCGCCTACGCTGCACAGACTCGGTATTCAGGCGTTTGAGCCGGTACTGGTTGAGGGCCGTGCCTTAAAGCTGCATCCGCTGGCCTGTACGGCTTATAACGCGGACTTCGACGGCGACCAGATGGCTGTTCATGTTCCGCTTTCTGCAGAGGCGCAGGCTGAGGCCCGTTTCCTGATGCTGGCCGCAGGCAACCTGCTGAAGCCTTCCGATGGACGCCCCGTTACCGTTCCTACACAGGATATGGTGCTGGGTTCCTATTACCTTACTTTGGAAAAGGACGGGGAACCCGGCGAAGGCAAAGTATTCAGAGATTATAATGAAGCCATTATGGCTTATGATTCCAAGACTGTTGGCCTTCACGCCAAAATCAAGGTCCGCAGAACGATGGAGATCAACGGGGAAGAGGTTTCCCGGCTGGTGGATACCACCGTTGGCCGCATGATCTTCAACAGGCCGATTCCGCAGGATTTGGGCTACGTCGACCGCTCCAATCCGGATAACCTGTTTAAGTATGAAATCGATTTTCTGGTCGGCAAAAAGCAGCTGGGCGCCATTATTGACAAATGCATCAAGGCGCACGGCACCGCTCAGACGGCCGACGTTCTGGACAGCATCAAATCGCAGGGCTATAAATACTCCACCCTGAGCGCGATTACGGTCGCCGTCAGCGACGCAACGATTCCGCCGGAGAAGAAGCAGATCATTGAAGCTGCCGAAAAGCAGATCGATAATGTTGACGGCCAGTTCAAGATGGGCCTTCTTTCCGACAATGAGCGTTACAACGCGGTTCTGAAAACCTGGGCAAAGGCGACGGAGGATGTTTCCGTTGCGCTGCAGAAGAACCTGGACCGCTACAACCCGATTTTCATGATGGCGGATTCCGGGGCCCGTGGCTCCATGAGCCAGATCCGCCAGCTGGCCGGTATGCGCGGACTGATTGCCAACACATCCGGTAAAACCATTGAAATTCCGATCAGGGCCAACTACCGTGAAGGCCTGAACATTCTGGAATACTTCATTTCTTCCCGCGGCGCCAGAAAGGGCCTGGCGGACACCGCTCTGAGAACGGCCGACTCCGGTTACCTGACCCGCCGCCTGGTCGACGTTTCCCAGGACGTCATCATTCGTGAGGACGACTGCGGCGCAACCGACGGCCTTGAGGTATACGACATCCGCGAGGGCAAGGAAGCGATCGAGACCCTTCATGAGCGTCTGCTCGGGAGATATCTTGTCGAAGACTTTGTCGATGAGAAGACGGGCGAAGTCCTTGTTTCCAAGGATAAGCTGATGAACGACCAGGACGCCGACATCATTGTCAAGAGCGGCGTAGAGCGTATTAAGATCCGTTCCGTGCTGAACTGCTGCGCGAAGCACGGTGTCTGCAAGAAATGCTACGGCGCGAACCTTGCGAACGGTCAGACGGTCGCGGTCGGCGAAGCGGTCGGAATTATCGCGGCGCAGTCCATCGGCGAGCCGGGCACACAGCTGACCATGAGAACCTTCCACACCGGCGGTGTCGCCAGCTCGGAAGATATTACACAGGGTCTGCCTCGTGTCGAAGAGCTTTTCGAAGGCCGCAAGCCGAAGCATCTTGCCATTATCAGTGAGATAGCCGGCACGGTTTCCTTCGAGGAGATCAAGAAGAACCGCCATGTCGTCGTGACGAACCCCGAAACGGGTGATTCCAAGTCCTACCTGATTCCGTACGGCTCCCGCGTGATTGTCGCGGAAGGTCAGCTGATCAAGGCTGGAACAAGGGTGACCGAAGGCTCCGTCAATCCTCACGACGTTCTTGCAATCAGCGGTACCCACGCCGTTCAGGACTACCTCATTGAGGAAGTCCAGCGCGTTTACCGGATGCAGGGCGTTGATATCAACGATAAGCATATTGAGGTCATTGTCCGCCAGATGATGAAGAAGGTCAAGATCGAGGACTCCGGCGATACCACGCTTCTGCCGAGCTCGCTGATTGAGAAGGCGGAGCTGGAAACAGAGAACCAGGTCATCCGCGACCGTATCAAAAACGGCGAGACGGACTTGAGAGAGGCTACCGCCTCACCGGTTCTGCTTGGTATCACCAAGGCTTCGCTCGCCACCGATTCTTTCCTGTCGGCCGCCTCCTTCCAGGAGACGACGCGTGTCCTGACCGACGCCGCAATCAAGGGCAAGGTCGACCCGCTGCTCGGACTGAAGGAAAACGTCATTATCGGCAAGCTGATCCCCGCCGGTACGGGTATGAAATGCTACAGCGACGTGAGGATAGAGCCCGTAAATCAAGACTTGACAAACGACGCGGTATAGCCTTATAATAAACAATTGTGATGGTTTACTGATTGAGCGCTTCATTCCTGTTCTGAGGCTGATCCTTCAGGACAGGAATCAGTTGTTTAAAGATTATTTTACTGTTACGGCGGATATACTATCTATTCGCTTAACATAATAAAATTGATGTGAGGAGGTGTCTTATGCCAACATTCAACCAGTTAGTCCATACGGGCAGAGAAGTTGCTGTAGCAAAGGCGAAAGCCCCTGCGCTTTTGAAGGGCTGGAATTCCAAGAAACGTATTTCCATCGATCAGGATTCCCCGCAAAAACGTGGTGTCTGCACAACGGTAAAGACCGCGACTCCGAAGAAACCGAACTCCGCGCTCAGAAAGATCGCCAGAGTCAGGCTTTCCAACGGAATTGAAGTCAGTGCTTATATCCCCGGTGTCGGCCACAATCTTCAGGAACACAGTGTCGTGATGATCCGCGGCGGCCGTGTGAAGGACCTGCCTGGCGTGCGTTACCACATTATCCGCGGTACGCTTGACGCGCAGGGTGTAGCACAGCGTATGCAGGCTCGTTCCAAGTATGGCGCAAAGCGGCCGAAGGCCGGCGCGGCGAAGGCTGCGAAAAAATAAGGTAGTTTAAATTGACAGGAACCGAACGGCTGCATGTTTTGAAACAGAATGCAGCGGCGTTTTTCATATAGAAACGCCTCTGTGTTGGCCACGGGAGTTTGTCGCTTTCGAGTACCTGTGATATCATTCATGTGAAGGAGGGAAGTAAAGTGCCAAGAAGAGGTAATATCGCAAAACGTGATGTTTTGCCCGATCCACTGTATAATTCCAAGCTTGTAACACGTCTCGTCAATAATATTATGGTCGACGGTAAGAAGGGCGTAGCCCAGAAGATCGTTTATGGCGCATTTGATATTATCAACGAGAAAACAGGGAAAGAGCCTTTGGAGGTTTTTGAGGCCGCCATGGAAAATGTTATGCCGGCCCTCGAAGTCAAGGCCCGCCGTGTCGGCGGCGCAACCTACCAGGTCCCTATGGAGGTTCGCCCTGAAAGAAGACAAACATTAGGCTTACGTTGGATAACCAACTATTCAAGACTTAGATCTGAGAAGACGATGAGAGAGAGACTTGCCGGTGAAATTCTTGATGCTGTAAATGGTGCTGGCGGCGCTGCCAAGAAGCGTGACGATACGCATAAGATGGCGGAGGCCAATAAGGCATTTGCTCATTACAGATGGTAATCCAACACATGTTGGTCTGTTACCTGAAATAGTGTACAAATCCCAACATCTCAGACTTTAAGGAGGAAACTATGCCAAGGCAGGTATCACTTGAATTAACCCGCAATATCGGTATTATGGCGCACATTGATGCCGGTAAAACAACAACAACTGAACGTATCCTGTATTACACAGGGATTAACCATAAGATTGGCGAAGTGCATGATGGTGCTGCGACCATGGACTGGATGGTGCAGGAGCAGGAGAGAGGGATTACCATTACCTCCGCTGCGACTACCTGCTTTTGGAAGGGCCACCGGATCAACATCATTGACACCCCTGGCCACGTTGACTTTACTGTGGAAGTTGAGCGTTCGCTGCGCGTGCTCGACGGTTCGGTAACGGTTTTCTGCGCCAAGGGCGGTGTTGAGCCGCAGTCGGAAACAGTTTGGCGTCAGGCTGAGGAATATCATGTTCCCCGTATGGCTTATGTAAATAAAATGGACATCATGGGCGCGGATTTCTATCGTGTTGTCCAGATGATGAAAGATCGGCTGAAGTGCAATGCCGTGCCGATTCAGCTCCCCATCGGCAGCGAGGATACCTTTAAGGGCATCATCGACCTTGTCGATATGAAGGCTGATATTTACTACGACGATATGGGCAAGGACATGAAAGTGGAGGATATCCCGGAGGATATGCTCGAGCTTGCCAACAAGTATCATACCGAACTGATTGAGCATGTTGCGGAGCAGGACGATGCCCTGATGGAGAAGTATCTGAACGGGGAGACTCTCACGAAAGACGAAATCATTTCTACAATCCGTAAGTCCACGATTGCCAACCATATGGTTCCCGTCACCTGCGGTACTTCTTACAGAAACAAGGGCGTTCAAAAGCTTCTCGACGCTATTATAGCTTATATGCCTGCTCCGACGGATATCCCCGCGATCAAGGGTGTCAATCCGGAGACCGGCGAGGAACAGGATTGCCATGCTACCGATGACGAGCCGTTCGCCGCTCTGGCGTTTAAGATTGCCACAGACCCGTATGTCGGGAAGCTGTGCTTCTTCCGCGTCTACTCCGGTTCCATTCAGGCAGGCTCCAGCGTTTACAACTCGACCAAGGATAACAACGAACGTCTGGGCCGTATTCTTCAGATGCACGCCAATCACCGTCAGGATATCGACGTTGTTTATGCCGGTGATATTGCGGCTGCGGTTGGTTTGAAAAACACCACCACAGGTGATACGCTTTGTGATGAAAAGCATCCGGTTGTTCTTGAATCCATGGAATTCCCGGATCCGGTTATTGAAGTCGCAATTGAGCCGAAGACAAAGGCCGGCCAGGAAAAAATGGGTATTGCCCTCGCAAAGCTTGCGGAAGAAGATCCTACCTTTAAGGCATATACCAATGAGGAAACGGGTCAGACGATCATCGCGGGCATGGGCGAGCTTCACCTTGAGATCATTGTCGACAGGCTTCTGCGCGAGTTCCATGTGGAAGCAAACGTCGGCAAGCCGCAGGTATCCTATAAGGAAACCATCCGCGGAAATGCGGATGTTGACACCAAGTATGCCCGTCAGTCCGGCGGCCGCGGCCAGTACGGCCACGTTAAGATCCGCATTGAGCCGAACCCGGGCAAAGGCTACGAGTTTGTCAACGCCGTCGTCGGCGGTGCGATCCCGAAGGAATATATCCCTGCCGTTGACCAGGGTATTCAGGGCGCTATGCTCACCGGCGTTCTCGCCGGCTATCCGGTAGTCGACACCAAGGTAACCCTTTACGATGGCTCTTACCATGAGGTTGACTCCTCCGAAATGGCGTTTAAGATCGCAGGTTCCATGGCTTTCAAGGAGGCCATGAGAAAGGCGGATCCGGTCATTCTGGAGCCGATCATGAAGGTTACCGTTACGGTGCCCGAAGAGTACATGGGCGACATCATCGGCGATTTGAACTCCCGCCGCGGCATGATCGAAGGTATGGATGCGATTCCGGGCGCACAGCAGATCAGGGCGCATGTTCCGCTTTCTGAAATGTTTGGCTACGCAACCGATATGCGTTCCAAGACACAGGGCAGAGGCCAGTACGTCATGGAACCCGCCACTTCTACGGAAGTGCCGAAGTCGGTTTCGGAACACATTATTTCTTCACGCAACAAAAAGTCCGAATAACTTGTAAAAATACGCTTGATTTTTATTGATGTTATTGATAAAATGATAGGCATAGCTGAATCATTAAAATTATTATCGTATAAATAAAAAGGAGGAATTCCAATGGCAAAAGCAAAATTTGACAGATCCAAACCACACGTAAACATTGGTACTATCGGCCACGTTGACCATGGCAAGACCACGTTGACGGCAGCGATCACCAAGGTCCTTAACTTCAGCGGCGAGGCTGATTTCGTTGACTATGCGAATATTGATAAGGCTCCTGAAGAGAGAGAGCGCGGTATTACCATCAACACCGCTCACGTTGAGTATCAGACGGCTGCCCGTCACTATGCTCACGTTGACTGCCCGGGCCATGCCGACTATGTAAAGAACATGATCACCGGCGCTGCTCAGATGGACGGTGCTATCCTGGTTGTTTCCGCTGCTGACGGCCCAATGCCGCAGACCAGAGAGCACATCCTTCTGGCCCGTCAGGTCGGCGTACCTTATATTGTTGTATTCATGAACAAGGTTGACCAGGTTGACGACCCCGAGCTCCTTGACCTTGTCGAGATGGAAATCCGTGACCTTCTGAACGAGTACGAGTTCCCGGGCGACGACACACCGATCATCCGCGGCTCCGCTCTTACAGCTCTCGAGTCCAAATCTACGGATACGGATGCTCCGGAGTACAAATGCATTCATGAGCTGATGGACGCTGTCGACAGCTTTATCCCGACTCCTGAGCGTAAATCCGACCTTCCTTTCCTTATGCCTGTTGAAGACGTCTTCACCATTACCGGCCGTGGTACTGTTGCTACCGGCAGAGTTGAGCGTGGTATGGCTAAGGTCGGCGAAGAAGTTGAGATCATCGGTCTGACCGAAGAGCGCAGAAAGTCTGTTATCACAGGTCTGGAAATGTTCAAAAAGACCCTTGACTTCGCAGAGGCCGGCGATAATGTCGGTGTTCTTCTCCGTGGTATCCAGAGAACGGAAATTGAGCGCGGCCAGGTTCTTGCAAAGCCGGGAACCATTCATCCGCACACAAAGTTTCGCGGCCAGGTTTACGTCCTGACCAAGGATGAAGGCGGCCGTCATACTCCTTTCTTCAACAACTATCGTCCTCAGTTCTATTTCAGAACCACAGACGTCACAGGCGTTATCTCTCTTCCGGAAGGCACTGAGATGTGCATGCCCGGCGATAACGTCGAAATGGACGTTGAGCTGATCACTCCGATCGCTATTGAAGAGGGCCTCCGCTTCGCTATCCGTGAAGGCGGCCACACAGTTGGCTCCGGCGTTGTTATCAAGATCAACGCTCAGTAATCTGTAACTCTTGTTTGTTTAAGGCCTTGCCCGAAAGGGCGGGGCCTTTTTGTGTTATAAACGGGTGTGTTTGTGCGGGTAAAAAGTAGCTTTCTGCCGGCAGCCATGTTATAATGTAGAAAAATAAAACGTGAATTCAACAGAATATCGCATTTTTATTGAAGGAAAACATACTGAACTGCTTGGTGGGGAAGCGTTCTAATAACTTTTTAGGGGTTTTCATATGAAGAAGGATCAAAACAATCTATCCCGGGTCGTTTTCCGTGTGTGTCTGGCTGTGGTTCTGGCAGGCGCTTGTGTTGCCTCCATGGTCTTATTCCTGCAGAATCAGGGAAATGGAAAGGCTGGGCTGCCGTCCGGCGTATCCGCGCCGGTGCATGCGGCGGCTTCGTCGGAAGCGGAGTCAAAACCGGTTCAAAAGCCGGTTTCCGTTACGATTCTGGGCGTCGGCGACGACCTGATTCACGATGTGATCTATAAGCAGGCGCAGAGCCGGACGGGAGGGAAGGGCTTTGATTTTTCTCCGGTTTATACGCGCATAGCGGCGGATATCAAGAATGCGGACATCTCCGTCATCAATCAGGAAACACCGATTGCGGGAAAAATCGCGCCGCCGTCGGGTTATCCGCGCTTCAACTCACCTACGGAATTGGGGGACGAGCTGGTCAATCTGGGGTTTGACGTCATTAATCACGCCAACAACCATGTTTTGGACAAAAACGAAGCGGGCCTTGCCGCCACGCTGGACTACTGGGCGACCAAACCGTCCGTAAAGGTCGTGGGCGCCTACCGCGATGAGGAAGATTTGCAGAATATCCGGATCGTGGAATCGAAGGGAATCAAAACCGCCCATATTGGCATTACGGAAATGACAAACGGGCTTTATCTTCCCAAAAATTCCAAATACCGGCTGATTTACGCAAACGAAACCGAACTGATAGAAAAACTGATCAAAAAAGCAAAATCAATGGCGGACGTCGTGGTTATCTCCGTGCATTGGGGAAATGAGAATACCTACACACTTTCGGACAAGCAGAAAACGCTTGCGCAGAATATGGTCGATTGGGGAGCGGATATCATTTTTGGGAATCACCCCCATGTTTTGCAGAAGCTGACGGTCCTGACCCGGAAGGACGGGACGCAGTGCCCTGTCATTTTTGCGTTCGGCAACCTTGTTTCCGCCCAGCAGAGCGGGGACAATATGGTCGGCGGCATTCTGACCGTTACGATGACCAAGGATTTTACAACGAACAAAACGATCTTTACGGATATGAAATTCAAGCCGATCGTCACGCACTACGGCAAGGGATGCGCGGGTATTACGATCTATCCGCTTAGCCAGTACACGGACGCTCTGGCCGCCGCTCACGGGGTAAAGCGCTATACTCCGGCGTTCAGCCTGAAATACATCAACAATATTGTCAATCAGAGTATTCCAAAAGAATATCTGCAGAAAGATTGACACACAATTTTCACAGTGCTATAATAATATAAATTAAATAAAGTTGTCTTCGGGGCGGGGTGTAATTCCCCACCGGCGGTAAAGCGGCGCAAGCCGACGAGCCCGCGAGCGAAAGCTGATTTGGTTTGATTCCAAAGCCGACGGTATAGTCCGGATGGAAGAAGATTGCGCGTATTTGCGTATGCTTTCGTCCCGCAGTTTTTTACTGTGGGACTTTTTTTTTCGTTGGCAACTAAGAAAGGGAGTTTTTCAATGAGGAAGATGAAGTAACCCGCGTGTTCCCTGCATCCTTTTCACCCCGTTTTAGTGCCGAAGCGAAAATACTTATGAAGAAGATAGGAGAAATCATGAATACGATTACAAATGAAAAAAAGTCAGCGAAATTATTGGATACCAGAGGCATCGCGCAAATCGGAATTCTGTCCGCGATTGCCGCCGTCCTGATGGTCGTGGAAATACCGCTCTGGTTTGCGCCCAGCTTTTATAAAATCGATCTGAGCGAGCTTCCCGTTTTGATCGGCAGTTTTGCCATGGGCCCTTTTGCCGGCGTTGTCATTGAGCTGGTCAAGATATTGCTCTACCTTATCATTCACGGAAGCTCGACGGGCGGAGTCGGCGATATCGCGAACTTTATCATCGGCTGTTCGTTTGTCATTCCCAGCGCATTGATCTACAGACACCATAAGTCGAAGAAAAGCGCGCTGATCGGTATGGCGGTCGGTACGTTTACGCTGATTGTGGCGGGAAGCCTGCTGAACGCTTTTGTGCTGCTGCCGTTTTACGCCAAGGTGTTTAATATGCCGCTGGACGCGCTTGTCGCCATGGGCCACGCGGTCAATCCTTCCATCAACGATCTTACATCCTTTGTCATGCTTGCGGTAGCGCCGTTCAACCTGCTGAAGGGGGTGCTGGTCTCCGCTGTGACCATGCTGACCTATAAGCGTGTCAGCCCGATTCTGCACAACAGAATCGGCAGAAGATAATCCTTTATTGAAACCGTACAGTTTATCCCCAATCGGGGACATGCACTTTGCCTATTTTTGTTCTTTACGATCAATCTAATCTATGTTATAATTACATTGAAAATTAAATATGCCCTTATCAAGAGTGACGGAGGGAACAGGCCCTATGATGTCCGGCAACCTACAAAGCGTAAGGTGCCAATTCCTGCGGTAAAGCCGAAAGATGAGGTAATCATACACGCCGTTCGGATTTTCCGGACGGCATTTTCTTTTTATTTTTATTTTAGGAGGATTGCTCAATGGCAAGACATTTTTTTACATCGGAATCAGTAACGGAAGGTCATCCGGACAAACTCTGCGACCAGATTGCGGACGCCGTGCTGGATGAAATTATTGCACAGGACCCGGAAGCTCACGTTGCGTGTGAGGTGACGGCCACCACCGGCGTAATCCATGTCATGGGAGAGATTTCTACCGACTGCTATGTGGATATTGCGTCGATTGCACGGCAGGTAGTCAAGGACATCGGTTACGACGACCCCGCCTGCGGTTTTGACGGCAACACCTGCGGCGTGATCACCTCCATCGATATCCAGTCGCCCGATATCGCGATGGGTGTCAATCAGTCCTATGAGGCGAAGCAGGGCGCGACGGACGCAAACGATGTGACCGGCGCGGGCGACCAGGGCATGATGTTCGGATACGCCTGCGACGAAACGCCGGAGCTGATGCCGCTTGCCATCTCACTGGCGCACAGGCTGTCGAAGCGCCTGAGCCAGGTCAGAAAGGACGGTACCCTGTCCTATCTGCGGCCGGACGGCAAAACACAGGTAACCGTGGAGTACGACGGGGACGAACCGGTGCGCGTGGACACCGTTGTCGTTTCCACCCAGCATGACCCCGACGTCACTCTGGAGCGAATCAGAAAGGATATTATCGAGCGTGTGATAAAAGCGGTGATCCCAGAAAAATGGCTGGATGACAAGACAAAGTTCTTTGTCAACCCGACTGGCCGTTTTGTGATAGGCGGTCCGGTGGGCGACAGCGGACTGACCGGAAGAAAAATCATCGTTGACACTTACGGCGGCTACGGCAGGCACGGAGGCGGCGCTTTCTCAGGAAAGGATCCTACCAAAGTCGACCGTTCCGCGGCTTACGCGGCGCGCTACGCGGCAAAGAATGTTGTTGCGGCGGGCCTGGCGAAAAAGTGTGAAATTCAGATCGCCTATGCGATCGGCGTGGCAAGACCCGTTTCCATTATGGTGGATACGTTCGGCACTTCCCAATACAGCAACGACGAGCTCGCGGCGGCGGTGGAAAAGGTGTTTGACCTTCGTCCCACGGCGATTATTCATAACCTGAATCTTCGCCGTCCTATTTACCGCGCGATTTCCAATTACGGCCATATGGGCCGTGAGGACCTGAACGTTGCGTGGGAAAAGCGCGACAAGGTCGACGCTCTAAAAGCCGCATTGGCAAAATAAGCATAGCATTTGGTCGCCTCGGCACATAAACTGTGTTGAGGTGACTTTTTATGCTTGAGATCCTTGCAAAAATCGCTTTTGTTCTTCTGGCCATCATCGGCGCCGCTGAAATCGTCAGGAATATTATTTTCTGGATGCTCAGGCCCTCCCGTCCGGGCAAGCTTTATCTGGTCGTTTCCGTGGAAGGCCACGATGAAGGCGCCGAAATGCTGCTGGAAAGTGCGATCGAAAGACTGAAATGGATCCGCGGAGACGAAAAAATGCTGATTTGTCTTGACAAGGGAATGGATGAAGAAACAAACGTGGTATGCAGAATTATTTCCAACCGGAACCCCGGGGTAGAGGTCTGTACTCCCGAAGAACTGCCGGATATTCTATGTAATAAATTTGCAAATACATAGCTCATGTATTATACTGAATTTATGAATCATAAAATACGAGGGAGTTTCATGCGGGAAGATCAGATGCTGGAAATGGCCGGTTCGGTGGAACAGGTCATTTTTAAAAATGAGAAGAACGGATATGCGATTATAGAAATCAATAACGGGGAAGAATTGGTTACGGCCGTGGGCACGATGCCGCTGGTCGGCGCGGGCGAGGAAGTGCGCGTTGTGGGCGGCTGGATCAACAATCCGAACTACGGGACCCAGTTTAAGGTGGAGGGCTTTGAGCGCTCGAAGCCCTCCACTGCGGCCGCTATGCTGAAATATCTCTCGTCGGGCGCCGTCCGGGGCATCGGCCCGGCTACCGCCGGAAAAATTGTGGACATGTTCGGCATGAACGCGCTGCAGGTTCTGGAAGAGGAACCGGAACGCCTTTGCGCCATTAAGGGTATTACCCGGGCAAAGGCGAAAAAAATGGGTGACGAGTTCAAAAAGATACACGGCATCCGGGAAATCATGCTGTATTTGAGCAGCTTCGGCATTTCGCCCGACGAGGCCGTCAGAGTCTGGAAGCTCTATGGCCCGCAGGCCGCGGAGCGCGTGCAGGAGGACCCCTACTGCCTGTGCGAGGACGGGCTGGAAATCGGCTTTGAGCGTGCCGACGATATTGCCGCTTCGCTTGAGCGGCCGCAGGACGACGGCTGCAGGGTCCGCGCAGGCATTCTGCACGTTCTGAAGCACAATATCAGCAATGGCCACACCTGCCTGCCCGCGGACAAGCTTCTGACCGCCGCGCAGAAGATGCTCGGCATTGGGCCGGAGCAGGCTCTTGACACGCTGGAAGCCCTGAAGGCGGAAGCGTCTGTCTGCGCCGTCCTTTTTGATGGCCGGGAGTATATTTTTACCCCCAAGCTGTACCGGTCCGAGCTGTACTCCGCAGGAAGGCTGAACATGATGCTTCGCTTTCCGGCGCAGTCCATCCTTGGAATCGACAATTATATCTCAAATATTGAGGAAACGTTTCAGATTCAGTACGCCGACGGGCAAAAGCAGGCGATAAAAGAGGCTCTTTCCAAGGGAATGCTGATTCTGACGGGGGGACCGGGAACCGGAAAAACCACCACCCTCAACGCGATCATCAAGATTCTGGAGACGAAGGGGGAGAAGGTTCTGCTTGCCGCGCCGACCGGCAGAGCGGCCAAGCGGATGTCCGAGCTGACAGGACAGGACGCGAAAACGATCCACCGCCTGCTGCAGGTGGAATGGGATGAAAACGATCTGCCTGTCTTTTCCAAAAACGAGAAAAATCTTCTGGAATGCGACGCGCTGGTCATTGACGAGCTGTCCATGGTGGATGCCAATATTTTCGAGGCGGTTCTGCGCGCCCTGCCGCTCGGCTGCCGTCTCATCATGGTCGGCGACTGCGACCAGCTGCCCTGCGTCGGGCCGGGCAACGTGCTGGGCGATCTGATCGCCACCGGACTGCTGCCTGTTGTCCAGCTCAATCAGATTTTCCGCCAATCCATGCAAAGCCTGATTGTTATGAACGCGCACAGAATTGTAAAAGGACAGATGCCGGAGCTTTCCGTCAGAAACAGCGACTTTTTCTTTCTGCCGTACGGAAGCCCCGCGGAAATCAGTTCCACGATTGTTGATTTGTGTGCGGCCCGTCTGCCCGCAAGCTACGGATACTCGCCTTTGTCGGATATCCAGGTGCTGTCTCCTTCCAGAAAAGGGGAGTTAGGTACCGTGGAGCTCAACAAAAAGCTGCAGGCAGTGATCAATCCTCCGGAGAAAACGAAAAATGAAATCACCATTAACGGCACCCTGTTCCGGGAGGGCGACAAGGTGATGCAGATCAAAAACGACTATAACCTGGCCTGGGTGAAACCGGACGGGACAAGCGGGGAGGGCGTTTTTAACGGCGATCTCGGCATTCTGTGCGGCATTGACCGCCGGGCTTCCACCGTTACGGTGCAGATGGATGACCGCATGGTGCTTTACGAGCTGGAGACCGCGGCGGAGCTGGAGCTTGCCTATGCCATGACGGTACACAAGAGCCAGGGAAACGAATTCACTGCCGTTGTGATGCCCATGTTTCAGGGAGCGCCCCAGCTTTCCTACAGAAATTTGCTGTATACCGCGATTACGCGTGCAAAGTCCCTTTTGATTCTTGTCGGGTCGCAGAAAGCGATTCAGCACATGGTTGAAAACGATAAAAAAATGCGCCGGTACTCCGGACTCTACTATTTTCTGACCGGAGGCGCGCAGAATGAGTGCTAAGCTTTTTTCCGTGCTTCTGGATATGATTTTTCCGCCGAAGTGCATTTTCTGCCGCGGGATTGTTCCATCCGGGCAATCCATATGTGAAAAATGCGAAAAAGAAATTTTCCATACCTCCGGCGAAAAATGCATTTATCTGCCGGGTTCCGGTGAAACTATTTTATGTACCGCACCCTATTTATACAGCGGAAAAATCCGGGAATCCATTCTTGGGTTCAAATTTTACGGGCAAAAGGATTTTGCTGATTTTTATGCGGAGGGCATGTCCGCGCAAATCGGAAAAAGCTTTCCCAAAGCGCGGTTCGATTCCGTTACGTCCGTTCCCATCTCCGGGGAGCGCTATAAAGCGAGAGGCTATAATCAGTCGGAGCTTTTGGCAAGGGCGGTCGCAAAACGCCTCGGCCTGCCTTACCGGGAGTATTTGGTCAAAATCCGGAACAACCGGGAACAGCACAAGCTGAGCGAAAAGGAACGCCGCAGCAATGTCCGGGGTGTCTATCGGATAAAGGACGGGGAGCAGACATCGGGAAAAAACATCCTGCTGATAGACGATATTGTGACTACCGGCGCCACGCTGGGGGAGTGCGGCTGTGTTCTGCTTAGCGGCGGAGCAAAGAAGATAACGTGTGCTGCAGTGGCCCGCGCACTTTAAGTTGAAAAATTTCTGATTTTGTAATAATATAATAAAATGAATATAGATTGGATGTGATTACGTGCTGGGTACTGACATTGCGATAGATCTTGGTACATCAGCCGTCAAGATTTACCTTGACGGGAAAGGCATTATACTTAATGAACCGGCAGTTGTTGCCGTTAATGTGGAAACGGACGAAGTTGTGGCAATCGGCTCGGAAGCCTACAGGATGGTGGGACGTACCTCGGACAAGATTTCCGTTTCCCATCCGCTTTGCAACGGCGTCATTTCCAATTTTGATCTGGCGCAGTATCTGATCAGCAACTATTTGAAAAAAATCAGCGGGAGCAGGGTTTTTATGCCCCGCGTTGTCGTCAGCGTGCCGTGCCAGATTACAGAGGTTGAGAAACGCGCGGTAGTGGACGCGATCAGCGCGGCGGGCGTGCGCAAAATCTGTCTGATTGAGGAACCTGTGGCCGCGGCGCTCGGCGCCGGTGTGGATATCTCCACGCCGCACGGCACCCTGATCGTCGATATCGGCGGAGGCACGACGGATATGGCGGTGCTTTCCCTGAGCGGCATCGCGATCTCGCGTTCCATTAAGGTCGCCGGGAATGCCTTTGACGAAGCAATCATCAAGTATATCCGAAGAAAATACAATTTAATTATCGGTCAGCGGATGGCTGAGGAAGCAAAAACCGCGATTGGCTGCGTGTATCCCAGAAAGGATCTGTGCAGTCACAGAATTAAGGGCAGAAATGCAATGACCGGGCTGCCGCAGTGGGCGGATATCTCCTGCGACGAAATGCTGGAAGCCCTGATTGAACCGGCGATGCAGATTGTCCGGACCATTCAGGAGATGCTGGAAAAAACGCCGCCGGAGCTGATGGGGGACGTTTATTCGGACGGCATTATTCTGACGGGCGGGTCGGCCCAGCTTTACGGAGTCGATACGCTGATTTCCAAAAAGGCGAAAATGCCGGTGAAGCTTGCCGAGGATTCCCAGATCTGCGTTGCGCTGGGAGCGGGCAAGGCCATTCAGTTTATTGACGACATACAAAATAAGGGCTACGGCGTACTGAATCCGTTGAGCGCCGCTTATTAATTAAATAGAAATGATTTCAAAAACAAAGCATTGTTGTGAGTTTTGAACCGCATCCCGTCAAGAGGACAATGAAAAACTATAAAAATTTTCTGGACAGTGGCGTAAGCTGCTGTCCACTTTTTATGCAGCAAGATAACGTTCGTATTTCTCCATCGGTGTGAGGACACCCAGATTACGTTGAACACGCCGGGTATTGTAATAGCGGATATAATCCTCAATCATCTGGATAAGAGCCTGTTTGCTGGTGAACCGTTTGCCGTAATAGCGTTCACGCTTCAGAATGCCCCAGAAGCCTTCCATTGGACCGTTGTCAATGCAGTGTGCCACGCGGGACATGCTTTGTGTCATACCGGCTTTGTCAATTTTGTGATGAAAAGTACGGTTCGTGTACTGGTATCCCCGGTCACTGTGAAACAGGGGATGTGCGTCCGGATTTTTCCCGACAGCTTTGTCAAAGGTCTTGAATACGAGAGGATTGTCATTACGCTCACTAATTACGAAAGCTACGATGCGCCTGTCATAGAGATCTAAAACAGCACTGAGGTAAACCTTGTGTACTTCAAGACCTTCGTACCACTTAAATTCAGTAACGTCGGTGAGCCACTTCTCATTCGGCTGAGAGGCGAAAAACTGGCGGTCAAGAAGGTTTTCGGCAAGATACTGCGGATTCTTTGCCTGCCTTGTGCAACCGTGGTTGTTGTACTTGATGGTGGATTTTATGTTCTTTGCCCGACAGATGCGAAGTACCCTCTTGTCATTGATGTGGATATCGTGGTCGTGTCGCAAATCATCGTTGATACGGCGGTAGCCTTTGTCTGGGCTTTCCATATGGATTTTCTCGATCTTTTCCGCAAGCCACTCGTTTTCGGCAATCCTGCGGCTTTGGTTCCCCGACGCCCATTTATTGTAGGCGGAACGGGCGACATGAAGTAGCTTACAGGCAGTCTCGATGGGATATCCCGCTTCCGCACGGCATTCTTTTATGGATGTGTAAATATGGCCTTGCCTTACTTGCGAGAGGCATCCCTCCTCTCCACCTCGTCCAATTTTTTTAGCAGGGCATTCTCCATTTCCGCCAGATACAGCTTGTGTTTAAGTTGTTCGATCTCAATTTGTGCCTGCTCCAACTCTGTGCGTGGTGCCTGATCTTTTTTTCGCTGCCCACGCCTATCCTGCAGACCAGCTTCACCCATTTTCTCAAAGTTCAGCGTCCAGGTGCGTGCCTGCTGGTAGCTTACATTATATTTAAGCGCCATCTCGCCGTAATTTTTACCGGATGCAATACAATCTTTCACGATTCGAATACGTTCATCTGGCGTTGTGCTGCGTGCTTTTCTCATGTAGCTTCCTCCTCCGGAATGCTTGACGGAGTTGAATTCTCCATGATTATTATACTTCTTTATCCAACATCGAAGTTGTTTTCTTGACCGGATTTTGTATTTCTCGCATATGGCGTGCTGACTACATCCGCCTGATAAATATTCCAGCACCGCTTGCTTTTTGAGCTCTTGGCTGTAGACGTGATTCTTTTTTCCTGACGCAAAGCCCAGAACTCCCTCTTGGCGATAAATCCGTGCCCAATCTGTTATGACATCAGGTGCGACTTCCGCCCGTTTCGCGGCTTCTTCCCTTGAGATATTTCCAGTTATATATTCCCGGGTGATTCTTACCTTTTTCGCAATTGCTATTTTTGACTTACTTGACATCAAAATGCTCCCTTCATGATCAACAGTGTTTTTCTTTTTCACTGTCTCTCATAAAGGGAGCATATCATTTTTACAACAATGCTTTTTTCATATCCCGCTTGCTTCATTTTGCAAAAAAGATGTCGATATATAACATTAATCATCAGGGCGCGGCTATAACCCTGATGCGGCGCGGTTGAGAGGAGAGAAAAAAATGAAAAAGATCAAATTACCCAAAGTCAAAATTCCAAAACTGAATTTCAATAAAATTCGGTTTCGAAAGATTCATCTGAAAGCCGACAAAAATAAGCTGGTATTCAAAATCCCGCTCCGGATTATTTCTGCCGTTGCCGTTATGATGGTGGCGCTGTGTGTGTTCCTGAACATCTACCTGTCTGCGTCACAGGAAAAAACGGTCGTGAACAATATCAATAATCTGGCTGAAAACAACGCCTATATGGCGTCCTCCTATCTGAACAACATGCAGACCCTGTCAAAAGCGTTGGCACTCGAAGTTTATCGCTACAAGGAGCTGGACTCCTATACGCGCGATCAGTTTATCAAAAAGGATCTGTCCGCATATCTGGACGACTCGCGCATCTTTTCGGCCTATGTGGCGTTTGAACCGAACGCCATGTTTGAACAGACCGCGGACGGCCGGTCCTATTACGCCTATAAATTCGGCACCGAAAAGAAGCTGGATACGTTAAGCGATTACAGTACCTACAAGGACGGGGAATATTATGCGGTCAGCAAACAGACGAAAAAGCCGCATATTTCGGAGCCGTATTCCTATCAGCTGAGTTCCGGGGAAACGGTCTGGCTGATTACCATCAGCAATCCGATTCTGGACGAGGACAACAATTTTCTGGGAGTGGCTAACACCGATATCCTGACGGATACCATCAATCATCTCAGTTACGATTTGGGCGGATATTCCACCTCCTGCAATTATATTCTTTCCGCCGGTTCGAACTATGTTTCCAATACGGCCGATCAGACAAAGGCGGGGACCAAATACGACGGCAAGACAGGCAGTCAGGAGTTCAGGGTTACCCAGCCGCTGAAAATTGAGGGAATCGACGAAAACTGGACCAGCACGTTTGTTGTCCAGAAGTCGGAAGCCCTGAGGGAAATCAGCGTCCTGATCGTTCTCGTCGGAATTGTCGGCCTCATAGGGATCGCCGCCATCGGATCCGTCGTATTTTATCAGATCAGACGGTCGCTTTCTCCGATTGACAGTATTGTCGCGCTGTCGACGGATATGGGAAACGGAAAGCTCCATTCCGATATTGAGGTACATACGAGGGACGAACTCGGCGAACTGGCGGCTATTTTCAAAGATACTTCCGGAAAGCTGAGCAGTTACATAGAGGAAATATCCGACGTGCTTGTCAATATGTCCAACGGAAACCTGCGTCTGAAAGTTGAGCAGGACTATGTCGGGGATTTTGCCCCTATTAAAAAGGCGCTTCTGGAAATCATTGATTCTCTGAATAAGGTGTTCGGGGAAATTGAAGTGGCGGCCCAGCAGGTAGCCAGCGGGGCGGGCGAAATCGCCAACGGGGCGCAGGCGCTTTCCAGCGGGGCGACCGAACAGGCGGGCTCTTTGGAAGAGCTGTCGGCCTCCATCAATGAAGTATCGCGGCAGGTCAAACAGAATGCGGAGAACGCGGGCAACGCCAAACAGCTTGCGCAGGACGCGGAACGGCAGCTGGATATTGGCAAACAGACAATCGGGGAGATGACCGGGGCGATCGACCGCATTCGGGTATCGTCCGACGAAATTACAAAGATCATTAAAACCATTGACGATATCGCTTTCCAGACCAATATTCTGGCGCTGAACGCCGCGGTGGAAGCGGCCAGGGCGGGTGCGGCCGGCAGGGGCTTTGCCGTGGTGGCCGACGAAGTCAGAAACCTCGCCAGCAAGAGCGCGGAGGCGGCGAAGCATACCACCACGCTGATTGAGGATTCCGTCAGGGCTGTGGACAACGGAACCAAAATCGCCGATAGAACGGCGGACCTGCTCAATCAGATCGTTCAGAAATCCACGGAAGTCAATCATCTGGTCACGCAGATCGCCGCCGCTTCAAGCGAGCAGGCCAATTTCATTGAACAGATCGATGTGGGTGTTTCGCAGATTTCAGCGGTGGTCCAGAACAATTCGGCAACTGCGGAGGAAAGCGCCGCCGCCGCGGAAGAACTGTCCGCTCAGGCCGGTCTGCTCCGCGACAGGGTCGCGCGGTTTGAACTGAAAAAATAACCGGCATTGTATGAAAACAGCCGCCGCTGCAGTACTGCAGCGGCGGCTGTCATTATCGGTAAAAATTTATTTGCTCATCATATAGTTGATAAACATCAGTTCATCTTCCGGATTTTCTACGTTCAGTTCGGCTGAAACCGTCGAATTTTTCGCGCTTTCCAAAAGCGCCCGCACACCGTACAGCTGGCAGAGCTTGCTCTTCAGATTCAGGGTGTTTCCGTCCTCGGTAATCAGGTAGACATTCCCTTTTGCTTTGTCCAAGAGTTCAATCAGTTTTACCACATCAATGTCGTACAGCTTCATATTCTTAACCTCCTAAATAATGGGATTTCCTTCTGAGCAAATTATAGCATGTGCCTTTGACAAATACAATAACCCGCCGATGGATCTTTTCTTTACTGTCTTAAATAAGAGTATCAAAGAAAAGAATCCTTTTCTTTATATAATGATATTACCATACATTATGCACAATTGCAAGTGAATGAATTTGTGCAAAAATTAGTTTTGAAAATAAAATTGGAAAAAATTTCAGCCATTTTTTTCCTTTGAATGTGGAATCTATAAAATTTACATATCGTTCATTAAATTATGGTGTCAGATATAGTAAAATAATATACGAATACTTTAAAATATGCTATGATTATAAGGATGATTCTGTGTTTGGTTATGTAAGACCGCAAAAATCGGAGCTGCTTGTCCGTGAGTATGAACAGTACAAGGGGGTATACTGTTCCCTGTGCCGTCAGCTGGGCAAAAGCTACGGAATGGTGTCGCGTCTTACTTTAAGCTATGACTGCACTTTCTATGCACTGATGCTGCTTGCGTTTCGTCCGGAGTGTCCCGGCTTTCAAAGCGGACGCTGCGTTGTCAATCCGTTAAAAAAATGCACCTTCTGCAGTTCCGGGGAACCGGAATTCGTCTCTGCTTCAGCCCTTTCCGTCATTATGACTTACTATAAAATCAGGGACGATATTGCGGATTCCCGCTTCTGGGGAAAGTTTCGCGCTTATGCCCTGCTGCTTCTCGCTACGCGGGCGCACAGAAAAGCTGCCGCCGATTTTCCCCGGCTGGACGCGATTATTTCGGCTTCCATGGAAGAACAGAATGCCGCGGAGCAGTCGCCCGACCCGTGCCTTGATTCCTGCGCGGAGCCGACGGCAAAGATGCTGCAGCAGGTTTTTGAGGCTTCTGCCGGGGAGGACGGGGAACCGGATTCTCCCAAAGTACGGATTTTGCGGCAGTTTGGTTATTTTTTAGGCCGCTGGGTATATATTATTGACGCTGCGGACGATATGGAAAAGGATCTGAAAACAGCGTCGTTCAACCCGTTTATTATCCAATGCGGCTTAAATGATGCCAGCAGTCCGGAGGAACTGGAAAAGGCGAAAAGCTATGCAAATGAGGTTCTGAACCTGACGCTTTCCCAACTGACGGCCGCTTTGAATATTTTGGATTTGGATCATTTTGGCGAGATCATTCAGAACGTTGTTTTGAAGGGCTTGCCGGAAATACAAAAAGAATTACTATTTAAGAAGGAGAAAGTGCATGTCAGATCCTTATAAGGTATTGGGAGTATCTCCAAACGCGACAGACGACGAGATAAAAGCCGCTTACCGCGAACTTGCCAAAAAATATCACCCCGATAATTATTCCGGAAGTCCGATCGCCGACCTTGCCGGTGAAAAGATGAAAGAAATTAACGAGGCTTACGATACGGTTGTCGCACAAAGAAAACAGCAGAAAAACGGCGGCTACGCCGGGTATACGGCGCCAAATACGGGCTATACCGGCCAGAGCTACGGGAATTCCTATTCCTCCGGCTTCAATGACGTGCGGAATCTGATTATGCTGGGCCGCATTGCGGACGCGGAACAGATTCTCAACGGCGTTCCGTCGGAGAGCAGGAATGCCGAATGGTATTTCTTAAAGGGGACCGTGCTGTACAAAAGGGGCTGGCTGGAAGAGGCCTACAATAATTTTGCCAGGGCCTGCCAGATGGACCCCTACAACGGCGAGTACCGCGCCGCTATGAATCAGGTTACCAATCAGCGCAACGGCGTGTATGGAGGGTACAACCCCAATGTGCCGCGCACCGGCAGCTGCAGCGGGTGCGATATCTGCTCTTCCTTGATTTGTACCGACTGTTGCTGCGAATGTATGGGCGGAGATTTGATCCCCTGCTGCTGATTTTGTTCGGGGAGGAATCGACTTGAGCAGAACGATTCGTCTGGCCTTTTGCGGAGTCATAACGGCGCTTTGCACCGTGACGATGTTTTTGACCGGACTGATTTCCATCGGAACCTATGCCTTGCCCGCGTTTGCAGGCATTTTACTCATCGTGGTCGTCGTCGAGCTGGGTGTGGGCTGGGCGTGGCCTGTCTATCTTGCGTCGTCGGTTCTTTCTCTTCTGCTTGCGGGGGATAAAGAGGCCGCCATGCTGTTCATCGTTTTTTTCGGCTATTACCCGATTCTGAAAGCGCAGATTGAAGGGCTGCACCGCCGTGTTTTGTCTTATTTCCTGAAATTTGGAGTCTTTAATGCCGCGATGATCCTGGGATTTTTTCTCAGCATCCGGGTGCTCGGCGTACCGGAAGACAGCTTTACCGTTTTCGGGATTTATCTTCCGTGGGTCTTTCTGGTTGCCGGCAATTTTGTGTTCGCCGTGTATGACTACGCGATTTCCTCCCTCGTTGCCCTGTATTTTCAGAGATTCCACCGGTTTGTCGGCAAATGGCTGAAATAAGAGATGGTTATGCTAATACTACCCCTGTAAAGGGGGATTTTTTTTGCGAAGGGCAGAAAAATGAATCGCGGGGAATTACTTCCTGCAAAAACATAGAAAGGCACTTGATTTTTATTCCGTTTCGAATTAATATGAGTAACAGGAGTTGGTAGAATGAATAATTTGTTAGCCGTCAGAATAAAAAACAGGATGGGCGACTTTTCAAAAGGGCAAAAGCTGATTGCAAAATATATTGAGGAACACTACGACAAGGTGGCGTTTATGACCGCTTCCAAGCTGGGCGCAACCGTCGGGGTCAGCGAGTCGACGGTCGTCCGTTTCGCGACGGAAATAGGGTACACCGGGTACCCGGAGCTTCAGCAGGCCATGCAGGAGATGATCCGAAACAAGCTTACCTCCGTCCAGAGAATGGAAGTAACGGCGAGCCGCATCGGCAACAACGATATCCTTGATTCCGTTTTCAATCAGGACATCGATATTATCCGCAGGACCATGGAGGAAACGCCGCACGAGGACTTCTACCGTTCGGTGGACGCCATTGTCAAGGCGCGCAAAATTTACATTTTAGGTGCGAGAAGCTCTTTAGCTCTGGCCACCTTTTTATCCTATTACTTCAATCTGATTTTTGAAAACGTCCTTCTGGTGCAGTCTACCAGCGAAGGTGAGATTTTTGAGCAGATGATCCGCGTGGACGAGCGGGATGTTGTGATCGGCATCAGCTTCCCCCGGTACTCCAGAAAGGCGGTCAAAGCGCTGAACTTTGCCCACAACCGGGGTGCTACGGTCGTTGCCATTACGGACAGCGCGCTGTCCCCTCTGGCAATGGAGGCGGACAACCTTCTGCTTGCCCGCAGCGATATCGCATCCATTGTGGATTCGCTGGTGGCGCCGCTCAGCCTGATCAACGCGCTGATTGTTACGACCACGCTGAAGAAGTCGGAAGAGGTTTCTCAGGTGTTTAAGCGTCTGGAAGATATTTGGGATGAATACGGAGTGTATGAAAAGGTAGATGATAAATCCATTGAACCGGCCTTATGACGCGCTGATTATCGGCGGCGGAGCCGCAGGCCTGATGGCCGCCGGGACTGCTGCGGGCAACGGGCTGCGCGTCTGCCTGGTCGAAAAAAACACCCGCTCCGGCCGGAAGCTGATGATTACGGGGAAGGGCAGATGCAATATCACCAACAACTGCGACGTGCAGACCTTCATCGCTTCCGTTCCGTCAAACGGACGGTTCCTTTATAGCGCCGCCAACCGGTTTTCCCCGCAGGACACCATCCGCTTTTTCGAGGAGCTGGGACTTCCGGTCAAAACGGAGCGAGGAAACCGGGTGTTCCCGCAGTCGGACAAAGCGGCCGACGTAGTCGATAAGCTGGTCGATTTTGTGAGGGACAGTAGGGCGGACGTCATAACCGGCGAGGTAAAACGGCTGATTTTAAAAGACCATGTAGTTTTCGGCGTGGAATTGCAGAACGGTTCCCAAATTCCGGCCGATTCCGTTGTGGTCTGCTGCGGCGGCGCTTCCTATCCCGGGACCGGTTCCACCGGCGACGGCTACCGCCTTGCCAGACAGGCCGGGCATACGGTGACCCGGCTGCGTCCTTCTCTGGTTCCGCTGACCGCTTACGGCGAAGAGTGCCGCAGGATGATGGGGCTCTCTTTGAAAAATGTCGCCATAAAGGTGTGGGATACGGTAAAGAAAAAAAATATCTACGAAGACTTCGGAGAAATGCTCTTTACGCATTTCGGCGTTTCCGGCCCCATGATTCTGAGCGCGAGCGCCCATATGGGGGAGATGTCGCCGGGGCGCTACCGTGTTTCGATCGATTTGAAGCCGGCGCTTTCTCCGGAGCAGCTTGACGCCCGGATTCAGCGCGATTTTGAATTGAACCATAACAAGGACTTTTCAAATTCGCTGTCGGCTCTGCTGCCCAGTAAAATGATTCCCATCGTCGTAGAAAAATCCGGGATTCCCGCTGAAACAAAATGCAACCAGATCACCAAAGAAATGCGCAGGGCTTTTGCGGGCCTGCTGAAATCCTTTGAAATTTCCATTTCTGGTTTCCGGCCGATCGAGGAAGCCATTGTCACTTCCGGCGGAGTGAAAACCTCGGAAATCAATCCCAAAACCATGGAATCAAAGCTGGTCAGGGGACTTTATTTTGCCGGGGAAGTGCTCGATGTGGATGCATACACAGGAGGCTTCAATCTGCAGATCGCTTTTTGCACCGGCCGCCTTGCGGCAAATTCACTGAACAGGCAGGAGGAAAACGAATGACTGCAGTTGCCATTGACGGGCCTGCCGGAGCGGGCAAAAGCACGATCGCCCGCCGTGCGGCCAGGGAAATCGGCTTTATTTACGTAGATACCGGCGCGCTTTACCGTGCCGTCGGGCTTTATATGCTGCAACAGGGAGTGGACACGTCGGACGCCCGTGCCGTGACTCCGCTGCTTCGGCAGGTCCATCTTACGCTGACCTTTCAAAACGGGGAGCAGAAGGTGATCCTTTGCGGAGAAGACGTTTCCAGCGCGATCCGCACCGCGGAGGTTTCCATGGCGGCGTCCAACGTTTCGGCGATTCCCGCCGTCAGGGATTTCTTATTTTCCCTGCAAAAGGATATCGCAAAGAACAATGATGTGGTTATGGACGGCCGCGATATCGGAACGGTCGTGCTGCCGGACGCGCAGGTCAAAATTTTTCTGACTGCTTCTCCGGAGGAACGGGCCCGAAGAAGATACGAGCAAATGATAAAAAAGGGTGAGCATGCGGATTATGACGACGTGCTGAGCGATCTGAAAACGCGGGACTACAACGATTCGCACCGTACCGTCGCGCCCCTTGTCCCCGCTGCAGCCGCCGTGATCGTGGACACTACGGGCAATACGCTGGAGCAGTCGGTGAAACAGCTGGTTGCAATTATTAAAGAAAATCTGCAATATAATAAATGAAACTGGTGAGACTATGAAACGTACGCCGCTTTATAATTTTGGCAAGATTTTTGTTCAGGGCTTTCTGAAATATTTTATTCCCTATCGGGTGAATAACAGGGAAAATATGCCGGAATACGGCAGGGTGATTGTGTGCTGCAACCATCTCAGCCTGTCGGATCCGGTTCGGCTGGCTTTTACGCAGCAGCGTCAGATCTTTTTCATGTCCAAAGCGGAATTGTTTGAAAACAAAGCGTTGGGGCTGCTGCTTTCTTCACTCGGCGCTTTCCCCGTACAAAGGGGAAAAAGCAATAAAACAGCGATCAACCGTGCGGGAGAGCTGCTTGAAAACGAGCAGGCGCTGGGTGTCTTTATTGAGGGTACGCGCTCCAAAACGGGGGAGTTTCTTCAGCCGAAGGCGGGCGCGGTGATGCTTGCCCATAAATACAACGCCCCGATTCTGCCGTGCTGCATTACTGCAAAGGACGGCGGGGTGCCGAAAATGTTCCACAAATGCATGGTGTCGTACGGGAAGCTGATCCAGCCGGACGAACTCGGCATTGAAAACGGCTCCGGCAGCGAGTATCGCAGTGCTTCCCGTTTTGTGATGGAGAAAATAGCCGAGCTTCGCGAGCGGGACCTGGACACTTTTCTGGCCGCAAGGGTCTAAAAGAATGCTGTATTTTTTCTGTCTTCGTCTGGCTGCCCCTCTGGCCCGGCTCATTTACCGGGTACAGTACAGGGGAGTCGAGAATATTCCCGGCAGCGGAAAGCTGATTGTCTGCAGCAATCACAAATCGGTGATCGACCCGCTTTTTCTTGCGGCGCCTTTCAGGCGGCAGGTCCGTTATATGGCGAAGTCCGAACTCTTTGAAAATCACGGAAGGCTGGTCTGCTGGTGGCTGTACCGCATGGGTGCGTTCCCGGTTGTAAGGGAAAGCGCCGACGCGCAGTCCATGAAGACCGCTCTGCATATCCTGTATGACGGCGGGATTCTGGGGATTTTCCCGCAGGGGAAATGCGTCTTTGACAACGCGCCGTTCCGTCCGAAAGCCGGGGTGGCCATGCTTGCCTATAAAGCACAGGCGCCTGTATTGCCGGTATCCATTTACTGCGACGGCGTCATCAGGCCGTTTCGCCGGGTGACCGTCCGTTTCGGGGAGCCGATTCCTTTTGAGGAACTGGGACTGAAGGACCATTCGTCCGTTTCCCTCCGCGCGGCGGCGGGAATGATCGCGGAAAAAATCAACAACATGCTGGAGGAAAAACATTGAAAATCATCGTCGCCCGTTCCGCTGGCTTCTGTTTCGGCGTGAACAGGGCAGTGGAAATGGTCAATGGGCTTTTGGACCAGGGGAAGAAGGTCTGCACGCTGGGCCCGATTATTCACAATCCGCAGACTTTGGAGCAGCTTGCCTCGCGCGGTGTGACAATCGTGGATTCGCCCGATCAGGCACCTCCGGATTCGACCATGGTCATCCGCTCCCACGGAGTGCCGAAGGCGGTTTATGACAGCCTGCTTGAGAAAAAAGCCGATTTTGTGAACGCAACCTGTCCTTTCGTCGCAAAAATACACCATATTGTTTCAAAAGTTTCCGCTGAGGGAAAAACGGTGCTGATTGCCGGCGATGCCCATCATCCGGAAGTAGAGGGTATCCGGGGGCACTGCACAGGAAAATGTTATGTTTTCAAAAATGCCGCGGAGCTGCAAAATATTTTGGAACGTTTTCCGGTTGCACAGGAAGATTCTCCCTGTGTGGTTGCTCAGACGACTTTCAGCGTCTCTGAATGGGAAAATTGTTTGGAAATGCTAAAAAGGGTATATACAAATGCAACAATTTTTGATACAATATGTAATGCGACTGCTAAGCGTCAATCGGAAGCGGAGTTTCTGTCCAGACAGTGCGACGCAATGATTGTGATCGGCGGCAGGGAAAGTTCCAATACAGCAAAACTTCGTGATGTGTGCATGAAAAACTGCACCACTTATCTGATAGAAACAGCGGACGAGCTGCCGCTGTCCGTTCTAAAAGAATCCGAATGTATTGGCATTACTGCCGGTGCTTCAACGCCGGCAAGCATTATAAAGGAGGTACTTGATACCATGTCAGAAATCAATGAGGGTGCTGGTCAAAATTTAATGGAGAATAATGCCGAGGGAAACTTCGAGGAAATGCTCGAGGAATCCCTAAAGAATTTAAATACAGATGAAAAGGTACACGGTGTAGTTGTCGGCATTACTCCCAGCGAAGTTTATGTCGACGTAGGCAGAAAGCAGGCCGGCTTTATTCCTGCTGCGGAGCTTTCCGCCGATCCCAACGTACGGCCCGAGGACCTTGTTAAGGTAGGCGATGAGATGGATCTTCTCATCATGCGTACCAACGATCAGGAAGGCACCATCATGCTTTCCAAGAAGCGCCTGGATGCCGCGAAGGGCTGGGAAGCCGTTACCGCAGCTGAGGAAAGCGAAGCTGTTCTGACCGGCGTTGTCACCGAAGTCATCAAGGGCGGCGTCATCGCTGTCACAAACGGCGTACGCGTGTTTATCCCCGCTTCTCAGGCTACCGCTTCCCGCGGCGATCCGCTGGAGGACCTGCTGAAGAAAGAAGTCAAATTCCGCATTATCGAAGTAAACCGCGGCCGCAGACGCGCTGTCGGCTCCATCCGTTCCGTACTGAAGGACGAGAGAAAAGCACAGGCGGAGAAGTTCTGGGAAACCGCGGAGGAAGGCAAGGAATATACCGGTGTTGTCAAGTCTCTGACCGCTTACGGCGCGTTTGTCGATCTGGGCGGCATCGACGGCATGATCCATATTTCCGAGCTCTCCTGGGGCAGGATCAAGCACCCTTCCGAGGTCGTCAATGTCGGCGATACGGTTCAGGTTTATATCAAGGGACTCGATCAGGAAAAGGGTAAGATTTCCCTTGGCTACAAGCGTGCGGAGGACAATCCGTGGGAAATCCTCAAGCGTGATTATCCTGTGGGCACAGTCTGCGATGTTACGATTGTCGGCATGACCGCTTTCGGCGCTTTCGCAAGAATTATTCCTGGTATCGACGGTTTGATACATATCTCTCAAATCGCCGATCACAGAATCGAAAAGCCGCAGGATGTTTTGAAGGTCAACGACGTTGTAAAAGCCAAAATCACCGAGATCGATTTTGACAAAAAGCGTGTCAGCCTTTCGATCAGAGCTTTGCTCGAACCTGTTGAGCAGGCTGTCGAAGAGGTACCTGCCGAATAATTTTCGATCGTAAACGGCGCAAAGGAACTCAGGTTTCTTTGCGCTTTTTTGCTGTCCTTTCACATTTTGATTCCTTCCGAGTATTATGAAGGTATGAGACTTGGGAGGTGTTGCTATGAGAAGGTGGCACAGGTTCGGATATGGTAACCGTATACATACGCGAATTTACTGGAAATCGCTGATTGTCATAATTCTTTGTCTGGGGTTTATAATATTAATTGATTCCCATTTTCGTCCCATCATCAAATCGATTACGACCAATCAGGCCCGCATTCAATCCATCGACACCATTAACAACGCCGTAACCGAAGAGCTGGCCCAAAACGGGGTGACCTATCAGGATCTGGTATCGGTGGAACGGGACAGTAGGGGCAAAATATTGGCGATTACAACGCAGATGGTAAAGATGAATGAACTGAAATCTGCCATTATCTCCAATGTACAGAAGGAAATCGGAGACGACGGCCATATGGATGTAGGCGTTCCTTTGGGAACGCTTACAGGCAGTGATCTGCTTCATGGCTGGGGCCCGAAGGTGCCGCTCAGGCTGACGCTTTCCGGAAACGTGAACGCGGACTTCAAAAGCACCTTTGAGTCCGCCGGAATCAACCAGACGAAGCATCAGATCATTCTGAATGTGCACACCAGTGTGTATTCTTTTCTGCCGGGTTTTGATACCACTACGGAAGTGGACACCAATGTCCCCGTTGCGGAAACAATCATTGTAGGCGATGTACCGCAGGTAGTTGCAAACATAAATTAATCTGCTATTATTAGTAGCGAGAGGGTTGATTTTCATGGATGTTAAAGAAGCGAAAAAGCAGCTGAAAGAACTGAGGAAGCAAATCGAATATCATAATAAAAAGTACTATACGGAAGACGCGCCGGAAATCGACGACTATGAGTACGATATGATGTACCGCCGTCTGCAGCAGCTTGAAGAACAGTTTCCGGAGCTGGTCACTCCCGATTCTCCCACGCAGAAGGTTGGCGCGGAGGTCCTGAATAAATTTCAGCCCGTCGTGCACACCGTTCCCATGGAAAGCCTGCACGATTCCTTTTCCGAGCAGGAGCTGATTGATTTTGACCGCAGGGTGCGTGCTGCCGTGGACCGCCCGGTCTACATTGTTGAGCCGAAATTTGACGGTCTTTCCGTTTCGCTGGAGTACCGTGACGGCCAGTTTGTCAGGGGTTCCACCCGTGGAGACGGCACGGTTGGAGAGGATGTAACGGATAATCTCAGAACCATCCGCACCGTACCGAAACAGCTGACCCGGCCGCTGCCGTTTCTGGAAGTGCGCGGTGAGGTATATATGTCGCATGAGAGCTTTTTCCGCCTTTCCGAGCGTCAGGAGCTGAACGATGAAAAGCCCTTTAAAAATCCGCGCAATGCCGCGGCGGGTTCCCTCCGGCAGAAGGATTCCAGGGTTACCGCTTCCCGCACCCTGGACATTTTTGTGTTCAATGTGCAGCAGCTGGTCGGAGAGGAGCTTCACAACCATGATGATGCCCTGAACTTTTTAAAGGAGTTGGGATTTGCCGTACCGCCTTTTTTTACCTCCTGTTCCACGGTGGAGGAGGTCATAGCCGAGGTCAACCGGATCGGGGAGCTGCGCGGCTCGCTGGACTATTCCATCGACGGCGCCGTCATCAAGGTCAATTCCTTTGTTCAGCGCGATGTTTTGGGGAGCACCTCAAAATTTCCCAAATGGGCGGAAGCGTTCAAGTATCCGCCGGAAGAGAAGGAAACCAGGCTGCTCAGTATTGAAATCAATGTCGGGCGTACCGGCGTCCTGACCCCGACGGGCGTTTTTGAGCCGGTCACGCTGGCGGGAACGACGGTAAGCCGCGCCACGCTTCACAATGAAGACTTTATCCATGAAAAAGATATCCGTATCGGTGATACCGTCATCCTGAGAAAAGCCGGGGAAATCATTCCGGAAGTCGTTTCCGTTGTATCTCATATGCAGGATTCCGAACCGTATGTCATGCCCGGGGTATGTCCGTCCTGCGGGGTCAGGGTGGCGCGCGAGGAGGGTGAGGCGGCTACGCGCTGCACCAATCCCGAGTGTCCGGCGCAGCTTTTGCGCCACATGATCCATTTTTCCAGCCGCGATGCCATGGACATTGAAGGACTTGGCCCGGCGGTGCTTGAACAGCTGATTCAGCAGGGACTGCTTTCCTCTCCTGCGGATTTATATACTCTGCGTCACGACCAGATCGTGTCATTGGAACGCAAGGGTGAAAAATCATCTCAGAATCTGATCGACGCAATTGAGAGGTCGAAGGAAAACGACCTTTACCGGCTGGTCTATGCATTCGGAATTCCCCATATCGGCCTGAAGGCCGCCAAACTGCTTTCCTCCTGTTTTCGGAATATGGACGCGATCTTCCATGCTACGGCGGAAGAAATCGCCGCGATCGACGGCTTTGGCGGGGTAATGGCGGACAGTGTCGTTCAGTTTTTCGCACTGGACAATACGGCGCATCTGATCGGCCGGCTGCGCGACGCGGGGGTCAATATGCTCTGTAAAACAGTGGTGGACGACAACCGCTTTTACGGCAAGACCTTTGTGCTGACGGGAACGCTCCCGACCCTGACCCGGACGCAGGCGGGCGCCATCATAGAAAAGATGGGCGGGAAGGTGTCCGGCAGCGTTTCTAAAAAGACCGATTATGTATTGGCGGGAGAAGACGCCGGCAGCAAGCTGACAAAGGCGCAGCAGCTAAGAATAACGGTCATTTCCGAAGAGGAATTCAATGAGATGATTCAATAGTGACTTTTTATAGAATGCTTTAAAATCCGCGGAGCACGTTTTGTGTTCCGCGATTTTTTTATGTCATTTTTTTAGCAGCGCAAATAAATCCTTTGGCTGCAAATATATTTCATCAGAATTATTGAACAACGAATAAAATATATCGATAAACAATAAAATAATATTGATAATTAGTAATTGATATGATATAATACAAAGGAAAACACAGGAGGGGGATTCTGCTGTATGTGGAACAACTCAAAATCGTTGACGCTTTCTATTTTCTGTACCAGACTGTTTGCCGTCCTGCTGGCGGTGGGCGTATGCGCCGCGCCCGCGATTGTCAGCTGGTATTTCGGGGATGCTCCGACGATACAGGCGCTGCACCTGCCGTTTCGCGTCACCATCTATCTTTGCGCGGTACCGGGTTTTATCCTGCTTTACTGCCTGAATACCCTGCTGAAAAATATCCGTGTGGGCAGCGTTTTTGTGCTGGAAAACACAAAAATGCTGCGGATTATTTCCTGGAGCTGTATCGCCGCTGGCGTCATCACTTTTGGTTCGGGCTTTTATTATGCCTCGTTTTTTATTGTCGCGGTAGCCTGCGCTTTCTTTGCGCTGATTATCCGTGTCATTAAAAACGTCTTTGAGCAGGCGATTGAGCTGAAAAGCGAAAATGACTTCACGATTTAAAGGATGGAAAAATATGCCCATTATCATTAATTTAGACGTCGTCATGGCGAAGCGGAAAATCACCTCCGGTGATCTTGCGGAAAAGGTAGGAATCACGCCGGCGAATTTATCCATCTTAAAAAACAATAAGGCGAAGGCAATCCGCTTTTCCACTCTGGAAGCTTTGTGCCGTGAGCTGAAGTGCCAGCCCGCGGATATTTTGGAATATACCGATACGGAATAAAGGAGATTACTATGAATATCGCTGAAGAAAACGGGACCGCTTCGGTACCCGTAACCACAGGTGCGCCTGTTTTGCCCTCAACGCTGGGGTACGGCCAAATTCCCGCCGCTAAAAGATCGGAAATCCCGATTCCTTTTACCGGTACGGATACCCTGTTTGCACTGCTGTTTCTGGTGTGCGGTTATCTTTTTGTCTGGCTGATTACGCCGGAATGCTTTGGCTTGGGCGTGACCCTCTTTACCGCTGCGTTTTGTACGTTGGTACTTCTGTACCTGAAAAACCGTGGAAAACCCGTTCCGAAAAACAGCTGGTTCTGGCTGGCTTTGGTGGTTCTGTCGTCCGTCAATTTTTCCCTGTTCACCAATGTCTCTCTGCAGTTTCTCAACTTTCTGTTTTTGATGGGCTGCGCGGTCTATTGGGTCGCGGTACTGACCTCGGGCCGGATGGAAGAAAGGCTGGGTGCCTGTTTTATGCCCGATATGGTGAATCAGCTTTTCAAAATCCCGTTTTTGAATTTCGGCTGCGCTTCCAAAATCATCCGGCGTTCGGCGGTGAAAAACAAGAAAAGCAGGGTCCTTCTGGCTTCACTGGGCGGCGCGCTGGCGGCGCTTCCGGTTCTCTGGATTGTCCTTTCGCTTCTGATGCAGGCGGACGGGGCATTTCAGGCTTTGGTGAAGCAGTTTTACGCCGACGTGGGAACCCATATCGTCAATTTTCTGTTCCGGCTTCTTCCGGCCTTTCTGACGGGAAGCTATCTGTTCGGCCTGCTGTACGGCAATATCCAGAAAAGGCGGGCCGACTCAATTACGGCTGAGAAAGCCGCTAAATTTTCCGAAAAGTGCAGAGTCGTTCCCACGGCCGCCGCTGTAACGGGAATCGTGCTCCTGTGCATTCTGTACCTGATTTTCTTCGGGGCGCAGACAGCCTCCCTGTTCAGCGCCTTTTCGGGGCAGGGGCAGAACGGGCTGACGCTTGCGGAATTTGCCCGGCGGGGGTTCTTTGAGCTCTGCAAAGTCGCGACGATCAACTTTGCCGTGATCACTTTTTCCTCCGTACTGATCCGGAGGGAGGAAGGGGAATTCCGCCTGATGAGGGCCATTCATATTTTCCTTTCAACGGAGACCCTTCTGCTGATTGCTTCCGCCCTCAGCAAGATGATTCTGTATATCGCCCGCTACGGGCTGACCCCGAAACGGGTATATACCAGTTGGTTCATGGCGGTTCTGGCGGTGATTTTTGTCCTTATTATCGTCTCCCGGTTTAAAAAGATCAATCTGGCTCGCAGCATCGTACTGACCTGCGCCGTCAGCTTTCTGATCCTCTGCTACGCAAATATCGACGGAAGGATTGTCAGGTATAATATCGGCCGGTACCAAAGCGGGACGCTGGAAACGGTCGACGTAGGTATCATGTACGGCGCTCCGGATGCTGCAAAGCCCTATGCGCTGGAACTGTACCGGAATACAAAGGATGCTTCCTTAAAAAAGGATCTGGAAAATTTTCTGCGGGATCAGAATCCGCAGAAAATCGAATTTCAGCAGATGAATCTGCAGAAATGGACGGCTCTCCGCCTTCCAATGGAATAAAAAGAGAAATCGGCTCCGCGGGAAATCCTCCCGCGGAGTTATTTTTTTGGTTCTAACACGGCCAAGTTGTCCATATCTATGTTATTGAAAGAGAGGACAAGGGATATGGATAACTACAGCGACCCAAGATTTGACTCGGCGGCAAAAGCAATCTGCGGCAGAATCGCAGGCCATTTCTCGCTTTTGCCCGGAGACATTAAAAAACAGGCGCAGGAGATCAGGCTCCGCGTCAATAAACCAATTTCCATCTGCTGTACGGGCGGAATCTACTTTTTGAATCAAACCGGAAGACTGACGTGCTATCCGGGCAGGGATGCCATGATTTCCACCAGGGAAGATATTGAGGAATGCTTCCGGAATATCTGCAGCTATTCGATTTACAGCCATCAGAATGAGATCAAAAACGGGTTTGTCACGCTGGCCGGGGGGCACCGGGTCGGCATCAGCGGAACCGCAGTGTTCCAGAACGGTGAAATTACCGGTATCCGGGATATTTCCTCCATCAACATCCGCGTTTCCCGGGAGATTCCCGGATCGGCTGCCGAAATTTTTCATTCCCTGAAAAAGGAGATTCATTCCGGCCTGCTCATTGCCGGCCCGCCCGCAAGCGGAAAAACCACCCTCCTGCGCGACATTGCCCGCCAGCTGTCCAGCGGCACCTGCGGGGATATCCGGAAGGTGGTCGTGGTCGACGAACGCGGGGAACTGGCCGGTATCTGTCTGGGGATACCGCAGAACGACCTTGGCTTCTGCTGCGACGTGCTGGACGGGTACCCCAAGGCGGAAGGAATCATGCAGGCCGTCCGCTGTCTTTCTCCGGAATTCATAATCTGTGACGAGCTTGGCGGAAACGACGAGGTTGCCGCGGTGGAGCAGAGCCTGAACGCGGGCGTCAGCATGATTTCCTCCATTCACGCGGGCAGCATTGAGGAATTCCTGATGAAAAAACAGGCGGTGCGCCTCTTGAAAACAGGGGCCTTCGGCTGTGTGGCCATGCTGAACGGGCACAGGGAACCGGGAAAAATACAAGGAATTTACAAGGCTGGTGATTTGCTTGCTAAAATTGACGGGCGCTTTGATTCTGATAGCCGCAGGGGCGCTTGCGGGGTATATGGAGTCGCATAGGCTTGCCGTGCGGGTGGAGCAGCTCGAACGGTTTCTGCGTTTTGTTTCCTCCGCACAGACGGAAATCCGCTTTTCCGCGCTGCCGGTAGAGCAGATCGTGCAGAGGCACGGCAGCGATTTGGAGTTTCTGCGGCAGTGCGGGGACTCTTTTCAAAAGAGCGGAGACTTCCAGTCCGCGTGGCAGGCCGGGGTCAAAGGCTGTGCGAAAAGCGGCGGGTTTAACGATAAAGATGTGGAATTGCTGAAAGGCTTTGGGAGCGGCTTCGGCGTAAGCGATACCGATGGGCAGCTTTCGCACTGCGCTCTCTATTATGAGCTCACAGCCCAGAACCTGAAAGAGGCAAGGGGCGAAAAGGAACGAAAATCAAGGCTGTATCAAATGTTTGGCGTGTTTTCCGGAATGGCGGCGGCACTCCTGCTATGTTAAGGATGGAGGAATCAAAAAATGGATGTGGATTTGATTTTTAAAATTGCTGCGATCGGCATCATCGTTGCGGTGCTGAACCAGCTGCTGATTCGTTCGGGCAGGGAAGACCAGGCAATGATGACGACTATTGCCGGTCTGATCGTAGTGCTCATGATGATTATCCAGCAAATAGACGCTCTGTTTAAGTCTATTAAATCCATATTCGGTTTGTAAGCCATGAATATGATTGCCGTTGCGGGAATTGCAGTGATCGCGGCGATTCTTGCGGTTATGCTGAGGCGGTATCATCAGGAATATTCCGTCGTCGTCAGTATCTGCGCCGGTGCTCTCATCCTGTTTGCGATACTGGAGAATATTGCCCCCGCGGTTCAGCAGATCAATACCCTGCTTTCCTCGGCAGGACTTTCCGCGGAGTACGCCGCAATTCTTTTCAAATCCCTTGGAATCTGCTTTCTGGCGCAGTTCGCCGCCGATTCCTGCCGGGATGCGGGGGAAAGCGCGCTGGCTTCGAAAGTGGAGCTCGCCGGAAAAATCGCGATTGTGGTGTTGTCGCTGCCGCTCTTTGAAAAGATCGCAAGCACGGCGGTAGGATTGATTGGTGGATAAGGATGAAAAAAATTGTATGCTTAGCCGTTCTGCTGCTCCTGATGACGGCGTTTTCCCTGCCGGTGCACGCCGCGTCGAAACAGGACGATTATTACTCCCGCCAGCTTCAGGAAAGCGGGGCGGCGGACCTTGCGGACAAACTGCCCAATGACACCAGAAAAGCGCTGGAAGAGATGGGAATTGAGGATACCAACTGGGAAGGCATTCCCTCCATCACGCCGAAAAGCCTGTTTGACCAGATCCTTTCCGTGGTAGCGGGCAAAACGGGGGAGCCGTTCCGGGCGGCGGTTTCGGTAATCGCGGTCATGCTTCTGTGCGCGCTTTTGAACGGGATGAAGCTTTCCTTCGGGGAAAAGTCGCTGGGCGGAGTCATCGGCATGGTTTCCACGCTCTGTATCTGTGTGATCGTTGTGAATCCGATTGTGTCGTGTATTTCCAGCGCGGCAGCGGTGATCAAAACGGCCGCCGGGTTTCTGCTGGCCTGTGTTCCGGTCCTGGCGGGAATCATGATCGTGGCCGGACAACCTGCTACGGCCGGTTCCTACAATCTGTTGATGATGGCGGCGGGAAATGTGATTTCTCTACTGTCTTCCAATATTCTGGTTCCGATGATGAATATCTTTCTGGCGCTTTCCATTGTGTCTGCGATTTCCCCGAATATCAACCTGAACGGGCTGTGTGCAGCTTTCAGCAAGGCAGTGAAATGGATTATGGGGTTCTGTATGACCATCTTTACCGGACTGCTGACCATGCACGGCATTGTCGCAACCGCGCTGGACACGACGGGGACCCGCGCGGCAAGGTTTGTCGTCAGCAGTTTCGTACCCGTGGTGGGCAACGCGCTGGGGGAGGCGCTCCATACCATCAACGGGTGCGTCAAAATGCTGAAATCCGGTGTCAGTGCGTTCGGATTGCTTGCGGGGCTTTTTGTTTTCCTGCCGATTCTTATTCAGTGCCTTGTCTGGCTGCTGACCCTTCAGGTCTGCATCGGGATCGGCGATATCTTTGAACTGAAGGAAATCAGCTCGCTGCTGAAGGCTTCGGGAGACGTGATCGAAACGCTGATCAGTATTATTCTGTGCTGTATGATGATCCTGATGGTTTCCACCGTGATTCTGCTGATTATCGGAGGTGGGTCATGAACGCGGTCAGGGAATGGTCGGCTGCAATCTGCATGGCGGCCCTTGTCGCCGCAATGCTGCAGGGGCTTGTTCCAAGCGGCTCCATGGAAAGGATGGTCAAATTTGTCATCGGCGCTTTTGTGATCTGCGCGCTGATCGTTCCGCTCGCAAAAATCGTGCCGGAAATCTCCATGAGCATTCAGACGGATTCAGACAGCCCGGTCAATTCACAGCTTGAAAAAACGGTGGAAAAGCAGTATTCCGCCGCCGCGCAGGAGAGTATTACGAACTTGGTCGTATCGGAGTTGAACAATATCGATATTAAATGCAAAAATGTTAATGTGATTATGGATACAAACGAAGATGGCAGCATATCAATTAACAAGGTGGTTGTCATTCTGGCAAAAGGATATGGCAAGGACAGAGAAAAGGCTTCGGCTCATCTGGAAAAAACGTTAGGACTGAAAATGGAGGTATCTTCCGATGAAAGCTAAGGATAGCGGCTTTGAGGAGGAAAAGAAGACGGTTTTCTCTAAGCTGGTGGAAAACGATTTTTACCGCAAGCTCATTATTATCGGCGGTTTGATCGGAATCGCCCTGATTTTCCTCTCGGGCTATCTGAACCATGACCGCACCGATACGAAAGACGTGTCGTCCCAGTCCGTGGTTACGGCCGAGCAGTACGCCAAAGAGTTGGAAACCAGCCTGACGGATATTGTGAACCGGATACAGGGGGCAGGGGAGGCCAAGGTCCTGGTAACGCTTGAACGGAGTAAGCAGTATGTGTACGCTACCGAGGAAAAAAGAAGCAATCAGACCACCGAGGACAAATCCGACGGTTCTACCACCAAAAACGAGGCGAATGACAACACGGAGACCACTTACATACTTGTCAAGGATGCCGACGGCGCCCAGAAAGCGCTTGCGGTAACTGAGGTTCAGCCGATCATAAAGGGTGTTGTCGTTGTCTGTGACGGCGGCGACAATCCGGCCGTACAGCAGGATATTATTTCAGCTGTGACAACAGCGCTGGATATTACTTCTGTGCGGGTATGCGTTATAAAAGCAAAATAATTTTAAACGGGGGGAATTTATTCTATGACTATGGGAAAGCGTCAGCTTGTTCTTGCGGCTTTGATTGTGGCGCTCGGTGCGGCGGTGTATTTAAACTGGCAGTTCTCGGGCGACAATCAATTGCTCGCCACCAACGCGGTTACCTCAACGGTGGATCATGAATTCGGGGAAGCCCAGCTTGCGGATGCTCCGGTATCCGGGTCGTCCAAGACGACTTCCGGCTCATCATCATCCGTACAGGCGAACGCGCCTGCGGCCAGCTATTTCAGTGAGGCGCGCCTGTCGCGCCAGAAAGCCAGAGACACGGCGGTTGAGCTTCTGGAAAAGGTTCTGACCGACGCGAAGTCCAACGATGCGGCGAAAAAGGATGCGGTCGCACAGGCGGCCGTTATCGCGCAGAATACTCTGAAGGAGAACAATGCCGAAAGCCTGATCAAGGCAAAGGGCTTTTCGGACTGCGTGGTCTTTCTCCAGAACTCGGAGTGCAATGTTGTGGTGAAAACGAACGATTCTTCACAGAACAACGCGATTGTCATCAAAGACATTGTTTCCGGCCAGTCGGGCGTCTCGTATGACAAGATTAAAATCGTCGAAGTAAAATAGCGTCCCCGGATTTTACAACCTGATTGCCGCACATAGAATTTTCAATTCCTTTCTGTTTATGCTGATTTTCTATAAACAACAGGAGAAACCGAAAGTTATTTCTGCTGATTATTGAGAAATTACAGCATTTCCAGTTGATTCTGCAACAAGGTTGCGTTCCTTCCCCGCCGAAGGCGGGGAAGGAACGCGTTTTATCTTGCAAGCTGAAATGGAATTGCTGTAGTATCAGATAAAATATTTGATTCTGAAAAAGATTGTGGTATAATGTACCCGTGGATGTTTGAAAATATAATCAGCGGTTAAAACCCTCCACAGTTCAGTGGAGGGTTCTTTTCATATACGGAAGAAAGACGGCTGAAAAGACGGAGGAAGAAAATGAAAAGACACGAGGCGAGGGAACAGGCGTTTGCCTTGATTTTTGAAAGAAGTATCAACCACGATCCAACGGAACAGATTATTGACGCGGCCGGCCTGTCCAGAGATATTATCGTCGATGATTTTGCCGAAAGAGTCGCCGTCGGCGTGGAAGAAAACGAAGATGCCCTCAACGCCCGGATCGAAAAAAATATTCGCGGCTGGAAAATGAACCGCCTTTCCAAGGTGGCTCTGGCTCTGATGAAGCTCTCCATCTACGAAATGATGTTTGAGAAGGACATTCCCGTGAGTGTTTCCATCAACGAGGCGGTCGACCTTGCGAAAAAATACGGCGGCGCGGACGACGCTCCGTTTGTCAACGGCGTGCTGGGTTCGGTGGCAAAAGAGCTTGGTGAGAAGGAATCCCATGAGAGAGCCGATTGACGCGCTTGGCATCGACACCAGCAATTACACAACCTCCGCTGCTCTTTTTCAGGGCGGGACGATTTCTCAGCAGAAAATGCTTCTGCCCGTAAAGCAGGGAGAGCTCGGACTCCGGCAGAGCGACGCCGTGTTCCACCATGTGCAGCAGCTGCCGCAGGTGCTGGAAGCGCTGATTCGGAAAAAGCTTTCCGTCGGCGCGGTAGGGGTGTCGGACAGACCGCGCGATCTGGAAGGCTCTTACATGCCCTGCTTTACGGTCGGGCTCGGTACCGCAAAGGCCGTTGCGCTTTCGCTGGGGGTACCGCTGTATCCGTTTTCCCATCAGGCGGGGCACATTGCCGCCGCGCTGTATTCCGCCGGCAAACTGAACCTGCTTCACGAAAAATTCATTGCGTTCCATGTTTCCGGCGGTACGACGGAGGCGGTCCTTGTCACGCCGGACGAACGGACGATCTTCCGCACGCGGATCATCGCGCAGTCTCTGGATTTAAAAGGCGGACAGGCTGTGGACAGGGTGGGGGCCATGCTCGGCCTGCCGTTTCCTTCGGGGAAAGCGCTGGAGCAGCTGGCTCTGCAGGCGAATAAAACCTATTGTATCAGACCGTCGCTCAGGGGGGCGGACTGTTCCCTTTCCGGCGTGGAAAACCAATGTGCCGGAATGCTGAAAGCAGGAGCGCCGAAAGAAGAAGTCGCGGCCTATTGCCTGTGCTCGATCTTGGCGGCGCTGGACGGAATGACCGCCGAACTGCTGAAGCAATACGGCAAGCTTCCCCTGCTGTTTGCGGGCGGGGTCATGTCCAACAGCCTGATCCGGGACGCAATGACGGAAAAATACGGCGCCGCTTTCGCCGCCCCGGAATTTTCAGCGGACAACGCGGCGGGAATTGCGGTTTTAACCTCAATAAAGGGGGCATAATGACTTATGGTGGATTTTCCGGTTGTGCTGAGCATAACGCAGCTGAACACTTATATCAAATCCAAATTTGACGGCGACGAAAATCTGGCGCATGTTTTTGTCAGCGGTGAAATTTCCAATTTCACCAATCATTATAAGTCCGGACATTTCTATTTGTCCCTCAAGGATGAAAAATGCGTGATTCGGGCGGTGATGTTTGCCCAGAACGCCCGGCGTATCCGTTTTCTGCCGCAGGACGGCATGAAGGTGATCGTGCGGGGCCGCGTAAGCGTCTATGAGGCGACGGGACAGTATCAGCTTTATATTGACGATATGCAGCCGGATGGTCTCGGCGCGCTGAACCTGGCCTTTGAACAGCTGAAAGCAAAGCTGGAAGCGGAGGGCCTGTTCGCCCCGGAGCGGAAAACACCGCTGCCCGCTTTTCCGGAACGGATCGGTGTGATTACCTCGCCTACCGGTGCGGCAGTACACGATATTACCTCGATTCTCGCGCGGCGGTACCCTTTGGCTGAAATTGTTTTCTGTCCCGTGCTGGTACAGGGAGAGGGCGCGGCGCCGCAGATTGTGGACGCGCTTGCCCGTTTCAACCGTCTTTTGTGTGCTGATGTGATTATTCTCGGGCGCGGCGGCGGTTCGCTGGAAGACCTCTGGCCCTTTAACGAGGAAATGGTGGCGAGGGCCGTAGCCGCCTCCGAAATTCCGGTCATTTCCGCCGTGGGGCATGAAACCGACTTTACGATCTGCGACTTTGTGGCCGACCTTCGCGCGCCGACCCCGTCGGCTGCCGCGGAGCTCGCCGTGCCCGACCGCGCGGAGCTGGAGTATACGGTTCGCTACGACCTGTCGAGGCTAAAGCAAAGCATGCGGAAAAAGCTCGCGGGCCTCAAACAGAATCTGGACGCGCTGACCTCCCACCATTCTTTTAAAGATCCTTTGAATCGGATTGAACTGGAGCGGATTCGTACGGATCAGCTTGCCGTAAGGCTCAATCAATCCATGCGCAGGAAAACGGCGGATGCCCGGTCCGCGCTTTCTTCCGTCAGCGGCAGGCTGAATGCCCTAAGCCCGCTGGCAACGCTTTCCCGGGGATATTCTATTATTTACGGTCAGGACGGACATGTCGTCACCCGTGTTTCCGACGTTAAAACGGGTGAACGGATTTCGGTGCTGTTAAACGAAGGAACGCTGGGCTGTGTAGTGGACAGCATGGAGGAGAAACATGAATAAGAAAATGGGCTTTGAAGAAGCCATGATCAAACTGAGCGAAATCGTCGACCGGCTGGAAAACGGCAATGAGTCGCTGGAAAGCTCTCTGAAGCTGTTTGAGGAAGGTTCCGCGCTGGCCGCCCTGTGCTACGGCAAGCTGGAGGGCGCCGAGCAGAAAATCAGGCAGATCACCGAACTCGAAGAATCCGGCGGTGAAAAAAATGCTTGATCTGCGGGAAAAACACCTGATCGAGAGGATAGACGCCAAACTGGCACAGTACCTTCCCGAAGAAGAAATCATACAGGCCGACCTGATCCACGCCATGCGCTACAGCCTGCTCGGAGAGGGCAAACGAATCCGGCCGATTCTGGTGCTGGAATTCTGCAGGCTCTGCGGCGGGGAGGAAGAAGCTGCGCTGCCTTTTGCCTGTGCGGTCGAAATGATCCACACCTATTCGCTGATCCACGACGACCTGCCTTGCATGGACGACGACGATATGCGCCGCGGACGCCCTTCCAACCACAAGGTGTTCGGCGAGGATATTGCCCTGCTCGCGGGGGACGCGCTGCTGACCATGGCCTTTGAAGCCATGCTCTCCAAGGAAGCCGTGCGGCTTGCCGGGGCCGAAAGGGCCGCAAAGGCCGCGGGATATCTTGCCCGCGCCGCCGGTGCGTACGGCATGGTCGGGGGACAGGTGATTGACCTGATGAGCGAAGGCCGGGCCATTTCGCTGGAAACTCTGAAGAAAATGGATGAAAATAAAACCGGCGCGCTGATTCTGGCGTCCGCGCAGATGGGCTGCGTCCTTGCCGGGGCCGGAGACGAACAGATGCGGGCCGCCGAAAGCTACGCGCGGGCAATCGGCCTGGCGTTTCAGATCGTGGACGACATTCTGGATGTGACGGGGGATACCCGGACGCTGGGGAAACCGGCCGGCAGCGACAGTGAAAACAATAAAAGCACCTATGTTTCCCTGATGGGGCTGGAAAACGCCTCGAAAACCGTCAACGAGCTGACCGCGAAGGCCGTGGAGGCGCTTGGCTGCTTTGGCAAGGAAGCCGAATACCTTACCGAATTTGCAAAAAAACTGGCCGTTCGTAAAAAGTAAGGAATTTTGCCATGTTTATTGACAAAATTGACGGAATATGATAATATTGTTAAGCCGCATATTACGGGCTTTATAAGCGGGAAACCCGCCCGGTGATAGCGAGTTTAGAGAAAAGGCAGGACCTTTCATTCATGTTTGCAGTAATTGAAACAGGCGGCAAGCAGTACAAGGTACAAAATGACGATGTCATTTATATCGAGAAGCTTGCGGCAGAAGAAAATTCCTCCGTCGATTTCAAAGTGGTTGCACTTGACGGCGACGACGGACTCAAAGTGGGTGCTCCTTATGTTGAGGGAGCTACCGTAACCGGTACGGTTCTTAAAAACGGTAAGGGAAAGAAAATCACGGTCTTTACTTACAAGGCGAAAAAAAGCGAGAAGCGTAAGATGGGTCACAGACAGCCCTATACCAAAGTACAGATTACCGCAATTAACGCATAATTGTCATGATTTGTGCAGAATTTTTCACCCGGCCTGACGGCGCTCTTCTGGGATTTTCCCTGAGCGGTCATAACGGGGCAGCGGGCAGGGATATCGTCTGTGCGGCGGTTTCCTCTGCGGCATATATGACAGCCAACACCATTACGGAAGTTGTCAGAGCAAATGCCCAGGTTACTGTTGAAGACGGTTATATGCTCGTCAGAATTTCATCAAATGAGGCGAAAGACTGCCGCGACATTCTCGCGGGTTTCAAACTCCATATGCTGGAGCTTGAAGAACAGTATCCTCAAAATATTCATGTAAGCTATACGGAGGTGTAAGGAAATGCTAAAGATAAATATTCAGTTATTTGCGCATAAAAAAGGAATGGGTTCCACCAAGAACGGCCGTGATTCAGAATCCAAACGTCTTGGTGTGAAGCGTGCGGACGGCCAGTTTGTACTTGCCGGAAACATCCTTGTCAAACAGCGCGGAACCCATATTCATCCGGGTGAGAACGTCGGCATCGGCTCCGACGATTCCCTCTTTGCCCTGGTTGACGGTCATGTAAAGTTTGAGCGTCTTGGCCGTGACCGCAAAAAGGTCAGCGTTTACGCGGTGGAGCAATAAGCCTTTTCAGGTGAATGAAAATCCCGGGCCGTTTTCGCCCGGGATTTTTTGGCTTTTCCGAACAAAACATGATATACTAATCGAAGGCAATATTTCACAGAAATGGCGGTAAGGCTCATGTTTATTGACAGTGCAAAAATTACGATCAAAGCGGGAAACGGCGGCAACGGCAAGGTTTCGTTTCACCGTGAAAAATATGTGGCGTCCGGCGGTCCGGACGGCGGCGACGGCGGCCGGGGCGGAAATATCGTCTTTCAGGTGGACGACAACCTTTCCACGCTGGCGGATTTCCGTTATAAAAGAAAATATGTTGCTCCGAACGGCGAAGACGGCCGGGGAAAACGCTGCTTTGGGAAAAAAGCGGACGACCTGATAATCAGGGTCCCACGGGGAACCCTGTTAAAGGACGCCGCGACCGGCAGGCTGATCGCGGACCTGTCCGCCGACGAGCCGCAGACGATTGCGAAAGGCGGCCGGGGCGGCTGGGGCAACACCCATTTCGCGACCGCGACACGCCAGACTCCGCGCTTTGCGAAAGCGGGGATGCCGGGCGAGTCCATGGAGCTTTTGATGGAGCTAAAGCTTCTGGCGGATGTCGGGTTGGTCGGCTATCCGAATGTGGGAAAATCGACTCTTGTTTCCGTCGTCAGCGAGGCAAAACCCACCATCGCCAATTATCATTTTACGACGATTACCCCCGTGCTCGGCGTTGTCCGCATGGGTGAGGGCAAATCGTTCGTCATTGCCGATATTCCCGGGCTGATCGAGGGCGCGGGGGAAGGCGCGGGGCTGGGGCACCAGTTTCTGCGGCATGTGGAACGCTGCAGGATGCTCGTACACATCGTCGACGTCGCCGGCAGCGAAGGCCGGGACCCGAAACAGGATTTTCAGACCATCAACGCGGAGCTGAAAAAATTCAATCCCGACTTAGCCGAAAGGCCGATGATTGTTGCCGGCAACAAATGCGACCTCGCGACGGACGAGCAGATTGAGGATTTCAAAAATTATGCGGAAAAGCTGGGCTATGAGTTTTTCCCGATTATGGCGGCGATCCGCTATCAGGTCGACCCGCTGCTCAATAAAATTTCAGAGATGCTCAGCAAGCTGCCGCCTGTCAGGCAGTTCGAGCCGGAGCCCGCTCCGCTTGTTTCTGTGGAAGAAATCGGACATAATGACGTGAAGGTGACCAACCAGGACGGCGTGTTTGTGGTGGAGGGCGAGTGGTTGGTGCCCGTCATCAATTCGGTTAATTTTGACGATTATGAATCGCTTCAGTATTTTCAGCGCGTGCTCATCCATTCCGGCGTCATCGACGCGCTGCGTGAGGCGGGTGTTCAGGAAGGCGACACCGTCAGTATCTACGATATTGAATTTGACTTTATGGAGTAATCTCCACTCATGTTTTCCAATCTATCAATGACGAGGAGCGCTTTGCTTGGAACGATTATTTCCCGCAGATTGTAATCCGAAACTGTTAAGCCCGCTGACGCTCGCTTTCGTGGGCGACGGCGTCTTTGAGCTTTTTGTACGCGAACGCCTTGTGTGTCAGGGAAACTGCCCGGTCAAATCCCTTCATAAAAAGTCGGTGGAACAGGTCTGCTGCGGCGCGCAGGCAAAGGCTTCCAAAAGGCTTCTTCCCCTTCTGACGGAAGAGGAGCTGGAGGTCTTCAAACGCGGCCGCAATGCGCACACGAACCATGTCCCAAAAAATGCGGCGGTTGAGGACTATCACGCCGCAACCGCTTTTGAAGCCCTGTTCGGCTATATTTACCTTTCCGGTAACATTGAACGTCTGCGCGAGATTTTTAAGATTGTGTGTGACGATTTAATTTGATTTGGGAGATGCTGTTATGCTTTCCGAAACTCCGAAGGAAAAAGCAATAGGCCTTTTAAAGGATATTCTGTTTTTCGTTGTCGGCAGCCTGATTTACGCGGTCTCCGTCAATGTGTTTACCGCCCCGAACCAGATTGCGCCGGGCGGCGTTACCGGCGCCAGTACGATGATTAACTATCTGTTCAGCTGGCCGATCGGTATGACCGGCCTGCTGCTGAATATTCCTATTTTCATCTGGGCGATTATGGAAATCGGGTACAAGCTCGTCGGCAAAACGATTGTGGCGACGGTATTCGTATCGGTTTCCATTGACCTGGTCGGAAAAATCGTGCCCGCTTATACCGGCGAAAAGATGCTGGCTGCCATTTTTGGCGGAATCATTGAGGGAATCGGGCTTTCTCTCGTATTCATGCGCGGGGGAACCACGGGCGGCACCGACCTTGTGGCCCGTCTGCTCGGCAGAAGGCTGCGCAATCTATCCATGGGAAAGCTGATGCTCTGTGTGGATATGATGGTTGTCGTCGCCTCCGCCTTTGTGTACGGCAATATTGAAAGCGCGCTTTACGCCACGATCACCATTTTCGTTTCCACCCGCCTGATCGACGCGCTCCTCTACGGCACCGACACCGGGACCGGGAAGCTGCTGTTTATCATGTCTGTGAAAAACGACGAAATTGCGCAGGATATTTTGACCGATATGGACCGCGGGGTCACCGTGCTGAAATCGCGCGGCGCGTACAGCGGACGAGAGGGAGAGGTTTTGCTGTGTGCTGTCCGCCGTTACGAGGTCGTCAAGGTGAAGGACATTGTCCGCTCGCACGACCACGACGCGTTTATGATTATCGGCGATGCGGGAGAAATTTCCGGCGAGGGCTTCCGTCAGGTCAAAGCGGAAGATAAGACGCTGAAAGAACTGATTGCGCACGTCAATGCAAAGAAAAATGAAAAATGAAGAACAGGCGGTCTTGTATTTCCATACAGAATCGCCTGTTCCCGCATTGGTGAATCAATCTTTGGCTTGCCGCTTTTCCGTTATTTGCAGTTATCGGAAGATTTGTTTGTAGCCTGTGTTGCATTGTTAGAAGTTTTGTTGCTGTAATGATTGTTGTTGCTGGTGTTCGTGCTGTTGTTTGACGCACGGTTCGTACTGTTGGAAGCACGGTTTGTGCTCTCATTTGTACTGTTGTTGGAAGCGCGGTTCGTTTTTGAAGTCTGATTATCCAAAATTTTCACCCCCTTCACCCGTATTATTAGTATCTTTACGCGAATTATACAGACCAATTCAGGAGTTGACGGATTTGATTGAGCTGCCGCAGAGCTTTAAAAATAAAATGGAATCCATGCTGGGCGGGGAATATCCGGCGTTTTTAAACGACTATCAGAAACCGTATTACCGGGGTATCCGACTGAATACGCTGAAATGCGGCGAAAGAACGCTCAAGGCCTCTCTGCCGTTTTCTTTGGAGCCGACGCCTTTTTCGCCGGTTTCCTATTATATCCCGCAGGATGCGCAAAAGGTCGGCTCCCTGCCCATGCACCATGCAGGTGCGTTTTACTCGCAGGAGCCGTCTGCGGCCAGCGCGGTAACCGCGCTGAACCCCGTGCCCGGGGACAGGGTGCTGGATCTGTGCGCCGCTCCCGGCGGAAAATCGACGCAGATCGCCGCTCTTTTACAGGGAAGCGGGCTGCTCTGGTCCAATGAAATCGTCAGGAGCAGGGCAAATGTGCTGCTTTCCAATCTGGAGCGGACGGGCGTCAGGAACGCCGTGGTTTCTTCCTGCCATCCGGAGGCGCTCTGCAGCGGGCTTGCCGGATATTTCGACAAGGTGCTGGTGGACGCCCCCTGTTCGGGTGAGGGGATGTTCCGGCGCGACGAACAGGCACTGCAGGACTGGAGCCAGGAACATGTGGAAGCCTGCGCCGTCCGTCAGCTCGCCATTCTGCGCAGCGCCGCCCATGCCTTAAAGGAAAACGGCGTGCTGGTCTATTCCACCTGTACGTTTTCCCCGGAAGAGAACGAAGAAGTCGTTTCCGCGTTTTTGAAGGAAAGAGGAGACTTTGCCCTGACCGATTGCGGGGTACCGTTCGGCCGTCCCGCTTTTCTCCCTCAGGCGCGCCGTGTTTTCCCCATGGACGGGGGTGAGGGGCATTTCGTAGCTGTTATGCGCCGGATTTCCGGCAGCAGCGCGTATCCGGCTCCTTATTTGCCGAAGAAGCCCTCCATGATGGAGATGGCGGAGGATTTATACAGACAGGTTTTTAAAATGGAGCTGTCCTCCCCGGTGGAGCAGGTGGGCGAATCCTTCCTGATCCTTCCGCGGGAGCTCCCTTACTTGAAAGGGCTTGGAGTGATCCGCGCGGGCGTATTGCTTGGGGAAGCAAAGAAAAACCGTATGGAACCGGCTCACGCACTGTTCATGTCCGCGAAGCCGCAGGAGCTGAATTCGGTCATCGATCTGCCGCACGATTCGGAACAGATCGCCGCTTTTTTGCGTGGGGAAGAAATGGAGTCGGATCCGCGCTGTCACGGCTTTACCGGCGTTGCGGTTGACGGCGTTCTCACGGGCTTCGGAAAATGCTCCGGCGGCCGCCTGAAAAACCGGTATCCCAAAGGGCTGCGCAATCATTGATGCTTTCTTCCTGACGGGCATATTTCAAAACACTTTAAGATGCTAAAGCTTGAAATTACCCGAAAAGGATGCTATAATAATCGGTAATTAATTTGAAAGAGGGCCTTTGAAATGCAGGAAATCAGAGTTGAACTGACTGAACATCCACAATCCAAGCCAACCGATTCAAGTAAACTCGGATTCGGTACGATCTTTACAGATCATATGTTCATTATGAACTATGATGAGGGAGAGGGCTGGCACGACGCCAGAATTGTCCCGTTTGGACCGATTGAACTATCGCCGGCGGCGATGTGCCTGCATTACGGCCAGTCTGTTTTTGAGGGAATGAAAGCTTATCGTGCGGTTGACGGCAGAATCCTGCTTTTCAGACCGGACAAGAATATGGCCCGTCTCAATTCTTCCAATGACCGGCTTTGCATTCCGCTGATCGATGAAGCGTTCAGCCAGAAAGCGATCGAGAAGCTGGTATCCATTGAAAAGGACTGGATTCCGTCCGCGGAAGGAACCTCCCTTTACATCCGTCCGTTTATTATCGGAATCGATCCCCATATCGGAGTACATCCGGCACAGCATCTGCTTTTCATTATTCTTTGCTCGCCCGTCGGGGCCTATTATCCGGAAGGGCTGGATCCGGTGAAGATTTATGTGGAAACCAACTATGTGCGCGCCGTCAAGGGCGGGATGGGCTATACCAAAACGGCCGGCAACTACGCGGCTTCCTTAAAAGCGCAGGATGAAGCGGAAAAGCAGAATTACACCCAGGTTCTCTGGCTGGACGGCGTAGAGCGCAAATACATTGAAGAAGTCGGCACCATGAATGTATTTTTTGTCATTGGAGATGAAATCGTAACCCCCGAGCTGCAGGGCTCCATTCTTCCGGGAATCACCCGCATGTCCTCCATTGAACTGCTCAAATCATGGGGCATGAAGGTCGTCGAGCGCAAATTGTCCATCGATGAGCTTGCAAAGGCCGCGGAAAACGGTCAGCTGAAGGAAGCGTTTGGTACCGGCACCGCCGCCGTCATTTCCCCGATCGGCCATCTGAAATGGGGAGACGATGTAATGGACATCAACAACGGAGAAATCGGGCCGATTTCCCAGCGCCTTTACGATACCCTGACGGGAATTCAATGGGGAAAGATCAAAGACGAATTCGGCTGGACTGTTGAAGTAAAATAATTTCGATTGTCGAAAAGTTTTTCAGGCGGCGTTGGTTGCGCCGCCTTTTCCTTTTCAGGAGGACTTATGCGCGAGCTTTCTTTTTCAGTGCCACAAGAATACGAGGAAATCAGGCTGAAAAGCTTTCTGCGTTCGTACTGCGGAATCTCCGCCCGGCTGATGATCCGGTTGAAACGCGAGCCCATGGGCATTGCGAGAAACGGCTTGCATGCCATTGTGACGGAAACGCTAAACGCGGGGGATACGGTATGTATCCGGATGCCGGGCGACACGAAGCTGCACGAACCGCTCAGCGTCCCCCTTGCGGTCGTCTATGAGGACAGCGATCTTCTGATTGTCGATAAGCCTTCCGGTATGCCGATGTATCCAACGCCCGGCCACGACTGCGACAGCCTTGCAAACGCGGCTGCGGCGTATTCTCTTTCCAAAGGGGAGCGGCTTTCCTTCCGTCCCGTATACCGGTTGGATAAAGATACAACCGGGCTGGTCGTCCTGGCGAAAAATTCTTACTGCGCGGCGCAGCTCGCCGCCAAAATTGAAAAGGAATATGTTGCTGTGTGTGAGGGAATTCTTATGGGAGAGGGAACGATCGATGAACCGATCGGGCTGAAAGAGGGGCACAGCATTCAGCGTGAGGTCACGGAAAAAGGGGAGAGGGCGGTTACGCATTGGAGGGTGCTGAGCAGCGGCGGCGGACACACCTTGGTTTCCTTCCGGCTGAGGACGGGCAGAACCCATCAGATTCGCGTGCATATGGCACATATCGGTCATCCCCTCGCGGGGGATGATTTTTACGGCGGCGGCCTGCGGTTCCTTTCAAGACAGGCGCTCCACTGCATGAATATTCATTTTATTCATCCGGTCACCCAAAGGGAAACAGACCTTTCCTGCACGCTTCCAAGCGATATGCATTCGCTGCTTGCTGGATGCGGTATGGAAGAATACACAAAAACAGAGTAAAAATACGGCATAAATGCATACAAATCCATTAAAATGAATTTTTATTTATATTAATACTTGATTTTTGCATATTTATGCGCTATAATACAAACTATCCTAAACAAACAAATCCAACTTCATTTTACGGAGGGTTAACAAGATGAAAAAGTTTTCTAAAATAGCGGCGTTTTTACTCGTTGCCGCCATGACGCTTTCTTCGGCGGGCTGTGCCCAATCGGGAACCACGGCGTCCGCGACAGGCAGCCAGACCGCCGCTTCGGCCGGCGAGCAGACCAGCGTGGATAAGGTTAAGGCGGACGGAGTCGTCATCATGTCTACCAACGCGGAATTTGAGCCGTTCGAGTACAAGGACGGAGACAAGATCGTTGGCATCGACATTGATATTTCCAATAAAATTGCCGAGAAGCTCGGCGTTCAGCTGAAAATCAACGATATTGCTTTCGACACTCTTACCACGGAGCTTGGTTCCGGAAAGACCAACTTCGTAGCCGCCGGTATGACCGCGAATGAGGACAGAAAGAAAAATGTCGATTTTTCCGACACCTATTTCGACGCTTCCCAGGCGATCATCGTATCAAAAGACAGCGCGATCAAATCCCGTACGGACCTGAACGGCAAGAAGGTCGGCGTGCAGCAGGGGACGACCGGAGATACCTATTGCACCAATGAAGACGGAAAGAACGATATCAAGGTTGGCTCCACCGAGCGCTATGCCAAGGGCGTAGACGCCGTCACCGATCTGATCAACGGCAAAATCGACGCGGTCGTCATCGACGATTTCCCGGCCAAGAAATTTGTGGAAAAAAATTCCGACAAACTGGTTAAGCTGGATGAGGCGCTGACCACCGAACAGTATGCCATCGCGGTGCCGAAGGGTGATAAAGCGATGCTGGACACCGTCAACAGTGTTCTGAGCGAATTAAAATCGAGCGGTGAGCTTGACAAGATTATTGAGAAGTACAAAGAGGCTCTGGGCGCCTGATTTTCCCACTTATCAATAGAATGCAGGGCGGGCGGAAAAATCTGCTCCCCCTGCTTTTCTCAGTTTAAAAACGGGGGTAAATTATGGATATACTGACGGCGGCCCTGCCGCTCTCTTATTTTTCGGAATTCCCGCAGAAATTCTATGATGCGTTTATTCTGAAGAACAGATATACAAACATAGTGTTCGGTCTGGGAAATACCCTTATGATTACCTTTTTTGCGGTCATCATCGGGATTATTCTGGGGACCATCGTCGCTCTTGTCAAGGTGACGCACAATAATGACAAGTCAAAGCTGAAATTTCTCAATGCAGTGTGCAGTGTATACCTGACGGTGATACGCGGTACGCCGGTCGTTGTCCAGCTGATGATTATGTGGTACATCGTCTTTCAGCCGCCCGTGAATCTGGACCGGGTTGTCGCGGCGATCTTTGCGTTCGGCATCAATTCCGGCGCTTACGTTGCGGAAGTCATCCGGAGCGGGATCCAGTCCGTGGACAAAGGGCAGGTCGAGGCCGGGCGTTCCCTCGGACTGAACCAGCGCGATACCATGGTGAAGATCGTATTTCCTCAGGCTCTGAAAAACGTCCTGCCGGCAATCGGCAATGAATTTATCGCTCTCTTAAAGGAAACCTCCGTCGCGGGCTACATCGCGATACAGGACCTGACCAAGGGCGGCGATATCATCAGAAGCATCACCTATGATCCGTACACCTCCCTTCTGGCTGTTGCGGGCATTTATCTGCTGATCGTCATGGGCTTGACCGCCCTGCTCGGCAAGCTTGAAAGGAGGCTGCACAGAAGTGATAACCGTTAAGAATCTGCATAAGACGTTCCAGACCCTGAACGGCGATCTGGATGTTCTGAAGGGCATTGACCAAAATATTGAAAAAGGCGAGAAGGTTGTAATTGTCGGCCCTTCCGGTTCCGGGAAAAGCACGTTCCTGCGCTGCCTGAATCTGCTTGAGCAGCCGACCGACGGCGAGGTCTGGTTTGAGGGCGTTCAGATCAATGTGCCGGAGTGCGATATCAACCAGCTCCGTCAGAAGATGGGGATGGTGTTCCAGCACTTCAATTTATTTCCGCATTTGACGGTGCTCCAGAACATTACGCTTGCGCCGATCACGCTAAAGCTGAAAACACAGGAGCAGGCGGAGCAGCAGGCGAAACAGCTGCTTGAGCGGATAGGGCTGGCGGACAAGGCGGAAGCATACCCGCTTCAGCTGTCCGGCGGACAAAAGCAGCGGATTGCGATTGTGCGTTCGCTTGCCATGAACCCGGACGTCATGCTTTTTGATGAACCCACCAGCGCGCTCGACCCCGAAATGGTCGGAGAAGTCTTACAGGTAATGAAGGAACTTGCCGCCGAGGGGATGACCATGGTGGTGGTGACACATGAAATGGGCTTTGCCCGTGAGGTTGCCACCCGCGTACTTTTTATGGACGACGGCCAGGTTCTGGAAGAAGACGCCCCGGATCAGTTCTTCGACCATCCGCAGAATCCGCGCCTGCAGGATTTTTTATCTAAAGTTCTTTAAAAAACAATACGAATATGATAAAATAAGAGCGCGGTACATACCGCGCTCTTATTTTTGTGAAGGTGGTTCTTGGAAGATGCCGGCTGCGATCACGCATTATCTCCATGCGCAAAGAGTTCTGGAACAGTTGCAACAGACACAGGCGAACGGTGAACGGAATCTGGCCGCGTTTCTTTGGGGAGCACAGGGGCCGGACTTTTTGTACTGCCACCGCTATCTGCCGTGGCAGAGGGGAGAGAGCCTGAAAGACTACGCCGGAAAGCTCCATCTGGAGAATCCTTCAAAAACGCTGGCGCTGATGCGGGAATATTATCTGCGGCAGCCGAATAAGGCACTGGTTTTATCGTATATCGACGGCTTCCTTTGCCATTACTCCTTGGACCGGATTTGCCATCCTTTTATTCAGTCCGGGGCGAAGGCGCTTCTTGAGCAGGAGCCGATGCAGGATGAAGAAATCCTGCACAACCAGATAGAATCCGCGCTCGACGTGATTCTGCTCCGGTATGAAAGGGCGGCGCTGCCGACGGAGTTTGACCTGAAACAGACGGTCCCGAAGAATGATAATGTCCAGCTCCACATTGCGGATTTGTACGCTTTTTTGCTTCACGGGTTATTCGGGGTTGAGGACGCTGGCGTCCCGCTGTATCAGGCGACCAACGACTGCCGCACGGTGTTCGGCCTTTTAAACGACCGCACCACTCTGAAGCAGGCATGGATAGAGCGGAGGGAAAGAAAGGGGAAGCGGACCGTTTCCTGCCATTTCCGCGGGCTCAGCGAAGGCGACGGGTGTGATTACGCCAATATCCTGCACAATGAATGGAGCTGGCCTGCGGACAGTGGGACCGTCCGTACGGAAAGTTTTCCGGAGCTTTATGAGCAGTCCGTTGAGGATAGTCTCCACCTGATCGGCGGTTTTCTGGAAACGGATGATTTTGAAAAATTGACGGACAACATTTTCTTTATATGAAGGAGATTTATAATGGAAAGAATCGCAAGTTTTTGTGTCGACCATACCAAGCTGATGCCCGGTATTTACACTTCCCGTATCGACGGCGATATCGTAACCTATGATATCAGGATGAGAAGGCCGAATATTCCGCCGTTTCTCCCGAATGCCGCCATGCACACCATCGAGCATCTGTTCGCGACCTTTGTACGCAACAGCAGTCATAAGGACCATATTATTTATTTTGGCCCAATGGGCTGCCGGACCGGTTTCTATTTTTTGACCAGAAACCTGAGCCACGCGGACGCTGTTCAACTGATCATCGAGGCCTTTGCCTTTATCGCTGATTTTGAAGGGGCTATCCCTGGGGCCGCGGCGGCGGAGTGCGGAAATTATCTGGAACACGATCTTGACGGCGCGAAGAAAGAGGCAAAAGCGTTCCTTCCGGTGATTATGGGGTGGACTGAGGAGAAGCTCCGTTATTTAAGCTGAATTTTAATTGCCAAATTGTTGCATATTTGTTAATTTGATTCCAACGGGTTGCAAAATAGGCAAATTTGTTATATGATTAAAAACGTATTACAAACTTGTAACAATTTATTAACCCGAAAGGATTTTGTTTCATGCAGCTCTCGAGGCTAAAGAAAACAAAAAGCGTATGCAGAGATTCCGGTTATAAGATGTTGAATCAAACAGCGGATGATTTATATATTGTAGGTATCCAGACGGTCAGAATCCTGAAAAGAGTCGGACGCAGGCTTTCCCGGTTTTTTAGACCGTTTACGAATTTATGCAAATCGATCTACGCCGCCACAGTCGGCAAACGGATTGCCCGCCTGAAAGAAGAGTTTCAGTCCATCCGGGAAGGATTTTCCATTGCCCGCGACAGGATCGCGCAGGCGAGAAAACTGGGCTACGGACGTGTTTTTAAAGAGTATCTTACCGTCACGGGAAAAAGCTTTGTCCGTCACAGGGGTTTTGTGTTTTCGATTTTGAATATGGTTGTTCCCATAGGAGCAATTTTTCTTTTGGGGGCTACCGTGCATTTCTGGAACGGACTGAATTACGGCTTGGTTCTTGCTTATGACGGGAAGGAAGTCGCTACCATTCAGGATGAAAAAACCTTTGAACAGGCGAGCGAAATGGTGAGCCAGCGCATGGTTCACGACACGGCCGACAGTGATATCAATATCAATGTCACCCCCACGTTCCGACTCGAAGTAGTGGATGCAAACAGCTTTCTGGAGGTTAATTCGGTCTGCGACAAGATTATCCAGCAGTCAAACGGAATCATTGAGGAAGCGAGCGGCCTTTATGTAAACGGCGAGCTGCTCGGCGCGGTGAAAAGCAGCGCGGATCTGCGCTATATGCTGCAAAATTTTCTGAACAAGGCAAAGGACGGGGACACGAGCGCATCGGTGGACTTTGCGCAGGATGTGGAGACCATCAACGGGCTGTTTCCGACCACAACCATTATGGCTACCGAGTCAATGGATAAACTGATCAACGGCACTTCTCAGGCGGCGGTAACCTATACCGTAAAAGAGGGGGACACGGTTACTTCCATTGCCAAGGTAAACCACACGACCATTTCCGAGCTGAACAAAATCAACAACAACCAGCTGGGGGACAATCTGATGCCGGGGGATTTGATCAACCTGCAGGTTGCGGTCCCTATGCTGGATGTTCAGCTGACCAAAAATTTGACGTATGAAGTCCCTCTTTCGTATAAAACAGTAACGATCAAGGATGATTCCCAGTATACCGATTATTCCAAAGTGAAGACCGAGGGAGTAAACGGAACGCAGAAATGTGTTGACAAGGTGTATTATGTAAACGGCGTTGAGCAGAAGCGCGACGTCATCAGCAGAACCGTTGTGGTGCCGTCTACCGATAAGGTGGTAATCACGGGAACCAAGAAGCGTCCGAAATACAGCGGCGCCGGCGTCAGCAGCGGAAGCCTGATGTGGCCGGTTCCGTCCCTTCACACCATTACCACTTATTTCACATGGCGCTGGGGCAGTTTCCATACCGGTATCGATATATCCGGCGGCAGCGCTTACGGGAAAACGATTGTTGCGGCCGACGGCGGCACCGTTGTATCGGCGGGGTGGAGCAGCGGCTACGGCTATTGTGTAAAAATCAGCCACGGCGGAGGGCTGCAGACGCTTTACGGCCATGCAAGCAAAATTCTGGTTTCGGCGGGCCAAAGGGTCTCCAAAGGGCAGGCAATCGCCCTTGTCGGAAGCACCGGAAACTCCACCGGTCCGCACTGTCATTTTGAAGTGATTAAAAACGGCACTAAGGTGAATCCGCTGAGTTATGTCAGCAGGTGACGTTTGGGCAAAATACGGAAAGCGTTCTGTTTCCCAGAACGGGGGAAAGAACGCTTTTTAGTAATATTTACAAAAACAGACTATTTGTTTTGTTGGTTATTGACTTTTCCATCATTGTGTATTATGATCATTAACAGTGCAACGAAATCAATAATTGGCTATTTTTTCCTGCTTTTTTCGTATATTTTACTTGATTACTTTCAAAATATTTACAACAATATATTCATTGAAAACGCTTAATATTTTGCGTAAAAATGTAATAATAGTATTGTTTAACTTTAGATTGGAGCGTGCCGCATTGGACAAGTACGTTATTAAAGGTGGCAATCGTCTGACCGGTGAAGTCAGCATCAGCGGTGCAAAGAATGCCGCGATTGCAATTATACCGGCAGCGATTTTGGCAGATGATGTGTGCTGTATTGAAAATATTCCGAATATTACAGACGTTGCTTCCATTACAAGGATCCTGTATGATATGGGAGCTAAAATTCGCAATATCGACAAATCGACGATTGAAATTGATCCAAGACCGATTCATACCCACGTGGCGTCCTACGAACTGGCGCGCCATATACGTGGGTCTTATTACCTTTTAGGCGCTTTGCTTGGCCGCTTTAACCACGCGGTGGTTACCATGCCGGGCGGATGCGACTTCGGGGTCCGCCCGATTGATCAGCACCTGAAGGGCTTTGCGGCCCTGGGCGCGGCCTATAAGCTGGAAGGCGGCATGGTGGACGTCTATACGCAGGCTTTAACAGGAGCCAATATTTATCTTGACGTTGTGTCTGTCGGCGCAACCGTAAATATTATGTTGGCTGCTGTAAAGGCAAAAGGAATGACAGTCATTGAAAATGCTGCAAAGGAACCCCATATTGTCGACCTCGCCAACTTTTTGAATTCCATGGGAGCGGATATCAGGGGCGCCGGCACCGACGTGATCAAAATATACGGTGTGACCCACCTGGCCGGAACCACCTATTCCATTATTCCAGACCAGATTGAAGCGGGTACCTATATGGTCGCCGCCGCGGCGACCTGCGGGGATGTCCTTGTTAAAAACGTAATTCCCAAGCACTTGGAATCCATTTCCGCAAAGCTGGAGGAAATGGGCGTTCAGGTGGAGGAATTCGACGACGCAGTCCGCGTCAGCCGGACGGGAAAACTGAACAAATGCAATATCAAGACAATGCCCCATCCGGGTTTCCCGACGGATATGCAGCCGCAGATCGCGGTGCTTCTTTCTATGGCAAATGGGACGAGTATCATTAATGAGAGTGTCTGGGACAATCGCTTCCGCTATGTGGAAGAGCTCAGAAGAATGGGCGCGCAGATTTCCGTTGACGGCAAGCTTGCTGTTGTGGAAGGCGTTGATCACCTGAATGCGGCACCTGTAAAGGCAACCGACTTGCGTGCCGGTGCGGCGATGATGATTGCGGCGCTTGCGGCGTCGGGCACCACTCAGATTGAGGACATCAATCATATTGAGCGCGGATATGAAAATGTAGAGCAGAAGCTTTTGAATTTAGGAGCGGATATTCAGCGGGTTCATGTTCCTGAGCCGGCAGTGGCGCAGGCAATCTGAATATTTTTGAACGATTTGAAAGGGATTGACATCGGTCTTTCCCTTTTCTTTATTTGGGGGAGCGTTATGGCGAGAATATGTCCGCTTTTCAGCGGAAGCAGCGGAAACAGTTATTACATAGGCTCTTCCTGCGCGGGGATTCTGATCGACGCGGGAAGAACGGCAAAGCAGCTCAACAATATGCTGGAAACCTGCGGGATAGGAATCGAGTCGGTGAAAGCGATCTTTGTCACGCATGAACATATCGACCATATCCGGGGCCTGCGCGTGTTGGCTTCCCGGAAGCACATTCCGGTCTACACTTCTTCCGGCACTTTAAATGCGTTGGAAAAGATGGGGTGCGCCAACGGAACTTTCCGGGCGGATGTGATCGGTGAAAAGGGAATGGAATGTGCCGGTATGTTTATCAGGCCCTTCCGTACCTCCCACGACTGTGCGGAAAGCGTCGGATACCGTGTGCAGACCCACGACGGTCGAAGCGTCGGCTTTTCCACCGACCTCGGCTTTTTGTCCGACACGGTGCGCGATCAGCTGACCGGCGCGGATCTGGTGGTGCTGGAATCAAACCATGACGTTGGAATGCTGAAAAACGGGCCATATCCGTACCCGCTGAAACGGAGAATTTTGTCCGACACGGGCCACCTTTCTAATCAGGCCTGCGCGGATGAACTTACGAATCTGGCGCAAAAGGGAACAACGCGGTTTATTCTGGCGCACCTGAGCGCTGAAAACAACACGCCGGAGCTTGCGTTTCAAACGGCCCTTTGTTCTCTTTCCGTGGCCGGGCTGAAGGAGGGCGTCGATTTCCAGCTTTCCGTTGCGCCGAGAGAAAACAATACGGGAAAGGGAATTATTTTTTAGGTGGAATTATGCTTACGGTTCGTCTTATCTGTGTCGGAAAACTGAAGGAAGCCTATTGGAGGGACGCCTGCGCGGAGTACGAAAAAAGGCTGCGTCCATTCTGCGGCTTTTCCATCATCGAGCTGCCTGAGTGCAGGCTGCCGGACAATCCGTCGGACGCTCAGATCAGGGCCGCCCTGAAAACAGAGGGGGACTCCATTCTTTCCGCCGCGGGAAGTTCCGCCTTGTTTGCGCTTTGCATTGAAGGAAGAGAGCTTTCCTCCGGGCAGCTTTCCGATCAAATCAACACGCTGGCCGTGAACGGAACCAGCACGGTCAGTTTCGTCATCGGAAGCTCGTTTGGGCTCTGCGAGGCAGTAAAACAAAGGGCCGGTTTCCGTCTTTCCATGTCGCCGATGACTTTTCCTCATCAGTTGGCCCGTGTGATGCTCTGCGAGCAGATATACCGCGCCTTTCAAATCATCCATCACGGCAAATACCACAAATAATCGCTTTTGAACGGTGCAGGCCGCACGGTATGAGCACATAAAAACCGCCGTCCGGAAATTTTGATATGCTACCCCCAGATAGGACAGTGAAATAAAAAAGCACTGTTCTTCAGTCTGGGGGTAAAATTATGCCGAATAGGAAGAAGACAACAGCCGAAGAAAAGATCCGTATTGTAGAATTGTATTTGTCAGGCAAAATTGGATACAGCGAAGCAGGAAAACAGGCGGGAGTAGATTGCAAGACGATTGCGCGTTGGGTCAGTCGGTACAAGACGGAAGGGCCTGCGGGGTTTCTGACCCACGGACACGACCGGGCATACGGCAAGGAAACGAAACTATCGGCAGTTTTGGATTATCTTGCTGGGAAAGGTTCTCTTCAGGAAATCTGCGAAAAGTACGGAATCCGTGATACCCGGCAGCTCAGGGATTGGCTGAGGGTATATAATTGTCATGAAGACTTCAGGATACATACGGGAGGGAGTCGCATGACGAAGGGCCGGGATACAACCGCGAAAGAACGGATGGAGATCGTAAAAGCGTGTATCGTCAACGGGAATGATTACGGCGGTACAGCGCTTAAGTATCGAGTTTCTTACCAGCAGGTTTACACCTGGACGAGGAAATACCGAAATATGGGCAGGGCGGGGCTGGAGGACCGGCGGGGACACCGGGCCGGGACGCTTCCGAGCCGGACGCCGGAAGAAGAACTCAGAGACAAGGTTGCTCAGCTTGAACGGAAAAACTATGATCTGGAAATGGAGAACGCTCTGTTAAAAAAAGTGAAGGAATTGGAGAGGAGGCGACGTTGAGCTTCATCAGGCATCCGGCGGCTTACGGCGCGGTAAGCACGCTGTCTGCGGAACGGGTATTCCCTGTTTGGAAACTCTGCGGCTTTCTGCACATCACGCGCTCGGCGTATTACAGATGGCTGAAGCACCCGAAAAGCAGCCGCGAGTTGGAAAACGAACTCATCGCAGGCGAGGTCGAGAAAATCCATAGCCTGCATACGGATATGGGATACCGCAGAATACGGGATGAGTTGGACAGGCATCATGGCATTCATGTCAACGACAAGCGAGTACTCCGCATCGACCGTGCACTTCATATTCAGTCCAGCGTCAAATACCGTCGGCACGGGTGCACAAAAAGTGCGGCATCGCCGGAATACATTGCCAAAAACTATTTGAACCGCAAATTTTATGCGGACGCTCCGAACCGAAAATGGTTGACCGATGTAACGGAATTCAAGTATTTCATCGGCCCGGAAATCCGCAAGGTTTATCTGAGCGCTATTCTGGACTTGTACGACCGGCGCATCGTTGCCTATGCCGTAGGCGATCATAATGACAACAGGTTGGTATTCAATACGCTGGATGCTGCCGTGGCCGCTAATCCGGACGCACACCCGCTATTTCACAGTGACCGGGGGTACCAGTATACCAGCCGTTCTTTTCACTCGAAATTGCATGCCGCCAAGATGAAGCAAAGCATGTCCAGAGTGGCGCACTGTATTGACAATGGGCCGATGGAAGGCTTTTGGGGTATCCTCAAACGGGAAATGTACTATGGACGCAAATTCACCGACCGGAAACAGATCACGCAAGCCATTTCAGAGTATATTTACTTTTACAACTACCGGCGACTGCAGCGCCGATTGTCTGTTATGACACCCATGGAGTTCCATGCACAGTACGCAAAAGCTGCGTAAAAATTGCTGCCCGCCGGTTCCGGCGGACAGCAGTCCTAAAAATCTTTTTATTTTTTCATTGTCCTCTTGACGGGGTGCACACCATTTTCCGGACGGCGGTTTTTTATATTAATATGTTCTAAATCCTGCTATTAAATGGTGCCCTGCGCAAGCATGGCATCCGCTACCTTGACGAAGCCCGCAATGTTGGCGCCCGTTACATAATTCTTCGGGCAGCCGTATCTTTCCGCGGCGTCGGAGGCGTTCGCGAAAATGTTTTCCATAATGCTCTTCAGTTTTACATCGACTTCCTCAAAGCTCCAGGAAAGACGCATGCTGTTCTGGCTCATTTCCAGTGCGGAGGTTGCGACGCCGCCGGCGTTGGACGCCTTGCCGGGAGCAAACAGAACGCCGTTTGCCTGGAAGTATTCCGTAGCTTCAATGCTGGTCGGCATATTGGCGCCTTCCGCCACGGCGAATACGCCGTTTTTCACGAGTTCTTTCGCGTCGTCGAGAAGCAGTTCGTTCTGGGTGGCGCAGGGAAGCGCAATGTCGCATGGAGTACTCCAAACGCCTTTGCCTTCATGGTATACGGAATTCGGGCGATATGCCCGATACTCGGACAGGCGTCCGCGCTTGATTTCCTTAATTTCCTTGATCGCCTTAAGATCGATTCCCTCGGCGTCGTAGATCCAGCCGGTGGAATCGCTCATGGTCACGACCTTTCCGCCGAGCTCCTGCGCCTTCTGGCAGGCATAAATGGCGACATTGCCGGAACCGGAAATATCGATGATTTTTCCTTCGATGGATTTGCCGTTTTTACGGAGCATTGCGTCGGTGAAGTAAAGCAGGCCGAAACCGGTCGCTTCCGTGCGGACAAGGGAGCCGCCGAAGGTCAGCCCCTTGCCTGTCAGAATCCCGGAGTATTCGTTTCTGAGGCGCTTGTACTGGCCGAACAGGTAGCCGATTTCGCGGCCGCCTACGCCGATATCGCCGGCGGGAACGTCTGTGTCCGGTCCGATGTGGCGGCAGAGCTCCGTCATAAAGCTCTGGCAGAAGGCCATGACTTCGCGGTCGGATTTGCCTTTTGGGTCAAAGTCGGAACCGCCTTTGCCTCCGCCGATCGGCAGGCCGGTCAGAGAATTCTTGAAAATCTGTTCAAATCCAAGAAATTTCAGGATACCGATGTTTACGGACGGATGAAAGCGAAGGCCGCCCTTATACGGTCCGATTGCATTGTTAAACTGAACGCGGTAGCCGCGGTTTACCCGTACGTTGCCTGCGTCGTCCACCCAGGCTACGCGGAACTTCACTTGTCTGTCCGGCTCGGTCAGCCTTTCCAGAATACCGGCTTTCTGATACTGGGAATTTTGCTCAATAACCGGAGTCAGGGACGTTAAAACTTCGGTTACCGCCTGAATGAATTCGGGCTGGCTGGGATTTTGCTGGATTACGTTTGCGAGTTGCTCTTTAACATAAGACATGGGTATATCCTCCTATATAAAATTGAGAACGGTATTATTCGACTTAATAATACTTCTCAATTCAACAGTTTAGCACAGCAAAAGCCCGGATACAATCATTTACAATTAAAATTTATAAAAAAATCCTTGATTTTGCAGGACAAGCGTATCAATTCTGCAAAAAGACGGAAAATAAAGGGGAACGATTGAAAATTTGTGCATTAAAATGAAATGTCCCTTTCAATTCGAAAAAGATTGACACTGCTTACAGAATATAATAGAATATACTTATTATTGAAATTATGTAGACAAGGAGGTTCTGTAAAGGAGCACCCTTGTTATTTTTATTTTCAGGGAGGTATCGATTTGAGTAAATATACAAAAGACGACATCATCAGGATGATTGATGAAAACAATGTGCGGTTTATCCGCATGCAGTTTACGGATATTCTGGGTACCTTGAAAAATGTGGCCATTACGACCAGCCAGATTGAAAAGGCGCTTGACAATCAGTGCATGTTCGACGGCTCGTCCATTGAAGGGTTCGTCAGGATTGAAGAGTCCGACATGTACCTCAGACCGGACCTGGATTCCTTTACCATCCTTCCATGGCACACGCAGCACGGCCGTGTCGCCCGGCTGATCTGCGATATCTATAAGCCGAACGGAGAACCGTTTGAGGGCGACCCCCGCTATGTCCTGAAAAGGACGCTGAAGGAAGCTGCGGAGATGGGATACACGTTCAACGTGGGCCCCGAATGCGAATTTTTCCTGTTCAACACGGACGAATTCGGGCATCCCACGACCGTCACACACGATACTGCCGGCTATTTTGATCTTGGGCCGTCCGACTTGGGCGAAAGCGCGCGCCGCGATATCTGCCTGAATCTTGAAGAGATGGGGTTTGAAATCGAAGCGTCGCACCATGAAGTCGCCTTTGCGCAGCACGAGATCGATTTTAAATACAGCGAAGCGCTTTCTGCGGCGGATAATATTCTGACCTTTAAGATGGTCGTGAAGTCCTGTGCGGATTCTCACGGGCTTTGCGCCACCTTTATGCCCAAACCGGTTTACGGGCGCTGCGGCTCCGGAATGCATACCAACATGTCTTTGTTTAAAGACGGAAAGAATGCCTTTTACGATCCGGACAGCGAAACCGGGCTGAGCCATATTGCATATAATTTTATTGCGGGTATCTTAAAGCATATCAAGGGGATGTGCGCCATTACCAATCCGCTGGTCAATTCCTACAAGAGACTGGTTCCGGGCTTTGAAGCGCCCTGCAATATCGCCTGGACCTTAAGTAACCGCAGCGCGCTGATCCGTGTGCCCGCCTCCAGGGGGCAAAGCACGCGGGTGGAGCTGCGCAATCCCGATCCCGCCTGCAACCCTTACCTCGAGTTTGCGGTGCTGCTCGCGGCGGGGCTGGACGGAATCAAAAACGACCTGACACCGCCGGATGCGGTTGTCGCGAACATTTATGATTTTGATATCGGGGAAAGAGCGGCTGCGGGAATAGAGGCGCTGCCGACCGACCTCAGCATTGCCGTTTCGGAAATGAAGGCGGACCCTTTTATCGAAAAAGTCCTGGGCGACCATGTGTTTAACAAATACACCGAGGCGAAGGAAAGAGAGTGGTACGACTTTTCCACTACGGTTACGGAGTGGGAACTGGATCAGTATCTGAATAAATTCTGATTGGGCTGCAGTAAACACCACATTCCTTTCTACGGAGTTGTTAAAGATGAGCAGTATTCTTGTAGCGAATTCAAACGCGGATTACGCTAAAAAAATAGCGGCCGTACTCCGTACCGGCGGTTTGAATGTCAGTGGTGTGTGTACAACCGGCTCGCAGGTAATCGATTTTGCGAACAGACATTATCATGGAGGCGTGGTGGTCTGCAGCGTAAAGCTGATGGATATGCCGGCGCTGAACCTTCCGAGAACGGTCGGTTCCAATTACGATTTTCTGTTTATCGTAAAGTCCCAGCAGATGGATATTTCCGAATCGCTTTCCTGCGCCAGCTTAATCATGCCGATCAACCGGATGGACCTGATTTCTTCCGTGAATATGCTGCTGAATATTTCCGATTACAGCAGCCTTACCATTAAAAAGAAGATCGCCAGCGGGAACTTTGATGAAAAACAGGTGATTGAACAGGCGAAAAATATTCTGATGGAACGCAATAATTTTACCGAACCGCAGGCACACCGGTTTATTCAAAAGAAAAGTATGGATTCCGGCAAAAAAATGATAGAAACCGCAATGATTATTCTGAATTTATAGGGAGGTGGATTTTGTTGAAATTCACAAAGATGCAGGGCATCGGCAACGACTATATCTATATTAACTGTTTTGAGGAAAAAGTCCAAAATCCATCCGGGCTTTCCATAAAGCTCAGTGACAGACATTTCGGCGTCGGTTCGGATGGGATTATCTTAATTGAACCGTCCGACAAAGCCGACTGCCGTATGGATATTTATAACGCGGACGGGTCGCAGGCAATGATGTGCGGCAACGGGATCCGCTGTGTGGGCAAATACGTGTATGAACGCGGAATTGTAAAAAAGGACGTTCTGAAGGTCGACACCATGAGCGGCGTAAAAACGCTTTACCTGGATGTCGAGAACGGGAAAGTCGTTTCCGTTACCGTGGACATGGACGGACCGGATTTTCAGGCCGGAAATATTCCGGTGACGTACCCCAAGGACCGGATGATCGACGAGCCTGTTGTGTTCGGTGAAACGGAATACAGGGTGACCTGCGTTTCCATGGGAAATCCGCACTGCGTGCTGTTTGTCGACGATGTAACCAAGGCGGAGATTGAAAAAATCGGTCCGATGCTGGAGTGCGACAAAATTTTTCCGCACAGGGCAAACATTGAGTTTGTCCAGGTGCTGAGTCCGGAAGAAGTGAACATGCGTGTGTGGGAACGCGGCTCCGGGGAAACCTGGGCGTGCGGAACCGGGGCGTGCGCCGTGGCGGTCGCCTGTGCGGCGAACCGGAAGACAGGCCGCAGTATAACCGTCCATCTCAAGGGCGGTGATTTGCATATCAAATGGGAAGAAAAGACGGATAAGGTATTGATGCGCGGTCCGGCGGAATTCGTCTTTGACGGGACGATAGAGATTTAGCTTCTGTCTGCCGGAAATCATGGAGGAAGGGAATGTAGTATTTTGTTAAAAGTGAACGAAAACTTTATAAAACTGCCCGCAAGCTACCTCTTTGTGGATATTGCGAAAAAGGTAAACGAATTTTCCAGACAGCACCCGGAAACGGAGATTATCCGCCTGGGAATCGGGGATGTTACCCGCCCGCTGCCGAAAGCGGTGGTAAAGGCCATGCAGGCTGCCGCGGAGGAGATGGGCCAAGCGGAAACCTTCCGCGGCTACGGCCCGGAAGCCGGTTATGAATTTCTTCGTACCGCGATCGCGGAAAACGATTTTATAAAGCGCGGGGTACAGATTGACATCGATGAGATTTTTGTCAGCGACGGCGCGAAAAGCGATACCGGCAGCATCGGCGATATCTTCGGCGTGGATAACGTGGTTGCGGTGTGCGACCCGGTTTACCCGGTTTACGTAGACACCAATGTGATGGCCGGAAGAGCAGGGGAGTACAGCGTGGGCAGGGGATGGAGCAGGATCGTTTACATGCCCTGTCGGAAAGAAAACGGCTTTCTGCCCGAGCTGCCCAAAGAACGCGTCGATATGATCTATCTTTGTTTCCCCAACAATCCTTCCGGTGTGGGAATCACCCGCGGGGAGCTGAAAAAGTGGGTGGATTACGCGCTTGCGAATCAATCCGTTATCCTCTACGACGCCGCGTACGAAGCATTTATCACGGAAGAGGACATGCCGCACAGCATTTATGAAATAGAGGGCGCGAAAAAATGCGCGATCGAGTTCAGAAGCTTCTCAAAGACCGCCGGCTTTACCGGAACGCGTTGTGCGTACACCATCCTTCCAAAGGAACTGGTGTTTGGCGGAGTCTCTCTGAACAAGCTGTGGGACCGGCGCCAGTCTACAAAGATGAACGGTGTTTCCTATGTCGTCCAGCGCGGTGCAGAGGCGGTTTTCTCCGAGAAAGGCCGGCGCGAGGTCAGGGAAAATATCGCTTACTATCTCAAGAATGCCAGGATCATTGTGGACGGCCTGCAAAAGGCGGGATTTGAAGTCTACGGCGGCGTGAACTCGCCCTATGTCTGGCTGAAAACGCCCGACGGACTTACTTCCTGGGAATTTTTCGATCTGCTGCTTGAAAAAACCGGCGTGGTCGGTACTCCGGGTTCCGGCTTCGGAGTGGGCGGCGAAGGCTATTTCCGCCTGACTTCCTTTAACACGAAGGAAAATACGGAAAAAGCGGTGGAGAGAATCATCCGTTCCTTCAAAGCGTAACGAGCCGATTTGCTGTCTGAACAATCGCGATTGATGTTAATAATAAGAATGGTTGGTGATTAAATGAAAGCATTGCTGATGCTTGAAAATGGAATGACCTTTGAGGGAGCAGGTTTTGGCGATGAACATGACATCCTCTGCGAGGTCGTGTTCAACAGCGCCATGTGCGGCTACACGGAGCTGCTGACCGACCCGTCCTATGCGGGGCAGGGTGTTGTCATGACTTATCCTCTCATTGGAAATTACGGCATCTGCTATGATGATACGGAATCTACAAAGCCGTGGCTGCGGGCTTTTATTGTACGGTCCGTTTCCGGCGCGGCCAGTAATTTCCGCTGTGACGTGGATTTGAACACCTTTTTGAAGCAGAACCACGTTCCCGGCATTCAGGGGGTGGATACGCGCACCATCACGAAGGTGCTGCGTGAAAGCGGCACCATGCGCGGCATGATTGCTTACGGAGATCAGATTGATCCCTCGGCAATGAAAAAACAGATCGACGCCTTTGTGCTGGAATCCTGCGTCCCTCTTGTCAGCGGCGGGGAACAGAAGGTGTACGGCGACGGGCCTGTTAAGATCGCTCTGGCGGATTATGGGGTGAAGAGCAACATTATCCGTTCGCTTGTGAGGCGCGGCTGTACCGTAAAATGCTTCCCGTACGACGCCTCGTTTGAGGATATGATGTCTTTTTCGCCGGACGGCATCATGCTCTCCAACGGCCCCGGCGACCCGAAGGAGTGCACAAAGGCTATTTCCGAACTGAAAAGGGTGTACGCTCACGGCGTCCCAACCTTTGCGATCTGCCTGGGACATCAGCTGATGGCGCTTTCTCAGGGATTTGATACTTATAAATTGAAATATGGCCATAGAGGAATTAATCACCCGGTCAAGGATTTAAGTACCAACAGGGTGTATATTACTTCCCAGAACCACGGATTTGTGGTCAATGGCGACACGATCAATCCTTCAATAGCCGACGTCCGCTTTATCAGCATGAATGACGGCAGTATTGAGGGATTGAACTATAAAAATGGAAAAGTGTTTTCTGTGCAGTATCATCCGGAAGCTTCTCCGGGCCCGCTTGACACAGGCTTTCTTTTCGATCAATTTCTCAAGCTGATAGGAGGAGGCCAGATATGAAGAGAGCAGATATCAAAAAGGTAATCATCATCGGCTCCGGCCCGATCATTATCGGTCAGGCCGCGGAGTTCGACTACGCCGGCACACAGGCCTGCCGCGCGCTTCGCGAAGAGGGCGTAGAGGTCATCCTGATCAACTCAAACCCGGCGACCATCATGACGGACAAGCAGATCGCCGATAAGGTTTATATTGAGCCTCTGACCGTTGAAACCATCAAAAAAGTAATTCTCAAAGAAAATCCGGACAGTATCCTTCCGACCCTGGGCGGCCAGAACGCGCTGAACCTTGCGGTGGAACTGGAGGAGTCCGGCTTCTTAAAGGAAAACAACGTGGAAATGATCGGCACGAACGCCGATACCATCCGGATGGCGGAGGACAGGGAGCTGTTCAAGGAAGCCATGGAGCGCATCCAGCAGCCCTGCGCGCAGAGCGCCGTTGCGGAAAATATTGAGGACTGCGTCAAAATCGCGAGGAAAATCGGTTATCCCGTTGTTGTGCGCCCCGCGTACACACTGGGAGGAAGCGGCGGCGGCATCGCGGCCGACGAAGAGCAGCTGCTCTCGATCGCAACACTCGGCCTGCACCGCAGCCGTGTGAACCAGGTGCTGATTGAGCGGTGCATTTCCGGCTGGAAAGAAATCGAGTACGAAGTCATGCGCGACCGCAACGGCAACTGCATCACGGTCTGCAACATGGAAAACTTCGACCCCGTCGGCGTCCATACCGGCGACTCCATTGTCGTCGCTCCCTGTCAGACGCTTGCGGACAAGGAAACGCAGATGCTCCGTTCCGCCGCGCTTGCCATTATCCGGGAGCTGAAGGTGGAAGGCGGCTGCAACGTTCAGTTCGCTCTGAATCCGAAGAGCTTTGAGTATTGCGTGATCGAAGTAAATCCCCGCGTGAGCCGTTCTTCCGCGCTTGCCTCCAAGGCGACGGGCTACCCGATCGCGAAGGTGGCTTCCAAAATTGCGCTGGGCTATACGCTGGATGAAATTCAGAACGCCATTACGAAAAAGACCTTTGCGTGCTTTGAGCCGACGCTGGACTACTGCGTGGTGAAAATTCCGAGATGGCCGTTTGATAAATTTGTTTACGCCAAACGCAGCCTGGGCACCCAGATGAAAGCGACCGGCGAAGTCATGGGGATTGCCCCGACCTTTGAAGCGGCTTTGATGAAATCCATCCGCTCGCTGGAGCAGAATGTTTTCAGCCTGCTCGACCCCAATGTCCACAGCCTTACGAACAGCGAGCTGGAGCAGCGGCTTTATGTCGTCGACGACCGGCGGCTCTGGGTGGTTTCCGAAGCGTTGAGGCGCGGCGTGACCCCGGAAAAGATTCACGATATTACGAAAATCGACCTCTGGTTCCTGGACAAGCTGCTCTCGATCATCGAGGTCGAAAAAGCTTTTGCCACGCGGCCGATTGATAAGGCCCTGCTTCTGAAAGCAAAGGACTTTGGGTTCCTGGACAAAACCCTGTCACAGTTAAGCGGCAAGACCGTAGAAGAAATCCGGGCAATGGAAGACGAGTGGGACATCCATCCCATCTATAAGATGGTCGACACCTGCGCGGCCGAGTTCGACGCGGAAACGCCGTACTATTACTCCAGCTACGGCATCCAGAATGAATCCGTACCGCAGAGCGACAGAAAGAAAATCCTTGTTATCGGTTCCGGTCCCATCCGCATCGGGCAGGGGATCGAGTTCGATTTCTGTTCTGTACACAGCGTCTGGGCGCTGAGGGACCTTGGCTATGAAACCATCATCGTCAACAACAATCCGGAAACCGTCAGCACGGACTTTGACATTGCGGATAAGCTGTACTTTGAACCGCTGACCGAAGAGGATGTGCGCCATATTGTCGATCTGGAAAAACCGGACGGCGCCGTCGTGCAGTTTGGCGGACAGACCGCCATCAAGCTGGCCGGGGCCATTGAAAAAATGGGCATTCCGATTCTTGGGACCTCGTTTGACAGCATCGATGAAGCAGAGGACAGGGAGCGTTTTGACAAAATCCTGTTTGAATGCCAGATTCCGCGTGCCGATGGCCGTATGGTCTTTACCTGTGAGGAAGCCATCCGGGCGGCAAACGAGCTGGGCTACCCGGTGCTTGTCCGGCCTTCCTATGTGCTTGGCGGACAGGGCATGCATATCGCGTATGCCGACGAAGACATCGTCGAGCAGATCGGCATCATCAACCGGATTGCGCAGGAGCATCCGATTCTGGTGGATAAATACATCATGGGCACCGAGGTGGAGGTCGACGCCGTCTGCGACGGAATCGACTCGGTCATTCCGGGCGTCATGCAGCATATTGAGCGCGCCGGTATCCATTCCGGAGACAGCATTTCCGTTTATCCCGCCATCGGCGTACCGAAGGATATGCAGGAGCTGATTGTGGAGTATACCCGCCGGCTCGCGAAAGCGCTGAAGGTCAAGGGACTGCTGAATATTCAGTTTATCGTCAAGGATCAGGAAGTGTATGTCATCGAGGCAAACCCGCGTTCCTCCAGGACCGTGCCCTATATCAGTAAGGTAACGGGGATCCCGATCGTACCGCTGGCTGTCGGCACCTTCTTTGGCAAGACCCTGCCGGACATGGGCTACCACTACGGACTGCAGAAGGAAAAAGACCTGATCGCCATCAAAATGCCGGTTTTCTCCTTTGAAAAGCTTTACGGGGCCGACGTCAATCTTGGTCCGGAAATGAAATCCACCGGCGAGGTGCTGGGAATTGCACGTACCTTTGACGAGGCGCTGATCAAGTCGTTTTACGGCGCCGGCGTACACATGATTAAAAACGGCAGGGTAATTTTCACCCTGAAAGACAGCGATAAGGAAGAGGCCCTGCCCATTGCCAGGGGGCTTTACGACCTTGGTTGGACGATTTACGCTACGGCGGGAACCTCCGATTTCCTGAACGACCACGATATCCCGACCATCCGCACCAATAAGATCGGGACGGGCAGCCCGGATATCCTCGACCATATTACCTCGGGCAAAATCGATTTAGTCATTAATACTCCGTCCCGCGGGGTGGTGCACAACAGGGACGGCTATAAAATTCGCAGAAACGCGGTGGAATCCGGTATTCCCTGCCTGACTTCGCTGGATACGGCCAATGCGTTCCTGACCTGCGCCCAGCACGTGGAAACCACCCAGCTTTCCGTGATTGATATCACGAAGGTTTCCAAGTTCCTGAACTTTATCTGACAGCTCCATTCAACAATGGATAAGAAAAATCCGCGTATTCAGATCATGGATATAAATGAGTTATAGGAGGAAAATAATGATGAAAAAATGTGAACTTCTTTATGAGGGCAAGGCAAAAAAGGTTTATGCAACGGATGATAAGGACTACTGCATCGTCGATTACAAGGACGACGCAACCGCCTTTAACGGACAGAAAAAGGGGACAATCGTCGGCAAAGGCGTTGTCAACAACAAAATGTCCAATTATTTGTTCCAGCTGCTGGAAAAACACGGTATCAAAACGCATTTTGTCAAAGAATTGAGTGACCGGGAAACACTTGTAAAGAAGGTCAAAATCGTCCCTCTTGAGGTAATTGTCCGCAATAAAGCGGCCGGCAGCCTCGCAAAAAGGCTCGGCCTGGAGGAAGGCACCCCGATGAAGAGCACCGTGCTGGAATTCTGCTATAAGAATGATGAACTGGGAGACCCGATGGTCAACGAATATCACATTCTCGCCGCCGATTTCGCCACAAAGGAAGAAATCGATCAGATCAGCGCCATGTCGCTGAAGATCAACGAAATTCTGAAAGAGTTTTTCCTCTCTGTCAACATCGAGCTGATTGACTTCAAACTGGAATTCGGCCGCTGCGCCGACGGGATTATCCTTGCGGATGAAATTTCCCCGGATACCTGCCGCTTCTGGGATGTCAACACCCACGAAAAACTTGACAAGGACCGCTTCCGCAGAGATTTGGGCGGAGTGGAAGAGGCTTACGCCGAGGTAATGAAGCGCATCGGCTTATAATGTATAGGGATGGTGAGTATTTGAACAGCTCTGTGATGGATTACGATCTTTCCAAACCGCACGAAGAATGCGGCGTTTTCGGAATCTATTCCGACGGCGGGACGGCGCCCGCCTACGCTGCTTACAACGGGCTTCTCGCTTTGCAGCACAGGGGGCAGGAAAGCTGCGGAATTGCCGTCTGCGACCGCGGGGTGATTTCCTACTCGAAGGACATGGGCCTTGTCACCGAAGCGTTCAACGATAAAATCCTTGACGATCTTGTCGGCCAGATGGCGGTCGGCCATGTCCGCTATTCCACTGCGGGCGGCAGCGTGCGCGAAAACGCCCAGCCCCTTGTCATGCGGTATATCAAGGGAACCCTCGCGATTGCCCATAACGGGAATCTGACGAACGCCTATGAGCTTCGCCATGAGCTGGAACACAGGGGATGTATTTTCCAGACGACGATCGATACCGAAGTCATCGCCTATATCATTGCGCGGGAGCGCGTGGACGCTCCTTCGATTGAGGAAGCCGTCCACCGCGCGCTTCCGAAAATTCAGGGCTCGTATTCCCTCGTGGTCATGAGCCCGCAGAAGCTGATTGCCGCGCGCGACCCGCACGGCTTCCGGCCGCTTTGCATTGGCAGGCTTGACAATTCCTATGTCTTTGCGTCCGAAACCTGCGCGCTGGACGCGTGCGGGGCGGAGTATGTACGCGACGTGGAACCGGGGGAAATCGTTGTTGTGGACAGCAACGGTCTGCGTTCCATCAAGGACCCTGTAAGCGTGGAAAAATCGCTCTGTGTTTTTGAGTATATTTATTTTGCGAGAACGGACAGCTACATTGACGGGAAAAGCGTTTATGAGGCAAGAAAGGAAGCCGGGCGCCTGCTTGCAAGGCAAAAGCCGGTCGAAGCGGATATCGTAATAGGCGTGCCGGAATCCGGAATTGACGCCGCGATCGGTTACAGCGAGGAATCTGGTATCCCCTATCAGAAGGGGATTGTAAAGAACAGCTATATCGGGCGGACGTTTATCAAGCCAAGCCAGTCCGAGCGGGTGCGCAGCGTACGGATCAAGCTGAACGCGCTTTCCTCCTGCGTAAAAGGGAAACGGGTGGTTATGCTGGACGATTCCATTGTACGCGGAACAACCAGCGCTCGCATCGTCACCATGCTGAAGGACGCCGGGGCGACGGAGGTCCATCTCAGGATCAGTTCTCCGCCTTTTTTATGGCCGTGCTATTACGGAACGGACATTCCGTCCAAGGACGATCTGATTGCCTGTCAGCACAGCATTGAGGAAATCGGGAAGATGAGCTTCGCGGATTCCATCGATTTTCTGCGTCTTGACAATCTGCCGAAAATGATGGGAGGGTGCAGCGGTTTCTGCGACGCGTGCTTCTCCGGAAAATATCCCGCGTCCGTGCCGGATTATCTGATTGCAAATAAGAATTATGACTACTGCACACCGATCAAACGGCTGTAAAATTCCTGTTTGGAGGATCATATCATTGAAAAATACTTATGAATCACCGCTTTCGTCGCGCTATGCGGACGACGAAATGAAATATTTGTTTTCACCGGATAAGAAATTCAGGACATGGCGCAGGCTGTGGATTGCGCTGGCGCAGGCTGAAAAAGAACTCGGGCTGAACATCACGCAGGAACAGATTGATGAAATGATCCGGTTCCAGGACGACATCAATTATGAGGTCGCCGAAGCGAGAGAGAGGGTGGTGCGCCACGACGTGATGTCGCACGTCTATGCCTTTGGGCAGCAGTGTCCTAAGGCCATGCCGATTATCCATCTTGGCGCGACGTCCTGCTATGTGGGCGACAACACGGACATTATTATCATGACGGAGGCTCTGCGGCTGGTAAGGAATAAGCTGGTCGGCGTAATCCGCGTGCTTTCCAAATTTGCCGTGCAATATAAGGACCTACCCACGCTGGCGTTTACCCATTTCCAGCCGGCCCAGCCTACCACCGTCGGCAAACGGGCCACGCTCTGGATTCAGGACCTGCTGATGGATTTGGAGGATGTGGAGTATCAGCTTTCCAAGGCAAAGCTTCTGGGCTCCAAAGGCACAACCGGCACACAGGCCAGTTTTTTGGAGCTGTTTGACGGCGACCACGAAAAAGTGAAAAAGCTGGACGAACTCATTGCCGAAAAGATGGGCTACACTTCCTGCTTTGCGGTATCCGGCCAGACGTATTCGCGCAAGCTGGACAGCCAGATGCTTTCCGCCCTGAGCGGGATCGCGCAGAGCGCGGCGAAATTCTCCAATGATATCCGCCTTTTGCAGCACCTAAAGGAAGTGGAAGAGCCATTCGAGAAAAACCAGATCGGTTCCTCGGCGATGGCCTATAAGCGCAATCCGATGCGCAGCGAGCGAATCGCTTCCCTTTCCAGATATGTCATGGTCGACAGCCTCAACCCTGCTATCACGGAGGCGACGCAGTGGTTTGAGCGTACGCTGGACGATTCCGCGAATAAGCGCATCAGCGTCCCGGAGGCGTTCCTCGCCGTGGACGGTATTTTGAACCTGTACGCGAACGTCGCCGACGGGCTGGTTGTTTACCCGAAGGTAATCGAGCAGCACCTTTTAAGGGAGCTGCCGTTTATGGCGACGGAAAACATCATGATGGATGCCGTCAAGCGCGGCGCGGACCGCCAGCAGCTTCACGAGAGGATCCGGGTGCATTCCATGGCCGCTTCCAAGGTGGTCAAGGAAGAGGGCGGAGAAAACGACCTGCTTTCCCGCATTGCTGCCGACCCGATCTTCGGTGTGACGCTTGAGGAGCTTTACGCGATTGTCAAGCCGGAAAAGTATGTGGGCAGGGCGCCGCAGCAGACGGAGGAGTTCATTTCCGAGGTAGTCGGCAGGGCGATTGCGCCTTACGAATTTGTTCCCGATGAAAAAACGGAAATAAATTTGTAACTGATACAGCAAAATAAGAATTATTTTTTATTGTTGATTCTGCTTTGCTTTTCAGAATAAGTGTGATATTATAATTGAGTTGTTTCCATACTGCCTAAATTCGGCCGCAGGGCAGTTTTTCAGCAAATTCCGTAGCGGCACGGCGGAGTGAATGCATATGATTAAAGCAATTGTTGGCGCAAACTGGGGAGACGAAGGCAAGGGTAAAATCACCGACGTCGAAGCAGCTCAGTCCGACATTGTCATTCGGTTTCAGGGCGGCAGCAATGCCGGCCACACCATTATAAACAATTATGGCAAATTTGCCCTTCATCAGCTGCCATCCGGTGTTTTTTACAGCCATATCACGAATATCATCGGCAATGGCGTTGCGCTCAGCGTGGAGAATTTCGTCAAGGAATTGAAGGCGCTTCAGGAGCGCGGCGTTCCGAAACCGAACATCGTTATTTCTGACCGCGCACAGCTGGTCATGCCATACCATATTCAACTCGACACGTTTGAGGAAGCGCGTCTTTCTTCCCATTCCTTTGGGTCGACAAAGTCGGGAATCGCTCCCTTTTATTCCGACAAGTTCGCGAAGATCGGCTTCCAGATCAGCGAGCTTTACGACGACGAGAGCTCTTTAAGGGAGAAGATCGACCGGGTCATTACGTTGAAAAACGTGCTGTATGAGCATCTGTATCACCAGCCCAAACTGACGGCTGATGAGATTTACAATCAGCTGATGGAATATAAAAAGCTGTTGGAGCCTTATGTCGCTGATACGTTTTCCATTCTGCACAAAGCGGTTCAGGAAGGAAAAAACATCCTGCTGGAAGGACAGCTCGGCGCTTTGAAGGACCCCGACCACGGGATTTATCCCATGGTTACTTCGTCTTCGACGCTGGCCGGATACGGCACCATCGGAGCGGGCCTTCCCCCTTATGAAATCAGGGAAATTATTGCGGTCGTAAAAGCCTACTCAAGCGCCGTCGGCGCAGGGGAATTTGTCAGCGAAATTTTCGGGGAACAGGCCGACGAGCTTCGCCGCAGGGGCGGCGACGGCGGCGAATTCGGCGCCACGACCGGGCGTCCGCGCAGAATGGGCTGGCTGGATCTGGTCGCTTCCCGGTACGGCTGTCAGGTGCAGGGCGCTACCTGCGTTGCGCTGACCGTTCTGGATGTACTGGGGTATCTGGATGAAATTCCGGTCTGCGTAGCCTATGAGTTGAACGGCAAACGGATCGATTCTTTCCCGCCGACCGTGCGGCTGAAACACTGCAAGCCGATTATTGAGACTTTGCCCGGCTGGAAATGCGATATCCGCGGGATCCGAAACTATGAGGATCTTCCGGAAAATACACGCCGGTATATCGAATTCGCCGAGAAGGCGATCGGAGTCCCGATTAAGATTGTTTCCAACGGCCCTGCGCGTGAAGATATTATTTACAGATAAGGTTCCTGCAATGGAGCGCCAACATTTCCGGTGGTAGTGTTGGCACTCGTTATTTTCAGATTAAATTCTACCGGAGAAAGTGTGATACTATGTGTGGAATCGTTGGTTACATCGGAGACGACCAGGCTGCTCCTTTCTTGCTGAGCGGACTGGAAAAACTGGAATACCGGGGCTATGATTCGGCCGGAATCGCCGTTTACGACGGAACTTCCCTCCACGTTATGAAGGCGAAGGGAAGGCTGAAGGTATTAAGCGACATGATCAACGGGGGAAAAGACGTCCTCGGTACTGTGGGAATCGGCCATACCAGGTGGGCGACACATGGCAAACCGTCGGATATCAATTCTCATCCCCAGGTCAGTGACTCCGGCAAATTTGCCGTTGTTCACAATGGAATTATTGAAAACTATCTCTCGTTGAAGGATTTGCTCATCAAAAAAGGGATCAATTTCGTATCGGAAACGGATACGGAGGTGGTTGCTCAGCTTCTGGAATACTACTACAAAGGGGATATTCTGGACGCCGTGATCCGCGTCATCAATAAGGTGGAGGGTTCTTATGCCCTCGGCATCATCTGTGAGGATAACCCCGACCAGATTGTCGCCGTCAGAAAAGACAGCCCGCTGATCGTCGGCCTTGGCAGGGGCGAGAACTTTATTGCTTCCGATATCCCCGCTATCTTAAGCAAAACAAGGGATATTTACCGTCTGAACGATAACGAAATCGCCGTGCTTCAGAAAGAATCCGTAATGATATATAATACGGATAAGGAAATTGTTCCGAAGGAGCCCTGCCATATTGACTGGGATATTTCCGCTGCCGAAAAGGGCGGTTATCAGCATTTTATGGCCAAGGAAATTATGGAGCAGCCCAAAGCGGTGAGAGACACGATTTCTCCCAGAATTCAGGACGGGAAAATTGTTCTGGACAATATTACCCTAACGGCGGAACAGCTGAAGAGCTTTTCAAAGATCTTTATTCTGGCCTGCGGCTCCGCTTACCATGTGGGGATGATCGCGAAATATATTCTGGAAAGATTTGCGCGCATCCCTGTGGAGGTGGATGTTGCGTCCGAATTCCGGTACCGCCATCCCATTATCGACGATAAGGTTCTGGTGCTTGTCATCAGCCAGTCCGGAGAAACGGCAGATACGCTGGCGGCGCTGCGCGAGGCAAAGAAGCTCGGCGCAAGAACGCTTTCTATCGTCAATGTGGTCGGCAGCTCCATTGCCAACGATTCCGACGACGTGCTGTACACATGGGCCGGTCCTGAAATCGCCGTGGCGACGACAAAGGCTTACAGCACCCAGCTTGCGGTCATTTATCTGCTGGCGATTTATTTTGCCGATAAGCTCGGGAACCTCTCCGAAGAGGATTATGCTTATTACGTTTCCCAGCTTCAGGAGCTTCCCGATAAAATTGCCGAGATTCTCAACAACAAAGAACATATCCAATTCCTTGCGTCGCAGTTCTTTAATGTAAGGGACGTGTTTTTCATCGGCAGGAACCTGGACTATGCGATGTCTCTGGAAGGCTCTCTCAAGCTGAAGGAGATTTCCTACATCCACTCCGATGCATACGCGGCCGGCGAATTGAAGCACGGCACCATTTCCCTTGTGGAAGACGGTACGCTGGTGGTGGCGCTGGCTACTCAGAAGGTGCTTTTCGATAAAATGATGAGCAATGTGAAAGAGGTCAAGGCGCGCGGCGCCGTTGTGCTTGGCCTGACCACCGAAAACAATACAAAGATCGAGCAGGAAGCCGACCATACGCTGTACATTCCCGAGATGTGTGAGATGATGCTGCCGTCTCTGGCGGTCGTTCCTCTTCAGCTTTTCGCGTATTATGTTGCGTCGATGAAGGGCTGCGATATTGATAAACCCCGCAATCTTGCAAAATCGGTGACTGTTGAATAAAAGATTACTCTGTTGCTTTTGTGAAATCCGGCGACAGTTCAAAGAATGGAAGTGCACGAACATATGATGCAGAACGAAGCAATTTTAATACTCGACTTTGGCGGGCAATACAGCCAGCTGATTGCTCGCCGGGTCCGGGATTTAAACGTATACTGTGAGATTAAATCCTATAAGACCACTGCCGAACAGATCGGGACGGCAGGATACAAGGGAATTATTTTCAGCGGCGGGCCTGACACGGTATATGATGAGAATGCCCCTAAATGTGACCCCGGGATATTTGAACTGGGGATTCCCGTGCTTGGAATCTGCTATGGTGCGCAGCTGATGGCCTATCTGCTCGGCGGCAGGGTGGAAAGCAGCAAAGTGCGCGAATACGGAAAAACAACCGTGGATTTCGATCCGGCCAGCGCGCTGCTTTCCGGTCTGGAAAAGCAGTCGATCTGCTGGATGAGCCACACCATTTATATCGCGGAAGTTCCCAACGGGTTCCGGGTGACTGCCACAAGCGGAAACTGCCCGACCGCGGCCATGGAAAACGAGGGGAAACGTCTGTATGCCCTGCAGTTTCACCCCGAGGTGGAGCACACCGTGCATGGCAAGGAAATTCTGAGGAACTTCCTTTATAAGATCTGCGTCTGTGCCGGAGACTGGAAGATGTCCTCTTTTGCGGCGGCGACCATTCAGCAGATTAAAGAGACCGTGGGCGAAAAAAAAGTGATCTGCGCGCTTTCCGGCGGAGTGGATTCCTCTGTTGCGGCCCTGCTGGTTCATAAAGCGGTGGGCAAAAATCTTACCTGCATTTTTGTGGATCACGGTTTTCTGCGTAAGAACGAAGGCGACAACGTAGAAAATGTTTTCCGTAAGCAGTTCGATATGAATCTGATCCGCGTAAACGCACAGGAACGCTTTTTGTCAAAGCTGAACGGTATTTCCGAACCTGAGCGCAAGCGGAAAATCATAGGCGAAGAGTTTATCCGCGTTTTCGAAGAAGAGTCCAGAAAGATCGGCCATGTGGACTATCTGTGCCAGGGCACGATTTATCCGGACGTTGTGGAAAGCGGGGCAGGGGATGCGGCGGTCATCAAGAGCCACCACAATGTCGGCGGACTGCCGGATGACGTTGATTTTAAAGGTCTGATTGAACCTCTCAGAAATTTGTTTAAGGATGAGGTCCGCAAGGTCGGTCTGGAACTCGGTATTCCGGGCCCCCTGGTCTGGAGACAGCCGTTCCCGGGACCGGGGCTCGCCATCCGCATTATGGGCGAAATCATTTCCGAGAAGCTGGATATCCTGAAGGATGCGGATGCAATCTTCCGAGAGGAAATTGCCGGTGCGGGCCTTGACAGGAGCATCAATCAATACTTTGCCGTGTTGACCGGCATCAAGAGCGTCGGCGTTATGGGCGACGGCAGAACGTACGACTATACCATTGCGCTGCGCGGCGTAACGACCTCCGACTTTATGACCGCTGACTGGGCCAGAATCCCTTACGACCTGCTTGACAAAATTTCCAACCGTATCGTGAACGAGGTCAAACACGTCAACCGCATTGTCTACGACATTACCAGCAAACCTCCCGCCACAATTGAGTGGGAGTAGAGTTTAATCCCTCTCAAAAGCCTTATTTGACAAGACTTTTGAGGGGGGTTCCCTTTATTAAACAACCATTTTGCAACTAACGTAAATTACTGCAATTACTTTATGGTGTATTCAACCCAAGAATCAGTGTCGTTTTCATCTGTGATCTTTTCAAATGATGAATACCTTTTTTTGTTGGTATCGTATTTTAAAAGAGGAAGAATTTTGCTCAATTCTGTCGTTCCGTCAATATAAAAATGGCTTTGTTTATCCCAAAATACTTTGTGATAGTTTTCATTCCCTGTTATTGTAGAAGTGCCGATATGTCCTGCTATGATATCCTTTTCAAACTTGCCGATAGTATAAGGATATTTGGAACAAAAATAATAGTCCTCTGAACCCCATTTCCAGAATTCACCTGCTTCTTCATCTATACCAGCGTGAACATATATCTGCGTATCAGTTTCATAATAATATGGCAAGTCTTTCAGCCAGTTTATCATTGAATCATCATCAAAAAAGATGGTTTTGTTTTCAATATCTTCCAATAAAAAGAATTCGTGGTTTCCTGCCAAAATAATTATTTGATCATTATACTGCTCTTGCAGATTTTTAATAAAGTAAAGTAATTCAAATTTCTTCTGCTTATGGTCTATGTAATCACCCAAAAGCACAAGCTTATTTTCCTTGTCTTGTAAATCAACTATTTTCAACATCTTTTTAAAGGTTTCTATTTCACCGTGTGGGTCACTCAAGGAAAAAAGAACAGCCATACCAATCCTCTTCCTTTTAACTTAAATTACCGTAAACTGATAACTCTGTCCATTAAGCAGTGATAGATTTCTTCTATATCCAAATCCTCATGAAAATGACCAAAGTACCAATGCTTAAATTCAGTTTCATCAGAAATAGTCTGGAGATATTGTCGAAGAACATCTTCTTCCTCAAATATTTCCATCTCCATTGCGCTTATTACTTCGTATGGGGCAGTATGTGTTAAAATGTAGTCCACCTTATTGCCATTCCTGTTCAATGCCTTTAATCCTTGTTCATATTCTTCTTCCGAGGGTAATTCTTCTGCCCGCCAGCTAATTCCTTCTGTTCGATACATTTTATCTGTTGAGGCAACTCCCCCCATGGTGAAGAATGTTTTTTTCTCAATTTCAAATACTTGGCCTCTCATCAGATGAATAATATCTGGTTCAATTTCATGCACTTGTCCGCCATTCCAGTAAGATACAGGATAATCATTTAATAGTTCAAAGTTTTCATGGTTGCCGTCAATAAAGAGCGTTGTTAGTGGAAGTTCATGAAGGGTTTGTTTAAGCAATGTGTCTTTTTTTCCACCGTCCCAGCACACACCCACATCTCCCAGAATAATAACGAAATCTTCCTTAGTTATTCTTTTATTCTCAAAAAAACGTGTAAGCCTGTCTACCCCTAAGTTACTATGAATATCGCCAGTTAAGTAAATCATACGATCCCTCTTTTTTTGTTTTTCCGATAAACGCTTTGCGAACTGATCCGATATGAACTTCCCATTTATTGCAGTCTATTCCTCTAATGTACTGTTAGTTTGGGCTATCCTTAGAAAACGCAATGCAAAATTTGAAACAAAGGGAGTATTGATTCTACCGTCATAAAGACTTTCCAAATGTTTCCGTAATTTTCTTTCGTCCGAGTCTGTAAAATCAAATTCTCCCCAAAATGATGATGGCTTACAACTGGCTTTCTGCACTTTACGTGCATCACAAAGACTTGTTGGTAGTCTTAAATGTTGCCGCTCTATCAGTTCATAAAAAGATAGTCGGTTTGTTAGAATTTTCATATTTACTTCTCCTTAAAAATATTAGTGTTTTGATTTATTAGAAAGTTTGCTTTTAAAAGCATTCTGACTACAAAAGCCTTATGAATCCTAGCGGCATTGAAAACATCTTTGAACATTATTTGCAGGGTATTAATGTTTTCTAAAACAGATTTTTCTAAATTTAATGTTGTATTATATTCGCAGTCGTTGACCTGGGGTTCATCAACTAGTTTTAATTGATAAGATTTTACTGATTTCCAATCAATCTTATTTATATCCTTCGAAAATACATCTTTGGTGATTTTGTTTACTAACCAGCCATAAGTAGCTGAAACATCTTCCTTTTCTTTATAATTTTCTTTTTCTTTTCTCAAGATAAATTCACTTTCCTGGCTTAACCGCATTTGTACTCTCATAACTCCGCCTTCATAATGTATTATTTTTGATTACGTAATCATTTTAACTGATATAATTGATTTTGTCAAGTCAAATGTTTGGTAAATTGATTGCAACCATTTGTTACCTATCGGCTTTCCTGAATACTTTGCAGCTTTTGGACTTTGTATAACCGCCTTTCCATTGTAATTGCTTTTTTATGGTGATATAATAAAAAACAATCCGTTTGGTGAGGAAGGGGGGCTTGGCATTTTTAGTTCTATGCTCCCGGCGATAGAAAGTTATGGTTATACGTTTAAAATATTAAAAATAAAAACATGTATGTTATATTGAGTAAGGTTTATACAACAGACGGCAGGAGGACAATGGATTTGAACAGCATGAATCATATTTTAATTGGAACCATTGTGTATGAGTACCTGAACGAGAAATACGGCATTGTTTTAAATAAATCGCGTTTTTTAACGGGCAATACATGCCCCGACCATGGAATTTCTTTTCTACGTCCTCACAAAATGAGATACTGCAATAAAATGGTGCGCAGAAAGACGGAAAAGCTTTGCAGGAACGATTATCAGATCATCAGCGCAAAGGCGTCCAAAAAACTTGGCATTTTGTGTCACTACTACGCGGATTTCTTCTGTTGCGCACACAGCTCTCAATTCAGCGGCAGCATCAGAGAGCATGTCCGGTATGAGAACGAATTGCTGCAATTTATGAGGGAAAATTATTCCGCTTTTCGCGAGATGGATTATGTAGCAAATGCGGCCGTTCCGGAGAGTGTAGCGGAAATCAATAGCAGGATGCGAGGCCTGATTGAAAAGAGACCGGCAAGGGAATACGATTTTGGTACGGAACTGTTCTGTGCCATCCAGGCGTGTGCGGTACTGGTGCTTTCCGTCAGTCTTGCCATTCTTTCGCAGTACAATCAGGTATTGCAGCAGGAGCTGAACATGAGAAAGACAGCGTAGATTATTGTACTTTCACTGAATACTTAATTAATAAAATCAGATGCTGAAAAGCACAAAAACCCGTCAAACGTAAGTTTGGACGGGTTTTTGTTTGCGGCTTCAATCGTCTGGATTTAATCTGAAACCTGAGCGAATTCAATCCGCTCATTGTTAGGCCCTAAGAACAGAAAAAAGCGATTGCTTCTGGGAGCAAACATTTCGTTTGATTCGATTCCGTTACTGACGATCTTACATCCCATTGCAACGATTTCCTCATATGCCGCGTCGATATTTTCACTTGCTAAGGCGATATGATCAATCGCGCCGGCAGGCTTCTCATCTACACGGCGGCGGTAAATTTCCAAACGGCAGCTTCCGTTTTCCAAAATACAGGAAAATTCATGCATCACAACCGGTACAAAACCAAAGTTTTTATAGAATTCTACTGTAGTGGTAAAGTCACCGGCGGGAATTGCCACGTGAGCGAGGCCTGTTGGAACATTTTTTATCATTTTTTCATCCTCCATATTTCGTCAAATTCCTTGCTGATTGTCACACATCACACAAATTTTGTATCGTTTTAATATTACATGCAGCAAACAATAAAGTCAATAAAAATTTAGCCCTCCCGATCATAGCGGGAGGGCTTACGTTGATTTATACGGTAATATCAAGCAGATGATCGCTTAGAGAAGTGACAGAATCTCCGATCCGGTTGCCCGCTTGTGCGGTATCAGTCATTTGCGTTTCCTGTGCCTTTTTATTCGCTTCATTTTGCAGCTGCTGAATTTGCTGCTGAATCTGGGAAATCTGCTGTTGAAGCAGAGCCTTCTGCTCCTGAATCTGATCGGAATCCTGCCCGGAGGAATCGGTATCCAATTCGGTAAGCTCCTGCTGCAGTTGTTTTTCCTGCGCTCTTAATTTGCTGATTTCGCTTTGATTGCCGGTACCCGATGTCGCGGTGTAGCTGCTGATGCCTGAAACCGCCGAAATGCTCATAATGAATCACTGTCCTTTATATTGATAAATTTTCCTCTTATGAATGATATCGGTACCTTCACATGGAAATGAATGCTTTTTATGAAATTTAAGTTTGGTTTATGTTTCGATGGTATCAGGCAGAGGGGAGGGCTTTACAAAGTTACAGATAATACAAAAACCCCGCTAAAACCAAGTGTTATCACCCACAGGTACAACTACTGAACCGAGGGGTAACCGGTACGAGGCAACAAGAAAGTAGACATTTATTCACGATTATGTGAGCAGATGTCTGCTTTTTTGTTGTAAATTTTATTCACGAGGCTCTGCACAGGTTGAATTTGAGAGCATACGGTCGCTAAGTTGACAAACCAGCTCAAGAAATACCGTGACGATCTCAAGTGTGTTGCTGGGATCAAGGTGCGCAGTGAACATATGAAAGAGAACATAAAGCTAATTGCCGAAGAAAAACAACTCGCTGCTGATCAGATTGGCAAGAAGAAAAGCAAAGCACGAGGCTGCGAACGGTGAAAAGTAAAGAAGCTTTGCCTATTTCCCAATATTGCAAGTCAAACCCTGTACGATCATCATCTTCAAGCTGGCCTTGATTTAAACAGAAAATTTTTAGCCAACCATCGTTATTATATTGCTGTTTGAGAGATATGCATATTCTATGGCTTCAGGAGCAGTATCGTTTGCTTCAGCTACCCGGTTTTCGTTATTTGTAGTCTGAACTACAATTTTACCAGCCGCAAAAGTTGCATGGTTTTGCTTTTGATTACTATGTTTTCCTTTTCTATAAAGTGTAAATTAATCATTTTAAGGGATAATAATAACAAAAAGACTCCAAGGTGGTGGGTAGATGAGTGTTATTTCGGTCATAAAAAATATTGTTATATACAAAGAACCAAAAAATAATGAACGGTTTGAATTGCTTGAGGATGAGCAAGAGGATATGGTAAACGGCGAAGCGCCTGAAACATCAGAAACGGCCGCACAAAACTTCAATGAAAATGAGGAGAACATCCTTCATCAGCCGTCGAAAAATATAATGCAGACGCTCAAAAGAGTAATGAAGCATAAGAAGCAGGAAGAAGCTCCAAAAGCAACAAACGACGCAAAAGCAGAGCAAAATCAAGACAGTTACAATAATGTGTCTAAAGATCTGAAGAAAAACTTACAAAAAATGAAGCAGGAATTTCATTTCCCTACCAATCAAGATATTGTCATCAGGGAATTTAAAGTAGTGCAGAAAAGTAATGCCTTTATTGTGTATATTGACGGTATGGTCGATAAGAACACCATAAACGATTATATTCTGCGTCAGTTGATGGCAGAGCAAAAAAACAACAAAAACACGAAAATAAGTGTTGATTATATCACAGATAATCTTCTTGCAATTAACCAGGTTATTAGGCAGACAGATTATGAGGAAATTATCAAGCAGATACTAAACGGCCTTACCGCACTTTTTGTTGAAGGTAATCAAGAATGTGTTCTCATCGAAAGCCGCGGATATGAAAAAAGAAGTGTTTCCACGCCGTTAGACGAATCGGTAATCAAGGGGCCCCAAGAGGCATTTACTGAGAATCTGCGCACAAATTTGACATTAGTACGTAAAATCATTAAAAATAAAGACCTTGTTACCGAGATGATGCCTATGGGGAAGGCAGAAAATACAACCTGTGCGATTATGCATATTAAGGGTATCACCAATCCCAAAATTGTGCAGGAAGTAAAAAGAAGGATTGGCAGCATCAATATTGATTTTATAGCGGGGGATGGTGGATTAGACCAACTGATTGAGGATCACCCTTTTTCTCTGTTCCCTCAAATACTAAGCACCGAGCGACCCGATAAAACGGCATCCTTTTTAATAGATGGAAAGGTCGCCATTATCTGTGATGGCTCACCTTATGCAAGTATAGCCCCGATAACATTTTTTCGTTTTTTCCACACCTCTGAGGATACAATTCTTCGTTGGCAATTTGGTACATTTTTGAGGCTTATTAGGATGGTTGCCGCCTTTTTGGCAACATTTTTACCCGGGCTTTTCGTTGCCCTTACTTTATATCATCAGGAGATGATTCCCACCGAACTTCTATTTTCACTTTCGAGGGCAAGAGAAAATATCCCCATCCCTTCAATATTGGAACTTCTGGTCATGGAGTTATTCTTCGAGCTTATGCGGGAAGCAGGTGTACGGTTACCTGGGGCTATTGGCCAAACCTTAGGCATTATCGGCGCTATTATCCTGGGTTCAGCGGCTGTTGCCGCAGGTATTGTGAGCCCTATATTAATTATGGTTGTCTCAATTACCGGATTGTGCAGCTTTGCAATTCCTAATTATAGCATAGCATTTGGGGTCAGGATAACGAGGTTTATATTTTTTTTCTTTGGTGCGATTGCGGGCTTTTACGGTATTGCGGCGGGTATTTTCATTTTTGGCGGTCTTGCCTGCTCCATGAAATCCTTTGGTGTGCCATACTTCAGCCCTGTTGCACCTAAAACGAAAGCAAATCATGATATTGGTATCATGGCACCTCCTTGGACGCTCAAAGAAAGACCGGACTTTCTTAATACAAACAACAGGAAAAGAACGAGCGGCACAGTGCGGGGCTGGATACAGCAAGCTAACAGAGGTAACGGCAAATGATTAAAGAGGGAAAATTCGGTGTTCAGGAAGCCGTATGCCTTATCACGGTAACAATAACTTCTAAAGTTTTTTTCTCAAGCCCGGCAATAATTGCAGGGCTTATAGGCAACACAGGTTGGTATACTACTTTAATTTCAGCTGCGGTTGCTCTTGTAGGTTTCTGCTTTATTTATTTACTATTGAAGCGTTTCCCGGGCAAAGACATCGTGGAAATATTTGATACAGCCTTAGGACGAGTTGTTGGATTTATCTTTTCGGGGATATTAGGAATATACATGCTTTTTATTTCTGTTACCAGAGTAAATGAATTATCGGAATTTCTTAAGGTTTACGTTATTCCTCTAAGTCCCAACTGGCTCATTATCGGTATTTTTATTACTTGCATTTTTACTCTTTCTTTGTTGGGCTTAGAGAGTATTGCAAGGCTTTCAAAGCTTTTAATATATGCCTTGTTAGCCGGTTTTTTAGTCGTACTGCTTCTGGGTATACAGAATTATAATATTAATAACTTGTTCCCCATCCTTGGATATGGATTAGATAAAATTGCTTTTCAAGGTATTGTAAGAAGTTCTGTTTACGGTGAAGTGATTATACTCGCGATATTTGCTAAATCCTTTCAGGGTGTTAAGTTTATAAAAAAAGAGGGCATAACCGGTATTTTGCTGTCTGCTGCGATTATTTCTGTATCGGGTCTTTCTTATTCATTGACTTTTCCGTATTACGTAGCCCAAGAAATAACCGCGCCTATGTATGCGATGTCAACACTTATTGATTATGGAAGGTTTATGCAGAGAGTTGAGCCATTATTTTTGTATGTATGGATTATCGGCAGTTTTATATCGGCATCCTTGGTTTTCTATTCGTTCATATGGATATTCTGTAAAACATTTAGAATACAGGACAAAAAGCCAATCATAATCGGCAGTTGTACTATCCTTTATGCAACCGCTTTAATGCACAAGGATATCATATCCATAATTTTGGGGTACGTTGTGCTGATAAGAAATTTTGGTTCATTGCCGCTATTTGTATTGCCCTTGATAGCCTTGATTGCAGCATTGATCAGGAAAAAAGGAGGCAATTTGAATGCGTAAGGTAATCATCCTATTGATTTTAGGCACTTTTCTGCTAAGTTTAACAGCTTGCTATGATGCTCACGAAATGGACGATATGCTGTATGTTGTTACCATAGGAGTAGATAAGGGGATATCCGACAAATGGCGATTAACGATACAGTTTCCCACCATGAAAGAAGGCGGAGGACAGACACAATCCGGCAGTGGCGGCGGCGGGCAGTCACAATCCGGCAGCGGCGGAGATGAGCAGAGTGGGCACAGTTATGCTTCTATTGACGCGCCCTCGTTCTTTACAGGCATCGACATGTTAAATGCTTCCTTGCCAAGAAAGCTTAATTTCACACACACGCAGATTATTGTGTTTTCTGAAGAGCTGGCTAGAGAAGGGCTGATCGGGGAATATATAGCGCCCTTAAGCAGATTCCGTGAGATACGCAGAAGCGCCCATGTATTTGTTGTGAAGGGGAAAGCTATAGATTTTTTAAAGGAGAATAAGCCTGTGATTGGGACGACTATATCAAAAAGTTTTCAAGTGCTTACACATGCAAGTGAAAATATCGGTTTTTTCCCACACACTACACTTGAGAACTTCTATGAAGGCCTCAAGTCTCCCTACGGTCAGGCCATTGCAGCTATGGCCTCGGTAAATGATTCAAAAAGTTTTGCTGAGAACGGTGAACCTTGGGGGACAAAATTTAAAACAGGAGGAGACTATTTTGCAGGCCAGCTTCCGCGAACCGGCCAAAATAAAATTGAGGTATGGGGTACTGCATTATTTAACGGCGATAAGATGGTGGGTGAACTGAACGGGGATGAGACCCGGTTTTTGCTCATGATACGAGGCGAGTTCAAGCAAGGCTCCTTTACAATGCAAGACCCCCAAAAACCCGAACTGATTATACCTTTGGATGTTAGAGTCTCTAAAAAGCCCCAAATTGATATAGATATTAAAGATAAAAAGCCTGTTATTCGGCTCAAGGTTCAACTGGATGCGGATTTACTTGCCGTACAGAGCATGATAAATTACGAACAACCAGAACTTCAGTCACTATTGGAAGAGACCTTTAAGAAAAGCGTAGAAGAAGGAATCACAATGCTTATAAAAAAATGCCAGGGTTTAAATACTGATGTTTTTCATTTTGGTGACTATGCCGCGAAAAACTTTTTAACCATTGATGCATTTGAAAGCTATGATTGGAACAGACATTTTAAAGAAGCTGAAGTGATTGTCGATGTCAACTTTGCTATCCGTAGGACTGGAACGCAAATAAAAAGCTACCCTATAAAAGATCCGATAGGAGTGAATTAGATGAAGTATATTATAGTTGTGCTTCTGTTTGCCGAATTGATTTATCTGTTAAGTTTCGCTAAATATAACTGGGTAAAAAAGAATCGGCTTGCGGCAATAGGTTCGGCAATTATTGGCCTTGCGGCTTTTGCGCTTCCACTTTTTTTGATTTTCTTTGGGCAATATGAGTTATAACGCGGATGTTAACGCAGGAAACGGTTCGGATTCTACTCTGCCGGTCACCGTTGATAAAAAAAGCGGCAGGGTAGGCGTGGACGTCGACGCGGGCAATGGACTCATGTCTGATGGAAAAACCACCGTTATTACAGTACCGTCCGTCCCCGACGTCGATACTTATATGCTGGGCATCCCTGTTTCAAGTCTGTCAAGAGAGAGACGCTGTTCACACAAGGGGTAACGTCTCTCTCTTATTCTTCTACAATAAGCTCGACCTTAGCTTCAACGCTGTTATTGAGCAACATCCACACCGCTATCCTGTTGGTGATACACTTTGCCTGTCGGAAAGGCTGAAACGGAGAATCAGATTGAAAAGATGAATATTCAGGATTTAGAATAATAAAGTAGCTTTACGAATGATTCTGTGCTATGCTGTGTCGCTGAAGGGAGGCGGTACGCATGGACAACATCCTGAAAACGCTGTACGACCATTTCTACCGATTGCCAGAATTCACCCCGCAGGAAGCGAGAATCACAGAAAACCATCAATTATTGCGACAGCGGCTGAGCAGCCGAAATCGCAAACTGGTTCTACGGATCATGGATGACAAAGATCTGATCTGTTCGGACGTTTCGCTGGACAGCTTCATTTGCGGATTCTGGCTGGCGTGGCAGATTGCAAATCAAATACAAAATTACGACGGGTGTTCGGAGTGCAGCCAAAGAGCTGAACCGGACGCCCGTCTTGTATTTTCAAAGGAGGCAGTCAAATGAAGAAGAAAATTATCCTCGTAGTAGCCATTATCACCTGTGTCGCGCTATGTACCGCTGTGTGGCCTTGGAGCTTCGAAGTCGGGGATTTACCCATTGAGCCAATAAAACCCGCCGTAATCGCCGAAATTGAGGCGCGGGCAGAAGAAACACCACAGATTTTTCTCTCTGCCGATATTCCTGCTCCTGAACAGGAGGCTGTCGCAGAAAGTGAACCGCAGAAAACTGATATAACGGCAGAAAAAGAAATACAAAAGCCTGCGCCAACACAGCAAACACAAACTCATAAGCTGTCTCCATCATCCTCTGAGCCGCACATGGGAGATGTTCGCGTCGTAAACAGCGAGAAGCAGACTTACATCGACGGCTTTGGCTGGATAGAGGACCACAGCAGTGAGGGCGGCGGCACAACTGTCGGAAACCCGGGCGACGAGCTCACCGGCAACAAGGTAGGGCAGATGGGCGGTACGACTGGCGATGGCAAGGGCGACATCAATAAGCAGGTCGTGCGTCATGGGCGGCGGAGAATCCTCGACGCCGAGAGAAACAACCCCTCCGCCCGCAGAACAGCCGGAACGGACCGGCGATGTCATATACATCGAGATGATGCCAACACCCACAAAGGACAGCACCCCGCCGCCATATAAGCCGAACACAACACTTCCAACGAACCTGTAAGACACTGAAATAGCGCACTCAGCCCCGACTGACCGAGTGCGCTGTTTCTTTCTGCTGTTCGTATTCGTAAGGTTTTGAAGCTGTTAGCTACATTCTATCTGTTCGGCTTCGATGGATTTGGTACGATGCCGACGAACTATGAACCCTGTTCTTTACGCCGCTTGCGCCTCCATGATATAATTTCATCAAAAGCTGTCAAAAGCGAGGTGACTCCGTGAAAAAGAAGAAAAGGACGCTGCTTGACCTTGACCATATTCCAACGCTCGATGAGTTGCGCGCGTACTTTAAGGAAAATGATTTCTCAGCGGCGACATATGTAGACGTCGATTATGAAACGATGGACGCCGAAAGCGTTGAAGCTCTTGAATACATAAAAGGTCTGATGGACGAGAAATGGGAGCCGCTATCGCGTGAGATGGGCTTGAAGTCCGACTCGTCATATTACGGAAAGGACAATCCGCTGATTGCTATGTGTAATAACATGGAAAGCCTCGTCGCCGGCGGCGTGATGAAGCTCCTTAATGAAAAGCCTGAAGTGGCTGCCGAAATTCTGGATCACTTTTTTCAAGACCCTGACGTGGAACAACACGCCGACGACTTTTTGAATAATGCTGTGAAAACGGCAATGCAGGTCATGAACTACGAGGAACTCGCGCAGGTCGTTCAGGATAACGCCGCATACGAGGACTTCAATCACGATAAATTCGACAACTACCGCTCCAAGGATTTTGACCGTAAATGGAATCATACTCGCTCAAAAACCGAAACCGTCTCGTTTAACGAGATGGAGGATACCGTAAACGGCGAGGGAGAAAGCTCTCCGGTGCAGGTTGCGGACACCTCTGTAAACGTAGAGGATGAAGTCATCACTCACCTGACCGGCAAAACCTTTTGGGACAGCATCTCTGATGACGACAGAACGCTTCTTAGAATGAGGATGAGCGGCAAGACCCAGCAGGAGATTGCCGATACGCTCGGCTACAAAACGCACAGCGCCGTCACCAAACGGCTGCAAAAGCTGAAAGAGATATTTGAAAACAGCGATCAATGAATGATGTGCCTGTCGATGTGTTCGGCAGGCATATTTTTTTGAAAATATTTTTTATCCGAAGGAACAATTTGTTTTCCTTATGTCGTAAGGAGGTAAGAGGAAAACACAATAAACGATGAGCATCCGTCGAAAGGCGGGTGCTTTTTCTGTTGCGCGTTTTCCAAAATAAATACGAACAGGAGGAAAACAACTTGAACAACGAAACCAAAAAGAAAGGGAAGCTGTGCTTTGACACCATCGACGGCGCGACGCTGATGAGCACGCCGCTCCAACCGCTTATCTTCGTGGTGGACTCGCTCATCTCGCAGGGGCTTCATGTCCTCGTGGGTTCTCCAAAGGTCGGCAAGTCGTGGCTGGCGCTATGGCTGTCGGTCACGGTGGCGAAGGGCGAGCTGGTCTGGGGTATGCAGACACGGCAGGGCACGACGCTCTATCTCTGTCTTGAGGACAGCAGGCTCCGTATTCAGAACCGGCTGTTTGGAATCATGGAGGACGCACCACCCATCGTTCACTTCTGCACCGACGCCTTCATCATCGGCGGTGGTCTGGAGGAACGCATCGAAACCTTTATCGGCGAGCATCCCGATACCGTTCTCATCATCATTGACACGCTGCAGATGGTGAGAGGCACGGGCTACGACAACACTTACGCAAACGACTACCGTGACCTGTCGATTCTGAAAAAGCTGGCGGACAAGCATGGCGTCGCTATCCTGCTTATCCATCATCTTCGCAAGGAGGGCGCCGACGATGTGTTCAATCGCATCTCAGGTACGACGGGCGTCCAAGGCGCTGTGGATTCCAGCTTCACGCTCATCGAGGACAAGCGCGGCAGCGGCAAGGCAAAGCTCTCCTGCATCGGCAGGGATATCGAGTACAGAGAAATCTGTCTTGAGCGCAACGAGGATAACGTCTGGGAGATGGTGTCGGGCAGCCGTGAGCAGCCGGAGCTTTTGGGCGACGCCATTATTTCTCTTCTCTCTGCATTTATGAAATCCGCTCCTCGCTTCATCGGCACTCCGACTGAGTTGGCAGATAAGCTGTTCAGTCAGAGCGGCGAGAAGATATCGCCGAAGAAAATATCCCAGCGTATTCTTCAGAATGCTGATGCGCTCATGAACGCGGGAATCACCTTCGACATCCGGCGCAGTAACGGCAAACGTCTCATCGAGCTTCACCGTGCCGATGGTGACGATAGTGCCGATACCCCGGATACCCCGAATATCGTCCCTGTCGACCCTGTATGCGGGGCCTTGGATGCGGAAGCTCTCCCCTTGGGAGAGGCAAGCAAAGCGTCCGGCTATACGCCGGCCACTTTAAGCGGGGCGCTGCCCCACACCCCAGTGACGAAAGGAGTACGATATGAAAAAACAGAAGGATAAAACCTATGCGTTCCGAGTCAGTTCCGCTGACCTGAATAAGATAAAAATCAACGCCAAACGAGCCAAACTGACCATTACCGATTACCTCACGGCCTCTGCGCTGAACAAAGAGATTACTGTCGTTGATGGATTGGAATCGCTGGTGCCGGAGTTGAAAGCCCAGGGGAGAAACCTGAATCAGCTGACCACCCTCGCTCACATGGGCAGGGTCTATCCGGAACAGATTGACCGCCTCACCGATGCCTACGGCGATATATTCTCGGCGCTCAAAAAAATTCTGGAGGTGAAGTGATGGCGACCTTTACCCGAGTAAAAGTGAAAAAGCAGTCCTGCGGACGGATGCTTGGTGCGCTTGCCTATGTGCTTCGGGATAAGAAAGTCCGCTTTGATGGCGACAGAGTGGAAAGCGGCGTCAACTGCACTCCCTACACCAGCTACCTTGAGATGATGGCGACGAAGCAGATGTTCAAAAAAACATCTGACGTTTGCTTCTTTCATTTCGTTCATTCTTTCTCGGATAAGGAGAAGATCACGCCATGGCAGGCAAATGAGATTGCCCGCGAGCTTGCCGAAAAGCTGTTCCCAAATTACGAGTGCGTCATCGCCACCCACTCCGATACCGACAACATCCACTCGCATATCATAGTCAACTCGGTTAGCTTCAAAGACGGGAAGAAGCTGCACCTGTCGCCCACCTCCATCGAGGAGCAGCGGCAGGTCAACGACCAGATCTGCATGGCGCATGGCTTCTCCGTACTGGAACCCTACACCGGGCAGAAAAGAAAAAAGCGTCTGACACCCGGCGAGTACCGCGCCGCCGAGCGAGGCGAGAGCTGGAAGTTCCGTCTGATGAAAGCCATCGATGAGGCTCTGGAATACTCCCGCACCCGTATGGATTTCATCACAAATATGGAGTACGAGGGCTATGAGGTGCGCTGGGACGATACGCACAAATACATTCTGTTTGTCACGCCGGATGGCTGCAAGTGCCGTGACCGGAGCCTGCATGACGACACCTATCTCAAGGAAAACCTTGAAAAACTGTTTGAATACCGCACGGTGCATGGTTTTACACCTCAGACCCCGGAGCCGCCCGAGGGCTGGCTGTCGCAGATGTATACGGCTGAAAATGTTCTTTCCGATGCCGTCCGGCTGGGCAAAAGCATTGAGAATATTGGGGATGTACCGCCTCCGCTCCAGCCTTCCGTCTTTACCGACAGCAAGCAGCGTCAGCGTGAAGCCCTCAAAAAGCTATCGCAGGGGCACAAGCTCCAGAGCGAGCAGGAGCAGGATATGAACCTGACAATGTAACCCGTAAGGGAGAAAGGATACCTATGGACAGAGAAAAAATGATCTCACAGCACTACCTGAAGACAGGAATCCTCGGGGCTTACGAAACCGCCGAGGTCATGCATGAGGAAGAAGAAAACGGGAAATACGCTCCCTGCTTTGAGGATGCCACCGTCTTTTTTGGCAAAACACAGACCACAACCAACCGATCCATGTGCATCGAGGGCAGGCAGTATCGCGTCTGTTCGGTGTTCCCGGCAGTCACTGAGCACACACCCACGGACAAGTTGCTTGCCCTAATCGACACCGAGCTTGAAAAAGAAACGCACAGTGCCTGAATTCAATAGACTTGCGGAAGCCGGTGCGGTATGATGTGGTTACCGTACCGGTTTGCCTCAAAAGAAGGAGGTTTAATAAAAGATGGCAAACCCAAAATACAACATACTTTATGGCAGGCTCAGCCAGGAGGACGAACTCAAGGGCGACTCCAACAGCATTCAGAACCAGAGAATGCTCCTTGAAAAATATGCACAGGAAAACGGCTTCGTCAACGTAAAATTCCTGTACGACGACGGTTACTCGGGCACCAATTTCAACCGTCCGGCGTGGAGTGAAATAATGAAGTTGATCGAAAGCAGCGAGGTCGAAACCCTCATTGTAAAAGACCTTTCGAGGCTGGGACGCGAATATCTGCAGGTAGGTTATTACACGGAAATCTACTTTCCTCAACAGGGCGTCCGCTTTATTGCGGTCAACGACGGCGTCGATTCGCTTTACTCGGAAACCAATGATTTTACTCCGATGCGCAATTATTTCAACGAGCTCTACGCCAAGGACTCCAGCAAAAAGGTGCGCATTGTGAAACGGGCTCAGGCTGAACGCGGCGAGCTTCTCGGCGGCAAACCGCCCTACGGCTACAAAAGGGATGAAACAGTCCGCAAGGGAATCGTACCAGACGAGGAAGCAGCGGGAGTTGTGAAGCGCATCTTCGCCCTCTGCGCCGAAGGAAAAGGCCCGAACCAGATCGCAAGGCTGCTGACAAAGGAGCAGGTGCTCACGCCGAGCAATTATAGCTACAGGAAAACAGGAGTCTCTCACGCAGAATTGGATACAACCAGACCATACAGCTGGTGCGGCAGCTCGGTTACCGGAATCCTTGACAACAAAACCTACCTCGGGCACATGGCGGGCCTGCGCTCCACGACGTTGTCCTACAAGAACAAGAAGCTCATTCGGCACCCGGAATCGGAGCAGATTCTGGTGGAGAATACCCATGAGCCGCTGATCACCCAGGAGCTGTGGGACATCGTGCAGGAGGTCCGCAAGCATAAGAAACGGACGCCAAAGCAGATGGAAGAGCCGAATATGTTCTCGGGACTGGTGTATTGCGCTGACTGCGGGAAGCCGTTGGTGCTCCACAGGGCGCACACGATGAAGGCGACTCAGAACAATTTTATGTGCTACACCTACAAAAAGAAGGGCAAGGAGGTCTGCTCGGCTCACTATATCCGTGAGCAGGACTTGACGAGGATCATACTTGACGACCTACGCAGGGTTACTCACTTCGCGAGACAGAAGGAAAGGCTGTTTGCCGAGTACATCAACCAGAAAAACAGCGTAGAGCTTCGCCGGGAGATCAATACCGTGCAGAAGGAGCTGGATTCCATGCGTCGCAGGAACGCTGATCTGACGGCGCTTTTCAAGAGGCTTTATGAGGATAACGTGTTGGGGCGCGTCACCAACGAGCAGTTCCGCATCCTCTCCGGCGACTACAACGCCGAGCAAAAGGAACTCTCGGCAGCCATCCCCGAGAAAGAATCCCGACTGGAGAAGCTCAAGGCTTCCGCCGCCAACGTGGACGCATTTATTGAGAAAGCTAAGCGGTACACAGAAATCCAAGAGCTCACGCCGGAAATTCTGAGGTTGTTCATCAGCCGGATTGAGGTCGGCGAACGCGGTGAGAAATACTCCCGCACCGCCGAACAGAGCATCCGCATCATCTACCGCGACGTTGGTGTTATGGACAGCGTGGAGCCGGTCGAAGAAAATATGGAACAAGAATACATTGCATAGAAAGCGCATGAGGCGGACGACTTTCGCCGTCCGCCTCTACATACAAGACTGGTTCAAAACATGTCCCTGTGAACGCTAACAGAAGTTTTAGCGGGGTTTTATGGAGCTGCTAATGCGATTCGAACGCATGACCTCATCCTTACCAAGGATGTGCTCTGCCAACTGAGCCATAGCAGCAAATGGCGACTCGGATCGGGATCGAACCGACGACCTCTAGCGTGACAGGCTAGCGTTCTAACCAGCTGAACTACCGAGCCATTTACCGTGGACAACGAATATCATTATACTGAAAAGGCCGTTACTTGTCAACAGATAAACGACAAAAAAATAATAATTTTTTATTTGACAAACCTTCCCCGGAAAATCGGGGAGAGTTCCCGCTATTCCTGCTTGATTGCGGTCAGCGCGCTGATTTTGACGGCCCGGTTCGCAGGATGAAAACCGGAAACCAGGCCGACCATGGTGGAGAAGACAAGTGCGCCCAGCGCCAGCCAGACCGGAATGATGGAAATCTGAACGGCGGCGCCTCCGGTTCCCATTGCGTCTCCGCCGCCCGCGCTCTGCGCGGCGTACAGGGTGTTGATCAGAAAAGAGATCGCGTAACTCTGCGCAATCCCGATGGCGCCGCCCATAAACCCGATGGCTCCGGCTTCAACCAGAAACATGGTGCGGATATTCCGAACGACACAGCCGAGCACCTTCATGATCCCGATTTCACGGGTTCTTTCGTAGATGGACATAATCATGGTGTTTGTAATCCCCAGAGCCGCCACCAAAAGCGAGATCGCGCCAAGGCCGCCCAGAATCATCTGAATGGTTCTCATCTGCTCCTCAAGCGGTTTTCGGACGCTTTCCATGCTGTAGGTGGAGAATCCCATATCCTGTATTGCCTTCTCCGCGGCCGGGACAGCCTCAACGGAAGCGACCTTTACGCTTGCACTGTCGTATCCGTCTTTTTTGTTGGGGTCCTTTTTGATATTGTTCAGCTTGTTGTATTTATCCCGAAGCTGCTTCGCAAGGGTGACATCCATAAAAACGGAATGGCTGGGGGAAGGGTCCTTTCCCCAGTCTTCCATTAGAGTACCGACGCATTGAAGCTTGACCGGCTTGGCTTTCGCGGTGGAGTCCTCCGGCAGGCTGATCTCGGCCTGGAATTTGTCGGTGAGGGCGGAAACATAAGGGTCGGGCATCTTTCCGTTTTTATCTGCCTGGGGAAAAATCATGTTGTTGCTGGATTTCCGGCTGTCGATAAAATCGTATTCCGCGTCTTTGCCAAACAGAATGGTCGTTTCCGGGGCTCCTTCCGCCGGGAGCGTTCCGGCTTCCGCCTGATACCCGAATTCTTTCAGAGCGCTCATCGAAACGCCGTAAATCATTCCCTGATAGCTGTATTTCCGGCTTTTAATGGTGACAGCGGAAGGGTCAAGGTAAAAGACGGGAGTGACGGCCACGACATCCTTCATGGCTTTTACATTTTCCAGTGCTTTGTCGTCCAGCGCCGCCGAATCCGGAGTCTGGGAGTCATTCTTGATCGTGATGACCGTCAGGTCGCCCATGTTCTGCATCATGGTTTCCATGGACTGCTTAATTCCGATGCCAAACGACATCATGACGACGATGGCGCAGGTCCCGATCACAACGCCCATCACCGTCAGAAGGGTTCGGACCTTGCGTTTGAACAGATTGCCGAGCGCCATTGAAAGCATGTCTTTCCATTTCATGGCTTTTCCTCATTGGCAGACTGACTGGCTTCTATGGGAAGGTCATCGTAATCGTCGCTTTCCTCCAGCCGTTTCAGCTTCTTTGCTTTTCGTTTCTTAAGTATGACGACCAGTACGATGATTCCCGCTATTACTCCTCCGATTACCGAAAGAATTCCCCAGAGCGGCGGGGAAGAGGCGCCCGCGGTTGCCGGGACGGCGGACTCGGAATCGATTCCTTCGCCCGGATCCATTGCGGGCACTACCTCGCAGGAAAATTCCTTGAGCAGATTTTTGATTTCTCCGTTTGCGTCCTCGTAGCTGAAGGTCGCCGTGCCGGTCAGGGTTCCCTCGGCGGCGGGATTCAGTGTGGCCTGAAAGGTGTCGCCGACTCCGGAGTCTACATTGCCGATATAGGTGTTTGACTCGCCCGTGGTAAAGTTCCCGTCCAGCTTGACGGAAAGATTGAATATTTTGCTTTTTCCCTTATTTACGTAATTGATATTCAACTGGCCGGAGTCGCCCAGAAAAATCGGCCCCTGCAGCTCCGCTTCATTTGCTTCGAAGCGGTCGGACTGCGTCAGCGGGATGGCGATGGTCTCTGTTGCCTCAATGACCTCCCGCTTGCCGTCCAGAACGGCCTCATAATTGAAGGCGATGGAAACGCCGTAGGAATTCGGGGTGGCGTCGGCTTTGGGGATCAGGGCGATCTGTTCGGCAAAGACCGCGTTTGGGCCGACCTTGGGAATATAAAAGGTATTGGAGGATTTTGCGGGGGTGAACGCGCCCGCCACGGATTTGTCGTCGTCCCCGGCCACGGAAGAGACGGTGATTTTCAGGTTTTCAATCTGCGTGTTGGCGCTGGTATTTTTAAACCGCATGGCAAGATTGAATTCTTTGCCGCCCATCACCGCTTTTCCGCCGTAATCGTAATTTTCTATGATAATCAGCGGCTTGCTCTCATTGGTGGTTTCATCCTTGTCCGTTTTGGTACCGGTCACGGGAATAAAGACTTTTGAAGTAACGGATTTGTCCAGCTCATCCGCGGAAAGAATCAGGCTTACGACGTAGTTGTTGGTTGTCATTTTTGAGAGACAAGTCATTGGATAGGAAATGGTGGCGGTGGCGCCGGTATCCAGCGTGTTGATGTACTGTGTGTCCGTGACGCCGTTGATGCTGACTCCCTCCGCCGTGGAGGTGTCCAGCACGGCCATGATGTTTTCGCAGACGACGCTGCCGGTATTTTTCAGCGTGAAGGTCAGATTAAATTTTTCGCCCTCCTTGACCGGTGTGTGGTCAAGCCGATAGGACTGCACAACCAGTTTTCCCTGATCCTCCGTGTCGCTGCTGGTGCTGATAGGATCAAAAATGGTCTTTTGTGCTAAATAGGTTTTTGATTTATCGTCATCGTAATAAATTGTGAATTTCAGAGTACCCGCTCCGTCGCCAATCCGTTTCATATATAATTCCGGAATGGTAAGGCTATAATCGGCGTCATTGCCTTCATAGTCTTCATCGACACGCCTTATTTCATCATTGTCAGAGGTGAATGTTTTTTTCTTCAGTGATATGGAGTCATTGGAGCTTTCGACAGTGATTGTAATTTTATTAAAATGCTCTGAAGGGTGATTAAAATAGAAAATAGCTTCAAAAGGACTTCCTTTAGAGACAGTCAATTTTTCACTGCTTACTGTCGGTGCCGGTTCCGCATAGGTTGCCCCGGAAGCGGGAAGACCGCCAAAACAAAATGCCGCAATCAGCAATACCGTCAAAATGAGTGAAACACGCTGGTTTCCCGTTCTTTTCATGAACTTAATTCCTCCTCGTTTACCCCACTGTTAACAGACAGGTTCCTTATGTCGCTTTGCACGCTGCCGTCGTGGATCGTAATCACCCGGTCGGCATATTTGGCGATTTCACTGTCGTGCGTTACAATAATCAAAGTCTCATGGTATTTTTTTGCCATGGCAACCATGATTTCCATTACCTCACGGCTGGTCCTGCTGTCCAGATTTCCTGTGGGTTCGTCCGCAAACACAATTTTGGGCCGCGCGATAAACGCGCGGGCGATTCCAACGCGCTGCTGCTGTCCGCCGCTCATCTGGGTCGGCTTGTGCAGCAGCCGGTCGCCCAAATTGACGATTTTCAGCATATGTACCGCCCTTTTGATCCGCTCGTTTTTGCCCATACCCTTGAACATCAGGGGCATCGCCACATTTTCGATCGCGGTCATCGTCGGCATCAGGTTATAGGACTGAAAGACGAAACCGATATTTTTCTGCCGAAACAGTGCCCACTGTTTTTCGGAAAAATTCGTGACATCCTTTCCGTCGATGATAATACTGCCCTTGGTCGCTTTTTCCAGTCCCGCCATCATATTCAGCAGAGTCGATTTTCCGGAGCCGGAGGTTCCGAGCACGCAGCAGATTTCCCGAGGTTCAATCGTGATATTGATTCGGCCGAGCGCTACAATTTTTTCTTTGTCCACATGGTAAACCTTGCGGACATCTTTTAAACAAATCAGGCTCATACGGATTCTCCAAACTTAAATCAATATTAAATTAAGAAAAGAAAAAAGTAATATTTTGGTAATTTCTATTCTAATATGATTCCCGTATGAAAACAACAAACAAATATGTAATCATTCTGATTCAGAAAATAAAAGTCATGCTTGCATATTCTTCTGTTTATGATAAGATTAATATAAAAGAGCGGACACTGCCGCCTGATCATGGAGGTATTTCTTTGGATCTGTACATTAAGCAAAAAATATTTTCTCTGAGAGATAAATACAGCGTCTGTAATGAGCTTGGCGAACCGGTTTATACGGTGGAGGGAGAGCTTTTCACCTGGGGAGCGAAAATCCATCTGTATGATTTGATGGGCAGAGAGCTATATTATATTAAACAGAAGGTGCTGACCTTTCTGCCCGAATATGAAATTTTTGTCGGTGAACAGTTTTGCGCAAGGATCAAGAAGGAGTTTTCCTTCTTCACCCCAAGGCTGAATGTGCAGAGCAGCTACGGTGATTTTGAAATTGAGGGCGGCTTTATGGAAATGGATTTTTCCATTTATCACAACGGGCAGGCTTTCGGTGAAATTCATAAAAAATGGCTTTCCTGGGGGGATACTTACTGCCTGACGGTGGCAAATCCGGAGGACGCCGCATTCTTTACCAGCATGGTGATTGCTATTGACAACTGTATGCATAACGAATCCAACCAATAGGGGGCTTACCGTTGGAGTTCCGTGAAGTAAAGCTGGAGATTTTTGTGCCGGAGGAGTTTGTGGTTCCTATCCGGGATGCTTTAAGCCGTGTGGGAGCAGGGAAGATCGGGAGCTACGATCACTGTGTTTCCGTGTCGAAGGTCAGCGGATACTGGCGCCCGCTGGACGGCGCTCATCCCTATCAGGGTACGGCTGGAGAAATCTGTTCGGGAAAAGAGTGCAAGATGGAAATCCGCTGCAGAAGGGAACTGGCCGCGAACGCGGTCCGGGTGATCAAAAGCATCCACCCCTATGAAGAGCCGGTAATCAATATTCTGCCGCTTGTCAACGATCTTTTTGACCGGAGAAATGACGGCTGATTTATTTTGAGCGCAAAAAAAAACGCGCCCACAAAGCTGTGAACGCGAATCTTGTGCAGGCCCGTCCGGTGTTAAACAAAAGAGCCCCGTACGCGAATTGCGTATCGGGACTCTTGATTGGCAGGGGCAGAAGGACTTGAACCCTCGGCACGTGGTTTTGGAGACCACTGCTCTACCAACTGAGCTATACCCCTATATGGTTCCCTTTTCAGACTGCGGATACTATCTTATCATTTTCTGTTTTTCCTGTCAATACAAATTTCACAACTCGGTCGAACTTACGCAAAGTTAGCACATTGGGCTTGACATATTCCGGTGCGTTATGTATAATTATTTTTATGTAATATGACTTACTAATACCCCTGCCTTATGGCGGATGGGAGGGAAAAGATAAATGGCTGAAATTAGAATTAAAGACAATGAGTCCTTGGACAGTGCTCTGAGAAGGTTTAAGAAACAGTGCGCAAGAGCCGGGGTTATTGCTGAGGTTCGTAAGAGAGAAGCTTATGAAAAGCCTTCTGTTAAGCGTAAGAAGAAGTCCGAAGCAGCCCGCAAACGCAAGTTTAAGTGACAGTACAAAAATGATTCGGAAAAGCGGGCTTGATTGCCCGCTTTTTTAGCCTGATTTTATTTTCTCCGAAACGGAGGTATGGTTATTGGCATTGTTTCTGCCTACTGTTGCTGTGGACAAAGTTACGGATATTACTCCGGAACTGATCCGTGCCATGCACGCCCGGGCCCTTATTCTTGATGTGGATAACACCTTGGCTATTCACGGTTCTCCGACTCCTTTCGAGGGTACTGTGGAGTGGACGCGCCACATGCGCGAAAACGGTATCAGCATTATCATTATGTCAAACAATTCTAAAAAACGGGTTGAACCATTTGCGGCGAAATACGATCTTCCTTTTTTGTCCCTTTCGTTAAAACCGATCCCCCTGGGTTATTTCCGCGCCATCCGTAAAATGGGTGTAAAGCGCAGCGAAGCGGTCGTAGTGGGGGATCAGGTTTTTACGGATGTAATCGGCTCCAATTTGTCGTTTATGAAATCGATTCTGCTCGTTCCAACGGGCAAGGAAAAATCATTTTCTTTCAAAATACGCCGTGGTTTGGAAAAACCGATCCGTTACATAATCAAAGCGACGGGGCGTGGAAAGAAATATTTTAGTTGAGAAGGTGTTTGAATGAGCAGGAAAAAAGTCCTTGTGCTTCTTGGGCCGAACCTCAATATGATCGGCGTTCGGGAAAAGGGTGTCTACGGGGACGAAACCGCCGAAAGTATTCATCTTCAGATTATTGAGAATGCCAAAAAGCTGGATTATGACTGCGATATCTTTCAGTCCAATCACGAAGGCGATCTGATTGACAAAATCCACAGCGCGCGCGGGGTCTATCAGGGCGTGGTGATCAACGCCGGCGCCCTTACGCATTACAGCTATGCGCTGCGCGATGCGATCGCCTGTGTCAGGATTCCTTTTGTGGAAACCCACATGAGCAATATTTATGCGCGTGAGGATTTCCGGCATAAAAGTGTGATATCCGAAGTGTGCGCGGGCCAGATTTCCGGGTTCGGGAAAAACAGCTATTTTCTGGCGCTGGCGGCGTTAAGGGATTTAATGTAGTTCCATATAAAAATATCTTGAAAATTTTCTGAAATTATTATAAGATAATAGTCGGAAAAAATTATTGGAGGATAATACGATGATATCTGCAGGCGATTTTAGAAATGGCGTTACCTTTGAAATGGATGGAAACGTCGTTTCCATTATTGAGTTCCAGCATGTTAAGCCGGGAAAAGGCGCGGCTTTCGTCCGCACAAAGATCAGAAATGTCATTACCGGCAGCGTGACAGAAAGAACTTTCAATCCAAACGATAAATACCCTACCGCTTATATCGAGCGTAAGGATATGCAATATCTTTATAATGACGGCGACCTCTATTACTTCATGGATCTGGAGACCTTTGAGCAGACTCCGATCAACCACAGCGTTCTCGGCGACAACTTCAAATTTGTTCTGGAGAATATGACCTGCAAGGTACTTTCCTACAAAGGCAATGTTTTCGGTGTTGAGCCGCCGAACTTTGTAGAGCTGGAAGTCACGAAAACGGACCCTGGCTTTAAGGGCAACACAGCGACCAACGCCCTGAAACCTGCCACAGTGGAAACCGGTGCTGAAATCAATGTTCCTCTGTTTATCGAGGAAGGCGAAAGAATCAGAATCGATACCCGTACCGGCGAATATATGGAACGCGCATAACCAACACTATGCATGTTCAGTAAATGATGTTTAAGGAGGCAGAATTATGACAAACACAGAGAAGGTTGCTTACATTCGCGGCCTTGCGGAAGGCCTTGAGCTTGATGAGAACAAAAAAGAAGTAAAGGTCATTAACGCAATAATTGATTTATTGGACGACATGGCGGCATCCGTATCCGACATGCAGGACAGCGTTGACGACTTGGCCGACCAGCTGGACGCGGTCGACGAGGATCTTGGTTCTCTGGAAGAAGATTTTTATGAGGACGAAGATGACGATGAGGACGACGGGGACTGCTACTATGAAGTAACCTGCCCAAATTGCCATGAAACGATTTGCCTGTCCGAAGATATTATTGAGGATGGCCAGATGGATTGTCCGAATTGCGGCGAAACGCTGGAATTCGATATTGACGAAGAGGAATGCGATTGCGGCTGCGAGGACTGCAATCACGAATAAAAAGCTTTTTGGCTGAACGAAAAGAGTACTGCTTTGTGCGGTGCTCTTTTTTGCTTTTGTATTGACAGATTTCGGTAACATGCTTATAATAGTAGGAAAAGTGTACCAAATGAAACAGAAAGTGAACATTTATGAAACTGATTAAAAAGCAAAACAAATACTGTCTGCTGTTGGCACAGAGTTTTCTGTTCAATGGGATTGAGAAGGGCGTAGCGGAAGCCGCTTTTCAAAACAGCGAATTCAGCTGCATGGAATACGAAGCCGGTGAGAAAATATACACCAGAAGCAATTATAAAAAAAGCCTGGGAATCGTTTTTTCCGGGGTCGTAAAGGCCATGAAGCCGGAAAACGAAAACCTGATTATGAATACCTTTTATTCGGGAGGAATTTTTGGGGTCGCCTGCCTTTTTAACAACTCGCGCCGGTATGTCTCCGAGATTATCGCTGTCAAGAAAAGCCGCGTTTTGTTTTTGTCCCAGCAGCTTCTGCATGAGCTTTTCGAGAATCATACAAGGATTGCTGAGAATTACATCAGCTATCTGTCGGATCGGATCTGTTTCTTAAATAGCAGGATTGACAATTTTACCGGGGGAACTGCTGTTTGCCGCCTGGCGACGTTTCTTCTTTCTCTGTCCGCCCAGAATGAATATTCCCTTGTATTGGAACTGCCGTGTACGCTGACGCAGCTTGCCAATACGCTGAACATCGGACGCGCTTCCCTGTACCGCGCTTTCGATGATTTATCCGATACAGGCGTCATCACCCGCGAAGGAAGAAAGGTGACAATCAATCAGATTGAGCGGCTGCGGTCCGGTCAGTTTGATGATGAATCATAATTCAATGATAGATAAAGAGGGAGAAAAATGAGACTGACGAAAAAAATAATTTCACTGGGATTAAGCGCATGTATGGCTTTGTCCGTCCTTGCCGGATGCGCCGGGCCTGCGGCGGCATCCTCCGGCGGGCCGGCTTCCAGCGAAGCGGTATCAAGCGCGCAGCCGAGCTCTGCCGCTGCTGAAAAGACGACCATTAAGATTGCGGCGCTCAAAGGGCCGACCGGACTGGGCATGTTAAAGTTGATGAGTGACAACGACGCCAAGACCGCCGCCGAAAACTATGAATTTACGATTGTGGGCGCTCCGGATGAAATCGTATCCAAGATTTCCAAAGGGGAAGTGGATGTGGCCGCCGTTCCCACCAACCTTGCCGCTACGCTGTATAACAAGACGGAGGGAAAGGTTCAGATGGCCGCTGTCAACACGCTCGGCGTGCTTTCCATCCTGACAAAGGGGGAGGACATTTCCAGCATCAAGGACCTCAAAGGGAAAACCGTCTATTCTTCCGGCCAGGGCTCCACACCGGAGTATGCATTCAATTACATTTTAAGCCAAAACGGTCTTGAAGTCGGTAAGGATGTTAAGGTAGAATATAAAGCGGAACATGCGGAGCTTGCCGCGCTGATGGTTTCCGGCAAAGCAAAGATTGCCGTTCTGCCTGAACCGTTTGTCACTCAGGTGACGGCGAAAGATAAGGACGTAAAAATTGCGCTGAATATAACGGATGAATGGAATAAGATTGCGGATGGAAAGAGCGTTCTGACCATGGGATGCCTGATTGTCCGCAAGGATTTTGCAGAGCAGCATAAGGAAGCTTTTGACGCGTTCCTCAAGGAGTACAAGGAGTCCACCGATTATACCAACACAAAGGTGGAGGAAGCGGCTGCCCTGTCCGAAAAATACGATATCATGCCTGCTGCGGTTGCCAAAAAGGCGATTCCCAACTGCAATATCGTTTACATGGACGGAGACGAAATGAAAGCGAAAATTCCTGATTTTTTGAATGTTCTGTTCACAGCCAATCAGAAGTCCGTTGGAGGTAAATTACCGGGTGATGACTTCTACTACACAAAATAGGAATCTTTTTCAATACAAGGGATTCAGAACCTTTCTGGCCGCCGTGTTCTGGATTGGACTATGGCAGCTGGCCTATTTCACTGTAAAGCAGGAGATACTGATCGTATCTCCTGTTCGTGTTTTGCAAAGGCTGTCTGAGCTTTCCCGGACCAAAGAATTCTGGCTGACCGCGTTTTTGTCCATGCTCCGTATCGTGGAAGGCTTTTTACTCGGCGTGGTTTTCGGAAGTGTGCTGGCGGTGCTGACTTCCGTTTCGCGTATGATGTACGAACTTTTTTATCCGGTCATCAGTATCATCAAGGCGACGCCCGTGGCTTCGTTTATCATTCTCGCGCTTGTGTGGATTCCGTCCACTCATGTGCCGTCCTTCACGTCCTTTTTGATGGTGACGCCGATCATATGGGCAAACATGGTCAACGGCATTAAAAAAACCGACAGAAACCTTCTGCAGATGGCCGCGTCCTATCGGTTCGGACTGGTAAAAACCGTCAAACGCGTCTACCTGCCTTCCGTTATGCCGTATTTTACCGCAGCCTGTACAACCGGGATGGGGCTTGCCTGGAAGGCCGGCATCTCCGCCGAAGTGCTTTCCGTCACTCCGCTGTCGATCGGCAGGCAAATCTACAATTCCAAAATCTATATTGAAACGGATGATTTGTTTGCATGGACGGTGATCGTCATCGCCATGAGCGTCATTCTGGAATGGCTGATGGTCCGGTTCATGAAAAAAGTGGGACAGAAATACAATGTTGTGCAGTGATGGAGCGATGTAAATTGAAAATTCATAATCTGACCAAAAATTATAATGGAAAAATGGTACTGGATCAGTTTTCTCTCCAGCTTCCTTCAACCGGAACAGTCTGTCTGTTCGGCCCTTCCGGCTGTGGAAAAACGACGCTTTTAAACTGCATAGCGGGTCTGGAGCCCTTTGACTCCGGTGAAATAGAAGGAGCCGGCACCGGGAAGATTTCCTATCTTTTTCAGGAAAACCGCCTACTGCCATGGATTTCTGCCAAAGATAATATTACCGCTGTTCTTCGCGGCAAAGCCCGGCAGAATGAGGAGCAGGCGGAAAAGTGGCTCGGACTGGTCGGTCTGGAGGAAGCAGGGAACAAAAGGCCGGCGGAGCTGAGCGGCGGAATGCGGCGTCGGGTCGCCCTTGCGCGGGCGCTCGCTTACGGCGGGGACCTGTATCTTATGGATGAGCCCTTTCAGGGGCTGGACGCGGAGCGCAGGGATGAAATGATCGCTTTGCTTCAAAAGGAAACGGCCGGTACGCTGAAAATCATTGTTACCCACGATTTTGAGGAGGCGGAAAAGCTGGCCGACGTCATTTATATTCTGGAAGGTCCTCCGGTCAGAATCGTTGACATAATTGTAAAAAAACCTGCATAAATCTGCATATTCTTCCAATACCGCTGTGTTTCTTTACAAATTGCATCTTTCATTCGTGCAGGGTTTGTGCTATACTAATGCAGTTAAATTCGTTTTAGTAGGGGTAATTTATGATATGAAGAATCAAAGGGCTACTTTTGGAAGGACATTCGCTCAAATCATAATAGATGTTCTCTGTGTGTTTTTCAGCTACTGGATTGCTTATGTTTTACGTTATGATGGGAAGATTTATCTCCCCGCTTATGACTGGGAATCCTTCTGTACCTGGATTCCGTGGATTTCAATCATTTATATTGCTTCTTTTACGGTCTTTCGTTTTTACAAGACAATGTGGCAGTTTGCCAGCCTTGATGAATTATTGCTGATTTTTTACGGGACAACCTTTGCGGCCTTGCTTGTAACCATTTTAGGTTTTACCTTTGCGCAGCAAATTTCATGGGGGGTTTTTCACGTAAGGCGTTTTCCATGGGGTGTCTATGTCATCGGCTGGGTATTGACCATTTTTTTGGTGGGCGCTTCCCGGTTCAGCTTCCGGCTGATCCGCAGAATGAAGCGCAGGAGTCAGATCAACAGGGAAGACGGCGAGGAATTCCACCGCGTGATGATTATCGGTGCGGGAGAAATGGGCTCCATGGTCATCAAGGATATGAAGGCCGCACCTGAAAGCAAAGGCATTCCTGTGATCGCCATCGACGACAACAAAAGCAAACGAGGAACCAGAATCCATGGCGTCAAAGTGGTCGGCGGCCGTGAAAGCATTCCGAAAATGGCCGTTCGCTATAATATCGACCAGATTGTGCTGGCTATTGCATCGGCCAGTAAAAAGGACAAGCAGGATATCCTGAGCATCTGTGCGAAAACAGGCTGTCAGCTGAAGACGATTCCCGCGCTGTATGAAATCATCGAGGACAGCGCCGATCCCCTGAAAGTCAGGAACGTCGATATTGTCGACCTTCTGGGAAGAGATGAAATCAAGCTGAATATTGCGGAAATCAGCGGGTATCTCAAAAATAAAACCGTGCTGGTAACCGGTGGGGGCGGCTCCATCGGCAGCGAGCTGTGCCGCCAGATCGCTTATTTTAATCCGAAAAAACTGATTATTTTCGATATATACGAGAACAACGCCTACGATTTGCAGAATGAGCTTCTGATGCGCTTCAAGCATTTAAACTTAGAAGTCCTGATCGGCTCCGTTCGGGACAAGGCAAGGATCGAGCATATTTTTTCTGTCTGCAAACCGGACGTCGTTTTTCACGCTGCCGCCCATAAGCATGTGCCTTTGATGGAGCTGAGCCCCGGAGAAGCGGTGAAAAACAATGTGTTCGGTACGCTGAATGTGGCGCAGGCCTGCGACAAATACGGCGTGAAGCGCATGGTGCTGATTTCAACCGACAAGGCGGTCAACCCGACGAATATCATGGGTGCGACGAAACGTATCTGTGAATTGATCATTCAGTACAGCAGCCGTCACAGCAAGACCGATTATGTTGCCGTCCGTTTTGGCAACGTTTTGGGCAGCAACGGCAGTGTCATTCCTCTTTTTAAAAAGCAGATTGCGGCCGGAGGCCCGGTCACCGTTACCCATCCGGATATCATCCGGTATTTTATGACGATTCCCGAAGCGGCGCGTCTGGTGATCCAGGCAGGAGGCATGGCGCGCGGCGGTGAGATCTTTGTGCTGGACATGGGCCAGCCGGTGAAAATTGTCGATCTGGCAAAAAACCTGATTCGCCTTTCGGGTCTGCAGCCGGATGTTGATATTAAAATCGAATATACGGGACTGCGCCCCGGTGAGAAGCTTTATGAAGAACTTCTTCTGGACAGCGAAGGCGGATGCCAGAAGACTTCCCATGAATTGATCTATATTGGTACGCCGATCCCGTTCAATGAGGATACGTTTATCAATCAGATTGAACAGCTGAGGGATGTTGCCGGTTCCAATAATGTGGAAATGATGAATATCGTTCATGAGCTGGTACCGACTTATTCCGGCCACGCCGAAGAGACGGACGCTCTTGCAAATTGATTTTCATGAATAAAGCCCGCGGTCAGTGAATGGACTGGCCGCGGGCTTTCCTCGTTCTATTTCTGTTTTCGTGGATTGTCTATTCTGTCGTTTTTCCAGCATTCGTAGCATAGGCCGATATAACTTTCGTTTCCGCCGATGAAGACCTGTTCCCCTTCCCGGACGATTTTTCCATTGCAAATCCTTGCGTTGACTTCCGCCTTGCGTCCGCAGGTACAAACGGACTTGATTTCCGTCAGTGAGTCCGCGATTTCGAACAGGCGTTTGCTGCCTTCAAACATATGCGTCTGAAAATCGGTCTTTAATCCGAAACAGAGAACGGGGACAAACTCGATCGCGATATCCTTGAGCTGATTGATTTGCGGGGCGGATAAAAACTGCGCTTCGTCTATAATCAGGACATCGTAACGGTTTTGCTGAAACCATTGATACAGGTCCACGCTCTTATCCATTAAAATACCGGTATCTTTCAGCCCGATCCTGGATTTTACAACGGTAAGGCCGTCCCTGTTGTCCACAGAGGGTTTTAATAACCCTACCCGGTATCCTTTTTCTTCATAGTTAAATTTCACCATCAGCGCCTGTGCGGTTTTGCTGCTGCCCATTGCGCCATATTTGAAATACAATTTCGGCATTTTCATTCCTCCGGTTTGTTTTTGACAATCTTTTCTAAGTATAGCATCCTTTATTTACTTATGAAATACTAAAATTTGGCGATGAATACAATATTTAAAAATAATAGTCACAAAATGTCTGATTCAATAAATGATTGCTGATTAAGGTCGAATATGCTATAATTTTTCGTGTGTAAAATAAAAAGGCGGTGAACCGTTTGAGCAGACCCAAAATGCTGTATGTTCAGTTCTTTCTTGTAAGTTTGTCTGCGGTGGTCATCGCCTTTATTTATATCACTTTTCAAGTGGAACAAATCAGGCTGGATGGGGGAGAAGTAACCGATTTTAACACGGGATGGCTGTTTACAGGCAGTGATGGGAGCAGTCTGAAGATCGATTTGCCGGTGCACTCCGTACCGGGAGCTGAAAAAAACAGGGCCGATTCTATTTCCAACAAGCTTCCTTCTGATCTCGGCAGTGAAATGACGCTCTCCTTTCCGACCTATCATGCGAGGATGCGTGTCTTTGTAGGAGACAAATTAATTGATGAGTTTGGGTATCAAACGCATCTCCTGTTTGGAAAATCCCCGGCATGTACGGCGTGGCATATTGTTCCTCTGCCGGAAGGCTCGGCAGGAAAGACGGTTACCATTGAAATCTGTTCTCCTTATACGAAATATGCATCTACATTCAATGTAGTTACCATCGGGACGAGAAGTGCGAATATTATCTATTTGATGCAGAAATTTTTTCTCAGCACGATGATTAGTTCTCTGGTCCTGATTTTTGGAGTTCTGCTGTTGATGCTGTATTTTATTGCCCGGACAAGGATGAAAAACAATCTTTCTCTTCTGTATCAGAGCCTGTTTGCCATCAGCATCTCTGTTTCCACATTGACGGAAACGTCGGTTCTGCAGCTTGTAACCGGAAATGTTCTGGCGCTTGGCTATATCATGTATTTTTCGCTCATGCTCTGTTCCATTCCCTATTTACTGTTCATCAAAACGGTTTATGCGAAACACCACGCGGAGCTGTTCGATCTGCTTTGTATCGCCGCCGTGGCGAATTTTTTGATCTGCACGTTTTTGCAGGTATTCAATCTGTCGGATTTTCCTGAAACAGTCTTTTTGACCCATATTATTATGGCGTTGGCTCTCGTCCTTTCTGTTTATACCGCGCTTGAAAATTTATTGAAGTACAAAGACCATAAAGTAATTCCTTTTTTAACCGGACTTGGTTTGATGTTTATTCTTTTTATGGTCGATATGGTCCGGTATTACACGGGTGTTTATCAGGATGGGGCACTGTTTTGCCGCTCGGGGCTTTTCCTCTTTGTCGTTCTTCCTTCTATTGATACGGTTTCCCAATATTTTTCGATGATTGAACTTGGCATGGAAGCCCGCGTTCTGAAACGTCTTGCCTATCTTGACGTGCTGACACAGAAAAAGAACCGGACAGCCTTTGAAATCAAAATGGAAGCTTTAAATCTTCAGCGTGACTGTTCCCATGTGGCGATTGTGGCGTTTGATGTAAATAATTTAAAGACGGTCAACGATAACTTTGGACACAAATGCGGGGATGAATTGATTCTGGCGGCTTCGGATGTGATTCAGCAGAGCTTTGAAGGGTATGGAAGCTGCTACCGTATCGGCGGGGATGAATTTGCAGTGATTGTTGAAAACGATCTGGTCAGCAGTACCAAAGCATGTATCCATGATTTCAGAAGGCTGTTAAACGAATACAACCAAAAAAATCCCAGCCGGATCGAAATCGCCTACGGCTACGCGGAATACGAGCCAAATGACAAAAATTTATTTGAAACACTGAATCGTGCGGATAAGCTGATGTATGAGAATAAAAAACAAATGAAAGACACCGTGTATTCAAAAGAACTTTAACACAGGGAGCCGCTTGAAAGAATAAACAGGAATTTAAGAATCTGGGTAAAAAAGAAAATAGGAAAACCCTCTTGGTGCATATAATTGTGCCAAGGGGGCATTTTCATGAGATTTTTGATTCTGACCAGAAAAAGAATACTGACGGTCTTATGCTGCCTGATTTGCGGCATATTGGCTGTATTTCTGGCATTTCAGGGCGTAGCGGCAATCAAGGCATCTTCCAGTAAGCGTCTGATCCCAATTTATTGTGTAAAAACAGATGAAAAGAAAATTGCGATCTCCTTCGATGCGGCGTGGGGAAATGAAGAGACACAGACGCTGATCGATATCCTGAATAAATACAACGTCAAGACGACCTTTTTTGTGGTGGGCGCCTGGGTGGATAAATATCCCGAATCTGTCAAGGCGCTTGCGACCGCCGGGCATGAGGTCTGCAACCATTCCAATACGCATCCCCATATGCCGAAACTCGGGCAGACAGAAATGGCGGCACAGGTGACGGAATGCAACAATAAAATCAAAAATGTCATCGGTACCAGTCCGCTGCTTTTCCGTGCGCCTTACGGCGATTATAACAATGCTGTGATTGAAACCGTAAAATCTCTTAATATGTACTGCGTCCAGTGGGACGTGGACAGTCTGGATTGGAAAGACCCGCCGCCCAACGATATCGTTACCCGGGTGACCACCACGGTAAAACCCGGCTCAATCGTTTTGTTCCATAACGGTGCGAAAAATACACCGGCGGCCCTTCCCAAAATCATAGAAGCGCTGCAGAATCAGGGTTACCAGATCGTCCCCGTATCACAGCTGATCTATAAAGACAACTACACCATAGACCATACCGGAATGCAGGTGAAAGAAAACGGATAAAAATCCATTCCGCCTTGCCTTTTGGAGGAGGGAAATCGATAGAAAAGGGCACCGCGGATTCATGCGGTACCCTTTTGTGCCGGAATATAATTATTGTTGTGAAATAAGCATTGACAGAATATGAATTTTATGTTAATTTAAAAATTAGAGTTTATACACATTGCAGGATAATGTGTATGGGCTTATGTGCTTTTTCTTCAGCGAAGTTGCTCCAATATGAACGTCATTATTGGGGCAACTTCTTTCATTTTGTCCGTAAGAATGGCGATCAGTAAAAGAATGAGCAGAAAGACATTCAAAGCCTTCAGAAGGGTTTTTGAATTAATGTTCGGCAGACACCATTGAATCGTTTTCACTTCATGACGTTTTCCTTCATCCTTTGTAACGGTGTCGTAGGTTTTTTTCCAGATGACCACGGAACGGGCATTCGTTTTCATAATGAATCTCCTTTCTTATGGCGAACGCACAGATGTGAACAGGTTTCTGAGAATGTCCAATTTTTTTCACCTCGGATCTTGATAGGATGATTTATAATAAAAATGACCAATCCAGTAGGGAGTGGTCATGAAAGGCCCTCCATAAATTCAATTGCAAGCAACCGGTTGTCAATATGGAGGAATATTACTTTTTGGGGGACAGATCCGCCATCTGACGATACTACTCCGGTTCGATTGTTTTCATAACGCAAAACTCCCGATTATCATTCTTATTTACGATTAAAGAATATTACACTTTTTTATGAATGTCAACATATATTTTGGGGAAGTTTTATTGAAATATAGATAATATTTTAGCTGAATACAGTTCCGGAAAAGGAAATTTGTCAATTTATAAGGAAAATAAATCTTGTTCAGTATTAAATTTGCGGGCGAATATCCACATCTTTAAAAAATCTGTTTTTATATTACCGGATTACGCTTCGTTCCTGTTATGGTATCATCCCAGCTTTCTTATCCGTTCCTGCTCAACCCTGTATTGCGGTTGGGAGGGACTTTTTTATTTTCTGAAAATTTTTCTGATATTATCTGTGACGGCATAATATATTTTACTGTAAGGCAGGTGACAAATACCGTGTATATAACCGTTAGAAAAAAGCAAATCGAAATTGTCATGGCAGTCTTTCTTTTTCTGCTGGCAGGCATTCTTACGCTTACCCATCAGCAGCAGGAAATCGCTGTACAGACGGCTGCCGCCAATACCAACTGGGGGCTCGGTTTTGGGGAGGACGGCAAGCAGCCTACAGGAAATGCCTCTGCGGATTTTTTAAAGCAGTATAACGCCTATTATGTGGGGGCGGCAGATAAAAAGGTGATTTACCTGACGTTTGATGCCGGGTATGAAAATGGGTATACACCGGCGATTTTGGATGCGCTGAAAAAACACAATGTAAAAGCAACTTTTTTTGTAGTGGGAAATTATTTGAATACGAGCCCAGATCTCGTGAAACGGATGATTGAGGAAGGCCATATTGTCGGAAACCACACCAATACGCATCCCGACATGTCAAAAATTTCGGATATGACATCGTTTCAAAAGGAAATTTCAGCGGTGGAAACGAAATTCAAGGAAATCACCGGGCAGGATATGCAGAAATATTATCGCCCCCCACAGGGAAAATACAGTGTAAATAACCTGAAGCAGGCCAACGAGCTCGGATATAAAACGATTTTCTGGAGCCTTGCCTATGTGGACTGGTACCAGGATAAGCAGCCGACAAAGGAACAGGCTTTTGACAAGCTGATTCCCCGTATCCACCCTGGGGCAATCGTGCTGCTGCACAGCACCTCTAAAACAAATTCCGAGATATTGGACGAATTGCTCTCCAAATGGGAAACCGCCGGGTATACCTTTGGAACCCTGAACGAATTAAGCGGAAAATAGGCAAAAAATCATTTCACGAAATATGCTTGTTTTGTGAATGCACGAATGCTACAATAGTTCCAATGGATTTATGTAAACGACATGCCATGTTTCGTCAAGGAAATCGTGATGGTAAGAAAAAGGAGGACAAAAATGGCGAAAATAACGGATATCAGAAAGTGCGGCAGACTGATCAGCGTCTATAACAAGACCGCAATGGACGTTAACTTTAATCAGGAATATTTCTCCATTTGGGTTCACGCCGCAGGACAGGAATCCGGTTTGGAAACCTGTCCGCTGAATGTACAGCTGAATACGGAAATGGCTGAAAGACTTCGGAATTATTTAAATGAATTTTTAAATAAATCATGAATGAATTCTTTTCTTAGCTACATACTTTACGAGCAAACGCAAATAATGTTTGTACTGATTTACGGGAGTGAGTGTAAAATGACAAACATTATTTTGTGTGGCAAATCAACCGACACATCTGTTTCATGTGCTTTGCTTCCGGCGCTGGAAAAATACGGTGGAGTACAGTATTTCAGTACGCGGCATCTTGTGCGCCTTGGAAGCGACAAAGTCAAATTCCTTCTTTACGACTGTGAAAAACTGCCGCAAATCGAGCTGGAAAGCGGCATCATTCTGTTTAAAAACAGTTTTCATTCTTCAGAAAAAATTTTGATTCCGGAGGGATTCTTGTCCATTCTGGAAATGAAAAATGCAAGCGCGGCAGAATTGCTCAACGGAACCGGAGCCGCGGCGATTACCTGCGGCACAAGCTCCAAAGATACGCTCAGCATTGCCGGTATCGATGAAACGAGTGCTGCGCTGAGTCTTCAGCGTAGTGTGATGACGCTTGACGGAAAAATGGTAGAGCCCCGCGATTTTACGGTCAGATTCCCGCCAAAGCTCAGTCCTACACGTATTTTAGCAGTGTGCGCCGTGCTGTTGCTGTCCGGTATCGATTCCGCAAATGGTTATGAACTTTAACATGCAAAAATTAACATTCATAAAAACACCCCACATACACAAAATAGGAAAGCAAACGCAAAACAAATCAAAATTCAAACGAATTGAAAATTATTGAAGGAGTGTTTTGATTATGGCAAGTAAACAGAATGTAGTTCCTGAAGCAAGAGAAGCTCTGAACAAGTTTAAGATGGAAGCCGCTTCTGAAGTCGGCGTCAACTTAAAGCAAGGTTATAACGGCGATTTGACTTCCAGAGAAGCCGGTTCCGTCGGTGGCCAGATGGTCAAAAATATGATTAAAAGCTACGAGCAGAACATGAAGTAAAAATTTCCATTGTTGGAGCGTCATGCCGTTCGGTATGGCGCTCCAATTTTTTGAAAGCCCGCATAGATTTATCTATGCGGGCTTTGTATAAGAAATTGTTCTATACGGTGGCGGCATGAAGCAGCACGTTGATGTTTTCCTGATAAATGGTGTTAAACTGCGAAATGGAAATCGGATTTCTGCCCAGACCGACTTCAATCGTATAGCCGGGCCTGCGGTAATCCTGAATAAACCAGTCCTTGTAGCCTGCGTAAGAGGCAATTCCGGCAGTCTGGTCCAGCCGGTAGCCGCTGATTGCCGCGAATTCCTCTCCAATGGTTCTGCCTTCCGGAGGAGCCATATCCATGAAATTCCAGTAGATGACCCTGCCCTGCGTGTGGTAGGCGATCACCAGCCGGAAATCGTGGGTCTGCGTAAAATTGACGACAGTCTGTGTTTCCGGCTCCGACACGGGGAATGGTCCCGAATATCTTGTCGGACCGGGACCGGTAATGCCGTATTCTGCTTCCGCATCCTTTGACTCCTGCCACGCGGCGTTATAATTATGGTTTAAATCCACGCCGCGGTTGTTTGCCTGCCATACCGTAGAGAAATCGGTACTGCCGTTATTCCAGACAATCAGGTCCTGATAATAAGGGTTGTCGGGCTGCAGGCCGTTCAGTACCAGATCCACTCCGTCGGGGTTGACCATGGGAATGATATAAATACTGCTCTGGTTCCAGATTTCCCTGGGGCTATATCCGTCGCCCAGCGTTTGGTTCAGGGTATAGGTATATAGGAAATTTTCCGTAAACTTCATCAGCAGTGGGGAAGTGATCCACTCCAGAGCGTGATGGGCTGCATTATAGAAAACCTGATTCGGACCCGAGCCGAGCCTTAAATAATACAGGTTTTTACCAAGGACGCTGAGCCCGGCAATACCAACCTCTAAAAAAGGGTACCGTGCTTTCAGCCCCTGAATGTCCCGCTCTAAAATCTGATAAGTATAGTCAATGTTGGTGTCGACCACGTCCATACCGTAAGGAACAACAATCTGCTGGCCGACCGTGAGGTTTCCGGCGTCAAGACCGGGATTTGCTCCGAGCAGCAGGGGAAGGGACGTATGATACCGGCGGGCTATGCTGTAGAAGGTATCGCCCGGCCTGATCCGGTACAGGTCATATCCCAGCAGGTATCGTTCCATGACCCTATAGGTGGCCGGGCCGATGATGCCGTCCTGAGTAAGACCGAACGCACGCTGAAATTGCAGGACTGCCCGGCGCATCTGCTGGCCGAAGATTCCATCAATGGGGCCGGGATTGTAGCCGATCTTTTGCAGCATTGCCTGAATTTCCATGACATCTGTCCCGGACATCCCCAATCGCAGTGTTCTCATGATGGTTCACCTCAAAATCCTTTTTTGAAAACCGCTCATTGATTCATGGTACTAATGTATTGCGGAAAATCAGGCTTTATGCTATATTTTCCATGGACGTTTCTTTCCATTTTCCGTTTTCTCCGTAAAGCAGCGGGAAAAGGGAAAATAGAGAAAAGTCCTGAAAGGAGTCAATAAAATGCTGAAAATAGGCTGCCATCTTTCTGTGTCCAAAGGATTTCTGGCCATGGGAAAGGATGCCCTTACCATACAGGCGAATACCTTTCAGTTTTTTACACGCAATCCCAGAGGGAGTAAAGCAAAAGAAATCAATCCGGAGGATGTCCGGGCATTGCTGGAGCTGATGGAAGAAAACCGGTTCGCACCCATCCTTGCGCATGCTCCCTATACGCTGAACGCCTGTTCGGCTGATGAGAGGACCAGAAGCTTCGCCATGGAAACAATGGCGGACGACCTTAACCGGATGGAGTTTTTGCCGGGGAATCTTTATAACTTCCATCCCGGCGGCCATGTGGGCCAGGGGGCGGAAAAGGGAATAGAACGGATTACCGCGATGCTCAATTCGATTTTGAAGCCGGAGCAGCACACGACGGTTCTGCTGGAGACAATGGCCGGGAAAGGCACGGAGGTAGGCCGTACTTTTGAGGAGATCCGGCTGATTCTGGACGGGGTCGAGCGGAAGGAACAAATGGGTGTCTGTCTCGACACCTGCCATGTGTTTGACGCCGGGTATGACATTGTAAACGGTCTTGACGACGTTCTGGACTATTTTGACGAAGTCATTGGGCTCGACCGGCTGAAGGCCATCCATCTGAACGACAGCCTCAATTCTCTGGGCAGCCATAAAGACCGTCACGCCAGAATCGGGGAAGGGAAGATCGGACTCGAGGCGATCACCCGCGTGATCAACCATCCCGCTTTACGGCATTTGCCGTTTTATCTGGAGACGCCGAACGATCTTGACGGTTACGCCGCAGAAATCAAGCTTCTTCGGGGTGTCTATGAAGAGACTCCTTCTTAAGGCAAAGAGGGAGCCTCTTCTTTATGATTGCTGAATACTCATTATTTACTTGATTTTTTTGAAGCCGGGGCGGAAAACAATCCGATGTGTGGAGGGCGGAAGGTAAAAACAAAGAAGCTGAGAGTAAGCGCCGCAAGGAACAGCAGGCCTTCCCAGCCTGTTTTGGTACCGGATTTGGAGGATTCGGAAATCTTTCTTCCGCTGTAACGAAAAGCAATCAGCACCCCTGAAATAAAGGTGAGGATGTCCAGCCAAAGATAATTTTTTCCGATCATTCCGGCATAAGTGTAAAAGAAGACGATGATAAAAAGCAGTCCGAGCAGGATGCCGAGCGATTTTGCTGTAATAAAATTTCCGTACTCTTTTCCGACGGCGAAATATTCCACGATACTGAACATCAGCATGGGGAAAAAGAGCATTTTTAAATGTTCCCATACGCTTTCGTTGATCGGGCTGAACATTCCGATCAACCGGTTGTTTCCCGTCCAATTGTAAAGGAAATGCAGAATAGTGCCAAAGATCATCACGAAAATAAAACCGATGGTTTCCCAAGCGAGCAAATTTTGCATGGTATCCCTCCTTTTTATTAAATTCTATGATGTGGGTTCAGAAAATAGGAGTTTAAACCATCAAAATTGCTTTATAAAATGGAGTTTCAGAAGCTTTTCATCCTCCGGCCGCTACGGCGGTTAGGGGGACTGATTTTTGCATCTCAGCCGTTTTCTGAATATTTTCTGAAAGAAAGGTCAAAAATTGCAAAATAGGAGATTCTAAATCAAAGGAAGCTCCCAATTGCCGTATCGGCTAACTATTTCAAAGGAAAGGTTCTTTAAAAATAACGGGGGAGAAAGAATGAAAACTCCAGGAAAAATACATTGCAGGATAGAAACTATTTATGCGCTGTGCATGATAGCTGCGATCTTCTGTATCGGGCGATCCTTTCATAATCAGACACTTCCGGTAGAAACTCATATTGTCACCCAAAGCTCGTCCTCACAAAGTCAGCTTTCACAAAGTTCCTCTCAGGCGTCCGGCGAGGCGGTATCTGAGGAAACCAGCTGGCAGGAACAGAATTCTACGGCAGAAAAGCCCGAGTCAAAGGCAGAAAAAACGACGGAACTGCAGGAACCAAAACCGCAGGAAAAAACGGAACAGATTCAGTCATCGAAATATTATGACATTCCACTGGATGCAGATATACAGGATGCTATTTTCAGGGAATGCAAAACAAAAAATGTCCCGGAGGATCTCGTAATCGCCCTGATTGGTGTGGAGAGCCATTATAATTCAAAAAGCATCAGCAAAACCAATGATTACGGCCTGATGCAGATTAATATCTGCCACAGGGAATCTTTGGAGCGGGACCTGCAGGTTACGGATCTGCTGGACAGCAAGCAGAATATTAAAGCCGGCGTCCACATGCTTTCGTGGATCGTCAATAAGTACAGCAACATGAATCAGGCGCTGATGGTTTACAACAACGGAGAAGCCGGTGCGCAGAAGCTTTGGAAACAGGGGGTTTATTCTACGCCCTATTCCAGAAAAGTAATTGATCAGATGAATAAAATTAAAAAGGAAGCATAATGAATTTTGCTGGTAAAAGCAGGAAGAATGCTTACCATCTGAAAAGCCATAGAACTTTACAGATGGTAAGCATTTGCCGGCTCCTGATTGCTGCTTGATACAGATATTTTGTTCAACACTGTTTGAGCCGCTTTGATACAAAAGAAAACAGGATTCTCCATCTGTAATTTTATTTTAATTATGAATGATTCTGTCGAAACTGTAAAGCGATTATACTGTTCATGCTCATTTTGGTTATGTAATGCATAACATTCTTTTCTTTCTGTTCCGGGAATAGGGAAACCGTTTCCGGAATACAATCAAGGGGGTGATGTTATGCTGTGTAAGGTTCGGAATTTCTTGTTGAAGGATGCCCTTCTGCTTGTGATCGGCGGGGACATTTATCTCATAATGGAAATCTGTTACCGGGGATACTCCCATTGGAGCATGTTTGTTTTAGGCGGCGTCTGCTTTTTAGGATTGGGATATATCAACCGTTTCCTGTCCTGGGAAACGCCGCTGGTTTTACAGATGCTGATCGGAATGCTTTTGATAACGGCATTGGAATTTATCACCGGCATGATTGTCAATGTCCATTTTGGCTGGGAGGTTTGGGATTACTCGCAAAAGCCGTTCAATCTGTTCGGGCAGATTTGCCTGTCTTCCAGTATAGGATGGTATTTTCTTTCTGCGGTGGGAATTGTTCTGGACGATTATCTGCGCTGCTGGATTTTTGAAGAGGAGCAGCCGCGTTATTATCTCTTCCGCAAAAAATTGAAAACAAAAAACGGTTCCTGCGGCGGAATTTGATCAGCCCGTCATCGGTCAACTCTTTACTAAATGGAAAACGACATTTTCTGTTAAAAACTTCGTTTTTGATATTGACACATGGGCGCTGATATGATAATATAGTTGAGTCGTCACGCGAGAGTGGCGGAATTGGCAGACGCGCATGGTTCAGGTCCATGTGAAAGCAATTTCATGGGGGTTCAAGTCCCCCCCCTCGCACCAAGAAGACATACTTTTTCCGTTTAGGGGAATGTATGTCTTCTTTTTTATAAAGCATGTGATATTATGGATGCAGTGGTATTTTTGTATTCGCCGATAAATGCTGAAACACAAATAGGGGAAGAGGTAGTCTTTATGTTTGAAATCATTGCATTTGTGGCAACCATCATTTTGGGTGTGTTTGCTGAGTCTATTGGTACAGGATCTCATATATCTGGAGCCGGCAGCATCGCTGCAATTGCCACCATGGGTGCGTTTATTCTATGGTCTGTTAGACACAAAAAGTAAAAAATAATTTTAGCCTATGAGATTTGGAGCATAACTGAAAGATTGCAGGCTTCATTTTTCCGGCTTAGTTCAAAAATTTTTTCTACCTTTTTTACAAAAACAGCAGTTTAACCGGTAAGGTTTGACTGCTGTTTTTTGCTATGGGCAGACGGGGGAAACATCGCTCTCGCGCCGGACCGGGTCCGGAACAATCGGAAAGAGACATACTAATCTGGTTTACTTTATTGATAATCCAAGTCTTTCCACCCTTTTTAGTGCATCCGTCTGCAGAATATCTCCTTTTTCCACGACGGACGGAATCAATATACGAGCAAGGTCAGTCCATTTCAGATAGGCTGCGATCAGCTCATAGGTTCTGACCAAACCGTCAAAATCAGCCATTTCTTCAGTTTCGGCACAGGCAAGTAAAATACTTTCTTTGATATTGCTCTGTCTGCCGCCGATCAGCAGCGCATACATTTTATCTAAAGCTGCTTTAAGCTGTGCCGGAAAGGTAAACCAATACATGGGTGTTGCGAGAACGAGGATATTACTTTCTTCCAAGAATGGAGCCAATGTATTGAAATCGTCTTCAAATACGCAGGCTTCCGCTTTGGAGTAACATCTGTTACAGGCTTTACAGCCATTGATTTTGTTTAGGCCTGCTTCATATTTTGTTACAGTATTTCCGACGGTCTGCGCTCCTTTCATAAACGCATCCGCCATTAAATCGCTGTTGCCTCCTTTTCTGGGGCTGCCCGTAAGTACCAGGATTTTTTTGCCCATTTTCAATTCATCCCTTCGTATATTTTTTGCTTTATTCACCAGTATTTACAATCCTCATCTGTGATGAATCTCAGCACTTTGAGAGGACTGACTGGAATTGCGCTGTTTGGAATGTCGTAGCTGAAAGGCCGATTGTATGACCTTTCTCAAACGTAATAAATTCGGCTGGAAGTTTTTTTCTGTCATTTGGCCTTCTTTTCTGATTGACACTAAGATAAGGATAGTGTATATATATTATAAGTCAAGTATGCACATTTGAGATATATACTATACTGAAGGAGAGTGTGAGATGGCGATTGAAGATTGCAGCCCAACAGGGGCAGTTATTGAAAATACTGGTTTTGGCTATACTTTGTCGATCATAGGCGGCAAATATAAAATGATTATCATGTATTGGCTTTCAGAGTATAAGCAGATTATGAGGTTTAATGAATTGAAGCGCTGTATTGGTACGATCACCTATAAAACGCTCAGCAGTACATTGAAAGACATGGAAGCCGACCAGTTGATTATCCGCACAGAGTACCCACAAATACCGCCAAAGGTGGAATACACTCTTTCAAAACGAGGAAAGTCTTTGATTCCCGTCTTAGATATGATGTGTGAGTGGGGCGAAAGAAATCGATTGCCATATTCGAAAAAATGCAGATAGAATTGTCAGCACAATGTTAAGAGAGATGGTTAAGACTGTTTTTCCGAGATTCTGCAGGAACGTTGGCACATAAAACCCGGAAGTGGTGAAAAAGCAAATTAGAAGGAGTGCAAGTATGAATCAGTATGTTATTGTATCAGATGCCACCTGCGACCTTCCGGCTGCTTTGACGGAGCAGCTTGAAATCGTTGTTATCCCGATGGAATTTACGATGAGCGGAAAAGTGTATCGGCATTTCCCCGACGCACGGGAAATGAGCTTTCACACCTTTTATGAGAGAACGAAAAACGGGGAGATGTCCGTCACTTCCCAAATCAACAGCATTACCTATGAAAAATACTTCTGCCCGATTCTCGAACAGGGGAAGGACATTTTGTATATCGCGTTTTCGTCTAATTTAAGCGGTACCTATCAGGCGTCCCGGATTTCGGCGGACGATCTGATGGAGCGGTACCCGGGCAGAAAAATTATCTGCATCGATTCCAAAGCCGCCTCGGTGGGAGAGGGAATGCTTGTTTATTACGCTGCCCGGAAAAAGCGGGAGGGCCTTGGCTTGGAGGAACTGGCGCAATGGGCAGAAATAAACCGTGATCATATGTGTCACTGGTTTACGGTCGACGACCTGAACCATCTGAAACGCGGAGGAAGGGTTTCTGCGGTATCCGCCGTAGTAGGAACGGCGCTGGGAATCAAGCCCGTGCTTCATGTGGACAAGGAAGGGAAATTGCTTCCTGTTGCCAATGTGAGAGGGCGTAAGAAGTCTTTGGAAGCGTTGGTTGACCATATGATCAAAACCTGTGTCCATCCGGAGGACCAGACCGTTTTTATCGGCCATGGAGATGATATGGAAGCGGCTGAATTTCTGAAATCCCTTGTTCAGGAAAAATTCTCCGTAAAGGAGATCATCATCAGCGATATGGGTCCCGTGATTGGAACCCACACCGGTTGCGGTATTGCCGCTCTGTTCTTTATCGGAACGGAAAAATAAGTTTTCTTACTGCAAAAGGGGCTCCCGGCTGTTTTCAGCCGGGAGCCCCTTTATAGGCATGCGATCAATAATTGATTAATGGAAGATGGATAAAGTCAGGAACAGAGTGGACATCAGGGAAGCAACGAGGGAAACCACGGTAATCTGCGTGTTGATCGAGGGGCCCGCGGTGTCCTTGAAAGGATCGCCAACCGTATCGCCGACTACCGCCGCCTTATGTGCGTCAGAACCCTTGCCGCCGTTGTTGCCGGACTCTATGAATTTTTTGGAATTATCCCAAAGTCCGCCGGCGTTGCTCATGAACAGCGCCAGAAGCAGACCGCTGATAATATTGCCGCCGAGGTATCCGCCGATGGCCTGGACGCCGCCGATAAACCCGACCAGCACGGTGATGATGATCGTGACAAGTCCGGCCGGAATCAATTCCTTCAAAGCGCCGAAGGTGGCAATTTCGATACATTTGTCGTATTCAGGAACAACGCCTTCTTTGCCTTCCTTCAGGCCGAGGATTTCCCGGAACTGACGGTGGATTTCGGAAACCATTCTCTGGGCGTTGCGGTCCACGCCGAGCATCAGCATTGCGGAGAATACCGCAGGCACGGCGGCGCCGATGAGCAGTCCAAAGAAAACGATGGGGTTCATGATGTCGAAGCCGGTTATTCCCTCTATTCCAAGTACCGCCGCGGAATCATTTACCTGGCTGATAAATGCGCCGAGCAGGGAAATAACGGTTAAGCCTGCGGCACCGATTGCAAATCCCTTTGTGACCGCTTTAACGGTATTTCCTGCGCTGTCAAGCGAATCCGTAATTTCCAGAACGTCATCGCCAAGGTTACCCATTTCCGCAAGTCCGCGCGCGTTATCGACAATGGGCCCGTAAGCGTCGTTGGAGATAATCATGCCGACTATGGAAAGCATACCGACGGCCGCCATCGCAATGCCGTACATGGCATATCCGGGGCCGATCGGGTCACAGAGCTTGTAAGCAGCCAGAGCGGAAATTGCAATGCCGATCATGGCGGGCAGAGTGCTGAGGAATCCGTAAGAAATACCGGACAGGATGGTAAACGCCGGGCCGGTTTCGGATGCTTTGGCTACATTATGTACGGGTTTCTTTGTGTCGTCTGTAAAATAGTCGCTTGCGATCCCGATGACGACGCCGACCAGAAGGCCGACTGCGCTCGCACCCCAAATGCGCCATTGGAAGTTGAATATCCAAGTGGCAAGCGCCGTCAAAACACCAAACAGCGCTGTCGTTACATAGGTGCTGCTGTTCAGCGCCTTTGTCGGGTTGCCGTGTTTGCCCATTCTGGCGGTCGCAACGCCGATGATCGACGCCAGCAGACCGAGGGCCGCGTAGCAGAATACCGTGCTTGTGTTTATGGTTCCGCCGGCCGCTTTATCCAGAGAGGCCGCAAGGACAAGCGCAGCCGCCATGGAAGCAACGTTGGAATCAAACAGGTCGGCGCCCATACCGGCGACGTCGCCCACATTGTCGCCTACGTTGTCCGCAATAACTGCGGGGTTTCTGGGATCGTCTTCCGGAATGCCGAGCTCAACCTTGCCGACCAGGTCGGCGCTGATATCGGCCGTTTTTGTAAAAATACCGCCTCCGGCTTTCGCAAACAGGGCAAGAGAGCTTGCGCCGAAGCTGAAGCCAAGCAGGGCGGTCGTGTTGTTTGTAATCAGCATCACCAGCGTGACGCCGAGCAGGGTGCTTCCCACAACGGCCATGCCCATGACCGCGCCGCCGCGGAACCCTGACATGAAGGACGGCTTAATGCCGTTTTGCGCCGCTTCCGCTGTTTTCACATTTGCAATCGTGGCGATTCTGATACCGATGACGCCTGCGATTGCGGAAAAAACAGTGCCGAACACATACGCCAGAGCCATTATTAGATTGTCAAGAGGATTCCCCTTCCAAATTGGTGCTGGCAAAAATATAAGGATAAGGATTGCCGCAATGCCGGCGAATTTCGCAAGAACCGTATACTCTTTGGTTAGAAATGTATTTGCTCCATTTCTAATCAGGGTGCCGACTTCCGCAATACGTTTGTTGGAAGACGGGCGTTTCTTGACCCATTGATACAGCCAGCCTGCGAAGAGAAAGGAGAGAGCTGAGACCACGATGGAAATCAATAGGAAAAATGTGACGGTGAATTGCATTGTACCAACTCCTTGTTAATAAAATGTTCATTTATTTCGCATTATATCACGATGAATCACGTAAATACAGATTAAAATAGACGATTTTTTCGTCTTAATATTGTGCATTCTGATATTTTTCATAATAAAGCCTTTTAAAGTGACAAATTGGGTATCGTAATTTTTGTCGTTTTTTATTGCAATTTTATTACAGTTCAAGTATTATATTGTGGTATGTGTTAGGCGCGGGGCTTGCCCGACGTGCTGAATGAGCAAATATTCAGATATTAAGAGGATATGTAAAATGGCTTCATCTTCTTCCCAAAGGCGTTCCGTCGGGCTTATGGCCGTCTGTGCCTGTCTGTGGAGCATTGCCGGTATTTTTATCAAATTGGTTCCGTGGAACGCAATGGTGATCGCGGGATTTCGCAGCCTGATCGCGGCAGCCGTGGTATTGATATTTATGCGTATGACCGGGCGCCGGGTTAAGCTGAATTTGTCCTCCCTTCAGAGCGGCGTCTGTATTGCGGCAACGTTTTTTGCCTTCGTTTCCGCCAATAAGATGACCACGGCCGCCAACGCCATTGTGCTGCAATTTACCTCGCCCGTCTTCATTTTGATTATTTCCGCGCTGGTTTTCCATCAGCATTTCCACAGGGCGGATCTTATTACCGTAGTGATAACGCTGTTCGGGATTTCTCTGTTTTTCTTTGATAAGCTTGGCGCGGGTAAGCTGATTGGCAATTGCCTTGCAATTCTCGCCGGACTGTTTATGGCGGGAATGTATGTGATTACCGGGCGTACGGATGATGATTCGCGTATGAGCGGTATCCTTTTCGGCCATCTGCTTACTGCGGTGATCGGAGTTCCGATGATTTTTATCTTTCCGGCTCCTGTCTCATCGACTGCGGTAATCAGCGTTCTGGCGCTGGGAGTCATACAGCTTGGCATCCCTTATATCCTGTATGGGCTTGCGGTAAAGGACTGTCCGCCGCTTGCATGCTCGCTGGTCGGCGCGATTGAACCGCTGCTGAATCCCTTTTGGGTCTTTATTTTTAACGGAGAGCAGCCCGGAAAATTCGCCCTTCTGGGCGGAGCCATTGTGATTGCCGCCGTAACCGGATGGTGTGTCTGGAGAGACCGTTTTGTTTCAGTCAATTCTCAGAATTCTCTGGACGATTAGGATTTGTTTTGAACTTTGAAATTCATTTTGTCAGGGCCTCAGCATAAGCTGTTGGCCCTTTTTCGATTCTGTGCTATAATAACCGCAAAGGGTCATGATACGCCGGTTTTATGTCCTGCCGGTCCGCCGGCTGCGCGGAAACCGGCGGGGATGGATGACTGTGAAGTTTTTAGGAAAGCTGGAAATGGAATGAATCAGGGAACGGAAAAATTATATTATAAAAATATGTATTTCAGAACCTTCCGTGCAAAGGTTCTCCGCTGTGAAAAGCAGGGAGAGCATTACGGCGTTGTGCTGGACAGAACGCTGTTTTATCCGGAGGGCGGGGGACAGCCCGCGGATATCGGGGTACTGGACACGGTCAATGTTCTGGATGTGCACGAGCAGGATGGCTGGATCGTTCATACGACGGACAGGCCGCTTCCCATGGGCTCTGCAGTAACAGGCGGAATCAACTGGCCGCACCGTTTTACGCTGATGCAGCAGCATTCGGGGGAACACATCGTTTCGGGAATTGTAAACCGCCTTTTCGGTCTCGACAACGTCGGTTTTCACATGGGGTCCAAAGTGGTAACCGTCGATTTTAACGGAGAGCTCAGCCAGGATGATCTTTCGCTGGTTGAAGCCCTGGCGAACGAAGCGATTTACCGGAACATTTCCATTGAAACATCTTATCCCGACGCGCAGGCGCTTTCGGCGCTTTCCTACCGGAGCAAAAAAGAACTGACCGGGGAAGTGCGCATCGTTACAATCCCCGGATACGACGTCTGTGCCTGCTGCGGTACACATGTCTCAAAGACCGGGGAGATCGGGATCATTAAGCTGATATCCGCCCAGCGTTATAAAGGAGGCACGCGTATCGGCCTCTTATGCGGTAAAAAAGCGGTGGATGATTACAATGAAAAAACAGACAGCGTCGGTGCCGTTTCGGTGCTTCTGTCCGCGAAGCCGGATAAAATAAAAGAAGCGGTGGAGCATCTGCTGGAAGAAACCAACGCTTTGAAGCAGCAGTTGACTTCCCTGAAAAATCAGATTTTTGCTTCCAGATGCGATCAGGTGTCGGAAGGGACGGAAAATATCTGTTTGTTTGAGCCGGATCTTGCACCCGCGGATCTTCGTACCTTTTGCCTGCTGCTGTGCGGCCGCTGTTCCGGCGTTGCCGCCGTCCTTTCGGGGGATGACGCTGCCGGATATCAGTATGCAGTGGGCAGCGAAAAGAAAGATGTCCGTGCGTTTGGAAAGGAACTGAATCAGGCTTTCAACGGAAGGGGCGGAGGCTCCAAAGAGCTTGTACAGGGCACCGTTCGGGGATTACAGCAGGAAATCAAATGTTTTATAGAAAACCATCATTGATGGCGGAGGAGTAAAAATGTACAGTTTTCATAATGACTACAGTGAAGGAGCCCACCCGAGAATTTTGGAGGCGCTCGCGAAAGCAAGCCGGGAGCAGAACGCCGTATACGGAAATGACCGCCACAGCCTGCACGCGGCTGAACTGATCCGGCAGCGCATTGGACGCGGCGATGTTGCGGTGCATTTTCTGGAAGGCGGGACCCAGACGAATCTGACGGCGATTTCAGCGTTTTTACGTCCTTATCAGGCCGCCGTGGCCGCCGAAACAGGGCATATCAATGTGCATGAAACCGGGGCCATAGAGGCTACGGGACATAAAGTATTGACGGTACATACAGAGGATGGAACGCTCACTCCTGAAATGGTTCAGGAGGTACTGGACGGACATACGGATGAGCATATGGTCCGCCCGAAGCTAATCTATATATCCGATTCAACCGAAATCGGAACGATTTACACCAAGGCTTCCCTTTCCGCGTTAAGCGAATTCTGCAGGGCCAATCAGCTTTATTTGTATCTGGACGGCGCACGGCTGGCCTCGGCGCTCACCTGCAGCGAAAATGACCTGACCCTGCGGGATCTGGCCGACCTTACGGACGCGTTTTATATCGGGGGCACCAAAAACGGCGTTTTACTGGGAGAAGCGCTTGTGATCTGCAACCCGGATCTGAAAGAAGATTTCCGCTATATGCAGAAGCAGAGGGGAGCCATTGCCGCCAAAGGGATGGTCCTGGGCGTCCAGTTTGAAGAACTGTTCCGGGATAATTTATACTTTGATCTGGCAAAGCACGCAAACGAAATGGCGGCCTTCCTTCGGGAAGAGATTGCCCGAGCGGGATTTCCATTTTTGTCTCCGTCTCCGACCAATCAGATTTTCCCGATTCTTCCGGATTCTTTGATCGAAAAGCTCAGGGAAAAGTACGGCTTTGAATTTTGGGCAAAGATCGATGCATCCGTTTCAGCGATTCGTCTGGTTACTTCCTGGGCTACGCCAAAGTCGGAAGTGGAGGCTTTTACGAAAGATTTTCTTGGTTTTGCTCGGTGAATCAAAGCTTTTTTATGCTGATAAGGAGCAAAGATTGGATGTGGATTTTTGTAAATATGCAGCGATCTTGACATCATCCTTCATAATTTTAAAAGAATTCCGGCTCACAGAGCCGGTTTTTTTTGCTTTCTTATAGAATTTTACTGGTTTTTTACATGCGCCGCTTTTATTTATGTGACAATTTTTGATAATTTTGTAACACTTTTTGAGATATTCATTTTAATTGTATTGCAAATCGAAGGATATTGTGATATATTTAACACATACCCGCGTTCAGTAAAATATTGCAAATTGAAGAACATGATGCTTCGCAATTGGACGAATTGCAAAAACATGAATGGAGGAAAATTTTTATGTCAAGAAAAGTTGTTTTAGCAGGCGCGTGCCGTACGGCCATCGGCAAGATGGGCGGCGCACTTTCCAACGTCCCGACCCCAACCCTCGGTACCATCGTCATTAAGGAAGCTTTGAAGCGTGCAAACGTAGCACCGGAGCAGGTTGACGAAGTCATTATGGGCTGTGTGTATCAGGCCGGTCTTGGCCAGAACGTCGCCCGTCAGTCCGCTGTTTACGCAGGCATTCCGGTAACCGTTCCGGCGTTCACCCTCAACAATCTCTGTGGTTCCGCTCTGAAAACCGTCAACGTTGCCGCCGCGCTGATTGAATCCGGCGAAGCTGACATCATCGTAGCCGGCGGTATGGAAAGCATGTCCGGCGCTCCGTATCTCCTGAAAAATGCCCGTTTCGGCTATCGCATGAACAACGGCGAGCTGCTCGATTCCATGATCCACGATGGTCTGGAAGATACCTTCAACCACTACCACATGGGCATCACCGCTGAAAATGTTGCGGAGCAGTACGGAATCACCCGTGAAATGCAGGACGAGTTTTCCGCATTCAGCCAGCAGAAGTGCGAAAAGGCACAGGCGGAAGGCAAATTTGACGAAGAAATCGTTCCCGTTCCGATTAAAGTAAAAAAAGAAACCGTTCTGTTTACGAAGGACGAAGGCCCCCGTGCAGGCGTTACAGCGGAAGGTATTTCCAAGCTGAAACCGGCATTTAAGAAAGACGGCACCGTTACCGCCGCAAACGCTTCCGGCATCAACGACGGCGCTGCCGCCATCGTTCTGATGAGCGAAGAAAAAGCAAAAGAACTCGGCGTAAAACCGATGGCAACCTGGATTGCCGGTGCTTCCGCCGGTGTTGATCCTTCCGTCATGGGTCTCGGCCCGATCTACAGCACCCGCAAGGTCATGGAGAAGACAGGCATGACAGTGGACGATATGGACCTGATTGAAGCAAACGAAGCTTTCGCCGCCCAGACTCTTGCCGTTGCGCACGATCTGAAATTCGACCAGTCCAAGGTCAACGTAAACGGCGGCGCTATCGCGCTGGGCCACCCGGTCGGATGTTCCGGATGCAGAATCCTTGTTACCCTTCTGTATGAAATGCAGCGCAGAAAATCCAAGTACGGCCTTGCCACACTCTGCGTAGGCGGCGGCATGGGCGTTTCCACAATCGTAAAAATGGGCGATGACGAATAATTGATAAACTGCAGAAAGAAGGTTATTGAATTATGAGTTACGTAAAATACGAGCAAAAGGATTTTATCGGGATTATTACCATTGACCGTGAAAAGGCGCTGAATGCCCTGAACAGCGAGGTCCTGACCGATCTCGAGGCTGTGCTGGACGGTGTTTCCATTGATACTACCAGATGCCTGATCATTACCGGCGCCGGACAGAAGTCCTTTGTCGCCGGCGCGGATATCGCCGAAATGAGCAGCAAAACACGGGCGGAGGGGGAGGCCTTCAGCGCAAAGGGCAACGCTGTTTTCAGAAAAATCGAAACCTTCCCGATCCCGGTGATCGCCGCGGTAAACGGGTTTGCTCTTGGCGGCGGCTGCGAGCTTTCTTTAAGCTGCGACATCCGTATCGCCGCTGAAAACGCGGTGTTTGCACAGCCCGAAGCGGGCCTCGGCATTACCGCCGGATTTGGCGGGACCCAGAGGCTTGCCCGTACCATCGGCATCGGCAAAGCCAAGGAAATGCTCTACACCTGCGGTAAGGTCAAGGCGGAGGAAGCGCTGAGGCTGGGCCTTGTCAATGCGGTTTATCCGGCGGATCAGCTGATGGAGGAATGCCTGAAGCTTGCCGGCAGAATCGCGGGCAACGCTCCGATCGCTGTCCGTGCCACTAAAAAAGCGGTCAATGACGGCATCCAGGTCGACATCGATTCCGGAATTGCCATCGAGGCCGCTCAGTTCGGCACCTGCTTTGAAACAGAAGACCAGAAAAACGCCATGAAGGCTTTCTGTGAGAAGCGTAAACCGGATCCGTTCGTAAATAGATAATTTTTTAATAAATTATATTGAATCAGGAGGAATTAAAATGAAAGTTGGTATTATTGGCGCGGGCACCATGGGTTCCGGAATTGCTCAGGCGTTTGCTCAGACCGACGGATATACGGTTAAGCTTTGCGATATTAACGAAGAGTTTGCCGCCGGCGGAAAAAAGAAAATCGCCAAAGGCTTTGAGAAGCTTGTTGCCAAAGGAAAGATGGATCAGGCAAAAGCGGACGAAGTCCTCGCAAAAATCACAACCGGGACAAGAGAAATTGTCGCCGACTGTGACTTGGTTGTTGAAGCCGCTCTTGAAAGAATGGATCTGAAGAAGGAACTGTTCAAGGCGCTGCAGGGCATCTGCAAGCCCGATGCGATTTTTGCCACCAATACGTCTTCTCTCTCCATTACCGAAATTTCCAACGGGCTTGACAGAGCGGTCGTGGGCATGCATTTCTTTAACCCCGCTCCGGTTATGAAGCTGGTCGAAGTAATCGCCGGCATCACGACTCCGGACGAGACGGTCGAAAAAATCAAGGCTATCTCCGTTGAAATCGGTAAAACTCCTGTACAGGTCAAGGAAGCTGCCGGTTTCGTTGTCAACAGAATCCTTGTTCCTATGATCAATGAAGCGGTTGGAATCTATGCTGACGGCACCGCTTCCGCTGAAGATATCGATACGGCAATGAAGCTGGGCGCCAATCATCCGATGGGCCCCCTGGCTCTGGGCGATCTGATCGGTCTGGATGTCGTTCTTGCTGTTATGGAAGTGCTTCAGTCCGAAACGGGCGACAGCAAATACCGTCCTCACCCCTTACTCAGAAAAATGGTCCGCGGCGGATTGCTGGGCAGAAAAACCGGTAAGGGTTTTTACGATTATACAAAATAAAGATTGCTGATTGCTGCAAATTATAGATTTTGGAGGAACGAGTATGGATTTCGTACTTAGCAAGGAGCATGAGATGCTCCGTACGCTGTACAAAGAATTTGCTGAAAATGAAATAAAGCCTCTTGCCCAGGAACTGGATGAAGAAGAGCGCTTTCCTGTAGAAACAGTAGAAAAACTGCACAAATATGGTTTTTTGGGAATTCCATTCCCGAAGGAATACGGCGGCCAGGGCTGCGATACGCTTGCTTATATCATGTTCGTTGAAGAGATTGCGAAGGTTTGCGGCACGACCAGCGTGGTTGTGTCCGGACATACTTCCCTGGGCGCTTCCCCGATTTTAAAATTCGGTACTCCCGAGCAGATTGAAAAGTATTTTGTTCCGCTCGCAAAGGGTGACAAATTAGGCGCTTTCGCTCTGACAGAGCCGAACGCGGGTACTGATGCATCCATGCAACAGACGAAAGCTGTCCTGGAGGGTGACCACTATGTGCTGAACGGCAGCAAAATCTTTATCACAAATGCCGGATATGCCGATACTTATATCATCATTGCCATGACCGATAAGAGCAAGGGAACAAAGGGCATCTCCGCGTTCATCGTTGAGAAGGATTTCCCGGGCTTCAGCGTAGGCAAGAAGGAAAAGAAAATGGGTATCCGCGGTTCTTCTACCTGTGAGCTCATTTTTGAAAACTGCATTGTTCCGAAGGAAAACCTGCTCGGTAAAGAGGGCAAGGGCTTTGGAATCGCTATGAACACACTCGACGGCGGCCGTATCGGCATCGCTGCCCAAGCTCTGGGTCTTGCGGAAGGCGCTTATGAGGAAACCGTCAAGTATGTAAAGGAAAGAAAGCAGTTCGGCAAACCGATTGCAAAATTCCAGAACACACAGTTCCAGATCGCGGATATGGCAACAAAGATCAAAGCGGCCCAGTTGCTTGTTTATCGCGCCGCTATGGCAAAGGATACCCAGAAGGTTTATTCAGAAGAAGCTGCAATGGCAAAGCTGTTTGCGGCTGAAGTTGCAATGGAAGTTACCACAAAAGCAGTTCAGCTTCATGGCGGTTATGGTTACACGAGAGAATATCCAGTTGAGCGCATGATGCGTGATGCCAAAATCACCGAGATTTACGAAGGTACCAGCGAAGTTCAGCGCATGGTTATTTCCTCGAACGAACTTAAATAACGATAAAAGCCCAAAAGGAGTGACAATCTTTGAATATTGTTGTTTGCATAAAACAAGTTCCAAACACCAACGAAGTGAAGCTGGACCCGGTAACCGGAACACTGATCAGAGAAGGCGTGCCCAGCATCATCAATCCCGATGATAAGGCCGGCCTGGAAGCCGCCCTTCGCCTGAAAGACGAGCAGGGCGCGCATGTTACCGTTTTGTCCATGGGCCCGCCGCAGGCCGATGCCGCTCTGCGCGAAGCGCTTGCGATGGGCGCGGACGAAGCGATTCTGGTAACAGACAGGGCTTTCGGCGGCGCCGACACTCTGGCAACTTCCACTACGATCGCCGCAGCGGTCAAAACACTTCCATACGACCTGATTATCACAGGCCGCCAGGCCATCGACGGCGATACCGCGCAGGTTGGCCCCCAGATTGCCGAGCACCTCGGCATTCCGAATGTCAGCTATGCGGAGGAGATCAAAGTCGAAGGCGATTCCATCACCGTAAAACGCCAGTATGAAGACAGATACCACATCCTCAAGGTGAAAATGCCCTGCCTGATTACTGCTTTAAGCGAATTGAACCAGCCGCGCTACATGACCCCGGGCGGAATTTTTGACGCATACAGAAGCAAGGAAGTCAAAACCATTACCCGTGCGGATATTGAAGTGGATGACGCTCAGATCGGATTAAAAGGCTCACCAACCAGAGTTGCACAGACATTTACAAAGAGCTTGAAGGCGGCGGGTCAGCTTGTAAACCTTGACCCACAGGAGTCGGCTGAGTATATGCTCGAGAAACTCAGAGAAAAATTCATTATATAGTTGAAAGTGGTGAGCAGTATGGATATTCAAGAATATAAAGGCATATTTATTTTCGTACAGCAGGTCGACAACAAAATAGCCGGCGTTTCTTTTGAGCTTCTTGGAAAAGCCAGGGAACTTGCGAAAGATATGGAAACAGAAGTGACCGCTGTTCTGCTTGGTTACAACGTATCCGGCCTTTGCAAAGAGCTGGCCAGACATGGCGCCGATAAGATTATCATGGTCGACAACAAGGCGCTCGAGGTTTATGCCACAGAGCCTTATGCACACAGCATGTATCATGTCATTGAAAAATACAAACCCGCAGTTGTCCTTTACGGCGCAACCGCAATCGGCCGCGACCTGGCTCCGCGCGTATCCGCCAGAGTAAAGACCGGCCTGACCGCCGACTGCACAAAGCTCGAAATCGCGGACGACGGCTCCAAAAACCTGAGAATGACCCGTCCCGCATTCGGCGGAAACATCATGGCGACGATCCTTTGCCCGGATCACCGTCCGCAGATGGCAACCGTGCGTCCCGGCGTTATGCAGAAGATCAAGCCGATCGAAGGCGCACAAGTTCCGGTCGAAAAGTATGATCTTGAAATCGGCGCGGATCATCAGAATGTAGAGATCGTTGATATCATCAAGAAGGTATCCAATAAAATGGATATCCAGGACGCAAAAATCCTCGTTTCCGGCGGCCGCGGCATGGGCTGTCCCGAGAATTTTACCCTGCTCAAGGATTTGGCCGACGCACTTGGCGGCACCGTCAGCTCCTCCAGAGCGTGTGTTGACGCCGGTTGGGTTGAAAAGGACATTCAGGTCGGTCAGACAGGGAAGACGGTCCGCCCGAACCTTTACATTGCCTGCGGTATTTCCGGCGCTATCCAGCATCTTGCCGGTATGGAAGAGTCCGACGTGATTATTGCAATCAACAAGGACGAAACCGCTCCGATCTTTGAAGTAGCCGACTACGGCATTGTCGGAGATGTCACCAAAATCCTGCCTCTGTTTACGGAAGAGGTCAAAAAGGCAATGGCTGCCCGCAACGCGTAATTTCAACGCGTGATTTCGCACTGCTAAAATCAGGACTCCGTGGATATCCACGGAGTCCTTTCTATGTAAGAATTGAGGGAGTTCCCCGGCTTTACCGGGGAACTCCCTCATCATTCTATTCAGGCGAATGGGAATCTGTTTTCCTTCAGGTTTATTCTTTCAGACCCATTTTTTCGTCTATAAAGATACGTGCGTCCATCTGTTTCAGGTCGGGGGATATGATCGGCTTCATCGGCATATGGGCAAGCACATCTTTTTCCAGGTCAATACCGGGGGCGGTTTCCGTCAGCATAACGCCGTCTTCTGTCAGCTTGAACACGGCGCGTTCCGTAATGTACATAACCGGAAGATGATTCTTGATGGCTGTTTTTACGCTGAATGTAATATGTTCGACGCTCTCACGGAACTTATTGGCGCTGCCTTCGTGCAAAATATGGAGTTTGCCGTCCTTTATTTCGGTTTTCAAACCGTTCGCCGTAAAGGTCCCACAGAAAAACACCTGTTTGGAGTTTTGGGAGATATCGATGAATCCGCCGCATCCGGGCAGCTTCGCGCCGAATTTGGATACGTTTACATTGCCTTCCTTATCGGATTCGGCAAAGCCCAGGAACGCCTGGTCGAGCCCGCCGCCCTGATAGAAATCGAACATGGAGGGCATGGAAATGATGGACTCGGGGTTCAGGCTGACGCCAAAGTCAATGCTGCTTTGCGGGTTGCCGCCAAAGATACCGGACTCTACGGTCAAAGAAAATTTATTTGTGATGCCTTCTTCCTGAGCGACGGAAGAGATGTATTCCGGGATGCCGATCCCAAGGTTGACAATGCTGCCGTCTTTCAGCTCCATCGCCGCGCGGCGGGCAATGATTTTCTTGTTGTTCAGAAGGGCCGGGGTGAATTCGGAAAGCCCCATTCTGTGTTCGCCGGAGAAGCCGGGATTATACTGCGTGCCATAGTTCTGCATATGATATTTGATATCGCTGACAACGACTACCGCGTCCACCAGAACGCCCGGAATTTCCACTTTCTGCGGGTCGAGAGATCCCGCCTCCAGGACTTTTTCGACCTGGACGATAACGGTGCCGCCGGAATTTTTGCACGCCTGCGCCACCGCGAGCGTTTCCGCACGGACGCCTTCGCGCTCTATGGAAATATTTCCGTTCTCGTCCGCATAGGTGCCGCCCAGAATGGCGAAATCAACAGGATGGGTCTTGTAGAAAAGATATTCTTTTCCGTCGATTTCCATTAAGCTGACCAAATCCTCCGCTTCCCGGGTAAGGGGATTCAGCTTCCCGCCCAGGCTGCGGGGGTCGACAAAGGTACCGAGGCCCACCTGAGAGATGGTCCCCGGCTTGTTTGCCGCTGTATCGCGGAACATGTGGGTGGTAACGCCCTGGGGGAAATCATACGCCAGTATTTTGTTCTCAATGACCAGTTTGCCGAGCCTGGGCGCCATCCCCCAGTGGCCGCCGATTCCCCGGCGCACCAGGCCCTCGTGGGCAAGATGATTCAGGCCCTTTGTTTTTCCGTCGCCCTGGGCGGCGCAAAACAGAAGGGTAAGGTTATTCGGTTTGCCGGTTTCCAGAAAACGGTTCTCAATTTCCATTGCGATTTCCTCGGCAACCGAGGCGCCCATAAATCCGTTTGTTGCGAAATTAATATTGTTTGGCACCAGATCGGCCGCTTGCCGCGCAGTCAATATCTTTACAGCCATTCTTTAATCCTCCGAAAAAAATACTTTGTTAATATTATATCATTTCCGTGTAAAATTACAAGTTCCTTTGTACCAAAATATGTCTTTTAGTGGCCAATATGGTAAAAAGATACGATCTTTTGACAGATTGGCAAAGAATGATACCAAATTCTACCATATTATGGTAGAATAATTTCAAAAACGGAAAGCAGGTGAAACGTTTGACAGACCATGGCAACGCGAAAATGAAACTTCTATTCTTATTAAAGCTGCTGAGAAAATATTCCGATGATGAGCATCCGGTTTCCGCGGTGGAGCTTTGCCGTCTGTTGGAGCAGGAGGGGATCGGGACAGAACGAAAGTCCGTCTACCGCGATCTTGATGTCCTGACGAAATTCGGGGTGGATATTGTCTATACCCGTTCCCCGCGGCAGGGCTTTTTTATAGCAAAACGCGATTTTGAGCTGGCTGAAGTTCGTCTGCTGATGGATGCCGTACTCACGGCGCCTTTTATCACCAATAAAAAAACAGCCGAATTGACGGACAAGCTTTGCGAGCTCCTCAGCTGTCATCAGGCTGAAACGGTTTTGAAGCAAATTTACGTGGATCAACGCGTCAAATTTGACAATGAAGAAATCTATTATAATATCGATACCATCAACCGGGCCATTGCCCAGCGTAAAAAATTATCGTTTTCCTATCACCATCGCGTGATCGCAGGCGGGAAAGCGCAGCTGGATGAAGGCCGGGAATTTATCATCAGCCCCTACGCGCTTCTGTGGGCGAACGATAAATATTACCTGGCGGGAAATTATGAAAAATACGATACGATCAGCAATTACCGGCTGGACCGGATGAAACGGATTGCCCTGACCGCTTTGGAGGCGCGTCCGTTCAGCGAGGTCTGTTCTTATCGGGATTATTTTGATACCGCGGACTATCTGCGCAGGACATTCAATATGTACAATGGGGAACAGGAGCGCATTATGCTGCGGTGCTCCAACAGCCTGCTCGAAACGATCATCGATAAATTCGGCGGGGACATCGAGTTTTCCTGTCACGACAGCAACGCTTTCACCGTGAGGGCCTCCGTGTATGTCAGCGACGGTCTGATCGAATGGCTGCTGCAGTACGGGGACCGGGTGATCGTTCTGTCGCCGCAGACGCTGAAAGACGAGATGCTGAAGCGGATCGAAGCGATGCACGCCGCGTATCAAATCACGTAAAAAACATGTGTTCCACGAAAATCTTGACGCCAATGCCCGTCAGGACGATCCCGCCGAACAGTTCCGCTTTTGAAGAAAGCAGTTTCCCAAAATTTTTCCCGATATAAACGCCGATCAGGCAAAGGAAGAAGGTAACGGTTCCGATGATTCCCACGGAAGAAACCATCAGGGCTGCCGTTTTGGCGCCCACTGCGGATGGAAGAAGAATTCCGGTGGCCAGAGCGTCAATGCTTGTCGCAACTGAAAGAGTAACAAGGGTCTTGAAACCGATGTCGTTTTGCCTCTGACCGGTGCTTTTTTCTTCCGGTTGTTTAGAGGATTCCATCATCATTCTGATTCCCAGGTAAGAAAGAAGTACCAAAGCGATCCAGTGATCCACCGCATTGATAAAACCTTCTCCCGCTTTGCCAATGAGCCAGCCGAGCATGGGCATAAGCGCCTGAAAAAGTCCGAAGCTGAATGCAAGCTTTAAAGAGAATCTCGGCGTAACTTTTCGGATCGTCGCCCCGTTGGTAATGCTGACTGCAAACGCGTCCATGGCAAGGCCCAAAGCAATGCCGACCAATGAAATATAATCCATGGTTTTTCCTCCGAATCAAAAAAGACATGAATATTATCATACCTTTTTATTAAAGCGATGTCAATCATAACGATGGACAAGTTTTTAATTTAATATGGTAATAAATTAATATGTTAAATCAATTGCGTTTCTTTTTTAATCATGATAAAATTTAGGTAGAATCGGATGCAAGTTTAATGAGAAGGATAATGTATTATGATTGCTGTGATCGATTACGGTGCCGGAAACCTGCAAAGCGTTGTAAAGGCATTTCATTTTATCGGCTGTGACATCCTCGTCACGGCGGACAAGGAGGAGCTGAAACACGCTTCCGCTGCGGTACTGCCCGGTGTGGGCGCGTTTGGCGACGCGATGAGCTGCCTGAAAAAAGCCGATTTCGTGACCCCGGTGCTTGATTTTATAGAGAGCGGCAAGCCCTTTCTGGGAATATGCCTCGGTCTGCAGCTCCTCTTTGAAGGAAGCGAGGAAACTCCGGGAATCAGCGGGCTTGGCGTATTAAAAGGAAAAATTCAAAAGATTCCCGCGGAGACGGGGCTGAAAATCCCGCATATCGGGTGGAATTCTCTTTCAGTAAAAGAAAACAGCGGTCTTTTTCAAAATATGGACCCCAATCCCTATGTCTATTTTGTCCATTCCTACTATCTGAAAGCGGAAGACCCGGGTGTCGTCTCTTCCACCACCGATTACGGGGTTGCCATCGACGCCTCCGTCCAACGCGGAAACCTGTTCGCGACCCAGTTCCATCCGGAAAAAAGCGGGAAAACAGGCTTGCAGATGCTGAAAAATTTCGTATCGTTTGTTTCTTGATTTTTTGCGCGGAGGTTATGATTATGTATGCAAAACGGATTATCCCCTGCCTGGATGTAAACGGCGGCAGGGTTGTAAAAGGAACTTCCTTTGTCAATCTGCGCGATGCGGGAGACCCGGTGCAGGCCGCCATTGAATATGACAAACAGGGTGCGGACGAGCTTGTGCTGCTGGATATTACCGCGTCGTCCGATAAACGCGGCATTATGCTGAACATCGTCAGCAAGGTGGCCGAACAGATTTTTATTCCGTTCACAGTCGGCGGCGGAATCAAAACGGTGGATGATTTTACAGCCCTGCTTCGGGCGGGTGCGGACAAGGTTTCCGTCAATTCCGCCGCGTTGAACCGCCCCGCCGTGATCAGCGAGGCCGCGGAAAAGTTCGGCAGCCAGTGCGTTGTGTGCGCGATTGACGCGAAACGCAGGAAAGAGGGCGGCTGGACGGTTTATCAAAACGGAGGCCGCATCGATACGGGAAAAGACGCCGTGGAATGGGCGGTGGAAGCGGCCCGGCTGGGAGCGGGGGAAATCCTTCTGACCAGCATGGACTGTGACGGCGTGAAGAACGGGTATGATCTGGAACTGACTGCGGCGGTTTCGCAAAGCGTCAATATTCCGGTGATTGCTTCCGGCGGGGCGGGAAAGCTTGAGCATTTTTACGATGCGTTTACCGCGGGAAAAGCGGACGCGGTTCTGGCGGCTTCGCTGTTCCATTTCGGGGAAATCACGATTCCGGAACTGAAAATATATCTCGCGCAAAGAGGAATCCCTGTCAGGCAGTAAAAATGAGGCCGAATTTGATTCGGCCTCATTTTTTATGGATAGAACCTCTTTTTTTGGCATAAGAATTACTAATAAATTGGAGGTGCTGGAGATGAAGTTAAAAAAATTGTCGGCATGCTTCCTCGTGGTTCTGATGCTTATTTCAGTTTTGCCGGTGAAAGCGGCTGCACTGTCCGACACGGAGGTGAAAGCCCCGTCAGCCGTACTGATGGAGTCGCAGACCGGAAAAATACTTTACGAGAAGAATTCACATGAAAAGCGCCCTTGCGCGTCCATTACGAAGGTCATGACGCTGCTTCTCATTATGGAAGCGCTTGACTCCGGTAAAATCAAGCTTACCGATATGGTTTCCACAAGCGAACACGCGGCGTCCATGGGCGGCTCCGACATTTGGCTGAAGCCGGGGGAGACGATGTCGGTGGACGACATGCTGAAAGCTACGGTAGTCGCCAGTGCGAATGATGCGGCCGTAGCGCTGGCGGAGTATGTTTCCGGCAGCGAGGATGAATTTTTGCAGCAGATGAATCAGAAAGCAAAGGACCTCGGCATGAAGGACACCGTTTTTAAGAACTGCAACGGCCTCGACGAAGACGGGCACGTCACCTCCGCGTACGATGTCGCGCTGATGTCCCGCGAGCTGATAAAACATACGAAAATATTCGATTATACAAAAATCTGGATGGAAAATATCCGTGACGGCAAGACTCAGCTGGTCAACACCAATAAGCTGCTGAAGACCTATAAGGGGATCACCGGGTTGAAAACCGGAACCACCGGAAAGGCAGGCAGCTGTATGACAGCCACCGCCGAACGCGACAATGTGAAGCTGATCTCGGTTGTGCTGGGCGCGGCGGACACAAAGACGCGGTTTTCTGCTGCGTCCGCTTTGCTGGACTACGGTTTTGCCAACTGGTCTGTGACCACTCCCGCCGTTCCGCAGGAGGCTGTTAAACCTGTCCCGGTGCTGAACGGGATGAGCGATACGGTGGAAACGACCGCCGAAACGGACGGCAGCATTCTGGTGCCGAAAGGAAAGGCCGGAGAAATCAAATACAGCGTTTCTTTTCAGCCGGAGATCACGGCCCCGGTGACAAAAGGCCAGGTCGTGGGAAAAATCACCTGCAAGCTTGGGGACGAGGTTGTAAAGGAATATAATATCTGTGCAAAAAATTCCGTTTCCCAAATAACGTTTGGCTCCGCTTTCCGGCTGTTAGCAAAATATCTGCTGAAAATGCTTTGAATAGAATTTATGAAATAATTATAAAATATAGTGCTCCTCCTTGCAAATGTAGTCAATATATTGTAATATAATCATATCGAACGTATCATTTAGGAGGAAGCTAAAAATGTCTGTCAGACTGGAATTAAAACATCTTTCAAGTTTCATCGGACAAAATGAATACACGGCGATTGCCCCGCAGATCCGTCAGGCCCATGAGGCTCTGCATTCAGGAAATTGTGTGGGCAATGATTTTATCGGATGGGTCAACCTTCCTACCGATTATGATAAAGAGGAATTTTCCCGTATGAAAGCGGCGGCGGAAAAAATCAAGTCGGATACCGATGTTTTTATTGTGATCGGCATCGGCGGTTCTTATCTTGGCGCACGTGCGGCAATCGAATTTTTAAATTCCCCGAATTATAACTTGGTCAGGAAAAATACCCCGGATATTTATTTTACCGGCAACAGCATCAGTTCATCCGCGCTGAGCGAGCTTTTAGAGCTCTGCGAGGGCAGGAACGTTTCCATCAACATGATTTCTAAATCCGGCACTACGACCGAGCCGGCAATCGCTTTCCGGGTGCTCCGCAAGCTTTTGGAAGAGAAATATGGTAAGGAAGAAGCACGCAAGAGGATTTACTGCACCACCGACAAGGCGCGCGGCACCTTGAAGCAGCTTGCGACGAAGGAAGGCTATGAAACCTTTGTGATTCCGGATGACGTCGGCGGCAGATACTCTGTGCTGACGGCTGTCGGCCTTCTGCCCATCGCGGTCAGCGGAGCCGATATCGACGCGCTGATGGCCGGCGCGGCAAAGGCGCAGCAGGAGCTGAACAATCCGGACTTGGACTCCAACGCGTGCTATCAGTATGTAGCCGCCCGCAACCTTTTATACCGCAAGGGAAAAGAAATTGAAGTCCTTGTCAGCTATGAGCCGTGTTACTCCATGATGTGCGAATGGTGGAAACAGCTGTTCGGCGAGAGCGAAGGCAAAGATCATAAGGGCCTTTTCCCGGCTTCGGTTATTTTCTCGACCGATCTGCATTCCATGGGTCAATACATTCAGGATGGCCGACGTTCCCTGTTTGAGACGGTTGTTTTATTCGATAAAGCGAAAAAAGATTTGTTTATAGAAACAGACCCTGAAAATGTTGACGGCTTGAACTTTCTGCGGGGAAAGAGCATGGCCTATATCAATGAAAAAGCATTTGAGGGAACTGTTCTGGCACACGCTGACGGAGGTGTTCCCAGCGTTGTACTCCGCGCACCCGATTTTTCTGAAGAGACGCTCGGCTACATGGTTTATTTCTTTGAAAAGGCCTGTGCGATTTCCGGAAGCCTGCTCGGCGTAAACCCCTTCAACCAGCCCGGAGTCGAAAGCTACAAGAAAAACATGTTTGCCCTTCTCGGCAAGCCGGGTTATGAATCGGAAAAAAGTGCTTTGGAGGCGAGATTAAAGAACTAGCAAAAGCAGGAGTTTTCTCCGCTTTTGCGGAAATAATATAATATAGGAGGAGTTTTCATGATAACTCTTATCGTTGGCAAAAAAGGTTCAGGAAAAACAAAAAAGCTGATCGAAAGTGCAAACGACGCAGCAAAAAAGTCAAACGGCAATGTTGTAGTCATTGAAAAGGGTCTGAAATTGACCTATGATTTATCCCATCAGGTAAGGCTGATCGACAGCGACGCATACGGAATTCAGGGTGCGGACGCACTCGTTGGTTTTATCAGCGGTATTTGTGCAGGAAACTATGACTTGACGGATATTTTTGTTGATTCCACCTTAAAGATAATTGGGCATGATATGAAAGCCCTCGTACAGTTTACTGAAAAGATGAATGCCCTTTCCACGCAGGCCAATACCAGGATCTCACTTCTTGTTTCCGCAAGCAAAGAGGAGCTGCCGGAGGAAATCCGCTCCTTCTCCGTTCAGAGCTAAGGGCAAACCTTTCTTTCATAATGCTGCCGCAGGCGTTTCGTCTTCGGCAGCTTCTTTATGAATATGAATATATTGTAATTTTCTATTGACAAAACATAGATAAATCTATATAATAAGCTAATGTAGCGCTGAGGTGTAATTATGCTTCTTGATTTGAAAAAGGTGTTTTCCGACAGAGAGGAAAGCTGTTCCTTTGACTACCTGCTGGATTTGTCATCTACCGATATCAATGGCTATCATCCTTTTGTTTCACCTGTGAAGGTTCGGGGGACCGTGAAAGGTCAGGACGGCTTTGCGCAGCTTAACGCCGAGGTTTCGTTTGAATTTTCCATTCCGTGCGACCGATGCATGAAGCAGATCGATAAATGCTATCATTATACCTTTTGGCACACCCTGGTGTTGTCTTTGGAAAACGAGGACGATGTCAGCTATGTGGAGGTTCCCGATTACCAGCTGGATTTGGATGAGCTGATCCGGGCGGATATTTTGCTTGAGCTGCCGTCCAAGTATTTATGCAGCGATGATTGCAAAGGTCTGTGTCCTTCCTGCGGGAAAAATTTGAATGATGGAACATGCGATTGTGATTTTCATCAGATTGATCCTCGTTTGGAGGCTCTTAAAAAACTAATAGATTAGTCTGAGTTTTATAAGGAGGTGCTGAAGATGGCGGTACCAAAGAGTAAAGTGTCGAGTGCAAGACAGAATAAAAGACGTTCAAATGTTTGGAAGATGAGTGCTCCTGCTCTGGTGAAATGCCCTAAATGTGGCGAGTTGAAAACTCCGCACAGAGTTTGTGGCAGTTGTGGTTACTACAACGGCAGGGAAGTAATCAAAAAAGAAGCATAAGCTTTGTTTGATTTTCCAAAAATGTAGAGAAGGAGCGATCCTTCTCTTATTTTTTTATGAAATCTTTGTGCAGCAGAGGAGTTATTATGTCAGTTAAGATTCTATCGGTCGATCAGGACAGCCCTGCCGAAAAAGGGAAGATATTGCCGGGGGAAACGCTTGTTTCCATCAACGGCAATGAGATTAACGACGTTCTGGACTACCGCTTTTACGAGACGAGCAAGAACCTGTCCCTCCTGCTGACGGACAGCGGCCAGAATCCGCGTACGGTCTCCATCCGAAAAGGGGAATACGAGTCGATCGGGCTGGAATTCGAGACTTATTTGATGGATGAGCAGCATTCCTGCCGCAACAAATGTATTTTTTGCTTTATTGACCAGCTGCCGAAGGGAATGCGCAGTACCCTTTACTTCAAAGACGATGATTCCCGTCTCTCTTTTTTGTTCGGAAATTATATTACGCTGACCAATATGAGCGATCATGATGTCGACAGAATCATAAAAATGCACATCAGCCCCGTGAATATATCGGTTCATACCACAAATCCCGAGCTTCGGGTAAAAATGATGGGGAACCGGTTCGCCGGGGAATCGCTTCAAAGTTTGTACCGGTTCGCGCAGGCGGGCATCAAGATGAATACGCAGCTCGTCGTCTGCAGGGGAATCAACGACGGGGAAGAGTTAAAACGCAGCTTAACCGATCTGGGAAACCTCTATCCCGCGGTGCAGAGCATTGCCGCCGTGCCGGTCGGCCTGACACGGTTCAGGGAAGGGCTGTTCCCGCTTGAGTCGTTCGACAGGGATTCTGCGGAAGCGGCTGTACGGATTCTCGAGGAATTCGGGGACCGCTTTACAGCCAAGTTCGGGGAAAGGATCTGCTATGCCGCGGACGAATTTTACCTGAAGGCGGGACGTCCCATCCCGCCAGCCGAATTCTACGGCGATTTCGACCAGCTGGAAAACGGGGTGGGCCTGATGGCGAATCTGAAACAGGAATTTGAGAGTGCTCTGGAGGATTTTCAGGCTCCTTCCAAACCCCGCCGCGTTACGCTGGTGACAGGGACAAGCGTTTATAATTTTCTTAACTCTTTACTTGACGAATTAAGAATAAAATGCAATAATTTAGCATGTAATCTGATCCCAATTATGAATCATTATTTTGGGGATACCATAAATGTTACGGGACTGGTAACCGGTACCGATATCATACGGCAGTTAAAGGGGAAAGATTTAGGCGATGAGCTGATTGTGCCCGCCGTTATGCTTCGCCGCGAAGGGGATATTTTTCTGGATGATCTTTCCCTTGACGATCTGAGCAAAACCTTGAATATAAAAGTTACCGTATCTCCCAATGACGGATATGAGCTTTTGAATACAGTATTAGGGAGTTGATGTGATTGGCTAAACCTGTAGTTGCAATTGTAGGCAGGCCAAATGTCGGAAAATCGACACTTTTTAATAAATTGATCGGTGAACGCCTTTCCATTGTAGACGATACCCCGGGGGTTACCAGGGACAGAATCTACGGAGAATGCGAGTGGGGGAACCGAACCTTTTCCATTGTCGATACGGGCGGTATTGAACCCGATTCCGGCGACGTGATTTTAACGCAGATGAGGATGCAGGCCCAGCTTGCGATCGACGCGGCGGATGTCATTGTGCTTGTTACGGATATCCGTACGGGCGTTGTGGCCACGGACTCCGATATCGCGGCTATGCTGCTGAAAAGCGGAAGACCCGTGATCCTCTGCGTCAACAAGTGCGATACGATCGGGGAACCTCCGGCGGAATTTTACGAGTTTTACAATCTGGGGCTCGGCGACCCGGTGGCGGTTTCCTCCGTCCACGGCCACGGTACCGGCGATCTGCTCGACAGGATTGTGGAGCATCTTCCCGCAGAGGAAGAAGACGAGACCGACAGTGAAATCATTAAGGTCGCCATCATCGGCAAGCCGAACGTGGGGAAATCTTCCCTCGTGAACAAAATTTCAGGCGAGGAAAGATGCATCGTTTCCGACATTGCCGGCACAACGCGGGACGCGATCGATACGACCATTGAAAATCAGCACGGACGTTTTACGCTGATCGATACCGCCGGGCTCCGCAGGAAAAGCAAAGTGGACGATTCCATTGAAAAATACAGTGTCATCCGTGCGCAGATGGCGATAGAACGGGCCGACGTCTGTGTGATCATGATAGACGCCTCGGTCGGGTTTACCGACCAGGATTCCAAGGTGGCCGGTCTGGCGCACGAAGCGGGGAAGGGCTGCGTCATTGTCGTCAATAAATGGGATATTATAGAAAAAGACGACCGTACCATGACAGAATACCGCAAAAAGCTGGAGGACGATTTTTCTTTTATGTCCTATGCCCCTATGATCTTTATTTCAGCAAAAACAGGCCAGAGGCTCGACCGTCTCTTTGACCTGATCAAGCATGCCGCGAATTCCAACTCCATGCGGATTGCCACAGGCATGCTCAACGATGTCCTGGCGCAGGCTGTGGCCAGAGTCCAGCCGCCGACGGACAAGGGAAGGAGGTTGAAAATCTATTACATGACACAGGCGACGGTCAAACCGCCTACCTTTGTATGCTTTGTAAATTCCGCACAGCTGTTCCATTTTTCGTACCAAAGGTATCTTGAAAACCGAATCCGAGAGACTTTTGGACTGGAAGGCACCCCCATCCGGCTGATTGTGCGCGAGCGAGGAGATAAGTAAGGAGGAGTTACTGATGTTCAGTTATCTTAGAGATTTTGCACTGCCATCGGTTTTAGTAGCGCTTGTTTCATATTTCTTAGGAAGTATCAGTTCTTCTATCATTTTTACAAAAGTATTCGATAATAATGTGGATATCCGCACGCTGGGCAGCGGAAACGCGGGAGCGACCAATGTTCTGCGTTCCGTCGGCGTCAAGGCTGCGATTTTTACCTTTATTTTTGATTTTGCCAAAGGCGCGGTTTCCGTTATGATCGGCAGGGCGGTTTTTCAGTATGTCTGCAGCCAGGCTGCGGTGCCCCTGATGATAAACCCGCACGTTGTGGCGCAGTACGGCGCCTATATTGCGGGTGTGGCCTGCGTTTTCGGACATATTTATCCGATTTATTTCGGTTTCAGAGGCGGAAAGGGCGTACTGACCAGCGCCGCAATGATCGCGTTGATCGACTGGCGTGTGTTCCTGATCGTGATCGGTGTGTTTCTGGCTTTGTTCCTGAGCACCCAGATTGTCTCGCTGTCCTCCATCTGCGCGGCGGCGGCTTTTCCGGTTGCCACATTCATCATTACCTTTTTTATCGATTTCAGAGGAAATCAGGCGGCCGCCGGGCCGGTTCCGATTTCTTATGTATGGATAACGACCGCCGTTGCATTTTGTATGGGCTTTGTTCTGATTTATAAGCACAGAACCAATATTGAAAGAATCAAGAACGGGACCGAAAAGAAAATCACGATTAATCACAAAACATAAAAGCAGTGCCGCTATGAATTCCGGTCATAGCGGCACTGCTTTTATATCCACTTTTTTACGCAGAAAAAAGGAGCCCTTCAAGGCTCCTCTAAACATAATGTTTTTTTGATCAGACGGCCCGGGTTACCTTGCCGGAACGCAAGCAACGGGTGCAGGCGTAAATACGCTTAGGAGTACCGTTCACAACTGCTTTAACACGCTTAATATTGGGCTTCCAAGTTCTGTTCGCACGTCTGTGTGAGTGGGAGACCCTAATACCGAAAGCCATATCCTTGCCACAAACATCACATTTTGCCATGTGTCTGCACCTCCTTTAAAAGGACTGTTTATAGAATCGCAACAGTAGTATTCTATCAGATAATAAATGGAATTGCAAGCCTTTTCCTGCCTTTTTTGATTATATTGTGCCAGAAAAATGAATTTCAGCGATAAACCTCCTGGTTTTTACCGCCTTGCTTGTTTTTTAGGCCGAAAGGTATTATAATAATATTCCATAAAGGAGACTATGATATGCTGTTTAACATGATAAGTGATGTTTTTTCAGGACAGCCGTTTGACATGGCTTCCGCTTTATCCCAAATACTGGCTACCCTGTTTATCATTTTCTGCATTCTGCCTCTGCATGAATGTGCGCACGGCTGGGTTGCCTACAAGCTTGGCGACAAAACTGCCAAATACAGCGGCAGACTGACTTTGAATCCGCTCGCCAGCATTGACCCGGTCGGTTCGCTGTTCCTTCTTCTGTTCGGCTTTGGCTGGGCGAAGCCGGTTCCGGTTGATTCCCGGTATTTTAAAAACCCGAAACGAGATATGGCCATCACGGCTTTGGCGGGACCCTTGTCCAACCTGCTGGCGTCTCTTGTCGGCGCCATGATTTATCAGGGGCTTTGGATTGCGCTGAAAGCAAATGTCCCTGCGTTTGTGCAGACCTTCTTTATCGCCTATATCACGATCAATGTCGCCCTCGCGGTGTTCAATATGATTCCGCTTCCGCCGCTGGACGGTTCCAAAATTCTGGGTGCTTTTCTGTCCAGTAAAGCGCTTTACAATTATTACAGGTACCAGAACATTATCATCATGATCGCCTTCGTGGTATTGTTCAGCGGTATGCTCCGTGTTCCCCTTGCCGTCCTGCAGAGCGCCTGCCTGAACGTTGTACTGTGGCTGGCGGAACTTCCGTTCAAACTGTTCGGCCTGTTATAAAAGGGAAGGATTATGGAAAAACTATCCTATAGGCTGCCTGTTTTTGAAGGGCCTCTTGACCTGTTGCTTTATCTGATTGCCAAAAACAAACTGAATATCTGTGAGATTCCGATTGCCGAGCTTTTGGACCAGTACACGGAGCACATACAGGCAATGAAGGAACAGGACATGGATATCGCGAGCGATTTTCTGGAGATGGCGGCGCGGCTGGTCTATATGAAAACCGTTTATCTGCTCCCGAAGCACGAGGAAGCGGACGAGCTTCGGCGGGAACTGAGCGGACAGCTTCTGGAATATCAGGAATGCAAGCGCGTCGCGCGGGTTTTAGCCGAACATTTCAGCTTTAACGCTTTTGTCCGTGAACCTGCTGAAATACAGGTTGACCCCACTTACCGGCGCAATCATACGCCCGCGGAGCTTTTTAACGCTTACCATAACGCGGTGGGGAGGGGAAGGCGCCTGGTTCCGCCGCCTCCCGAAGCGTTTTCTCACCTTGTTACGCACAAAACCGTAACGGTTTCCTCACGGATCATCTATGTGCTGCGCCGTCTTTGGCAGAGAGACGGCATCAGATACGAAGAATTGTTTGAGGAAAAACGGGACAAATCCGATCTGGTGGCTACTTTTTTGGCGGTCCTGGAGCTGGTGAAAGGGAAGCGGGTGCGTATCGAAGGCGGAAGCTGCAGCGCGGTGGTAAAATTAATCAATGGCGGTGTGAAAAATTGGAGATCAAGAAATTTCAGGGAGCAATAGAAGCGATCCTTTTCTCAAGCGGAGATCCGGTTTCCATTGACAGAATAGCGGACGCGCTGGATCTGGACAAGTCCACCGTCGCGAAAATGCTTCAAAACCTGATGGACGAGTTCAACCGCGAAGAGGCGGGCGTCCAGATCGTAAAGCTGGAAGATCATTATCAGATGTGCTCCAATCCTCAATATGCCGAATATGTCCGCCGGATTCTGGATATGCGCCGCAACACCCCCCTGTCCCAGGCGGGCATGGAGGTGCTTGCTATTGTCGCCTATAATCAGCCGGTAACAAAGGCTTTTGTAGAGCAGGTCCGCGGTGTGGACTGTTCCGGGGTGCTGGGCAGTCTGACTGCAAAGGGACTGATCGAAGAGCGGGGCCGGCTGGAGCTTCCGGGAAGGCCGCTGCTTTACGGCACCACGCCTAATTTTTTGCGGTGCCTGAATATTTCTTCTCTCAGCGAGCTTCCGCCTCTTGAAAAATCACGGCAGGAGGAAAACGCGGCAGAGAAAATGGCGGACGTTTCCGCCGGATGACCGGATAAATGGATGAACTGCAGGAGGCATTATGACAGCTTTATTGATTGTTTTGGGAATCGCCCTGTTCCTTTTTGTCCTTTTGCTCTTTCCCGTTTCTGTTTCCGCCTGTTTTGAACAGGAGTTTTCCGCGAAAATCAAGTATTTGTTTTTCAGCTATCAAATTCCTTCGGAACCCCGGGAAACCGGGGAACCGGAAAAAACTGGAAAGGAAGAAACAGGAGAAAAAAGTGACGCATATTCAAAATTTAGGGACATAATAAAGCGTAAGGGTTTATCCGGTTTTTTGGACATCATCAGTGAATTTGCCTCCATTGCCACAGGAGCGGCTAAAAACCTTTTTTCTCACGTTGTCATTCAGCGTATTTTTGTTGATATTGCAGTTGCGGATGAAGACGCCGCGCAGGCTGCCATTTCCTACGGATGCACCTGTTCCGTGGTTTATCCCGCAATGGCGGTGCTTGTTACCCGGGTGAAATGCAGGGACTATCATATCCATATCGCTCCCGACTTCAATGAGAAGGAGAGCCGGATTTTCTTTACCTGCGAAATAAAAACAAAACTGCTTTTTATCCTTTCGTCCATGCTGCCCGCGCTATTAAAATCATTGATGCTGCTGAAAAAAATAAAAATAAACCCAACGAAAATCAAAAAAACGACAGATAAGGCGGTGCATTAAAAATGAGCGATCATCCTATTGAAGGCATGATGAATACAACTCTGGAAAAAATCAAGCAAATGGTTGACATCAATTCCATTGTCGGTGACCCGATTACCGCACCGGATGGATCCATTATTATTCCGATCTCCAAAATCAGCTATGGGTTCGCTTCCGGCGGTTCTGACTTCCCAAGTAAAGTCCAGTCGGAAAAGAACTTTTTCGGCGGAGGTACCGGAGCCGGTGTTTCCATCAATCCGGTGGCTTTCATTACGATTTGCAACGGATCGGTGAAAATGCTGCAGATTGACCCTTACAACAATACCGTGGACAGAGTGATCGGCATGTTCCCCGATGTGGTCGATAAAATCAGCGGCCTTTTTAACAAAAAGGACGAAGGAAAAAAATCAAAGAACCCTGAAAACAAAAACGGGGATGATGTTTCACAGACAAAAGGCGTGAAACTGGACGACCCGCAAATATAATTTTTCAATATTGAAGCAACCGCTTGCATATAAATTGATAGGCAGGTGGTTGTTTTGTTAAAAAAGAAAATATCTTTATGGCTATGTCTGTTATTTTTTTCTCTTTCCTTTCCGGTTTCCGTGTGGGCGGATGGCCAGCCGCAGGTTTCCGCAAAATCAGCGGTGTTGATGAACGCGGACAATGGGCAGGTACTATACGCGAAGAACGAAGATGACAAACGGCCCATGGCAAGCACGACAAAAATCATGACGGCTCTGATTACGCTGGAAACCGCCGCGGTGGATAATAAAATCGTTACCATAACGGACAGCATGGTTCGGGTAGAGGGTTCCTCCATGGGCCTGAAGCCCGGCAACAAGCTCAGCCTGAAGTCTCTGGCGGAAGGGATGCTGGTCGTTTCGGGAAATGACGCGGCCAACTCCGCGGCCATCGCCATAGGCGGTTCCTTAGATGCCTTTGCGGAGCTGATGAATCAACGGGCGCAGCAGTTGGGCATGAAGGATACCCATTTTGTCACGCCCTCCGGCCTGGACAATTCGGAGCATTATACAACAGCCAGCGATCTGGCTAAATTGGCCATGGCGGCGATGCAGAACCCCGATTTTGCGGCAATCGCCTCCCAAAAGGCAGTCACCGTGCAATATGTGAATCCGGTTCAGACCATCCGCTTTACCAATCACAACAAGCTGCTGAGCATGTATGAGGGCTGTATCGGGGTAAAAACGGGCTTTACCAAAAAATCCGGAAGATGTCTGGTCTCTTCGGCGGAGCGGAATGGGGTCTGTCTGGTCGCGGTTACGCTGGATGCGCCCGACGACTGGAACGATCATCAGAAAATACTGAATTACGGGTTTGCGCAATTGTCCTCGTATCCCGTTGACGACTCCTCTTTCACTGTGCAGATCCCGGTTGTGGGCGGTTCGTCAAACCGGATTATGGTGAAGGGCAGCACGGGGAAAGAAATCGTTGTAACCGCTGATGAAATACCGAACATAAAAAGGACTGTTGAACTGCCCTCTTTTTTTTATGCGCCCGTACAGGAGGGGCAGACGCTCGGCGTTGTCAGGTACACGCTGAATGGGAAAACGCTTGCCACCACGGACCTGATTGCCGACGGGCAGGTCCCGAGAGCTGCGATCCACAAAAACAGGTTCCAGATATTTTGGGACTGGGTAAAAAATCTGTTTTTATAAATGAAATATAAAGGATGTATTATACGATGGCAAAAGATGTTAGGCTGCAAAAAATGCTTGCGGACTGCGGGGTTGCTTCCAGAAGAAAGGCGGAAGAAATGATTTCCGCCGGGGAAGTAAAGGTAAATGGCATTACAGCAAAAATCGGCGATAAGGCAGATCCGAAAAAGGATAAGGTCAGCGTGAACGGCAGGCTGCTGGACACTCATGTGAAGCCAATCTATATCATGCTGAACAAGCCGCGCGGCTTTATCACCACCATGAGTGATGAGATGGACCGGAAATGTGTGGCAGAGCTCATTAAGGATGTGCCGGAGCGTATTTATCCGGTGGGCCGTCTGGATCGGGAGTCCGAAGGGCTTCTGCTGATGACGAACGACGGGGAATTTGCCAACGCGATGACCCACCCGTCGCTGCATATTCCCAAAACCTATCGCGTAACGGTGCATCCTTCCATTTCGGAAGACCAGCTGACCCAGATAGCGGTGGGCATCGTAATCGACGGCAGGAAAACCGCGCCGGCCAAGGTCAATGTTCTTTCCCAGGAAACCGGGCGCGTGGTGCTGGAAATCGTGCTGTACGAAGGCAGAAACCGCCAGATCCGCAAAATGTGCGAACAGCTCGGTCTGGAAGTAGCGCGGTTAAAGCGGATTGCGGTCGGTCCTGTAAAGCTTGGAATGCTCCAGCCCGGAACGTGGCGGCCCCTTACCGCTGAGGAAGTCAAAAAGCTTGCTGCCGGAGCAAAAGCGGACAAGCAGCATAAAGAAGCGGGGAGTGAAGCGGATGATTTCCATTCTGACATTAAACGACCGAGACAGAGCCGCCCAAATCATACGGCCCCTTCCCGCCGCAGAAAATAATGCGCGGGTTCTCGTGATGAGGGAAGGGGAGCGGGAGCTGGGATATGTGGTCGTCGACATGCAGTCTTCGGTGATCCGGATGCTGAAAATGGAAATCGCCGGGTGCGAAAGCCTGAAAGAGCTGGATGCGCATGGCCTTTTGTGCGCGGACAGCATGCTCCGGGCCGCCGCCTCCTACGGAGCGGCGATCGGCGCCTATCGGATGGAATCCCGGATAGACGAACTTCAGGAGTTCCTTTCCGGATGCGGTTTTCTATGGTCAAATGATAAATTCACAAGTCCTCTGTCGAATTTTATAAAGATATGTCAAAAATAAACAAAATTTTTCGGAAATACTTGCTAACTTCTTTGTAATATATTATACTTAATTTGATTTCGTTAATTTTTTTACATGAAAATTCAATATAAAACGGAGGAATGGAAAATGAGTAAGGTCGATTGTGCGGAACGGCTGCATACCGCCCGTGACACGGCGAAAAATGCGACAGGCTATCGACGTATCAGCACTTTATTTGACGTAGGCAGCTTCAATGAAATCGACAGCTTGTCCAGGTCAGGGGAAGACTATACGGAAGTTGTTGCGGGTTATGGCACAATTGAAGGCGTACCCGCTTACGCTTTTGCCCAGAACAGCGACGTTGCGGGCGGTGCCATGTCGAGCGCACAGGCTGCAAAAATCAAAAAGCTATACAATCTCGCCCTTAAAACAGGACTTCCCGTCGTTGGGATCTACGATTCTATCGGCGGCCGGCTGAAAGAGGGCGGCAATATGCTGGCGGCTTACGGCGACATTCTGTTGACCGCCAATAATCTTTCGGGCGTTGTTCCTCAGATTTCACTCGTGCTGGGTCCCTGCATCGGTACATCCGCTATGATCGCCGCCAGCGCCGATATTGTGGTGATGTCGGATAAGGGCGAGCTGACCATCGATACAAACGGGGAACACGGTTCCGCAGATGAGGCCGCGGAGCTGGGCGTTTGCCATCTTGTTGCCGGTGGCGAGCAGGACGCGATTTCTTCCGTACGCAAGCTGATTACCCTTTTGCCTTCCAATAATCTTTCCGGGGCCCCGGTCTTGGATATGCAGGGCTCCGCCGACACGGCCGACCTGACCGATGACTCCGACATCCATTCCATTCTTTCGGCGGTTTGCGATGACGACAGCTTCCTGGAGCTCAGTGAAAAATACGGCAAAGCCGCTGTTACGGGACTGTCCGAGATTGACGGCTCAACCACGGGCGTCGTTGCCCTGACCGGCGTGCTAAATGCGGATGCCTGCGCAAAGGCGGCGCGCTTTGTAAGATTCTGCGATGCGTTTTCGCTGCCGGTCGTCACCTTTGTAAACGCTGAAAAATTCACTTCCCTGCCGGAGGCTTCCAAGCTGTCCAGCTGCTATTCGGAAGCAACGACCGGAAAAGTCACCGTCATTACCGGCTCGGCTTACGGTCCGGTTTACGTTGCGGCGGCCGGACGCGGAGCCAATGCCGATTACACCATGGCGTGGCCGAACGCGGTAGTTTCTCCTCTTGCACCGGAAACTGCGGCCGTATTTCTTTGGAATGACCGTCTGGCGGGTTCCGCCGATCCTGTTGAGGACCGTAAGCGGTTGATTGAAGAATACAAAACGACGGAAGCGTCTCCGTTTGGCGCCGCCGCCCACGGATTTGTGGAAGACATTATTCTTCCGGAAGAAACAAGAATCCGCGTGATTGCCGCCCTGCAGATGATATCGGGCAAAAGAGTTTCCGGTCTTCCCAAGAAACACAGCAACATTCAAATATAGTCACCGCAGATCCATTTGAATTATTTAGGAGGTCAAACATATGAAAAACCTTAAAATAACCGTCAACGGCACTGTTTATGATGTTCAGGTTGAAGAAGTAAGCGGTTCTGCTCCTGGAGCTGCGGCTTCCGCGCCCGCCGCACCGGCTGCCAAGGCCGCGGCCCCCGCTCCTGCTCCGGCAAGTGCGCCCGCTGCACCTGTGCCGGCGCCGGCTCTCGCTCCGAAGGCGGCTGTTCCGGCCGATGCGGAACTGATTTCCTCCCCGATGCCGGGCACGATCGTTTCCGTTAACGTAACTGCGGGCCAGACTGTGAAAAAGGGCGATGTCCTGCTTGTTTTAGAAGCGATGAAGATGGAGAATGAGATTATGGCTCCGCACGACGCTGCTGTCGCGGCGGTTCATGTAAACAAAGGGGACAGTGTTGATTCCGGCACTCCTCTTGTTTCCCTCCAGTAAGGGGGCATTATCATGGCTAAAAAAATTGGAATTACCGAAACGATTCTGCGCGATGCTCACCAGTCTTTGATTGCAACCAGAATGCCCATTGAAGACATGCTGCCCATCCTCGATAAGCTCGACAAGGTCGGGTACCATTCCCTGGAATGCTGGGGCGGCGCCACCTTCGACGCCTGTCTCCGCTTCCTGAATGAGGATCCGTGGGAAAGATTGAGGACCCTGCGCAAAAATTGCCCGAACACAAAGCTGCAGATGCTTTTCAGAGGACAGAATATGCTTGGCTACCGTCATTACGCCGACGATGTACTGGAATATTTTGTCCAGCGTTCCGTAGCGAACGGCATTGATATTATCAGAATTTTTGACGCCCTGAATGATATCAAGAATTTGAATGTCGCCATCAAGGCTGCCAAAAAAGAGGGCGCTCACGCACAGGTCGCTATTTCCTATACGACCGGCCCGGTTTTTACGCATGAATATTATATTGACTATGCGAAGAGGATCGAGGAAACCGGAGCGGATTCCATCTGCATTAAAGATATGGCCGCTCTTTTAACGCCTTACGAGACCTACGACCTTGTCAAAGCCATCAAATCCGTGGTCAAAATCCCGGTTCAGCTGCATACGCATTATACCTCCGGCCTTGCTTCCATGTGTGAGCTGAAGGCCGTGGAAGCCGGCGCCGATCTGCTTGACACGGCCATGTCTCCTATGGCGCTGGGAACCTCTCACACTCCGACGGAGTCCATGGTGGCGGCGCTCAAGGGAACGGAATACGATACCGGCCTGGATTTGGTTCTGCTCAACGAAATCAGGGAATATTTCATGACCCTGAGGGCAAAGTACATCAAGAGCGGTCTGCTTGACCCCAGCATGCTGGCGACAAACACGAAGGCCCTGATTTATCAGGTGCCGGGCGGAATGCTGTCCAACCTGCTTTCACAGCTGAAGCAGGCCGGCAAGGCAGACAAACTGGAGGAGGTTCTTCAGGAAGTCCCGCGTGTCCGCAAGGATTCCGGCTATCCGCCGCTGGTTACGCCTACGTCCCAGATCGTCGGTACGCAGGCTGTGTACAATATCATTACCGGCGAGCGTTACAAAATGTGTACGAATGAATTCAAGGATCTGGTGGCCGGAAAATACGGCTCCACTCCTTTGCCGGTCGACGACGAGTTTGCGAAGAAGATTATCGGCGACACGCCGAGAGTTACATGCCGCCCGGCCGACCTGTTGCAGCCCGAACTCGAATCCCTCCGCAAAGAGTGCGCCCAGTGGACGGAGCAGGAGGAAGACGTCCTTTCCTATGCCCAGTTCCCGAAGGTCGCTACCGACTTCTTCAAGAAACGCGCGGAGAAAAAATACGGTATTGACGGAAAGCACGCGGATGCCGAAAAAATGGTTCACCCAGTCTAATATCCATTTCCCGATCAATTCAGCCCCAGAATTGGGGCTGAATTGTTTTGCTATAGTTGACAATTCCTATGGAAAACTGATATTATTATTAATAATGCTCTTTGTTCAAAATGGAAGAGAGCCCTGCACGATAAATTGAAAGTGAATTGAGATGATACTGCGTGATTAAAAGCATGACGGGCTTTGGAAGATGCGAAGAGATGATCAGCGGAAGGGACATTATCGTTGAGATTAAATCCGTGAATCACAGATATTTTGAATTTTCATCCCGAATCACCCGCGGATACGGCTTTTTGGATGAGAAATTGAAATCATACCTGCAAAGCAAAATTTCCAGAGGAAAAATCGACGTTTATGCTTCCATTGAGACCATGGAGAATACGGATGCCCAGGTGCTGGTCAACCATTCTTTGGCAGCGGGATATGTGAATGCGCTGCGGGAGCTTGCGCAGCGGTACAATCTGCGGGACGATATTTCCGTGGGGACCGTTTCAAGATATTCCGATATCTTCACCGTTCATAAAGCGCCCGAAGACGAGCAGATCATTTGGGATTCCGTCCGGCAGGTTACCGACCGGGCGTTAACTGCGTTTCTGAAAATGAGGGAAATAGAGGGGGAACGCTTAAAGGCGGATGTTTTGCAGCGTGCGGAAACGATTTTGCAGACGGTCGGGAAAATTGAGGAGCGCTCTCCGCAGACCGTAAGCGAATATCAGCAGAAGCTGACCCAGAAGCTGACCGAGCTGTTGAGCGACAGCAATATCGACGAACAGAGAATCCTGACCGAAACTGCTATTTTTGCCGATAAGATCGCTGTCTCTGAAGAAACCGTACGGCTTCGCAGCCATTTTGAACAGTTCTCCAATATGCTGAATTCCAATGAGGCGATCGGCCGTAAGCTGGATTTTATCGTACAGGAAATGAACCGTGAGGCGAATACCATCGGTTCCAAATGCATTGATTCCCAAATCGCGTACATGGTTGTGGACATCAAAGCGGAGGTTGAAAAAATCCGCGAACAGATACAAAATATAGAGTAATCATTGCCAAGGCAATGGAGGGGGATATCTTTATGAAGCTTATTAATATCGGATTTGGCAACATGGTTTCCGCCAACCGGCTTGTTGCGATTGTCAGTCCGGAGTCCGCTCCGATCAAACGCGTGATACAGGACGCGAAGGAGCGCGGCACTTTGATCGACGCAACCTATGGCCGCCGGACCAGAGCGGTGATTATCACGGACAGCGACCATGTGATTCTGTCCGCCGTGCAGCCGGAAACCGTCGCCAACAGGCTGAATGACCGCGAAGAGGACCTGACCGATGAGGAGCTTGAAGACGATGAAGAATAAGGGGCTTCTGATTGTATTTTCCGGTCCGTCAGGTGCGGGGAAAGATACTATCCTGAAAAAGCTGCTGGAAAAGAATCCGAATATCCGCTTATCCGTATCGGCCACAACCCGTCAGCCCCGTGAGGGAGAAGTCCACGGCAGAGATTATTTTTTTGTGGACAGAGATGAATTTATCAGAATGACGCAACAGGACGAAATGATTGAAAGCGCGGAATACTGCGAAAATTTTTACGGTACTCCGCGCAAACCGATTGATAATTGGCTTGCAAATGGGGATGATGTCATTTTGGAAATCGAAGTGCAGGGCGGGTCCCAGATCAAAAAGAAGTGTCCCGACAGCGTCAGCGTTTTTATCCTTCCTCCATCGCTCGCGGCGCTTGAGCAGCGGCTGAAGAACCGCAGAACGGAAAGCGAAGAAGCGGTACAAAAAAGGCTTGCCGCCGCCAGAAATGAAATCCTGGAAGCAGTCCACTACGATTACGCTGTGATTAACGATACGGTCGATCATGCGGTCGACGAAATTATTCATATTATTTGTGCCGAAAAGCATAAGGTAAAGAGAGATAATCTTTTAATTGAAAGGATACTGAATCATGCTTAAACCATCCGCAGATTTGATTGTAAAACCAAATCAAAGCCGTTATTCCCTTGTGATCGCTGTTTCAAAAAGAGCGAGAGAAATTGCGGCCGATGCTGAAAACAGGGGAGAAATCCTGATTGAAAAGCCGGTTGATATGGCCGTTCATGAATTGATGGAAAATAAATACAGGATTGTCGAGCCCGACAGCCGTTCCAAAGAATAATCCGGCGAGGTATAAAATGTCCGATTTTACCATTGCGAAAGTAGCGGTAGATAAAACCGTTTATCATTTTGATAAAGCTTTTGACTACACGGTTCCCTCCGGGCTTCTCGCAGCGGTGAAACCGGGATGCCGTGTAATGGTGCCTTTTGGCGGGGCCGACAGCAAGCGGCAGGGAATGGTCCTCGCTCTGACCCATCGGGACAGCGCGGAAAAACTGAAGCCGGTTTTGGAGCTTCTGGACCCGGCTCCGCTCCTTTCCCGGGAGGCGCTTCGCCTTGTTGTCTGGCTGAAGGAGCATTATTTCTGTACGCTTTATGATGCCGTCAAACTGCTTTTGCCAACGGGAATCAACTTTAAAATCAGAACGGAGTATTCGCTTGCCGTTCCCATTCCTTCTTTGGATATGGACGGCTTGGACGAAGTTGAAAGACAGATCGTTCTCTATCTTTCCCATGCCGGCGCCGGCGTCGGCCGTGATAAGCTTTTAAAGGAGCTGGGGCTTTCCGGTGATTCCAATGTCCCCGAAAAGCTCTGTAAGGCAAACGTACTGGTCAAGAGCAGCGGAACAGTCCGGCAGGTGGGAGACGCTTCGCAGAAAATGGTGCGGTTAACCGAAAATCAGGAACCGCATAAACTGACGTTGAAGCAGAAAAGCGTTTACAATCTTCTCAGCGACGTCGGCAGCGCTTCTTTAAAGGAGCTCTGTTATTTTGCGGGTGTTACCCCTGTGGTTGTGAACGCGCTGGTCAAAAAGGAACTCGCGCAATACTACGAGATTGAAATTTATCGGAATCCCTACGATCATATTCAGAACGGCGGGCCCGCGGAAGATATCGTCCTTTCTGCGGAGCAGCAGCAGGCATACACGAATTTATACCGGCAATACGCTTCCGGCAGCGGCGGCGTTTCTTTGCTGTACGGTGTTACCGGCAGCGGAAAAACGTCCGTTTTTATGAAGCTGATCGATGCGGTCAGATCGGACGGCCGCGGCGTGATTGTGATGGTACCGGAGATTTCGCTCACCCCTCAGACGATCTCTTTGTTTCACCAGCGCTACGGAAGGGACGTTGCCGTCTTTCACAGCGGACTGAGCCTTGGGGAGCGCATGGACGAATGGAAAAGAGTCAGGAACGGAGAAGCGCTGATCGCGGTTGGGACGCGTTCGGCGGTTTTTGCTCCGTTTGAAAATCTGGGACTCGTTATTTTGGATGAGGAACAGGAATACACCTATAAATCGGAATCTTCTCCGCGCTATCATGCGCGGGATGTGGCAAAATTTCGCTGCGCTTACCATAAGGCGCTGCTTGTACTGTCCTCGGCCACTCCGTCCATTGAAAGCTATTATCTTGCACAGAATGGGCACTACAGCTTCAATGTGCTTTCCACCCGCTACGGCAATGCCGTCCTTCCGGAAGTAACGGTGGTGGATATGAATGCGGAGGTGGAAAGCGGAAACAATACGATTTTGAGTTCGGTTCTGCATCAGGCATTGGATGAGAACCTGAAGAACGGTCGTCAGTCGATTATCCTGCTGAACCGCAGGGGATATAACACGTTCGTTTCCTGCAAGGCCTGCGGCCATGTAATGACGTGTCCGAACTGCAGCATTTCGCTGACATACCACTCCGCCAATCACCGCCTGATGTGCCATTACTGCGGCTATTCCATGCCGCTGATCAAAGAGTGCCCCCAGTGCCATGAAAATAAGGTCCACTTCACCGGTTACGGCACGCAGCGGGCCGAACAGCAGCTGCAGGAGCTCTTGCCCGATGCGCGTATACTGAGGCTGGACACCGACTCAACGATGACGCGGTTTGCCTATGAGAAAAAGCTCCGGCAGTTTGCCGAAGGAGAATACGACATTATCATCGGGACGCAGATGGTCGCAAAAGGGCTTGATTTTGAAAATGTTACGCTTGTCGGTGTGCTTTCGGCCGATCAGACGCTTTACAGCGACGATTTCAGAAGCTATGAGCGCGCGTTCGACCTTCTGACACAGGTAGTCGGCCGTTCGGGCCGCGGTCAGTTTGCGGGGAAAGCGATTATTCAGACCTTTACCCCGGAAAACGATATTATCAAGCTTGCCGCCAGGCAGGATTATCAGGAATACTATGAAGGGGAAATTGCAATCCGAAAAGCGATGCTCTATCCTCCTTTTTCAGATATTTGTGTTGTCGGTTTTGTGGGCGGTACGGAAGCGAAAGTGCGGGAAGCCAGCAAAACCTTTTTAAATATGCTGACAACTCTTGCGCAAAGCGAGTATTCCGGGCAGCCGATGAGGGTGCTGAACCCCTCTCCGGCATTAATTGGGAAAGTAAGTAATAAATATAGATATAAATTGATCATTAAATGCCGCAATCGTACAAAATTCAGGGAAATGATCTCCCGCCTGCTGATTCAGTTTGCGGGAGTACGTGAATTTTCCTCGGTATCGGTATTTGCGGATATGAACCCTGACAGTATTATGTAACTTGGAGGTATAATTATGGCGATACGAAACATTATAAAAGAGGGAGACCCGTTCCTGAATAAAGTCTCCCATCCGGTAGATAAATTTGATAAAAAGCTCGCGACCCTGCTGGACGATATGCAGGAAACCATGCACAGCGCCGACGGAGTCGGCCTTGCCGCGCCGCAGGTGGGAATTTTAAGAAGGGCCGTTGTTATCGACATCGGCGAAGGTCCAATTGAGCTGATCAATCCTGTTTTTCTGGAACAGAGCGGGGAGCAGGAATGTCTGGAAGGCTGTTTGTCCGCCCCGGGGCAATACGGCATTACGAAACGCCCGATGCATGTGAAGGTTCGCGCGCAGAACCGTAAAGGGGAATTCTTTGAAATAGAAGGGGAAGAACTGCTTGCCACGGTGATGTGTCATGAGATCGACCATCTGGACGGTATTCTGTTTAAATCGCATGTAATTCATATGCTGAGTGATGAAGAGCTGGCGAAGTTAAAATAAGAAAAGCGGGTGATTCAATGCGCATTGTATTTATGGGAACGCCGGAATTTGCCGTTCCGTGCCTGAAAAGCCTGATTGACGCGGGGCATGACGTCTGCGCTGTTTTTACGCAGCCCGATAAACCGAAGGGGAGAGGCTATACGCTTACGCCGCCTCCGGTCAAGATGCTGGCCGCCGGGAAAAATATTGAGGTCTTCCAGCCGAAAACGCTTCGCACCGCCGAAGCCGCCGAAACGATCCGGAATCTGAACCCCGACGTGATCGTTGTCGTCGCCTATGGGAAAATACTGCCGAAAGAGGTTCTGGAGATTCCTCCTTACGGCTGCATCAATATTCACGCGTCCCTTTTGCCGAAATACCGCGGAGCCGCCCCGATTCAATGGTCCGTGATCAACGGTGAAAAGATGACCGGCGTTACCACAATGTATATGTCGGAGGGGCTGGATACCGGAGACATGCTGCTGACCGCCCGGACGGAGATCGGTCCGGAGGAAACCTCCGGCGAACTGCATGACAGGCTTTCGCTGATGGGCGCGGATCTGATCGTCAAAACCCTTCAAAAAGTAGAGGACGGAACGATTCAGCGCATTCCGCAGAGCGAGGAAAACACCTGCTATGCTTCCATGCTGACAAAAGAGCTTTCCCGTATTGACTGGAATCAGCCGGCCGGTACGATCCACAATCTGGTCCGGGGGCTTTCCCCGTGGCCTGTGGCCAATACGACCTATCACGGGAAGCTTTTAAAAATTCACAGGACCGGACCGGCGGGCCAATACAAAGGCAAGCCCGGCGAAATTCTGACGGAGGGCGGCTCGTTTGTCGTTTGCTGTGGGGAAAAGACCGCCCTTGAACTTCTGGAAGTTCAATACGAAGGCGGGAAAAAAATGAATGGAAAAGATTTTCTTCGCGGGCATCCAACCGGCGAAGATTTTATGGTAAAATAAAGGAAATAACGGAGGGATTGATCATGGGTATGGGATTTTATTATTTTGACTATACATATTTCGTATATATTGTGCCCGCGCTGATTGTGACAATGATTGCACAGTTTCGGGTAAAGTCGACTTTTGAAAAATATTCCCGTATCTCAACGGCAAGAAACATGACGGGAGCACAGGCGGCTTCCAGTGTCGCGCAGTTCGGCGGCGCCTCCGGCGTACAGGTGCAGCGCATTTCCGGCAGCCTGACCGACCATTTTGATCCCCGGGACAATACGATCAGCCTTTCGGACCAGGTTTATGCTTCAACTTCTATTGCGGCGCTTGGTGTGGCCGCTCACGAAGCGGGTCATGCGATTCAGCACGCGCAGGGATACCTGCCGAACAAAATCCGCACCGTTCTGGTCCCCATCACGAATTTCGGGTCCCGGCTCGCGGTTCCGCTGATTATTGTCGGACTGGTTTTGCCCGTTCAGTACGACTTTGTTGTGAATCTGGGGATTGCGCTTTACAGCTTTGCTGTATTGTTCCAGCTCGCAACGCTTCCCGTCGAGTTCAACGCCAGCTTCCGGGCAATCCGCGCGCTGGACGAAGCCGGTATTTTGTATCCCGATGAACTGGAGGGCGCAAAAAAAGTTCTGCGGGCGGCGGCGATGACGTATCTGGCTGCAAGCTTTACCGCCATTATGTCCCTGCTGAGACTGCTTGTACTTGCCGGAAACAGAAGGGGCAGAGATTGATGGACGATGCAAGAGCCGCAGCACTGGCCGCTCTTTTGCATGTCGATGTGAACGAAGGCTATTCCAATATTGTTCTGGACAAAACGCTGGCTTCCTTTTCTTTGGAACCGCGCGACAAAGCGCTTGCTTCTGCGATCTTTTACGGAGTGCTGGAACGCCGGATCACCCTGGACTATTTCATCAGCCGGTTTTCCAAAATGCCGCTTAAAAAGCTTTCTCCGCAGGTGCTGGAGATCCTGCGCATGGGCGCCTACCAGATTCTGTATCTTGAAAAAATTCCAAAATCGGCAGCGGTTAACGAATCCGTTATTCTTGCAAAAGAAAGCAATGCTGTAAAGGCATCTGGCTTTATTAACGCGGTTCTTCGGTCTCTGGTCCGAAATCTTGAAAATTTAGAGATTCCGGATGCCGAAAAGGATTCGTTGTTCTCTCTAAGCATTCAATATTCGTGCCCGCAATGGCTGATTTCTCTGTGGCAGAAATCGTATGGGGAAGAATGTACGCTCCGTCTGCTGGAGAGTACTTTTTCAAAGCCGCCCGTATTTGCCAGAACGAATAATATTTGTATTTCTGAGGAAAACTTAATTGAAAAGCTGAATGCGGAAGGTATAAAGGCCATCCCCATTACATGGCTGGATCAGGCTGTCGAGTTGCAGCAGACGGGCGCAATCAGTCAATCCGAAGGTTACCGGGAGGGCCTGTTTCACATACAGGATCTTTCTTCTCAGCTCTGTTGCTTCCTACTTCGTCCGCTTCCCGGGGAGAGGGTCATCGACGTGTGCTCCGCGCCCGGAGGCAAAGCCTTTACCATGGCCGAACTCATGGAAAACAAGGGCGAGCTTCTCGCTTTTGACAAATATAAAGGAAAGGTGAACCTGATCCGGCAGGGGGCTCAGCGTTTAAAGCTCTCTGTGATCAGCGCCGCCGTACGGGACGCTTCTGTTGCGGAAGACGATCTGGCCCCGGCGGATAAAGTCCTTTGTGACGTACCGTGTTCCGGTCTCGGAATCATTCGCAGAAAACCGGAAATTAAGTATAAATTACCATCAGCTATTGACAGTTTGCCTGATTTGCAGTACCTTATTCTGTGTAAATCATCAAAACTGGTCAAGACGAATGGGACTTTATTTTATTCAACCTGCACTTTGAACCCAAAAGAGAACGGCGAGGTGTCGGAAAAATTCCTTCGGAACAACCATGACTTTGAGCCTTTGCCTCTCAATCTGCCCGATCAGGTTTGCCATGCCGTCGAAGGGGAACCGGGGAACCAGCTGACGCTGATGCCTCACGTTCACGGGACGGACGGCTTCTTTATCGCGGCTTTTCGAAGAAAACAGGAGTGGATGTCTTGAGCTTGCAGGATCTGAAATCAATGACTCTCGAAGAAATCAAAGCCGATTTTGCCGCTGACGGCCAACCGGCTTTTCGTGCTTTGCAGGTTTATAGATGGCTGCATCGCGGAGCAGAAGATTTTGAACAAATGTCCGATCAGTCGAAAGCCTTTCGGCAGGTACTGTCGGAAAAATATTACATAGCGAATGCTGTGATAGAAAAAAAACTGGAATCCCGTTTGGATGAAACCGTAAAATATCTGTTTCGCCTGAATGACGGAGAATATGTGGAAAGCGTTCTGATGGACTATCATCACGGTCATACGATCTGTATTTCCACACAGGTCGGCTGCAAAATGAACTGCGCGTTCTGCGCAACGGGGAAAAGCGGTTTTTCACGGAACCTGACGGCTTCCGAAATGCTTGCGCAGATTCAGTCGGCCCAGAAGGATGCCGGTATCCGGATATCCAATGTTGTGATGATGGGGATGGGAGAACCGCTGGATAACTATCAGAATGTGCTTCGTTTCCTTGAGCTGGTTTCTTCCGATGAGGGAATGAACATCGGGATGAGGCACATTTCTCTTTCCACCTGCGGCGTTGTGGATAAGATTTATGATCTTGCGGAAAAGAAGCTTCAGCTTACCCTGTCTGTCTCCCTGCACGCGCCAAACGACGAAATCCGTTCCAGGACCATGCCGGTCAACCGGAAATGGGGAATAGAGGAACTGATGAAAGCGTGCCGGTACTATGTCGATATGACGGGCCGCCGGATTTCTTTTGAGTATGCCATGATTCACGGGGTGAACGACAGCGACGCCTGCGCAAGGGAGCTTGCGGGAAGGCTCAGCGGGATACTCAGCCATGTCAATCTGATTCCTGTCAATGACGTCAGCGGAGCCGGATTTAAAAAAAGCTCTGCCGACCGACTGCAAAAATTCAGCCGTATCCTTTCGGATAAAGGAATTACCGTTACCGTCCGGAGGACGCTCGGCTCGGATATCAATGCTTCCTGCGGACAGCTCAGACGCAGGTACAAAGAGGAGGTGGCCAATGTTGAGAGTATTCAGTAAAAGTGATATTGGCCTTGTCAGACAAACCAATCAGGACGCCTGCAAAAGCGGCACCTTTTCCGAACATTCCGCGTGGGCTGTTGTCTGTGACGGAATGGGCGGTGTCAACGGAGGCAATATTGCGAGTGAAATTGCGGTAGAAAAAATTTCCGAAAGCATTGCCGCATCCTATCATGAAGGTATGACTGACAGTTCCGTAAAGAATCTGATAATGGCGGCGATACACAACGCCAATCTCGCTATCCATGACGAAGCAATGAACCATATCCAGCTTGCCGGTATGGGAACAACCGTAGTTGCGGTGATTGTTTCGGGCGGGGTTGCCCATATTGCCCATGCGGGGGACAGCAGGGCGTATTTAATAACGGAAAATAACATTCGGCAGCTGACTACGGATCACTCCATGGTACAGGAAATGGTTAATAATGGAGATATTACGGAACAGCAGGCAAAAATACATCCCCAGAAAAACATTATTACCCGTGCACTGGGTGTCGAACCTTCCATTCAAATTGATTACTGCGAAAATGAGTTTCGTTCCGGCAGCATGCTTCTGATCTGTACGGACGGTCTTACGAATTATATCGATGCCAAACAGATTTTTGCGCTGTCCAAAACCATGGATGCCGACAGCCTGACAGACAAGCTTGTAACGCTCGCGAAAGACTGTGGGGGCGGTGACAACATTACGGTTGTCATCATTGAAAACTACTGCTGACAGGAGTTGATTTTATGGATAAGTACACAGGAAAACGGCTCGACGGACGCTATGAAATACATGAACTGATCGGTACCGGCGGAATGGCTCTGGTTTACCGCGCGTATGATACGATTGACGACCGTACGGTCGCAATCAAAATACTCAAGGACGAGTTTTTGGGAAACGACGAGTTTATCCGCCGCTTCAAAAATGAGTCCAAGGCAATTGCGGTGCTTTCCCACCCAAACATTGTCAAAGTTTACGACGTCAGCTTTGGTGACAGAATCCAGTATATTGTCGAAGAATTTATCGATGGAATTACGTTAAAGGAATATTTGGATCAGCAGAAGGAAATCAAATGGAAAGAAGCCATCCATTTTACCGTCCAGATTCTGCGCGCGCTTCAGCACGCTCATGAAAAGGGCATTGTCCACCGCGACATAAAGCCCCAGAACATTATGCTGCTGCAGGACGGCACGATTAAAGTGACCGATTTCGGCATTGCCCGTTTTTCACGCAGTGAAACGCGGACGATGACGGACAAAGCGATCGGCTCGGTCCATTACATCGCGCCGGAGCAGGCAAGGGGAGATCTGACCGACGAAAAGGCGGACATTTACTCCGTAGGGGTCATGCTTTACGAAATGATTACGGGCCGTCTTCCGTTTGAAGCCGACAGCGCTGTCTCCGTCGCCATTATGCAGCTGCAGGCAGACCCCAAGCCTCCGAAGGAAATCAATCCCTCCGTGCCGGAAGGTTTGGAGGAAATTACATTAAAGGCGATGCAGAAAAATCCTACGCAAAGGTATCAGTCCGCCGCCGAAATGCTCAGGGATATCGAAGCTTTCCGGAGGAATCCCAGCATCAGCTTTCAGTACAAATATTTTATCGATGAAAAGCCTACCAAATATATCGACGCGATCAACACGGTAAAGGGAGCGGAGCCTTCCGCGTACAATGATAATTATGAATATGAGGAAGAACCGTCCAGAGCGCCCAAAAAGAAGAAGAAAAGGTCGGCTGCCTCTTTAGTGATCGCAGGGATTGCCTCTGCGTTTCTGATTGTCGTCATCGGCTTTGGCATCGCCGCGCTGTTTCACAGCTGCAACAGCGGAGTCGGCAACATTGTTCTACCGGATTTCAGAGGAAAAACCTACGATGAAGTAAAAGAAGAAGTAAAGAGCAACGACCAGTATAAAAATCTGACCTTTGTTACCGAAACAAAAAATGATTCCACTCAGAAAACGGGAATTATTTTGAGCCAAAGCCCCAAGGAGGGAACGACCGTAAAAGCCAACGCGGAAATCACCCTTACCATTAACGCGGGCGGCAAGCCGGTCTCTGTTCCCGACGTTTCCAACAAGACGCAGGAGGAAGCGATTACCGATCTGGAAAAAGTAAATCTGCTGTACGAGGTCCTGCCCGTAGTGGATAACCAAACCGAGAAGGGCCATGTAAAAAATACCGATCCCCCCGCGGGGACGCAGGTCACGGAAGGAACCAAGGTGAAGATTTATGTCAGCACCGGCGGAGAGGAAGAAAAAACGGCCGTTCCTGCCGTGATCGACAAAACTATAGAGGATGCAAAAACGGAAATTATCGCGGCGGGTCTGACAGTCGGGGATATTACCGCACAGGATGACAGCGATAAAGCGAAAGACGTGGTCATTGAAACTTCCCCGCTGCCCGGCGTGCAGGTTGTGAAAGGCAGCGCGGTATCCATTGTCGTCAGTTCGGGTAAGAAATCGGAGAAATCCATCGATGTCTTTGTCAAGCTCCCGAAAGAAGTGACGCACGACATCAACCTGAAAGCGTATTTGGGCAATGAGCTCCAGACGGAAAAGACCGTGAACCCGTCCTACAATGACGTATGCCAGCTTACTTTTAAAGGCAGCAGCGGCAAAAAGCAGCTGATTATTCAGCTGGACGGAAACAAGTACCAGGAGTTTACGCTTGACTTTGACGCGGGCACTTCCACGGCAGGGGAAAGCTATCCGTATAACAATGCCAGCAGTACGGGGGGAAACAGCGAGATCCCGAGCGGCGTCATCACTCCTTCGGACTGATGCTTATGGATAAGATAAACGGTACCATTATAAAAGGTATCGGCGGTTTCTACTATGTGGAGGCCGCCGATACGCTGTATGAATGCAAAGCAAGGGGCGTGTTCCGGAAAAACAAGGTGACTCCTTTCGTCGGCGACCATGTAACCGTTAGTCTGGAGAAAGACGGGACAGGCACGATTGAGGAAATACTCCCGCGAAAGAATTCTTTGGTGCGCCCGCCGGTTGCAAACATCGATCAGCTGGTGATCGTCGTGTCGATCTGCGATCCGTCCCCCAGCACGCTGGTGATTGACAAAATCATTGCTGCGGCGGAGGACAGGGGGATTGAGCCTGTTATCGTGATCTCCAAAAGCGATTTGAAAGACTGTCAGTGGCTGAACGACATTTATCAGACGACCGGGATTCCGCTGCTTACGGTTTCTTCGGCTACGGGTGAGGGAATTGAAGAAGTGGAGGAGCTCCTGAAGGGCAAAATATCCGCTTTTACGGGGAATTCCGGGGTCGGAAAATCCTCTCTTCTGAACAGGATCGATTCGCGTTTCCATCTTCAGACCGGAGAAATCAGCCAGAAGCTTGGACGCGGCCGCCACACCACAAGACAGGTTGCCTTTTTAAAGCTGGGGGAAAATACCTATGTCGCGGATACGCCGGGCTTTTCTTCCATCAGTGTGGAACGCTATGATCTGGTGAAAAAGGAAAACCTTCAGTATTGCTTCCGGGAATTTGAACCCTATCTGAATCAGTGCAAATTTGTCTCCTGTTCCCACACCTGCGAAAAGGGCTGCGCGGTTTTGAAAGCGGTGGAAGAGGGGGCTATCAGTAAATCCCGTCATGAAAGCTATGTCGCCATGTACAATGAAGTGAAAGATCTGAAAGAATGGAATATGAAATGAAAAAATGCGTGATTATCGGTTCGTCGCCCTGCGAATACGGCGGGATTCTGAATGAAATCGATCCTGATCATTCTTTTATTATTTGCGCCGACGGCGGTCTGGACGTTGCGCTGGAACATCATCTTACGCCCGATCTGCTCATCGGTGATTTCGACTCTGTAAAAAATGAATTGCCGAAGAACATTGAAACCATCCGTCTGAACAAGGAAAAAGACGATACCGACATGATGGCGGCGATCAAGGAAGCGATCAAAAGGGGATACCGTGATTTTACTCTTTTCGGCGCTCTGGGCGGCAGGATCGACCATTCCTTCTCCAATTTCTGCGCGCTGCAGTATCTGGCTTCCCAGGGCTGTAAAGCGGTGATTGCGGACAGGGACTGCCGGGTATTCCTGCTTTCCGGCGGCAGACTGACGCTGAGCGGGCTGAAAGGCCGGACGGTTTCCGTTTTTCCTTTTGGCGTCGGTTTCTGTACGGTAAGCTACGAGGGAATGAAATATCCGCTCAGGGAAGCGTCTATTTCTTCCGCCTATCCGCTCGGCGTCAGCAATGAGATCACGGAGGATCAGGCGCAGATTTTTGTTCACAGCGGAAACGCCCTGATTTTTTTACTGTCATAAGCGAACCAAAATCTTTGCCGCTGAATATAATGAGGATAAGACAAAAGAAATATCGTCTTATTCTTTATAATGGCGGTGAGCTGGATGTGGCAACGAAATAATTGCTTAATTGCAAAATGCGCGGTTGCTTTTGGGCTCGGGCTGGCTGCCTCTTGTTTTTGCCCAACGGGATTAATCCTGTTTATAGTAGCGATCATCATGGTCATATTGGGAATCACACTTTTAAGGTGTGGAACATAATGGGAGGTTTGTGAGATGAAAGTAGTCGTTTTGAAGAGCTCGAAATTTTTAGGATTTGTATTACGAAAGTTTTTTAACATAAAAAAAGAAAATTAAAAAATGGATGCCGGCTGCTGATGCAGCCGGTAATTTTTTATGCGAATGCGCATAAACCGTACAAGATTAGAATAACAATTAGGTAGAAACAGGAAAAGGAGAGAACCTTTATGGATTATATGCTTAACCGTGAGGCATTGGCCACCAGCGAAGTGATTTATGATGGCTGCCAGGAGCAGCCGGTGGATCTCGACATCAGCCTGCCTGACTACTGCCCCGATATACAGCGCATTTTAAAATGTCAGGTTTATCCGCACATTACCTCCAGAAGCATTACAGGGGACAGACTGGAACTGGAAGGCAGTTACACCGTGAAAATACTCTATCTTGATCCCGGCGGTACGGCTGTTCACTGCTATGAAACCAGTCAGTCGTTTTCCGCCGCCATCCAGTTGAAGCAGGCTGCCGACAACGCGCAGATTTTTGCGTTTACCAGGGTGGAATATATTAACTGCCGTGCGACCAGTCCCCGGCGCCTGGACATACACGGTTCTTTTTCCGCATGCGCAAAAGTAATTGTGCAGGGGGAGAACGAGGTGGTCTCCAACATAGACGGCGAAGGAGTGGAAGAGCAGAAAAGCACACTGTCGATCAACAAGATGGCCGGGTTCGCTCAGCAGCAGTTTACGGTGGAAGAGGTGCTGGAGCTCGGGCAGGGCAAGCCGCCCGCGGATAGTCTGGTCCGTTCCGACGCGTTTGCGGTGCTTCAGGACTATACCCCTGTCGCAAACAAGCTGATGATCAAGGGAGAAGTATGTGTAAAATTCCTGTATTCCACAGCGGATAACGAAGCTGCTCTGGAAGTGATGGAGTACGCACTTCCGTTCAATGAAATGGTTGACTGTGAGGGAGCCTCAGAAAACTGTATCTTCAATATCCAGCTGAATGTTGCCGGGCTGGAAGCACAGATCAAAAATGATTATTCCGGTGATCAGACTTACTTTGACGTTCAGGCCAGGGTGTTTGTAAATGCGTCCGCCTATCAGAATTCCGACGTTACTATGGTAACGGACGCCTATTCCAAGCAGTACGAGCTGAACATCAGCTCCAAACAGAAAAACATCGACAATGCTGTTGAATTCATCAACGATACCGATATTCACAAGGGTTCTCTGGCACTGGAGGATGTACCGATTTCAAAGATTATCGATATCTGGAATGAAATGAACACTGTTTCCGCCGACTATGCAAACGGACAAATCAATTACAAGGGGAAATTCAATATCTGTGTGCTTGCCCTGAATCCGGACAATAAGGCGGTCTATTTTGAACGGCTGATGGATTTTGAATATGCCCGCCCCTACCAGGCGAAAGAGGATCATATCAAATGCAGCGCCTCGATGCTGGTAGCGGGGATCAGCTACCGGATTACGGGCGGCGGAATTGATCTGAAGGTTGAATTAAGGCTCAGCGCCGGAATTTACAGCCAATACAACCTGAAGCTGATCACGGATGTCGCAGCTGACGAAACCAAACCCAGGGCACAGGACAAATCCGCGGCATTAAGTATTTATTACGCCGACGCGGGTGAAAGCTTATGGAATATCGCCCGTGAATACTGCACCTCGGTCAATGCGATTAAACTGGAAAACGACCTTACCGGTGATTTCGTTGAGAACAGGGGGATGCTGCTGATTCCTATGTAAGGATTCCTTGAGAGACATTCGCAATAAAAATTAAATTTCTCTGCCTGAGGGGGAGGTAAAATGGAAGAACGCAATATTTACAGTGATATTTCCCAGCGCACGAACGGTGATATTTATATTGGGGTGGTAGGTCCGGTAAGAACCGGAAAATCCACTTTTATTAAGAAATTCATGGATACCATCGTCGTTCCGAACATGGATTCCAACTACAGGCGCGACCGCGCGATCGATGAAATGCCGCAGTCCGCCGCAGGACGTACCATTATGACGACGGAACCGAAATTTATTCCGGAACAGGCCGTCAAAGTAAAAGTGGATGACAGCGCCACCTTCTCGGTGCGTATGATCGACTGCGTCGGCTACATCGTTCCAAGCGCGCTCGGATACATAGAGAACGATCAGCCGCGCATGGTGATGACCCCGTGGTACGACGAGCCGATTCCGTTCAACATGGCTGCGGAAATCGGGACCAAGAAGGTCATTACGGAGCACTCGACTATCGGGCTGGTCGTCACGACCGACGGCAGCATCAGCGATATTCCCCGGGAGGAATACGAGGAAGCGGAAGAGAGGGTCGTGAAAGAGCTGAAGGAAATCAACAAACCCTTTATTGTCCTTCTGAACTGTACCGACCCGAATTCAAGTCCTGCGGTTTCCATGGCTTCGCAGATGCAGGAGAAATACAAGGTACCCGTGGCGCCCGTCAACTGCCTTGAAATGGAAGAGGGACAAATCAGGGATATTCTTTCCAAAGTGCTGTTTGAATTCCCGGTGAAGGCGATTAAGGTCGACATGCCGCGCTGGCTTTCCAGCCTTGAAAAAAATCATTGGCTGCGTTCCGCTGTCTACGGCACCATCCAGAATTCGGCTTCGAAAATCTCCCGGATACGGGAAGTCGGGTCGATTATCAACGATATCAATCAATGCGAATATGTCAGCGGCGCAAAAACCGAATCCATCGATCTGGGAACCGGCAACGCGCGGGTTGCCGTCAATCTGCAGCCGAATCTGTTCTATAAAATCCTGGGTGAAAAAACCGGTATCGATATTGAGGATGAGGGTGGGCTCCTCGACAGCATCCTCGGACTTGCAAAAATCCGGGATCAATATAACAAGATCAAAGACGCCTATCAGGATGTGCAGGACACCGGCTATGGAATTGTGATGCCGGATATTGAGGAGCTTACGCTCGACGAGCCCGAGATTATCAAACAGGGCGGCAAATACGGGGTGCGTCTGAAAGCGGCGGCGCCTTCCATCCACATGATGAAGACGAAAATTACGACGGAGCTGACGCCGATTGTGGGTTCCGAGCAGCAGTCGCAGGATCTGATCATGTATCTGCTGAAGGAATTTGAGGAAAGCCCCTCCAAAATCTGGGAATCCAATATCTTCGGCAAGAGCCTGCACGAGCTTGTGAACGAGGGCCTGCACAACAAGCTGTACAGAATGCCTACGGACGCACGGGATAAGGTGCGCGAGACGATAGAACGGATCATCAATGAAGGCTGCAACGGCCTGATATGCATTATCCTGTAAAATTCATAAAATAAACCGCAAATGTGATTCGGCAAAATTAGCCGAATCACATTTTTTTATTGATAAATCTGCTACAAACCTTTATAATAAAAAAAGACTATGTTTTACTACTCGTTAAAGAAAAGGGAGTGTACCGATGTTTACGATTGTGGAGAAGCGGATATTGAATGATTCGATGACATTGATGGCGGTAGAAGCGCCATATATTGCGAAAAAGGCGAAAGCCGGCCAGTTCATTATTCTGCGTGTCAATGAATTCGGGGAAAGGATTCCTCTGACGGTAGCGGACTACGACCGCGAGAAGGGAACCATCACCATTATTTATCAGAAGGTCGGAAAGACGACCCTGATGCTGGATCAGTTGAACGTCGGCGACGCGATTCTGGATTTCATCGGGCCTTTGGGAAAAGCGACCGAGCTGGGGGGCTACAAAAACGTAGCGGTGATTGGCGGCGGCGCCGGCTGTGCGATCGCGTACCCGCAGGCGAAGGCCCTGCACGGCATGGGCGCGAAGGTGGACATGATCGCGGGATTCCGGAATCAGGACATCATCATCCTGGAAGACGAGATGAAAGCGGTCAGCGATCATCTGATCCTGACAACGGACGACGGCTCCAACGGAAACAAGGGCTTTGTGACCGACGCCCTGCGTAAAAATATTGAGGACGGGGCAAATTACGACCTGGTCATCGCCATCGGGCCGCTCGTCATGATGCGCGCCGTCTGCAACCTGACCAAAGAGTACAACATCAAAACGCTCATCAGCATGAACCCCATTATGATCGACGGGACCGGCATGTGCGGCGGATGCAGGCTGACGGTCGGCGGAAAAACCAAATTCGCCTGTGTGGACGGTCCGGATTTCGACGGCCACGAAGTGGACTTCGACGAGGCCATCAAAAGATCGAGAACCTATTCTGAGTCGGAAAAAGAAGCGACGCGCGAATACAACTGCCGCTTGATGGAGGGTGCGAAAAATGCCTAATATGTCCAAAGTAAAAACGCCGATGCCGGAGCAGGACCCCAATGTGCGCAACAAGAACTTTGAAGAAGTCTCGCTTGGTTACACGGAAGAAATGGCCGCGGAAGAGGCCAAACGGTGCCTGAACTGCAAAAACAAGCCGTGTGTCAGCGGATGCCCGGTCGGCGTGCGCATTCCCGAGTTTATCAGCTGCGTCGCTTCCGGCGATATGGAAAACGCGTACAGGATCATTAAGACGACGAACTCCCTTCCCGCCGTCTGCGGAAGGGTCTGCCCGCAGGAATCCCAGTGCGAGCAAAAATGTGTGCGCGGCATCAAAGGGGAGCCGGTGGGGATCGGCCGTCTGGAACGCTATGTGGCCGACTGGCACATGAAGCACGGCGGGGCCGAGACGTTTGAGGGGAAACCGAACGGACACAAGGTCGCCGTGATCGGGGCGGGGCCCGCGGGCCTGACCTGCGCCGGGGACCTGGCGGCCCTGGGGTACTCCGTTACCGTGTTTGAGGCACTGCATACCGCGGGCGGCGTACTGATGTACGGCATCCCGCAGTTCAGACTGCCGAAGGAGATCGTGCAGAAGGAAATCGACGGTCTGAGGGACAAGGGCGTCGACATTCAGACCGATATGGTCATGGGCAAGGTGCTGTCGGTAGACGAGCTGTTTGAAATGGGCTATGAAGCCGTATTCATCGGCACCGGCGCCGGACTGCCCAGCTTTATGAATATTCCCGGCGAAGAACTGGTCGGGACTTACTCGGCCAATGAATTCCTGACCAGGGTGAACCTGATGAAAGCCTATCTGGACGAATACGACACCCCGATTATCCGGCCGAAGAACGTCGCCGTTGTGGGTGGCGGCAACGTGGCGATGGACGCCGCGAGGACCGCCAAACGTCTGGGCGCGGAGAATGTGTATATTGTGTACCGCCGCGCCGAAGAGCAGATGCCCGCGCGGAAAGAGGAAATTCACCACGCGAAGGAAGAGGGTATTCTCTTCAATCTTTTACGCAATCCCGTTGCCATCCACGGCGACGAAAACGGCAGGGTCAGGTCGATCGAGTGCATCGAGATGGAGCTTGGCGAACCGGATGCTTCCGGCAGGCGCAAGCCGGTGCCCAAAGAAGGCTCCAACTTTGAAATCCCGGTGGACTGTGTGGTCATGGCGATCGGCAACTCGCCGAACCCGCTGATCCGCTCCACGACAGAGGGCCTGGAAGCAAACAGGAAGGGCTGCATCGTTGTGGATGAAGCGACCATGGCGACGACCCGGGAGGGCGTTTACGCCGCGGGGGACGCCGTCAGCGGTGCCGCAACCGTGATTTTGGCCATGGGCGGCGGCAAGGAAGCCGCCCGCTCCATCGATCAGTATATCCGGTCCAAAGCAGACAAAGCAAAATAAGGACAAAACCGACTGAACCGCCGTAAAATACGGCGGTTTTTTCATATCAGGGCATCTTCCACCTGCATCGGACATATTATTATTAGGATTATAATGATGCAGGAGGAATAACAATGGACGATCGGTATGAAGATAATCGGTATGATAAAGATTATGAAGATGACTACGAAGACGATGACGACGGTTATGTAGAAGATCATTACGAGGATGTCTACAGCAGAAATGACAACAGGAATTACAGGAATCACGAAAAAGATGATCAGCGGGACTACGAAAGGAATTATGAAAAGGACTACGACGGACAGCAATACAGGAGGAACAAAAAAGCGAAAACCCTCAGCACAAGACTGCTGACCACAATTCAAATAACGGTATGTTCGATCATTTTAGCCACGGCGGTCTTTCTCCGGGTCTTTGGGGGCAATGCATATCTGATCATCAAAAACTGGTATCTGCAGAACATCAATAATTCCATTGTTCCAACCGAGGATATCGACCATGTAAAACATACCGTTGTAGAGATATTGCCGTCGGTTACCGATTTTTTTACAAAGCCGCGCGCTCAGGATAATTCCTCCCAGTCAGAAAGCACCGCCTCCCAGCCCGGTGTGACTTCCCGGACAAGTGAGAATCCGCAAAGCGGCGTCAATTCACAGGCAAATCCCGGGTCTCAGGCCGGAACCGTTTCCCAGTCTGACGCAGGTTCCGCAACAAATTCACAGCAGCCGGAGAACCAGCAGGCGGCACCCTCCCAGCAGGTCAGCGGCTGATGTCTTTTTCCATCAAAAACTGCCGTGTGACCGTCGATTTTTTATTTGTAGCCGTACTGGCAGTTTTTTTTCTGTTCGACAGGAGCGGAATGGCCGTTCTGGGCCTTTCCTGTGCGGCGCTGCATGAACTGGGTCATTTAGCGGTCATGGCCGCGTTCGGAGCGGCGCCGTCGCAGATTCGGTTTACCCCCTTCGGAATCGATATGATCAAATCTGCGGGTATCGACCGGTCCTACTGGCGCGACGCCGCCATTTCCGTCGCGGGACCGGGAACCAACCTTGCTGCCGCGCTGATCTGTTTCCTCGCCGATGAGCGTTATTTTCACTCTTTTATCCTTGCCAACCTGGTGCTGGCAGGGTTTAATCTACTGCCTGTGGAGCCGCTTGACGGAGGGCAGGCGCTGTATTCCGTCCTTTGTACCCGCCTGAACGCCACTTTGTCCGCAAGGATTGTATCCGTCGCTTCATTCGCGGTTTTAACGCCGCTGGCAGCGATTGGTTTCCTTTTTCTGTTCCGTGCCAACGGCAATTTTTATCTTCTTGCCGTATCCGTTTATTTAATCTTTCTGCTCCTTTACAAGAACGGAAGGTATTATTGATTTGCATTCTCCGCACGCGGGCAGTATAATATAAAACATATATTGTGCGGAGGATACGAATGGTCAATAAAAAGATAGAAAAACTGCTTGCAAACGTGCAAAAACCGGGCAGATACGTCGGCGGCGAGCTCAACTGCGTGAGGAAGCACGCGGATGAAGTGGATGTGCGGTTTGCATTTTGTTTTCCCGATATATACGAAGTGGGCATGTCGCACCTCGGGCTGAAAATTCTGTACAGCCAGCTGAATACCGTACCCTATGTCTGGTGTGAGCGTGTATTCGCCCCTTGGGTGGATATGGAAGAGGAAATGCGTAAAAACGGCCTGCCGCTCTATGCGCTGGAAAGCGGGGACAGCATCCGCGACTTCGATATCATCGGTTTTACCCTTCAATACGAGCTCAGCTATACCAATATCTTAAATATGCTCGATCTGGCGGGAATCCCGCTGAAAGCCGAAGACCGGCATTCCCTTTCCCAGCTTGTGGTGGCCGGCGGACCCTGCGCCTGCAACCCGGAGCCTTTGGCGGACTTTTTTGATCTGTTCTTTATCGGCGAGGGGGAAGAAGTAGATCTGGAGGTAGTCGCCCTTTACCGGGAATACAAAAAGCAGGACCGTTCCAAAGAGGAATTTTTAAAGGCGGCTTCTCAGATTCAGGGAGTCTACGTGCCGTCTCTGTATCATATTTCTTATCATGAAGATCATACGGTAAAGGCGATCGTTCCGAAAGAGGGAGCGCCCCTTCCCGTAAAAAAACGCATTATGATGGACGTGGACAAGTCCTATTTCCCGGATAAATTTGTGGTGCCCTACATTGAAATCGTGCACGACAGGACAGTGGCGGAGGTCCTGCGCGGCTGTATCCGCGGCTGCCGCTTCTGCCAGGCGGGCTTCCTGTACCGCCCGTTCCGTGAAAAATCAGTGGACGTCATTGACCGGCAGTGCCACGATCTGTGCGACAGCACGGGCTATGATGAGATTTCGCTTTCCTCGCTCAGCACGAGCGACCACTCCAGGCTGAACGAGCTGATCGACCGGCTCCATACATGGACGGAAAAGGAGAACACCGGTATTTCGCTGCCGTCCCTTCGGGTCGATAATTTTTCCCCGGAGCTGATGTCCAAAATCAAATCCGTCCGCCGCAGCGGTCTTACCTTTGCGCCGGAGGCGGGAACGCAGCGTCTGAGGGACGTTATCAATAAAAACGTCACGGAAGAAGAGCTGATGAAAACCGTCAATACCGCGTTCAAGGGCGGCTGGACGACCATCAAGCTCTATTTTATGATCGGGCTACCGACGGAAACGTTGGATGATGTTGCCGGGATCGCGGAGCTGGGGCAGAAGGTGGTCGACGCCTTTTACGCAAATCCTGACAAACCGAAGGGGAAAGGCGTAAAAGTCACCGTCAGCGCGTCCTCCTTTGTTCCGAAACCGTTCACGCCTTTTCAGTGGGAACCGCAGGATACCATGGAGACGCTCCGCAAAAAGCAGCGCCACCTGGTCGCTTCGGTCAAAACCAGAAAGGTGGAACCCAATTGGCACGAAGCGGACACCAGCTTTCTGGAGGCTGTTTTTGCGCGCGGGGACAGGCGCTTATGCGGCGTCCTGCTGGAAGCGCATCGAAGCGGATGCAAAATGGACGGCTGGCAGAACTTTTTCTCGTTTCCGAAATGGATGGAAATTTTCGAGAGGTGCGGAATCGACCCGGCCTTTTACGCGAACCGCAGGAGAAGCTTCGACGAAGTGCTGCCATGGGACCACATTGATTACGGGATCAAAAAATCCTTCCTGATTGACGAATGCAAAAAGGCTTACGCAAACGTCACCACCCCCAACTGCCGGGAACAGTGCTCTTCCTGCGGCGCGTCCTGCTTCAAAGGAGGAATCTGCTATGAAAAACGTCAGGGTCTGGTTTAAAAAGATCGGAACGGCGCGGTATATTTCGCATCTTGATTTAAACCGCTGCATGCTGCGTGCGATTCACAAGGCGAAGCTTCCTCTTTGGTATACCCAGGGCTATAATCCCCACGCGTTCATTACGTTTGCGCTTCCGCTGTCGCTCGGTATCGGGGGAGAGCGGGAAAGCATGGATATCCGGTTGGACGACGACGGTATTACGCGCGAAGAGCTCATCGGGAAGCTGAACGCGGCTCTGCCGGACGACATCCCCGTGTTTGACGTTACCGAGCCGGTGATGAAGCCGGGGCAGATCGCCTACGCCTCTTACCTGATGAAGCTGGAGACGCAGGGACACCCTCCCGAAGAAACAGCCGCCGCCATCCGGGAACTGTTCAGCCGGGAAACGGTGGTCGTTCCCAAGCATACAAAAAACGGGATGATCGATCTGGATCTGAGACCGTACCTTGACAGGACGGAAGTCGTTGCCCGGGACGACGGAGTGGAAATCAGCGCGATGCTCCCCGCGGGAAGCACCATGAACGTAAACCCTTCGCTTTTATGCGACGCGATGAAAAAATACCTGTTGCTGGATTTATTCAGCGATATCCGAAGGATCAACCTTTACGACGCGGATTTTAAAATATTTGAGTAAAATAAAAATAAATATTGCACCTTTTTCAGGATTATGGTATGATATATAGGCATTTGGAATCCGCTGATTGATTTTGGTGGGGTTTAATGCCCGGTTGTACCGTGACATTGAAGCGGACAGTCCTCTGCCACTGCGGCATGAATGTCTGAATTTTAAGGAGGAAATATATCCATGGATGCGTTAAAACTGATTGCGCAAGATTCCGTAAAAACAGAAGTTCCCGTATTTGAAGTTGGCGACACCGTAAGGGTGAGCGTAAATATCAGAGAAGGCGAAAGAGAAAGAATTCAGGTTTTCGAGGGTACCGTTACCGCTCGTAAGGGCAGCGGCATTTCCGAAACTTTCACCGTCAGGCGCCTTTCCTACGGCGTAGGCGTAGAAAGAGTTTTCCCGATTCACTCTCCAAATGTAAAGAGTGTTGAAATTGTCCGCAAGGGCCGTGTGCGCAGAGCGAAGCTCTACTATCTGCGTGACAGAGTCGGTAAGGCGGCAAAGGTAAAGGAACAGCTCAGATAAGGAATCAGATAGCGATTGAAAGGGACATGTAGGTGTCCCTTTTTTGCTACTGCAATATTTTTCAGGTCCCGAAAGAGGTGTCCGTTCTTGAAAAGTTGCCCTTCTGCGGAATCCCTGGCTGACAGCAAAACGCCGGAACGTGTTGTTTTGAGCTGTTATGAGTGGATGGAAGCCCTGATCCCCGCGCTGCTTGTAATTATGGCGGTATTTGTTTTTCTGTTCCGGATCATAACGGTCAACGGGCCCTCCATGCAGCCCAATTTTACGGACGGCTATAAAGTGCTTGTATCATGTTTTGACCGGACATTTTCTCTGGGAGACGTCGTTGTGGTCGACGCAAAGGCCACCGCGCTTCACGAGGTGATTATCAAAAGGGTCATTGCAACCCAGGGCCAGACGGTGGATATCGATTTTCAGACGGGAACCGTCTCTGTCAACGGCGTTGCGCTGGACGAATCGACTTATATTAAAAACGGTATTACCCAAAATCAGTACGACCTCCGTTTTCCGCAGACTGTCCCAAAAGGGCATGTGTTCCTGCTTGGCGACAACCGCAGGCTCTCGGACGACAGCCGTTCAAGCGACGTCGGTATGGTCGATCAGCGCTATATTATCGGCAAAGTCGAAACCGTTCTCATACCTTACGAAAAATTCGGAACCATATAAACACAGCAATTTGAAAAAAGGAGTTGTATTCCTCTTGAACGCAAATGAAATTCAGGCGGATATGGAACCAGCGTCCCCGGAAAAAGAAAAAAACAGTGTCGTCCGCGCCTGCTTCGAGTGGATGGAGGCTCTGATTCCCGCACTGATCATTATCATGATTTTTTTCACATTCCTGTTCAGGGTAAATATCGTTGTAAACGGGCCTTCCATGGAACCCAATTTAGTGGACGGATATAAGCTGTTTACAGCCTGTGCTGAGCCGGGCCTCGTCCGCGGGGACATTGTCGTGATCGACGCCAAAGGAACGTCTTTGGAGAAGCGCATCGTAAAAAGAGTGATCGCTACGGAAGGGCAGACGGTCGATATCGATTTTCACACCGGAATCGTTTCCGTTGACGGCGTTGCGCTCGACGAGTCCGCTTATATCGAGAATGGGATTACCAAGGACGAGTATGACGTTACTTTCCCGCAGAAGGTCCCCGCCGGCCATGTTTTTGTTTTGGGTGATAACCGCACGGTTTCGGAGGACAGCCGTTTCAGTGAGGTCGGCATGATCGACCAGCGCTATATTATCGGCAAGGTCAAATTTATTATTATGCCGTTTGAGAAATTTGGTCAATTATAAGGCGTTGCCTTTTTCTTATAAAGGAGTTGTTCCTTCATTGGATCACGAAAACAGCGTTTCCCAGCAAGAAACGCTAACTGAGAAAAAAAGAAATTTTATCATCAACAGTTACGAATGGGTGGAAGCCCTGATCTCTTCTTTAATTGCCGTGATCGTGGTATTCATGTTTCTGTTCAGGGTGGTCAATGTGAGCGGCCCCTCCATGCTGCCGACTCTGCGATCCAATGACCGCGTGATCTTGTCCAGCTTTTTTTACAAACCGCACCGGGGGGACGTGATTGTAATCACCCACACTACCAAGTTGAAGGAACCGATTATCAAAAGGGTCGTCGCGCTGGAAAATCAGGTTGTGGATATTGATTTTGAAACCGGCGTCGTTTCTGTGGACGGGGTTGCGCTGGATGAGTCCGCCTATATTGAAAACGGTATTACCACACAGCCTTCGGACTTCCATTATCCGCTTCAGGTTCCTCCGAGACATGTCTTTGTTCTCGGGGACAACCGTTCCGTGTCCAACGACAGCCGGTTTATTGACGTGGGTATGGTGGACGAGAGATATATTCTTGGAAAAGCGGAAATGATTGTCTTTCCGTTTAACAGACTTGGGACAATCAAATAACAATAAAGATACAGGGACGAACGAAAATGAGCGAAGCACAAACGATACAATGGTTCCCCGGTCATATGACCAAAACCAAAAGGCAGATTGAAAAAAGCTTAAAGCTTGTCGATGTTGCCGCTGAGATTATCGATGCCCGGATTCCGGTCAGCAGCCGGAACCCGGTTCTAAACGGACTGATCCAACAGAAGCCCCGCGTTATTTTAATGAATAAATGCGATATGGCCGATCCGGTTCAGACGGGCAGATGGATCGATTATTATCAAACACAGGGCATTCCCGCCATCGCGATCGACTGCCGCACCGGAAAAGGGCTGAACGGCTTTATTCCCCTCGTGAAAGAGGTTCTGAGCGACAAGATTGCCTCCTGGGAAGCAAAAGGGATGGTCGGACGGCAGATTCGCGTCATGATCGTCGGGATTCCCAATGTGGGCAAATCCTCGCTGATTAACCGTCTTGCCAAAAACGGCAAGGCAAATGTTGAGGACAGGCCGGGCGTAACGCGGTCCAACCAATGGTTTACCATTGGAAAGGGATTTGAGCTTTTGGATACGCCGGGGGTACTGTGGCCTAAATTTGAAGATAAAGCCGTAGGGGAAAGGCTGGCGTTTACCGGAGCGGTCAAAGACGAAGTGGTTGACACGGAGCATCTGGCTTCCCGTCTGCTGGAGGTTCTCCGCGACAGCTATCCCAGGGAGCTGAAAGCAAGATATAAGCTGGAGGGCGCCGACATAGCCGATCTGAAAGGCTATGAAATGCTGGAGCTGATTGGCAGGAAACGCGGGATGCTGATTTCCGGCGGGGAAATCGATCTGGAACGCGCGTCGATTATGATACTGGATGAATTCCGAAGTGCGAAATTAGGCAGAATTACTCTGGAACAGGTTGGTTGATAAGTATGGATTGGTTTGCCTATGAAAATATGGCGCTGAAAAAAAGATACCGGATGATCTGCGGCATCGATGAAGCCGGACGCGGCCCGCTGGCCGGCCCGGTGTTCGCTGCCGCCGTTATTTTGCCCCCCGGTCAGATGATCGAGGGGCTGAACGACTCCAAAAAGCTCAGTGAAAAAAAACGCGAAGCATTGTTTGATGTAATCAGGAAGACTGCAATCGTCTACGCCGTCGGATTCGCAACGGAGCAGGAAATCGATAAGATCAACATATTGCAGGCGACCTTTTTGGCGATGAAGCGCGCGTGCGACGGGCTTTCCGTCAGGCCGGACCTGGCGCTGGTGGACGGAAACCGGATGCCGCGGCTCGGGGTGGATACGCAGACCATTATCAAAGGCGATGCGCTTTCCGCAAGCATCGCGGCCGCCTCCATCCTTGCGAAGGTCAGCCGTGACCGGCTGATGACCGAGATCGACCGGATTTATCCCGAGTACCAGTTCGCGAAACATAAGGGCTACGGCACCGCTTTACATAGGGAATTGCTGAAACAGTACGGGCCCAGCCCGGTTCACAGAAAAACGTTTTTAAAAAAAATACTGGGGGAGACCCCATGAACAATTCATCCGGAAAAATCGGGGAGGACCGCGCGGCCCGGCTGTTGGAACAGAAGGGGTACCGGATTGTTGCGCGCAACTACCATTCCCGTTTTGGGGAAATCGACCTGATTGCCGAAAACAAGGACTATATTGTCTTTGCAGAAGTCAAAACACGCGACGAGCATTACTGCGTCAGTCCTTTGGAGGCGGTCACGGCGGGAAAGCAGAAGAAAATTATCAAGACCGCCCTTAACTATCTGCAGTCGCATGAAACAGGGCTGCAGCCGCGGTTTGACGTCATCGGCATTGTTACCAGGCCGGACCCTTTCTCCATCCTTTCTGTGGAACACATCGAAAACGCATTTTCTATTTGATTCGATATTATTTAGGAATGCCTATCATTTTTTTGTTTCTCTTTCCTGGAAAGTATGATATGATTAAAAAACAGACAACGCGAAGGGGGAAAAAACTTGAACTATCACTCCACAAGAAACAGCAGCGTCAGCGTATCCTCTGCTCAGGCAATTTCGCAGGGCATCAGCGGCGAAGGCGGGCTTTTTGTTCCTGAAAAGCTGCCCTGTTTTTCATATTCGGATTTGCTGGAACTGCAGCACTGCGGCTATACGGAGCGCGCAGTCCGCATTTTATCGGCTTTTCTTTCCGATTTTACCGCGGAAGAAATTGAGGAATGCGTCGGGAACGCTTACACCGGCGGAAAATTTGAGCAGGACAGGCCGGCTCCGCTCTCTTATCTTCAGAACGGGAAAATGAAGATGTACCTGCTTGAGCTGTGGCACGGTCCGACATGCGCGTTCAAAGATATGGCGCTGCAGCTTTTGCCGCACCTTCTTACCAAATCGCTGAAAAAGATTCAGTCCTCCAAGACCGCTCTGATTCTGGTCGCTACTTCCGGCGACACGGGAAAAGCGGCTCTGGAAGGTTTTAAAGATGTGGACGGAACCCGCATTCAGGTGTTTTATCCGGAAAACGGCGTCAGCCCCATGCAGAAGCGCCAGATGAACACCCAGGAAGGGAACAATGTGGCGGTCTGTGCGATCGAAGGCAATTTCGACGATGCCCAGACCGGCGTGAAAAAGATTTTTACCGATCCCGAAATCAACCGTCTGCTTGAACAGAACGATATTATGTTTTCCAGCGCGAACTCCATCAACTGGGGCAGGCTGCTGCCGCAGATCGTCTATTATTTCTCCGCGTACTGCGACCTGATGGCAAACGGGAAAATTTCCCATGAAGGCGAAAAGGTCAATATCGTTGTCCCGACGGGCAATTTTGGAAATATTCTGGCCGCTTATTACGCCAAAAAGATGGGCCTGCCGGTGAAAAAGCTGATCTGCGCGTCCAACGCCAACAATGTGCTGACCGATTTCCTGAACACGGGCGTTTATGACCGCAACAGGGATTTTCACACCACCATTTCCCCGTCCATGGATATTCTGGTATCCAGCAATCTGGAGCGCCTGCTGTATGACCTGACCGGAAACTCCAGCGCAAAAGTAGCCGGGTGGATGAGCGAACTCGCGTCAGGCGGCAGGTATCAGGTCGACGGCGATCTCCTGAACCGGCTTCACGAGCTGTTCTGGGCGGGGTTCTGCGGCGACGACGCGACAAAGGAAACCATCCGGGAAATCTACCGGGCGGAAAATTACCTTTGCGACACCCACACGGCGGTGGCGGTCAACGTCTATCGGCAGTACGTCGAAGCGGAAAACGATACGGAAACGCCGGCGATCGTCGTATCTACGGCCAGCCCGTATAAATTCGCCGACAGTGTGTTGAGCGCCGTTTCGGCCGATTACCGCGCGGATGCCTCTGAGTTTGAAAAGGTTCAGGCGCTTTCCGCTGTCACAGGCACCCCGATTCCGACGCCGATTGCACAGCTGGAATCAAGAAAAGTCAGATTTACTGAAATTTGCCCGAAAGATAAAATGGGCGAAGCTGTGCTGAAAACAGCCGGAATAAAGTATACTGTCTAAGAGAGGATCACATGTCACTATTTGCTATTGCAGACCTGCATCTGTCTCTCGGCTGTGACAAGCCGATGGATGTATTTGAAGGTTGGCGGGACTATACCGTCCGTCTTGAAAAAAACTGGCGCGCCGTGGTCGGCGAAGACGACACCGTCGTCGTCGCCGGGGATATTTCATGGGCGATGAAGCTTGAGGAAACGGTGAAGGATTTCGGGTTTATCCACTCCCTGCCCGGACGTAAGCTGTTTTTGAAGGGTAACCATGATTACTGGTGGACCACAAAAAAGAAGATCGACGATTTTCTGAAGCTGCACGGGCTGGATTCCATCGGCATCATTCACAACAACGCGGTGGCCGTCGGGGATATTGCGGTCTGCGGTACGCGCGGGTGGCTGTACAATTCCGAAACCGCGGAGGATATCAAGATTGTCAACCGCGAGGCCGGCCGCCTCAATACCTCGATTAACGAGGCGGAAAAGATGGGAGTAAAGCCGGTCGTGTTTCTGCACTACCCGCCCGTCTACGACGGGGCGGAGTGCAAAGAGATCCTCAGCGTGTTAAAGTCGCACGGCATCACGGAATGCTACTTCGGACACATTCACGGGAATCAGGCAGCCCGGCGGGCGATCACCGGGGTTTATGACGGCATCAAAATGCATTTGATTTCCTGTGACTATCTGAAATTCATGCCTGTTCTGGTGAAGTGAACAATTTTTGAATATTTTATCTAATATATAGAATATTTATTTTCCATGTGCTATAATAATTTAGATAATTTGCATTTTGCAGGAGGAAGTTAATAATGAGCTTACAATCGTCCAATAAGGTTGATACGAACCGTTACCAGCTTGAGGTTGCAGTAGACGCTGCTATATTTGAAAAAGCGCTTGATCAGGCATATCATAAAGAAAACAAAAAGATTGCGATTCCCGGCTTCCGGAAGGGAAAGGCTCCCCGTGCTTTCGTTGAGAAGTATTACGGCGAGCAGGTGTTTTATGAGGATGCGATCAATACGGTTTACCCTGATGCGCTGGATGCGGCGATCAACGAGGCGAAACTCGAAATGATCGAGGATAAAATTGATTTTGATCTGGTTTCCGCCGGCAAGGAAGGCGTTGTTTTTAAGGCGACCATCACAACAAAGCCGGAAGTGGAAATTGATGAATATAAAGGCTTGGCCGCAACCAAAAAGCCGGTTAAGGTAACCGATGAGGACATTGACGCGGAGATCAAAAAGGTTCAGGAGCGCAATTCCAGAATGGTGACCGTAGAAGACAGAGCGGCTCAGAACGGCGACATCACCGTCATTGATTTTGACGGTTCCGTGGACGGCGTTGCTTTTGACGGCGGCAAAGCGGAAAACTACAGCCTGACTCTCGGTGCGGGCCAGTTTATCCCGGGCTTTGAAGAGCAGGTTGTGGGCCATAAAACAGGCGACGAATTTGATGTAAACGTAAAGTTCCCGGAGGATTACCACTCGAAGGATTTGGCCGGTAAGGACGCCGTTTTCAAAATCAAGCTGCATGAAATCAAAATGAAGGAGCTGCCGGAAGTTGACGACGACTTTGTCAAGGATGTCAGCGATTTCGATACGCTCGATAAATACAGGGAAGACATGAAAGCAAAGCTGACCGAAGCCGAGGAAAAAAAGGCGAAAGACGATGTGGAAAACCAGCTGATCGATAAGCTGGTGGAAAATCTCAAAGCCGAAATTCCGCAGGCAATGTATGAAAACAAAATCAACGAGGATATCCGCGAATTCGGGTACCGTCTTCAGTCCCAGGGCCTGAACCTCGATACCTACCTGCAGTACACGGGTATGGACAAGGATTCTATCCGCAAGCAGTTCCAGCCGCAGGCGGAACGCGCGGTAAAGGTCCGTCTGGCGCTCGAAAAGATCGCCCAGCTGGAAGACATTCATCCGACCGAGGAAGAAATTGAGGCAGAGTTTGAAAAGCTTGCCAAGGGCTATGAAATCGACGCTGAAAAGGTGAAGACCTTTATTCCCAAAGAGGAACTGGCAAAAGACATCTCTGTTGAAAAAGCAATCAACCTCGTTCGTGACAGCGCGGTCGTAACGGAAAAAGAAGATCCTTCCGAAACTGCAAAAGCTGCTGAATAAGAAAAGTCCTTCCTGCCAATTATTAATTTATTGTTTAGTTTTATTGGAGGTACGCAATAATGAGTTTAGTCCCATATGTTATTGAGCAGACAAACAGGGGAGAACGTTCCTATGATATCTTTTCACGCCTGCTGAATGACAGAATCGTAATGCTTACGGAAGAGGTAAACGATACCACTTCCAGTCTGGTGGTTGCTCAGCTTTTATATCTGGAGGGCCAAGATCCGTCGAAGGATATCAGTCTTTATATCAACAGCCCGGGAGGGTCCGTAACCGCGGGATTGGCAATTTACGATACGATGCAGTATATTAAATGCGACGTTTCCACTATTTGCATGGGCATGGCTGCCAGCATGGGCGCGTTCCTGCTTGCGGCGGGTACCAAAGGCAAACGGTACGCCCTTCCCAACAGCGATATTATGATTCATCAGCCGAGCGGCGGCGCACAGGGTCAGGCGACTGATGTGATGATCCACGCCGACCACATTATTGCTACCAAAAAGAAGCTGAACGAAATCCTTGCTGAGAGAACGGGGCAGCCGATTGAAGTGATTGCGAAAGATACCGAGCGCGATAACTTTATGACGGCGGAGGCTGCCGTGAAATATGGCCTGATCGACAAGGTCATCTACAATTCGATGAGTTGAGGTTGGTGATTAATTAGATGCCAAATAATGACGATATCAAGGACAGGGGAATCTGCTGTTCGTTCTGCGGAAAGCCGCAGAACGAAGCTCGCCGTCTGATTGCAGGCCCCGGTGTTTATATCTGCGATGAATGCATAGAGCTGTGCATGTCGATCCTTGACGACGAAAAAAACCTGTCCAACCGAAAATCCAGCTACAGTGAAGCTTCGGCCGAACTTCCCAAACCGCACGAGATCAAAAAGCAGCTGGATGAATACGTCATTGGACAGGAAAAAGCAAAGGTTGCGCTTTCTGTTGCGGTCTATAACCACTATAAAAGAATCTATTACGGTAAAGACGACGTAGAACTGACAAAGAGCAACGTGCTGCTGCTCGGTCCGACCGGTGTGGGAAAAACCCTGCTGGCACAGACGCTGGCAAAGATACTGGATGTTCCGTTTGCGATTGCAGACGCCACCACACTGACGGAAGCCGGCTATGTCGGTGAGGATGTTGAAAATATCCTGCTGCGCCTGATCCAGGCCGCGGATTTCGATATTGAAAAAGCCGAACGCGGCATTATCTATATCGATGAAATCGACAAGATCGCCAGAAAGTCCGAAAATCCCTCCATTACACGTGACGTCAGCGGAGAGGGAGTACAGCAGGCTCTTCTGAAGATTCTGGAAGGAACTGTTTCCAACGTTCCCCCGCAGGGCGGCAGAAAACATCCCCAGCAGGAATTTTTGCAGATTGATACCTCCAATATCCTGTTTATCTGCGGCGGAGCTTTCGACGGCCTGAATAAAATTGTCCAGAAGCGCACGGCGTCCTCCGCTATGGGCTTCGGCGCACAGGTCAAAAGCAAGGTGGAGCTTGACTCCACAGCCTGGATGCAGGATGTCGTGCCGCATGATCTGGTGAAATACGGATTGATTCCTGAGCTGGTCGGCCGTTTGCCTGTCATTGCCGCGCTCGACGGACTGGATGAGGATGCTCTTGTAAGGATTTTGACTGAGCCGAAAAACTGCTTAATCAATCAGTACAAGAAGCTGTTTCAGCTGGATAAGGTTGAGTTGGAATTCAAACCCGAAGCACTGACAGCAATTGCCAAAAGGACCATTGACCGCCGCACGGGCGCAAGAGGGCTGAGATCCATCATGGAGGATTTGTTGACCAATCTCATGTATAAGGTCCCGTCTGACTACACCGTTGAAAAGGTCACCATTACCGCGGATACGGTGAATCAGGGCACGGAACCGGAGATCGTGTATAATCAGGACCGTAAACCGGTCAGGATTAAAATAACAACTCCCAGGAAGCGCGGCCGTAAGGATACAGCGTCATAACGATAGAAATCTTGGCTGTTGCACGTGGCAGACTTTTTGTTGTCCACTTGCAACAGCCTTTTCTGCCAAGGAGCAAACTATGAGTACAAATCAAGAACTGAAGAAAATTGAAAATAGTTCCATCCCTGTGCTTGCGCTCAGGGGACTGGTTATTTTTCCGGGCATGCTTCTGCAATTTGATGTGGGAAGAAAAAAGTCCATACTGGCTCTTTCCCAGGCGATGGAAGAAAACCAGCAGATTTTCCTGGTTGCCCAAAAGGATTTAAATACAAACGAACCGGGCGGCGAGGATCTTTATAAAATGGGGATCGTGGCGAAAATCAAACAGGTGATTCGCCATACCGACGAAGGTGTGCGGCTTTTCGCGGAAGGAATGTACCGCGCTGAAATTTCCTCCGTTGTCAGCGAAAACCCTTTTATTCTCGCCGACATCATTCCATGCGAAACCAAACCATACCGGACCAGCCATAAGACCGAGGCATTGATCCGTTACACGCAGACGCTTTTTGAAGAATATATTCAGAATTACAGCCGTATCCCTCCGGATATTATCATTGGCGTGGTGCAAAAGAAAAACTGCGGAGAGCTTGCGGATTATATCACCTCCAACATCATGCTCGACTATGAGCAGAAACAGGCGATTCTGGAAGAGCTCCATCCGGTAAAAAGGCTGGAAAAGCTGAATGAGATTTTAAAGAATGAAATTCAGGTGCTCTCCATTGAGAGCCAGATCAGCGAAAAGGCAAAGGAACAGATTGACGAAAATCAGCGCGAATATTTCCTGCGTGAGCAAATGAAAGCCATCTCCAACGAGCTTGGAGACGACGACAGCCCCTTGAGCGAGGCCGACGATCTGCGGGAACGCATCATGAAGATGAAGCTTCCCAAGCTGCAGGATGAGAAGCTGCTGAAGGAATGTGACCGGCTCTCCAAAATGCCCTACGGTTCCCACGAAGCAAGTGTGATCGTCAGCTATGTGGAAACCTGTCTGGAACTGCCGTGGAACGCCGCAAGCCGTGAGCATATCGACCTTGCAAAAGCACAAAAGGTGCTTGACCGCGACCATTTCGGTCTGACAAAGGTAAAGGAACGGATTATTGAGATTCTGGCTGTCAAAAAGCTTGCCCCCGATATCAAAGGACAGATTATCTGCTTGGTGGGTCCTCCGGGCGTCGGCAAAACATCCATCGCGCGTTCGATCGCCAAAGCCATCGGGCGAAATTATGTGCGCGTATCGCTCGGCGGCGTGAGGGATGAGTCCGATATCATGGGACACAGGAAGACGTACGTGGGTTCCATGCCGGGGCGGATTATCTCCGCCATGAAACAGGCCGGCACAAACAATCCGCTGATCCTGCTGGATGAAATCGATAAATTGGGAAACGATTTCCGCGGCGATCCCGCTTCCGCTTTACTGGAAGTGCTGGATTCGGAGCAGAATTCCTCCTTCTTCGATCACTATATCGATATGCCGTTTGACCTGAGCAAGGTGATGTTCATTACCACCGCCAACGATTACAGCGCCATTCCGGAGCCCCTTTTGGACAGAATGGACGTGATTACCCTTGGAAGCTATACCCATGAGGAAAAATACAACATTGCCCTGAAGCATCTGATTCCGAAGCAGTTCAAGAAACACGGGATCAATTCTAAAATGCTGAAAGTGACTCCGGCCGCCGTTCACGAGCTGATTGACGGCTATACCAGAGAGGCCGGCGTGCGTAATCTGGAACGTCAGATCGCTTCCATCTGCAGAAAATGCGCGAAAAAGATCGTGGGAGACAACCAGACGAAAATCGTTGTCAAGCCGGAGAATCTGGAGGACCTTTTAGGTCCGAAGAGGTTCAAAAAAGACGAACTTGTGAAGTCCGATATGGTCGGCCTGGTCAACGGTCTTGCGTGGACCAGCGTCGGCGGCGAGCTTCTGCCAATTGAAGTGGCGGTCATGGACGGCACGGGAAAAATCGAGCTGACCGGTTCGCTGGGCGACGTGATGAAGGAATCCGCCCGAACCGCGATCAGCTGTATCCGGACCAGAGCCGATTCGTTCGGCATCTGCCATGATTTCTACAGCAAATACGATATTCACATCCACGCGCCGGAGGGGGCCATTCCCAAGGACGGACCGTCCGCCGGAACCGCAATGGCGACCGCGATTACCTCCGCGCTGACCAACATCCCGATCCGGCACGACGTCGCAATGACAGGGGAAATCACTTTACTGGGCAGGGTGCTTCCTATCGGCGGGTTAAAGGAAAAGACGATGGCCGCTTACCGCTCGGGAATCAAGACGGTCATTATTCCGGCCGACAACGTTTCCGATTTAGCTGAAATTGACGCTGCGGTAAAAAACGCGGTGGATTTTCTGCCGGTTGAGAAAATCGACCAGGTGCTTGAAGCGGCTTTAACCAAGATGCCGGAAAATAAAAAGGAAGAGAACACGGATTCGCTTGTTCCGATGAATGCTTCCAGCCAGCCGGCGATTCTGACGCCCGGCATTCCGCAGTAACGGGGTGAAGCATTGAATTTTGATAAAGCTTTATTTGAATTCGCGGCGGGGAGACCGGATCAGCTGCCAGAATCCACCGTCCCGGAAATCGTATTTTCCGGACGGTCCAATGTGGGAAAATCTTCTCTGATCAATAAACTGGTCAACCGTAAATCCCTTGCCAGGGTCAGCGCGAAACCCGGGAAAACAGGAACCATCAACTTTTACGATTTGCAGGCTTGCAGATTGGTGGATCTGCCGGGTTATGGCTACGCAAGAGTCTCTCAGTCGGAAAAACTGCGCTGGTCTGAACTGGTCGAAGGCTATTTCAGCGCACAGCGCAATGTCGGGCTTGTCATCCAGATTATCGACATGAGGCACAGTCCTTCCGCCGACGATCTGGAGATGATCGAATATCTGATCAATTCGGGCACGCGTTTTCTGATTGCCGCTACAAAAAGCGACAAGCTGAACAAGATGGAACGAATGAATCAGCTTCGGCTGTTCCAGGAGATGTTCAGTCGGGCCGAAGGGCTGAAGCTGATTCCTTTTTCATCGGTCAACGGGGAAGGAGTAGAGGAAATTCGGAATATGATTTCAGAGATTTGCGATCATTCTTAAAAATGGAGTAATAAAATGCTGAATGAAGAGAGTTTAAACACGAATACGCTTGGACATCTGACTATCGGCGGATGCGATACGGTAGAGCTTGCTCAGGAATACGGGACACCTCTGTATATGATGGATGAGGACAGTATCAGAAGGAACTGCAGAATGTACCGTTCCTCGTTTGACAGGTACTACAACGGGCACGGAATGCCGCTTTACGCGAGCAAGGCCTTCAGCTGTAAGGAAATTTGCCGGATTGTCAACGAAGAGAAGCTGGGGTTGGACGTTGTTTCGGGCGGAGAGCTTTACACCGCCCTCAGCGCCGGATTTCCCGCGGAAAGGATTCATTTTCACGGAAATAATAAGACCACCGATGAAATTGCCTTTGCTTTACGGTCCGGTGTGGGACATATCGTCGTAGATAATTTGACGGAGCTTCATACCCTGAATGAAATGGCGTTGGCAATGGGGAAGACCGCTGACATTACCATTCGGGTCAAGCCCGGAATCGACGCCCACACCCATGAATTCATACGCACAGGGCAAATCGACTCGAAATTCGGCTTCGCGCTGGAAACAGGGGAGGCGATGGAAGCCGTGAAAGCGGCGATTCGGTGCAAAAATATCAATCTTACCGGTCTGCATTGTCATATCGGTTCCCAGATTTTCGACATTCAGCCGTTTGTGCTTGCCGCAGAAGTGATGCTTTCCTTTATTGACCGGATCAAACGGGAAACCGGAATCATTGTAAGGGAACTGAACCTCGGCGGCGGTTTCGGGATTCAATACACCGATTCCGACACCCCTGTTGCGTACGATCAATATATGGAAACCATATCGGAAGAGGTTCGTTCCTGCTGTAAAGCGCTTGGCCTTGATATCCCGTTTCTCTATCTTGAGCCGGGCCGTTCCATCGTCGGCGAAGCCGGGATCACTCTCTATACGATCGGAGCGGTCAAAAAAATTCCCGATGTGCGCACCTATGTTTCGGTCGACGGGGGAATGACCGACAATCCCCGCTATGCCCTTTATCGGGCGGGCTATACCGCTCTGGTAGCGAACAAAGCGTCCCTTGCGGCGGCGGAAGAAGTCACGATTGCCGGAAAATGCTGTGAGAGCGGCGACCTGATTCAGGAAAATACAATGATCCAGCCCGCGCAGCCGGGCGACACGCTTGCCGTGCTTTCCACCGGCGCGTATAATTACTCTATGGCGTCAAACTACAACCGCATTCCAATGCCTGCCGTCGTAATGGTACATAACGGAATGGCCCGTGTGATCGTAAAACGCGAAACGTATGAAGATTTGATCCGGAATGATATTTAAAGGGTTCCTGTCCTAATGTCCGCCCCGATTCGCTTTACTTTTGGACTTTTGTGTGTTAGAATTTTATCCTATTAAATGAATGAGGAGTGAAACCGTTTGAATTCAAAAATTAAAGATGAGAGTGTGGACTTTTTGTTCAAAGCGATTCTTTCTTTAAAGACGGTTGACGAATGTTATAATTTTTTTGAGGACCTATGCACAGTACCAGAGATCAAAGCAATGTCGCAGCGTCTGCTTGTGGCCCATATGCTGAGCACCAAACGGGTCTACAGCGACATCGTTGCCAAAACCGGCGCTTCCACAGCCACCATCAGCAGAGTCAACCGCTCGCTGAACTACGGCTGCGACGGCTATGAGCTGGTATTTAACAGGATCGACAAAGACGAAAAGAGCAAATGAGCTATTCGTCTTTTGCCCTCTATTATGACAGCCTTACACAAAATGTCAGTTATCCGGAACGGGCGGAGTATCTGATCGGTTTGCTGGACAGGCTGAACCATAAGGCCGGACTGACGCTCGATTTGGCCTGCGGCACAGGCAGCTTTACCATTGAACTGGCTGAGCGCGGAATCGATATTTACGGAATAGACGGCTCCGAGTCCATGCTTTCCGTTGCAAAGCAAAAAGCGGCGGACCGTGGGCTGGATATCCTTTTTCTGCGTCAGCAGATGCAGAGTATCGACCTGTACGGCACGGTCGATACGGTGATTTGTATGCTGGACAGCATCAACCACCTGACCCGTGAAAGCGATGTGATGAAGACGTTTTCACGCGTTTCGCTTTTTCTGAATCCGGGCGGATATTTTGTTTTTGACATGAATACACTGTATAAGCACCGGTATGTTCTCGGAAATCAGACATACGTTTATGACACGGACGATGTTTACTGTGTCTGGCAGAACCGTTTTGAAGAAAAGACCGGCCGGGTCGGAATCACTCTGGACTTTTTCGGCCGGGAGGGCGAAGCCTACCACAGAAGTTCAGAGCACTTCTATGAGCGCGCTTACGATACGGAGCGGATTGTTTCCATGCTGTCCAAAGCGGGACTGGAAACCGTGGGTTTGTTTCGCGAACTCAGTTTTGAAGAACCGGACGATCAAACGGAACGAATTGTCGTTGCAGCAAGAAAGATAAAATAAAAGGATTTTTAATATGGATAGAATGATCAGATGCATTACCTCCGACGGCAGCATCATGGCCGCCGCCGCCGATTCCACCTATCTGGTTGCCACGGCCCAGCAGATTCACGGCACCAGCCCGGTCGCAACCGCGGCGCTCGGCAGGCTGCTCACGGGCGCTTCGCTGATGGGCTCGATGCTGAAAAAGGAAAACGCTTCCCTTACGCTGAAAATCAACGGGGGCGGACCTTTGGGCACAGTGGTCGCCATTGCGGACAGCCACGGCAACTGCCGGGGCTGCGTTGACAACCCCGCAGTTGAGTTGCCGCTCAAGCCAAACGGAAAACTCGATGTCGGCACGGCGGTAGGTGCGAACGGTATTCTGGGTGTGCTACGCGATTTTGGCGAGGGAAGCCCTTATATGGGCCATGTGGAAATTAAATCAGGAGAAATCGCGGAGGACCTTACCAATTATTATGCCGTCAGCGAACAGATTCCCACCGTTTGCGCGCTGGGGGTGCTGCTCGACAAAGGGGACAGCCGCCGGCTCCTTGCGGGCGGGATGCTGATACAGGTTTTGCCCGGGGCGGATCAGGCGGCAATAGACAGGCTGGAACGAAATGCAGGCGGATTAAAACCGGTCACGACCATGCTGGCCGCGGGAATGTCGATAGAAGAGATGTGTAAAACCGCGCTGGAAGGCTTTGAAATGGAAATTCTGGACGAGTTTCAAATCGGTTATGTCTGCAATTGCAGCAAGGAACGTGTGCTCCGTGCGATTTCAACACTGAAACCGGAGGATATTCTGTCGCTGGCGGATGAGAAGGGCTTTGCCGAGGCGAAGTGTCAGTACTGCGGTCATACCTATCAGCTGTCGGAACAGGAATTGAAAGAGCTGGCGGAAAAAAAGCAGGCAAAATAATCCGGGGAAAATGAAAAAAATGTAATTTTAGTGTTGACAACTGGCACAATATATAGTATTATATAACACGTCGCTGATGAACGCGGCACACGCGAATGGGAGCATAGCTCAGCTGGTTAGAGCACCTGCCTTACAAGCAGGGGGTCATAGGTTCGAGTCCTATTGTTCCCACCACTTAAAGTTGGCTCGGTAGTTCAGCTGGTTAGAACGCTAGCCTGTCACGCTAGAGGTCGTCGGTTCGATCCCGATCCGAGTCGCCATTTGCCTCTGTAGCTCAGTTGGTAGAGCAGGGGACTGAAAATCCCCGTGTCGGTGGTTCGATTCCGCCCGGAGGCACCAAGCATGCGAACGTAGCTCATCTGGTAGAGCGCCACCTTGCCAAGGTGGAGGTAGCGAGTTCGAGCCTCGTCGTTCGCTCCATTTTTGGCGTCATAGCCAAGTGGTAAGGCATGGGTCTGCAAAACCCTGATTCCCCAGTTCAAATCTGGGTGACGCCTCCAAGCAAAGGGAAAAGTCCGTAAAACAGGTTTTTGTTTTACGGACTTTTTTAATATCACAATCACCCCATGCATATAGATTGCATGGGGTGATTGCGTTGAACGAGAAAGAAGCCAAAACCTATTTTATACCGATAGCCGTCCTGGTTTTATGCTGTCTTGCTTTTTTGCTGCTGTCCTACATCTCCTATCATAAAATCGATAAAATGGCTTTGGCCTTGGCGGAAAAACGCAATCCCGTCATTGTGCTCGACCCCGGTCACGGCGGGGAAGACGGGGGAGCCGCGGGGAAAAACTCCGCGCCTGAAAAGGACATTAACCTGGCAATTGCCCTGCAGCTGGAAAAACTTTTGAAAAGCTCCGGAATGCGTGTCGTGATGACAAGGACCACGGATGCTTCCATTTGTGACGATCACCTTGACACCGTGAGGGAACGAAAGGTCAGCGACCTCCATAACCGCCTGAAAATCATTGAGGAGCAGGGTGACTGCATCTTTATCAGCATTCATCAAAACCATTTCACGGAAAGCCGCTACAGCGGAGCGCAGATCTTCTACTCAAAAAATACCGACGGAAGTAAAATTCTGGCCGAAAATATCAAAAGCCGGATTGTAGAGCTGATTCAGCCGGAAAACAAGCGGGAGACAAAGCCGGCCACCAGTTCCATTTATCTCCTGTGGAATACAAAAGTTACCGCTGTGCTGGTCGAGTGCGGTTTCCTTTCCAACGATTCCGAGGCTGCGAAACTGAATGATAAAACTTATCAGCAGCAAATGGCGTTTTGCGTCTACAGCGGACTGCTGGATTACCTTCATTCCGTGGAGTAGTGTCTTGTATTCGTCCACAGGTTGGGCTATAATTTAAAAAACAGAGGAAATAAGAGGAACAAAAAATGGCTTCCAAATCAAAAAGTATTTATATCTGCTCCGAGTGCGGGTTTGAATCTGCAAAATGGTTCGGAAAATGTCCCGGCTGCGGGCAGTGGAACACGATGACAGAAGAAATCAGGGAATCGACCGCCCAAAAGAATTCGGCGGGTGCGGCGCGCAAAAATACCGTCCCCGTTTCCATCAATGAAATCAGTACCGCGGAGGAAGCCCGTTATCATACCGGTTTAACGGAACTGGACAGAGTGCTCGGCGGCGGGATTGTAAAAGGCTCCCTGATTTTGATCAGCGGAGAGCCGGGAATCGGCAAATCGACGATCCTTTTGCAGATCTGCGAATATCTCGGGCAATCCCTGAAGATCCTATATGTATCGGGAGAAGAATCAAACCGGCAAATAAAGCTCCGTGCGGCCCGTCTGGGCGTTCAAAGCGATAATCTCTATATTCTGACCGAAACGGACATTCAATGCGTTATAGAGCAAATGAGAGCCCAAAAACCCGATCTGGTGATGATCGATTCCATCCAGACGATGAATGATACCGATCTGAATTCGTCGCCCGGCAGCGTCACACAGGTGCGGGAATGCACCAACGCCGTGATGCACACCGCAAAAGCGCTGGAAATCCCAACCATTCTCGTCGGCCATGTCAATAAGGACGGGGCCATCGCGGGACCGAAGGTGCTGGAGCATATCGTCGACGCGGTGCTTTATTTTGAGGGGGACCGCCAAATGTCCTACCGGATTCTGCGGGCCGCAAAGAACAGATACGGTTCCACCAATGAAATCGGCGTGTTTGACATGGGCGACAATGGGCTTCATCAGGTGGACAACCCTTCGCTCGCTCTGCTGGACGGAAGGCCGAAAAATGTATCGGGCACCTGCGTCACCTGCGTAATAGAAGGTTCCCGCCCGATTCTGGCCGAAATACAGGGACTTGCAACGACGACCGGCTTTGGAAATCCCAGAAGGATGTCGACCGGTTTTGATTACAACCGAATGTCTCTGCTGCTTGCCGTACTTGAAAAACGGGCGGGATACTATTTTTCCAATCTGGACGCTTATGTCAATGTTGTAGGAGGATTAAGACTGGACGAGCCCGCGGCCGACCTTGCGGTAGCCATGTCGCTCGTGTCCAGTCTGAAGGATATCCCCGTCAGCGATGACGCCATTGTATTCGGCGAGATCGGCCTTGCCGGGGAAATACGCGCCGTTACCCATGTCGACGCCAGAATCAGCGAGGCTGCCCGGCTGGGCTTTACAAAATGCATTTTACCCTTTCACAGCCTGAAGCAGGCCAACGTCAAAGGGAACGGCATTCAATTGATCGGGGTCAAAGGCGTGAGGGAGGCGTTTGAGGCTTTATCTGGTTGCTGACAGGAGCCCGGGGAGTGACTTTGATGCAGTGCACACAGCCGTCTCCGGTATAATTGGTAATCGCAGAGGGCATTTCCAGACTGCAGTAGCCGTCATGCTGATAAATACAGTCTTCATCACATTGAATGATGCTCATTTATGTTCACCTCAATTATATTTTGGGGGATAAGCGTGAAAATTATTCATTGATTTGCTTAAAATTGAGCTAATATTTTCCCTCTTCCATCACAGAATAAACAGGAATGGGGGAATGAGAATGAAGAAGTATGCAATGCTATTATCCTTTACATCTATGATGGTCGTAGGAATCCTCACATGGGGTGTTTTTTCGCGAAATTCGGTCGTTCCTGTCAGTATTGTAAAGGTGAACCCAGTTACAGTCGAAAATTCTGTGACGTGCAGCGGCAGGGTAGAGCGGGTTTCGACGCACAACGTCTACTCGCCGTCCGCGGCTTTTGTCAGCCAGGTTTATGTTCAGCTGGGGGACAAAGTTACCCAGGGACAGCGCTTAATGGACATTCAGGTGCCTTCCTCCGCTTCCGATTCTTCCAGTTCTTCCGATTCCGAATTGGATGGAACGTACGAAAGCCTTCTCAATCAATACAGCGGACAGAGCCAGATTACGACCAGGACGATTACTTCTCCGTACGAAGGAAAAATCACGTCGCTCTCGGTTGCCAACCAGGGCTACGTCCAGGCCGGCACTCCGGTCGCGGTCATATCGGACAACTCCGATATGCTTCAGGTAAGGCTTTCGGTCAATGAATCGCAGATTTCCGACATAAAGAAAGGGCAAAAGGCGATTATTACCGGCGTAGGATTTAAAAACACGGCGTATACCGGCACTGTCAAAAGCATTTCCGCCGAAGCGAAACAGATGGTTTCCACAACGGGGCAGGAAACGGTGGTAGAGGTAATCGTCAGCGTCGAAAAACCGGGGAGCGATATCAAGCCCGGTTATACCGCGAAGGCAAAAATTATTACATCTGAAAACCCCAATGTCCTTATTGCGCCCTATAACGCTGTCAGAGCCGATAAAAATGGAAATGAGTATGTGTTCAAGTTAAAAGAAAAGAAGGCCGTCAAAACTCCTGTGGTGACCGACAGAGAATTTGACGACGGTTTTGAAATAACCAGCGGTCTGTCCGAAAACGATGAAGTCATCGCCAACCCGGATTCCGTGTCAAACGGGGCTCACGTCATCCCCAAAGAAAGTTCGGTGAGCTCCGATGAGTGACTATGTGAAATCTGCATTTCAGAATTTGGGCAGAAAGCGTGTCAGGACGGTGCTTACCATACTGGGAATCGCGATCGGTGTGGCCTCCGTCGTGATGATCGGCAATATCAGCCAGTGCGGAACCAACGCGCTCAGCAACGAGCTGGAAAGCCTCGGTCTGAGCGGTCTTACCATTTCCTCTTCGTCGGATACCGCCGCCCCGGTTTCTCTCAATGAAGACGACCTGAGTATTATCAAGCGGTGCGATCAGGTGGAACAGGCAGCTCCCGTGATGGTGGAAAGCACGGATATCTCGGCCAGAAAATTGAGTTCCAAAGCTCTGGTGTGGGGGATAGACACCAACGCAAGCCAGATTATTTCCATTAATCTGCTATACGGCCGGCTGTTCAATTCGGAGGATATCAGCACAGGCGCAAACGTATGTTTGGTAGATGAAGCCTTTTCAAAAAGCACCTATATGAGAAGCAATATCATTGGGAAAACAGTGTCCATTATGAGCGGCGGAGTCGAAGAAAATTATAAGGTGATCGGGATTATTAAAACGGGCAGCGGCCTTTTGCAGAACATGATCGGGAACTATATCCCCACCTTCGTCTATGTTCCTTACACCACTGTTCAGGCCACGTCCGGAAGAAACGATTTCGACCAGATCGTGGTCAAAGTGAAATCCGGCGGCAATGTAGAGAGCATCGGAAAAACAATCGTAGACACGCTCAACCGCGACAACGGGACAGCGGACGCGTTCGTATCCAATAATCTTGCCAAGCAGAAGGACAGCCTTACCAATATGCTGGGAATTGTTACTCTGATTCTTTCCGCGGTAGGCTCCGTTTCCTTATTGGTGGCAAGCCTGAGCATCATGACCGTCATGCTGGTTTCGGTTAACGAACGGACCCGGGAAATCGGAATCAAGAAAGCGATCGGGGCAAAGCAAAGCTCCATCATGCTGGAATTTATGTTCGAGGCCGTTCTGATCTCCCTGATCGGCTGCGTCTGCGGTATCGCGGCGGGATATGTCATTTCCTTCGCCGGCGCTGAATATTTTGGCGTGGAGCTGAGTACAAGGGCGGATATCATGATGATCGCGGTAGAATTCTCCCTTGCATCCGGCACTGTTTTCGGGGTTTATCCGGCTTATAAAGCGTCAAGGCTGAAGCCCGTCGACGCGCTCAGACAGGAGTAAAAATATGGGTTTTATCCAAACTCCGAACCTTCCGGAGTCGGACGTGGCCGCAGCGGCCATGTCCGGTACATATCCCGCAGTTGCGGACGCGCTCAGAGCGCGGAATATAGAAGTTCTTCCGATAAAGCCGTGTAAGGCTTTGAGCGTGCCGGTATGCTGTCACGCCGATATGCTGCTGCACCACCTGGGCGGCAATCGAATCGTTGCGGCAAATGGGGAAGAGGATCTGAAAATAAGACTGGAACAATTAGGGTTCGAGGTATCCTATTCGAACAAATGTATTTCCAATTCTTATCCGCAGGATGTCATTTTAAATTGCGCCCGTATCGGAAACCGGTTATTGGCCAACTGGAAGGCCATCGACAGCACGATTTATGAGTACTGCAGCGCGAACCGGATAGAAATAACGGACGTAAGGCAAGGATACGCGAAATGCTCCACAATCATTGTCGATAGCCGGTCTGTAATCACGGCGGACCCGTCCATAGCGGAAGCGGCGGAAAGAATGAGGATGGATGTTCTGAAAATTACGCCGGGCTATGTAAATTTAGAGGGATACGAATATGGGTTTCTTGGAGGCGCCTGCGGAATGATTGGAAAAGGAAAACTGGCTTTTACAGGCAGCATCAAAAATCATCCTGATTATTCTGGTATGAAAAGCTTCTGTGATCAGAAAAAGGTGGAATTGATTTCTCTGACGGACGGTCCGCTGCTGGACATTGGGGGAATTCTTCCGTTAAAAGCCGTAAACCGTATCGAAAAAGAAACCTTAGAAAGAAATAGAAATCCTTGACTGTCCCTCTAAAAAATGATACAATTATACAAAATAAAAATTTTGTATAATTAAGGGGACTGGAAAACCAAAGAAAGGATTTGAATTGGCTCATGAAATCAGAAATAAAATCCGAATGGATGTCTGAAGCGCCGCCGGTCATCAAAGAATTTCTGGGATACGTCGGGACGATTAAAGGAAAATCTCCAAAAACCGTTGATGAATACTATCTTGACTTACGTACGTTCTTCAGGTATATTAAAAAATCCCGGGACCTTGTGCCACCGGAAACCGATTTCGAGAAAATCAGTATTTCCGACATTGATCTCGATCTCATTAAAACCATTACTCTGACGCATGTTTTTGAGTACATGAATTATCTGTCCACAGAACGCCAGAACAAAGCTTCGACCCGGTCCAGAAAGGTTTCCAGTTTACGGACTTTTTTTAAATATCTGACGAATAAGACCGGAAAACTGGCTGTAAACCCGGTTCAGGAGCTGGAAACGCCCAAGCAAAGGAAAGCTTTGCCGAAATATCTGACTTTGGAGCAAAGTCTGGAGCTTTTGTCCAAAGTGGACGGCCCTGCCAAAGAACGGGACTACTGTATCCTTACACTGTTTTTAAACTGCGGCATGCGGTTGTCCGAACTGGTCGGCCTGAATCTGAGCGATGTCCGCCACGGCACGTCGACGGTCAGGATCGTCGGCAAAGGCAACAAGGAACGGATCGTTTATCTGAACGACGCCTGTCTTGACGCGATCGACCGGTATGTCGCGGTGCGGCCCAACGATGCCCTGACAGACAAAAACGCACTGTTCATCAGTAAGCAGAAGAAACGCATCAGCCCGAAAACCGTACAGTATCTCGTCAAAAAGTACCTTTCGGAAATTGAACTCGGCAACCTTTCCGTACATAAGCTCCGCCACACGGCGGCGACCCTGATGTATCAGCACGGACATGTCGACATCCGGGTCTTAAAGGATATTTTAGGCCACGAAAATCTGGGTACCACAGAGATTTACACCCATTTGTCCGACGAACAGATGGCCAACGCGGCAAAGGCGAATCCTCTGTCACAGGTAAGGCGGCGAGATTCCGCTGATTTAAAAAAGACGATAAAAAAAGAACCGGAATGACCGGTTCTTTTTTTGTATTTAACCCAGCTTTGCACGCGGATGGCAGTTGTTGTACACTTTTTTAAAATGATCGTTTAATAAGTGTACGTAAACCTGTGTGGAGGAAATATCCGCGTGGCCGAGCATCATCTGTATATCTTTCAGCTCCGCGCCGTTTTCCAGCAGATGCAGTGCAAAGGAATGGCGGAGCGTATGGGGAGTAATTTCTTTGACGATTCCCGCCTTTTCCGCATATCCTTTTACAATTTTCCAGAAGCCCTGACGGGTAAGCCTGCGGCCGTTCAGATTCGTAAAGAGTGCCTGTCCCCCATCCGGCGTGATGATCAGGCTCCTGACTCTGATAATATATTCCGATATGGCGTTTACCGCCGTGGGATAAACCGGAATCAACCGCTCGCTTTTGTCATTTTTGCAGCTCAGCATCCCCGTGTGGATGTTAATATCCTGAATATTCAAATCAACCAGCTCCGAAGCCCTGATTCCGGTTGCATACAGAAGCTCCAGCATGGCTTTGTCGCGGCAGCCCTTCGATTCCTGAGTATCCGGCTGGGACAGCAAAAGCTCAATTTCCTTGCCGGACAGGATCTGTGGGAGTTTTTTTACCGTCTTTTCCAGTTTAACGGCCTTTGCGGGATTGCTGTCCGCCTGGCCGGTAATAATCAGGTACTGATAAAAACACCGGATGGAAGCGACATTTCTCGTAATCGTAGCGTTTGACTTTTTTAATTCTGTCAGATTTGCAACATATGTATTGATAAAGTCGGAATCCGCCTGAGCTGGATCGCCCGGCCCGTTCTCATCCAGAAATGATAAGAAATGCCCGACGTCGCGAATATACGAATCCAGTGTGTTTGCAGACACAGCTTTTTTATTGACCAGATAATTGCTGAAATCCGAACAGTAGTCCTTCATTTTGTCCTATCCCCTCTATTTTAAAAAGAAAACATACCCGCAAAACATCCTGAAAATATAACGTCAATCACCGCCGCCAGAAAAGCAACCATCAGAATGGCACCGAAATTCAGTAAATACGGTTTCATTTTTGGCGGGCTGATTGTCCCTCTTTGAGACACGACACTGCATGACGCAATCATTCGGGAAAATCGTGTCCCCTCCCTTGCCGCAAGCAGAATTGCAAGGCAGCACACAAATGCCCCGGGCAAAATAACCACCAGATTAAATAATACGCCCATAAAGCCATACGCCGCATACAGATATCCGGATGTCAGCCCCAAGCCGAAACCCCGGAAAAACAGAACCGCAGGGATGATAAACATCCCCCACACGGAAAGCCCGCAAAGAAAACAGGCCAGTATAAAAAGAAAGGAGGAAGCAAAGGAAGCGGAGAAAATGGAGATAATCGGCTGTACAGCCCTGGCTTTATAATTGCTGTAAAATAGAAAATCCAGTTTATTTAACGCTGTGAAATCCGCATTTCTGGCGAAAACCGCTCCAAAAATCATGCCGATGATTAAAGAAAGCGAGAACAGCACCAGAACATAATTTTCACGCAGTGCTTTTAAAAGAATCCTGCTGTTGATAACAGGCCTGTGCCGAAAGCTGTGTTTTACAACAATCATACTCAAACATCCCCTTAACAGATATAAGGAACCATTCATAAATGTATGAGAATGATTTGTGTTATATGATTACTTGCCCAGCTCTTCCGCTCTTTTTGTACAGGCCCTCATCGCCTCGTCCACGATTTGCTCAAAATGATGCTCATAAAAAACATCCAGTGCTTTTAAGGTGGTTCCACCGGGTGAAGAGACCATTTTAATCAGCATTTCCGGGGTCAGTTCCGGCTGGCGCAGCATCCCCGCGCTGCCCTCCAGCGTCTGGCAGATCAGCTGCAAAGCCGTGTCGGCGGCGATCCCCTGTTTAACGGCGCTGTCCAGCATCGCTTTGGCGAACAGATAAATATACGCCGGGCTGCTGCTGTTTACGGAAATGACGGCGTTCATCCGACTTTCATCCAAAACCGTTACCGTTCCGCAGGCTCCGAATAATGACAGAACCAGCTGAAAATCTTCGTCCGTTACATTTTCCGTCCTGCTTAATGCGGTTGCGCCCTTGCCGATCAAAAGGGGCGTGTTGGGCATGGTCCTGATAACTGGACACCGGCAGCCAAGAGCACTGTTGATATAGTGGGTCGAAATGCCCGCCGCAATAGAAACAAACAGAATTTTTTGATTTACAACAGGTTTTATCGAAGCCAATACTTCAGCAAAATTCTGCGGTTTGACCGCCAGAAAAACGATATCGCATTTTTCAATTAGCTGTTCAATCGAGTCAACGGTCCGTACTCCCGCCTTTTGCCGCAGCGCTTCCCGTTTCTCCCGGTTGATATCATAAACAAAAACCTGCTGTGCCGGAAAGGTTTTTGTCCCGACAATCCCATTAATAATAGCGCCTGCCATATTGCCGGCGCCGATAAACCCCAGTATTTTATCACTCAAAAAAAAACACCTGCCTTGTAACTATATACTATAATACATTTTTTACCAGTTAGCAATACAAAAATATACAAGAAAACCATTTTTATGCATTTTCAAATAATTTATGTAAACTGTATTATGTAAACTAACAGAAATTATGTAATAAACGTTATGTAAACCTTATGAATAAAAATACGCACGCTTACATTTTTAAAGCAAGCGTGCGCCGCTCATCCGTTTTCTTGCTATTCAGCCATGGCCGCCTTGATCATAATGGCGCATTCCAGGCGTTTTTTTTCAAGATCACAGGAGATCTTATGGGCTTTATGGATATCCCCTTCATACTGCTGGCTGTTCGCGTTGCAGCCGCCGCTGCAGTAAAATTTGGCCCAGCAGTTTCTGCATTCCGGTTTTGAATAGACGTTTGCCAGCGCGAAGGAATGCTTCATATCGGTATTCAAGGTTCCGTCCATGACATTCCCCATTTTAAAGCTCTCGTCCCCTACGAACTGATGACAGGGAAAAATATCTCCCTCGGGCGTTACGGCAATGTATTCGTTGCCGCAGCCGCAGCCGCGAAGGCGCTTAATGGCGCACGGGCCTTGATCGAGATCCAGCATAAAGTGGAAGAAATTGAACCCCTTCCCCGCCTTTTTGCGGTCAATGATCGTATTTGCCAGACGCTCATACTCTTCAAATACGCGGGGCAAGTCCTCTTCCCTGATCGAATAATCCAGCTTCACGTCCGAGACCACCGGCTCAACGGAAATCTGCTCAAAGCCAAGCTCGGCCATATGTAACACATCGTTGGTAAAATCAAGATTGTGTTTGGTAAAGGTTCCTCTGGCGTAATAGTCCTTGTCGCCGCGTGACGCGACCAGCTTTTGGAACTTCGGAACAATTGTATCATAGCTGCCCGTACCGTCGGCCCTGACCCGCAAAAGATCATTGACGCTTTTTCTTCCGTCAAGGGACAGCACGCAGTTGGACATTTCCCGGTTGATAAAATCGATCTTATCGTCCGTCAGCAAGATGCCGTTTGTCGTAATGGTGAACCGGAAGTTTTTATTGTGTTCTTTTTCGATACTGCGGGCATAATTGACGATTTGCTTGACAACCTCAAAATTCATCAGCGGTTCGCCGCCGAAGAAATCGACTTCAAGGTTATGCCTTCCCTCTGATTTCTCGATCAGGAAATCGATTGCTCTCTTCCCTACCGCAAAGGGCATCAGCATTCTGCCGCGGCCAAAGTCTCCCTTGGCGGCAAAGCAGTATTCGCACCTTAAATTGCAATCGTGGGCAATATTCAGGCACATGGATTTTACCGGGGCATCCTTCATCATTTCAGCGAACTTTCCATATTCGTCCATTGAAAAAAGCTGACCGATCCGGTACAGCTCTTTCAGCTCCTCATAGGCTTCACGAACGGTTTCGCCGTCATATTTTCCGCTCAGGCCGTTCAGCATTTCCCGGGGAGGATTCTCCGGCACGCTGTCATTTAAATAGTCCAGCATATCAAACGGCGCGTCGTCAAAAAGATGAACTGCCCCGCTGTTGGTGTCCAGTACGATATGAAAACCATTTAAAGAATACTTGTGAATCATGTATTTTCTCCGTTTACACAAAATTTAAGGGACATTGCTGTCCCTTAAGGTTTGAATGAAATTCAAATCAATTGATTTATCTGCCGGCGTTTTCGCATTTCTGGTTTGCGACAGTGCAGGAAGTTTTGCAGGCCGACTGACAGGACGCCTGGCACTCGCCGCATCCGCCTTTGACCGCGCTCTCTTTTAAATTGGCTTTATTCAAAGTCTTAATCTGTTTCATTTTTTGAAACCTCCATTTCAATATTACTGATCATTTTCGCTTCATGATTATATCACACTGACGGAAAGAATAAAAGTATTATTTTACTTTTGACTTCTTACTGACCGCAAGCAGCCCGCCGATCGCGCCGGAAAGAACCATTACCAGCATCCTGATTCCGGCCGTAAGGGAAACAGGCTCATGGGACGCAATCATACCGGAAACAAGAAACAATACAAACAGCAGCAAACCGGACAAAGCGCCGTAGGCCAAACCGCGTTTACGGGAAATTTTCGCTGTGACAAACCCCGCCACAAAGGACGCGAGCACGGACAATCCGAGCATCATAGGGGAAATCAGATTCTGCGGAATATGTCCCGCCGACACAAAGGCCAAGGCAAAAACACCCAGCAGGGCAGCACAAATTACGGCCCCGACGACAGTCCCGAGGAGAATGGAGCGCAGCGCTCCAAACATCGGATTTTCATTTAAATGCTTTAAATGCTTCTTGCTTTTCATTACCAGCGCCCCCTCAAATATCTAATACCATAGATATTCAGAAGGCGCCGAAGATATACTAATTATTCCGCTTTTTCGGCTTATTCGGCGTCCGCGTGAACGGTATCGATGCTTCCGATCGCCCAGCGCTTGATGCGGATTTTGACGCGGTCCGTACCGGTTTCGATAACGATGGTGTCAGAATCGTCCTTAATGCCGACTACTCGTCCGACAATTCCGCCGATTGTGGTGATATCATCGCCGATTTGGATATTATTGCGCATTTTCTCTTCGTTTTTCTTTTTCTTGGACTGGGGACGGATTCCAAAGAAATAAAAAGCGCCGATAATGGCCACGTAAAGGAGAACGATGGTCCATGTACTTCCTCCGGCCGCAGTGGTTCCTGTCAAAGTGTTGAAATTCATTATAGAACTGCACCTCCAATTTAATATAATGATTATAGCAACTTATTCGTCGTCTTGCAAGGATTTCTTATATCCTCAAGCTCAATTTCAAGATATTATTGCTATAGAATTCTTCAAAACGCCCCTCATCAAGAGAAAGACGGATCTGTTCCAGAATGGAATTGTAAAAATAGATGTTGTGCATGACGCAAAGCCGCATAGCGAGCATCTCTCCGCTTTTAAAAAGATGGTGAATGTATGCGCGCGTAAAATTGCGGCAAACGGGACAGTCGCAGTGTTCGTCGATCGGTTTCTCATCGAGCGTGTATTTCGCGTTCATCATATTCCGGCAGCCGTCCCAGGTAAAGGTGTGCCCGTGACGGGCGTTTCTGGACGGCATAACGCAGTCGAAAATATCCACTCCGCGCCTGACCGACTCCAGAATATTGGCCGGGGTTCCCACCCCCATCAGATAACGGGGCTTGTCCTTCGGCATTTCGGGCTCCACCGCCTCGATGATGCGGTACATCTCTTCCGCGGCCTCCCCCACCGCCAGCCCGCCGATCGCGTACCCGTCGAGGCCGAGCTCGCGGATCTGTTTCATATTCTCGATGCGCAGGTCCTCGTAGGTGCTGCCCTGATTGATTCCCCACAGCATCTGGCGGGGATTGATCGTGTCCGGCAGCGTGTTCAGCCTGTCCATTTCCGCCTTGCACCGATACAGCCAGCGAACCGTGCGCTGACAGGAGCTGCGCGCGTAATCGTATTCCGAAGGATTCTCCACACATTCGTCAAAGGCCATTGCAATGGTAGAGGCCAGGTTGGACTGAATTCTCATGCTTTCCTCCGGTCCCATAAAGATTTTATGGCCGTCGATATGAGAAGCGAAGGTCACGCCCTCCTCGGTAATATTCCTGAGCTTTGCCAGCGAGAACACCTGAAATCCGCCGCTGTCGGTCAGGATTGGCCCGTCCCACCGGGTGAACCGGTGCAGGCCGCCCAGCTTTTTCACGTTTTCGTCGCCCGGCCTCAGATGAAGATGATAGGTATTGCAGAGCTGTACCTGGCATTTCAGGTCCTTCAGATCCAGCGCGGACACACCGCCTTTAATCGCGCCGCAGGTAGCCACGTTCATAAAAGCCGGAGTTTGAACCGTCCCGTGCGGCGTAGTGAATTCGCCGCGCCTTGCCGCTCCCGTATTGCTGATTAGCTTATACATATTTTAATCCTTGTTTATCCTTTCGTATCAGTAAATGAACATCGCGTCGGCCATATGCATGGCAGGCAAGACTGGCGTCGCGATGCATATGCCTTGTTTCAAGCCTGTTAAATGATCAGCATCGCGTCGCCGAAGCTGAAAAATCGGTATTTTTCCTGAACGGCGATTCGGTACGCGTTCATAATATGCTCGTAACCAGCGAGGGCGGAAACCAGCATGATGAGCGTGCTCTCCGGCAGGTGGAAATTGGTGATCAAGCCGTCGAGCACTTTGAACCGGTAGCCGGGATAAATAAAAATATCCGTCCATCCGGCGCTTTCCCTGATACAGCCCTCCGCGGTCCCGACGGACTCCAGCGTGCGGCAGCTTGTCGTTCCCACCGCAATGACGCGGCCGCCGTTCCGTTTTGTTTCATTGATGGCATCCGCCGTTTCCTTCGGGAGATAGTAATGTTCCGAATGCATTTTGTGATCCAGTACCTTTTCCGCCGTGACCGGGCGGAACGTGCCCAGCCCGACGTGCAGCGTGACAAACACCACTTTCACGCCCTTGGCCTTTACCTTTTCCAGAAGCTCCGGCGTAAAATGCAGTCCGGCGGTCGGAGCGGCCGCGGAACCGACTTCCTTGGAATACACGGTCTGATAGCGCTCATTGTCGTTCAGATGCTCCGTGATGTAATGCGGCAGCGGCATTTCCCCGATCTGATCCAGGATTTCATAGAAATTCCCTTCATACGTAAAGCGCGCCAGACGGTTGCCCTCGTCGATAATTTCCAGCACTTCCGCCCTGAGAAGGCCGTCGCCGAAAACGAAACGGGAACCGGGCTTCGCACGCTTGCCGGGACCGCAGAGAACTTCCCATACGTCCCCTTCCCGGTGGTTTAAAAGCAGAAACTCCACGCGGGCCCCCGTCCCTTCCTTGATTCCATAAAGCCGGGCCGGCAGAACGCGCGAATCGTTCAGAACAAGACAGTCGCCGGGATTTAAGCAGTCAATGATATTGAAAAAGTGTTTATGGGTAATCTCGCCGGTTTCCTTGTTCAGTGTCAAAAGTCTGGAGGAATCGCGCGGTTCAATCGGGGTCTGCGCAATCAGTTCTCTCGGTAAATCATAAAAAAAATCTTTTGTCTGCAAATTTTTTAAATCCAATGTCATTTCCATATCTCCCACATAATATACTACCGATTCTTTATTATAAATAAATTGACAAGTAATAGCAACCCATGTTATTATAATTCAAAGATAGAGGCGCGATTTTAAAAAGTAACGGATCTCAGGCTGCCAAAGCCGTTTATCGTCCGTGAAAGGTAAACTCGCCGAAGGGGGTTTCGGGGCAGGGAACCGCCTGGTTGTTTTTGTGAACAGCAGAACAACTGTCATCATGTTGATATGATGGAGCGCTATCGGCTAACATTTGGTTCGGCAGATGCCGGACCCTATCAATGTCGAACACTACCTATTATATTTGCCTGATGACCGGTTTTCAACCGGTTTTTTTCTTATGTATATATTTTCTCATTCTTCAAACATATATATTACAGGAGGGCTACCAATGAAAAAGTATCATGTAGGAATTATCGGCGCAACCGGCATGGTTGGTCAAAGATTTGCTACGCTGATCGAGAACCACCCGTGGTTTACGGTTACCGCACTCGCAGCGAGTGCGCGTTCCGCCGGAAAAACATATAAAGAGGCTGTCGGGGACCACTGGCTGATGACAACACCGATGCCGAAATCAATGGAAAATATGGTCGTTTTCAACGCGGAGCAGGATATTGAAAAAATCACTTCCCTTGTTGACTTCGTGTTCTGCGCGGTCAACATGAAAAAAGAGGAAATCAAAACACTGGAAGAAGCCTATGCCAAAGCGGAGTGTCCGGTGATGTCCAACAACAGTGCGAACCGCTTGGTGGCCGACGTACCGATGATCATTCCGGAAATCAACGCGGATCATGCCGGGGTCATCGACGCGCAGCGCAAACGTCTCGGCACAAAACGCGGATTCATCGCCGTGAAATCGAACTGCTCTCTGCAGAGCTACGTTCCGGCTATCCACCCTCTGATGGACCTGAACGTAACGAAAGTGCTCGCCTGCACCTATCAGGCCATTTCCGGCGCGGGAAAAACCTTTCAGACGTGGCCGGAAAGCGTCGATAACGTCATTCCCTTTATCGGCGGCGAAGAAGGAAAATCTGAAAATGAACCGCTGAAAATCTGGGGACATGTCGAAAACGGCGCAATCGTCAACGCCACTTCCCCGTCCATTACCTCCCAGTGTCTCCGTGTTCCCGTTTCCGATGGGCATACCGCCGCGGTTTTTCTCTCCTATGAAAAAAAGGTCGAGTTGGAAGAAATTATTGCAAGATGGGAAAACTTTAAGGGAGTTCCTCAGAAGCTTCAGCTTCCCAGCGCCCCAAAGCAGTTTTTGCATTATTTCCGCGAGGACGACCGTCCGCAGTCAAGGCTTGACCGTAATTTGGAGAACGGCATGGCCGTTTCCATCGGACGTTTGCGCCCGGATACGCAGTACGATGTAAAATTTGTCTGTCTGTCCCACAACACTCTGCGCGGAGCCGCAGGCGGAGCTGTTTTGATGGCGGAGCTTCTTTGCGCAAAAGGTTATATCGATTGAAGAATTTGCGAATTTGGAGGTAAAGTGTCATGAAAAAGCTTATTTTCAGCGGTTCCGGCGTCGCGATCATTACGCCGATGAACGAGGACGGTTCCGTGAATTATGACGTTTTGGGCGATCTCGTCGAATTTCATATCGCCAACGGGACGGATTCCATTATCGCCTGCGGTACAACAGGGGAATCGGCAACATTAGACCACGAAGAGCATTGCAAGGTCATCGAATACATCATTAAAAAGACGAAGAAACGGATTCCGGTCATTGCGGGCTCCGGCAGCAACGACACCCGCTACGCGGCAGAGCTGTCCCTGACCGCTCAGGAGCTTGGCGCGGACGCTCTTTTAATGGTTACACCCTACTACAATAAAACCTCTCAGGCGGGTCTGGTAAAGCATTATCACTATGTGGCGGACCGTGTAAAGCTTCCGATCATCGTCTACAACGTACCGTCCAGAACGGGCTGCAATATCAAACCGGAAACGTATCTGGAGCTTTCCAAACACCCGAATATCAATGCTGCAAAAGAGGCGAACGGGGATATTTCCGCTCTGGCGAGAACCATTTCCCTTTGCGGCGACGAGCTGCATATTTACTCCGGAGAAGACAATCAGACGCTGCCCATTCTTTCTTTGGGCGGAAAGGGAATCATCTCCGTATTCGCGAATATCATGCCAAAAGAAATGCACCAAATCTGCGCGGATTTCTTTGACGGCAACCTTGCCGCCAGCCGTGCGGCCTTTTTGAAATACCTTGAGCTGATGGACGCACTGTTCATGGATGTGAACCCGATCCCGGTGAAGGCGGCCATGAAAATGCTCGGATTCAACAGCGGAAGCTGCCGCCTGCCGTTAACGGCGATGAGTGAAGAAGCGGAAGTAAAACTCGCAATGGTTCTTAAAAAATATAATTTATTAAAATAAATTGACCTTTCCGGAGGGAATGTGAAAATGACAAGGATGATTATCTGCGGATGCAACGGCAAGATGGGCCGTGAGGTTTCGGCCTGTGTGGCGCTGCGGGACGACTGCAGGGTCGTAGGCGGAATCGATATGAATACGGAGGCGAAGGAGGATTATCCGGTTTTTGCGAAACCGGCGGATATCAATGTCGACGCCGATGTCATTGTCGATTTTTCCAACCCCGCCCTTCTCGCTTCTCTGCTCCAGTATGCGCAGATTCATAAAACGCCGCTTGTTCTGTGCACCACCGGTTATAACAAAGCGCAGGTGGAAGCGCTCACCCGTGTTTCCGAAGATGTCCCCGTATTTTATTCGGGCAATATGTCGCTGGGGATCAACCTGCTGATCGAATTGTCCAAAAAGGCGGCGAAAGTGCTGGGCAGCGGCTTCGATGTGGAGATTATAGAGAAACACCATAATCAGAAAGTCGACGCGCCGAGCGGCACCGCACTCATGCTGGCTGACGGCATTTCATCCGTCATGAACGAAAATGCGCACTATATTTACGACCGGCATTCCCAGAGGAAGAAGCGCGAAGCAAACGAAATAGGGATTCATTCCGTTCGTGGGGGAACCATTGTCGGCGAACATGAAGTGATTTTTGCCGGACATCATGAAGTGATCACGCTTGCTCATTCCGCGCAGTCAAAAGAGGTTTTTGCCGTCGGGGCGATCAACGCGGCCGTTTATCTGGCAAAGATGCCCGCAGGACTTTATAACATGTCTGATTTATTAAAATAGGAGGTAGCATGATGAGTACGGAACCAATGATCACCACTTCAAATGAAATTACCCTGATCACGCTGCAGAACTGTCCTTCCGAGCTGACCTTTACCGCCGATGTTTTTCAGAAAATTTCGGGGTTCGGAGTCAATGTGGATATGATTTCACTTGCGCCGACGCACGGGGCTTTCACTTCCATTTCCTTTACGATTTCCGACAACGATCTGGATAAAATTCTGACCTTTACATCCGATCTTCATGACAATTCCAATATTAAGACCATTGTCAGCAGCGGAAACTGCAAAATTTCCGTCTATGACCAGGGAATGAAGGACACTCCCGGCGTGGCGGCGAAGGTTTTTGCGGCGGCGGCGAAGAGCGAAACGGACGTACGGATTATCACAACCTCTGAGGTAGACATCTCCCTGCTGGTTACGGCGGCGGATTTTGACCAGACGCTGAACGAAATCGAAAAGTGTCTGAAGAAATAAAAGCCTGCTTCCTGTTTTCTATAAAATAATAATCCCTTCCGTCAGGCAGTATGATCTGCTGGCAGCGGAAGGGATTTTTTACCTCCAGTAATAGATGACTACGGGGAAAATATAAACCGCGACAAAAACGCCGATGAACAAAACCGTAAATAAGAAAACCGCCGGCAGTTCCAGGAACCGAATTTTACGGTAGAGTCCTTTTCTCAGAAATATCAGGAAAAGAATCAGAGCAGCGATCCCCGCGGCGGATAAACAGCTTCCCAAGGAAAACCCGGGCGGAATATAAGAAACGGAGATTTCGTTTTTTCCTTTGTCCAGCCTGATCGCCATCATGGAATCCAGCACGCAGTTGATATCGGTCTTTTTCCCGTTTACAGTCGCGGTATATCCCCTGCCGTCCGTAATCGGAAGGAAGAGATAGGACTGGTCGTCGGCCGCGTCCGCAGTGCCGGTAATCCGGTTCCCGGACTGCTTCAGCTGCGCGGCGGCGGTACCGCTGACCGCTTTCTTTAAAACATCGTCCTTAAGTCCGGCGATTCCAAAGGATTTCACGTCGACTTCTTTTAAAACCTGGATTTCCACTTCCACCGTCTGGTCGCGGAAGGTGCCGAGATTCAGGAGTCCGTTACTGCTTTGATTCGGATAATCGTCCTGTACGGTCATCCCGTTTATTAGGATATTGAAGCTTGAGTTGATATGCTCGATCAGGCTGTTTGACAGCCTGTCAAAGCAGTCGAAATAAAGCGTTTCCGTTCCCTGAACCGGAATCCGGTAAACCACCGACCCCTCGGCGCTGTTGTCCGGAAAAGTAAGAGAATATCTTTCGCCGGCAGTATAGGCGATATTATTCAGAAGGGTCGGCTCGTAATAGGTAAACAGCTTGTCCTGTGTATGAAAGAGGGATTCAAAGACAAACTGCTGAATGTTGAGGCGGGTCGTGTCCGGCAGAGTGCTGAATGCCTGAATGTCATCGGAATGAACAACAAATCCGACGGGAAGAGTGTCCTCTTTTTCTCTGATCTCATATTTCTCATTTTGATAAAAAACCTTCTGCTCCTTGCTGAAGGAAGTTCCCCTGCGGAGAATCGTGTACCGGTTCCCCATTATGGCGTCAGTCAGCTTGGTGCCGCCGTTTGAGTTGACTTCCATCCAGTAGGACGAATAGCCGAGCTTCTTCATGGTATACATAAAGTTTTCGCCCGTCAGCGACGTATAATGGCTCAGTGTATGGTACCCCAGGCTGCCCATCAGGTTTACGTCGAAGTATTTTTCTTCGGATTTTACGCGGTAAAGGGAGTCATCCCCGATCCGGCCGCTCAGATCGATGACGGCTGCCTCGGTTTTCCCGTTGTTGGCGGCGGAAGCCACGTAAACGCCGGAATTAAATACGCATTCCAGTACAACCATGATGCACAGCAGGACGGAAAATGCGGTTTTACCCAGCAGCCTGAACTGGTAGAGCAGCAGAAGGACGAGATACGCAAGTCCCGCGACCAGAGAAAACAGGAGCAGAAGCCGGAAGCTTGCGCTGTTTCCCCACAGGGTTTCCGTGTAAATCCTGACGACATCATACTCCTTATAAAAAATCAGGCATTCCGCAAGGAATACGGCGCTGACCGCCAGCATCCCGCCAAATACGGCCAGCGGGCTGCTTGACGTAAGGCGGTTTTCCTGATTGATTTCCGATAATACGGCGGCAAGCAGAATCAGGCCGAAAAAAATGGTGATATATCCGTAGCGGACCGGAAAAGCCTGATAGTTTCCGGTCTGCCACATTTTATTGATCGGTTCTATGAAAACCGGTATCATTGTCAGGATAAACAGGAAAAACACAAAGTTCGTATTCGGCGGAAGCCTTTTCGCAAAAAACAAATAGACAATCAGCGCGGCAAAGATCGCACCCGAGCACAGAATCACGGTAAACGTCGTGTCCAGTCTGGAAATCAGCCCACCCACTCTTAAGCTCGTAAACAGGTCGCTGGTTCTGGCGGAAGCCGTATACTGCATCAGGGAGGGAAGCCAGACCACGGCGGTAATCAAAGCGGTAATCAGGGTGGAAACTCCCAGAAGCAAAATATTTTTCCGGCGTGTCCCCTTTTTCGCGAAGAAACAGACATAGACTCCGGATGCCAGTACCAAAAAAATGGATACCATATAGCTTAGATAGAAATTCACTGTCAGTATCGCTGAAAAAGACAGGACATACCACAGGATTTTTCCTTCGTCAGCCAGCTTGATCAGGCCGATCAGAAGAATCGGGAAAAGGTACATGACGTCCAGCCATACGTGGTTCTGGTAGTAAAACATGGCGTAGCCGCAGAAGGCATACATCACGGAGATCGCCGTGTTTTGCAGCACACCGAGCTTTTTGAATCGAAAGCGAAAAAAGAGGCTTGCCGTAAACGCGCATGCCATCATTTTCAGAAGGACCAGAATATTCATGAAAAGATAGAAATCGGCCTTATTGACAAAGGCAACCAGAAAGCTGAACGGGCTGCTGATAAAAAACAGGAATACGCCCCAGAAGCTCATGCCCCCGGCGTTCTGCATATTCAGAAACATGTTTGCTTTTCCGGACAGGATATCTTTAAAGTCCATCAGAAAAGGGATGACCTGCTGGTCCATATCGCACCATGAGAGAGTGTTGTATCCAAAAGGAAACATCCTGCTTACAAAAAATACCGAAAGCATAATCACCATCACCGAAGCAGGCGCCAACAACAAAGAGCCGTTTTTTTTCATCTGGATGAATCCTCCAACATTTGTCAATGTACCTATTATAAGGAATTACCGGATGAAAATCAATCAAAACAGCCCGCCGCCGAAATTTCGGCGGCGGGCAAAGCAAATTTTTGCGTTAATCAACCAGATTGACTTTGTGGAACACCTTTTTCCCCTTTTTGATCACCACATATTTTTTCTCGAAACGGTTCAGGGAAAGTTTCTCCGTGCTGGAAAGGATCTTCACGCTATCGACTGAAATACCGCCCTGATCGATCAGACGTCTCCCCTCTCCTTTGGAAGGCGCCAGCTTTGTCAGGACCAGCAGATCAAGCACGCCGATTTCCCCATCGGTAAAATCGGATGAAGTAATATCCGTGGAAGGCATGTTGTCCGTGTTCTCGCCGCTGCCGAACAGCGCGCGCGCACCTTCCTGCGCCTTTAACGCTTCCTGCTCGCCGTGAATCAGCTTAGTGACCTCAAACGCAAGAATTTCCTTGGCTTTGTTGAGCTCCCCGCCCTCCAGCTTCGCAAGCTCATCGATTTCCGACAGCGGAAGGAACGTAAGGATTTTCAGGCATTTGATAACGTCGTCGTCACCGATATTTCGCCAGTACTGGTAGAAGTCAAACGGCGTGGTCTTTTCGGGGTCCAGCCAAACGGCGCCCTTTTCGGTTTTGCCCATCTTTTTGCCCTCGCTGGTCGTCAGCAGGGTAAACGTCATGCCGTAGGCTTCCTTCCCCTCTTTGCGGCGAATGAGCTCGACGCCGCCGATAATATTGCTCCACTGGTCGTCGCCGCCAAGCTCCAGCTGGCAGTTGTACCGGTGATTCAGCTCCAGAAAGTCGTAGCTCTGCATAATCATATAGTTCAGCTCAAAGAAAGAGAGTCCCCTTTCCAGACGCTGCTTATAGCATTCCGCGGCAAGCATGCGGTTGACGGAAAAATGCACGCCGACATCACGCAAAAACTCAATATAATTCAGATTCAGAAGCCAGTCGCCGTTGTTGGCCATAATCGCTTTGCCTTCCGAAAAATCAACCAGACGGGACATCTGCTTTTGGAAGCAGGCGATATTGTGGTCGATTTCCTCTTTGGTCAGCATTTTGCGCATATCGGATTTTCCGGAAGGATCGCCGACCATGCCCGTTCCGCCGCCGAACAGCGCAATCGGCGTATGGCCGGCTCTCTGCATGTGCGCCATGACCATAATCTGCACAAAGTGGCCTACGTGCAGGCTGTCGGCTGTCGGATCAAACCCGATATAGAATGTGGTTTTGTGATTGTTGAGAAGATCCTGAATCTTCTCCTCGTCCGTCATCTGGGCAATCAAGCCCCTTGCTTTGAGTTCTTCGAAAACTCCCATAAAAAATCCTCCATTTCAGGGGGATAAAAAACGCCCCCTGCTTATTTGCAGAGGGCGGAATCAACCGCGGTACCACCTCAGTTCACCGTAGCCTCGCGGATACGGCCTTACGGGTACAAAAATACCCACGCGCTATAACGTGCGCTTTCACGGCCAAATCTAATAGAAACCGTTCAATCTGGCGACTCCGGGATGTATTTCAGCCAAATCACGCGCCTGCTTACACCAGCCGCAGGCTCTCTTTGCCGTCTTTTTGGCTTACTTCTTCCCATCAATGTCATTATACTGCATTATACCCAATTCCCTCCGCATTGTCAAGACGAGCCATGCTTTTTGGCAAGCCTGAGCATTTCGGCCGCATTTTCCAGCAGCAGCGGCGTGATCTGCGCCCCGCCCATAATTCTTGCCAGTTCCTGTTTCCTTCCCTCGTAATCCAGCTCAGCCACGTCGGTGAAGGTTCTGTTCTCCCGGACCTGCTTTTTGATTAAGAACTGTGTGTCGGCCAAAGCGGCTATCTGCGCCAGATGCGTTACGCAGATCACCTGACGGTGGCCCGCGACCTCATGCAGCTTTAAACCGACCTTCTGCGCCGCGCTTCCGCTGATGCCGGTGTCGACCTCGTCGAAAATCAACGTGTCAATGTCGTCTTTCCCGGCAAGCACCGTCTTAATGGAAAGCATAATGCGGGAAAGCTCGCCGCCGGAAGCGATTTTTGCGATCGGCTTGGCCGGTTCGCCCGCATTCACCGAAATCAGGAACTGAAGCTTGTCGCAGCCGAACGGATTCAGTGGGCAGTCCTCCTGCTGTACCTGAAAATCGATGTTCGGCATATCGAGAAAGCGGAGCTCTTCCTTTACCCTTTTCGTAAAGGCCCGTGCCGCCTCTCTGCGGCAGCCGGAAATCTTTTTCGCAAGTCTTTCCGCTTCCGCCTTCGCCTTTTGATATTCCTTTGTCATCTGCAGGATTTTTTCATCCGAAAGCTGGATGTCCTCCAGCTGGGCCTTCGATGTTTCGAGAAAACCGATCATATTTTCCACGGAGCCGCCGTATTTCAGGCCAAGGCGATAGAGGACGTCCAGCCTGTCCTCTATCCTTTCAAGGTCTGCGGGATCATATTCCAGTTCCGAGGAAAAACCGCGGAGCTCTTCGCCGCAGTCCTCCAGATCGTAGCGGATATTTTTGATTCTTTCGGAAAGCTCATGGATTTCCGGCAGGTATTTTTCCGTTTCGGACAGAGCGTCCGAAGCCGAAACAACAGCGGACAAAGCTCCGTCAAAGCTTTCTTCCCCGTTCAGGGCCGATTGCGCCGTATGAATCGCCGAGGCAATCTTTTCGCTGTTTAAATAGCGGGTACGGGTTTTATTCAGTTCTTCCTGCTCGCCGGCCCGCAGACCGGCGGCCTCCAGTTCGTTGACCTGATAGGTCAGCAGATCAATCTGCCTCGCTTTCTGCGCCTCGTCCATATCAAAAGCGTCCAAAGCGCTTTTGATATGCTGCATATTGCTGAAAGCGGCGCGATACTCCGAGAGCAGTGCCTCGGGCACGCCCATGCGGTCGATGTACCGGATATGTAAATCGGGCGACAGCAGGTCGTAGCTCTCGTGCTGGCCGTGAATGCTGATCAGCACGACCCCGATCTCTTTCAAAACGGATACGGTTGCCGGGCGGCCGTTAATTCGGCACACGGTTTTGCCGTCGGTATGGATTTCGCGCTGAATCATGACGGAACCGTCTTCTTCCGGCGCATAGCCGAATTCCGCCAGCTTATGGACGGCCTGTTCCCCAAGGTCGGAAAAAACGGCGGTGACAAAAGCGGAATGAGCCCCGGTCCGCACAAGCTCACGCGAGGTTCTTTCCCCCAAAATTGCGTTGATGGAATCAATAACAATGGATTTTCCGGCTCCGGTTTCTCCGGTCAGAACGTTCAGGCCGGGGTGAAAATCGATCCCGGTCTTTTCAATCACAGCAATATTTTCGATGTAAAGCTGAGAAAGCATTGCAATCACCCAACCATTTTTTTAAGTTCAGCAACCAGCTGCTGTGCATGGTCTTCGTCCCTCATCGCAATAAAAATGGTATCGTCCCCGGCCAGAGTGCCGACGGAGCCCTGCCAGTGCATGGTGTCCATTGCCGCACAAACAGCCTGCGCCATGCCCGCATGGCATTTGATTACCACCAGATTGCATGCGTAGTCAATCTGCACTGCAGAATCGGAAAGGAGGGAATAAAATTTAGAGGAGTAATCGGCCGTGTTGCTTCTGCCGGTGGAGTATCTGTATTTTCCGTCGTGGGACAGAGTCTTGATCAGCCTGAGCTCTTTAATATCGCGGGAAACGGTGGCCTGGGTTACTTCAAAACCGTCTTCGCGCAGGCGGCGCAGCAGTTCTTCCTGAGTATCAATCGCGTATTCGTTAATCAATTCAAGGATTTTTGCGTGTCGTCGTGTTTTCAATTCAATTTCTCCTCTCGGCTAATTTTTCGTTCACTACCTCATAAAAATTATCGTCTTTTAGTTTAATAATTCTCACCATACGCTCCGAACGGCAAAAATTAATTTTCTGATTATCCGCAATCCGAATAAAAGTGTCTCCGTCCACGGACAAAATAATCTCGCTTTTATAGTGGGAACACGCCGTTACGCTCAGCTTAGCGTCCGGCCCGAAAATAACCGGCCTTGTCAGCAGGGAATGCGGACAGATCGGCGAAAGCAGAATACAGTTGATGCTCGGGTCGATCACGGGGCCGCCGGCGGAAAGGGAATACGCGGTCGAGCCGGTGGGAGTGGAAATAATCAGGCCGTCCGCCCTGTATTCACAGACATTTTTATCATTGAAGTGAACGGTGATATCCAGGATCCGGGAAAGCGCTCCGCGGGCGATTACCGCGTCGTTCAGCGCCAAATGGGTTTCCTCTTTCCCCTGATTGACCAGCTGGATTTCCAGCATCATACGGTTTTCGATGGTATAGTCCCCGTCGATCAGCTTTTTAAGCTTGTCAAGCTCGTCCGTTTCCAGCCCGGCGACAAAACCAAGCCGCCCCACATTGATGCCCAAAATCGGCTTTTCCGCCACGGCGGCATGCCGGGAAGAGTGAATGATGGTTCCGTCGCCGCCAACGGCAATGACAGCGTCGCAGTCGGACATCATTTTATCAAAATCATCGTAAAAAACAATGTGTGAATTTGGAAAACAGCTTTTCAGGTTTAATCGCATGCATACCTCCGCACCGAATTTTTGCAGCGTTTCCGCTACCCGCGTAGTATGAAGCTGTGCGTTGTGCTTGCTTAGATTCGGCATGATCGCTATTTTCAAATTATTCACCACCGTTTAATGTATGATGGGATTCTTCCACCAATGCTTCTATGTTCAACGGAACACTTTCCGGTTTCTCCGATTTTTGAAGGTAAACCAAATACTCAATATTCCCCTCCGGCCCTTTTACCGGGGAATAAGTCAGGCCCAGAACGGAAAACCCGTGTTCCAGCACAAAGCCGGTTATTTTTTCAATCACTTCCTGGTGAACCGCCCGATCGCGCACCACGCCTTTTTTGCCTACTTTCCCCCGCCCCGCTTCAAATTGGGGCTTGATCAGGCAGACGGCCTGCGCGTTTTCCGCCATGAACTCCCTTGCGACGGGAAGGACCAGGCAAAGGGAAATAAAAGAGACGTCCACGCTGAAAAAATCGATGTCGTCCGGCACCTGCTCCCGTGTAAGGTAACGGACATTGGTGCGCTCCAGATTCACGACCCTTGGGTCCGTACGCAGCTTCCACGCGAGCTGCCCGTAGCCGACGTCGATGGAATAGACCTTTTTCGCGCCGTTCTGCAGCATGCAGTCCGTAAAACCGCCGGTAGAAGCGCCGATATCCATCGTGATTTTCTCTTTCAGTTCAATCGGGAAAACAGACATGGCCTTTTCCAGCTTCCAGCCGCCGCGGCTCACATAGGGCATGGTCTCCCCGCGGATTTCTATTTTCGTATCGACCGGAAGCATGGTCCCGGGCTTGTCGGACTTCTGATGATCGATATAGACATTGCCCATCATGATCATTGCCTTGGCCTTTTCCCTGCTTTCGGTAAGACCCTGGTCAAACAGCAGGCAGTCCAGTCTTTTTTTCTCTATCACTTTTTGTACTCCGTCAATATCATATTTACCATTCCCTTGTCGTCAAGGCCAAGAGCGCTGAGCGACTGCAGCATTGTCGCATGGGGAACAAAGCTGGTGATCGCGCGTAAGCGGAACTCGCCGCGGTACCCGCTCTGGGACAGCAGATAGCTGAAATGCTCTCCGATTCCTCCCTGCTGGATTCCCTCTTCAAAGAAAAAGACTTTTTTTGCGGCCGCAGCTTCCGCTACCGCATCCCTGTCCACCGGAGTAATCCGGTTCAGCTTGATAATTTTCGCAGGGATCCCGGACTCTTTCAGCGATGTGACGGCCTTGCAGGCCATGGAAAACAAACGGCCGTAGGTCACAATCACCAGCTCCGCCTCATCCTGTCCGTAAATGTCGTAAGCTTTCCCGGTACTCTCAAAGTCGAAGGGCTTAAACATTGGCTTTCCGCGCGGATAGCGCACGGCGGAAACGCCTTCGCACTGGTAAAGCGCCTGCTGGAAAGAAAAATAAAGCTCGTCATAGTAAGCCGGAGAATAAACGGTAATCCCGGGAACGGTGCTCAGAAAAGCCGCATCAAAAATACCCTGATGCGTTTCGCCGTCGTCGCCGACAACACCCGCCCGGTCAATGGCAAACGTCACCTTTACCCTTTGGATGGCTGCGTCATGAATAATCTGATCGTAGCCGCGCTGTAAAAACGTGGAATAAATCGCGCATACGGGAAGCATGCCGCCCGCGGCAAGACCGCCGGCAAAGGTTACCGCATGCTCTTCCGCAATCCCCACATCGAAAAAACGGCCGGGAAACTGCTTCGCAAAACCCGTCAGACCGGTTCCCATCTGCATCGCTGCGGTAATCGCGCAGATTTTTTCATCCTTACCCGCCAGCGCGCAAAGATGGCTGCCGAAAACACTGGAAAAATTCTCACCGGCAGGGGCGGATTTTCCCGTCTTAATATCGAAACTGGATATCCCGTGAAAAGCTCCCGGATTCTGCTCCGCATACGGATAGCCCTTTCCTTTGCGGGTAATCACATGGAGCAAAACCGGATGGTTGATATTCTTGGCATTTTCCAGAACATCAATCAGCTTTCCCAAATCATGACCGTCAAACGGCCCGTAATAATAAAAGCCCATATCTTCAAAAATGGTACTGTTATATAATATCTGCTTTAAAGCAGCCTTTGATTTCGAAAGAAAATGATGCAGTGGCTTTCCTACGTGAGGAAGCCGGTTCAGCGCGGTTTCAATATTGCCCTTTGCCTTGAAATAACCGGGCTTTGTGCGAATGTGCGCCAAATAGCGGGCGATGGAACCGACATTGCGCGAAATAGACATTTTATTGTCATTCAAAATGACAATAAAATTCTTCTTGAAGCGTCCGGCATTGTTCAGGCCTTCATAAGCCAGACCGCCGGTCAGCGCGCCGTCGCCGATCAGAGAAATAACGTGGCCTGGCTCTCCAGCAAGAAGCTTTGCGTTGGCGATTCCCAGCGCTGCGGAGATAGAGGTGCTGCTGTGCCCCGCGTTAAAAGCGTCGTAACTGCTTTCCATGCGGTTCGGATAGCCGGAAAGACCGCCCTGCATCCGAATGGTGGAAATGGTGTCGCGCCTGCCGGTCAGAATCTTATGGGTATAGGCCTGATGCCCGACGTCCCAGACAATCCTGTCGTCCTTGGAACTGAAAACACGGTGCAGCGCAACCGTTAATTCAACGACCCCCAGGTTGGAAGCCAGATGTCCTCCGTTGTTGGAAACGGTCTTAATGATTTTTTCGCGAATTTCATCGCACAATTCATAAAGTTCATCCAGGGAAAGCTTTTGCAAGTCTTCCGGAAAATTAATTTGATTTAAAAGGTTGTCCATTCCGTACCTCAACTGGCAGCCGCCGGACGCAGTATACCGGGATTCCGCATTTTACAGAGTCATCCCGTTCTGACGCTTCGCCGCGGCAACTGTATTTTTAAGGAGCATCGCAATCGTCATGGGACCGACACCGCCCGGAACAGGAGTTATGTAAGAAGCTGTTTTCTCCACATTGGCAAAGTCAACGTCTCCGCACAGTTTTCCGTTTTCGTCGCGGTCCATTCCCACATCGATCACCACCGCACCCGGTTTCACCATATCCGCGGTAACAAATTTCGGTTTGCCGACCGCCGCGACAAGGATATCGGCCTGTCTGCATACTTCCTTCAGATTTCTGGTTCTGCTGTGGCAGATGGTCACCGTCCCGTTATGATGCAGGAGCAGCATGGCCATCGGCTTACCGACAATATTGCTTCTCCCGATTACGACACAGTTTTTTCCTTCGATCCCGATCTTTTCATGGCGGAGAAGCTCAATGACCCCCGCGGGAGTACAGGGCAGGAAATGATAGTTTCCGATCATGATTCTGCCCACATTGGAAGGGTGGAAAGCGTCCACGTCTTTTTCGGGATCAATGGCTTCCACCACCGCCTTTTCATCCAATCCGTCCGGCAGCGGGGATTGAACCAAAATACCGTTAATGTCTTTTTTAGCGTTCAGTTTCGCGACTAGGTCCATGATTTCTTTTTGAGAGGCGGACGCGGGCAGGGCGTATTCTTCGGAATAGATTCCCGCCTGAGCGCAGGCCCTTTTTTTATTGTTTACATACGTTCTTGACGCGGGGTCGTCTCCGACAATCACCACGGCAAGGCCCGGCGTTACGCCGAACCGGACCATTTTCTCAACTTCAAGGGCCAGCTGAGCCCGAATTTCGGCCGCAACCGCTTTCCCGTCAATGTATTTCGCCATAACCTGCCTCCAAAATCATGATTTCTCGGTTTCTTCCGCCGTATCCTCGGAAGAAGCTGAAACGGGTTCTTCCGGCTCCGCGACTGGTTCGGACGCAGCAGGCTCTTCCTGTACCGCGCCGTCCGACGTATCTTCAGAAGCGTCTGTGTCAAAAATAGTGCTTGTATCGTCGTCAATCAATTCTTCCGGTACTTCATCCACCACGGCATTCAGAGCCATGACTTTCGGGGAACCGCATCCGGTAAGAGCGGTTCTGTTGCGGAAAACAATCAACAATGCGATACCGGTTAAAACCGTTATTACAGCAACTACCTGTGAGACCCTGAGAGGAATAACCGGGGTAATCAGGCTGTCCGTACGCAGTCCTTCAATAAAGAACCGGCCGACGCCGTACCAGATTAAATAGCCAAGAAAAACCTGTCCGTCATATCTTCTGAACCTGCGGCTGAAAATATGTAGCAGGACAAAGCCCAGAAGGCACCATAAGGATTCATAAAGGAAGCAGGGATGCACAGGGCCGTTCGCAATGGCGGAAGTATTTTCGCTGACCATGCCCCACGGCAGAGTGGTTTCGCGGCCAAACGCCTCCTGATTGACAAAGTTGCCCCAGCGGCCGATCGTCTGTCCGATCAGGAAGCCGAGCGAGGCCAGGTCCAGCATGGCCGGAACGCTGATTTTGCGCAGCTTGGCGATCAGCGCGCCGCAGAGCAGGCCGCCGATGATTCCGCCGTAAATTCCAAGTCCTCCCTCCCAGATATAAAGGGCGCTGATCGGATTTCTCAGATACTGGTCGCTGGTATCGAAAATGACATAGTAGGCCCTTGCGCCGATGATTCCGCCGATAATACCGACAATCACGGCGTCGATGAGCCTGTCCTGATCCATATTAAATTTTTTGCAGCTTGCCATCACATAAAGGAAAGCCAGTAAAAAACCGACCGCAATAATCACACCGTACCATCTGACGGTAAGCGAACCGATTGAAAATGCAACCGGATTGATTGTAAAGTGAATGCCTAGTCCCGGAAATTGAACATTTAACATATACTCCACCATTTCTCCACGCGCAAAAACAGATTAGACCCCGGCCAAAACTTCGCGTGGGATGTTCTGGCGGTAAGAATAAAGAAAAGCTTATTCTTCAACCGGTCTTACAATGGAAAGTGCGGAATACTCCGGTCTGAGCTGGACATTGAGCCTGTTCTGCACGGACTGAATATCCGCCGAAGCAATCGTATCGATATAGTTAAACAGTTCATGGCCGGTAAACGCCAGTGAGGCCATGGTATTGGCGATGTTGTCCACACTGTTGAAAGACGAGACCATACGGCCGTAAACCGCTTTTTTGGAGCGCTCAAAAGCCGCGGGGTCCAGTCCGTGTTCACGCAGCCCGGCAACCTCTTTTTTGATCTCCTGCGCAACGGCATCGGGGTCCTTTGATTCCCCGGAAAAGATCACCGACGCATAACCCGGTCCCTCAAAATATTCATAGGAGAAGGAGGACTGATTAATCAGCCCGGCGTCCAGCAGCCTGCGGAACAGCGGGGACGCGTCGGAAGCCAGGATTTCCAGCAGGATTTCCGTGTCCGCGATTTCGCGGGCAGACAGGCGGTTCTTGCCCGCCTTTTCCTTAAAGCCCAGTTGAAAGATCGGGGCGGCCACGGAAAGCTTCTGTTCCACCCTGCTCTCCACAACCCCCTCGGGCTCTTCTTCAAAAAAGCGGTCGATGGTGACGTTTTTAGAGGGCTTCAGCATTTTATCGCAAAGTTCCAGCACCTTGTAAACGTCGACGTTTCCCGCGACACACAGCACCATATTGTTGAGGTTATAGAAGGTATGATAGCACTTATAAAGCAACTCCGGCGTAATCTCCGCAATACTTTCGACCGTTCCGGCAATATCGATCCTGACCGGATGCTTATGGTATATGGCGCGCAGAAGGTTGAACATCACGCGCCACTGCGGGTCGTCGTCGTACATCCTGATTTCCTGGCCGATAATGCCCTGCTCCTTCTGTACGGTCTGCTCGGTAAAATAAGGGGACTGAACAAAATCCAGAAGGATTCCCAGCGATTCGTATACTTTTTCCGAACAGGAAAACAGGTAACAGGTTTTGTCAAAAGAAGTATAGGCGTTTGCGGAAGCCCCCGTTTTTGCGTAACGGGCAAAGGCGTCCCCATCCTCGCTTTCAAAAAGCTTGTGCTCCAGATAATGCGCGATGCCGTTGGGGACCGTATTCAGCTCGGTTTCTTCCGAAGTTTTAAAGCAGGTGTCCACAGAACCGTATTTGGTGCCAAATACAGCATAAGTGGAGCTGTAATTCTCTTTCGGATATACAAAGATTTTCAGCCCGGACGAATGGTTGATCTCAAAATACCGGTCGCCGATCCGTGAGCTTTTGATTTCCTTCATTACATTCATTCTTTTTCTACCCCGTTTCCGACCAAGCGATACACTGTGTCAAGAGTGACATTGTTAGCGGCGTCGATAATCTGCTGACGCGTAACGGCGCTGATCAGCGCCGCCGCTTCCTCCGGGCGTTTAACATAATTGGCAAAAGTCTGCGACAGGTACCACGCCTCCAGCCCGCCAAGGGAATCGGAAAGAGAGCGGTAACTGTTGCACATGCTGAGTTTTGCCGCATTGACTTCATTATCGTCAAAATTGCCCTTTTTTATTTCTCCCAGCTGGAATAAAATTTCCTCTTTGGCCTTTTCAATATTCTTCGTCTCAACGCCGCTCTGTACAAGCATGATTCCTTTCATGGAAACGTACAGCGCGCTGCAATAGTAGCAAAGGCTGAGCTTTTCGCGGACATTCAGAAACAGCTTGGAGTTCGGGGTGCCGCCAAAAAGGGCAACCATCAGCTTGACCGCCTCCACCTGCTCATCCCGAAGGGAGGCCGCGGTGCGGAAGCCGAGAACGAGCTTGGACTGGGCAATATCCATTTTTTCGGTGACTTCATTGGCCTGATCCGCTTTTTTGACATTGACAGTCGGACACTCCACCGTGGATCTTTTGCCAAGCTTCTGAAAAGCGTTATAAAACCCTTCATAAACGGGCTTGGGATCACAGTCGCCCAGAACCATGATTTCGATCCTTGCGTTCTGAATCAGATAGCGCCATACCCCGGTCAGTTCCTCACGCTTCAGATTCCTGATATCTTCCTTGCTGCCATAACGGCTGATGCCGTACGGCTCGTTTTTACACATGATTTCTTCACAGCGCTGTCTGGCATAGGTACGCTTGTCATTGAATTCAGAGTCGATCAGTTCAATCGTCTGGCGCTGTTCCTGCTCAAATCCGTCCTTCGGGAAAAGGCCGTCTTCAAACGGCGGGTCAAACAGAACGCTGCACAGCAGCTTTGAGAGCTCAGTCGAAGTGCTCTCCCCCTGCAAAGCATACCTGTCGGCAATTCCAGAAGCATAAAGAGACAGCATCTGGACGTCGCCGATTTTCTGAACGTCGGCACTCAGATCCGCTCCGTAAAGCTCGGCCAGACGTTCACCCAGTTTTGTAAAGTCGGGATATTCCCTGCTGGCGCGGCTGAGAAGGAAAGGCAGAATGGCATTGGAAGCCACAGCTTTTTTTTGAAGGGGCAGTAAAAAATTAACGGACATGCGCACCGTTTTGAATTTCATATCCCGGACGCTTCTGAAGTTGACGCCGTCACAAACGGAACGCTGTTCTATTTCTGTCATTCGATTATTCATCTCCATATTAAACTCGGTTAAAATCAAGCTTTATTATATCACAATCCTCTGCTTTAGCAAAGAAATAATATTCTAAATTATTTATGAACATACAAAATTCATGCTGTGTCCTGCCGGAATCAGTCGCTTTTCTGTTGCGATAAAAATAGAATAATGTTATAATATCCGGGAACATAAAAACGAGGTGGCATTATTGAAAATTAAAAATCAGGCACTGGCCGCGGATTTGGGGCTGGTTTTCGTCACAATCATCTGGGGCAGCGCTTTTGTCGTCGTAAAAAACGCTACCGGCGCCGTTCCGACGAGCTACATCATTGCGATCCGTTTCGGGATCGCCGTTTTGCTCATGACTGTTTTTTTCTTCAAAAGGCTGAAAAAAATAGACGCCGACTGTATCAAGTCGGGTGCCGTCCTCGGGGTCCTGAGTTTTATCGCCTATTATTTGCAGACAACCGGCGTAAAATATACAACGGCGGGCAACAATGCGTTTTTAACGGCCGTCTATGTTGTGGTGGTGCCGTTCCTTTATTGGCTGCTGCGCAATAAAAAGCCGGATTTGTACAATATAGCGGCTGCATTAATATGCATTGCCGGAATCGGGCTTTTATCGCTGCACGCAGGGTTCACCATAAACATCGGGGATATTCTCTCTCTGCTGTGCGGAATCGCTTTTGCTTCACAGATCGTAGGTACCAGTATTTTAACCGAAAAGAATGATCCTATTCTGCTCTCCTACACGCAATTTGCCGTTACCGGAGTGATTGGCCTGGCAGTGGCTCTCTGCACGGAAACGTTCCCCGCCGGCCTGGGAACCGACTCCGTCCTGTCTCTTTTATACATCGGCGTATTCAGCACGTTGATCGCACTGGTTTTGCAAACCGTCTGTCAAAAGTACACCCCGCCCGCAAGAGCTTCTTTGATTATGTCGCTGGAATCTCTGTTCGGCTCGGTTTTCGGCATTATCTTTTTACAGGAAGCGCTGACGCCCAAAATCTTAGCCGGATCCCTGCTGATTCTGCTTTCCATTCTGATTTCGGAAACAAAGCCGTCTTTTTTCAGATGGAATCAAAAAAGGACGGAACTGCAGGAAGACAGCGCGGAATAAATCCATAGAAAACAAAAAACCTTCCGCACGGGGATTTTTCATCCTCCGCGGAAGGCTTTTTTATGCTCACAGCAATTTTTTCAGATATTTCCCGGTATAGGATTCCTTTACTTTTACGATCTGCTCCGGGGTTCCCTTTGCAATGACCTCACCGCCGCCGTCCCCGCCCTCCGGACCAAGGTCAATGATATAGTCGGCGGTTTTGATCAGGTCCAGATTATGCTCGATGACCACTACGGTGTTTCCGCCGTCCACCAGCTTCTGCAGCACTTCGATCAGCTTGTGGACGTCCGCGATATGAAGGCCGGTGGTAGGCTCATCCAGAATATAAATCGTTCTGCCCGTGGAGCGCTTGGAAAGCTCTGTGGCCAGCTTGACTCTTTGCGCTTCGCCGCCGGAAAGGGTCGTCGCCGGCTGGCCGATCTTGACATAGCCGAGTCCGACGTCCTGCAGCGTCTGCAGCTTGCGGGCAATGCGCGGGATGCTGGAAAAGAACTCCAAACCCTCTTCCACCGTCATCTCCAGCACATCATAGATGCTTTTGCCTTTATACTTGATCTCCAGCGTTTCACGGTTATAGCGTTTCCCTTTGCAGACGTCGCAGGGAACATAGACGTCCGGAAGGAAATGCATCTCGATTTTGATGATGCCGTCGCCCTGGCAGGCCTCGCAGCGGCCGCCCTTCACATTAAAGGAGAACCGGCCGGAATTGAACCCGCGCAGCTTGGCGTCCTGTGTGGAGGCATACAGCTCGCGGATATCCGTAAAGACACCGGTATAGGTAGCGGGGTTGGAACGGGGCGTTCTGCCGATGGGAGACTGGTTGATTTCAATCACCTTGTCCAGCTCCGAGATCCCCTTGATCTCTTTAAAAGCACCGGGACGGGATTTCGCCCCATTCAGTTCCGCCGCCAGGTATTTATATAATATTTCATTGATCAGCGAGGATTTTCCGGAACCGGATACACCGGTGACACAGACAAATTCCCCAAGCGGGATATCCACGTTCACATTTTTCAGATTGTTTTGCGACGCACCGATGATTTTCAGCTTTTTTCCGTTGCCCTTGCGGCGTTCTGCGGGAACCTCGACTCTTTTCACCCCGCTCAGATACTGTCCGGTAATGGATTCCTTACAGTTGACAATATCGTCCACGCTCCCGTTGAATACCACGTGGCCGCCGTGAATGCCCGCGCCCGGGCCGATATCCACAATATGGTCGGAGGCGCGCATGGTGTCCTCGTCGTGCTCTACGACAATGACGGTGTTTCCCAAGTCGCGCAGCCGCTTCAGCGTGGCAAGGAGCTTATCGTTGTCGCGCTGGTGCAGACCGATGCTCGGTTCGTCAAGAATGTAAAGGACTCCCATCAGAGACGAGCCGATCTGCGTGGCCAGACGGATACGCTGGCTTTCTCCGCCGGAAAGCGTACCGGACGAACGCGAAAGGGTAAGGTACTCCAGCCCAACGCTCTGCAGGAACCCAAGACGGCTTCTGATCTCCTTCAAAATAGCGCTCGCAATCATCGTGTCCCGTTCGGAAAGCTCCAGACGATTGATGAAATCCAGCGCCTGCGTGACCGATTTGTCGCAGAAATCGCTGATATTGATGCCGCCCACGGTTACGGCCAGGCTGATTGGGGAAAGGCGCTTGCCATGGCAGGCATCGCAGGGAATCGCGCTCATATAGGATTCGATTTCCTCTTTGATCCAGTTGCTCTGCGTTTCACGGAAACGCCGCTCAAGATTATTGATGATTCCCTCAAATTCGGTTTTATAGATTCCGCTTCCGTATTCGTTGCTGCGCTCGATCTGTATCTTCTCGCCCTTCGTACCGTAAAGGAGGACATCGATGATTTCCGGCGGCAGCTTTCCAAGAGGCGTATTCAGAGAAAAATGATAGTGTTTGGACAGTGCCGTCATGTACATGGAGGCGATCGTGCTGCCTTCCATCGCCCATCCGCTGGCTTTCAGGCCGCCCTTGCTGATGGAAAGGGACTTGTCCGGAATAATCAGGTCGGGATCGATTTTCATAAAGACACCCAGTCCCGTACATTTTGGGCAAGCGCCGAACGGATTGTTAAAGGAAAACATGCGCGGAGTAAGCTCCTCCACACTGATGCCGTGCTCCGGGCAGGCGTAGTTCTGGGAAAAGGTGATATCGTCTCCCCCGGCGACATTGATTACGATAATTCCGCCGGAAAGCGAGGAAGCCGTCTCGATGGAATCGGACAGGCGGGAGTGAATCGAGGGGTGGATGACCAGCCTGTCGACAATGACCTCGATCGTATGTTTCTTATTTTTTTCAAGCTGAATAGTTTCCGACAGATCATAGAGATTGCCGTCCACACGCACGCGGACAAAGCCGCTTTTGCGCGCGGCGTCAAACTCTTTGGTATGTTCGCCCTTGCGTCCCCGCACCACGGGAGCAAGCACCTGAATCTTTGTTCCCTCTTCCAGATTCAGGATGCGGTCGACAATCTGGTCAACGGTCTGCTGCTTGATTTCCCGTCCACAGATCGGGCAGTGCGGGATTCCGATTCTCGCGTACAAAAGGCGCAGATAGTCGTAAATCTCCGTTACCGTTCCGACCGTGGAACGGGGATTTTTGGAAGTTGTCTTCTGATCGATGGAAATGGCCGGAGAAAGCCCCTCAATGTAATCCACATCCGGCTTTTCCATCTGCCCCAGAAACTGGCGCGCATAGGATGAAAGGGATTCCACATAGCGGCGCTGTCCTTCCGCATAGATGGTATCGAAAGCGAGAGAGGACTTTCCGGAGCCGGAAAGTCCCGTGAAAACAATCAGTTTGTCCCTTGGAATCTCGATATCGATGTTTTTCAGATTATGTTCCCTTGCGCCCTTAACAAAAATGTTCTTTGCTGTCATTGATTATAATTTCCTCCGTAGCGTTTCGCCGGCTATTTTTCGCCGTTCAGTTGTTTGATTTTGTCACGCAGATAAGCGGCGTGCTCGAATTCGAGCAGCTTCGCAGCCGCCTTCATTTCCTTTGTGAGCTGTTCGATCATCTGTTTTCTCTCGATCGGACTCAGACGCTTCTGTTTCTTTCCCTTCTCGTCCTCTTTATGGGTGGAGATTTCCAGAATATCGGAAACCTTTTTCGTGATGGTTTTTGGAATAATCCCGTGTTCCCGGTTATACGCGGTCTGAATGGACCGGCGGCGTTCCGTTTCACGGATAGCGGATTCCATGGACGGAGTCACCGTATCGGCGTACATAATGACCTGTCCCTTTGCGTTGCGCGCGGCGCGGCCGATCGTCTGGATCAGCGAACGCTCGGAACGCAGGAAGCCCTCTTTGTCCGCATCCAGGATCGCTACCAGCGAAACCTCCGGAATGTCCAGCCCTTCCCGCAGCAGGTTGATTCCGACCAGCACGTCAAACTCTCCCAGGCGCAGGTCACGGAGAATTTCCATCCGTTCCACGGTATCGATATCGTGATGCATATATCTGACGCGGATTCCCATTCCCTCCAGATAGGAGGTGAGGTCTTCCGCCATTTTTTTGGTCAGGGTGGTAATGAGGACGCGCTCTCCGTCGGCGGTTCTCATGTTGATTTCGGAAATCAGATCGTCAATCTGCCCATCCGTCGGTTTGACGATAATCTCTGGGTCGACCAGTCCGGTCGGACGGATCACCTGCTCCACGACCTGGGCAGATTTTTCCTTTTCCAGATCGCCCGGCGTCGCACTGACGAAGACGGCCTGATTGACATGGCTGTAAAACTCGTCAAAATTCAGCGGACGGTTGTCAAACGCGGACGGAAGGCGGAAACCGAAATCGACCAGCGACTGTTTTCTGGCCCGGTCGCCCGCGTACATGGAGCGGACCTGCGGCAGCGTCACATGGGACTCGTCCACAAACAGCAAGAAGTCTTTCGGAAAGTAATCCAGAAGGGTGAACGGCGAGCTGCCCGGCGCACGTCCGGACAGAACGCGCGAATAGTTTTCAATCCCTTTGCAGAATCCGATTTCGGCCAGCATTTCCATGTCGTACCGGGTACGTTCCTGAATTCTCTGCGCCTCAATCAGCTTGCCGTTGGCTTTGAAAAACGCGACCCGTTCTTCCATTTCCCGTTCAAGATCGCCGATGGCGCGCTGCATCTTTTCCCGCGGGACAATGTAATGGGACGCCGGATAAATGGCAACGTGCTTTAAGACAGCCTTGAGTTCCCCCGTCAGCGCGTTGATTTCACTGATCCGGTCAATTTCGTCGCCAAAGAATTCCACACGGATCACCGTATCGTTCGACTGAGCGGGAAAAATCTCCACCACGTCGCCGCGGACCCGGAATTTATTACGGATAAAATTGATGTCGTTCCGTTCATACTGAAGCTCAACGAGCTTGCGCAGCAAATCGTCGCGGCTCTTCTCCATCCCCGGGCGCAGAGAAATCACCATGGTGCGGTAATCGATCGGGTCGCCCAGGCTGTAAATGCAGGACACGCTGGCAACGATGATGACGTCCCGGCGCTCCGAAAGGGCCGAGGTAGCCGAATGGCGCAGCTTGTCTATTTCATCATTGATCGCGGAATCCTTTTCAATATAGGTGTCCGTCGTCGCAATATAGGCTTCCGGCTGATAATAATCATAATAGGATACAAAATACTCGACCGCGTTTTCCGGAAAGAACTCCCGGAACTCGGAACAAAGCTGAGCGGCAAGCGTTTTGTTGTGAGCCAGAACCAAAGTGGGACGGTTCATCTGCGCGATGACATTCGCCATGGTAAAGGTTTTTCCGGAACCGGTCACGCCAAGCAGCGTCTGCTCGCGGTAGCCGGTCTGCAATCCCTGAACAAGCTGCTGAACCGCCTTGGGCTGGTCTCCCTTCGGCTGATATTGTGAAACTAATTTAAAATCCATTTTTTACTCCGTATCAAATCCGACATCAAAAATTCCCGGCATGATTCCGCTTTTCGCGATTGAAAAATAATCGTTTCCGCTCACGATAATATGATCGATAAGCTTCACTTCCACAATGTTCAACGCTTCATAGACCCACTGTGTGGAGCTTAAATCCTGTTTTGACGGCAGACAGTCTCCGCTCGGATGATTATGTGACAGAATCGCGTAAGCCGCGTTATACTCCACCGCAAGCCGGACAATCTTCTTGATATAAATATTGGCGGTGGCGACAGTGCCTTCATTGACCACACCGCAGTAAATCAGCCGGTTTTTGCTGTCGAGGAGCATCAGTACGATGACCTCGTCCGAACGGCCGATAAATTTGCTGGTTAAAAGACTGCCTGCTTCATTATAACTGAAAATCACATTTTTGTCTTTATCCAAATTTTCCTGGTAGCGGCGGCACAGCTGCGGAATGAGTTTTATCAGCATTGCCGCCGACTTTCCCACGCCCTCCACTTTCATCAGTTCTCCATAGGGCGCGTCGAACACCCCCGACAGCGACCCGAATTTCTGCAGGAGCGCATGGCCGATGGGATTGGTGTCCTTAAGGGGAATTGCGTAAAAAAGAAGCAGCTCCAGAACCGCGTGCGGCTCAAAAGCGTCAAGCCCATCCTTCAGGAATCTGTTTTTCATGCGGTCCCTGTGGCCGCCGTGCACGGGCTGGGCTTCGTTACTGATTTCCGGCGGCTGTTCCCTGCGCCGCTCCTTGTTTTGCTCCAACGCCGCCCGACCCCCAATCATCCATCAGATTTTTCTGCTGCCCGGTTTGACGGGCGCCGGAGCACCGGCCTTGCACAAAGGACATTCTTCCGGTTCCCAGGACTCCACTTCAACGGAAACGACCGCCTTAAAGGGAACGCCGAAATCGATTTTTCCGCCTGTCCGGTCAACAATGGAACCGACGCCGACCACTTCGCCTCTGGCTTCCTTCACCAACTCGATCACCTCACGGACCGAGCCGCCGGTCGTCACCACGTCTTCCACCACAAGCACCCTTTCCCCGGGGTTTACGGAGAAGCCGCGCCGCAAAGCCATTTTCCCGTCCTCGCCGCGCTCTGTAAAAAAGTTTTCGCAGCGGAGCGCGCGGCTGACTTCGTAAGCCATCTGGACCGCCCCCATCGCCGGTCCGATGACGATCTGAACATGATCATGACAATACTGTTCCGCAAGGGCCGCGCAAAGCTCCTCACTGTACCTTGTATTGCGAAAAATCCTGGCGCACTGGAGGTATTTGTTGCTGTGCCTGCCGGAGGTCAGTTTGAAATGCCCCTCCAGCAAAACCCCGGCCTCTTCCAAAATCTCCATGACCCTTTGCTGTGTTATCATAATTCGTTCTCCTTCTCGCATATTTCATTCTATTATATACTAAAAAATCTCTTTTGAAAAGTATTTCCGACTGTTGCCGCGGCCTGATCCGTGATATAATCTGGAAAGACGGAAGCACTGAAAATGTATCAAGTTAGGAGTCTTCCCATATGAAAGAAATAACCGTAGGCGCAAACGACGCCGGACAGAGGCTGGACAAGTTTCTCACGAAATCCTTCGGCAACCTCCCCCAATCCATGATGTATAAAAGCATCCGTAAAAAAGATATCAAGCTGAACGGGAAGCGGTGCGAAATTTCCACCCGCCTGAACGAGGGCGACGTTCTCACCCTGTATTTAAAAGACGAATTTTTTCAGCAGGAGCAAAAGGAATACGACTTTCTGAAAGCGCCGAACAAGCTCACGGTGATTTATGAAGACGAAAATATCATGATTTTAGATAAAAAGCCGGGATTAATCGTACACCCGGACGAAAATTATCATTTTGATTCCCTGATTGCCCGCGTTCAGCATTATTTATATGAGAAAGGGGAATACCGCCCCGAAAACGAAAATTCGTTCGCCCCGGCCCTGATCAACCGGATCGACCGGAACACCGGCGGCATCGTAATGGCGGCGAAGAACGCGGAAACCCTCCGCATCATGAATGAAAAAGTGAAAAAGCGCGAAATGCAGAAGCTGTATCTCTGCATTGTCCATGGAAAAATGAATCCGAAAGAAGCGGTGCTGGAAGGCTTTCTCCAAAAAAACGAAAGCCAGAACCGCGTCTATATTTCCCACAGGCCCGCCGCGGACACCAAATCGATCAAAACGCGCTACCGGGTGCTTGAAGAACGCGGAAGCTTCAGCCTGCTGGAGGTGGAGCTCCTGACCGGCCGCACCCACCAAATTCGCGCGCACCTTGCTTCCGTCGGCCACCCGCTCGCCGGGGACGGAAAATACGGCACAAACGCGATCAATAAGCAAGCCGGATTTTCCTATCAGGCCCTTTATTCCTACAAGCTGAAATTCACCTTTGACACGGACACGGGAATTTTGAATTACCTGAACGGTTCGGAATATGAAGCAAAGGATATCTGGTTCTTAAAAGACTTTTACAGCTGGGCGTGACCTCCTTATGGTAAGATACTAAAAACTCGCCGGGCGCCGGGAAAACGTGCCGCGCGGCAGGCGCGGCTTGATCGATTGCCTGTGCTGAAAAGAGCCGGCGCAAATGCGCCGGCTCTTTTCAGCTGTTTTTATCTACCTGATGAAAGGTTTTCAGATTCCCTGTTTTTTCACTGCGCTTTTCCAGCTCAGTCTGAATATCTTCCAGGGAGATGCCTTCGTTGACCATTAAAACGGTCAGATGATACAGCAGATCCGATAGTTCAAGGACGGTTTCGGCATTGTCTCCGTTTTTGGCGGCGATCATCACCTCGCTGCACTCTTCCCCGCATTTTTTCAGGATCTTATCAAGGCCCTTGTCAAACAGGTAACAGGTATAGGACCCTTCCGCACGAGTTTCTTTTCTTCTCTGTATGGTACTGTAAAGCTCCTGCCAGGTGTCAAGCATCGTTATCCCTCCAGATTTCATTAAAAAAGCAGCTGTGCGCGCCCGTATGGCAGGCGGCGCCCGTCTGTCTGACGACGACCAGAAGGGTGTCGTCATCACAGTCGCCGTGGACGCTCACAACCTTCTGCAAATGTCCGGAGGTCGCGCCTTTATTCCAAAGCTCCCGGCGGGAACGGCTGTAAAACCAAGTATATCCCGTCTCAAGCGTTTTTCTCATGGACTCCCGATTCATATAGGCCAGCATCAAAACTTCGTTTGTTCCGTATTCCTGAACAATCGCCGGAAGCAAATCGGATTTTTGAAAAAAGCGATCTATAAAGGTGTTATCCTTTCCATCAATACATTCCATTTGTTTTTCCCTTTCCGCAAAGCGCAATCGCTGCTTTCAAATCGAGCGCACCGGTATACAGGGCTTTTCCACAGATTGCCCCATACAGCTTCAAATCCAGTAAATCCGCGATATCCACAAGGCTGCTGACACCCCCACTCGCGATAATATTACAGGAAACCGCATGATTCAGCCGGTCCAGCATTTCCAGATTCGGGCCGGTCAAAGTGCCGTCCCGGGAAATATCTGTAAAGATAATATGCTTTACGCCGTACTGTTCCATCCTTTTGGCAAGCTCAAGATAATCCACTGCTGAGGTTTCCGTCCAGCCCTGCGCGGCAGCCTTGCCGTTTAAAGCGTCGATTCCCACCGCAATGCGCTCGCCATAGCTCTGAACAGATTCTTTGACAAGATGGGGATCGTTCAGGGCCGAAGAACCTAAAATGACTCTCGACACGCCATTGGAAAGATAAAAATCAATCGTTTCCATGCTTCTGATTCCGCCGCCGATTTCTATTTTCAGCCCGGAATTCTGCAGTACCTTAAAAACGATTTCCGAATTCACGGGATGAGCCGCTTTTGCGCCGTTCAGATCGACAACATGCAGCCACTTCGCTCCCGCGGACTCAAAAACCCTGGCGGTGGACACTGCATCCTGCGCCACTTTATGCGCCGTGCTGTAATCGCCCTTTACCAGACGTACGCATTCGCCGTCCTTAATATCGATTGCGGGCAAAATAACCATAGCCGTCTCCTATTGATGAAATTACAAGGACCCCTTTGTTGAAAGCACCCCCGAGGAAGTTCTTGTAGCCGCCAGCCGCATGGCGTGGGCAACGGCCTTGAACATTCCCTCGATCTCATGGTGCGCATTTTTGCCATATTCAATACGGGTGTGGAGCGTGATTCCGGCGTTGACCGCGAAGGCGCGCATAAAATCTTCCGTCAGGCAGGTATCGAATTCCCCCACCCGTTCCTGCTCGAACTCCGCCTGAAAAACAAGGTACGGCCTTCCGCTGATATCGACAGAGGCAAAGGCAAGCGCTTCGTCCATGGGCACAAAAAAGGTGCCGAAACGGGCGATCCCCGATTTGTCGCCAAGGGCCTCTGCAAAGGCTTTTCCCAAAACGATGCCGACATCCTCAACCGTGTGATGACCGTCGATCTCCAAATCGCCGACCGCCTCCATGGTGAGTCCAAAGCCTCCGTGTACGGCAAAGGCATTGAGCATGTGGTCAAAAAAACCGATTCCGGTTGAAATGCTCACTTCGCCGCCGTCAAGTGAAAGCGAAACAACAATATCCGTTTCCTTGGTTTTGCGTTTTTGTACCGACGTCCTCATTTTTCCGCCTCCCTTTGTTATTGAATCACTGTTTCAAAAACTTTGATAAACTCTTTGTTTTCTTCCATCGTACCTGCCGTCACCCGCAGAAAATCGCCCATAAAGCGGACGGCAATCCCTGATTTTAATAAGGCGAGAAAAATTTCCTCCGCCTGGGCAATCTGAAGGAATACAAAATTTGTTGCGGTGGGATACACATGCATTTTTTCGCTGTTGTTCTTTTCTATGCGCATCATTTCCGAATAGAGCATATTCCGGGAAGCAACGATGTCGTTGATACCGGAACGGATTAGATCGGGTTCTTTTAAAATAAGGGAACCGATTTTCTGAGTGAGGGAGTTCACGTTATAGGGCGATTTGACCGCTTTCAGCGCATTTGTCAGTGTCGGATTTGCTACGGCAAATCCGAGCCGGATTGCGGCCATGCCAAACGCTTTGGAGCAGGTTCTCAGAATCATGAGATTGTCGTATTGCTCCACCTCGTCCAGCAGGGACTGGTCCCAAAAGTCCATATAGGCTTCGTCAAGCACCACCAGCGCCTTTACCGATGTTATCAGCCGCCGGACTTCTTCTTTCGGCAGCCCAAGCGAAGTGGGATTGCAAGGATTGGAGAAGAGAATCAGCCTGACGTCATTTGCATTGGCCAATTCAATCACCTTATCCACGTCGATGGTCAGATCGGGATTTTTGGCGTAGACAATGCTTTTCGTTTCCACAATGGAGGCGTAAAAGCGATACATGGAAAAATCCGGGGACACCGTCAGCATCGCATCGCCCTTCATTAAAAAGGCGCCGCAGATAACGGATATCAGTTCGTCGGAACCGTTTCCGGCCGTAACATGGGCGGGATTGACCTGATAAAACTTCGCAAAGCTTTCGCAAAGCTCTGACGCCAACGGATCCGGGTACCGGTTATAAGCGGTAAACGCCGCCGATTCCATGATTTTCAATGCAATCCGGTTTGGAATGGGAAGAAAGGACTCGTTGGCATCCAGACGAATCGGATAGTGGCCGGTAATCGGGTCATACGGGCGCAGATCTCTGATTTTTTCATTTAACTGGTAAGCCATTTCAGCGCCTCACTTTAATCGAATTCGCGTGAGCGGTCAGGCCCTCGGCCTCTGCGAGCTGAATAATATCCTTCTGCGCCGATTTCAGCGCATCTTCCGTATAATAGATAAAGCTGGATTTCTTGATAAAGCTGTCCACCGAAAGCGGGGAGAAAAAGCGCGCGGTCCCACTGGTGGGCAAAACGTGGTTCGGTCCCGCGAAATAGTCGCCAAGCGGCTCCGGCGAATAGTTGCCGAGAAAAACGGAACCGGCGTTGTCGATTTTTCCGATATATTCCATCGGGTTTGCGGCGCAAACCTCAAGGTGCTCCGGCGCCAGCTCGTTGGCAAAGGAAACGGCTTCCTCCATGCTTTCGCATACCACCACCGCGCCAAAACGGTCCAGTGATTTGGAAATGATTTCCCTGCGCGACAGCTGGGGAAGCTGCCGGTCAATCTGGGCAACCGTCTGCTCCGCGATTTTCTCTGAAGTCGTCAGCAGAATAGCGGAGGCAAGCACGTCGTGTTCGGCCTGCGACATCAGGTCAGCCGCCAGAAATTCCGGATGCGCCGTTTCGTCCGCGATAATCAGGATTTCGCTCGGGCCGGCGATCATATCGATATCGACGGTGCCGTAAAGCTGCTTTTTGGCGGTGGCTACATAAATATTTCCCGGGCCGACAATTTTATCGACCTTAGGGATGGTTTCGGTCCCGAATGCAAGCGCCGCGACCGCCTGCGCCCCGCCGGCCAGAAAGACGCGGCCGACCCCGGCGGTCAGCGCCGCCGCCAGGATATCCGGATTGGGTTTTCCGTCCTTTCCGGGAGGCGTCACCATGATGATTTCTTTTACTCCGGCAATTTTGGCGGGAATCGCATTCATCAGGACGGAAGAAGGATAAGCCGCCGTTCCGCCCGGCACATAGATACCGACTTTTGACAGGCCGCGAATGCGCTGCCCCATCATTACTCCGCTTTCATCGGTTTGAAACCAGCTCTGCTGTTTCTGCCGGGAATGAAAATCCCTGATGTTCTCCGCGGCTCTGGCGAGCGCGGACAAAAAATCCGGTTCACACCGGCCGGTAAGTTCCTTCATTTCCGCGGCGGAAATTTCTGGTTTTTCGGGCAGGCTGCCGTCAAATTTCAGGGTATAGCCGCAAACCGCGTCATCGCCGTGACGGCGTACATTTTCAATAATTTCCGAGACGGCCGATTCCACTTCCCTGTCGGTCTCCTCATTCCTTTGTTTCAGCCGACTGATAAAATCGCGGCTGCCGCCTTTTCTCACAAGCTGTATCACGCTGTTCCCTCCTTTGCCCGGTCCATCTCTTCCGCAAGGCTCTCTATTTCCGTTTTTCGGATTTTCAGGCTTGCCGCGTTGACAATCAGCCTCGCGGAAATATCATAGATGCTTTCAATCACTTCGAGCCCGTTTTCTTTCAGGGTAGAACCCGTTTCAACAATGTCTACGATCGCGTCGGAAAGGCCCAGAAGCGGTGCCAGCTCGACGGACCCCTCAATTTTTATGATCCTGACGTCCATTCCTTTGCTTTCAAAATAATTTCTCGCGACATTCGGGTACTTCGTAGCAATGGTTTTAGAGGAATATCCGCTGAAAAAATCCCGGTTCTTCGGACCGGCAAGGGCAAATTTGCATCTGCCGAAGCCAAGGTCCAGCACTTCATAAAAGCCGCTTCCATGCTCCAGAATCGTATCTTTTCCCACGACTCCCAGGTCACAGGCGCCGTGCTCCACATAGGTGATGACATCGGCGGCTTTGGCAAGAACCACCTCAAACCGGTTCCCGCAAACCGGCAGAATCAGTTTGCGCCCTTTATTTCTTACGGCGGAACAGTCAAAGCCGATTTTCTCAAATAAGGCAACGGTATCATTTTCAAGCCTGCCCTTCGTAAGGGCGATTCTAAGTGGTTTCATTTTTTCCCAACCCTATATCAGATTTATGGTCTCAATACGGTCTCCGATACAGTCCACGCGCCTGATTCCGCGCGTTTTCGCATATTCCAGCGCTTTCTCTTTTGTCTCAAAGATACTGTTTTCGCATTTCAGACCCTTTTCAATCAGTGTGGAAGCATAGTTCAGGGCCTCCATTTCAAAATTGGTCTCTCCGTGAACCAGAACGTCCGCCGGCATAACGGAATAGAGCGTACCGTGTTCCAGCATGATCTTGGAAATCGCGTCCACGTTGATCGCGAACCCGATAGCCGGCATCGGAAAGTCAAAGTAACCGAGAAGATTGTCGTATCTTCCGCCCAGAAGGACCGCGTCACCGCAGTCTTCCACATAAGCGCTGAAAACGATATTGGTGTAATAATCGTTGCGCTGTACCAGACCCAAATCGACAATCATCTTATCGCCAAGGCCGCGGCGGCTCAAGGAGCGGTAAAGCTCGTGCAGATATTTTAGCATTCCTCCGGACTTTTCGTCGGAACAAAACGGCTCCGCATGCGCAAACACCTCTTCCCCGCCGAAAAGGCGCGGAAGCGTGCGCATCGCCGTTACCGGCCGGGATTGCTCCAGACCGTCAAGGATTCTGTTCAGCGACGCGTAATTTTTCGATTCAATGGCGCTGCGGATATCCTCGCGCAGGTCGTCGGAAATAGGCAGCTGCTCGGCCAATGCGCGGAAAAGTCCGGCGTGACCCAGTTCAAACCGAAAATCAGGGACACACTTTCCCAGCGCCTCGATTGCCGTCATGATCACTTCAAGGTCCGCGCGCATTCCGTCCGCGCCGAGAAGCTCAATCCCGGTCTGGGCCGTTTCGTCGCTGCGGCCCGTCAGGGCCGGATTGTTGCGGTAGATGGGCTGTGTGTAAAAAAGCCTGATCGGCTTCGGTAAGGCCTGCAGTCTGGTCGCGGCCAGACGCGCGATCGGCATGGTGGAATCCGGCCGCATAACAGTCAGTCTTCCGCGGCGGTCGGACATTTTATACATGACCTCCTGCCCGATTCCGGAAAAATTCGGGTCAAACACATCATAGAACTCCAAACCGGGAGTAACCACTTCATTGAAGCCCCTGGAAGAAAAGACATCCCTCAGGGTTTTCTCCACATCCCTGCGCACCAGGCATTCTTCAAAAAGAAGGTCTTTCGTCCCCTCCGGAGTGACTTTGTTATATTTTTTCATCCAATACACCTGTAGACTTTCAGTTGAATGCTTTAGTATGGTAATATAATAGCATACTAAACCGTTCTTTGTCAACCAAATAATGTCATCTGGCTGCTTTGCGGCAGTCCGGCAAGGGCACCGGCCTCCGCAAGCGTTTCAATAACGGATTTGGAAACCTTGGAGCGGGTCTGAAGATCGTCGACAGAAATATAAGGCCCCTTTTCCTTTGCGGCCGCCAGACTGTTTGCCGCGGCTTCCCCCACACCCGACAGAGAGGAAAACGGCAGCCTGATTTTTCCATTTTCGACCAGATATTTTTTCGCGTCGGATTGATAAAGGTCGACCGGAAGAACCTCGATTCCCCGGGCAAGCATTTCGTTGATGATCTGGAAAGTAGCATAGGCGGCCTCTTCCTTCGCGCTTGCTTCCTTGCCCTTCATGCTGATTTCATTCATGCGTCTCCGGACGGCTTCCCTGCCCTTCATGACAGTGGCGCCGTCAAAGTCCTCTCCGCGTACGGTAAAATAAGCGGCGTAGTACTCGACCGGCCTATGTACCTTGTACCACCCGAGACGCAGGGTTGAAATCATATATGCCGCCGCGTGCGCTTTCGGGAACATGTACTTGATCTTCATACAGGAATCAATATACCACTGCGGTACATTATGCTCCTTCATGGCCTGAATATGCTCTTCCGTCAAAAGCTTGGAGGCCTTGCCCTTACGGGTGATCTCCATAATTTTAAACGCCATTTTCGGCTCCAGCCCTTTGTGCAGCAGGTAAGTCATAATGCTGTCTCTGGTTCCGATTACCTCCGCGATGGTGCAGGTCTTGTTTTTAATCAGGTCCTGCGCGTTGCCGAGCCAGACATCCGTACCGTGTGAAAGGCCGGAAACCTGCAAAAGATCGGAAAAGGTTTTGGGCTGGGAATCGATCAGCATTTGCCGTACAAAGCTGGTGCCGACTTCCGGCAGGGAAAACGTGCCGGTCTGGGAATCGATATCCTCCGGCTTGACGTGAAGCGCCTCCGTGGAGGTAAACAGCGACATGACCTCCGGGTCGCTCATGGAAACCTTCATAACCGGAATGCCGGTGTAATCTTCCAGATACCGGTAAATGGAAGGAACATCATGCCCGAGCTCGTCCAGCTTGCAGATGGTGTCATGGATGGAATGGAAGTCGAAATGGGTGGTGATATTATCCGATTTCTGATCGTTCGCCGGATGCTGCACCGGGCAGAAATCGTAAATCTCCATGCCCTTCGGCACGACGACCATGCCGCCCGGATGCTGGCCGGTCGTGCGCTTGATCCCCGTGCAGCCGATCGCCAGACGCTGTTCCTCCGCACGGTGCATCACCATTCCCTTTTCCTCCGCATATTTCTTCACGAAGCCGATTGCGGTTTTATCCGCTACGGTTGCGATGGTTCCGGCCTTAAAGACGTTGTCCTTGCCGAACAGCGTTTCTGTGTAGCGGTGTGCGCTGGTCTGGTACTCGCCGGAAAAGTTCAGGTCGATATCCGGCGTCTTGTCGCCGTCGAAGCCCAGGAAGGTCTCAAACGGAATCGTATGCCCGTCGCGGTTATACTCCGTTCCGCAGACAGGGCAATTTTTCGGCGGCAGGTCGAATCCGCTGCCATAGCTGCCGTCGGTGATGAATTCGCTGTGCTTGCAGTTGGGGCAGACATAATGCGGCTCCAGCGGGTTTACCTCGGAAATACCGGACATATTCGCCACAAACGAGGACCCGACGGAACCACGGGAGCCAACCAGATAACCGTGTGCTTCCGAGTCCGCGACCAACTTCTGCGCGGTCATATAAAGGATGGAGAAGCCGTGCTTCGTGATGGAACCCAGCTCACGGTCGAGACGCTTTTTCACGATATCCGGCAGCGGGTCACCGTAGACCTCTTTCGCCCTTGTCCATGTGATACTGGTCAGCTGTTCCTCGGCACCCTCGATAAAGGGCGGATAGGTTCCCTCGGGAATCGGGCGGATTTCCTCCGTCATCTCCGCAATCAGGTTTGTGTTTTTCACCACGACTTCATACGCTTTTTCCTTCCCAAGATAGGCGAATTCCGCCAGCATTTCCGCGGTGGTGCGCATGTAGAGCGGAGCCTGCTCGTCGGTATCCTTGTATCCCTGACCGGCCATCAGGATTCTGCGGTAATCGCCGTCCTTCGGGTCCATAAAGTGAACGTCGCACGTCGCGACCACCGGCTTATGGAGATGCTCTCCGAGCTTCACGATCGTCCGGTTGAATTCCCTCAGCTTTTCCTTGTCGGGGACAAGGCCCTCGCGGACCATAAAAAGATTGTTCCCAATCGGCTGAATTTCAAGATAATCGTAGAAACCCGCAATTTCACACAGAGTTTCCCACGGCTGCGCGTTGAAAACCGCTCTGTAAAGTTCTCCAGCTTCACATGCACTGCCGACAATCAGACCTTCCCTGTGTTTGATCAGTTCGCTTTTGGGGATACGCGGGTTTCTGTAAAAGTAGTCCAGATGGGATTTGGAAATCAGCTTGTACAGATTTTTCAGGCCCGTTTTATTTTTGACCAGAATGATCTGATGGTAGGATTTCATTTTTTTAGGGTCTCCGCCGGCCAGCGAGGAGTTGATATCCATCACCGACTGCGCGCCGGTGTCTTCCTTCAGACGCGTTAACAGCGCCATAAAGATCTTGCCCAGTACCGTTGCGTCGTCGCTTGCGCGGTGATGGTTGAACGGGTCGAGCTTTAAGTATTTGGCGACCGTGTCCAGCTTGCAGTTCTTGATATCCTTCAGCATGGAGCGGCACATAGGAACGGTATCGATGTACGGGTAGGAAAAATCCATTCCGCTGCGCTGCGCCGCAATCCGGATAAACGAGGTGTCGAACTCGGCGTTGTGGGCGATCAGAACGGCGTCTTTGCCGCAGAAATCATAAAACGCCTGAATGGCTTCCTTTTCCAGCGGCGCGTCTTTTACCATGGAGTCCGTAATCCCGGTCAGCTCTGTTATTTTCGCCGGAATCGGGATTTGCGGATTGACGAAGGTATCGAAGCTTTCTATAATCTCGCCGTTTTTGATCCTGACCGCACCGATTTCGGTAATTTTGTCCTTGTTCGGGCTCAGGCCCGTAGTTTCGATATCGAATGAGATAAATTCGTCATCCAGCGTTTTAGAGGATTCCCCTTTGACAGCCTGTACAAGATCATTGACAAAATAGGCTTCCACCCCATAAATGACCTTGATATGGATATCTTTCTTTTTCAGGTCGTTCACCGCGTTCATAGCGTCCGGAAAAGCCTGAGCCACACCGTGGTCAGTAATGGCAATGGCGCTCTGCCCCCACTGAGCGGCGCGCTTGATCAGGTCTCCGGCGGAATTCACGCCGTCCATGCTGGACATATTGGTATGTAAATGCAGTTCCACCCGCTTGACATCGGCTTTATCCGTCACTTTCAGCTGTTGGACCGTGCTGATGCTTTTGGCGCGCAGGACGATTTCATGGTCGTATTTATCGTATTCCACATCGCCGCGGGCGATGACCGACATGCCCTTCGACAGCGTGTCCAACGCCTTGCACTGGGAAACCATCTCAATAATTTTCAGCGTCATGGAACTGGTATAGTCCGTGATATTGATCGTGATGATTTTTCTCTGCTGATCCCTTGTAATCTTTTCTTCAATCTGAAAAATCTCGCCCCAAATCGTTACGCTCCCAATATCCGGAGTTACCTTATTAATCGGAACCGGCTTTGCTTTCGTCGCGTGCCCGTACAGTTCGCGGGCAGTTTCCGGTATCATGCAGGGGAGCAGCGTTTCGCCCGAGCGCACCTGAATTGTCCTGGGCGCTTTTACATGATTGAGATTTGTTTCGTAGGCTTCCACCTGCTCCACAACCGCTTCGCGTTTCAGCGTTTCCTGCCGCTTCTTTTTCTTTTCAATATAGACCGGATTCTCGCTGTCTACCGTCAGAAGTCCGTCGAATTCCACCGTCAGGCTGATGCCGAATTCCTCGTGAATCAGCCTGGAAATCAGGCGGTCAATATGACGCGAAACCAGCAAATCCCTTCCGCCGTGCGTCAGAGAGATGATCAGCTTTCCGTTTTCGACCCTTGCGGAGGAATCCGTCAGGGTCCCGTTGATACTGGCTTCCCGGCGCTTCAGTTCCATCACCAGACTGGGGTAATAGTCAACGCTGAAGGTCTCTGACGGGAAGGATGGAAAGATGCAGGCTTTGGCAAGGTTCAGTTCTTTACAGGCGGAAATTTGCTTTTCCACATCATAAAGCACGCGGCGCTCCACCAAAGATGGAAACGCCACGTCAGCAGTAATGATTCTGTTATTTGTATCGATTTGTAATGAAGAAATGCTTCCGTTGCACACGGGAGACGGCAATCGTGAAGCTTCTATGTATGCACCAAAAAATTCACCAAAAGTTTTCAATGGAATTCCGTCCTTTACATCTGATCTATCTCCTGCATTAAGCAGTCCAAAAGCTGATCCTCCGGAACCTTGCGGATAATCCGGCCCTTCTTGAACAGAAGGCCCACCCCGTCTCCTCCGGCAATGCCGATATCGGCCTCGCGGGCTTCTCCGGGGCCGTTCACCGCACAGCCCATAACGGCGACCTTCAGATTTTTTTTGCATCCCGCAAGGCGCTGTTCAGCCTCGTTCGCAAGGCGGATCAGGTCGATCCGCGTTCTGCCGCAGGTCGGGCAGGAAACGAATTGGATTCCCTCCGTGTTCAGATCAAGCGCCCGCAAAATATCAAAACCGGCGGCGACCTCCTTTACCGGGTCGGCCGTCAGGGAAACACGGATGGTATCCCCTATCCCGCGCTGCAGAAGAGAACCGATTCCGATCGCGGATTTGATCAGGCCCATCCGCTCGGTCCCGGCCTCCGTTACACCCAGATGCAGCGGATAGTCGCAGCTTTGCGCCGCCAGCTCATAGGCCTGAATCATTTTGTTCACATCGGAGGATTTAATCGATAGGACAATATCGTGAAAATCATATTTTTCCAGCAGCGAAGCGTGATACAGCGCGCTTTCCACAAGCGCCTGCGGCGTTGGACCGCCGTATTTTTCCAGGATTTCCTTTTCCAGCGAACCGGAATTCACTCCGATCCGGATGGGGATATTTTTTCGGCGGCATGCGTCCGCCACCGCCTTGACATGGTCGTCGGAGCCGATATTGCCGGGATTGATCCTGATTTTGTCAACTCCCGCCTCCACCGCTTCCAGCGCCAGGTGATAGTCAAAATGAATATCCGCGACGAGCGGAACCTGTACGGCGTTTTTGATCGCCGGAATCAGCGGAATGGCGTCCCTGCTCGGAATCGCGGCACGGATGATATCGCACCCGGCCTGCTCCAGTTCCACCGCCTGACGGACACTGCCGTCGATATCCGTGGAAGGAATGTTGAGCATGGATTGCACGGATATTTTGGAACCGCCGCCAATCGTCACCTTCCCGGCATGAACCGTCCTTGATTTTCGCATGATCAACCCAACCCCTTGCCAGTAATCAGCCTGATAATATCGTTGAAAGTAATAATCACCATCAGACCCATCAGCAGGCAGAAGCCGGCCGTGTTTACCCAGCCCTCGTATTTCGGGTTGATTGGCTTGCGGAAAATCGCTTCCACGATCAGGAACAGCAGCCTGCCACCGTCCAGCGCCGGCAGCGGAAGCAGATTCACGACGCCAAGGTTGACGGTAATGACCATCATCATCATCAAAATATTGTTCAGGGCGGCGATAAAATTCTGCTGCAGACCGATCGAGGCCGCCTGCCCGATGGCGTTCGCCGCGCCGACGGGGCCCGCGACATCATTGAACCCGAATTTTCCCGTGACAAGCCCGACCAGACTGTACCAGACCATTCGCACGGTGGAAACCGTGTCCTGTGCGGATTTGACAATCAGAGTACCGGGATTTTTTTCAATCGGCTGCACATAAAAGTCAAGGGCAAGGATTTGCTTCCCGTCCGATTCCTTTGTGTTAAACCGTATATCATCAAAGTTCAGCAGCTTTCCGCCGCGGGAAACCTGAATATCCGTTTTCATCGGGTCCGCCATGGCGAGAGCAAAGCTCAAATCGCGGTCCCCGTTTATTTTATAGCCGTTGATGCTTTTAAAAACATCGCCAACCTGAAACCCGGCCGCCTGCAGGGCCGACTGATCGGTAAATTTCGAGATGGTCGTCGAAGAAAACGCAGGCTGCTGGCCTAAAAGAATCATCATAATGACGAGACCCAGGATAATATTCATCACGGCGCCCATCACAACCACCAGCATCCGTTTCCAAATCGGCCTGTTGTTAAAGGCACGGTCGTCCGGGCTGTCCTCATCTTCGCCTTCCATCGCGCAGAAGCCGCCGACCGGAAACGCGCGCAGGGAATACTCCGTTTCCCCCCTTGTAAAATGAAACAGCTTCGGCCCCATGCCGATGGCAAATTCATTGACACGAACTCCGGAAAGCTTCGCCGTGAAAAAATGTCCGAATTCGTGGATAAAAATAATAAAGCTGAAAAGAAGAATCGCTATAATTACCAATATTGCTTTTGTAATCATGATCACCTCATCGTCAGCCGACCGCGCCGAAAACATAATCCCGCGCATTGCGGTCGGCATTCAAAATATCGTCAACAGACGAAACCGTTTGAACATCCGGCTGATTTTCCATCGCACGGCGGACCAGTTCCCCGATCCGGAGAAAAGAAATCCTGCCGTCTAAAAACAGCTTTACCGCGACCTCATTTGCCCCGTTTGCCGCCGCGGGGGCAAGCCCGCCGCGCTCAATTGCTTTCTTGCACGCGTCAAGACAGGAGAAAGTCTGGAAATCGGGCTCAAAAAAGGTCAATTTACCGTAATCCGTCAAACTCAGCTGCCCAACCGGCGAAGGAAGCCTCTGCGGCCAGGTAATTGCATACTGAATGGGAATTCTCATATCCGGCAGTCCCAGCTGCGCAATGACGGAATTATCTTCATATTCAATCATGGAATGAACGACGCTTTCCCGATGGACGACCACGGAAATTTTGGAGGCCGGCATATCGAACAGCCAGGACGCTTCTATAATTTCCAACCCTTTATTCATCATGGTAGCGGAGTCGATCGTAACCTTGGCGCCCATATTCCAGTTCGGATGCCTGAGCGCCTGCTGCGGCGTTACATGAATCAGCTGATCCCTGTTTTTCCCGAAAAACGGCCCGCCGGAAGCCGTAAGGATGATGCACTTGAGCGCTTTTTTCTCCGGGCAGCCCTGCAAACATTGAAATACGGCCGAATGCTCGCTGTCCACCGGAAGGATTTTTACCGAATTCTTTTTGGCCGCCTCCATCACAAGGGAGCCCCCGGCGACCAGCGTTTCCTTGTTGGCGAGCGCCACGTCCTTTCCCGCTTTGATCGCGGTCAGGGTGGGCACCAGCCCAACCATGCCCACGACGGAATTCAGGACCAAATCGGCGTTTTCCATCGCCGCGGCCTCGCACAGACCGTCCATGCCGGTCACAACCCGTACGGGAGTGTCCGCCACGGCAATTTTCAGTTTTTTCGCCGCGGACTCATCAAACACCGCAGCCAACTCGGGTTTAAATTCCCTGATCTGTTCCTCTAAAAGCGCCGTATTGGCATTGGCTGCCAAAGCGCATACCTTTACGTTCAAACCGCGTACAACATCAAGCGCTTGCGTACCGATGGAGCCGGTCGAACCAAGAATTGAAAGACATCTTCTCATTATTATTCACCATTTTGCAGTTTTATTGCATCTGAGCACATATTTATTGAAAGACAAGCGGCATAAACTGGACAAGCAAATACACAAACGGCGCTTCAAAAATCACGCTGTCAAAGCGGTCCAGAATCCCGCCGTGCCCCGGAATGATTTCCCCAAAGTCCTTGATATGGCAGCTGCGCTTGATGAGCGAAAAGCTGAGGTCGCCCAGAATGGACATAATCGTTCCGAAAAATCCGATGACCACCAGCGTCAGGTACGATATTTCGACGCTGTAAGCATAGTAAACCGCGTGGAAAATATATCCGAAAACGATCATGGCGACAATATTCAGAACAAAGCCGCCGATAACGCCCTCCACCGTCTTTTTCGGGCTGATATCCGGACACAATTTATGTTTTCCCCAAAGGCTGCCGGCAAAAAACGCCCCGGTATCCGCTATCCAGGCAGAAAAAATCGCAATAATCACATAAAACATGCCGTGCCTCCCGCCAAGATTGCGCAAGCTGATCAAGGTTTCAAGGGCCGTCGGAATCATCAGCGACATACTGTAGATGACGCCCACCTCGCGGAAGGTGATCACCTTATGGTACAGAATCAATGCCCCGAATATGACGACCGTGTAAAGAAAATAGGCGGCCTGCTGCAGCATATCAACCTGTATCAGCGGAATTACCGCGGAAAAGATCAGGCTTGGGATAAGCAGGACAAAATTTTTGGACAATCCCAAAGCGGAAATAATTTCAAAAACAGCCAAAACTGAAATCAAAGCAATCGCAATGTTCAAAGCTGCCGGAACGGTGCTGTTAAATACTACAATCGCGGCCAAAAAAAGGACAAGAGATACTCCTGAAGCAACCCTTTCTCTCAATTAAACCCCTCCAAAGCGCCTGTTGCGGCTCGCGTATTCGTTTAATGCGCGATCTAAATCCCTTGGCTTAAAGTCAGGCCACAAAATATCCATTACAACGTATTCGGCGTAAGCCGACTGCCACAGTAAAAAATTCGAGATACGGCTTTCCCCGCTCGGCCGGATAATCAGATCCGGGTCGGGTTGTCCGCCGGTATAGAGCCGCTCGGCAACGGCAGCTTCACTGATCTGTTCAGGGGACAGCCTTCCCTTTTGCACATCCTCGGCAAGCATTCTGGCCGCGTGTACGATTTCCGCACGCCCGCCGTAATTCATGGCAATGTTCAGGACCATACCGGTGCGCTTTTCCGAAACCTTCTCCGTTTCACGAATCAGTTTCTGCAGCTCCGGCGGAAAAGCCGACACATCCCCGATAAAACGTACTTTTATGTTCTCATTTAAAAAGTCACGCAGAGCATCTTCAAGATACTGCTTGAACAGCTTCATTAAAGCCCCGATTTCCTCTTTTGGACGCCGCCAGTTCTCCGTTGAAAAAGCATATACCGTAAGATACTCAATTCCAATCGAACTGCAGTAGCGCGTGATTGTCTTGAAGACAGCCGCTCCTACGGTATGGCCGGCGGAACGCGGGAGTCCGCGTTTTTTAGCCCACCGGCCATTTCCGTCCATAATGATCCCCAGATGCTTTGGAAGATACTGTTGTTCCATTTTCTTACCTATATTTCCATAATTTCCTTTTGCTTTTTTTCAAATGCGCCGTCTACCTGTTTGCAATATTTATCGGTTAAATCCTGCGTTTTCTTTTCCGCCTGCTTCAGCTCGTCTTCCGTGAGCTCCGAATTTTTCTTCATGCCTTTGAGCTTTTCCATCGCGTCACGGCGCATATTGCGGATCGCGATCTTGCGCTCCTCGGCCATCTTGCTGATTTCCTTCACCAGGTCGCGGCGTCTTTCCTCCGTAAGCGGAGGAAATGTAATCCGGATGACCTTGCCGTCGCTCTGAGGATTGATGCCGATGTCCGAGGTCTGAATGGCCTTTTCAATGGCGCGGCATACGGAAATATCCCAGGGTTGAATGGTCAGAATCCGCGCTTCGCTTACCGCCACCGCCGCAAGCTGGTTAATAGCGGTCGGCGTGCCGTAATAATCGACTTTTACTTTATCCAGCACCGCCGGGTTCGCCCTGCCCGCTCTGATGGATGCAAAATCATCAGACAGAGCACTGACACATTTCTTCATATGGTCCTCTGCGCGTTCCAATACTTCTTTCATCATTAGTCCTCCTTCACAAGTGTTCCGATCGATTCCCCGCAAACGGCTTTGATAATATTATCCGGCTCGCCGATGCTGAAAACAAGAATCGGAATTTTATTATCTTTGCATAGTGAAGCAGCCGTGCTGTCCATCACCTGCAGGTTTCGGTTGAGTACGTCCATAAAGGACAGGGTGTCAAATTTTACGGCGTCCGGATTCTTTTTGGGGTCGCTGTCATAAACGCCGTCAACCATGGTGGCTTTTAAAATAATGTCTGCGTCAATTTCGGCTGCCCGCAGCGCCGCCGCCGTATCGGTTGAGAAGAACGGGTTTCCGGTACCGCAGCCAAATACGACGACTCTTCCCTTTTCCAGATGCCGTACGGCGCGGTTGCGGATGTAGGGTTCGGCAATTTGCTGCATCGCAATCGCGGTCTGCACACGGACCTGAACGCCGAGCTGTTCCAACGCGTCGGCCACGCCAAGCGCGTTGATGGTGGTGGCGAGCATTCCCATATGATCCGCGCGGGTCCTGTCCATTTTTCCGCTGCTGCGGCCGCGCCAGAAATTGCCGCCGCCAACAACGATTCCGATCTGAACCCCCATATCCGCACATTTTTTGATCGGTCCGCAGATTTTCAGCACCGTGTCAAAATCAATTCCGTGGGTCTCGCTGCCCGCGAGAGATTCGCCGCTCAGCTTGAGAAGAATTCTGTTATATTTAGGTTGCAAATAAAACACCCCTGTTTTCATTTTATATTATTCTACAATAAGCATTGTGTAAAGTAAAGGCTTTCATAACTAAATATAGTTATTATTGTCAAGTTTTATAATTTAGAAACATTTCTCCGAAAGCGGTAACAGGAGGAAGGCATAAAAATAGCGCAGGATTGTTTTCCTGCGCTATTCCTCAGTGAATTCTTACTTAACCATGCTGGCGATTTCTTCTGCAAAATTATCCTCGCGCTTCTCAAGGCCTTCGCCCTTTTCAAAGCGGACATAATCTACAATCGAAATGGAGCCGCCAAGCTCTTTTGCGGTAGCCTCCGTGTACTGCTGCACGGAAAGATCGCCGTCTTTGACATAGGCCTGATCCAAAAGGCAGATTTCCTTAAAGAACTTTCCAAGTCTTCCGGTAACAATCTTATCAGCAATTGCAGCAGGTTTGCCATCGTTGATAATCTGCTCTTTCAGAATGGTCTTCTCATGTTCAACAACATCGGCGGGAACCGATTTCTGATCGAGGTACTGCGGGCTGATGGCCGCAATCTGCATGGCGATATTCTTCGCGTACTCCTTAAACTCTTCCTTGGCCGCAATTTCCGCGGAAGTATCGAATTTAACAAGAACGCCGATTTTTCCGGCTGCATGGATATAGGCTGCAACCACGCCTTCAAAACGCTTGAAACGACGAATCTTAATGTTCTCACCGATGGTCAGGATCTTATCCTTGAGCATCGCGTCGACCGTCTGATCCGAACCGCTTGCTTTGCACTGAAGCAAAGCCTCCACATCGGCAGGATTGGACTCGATGACCGTATCCGCACAGACCTTTACGAAGTGCTGGAAATCCGCATTCTTCGCAACAAAGTCGGTTTCGGCGTTGACCTCGATGTCCACACCGACGGTTCCTTCCTCATTCAGGCATGCAAAAGCAACGCCTTCGGCTGCAATACGACCCGCCTTTTTCGTAGCGGCCGCAAGGCCTTTCTCTCTTAAAAAGTCGATCGCGGCATCCATGTCTCCATTGGATGCTTCCAGCGCTTTTTTGCAGTCCATCATCCCGCAGCCGGTCTTCTCACGAAGCGCTGCAACATCTTTAGCTGTAAAAGCCATTCTGTTTCCTCCGCTCTTAATATTCGTTTTATTTATTATCTGCGCATATTACCGATTATTCCGCGGCTTCTGCTTCATTCACTTTTTCTTCTTCCGCTTCGGCGGCAGCGGCGCCCATCTGGCCTTCCTTGCCTTCGACGATTGCGTTTGCGACGGTTGCGGAAATCAGCTTGACGGCACGGATCGCATCGTCGTTGCCGGGAATAACATAATCGATTTCATCCGGATCACAGTTGGTGTCGACAATCGCGACAATCGGGATGCCGAGCTTTTTGGCTTCCGCTACGGCGATTCTCTCTTTGCGCGGGTCAACGATAAACAGTGCGCCGGGAATTTGTTTCATATCCTTGATGCCGCCCAGGAATTTCTCGAGCTTTTCAATCTCAAGGCGAAGCTTAATGACTTCTTTTTTCGGCAGAAGATCAAAGGTGCCGTCTTCTTCCATGGTCTTGAGCTGGTTCAAGCGGTCGATTCTGCGGCGGATCGTACGGAAGTTGGTCAGCATGCCGCCCAACCAGCGCGCGTTGACAAAATAAGCGCCTGCGCGTTCCGCTTCGTCCTTCACGGAATCCTGAGCCTGCTTTTTGGTGCCGACAAACAGTACGGATTTGCCTTCAGCGGAAAGGCTGCGGACAAAGCTGTAAGCGTCCTCCAGCTTCTTGACGGTTTTCTGCAGGTCGATGATGTAGATGCCGTTGCGTTCCGTAAAGATATACGGAGCCATTTTCGGGTTCCATCTTCTGGTCTGGTGACCGAAGTGAACACCGGCCTCCAAAAGTTGTTTCATTGATACTACTGACATAATAATCCTCCTTGGTTTTTCCTCCGTCCCGCTTTAACAGACGCAACACCCGGAAGCCGGGCACCAAATCGTCATAGCAGAGACGTGTGTTTTTTTATTGCGCGGCTAATTATAGCATATAAAAGAATAAAATTCAAGAGTTTTTCAGTTGCCAAAGAATCCGCCAAACCCGCGCCCTCTTTTTTTCGTTCGGCAATAGTTATTATACGTCACCAAAATAGTATCGTCCCCTATTACCTGAATATCCTGCCATTTAATAATAATATCGTCCTCCCTGCCCAGCAGTCCGAAGCAGCGCAGGCGGCCGTAAATTACAATGGCAATCACTCTGGCGTCCGCGGTGTCTATTTCCACATCACAGACACATCCTATCCGGGTCCCGTCCTTTACATTGATGACTTCTTTATGGCGCATATCAATGATCCGGCAATTCACGCTTCCACCTCCCCTACAGATATATGCCGAACTTTGTTATATAATTAATTAATTGATTAATTAAAAAGAAAATGGTATAATTATCCGAGAAAAAATCAGGAGGCTATTATGAATATTTGGCATGATATCTCACCAAAAAGAATTAAGACAGAAGACTTTTGTGCCGTCATAGAAATTCCAAAGGGCTGTAAAATCAAATATGAGCTCGACAAGGAAACCGGTTTGCTGCTGATGGACCGGATTCTTTACACTTCCACTCATTATCCCGCGAACTACGGCTTTATTCCCCGTACTTACGCCAGCGATAATGACCCTCTTGACGTACTTGTCCTCTGTTCCGAGGATATCCGTCCGCTTTCCCTGGTGCGGTGTTATGCCATCGGCGTAATTATTATGGTGGACAACGGGATGAAAGACGAGAAAATCATCGCGATTCCGTTTAACGACCCCACCTATAACGGCTACCGTGACATTAAGGAGCTGCCGAAACATATTTTTGACGAAATGTCCCATTTCTTTTCCGTTTACAAACAGCTGGAGGGAAAAGTGACGGCAATCGACGAAGTCAAAGGGCCCGAAGATGCCAAGGAAATCATTCAGAGCTCCATTGACAGCTACATCGAAAAATTCTGCAAATAATTCCCGCTGATCCAAAATCCCCTGTGAAATTCACAGGGGATTTTTTGCGCCGCAATCGATCAAAGAAAACCGTTACGACTGAAACAGATATAAAGTGCCGCCCTGGCCGCCCATTTGGCCGACATTGCTTGTATTGGAGCTGTATTCGCCGGAATCCACCAACACCGCGTTTTCTTTTACATAAGACTCAATATCGGAACCGGAACCGCCGAAGCTTCCATTCAACAGGAAATAAGTGATTTTTCCCTGAGCGACAAACGTTTTCAGCTGATCGACCGTAAGGGAATTGTCCGAACCCAGGAACCCTCCGTAAGCATAGCAGGGCAGGCCGGTGTCAATGATGAACTGCGCTACGCTGCTGGAACGCTGTGCGGTAACAAGAAAGCTGCCCTCTTTATAATTTTTCACCAGATAAGCTTCCAAAGAGGCGCTCTGCGCGCTGCCGTTGTCCGACGGCATACCGGTTCCATTCCCCTGTCCGCTTTGCACCAGCTCCGGACCGGCGTACGGCATTGTGGAATTCGTTACGCCCATGACCGGCGTAAGCGCCCAGTAAAAAGGAGCCGCCACTGAGGACAGGACAAGCACCGTCAGAGAAACCGCGAGAACGCCGCGCTTATGTCTGACACAATAAACAGCGAACAGGAGGATTCCAATGCCCGCCGCGGCAAGCATAACGGGAAACAGCCATGTCTTCAGTTCGGAATACCGCAAAACACAGACAATCTGCAGAGCAAGATTGAGAAGGAACGCAGCCAGCAGAAGCACGGGACGAAGATACTCCATTTTTTTCTCCCGTCTGTGCTTCAGCCCGTTGTAGATGGTAACAATTCCGATGCCGCTCAGGACGGCAATGGCGGGCGCCATCATGCAGAGATAATACCGGTGATAGAATCCGGCAAAGCTGAAGAAAACCGCCATGGTAATCAGCCACAAAGACCAGAATACAAAAGCACCCTGACGCTCATTTTTTCTTCTGAAGTTCCATTTGTTCACGCAGAGCAGCATGCTGCAAAGGGCGAACAGCAGGAACCAGGAACCCTGCCCGTATAAATTTGACGTCCACAGCCGCAGAGGGGACGCATTCCCGATTTCAGAACCGCCCATCCCATTCGCACCCATATTTCGGCCGCCGTCCTGGCGGTCTCCGCGGCCGTCCGCACCGCCGTCAGGCATGTTCCGCCCGCTTTCATCGGCACCGTCGGACGTGCCCTGCCCGTTCCCATCTGCATTGCCGCCGGGCATTCCCTGTCCGCTTCCATTCGCGTTACCGTCCGGCACGCCCTGCCCGTAACCGTCGGGAGGCGTCCCGTTTCCGTCATCATTCGTTTGTGGTGCCGAACCGGAAGCATCCCTGTCGGATGAACGGCCAAAGCCGCCTCCCATTCCGCCGCCCATGCTTTGTCCAAACAGCCTTTCCGTGCCGTTATGGCCGAAAATCAGTTCGATCATGGAATTGCTGCTGGTGCTGTCCACGTAAGGCCGGTTTCCAGCGGGGTAAAATTCCACGGCAAGCACCCATGCGAAAGAGACTCCCAGAACAATGACCATACTCAAAATCCCGGCAAGAATCCGTTTTCCAATTTTTTCTTTTGCAAAAAACAGATAAGTCAGGGCAACGGCGGGCAAAATCATGTATGCCTGCAGCATTTTAATATTAAAGCCCAATCCGACAAACAGCGCCGCGAGAAACAGATATTTCCATCTTCCGCTGTCGATCGAGCGAAAAAGAAACCACGCCGCTGCCAGCAATACAAAAATCAGCTGCATATCCATCGTATTGTTGCGCGATGCGACAACGACGACCGGGGTTATGGCAAAAAGCAGGGCCGAAACAAGCCCGGCGGGCCGCCCGAAATACCGGGCGGTCAAAATGTAAATCATCACGGTGGAGGCCGCGCCCGCCAAAGCCTGCGGGAGCAGCATGGCCCAGCCGTGATAGCCGAAAATAAGTACGGAAATCGCCTGCGTCCACAAGCCGAGCGGGGGCTTATCCACAGAAACCATTCCGGCGGGATCAAATGAAACAAAGAAGAAATTTTTAAAGCTCAGCGTCATGCTTTTTACACACGCCGCGTAATATTCGTTTCCGGTTCCGTAGTTGGAAATCGCGTAGAAGTTTAAGGTAAACGACAGCGCCGCAATCAATATCAGCGCGGGGATATAAGGTTTTTTTCTGAACTTCACAATGATGGGCTGCATAGAAGGTCCTCCGATTCCTTACAATCTATTACAGCGCCCAGTATAATTGCTGATTGTGAAGTTGACGTGACGGGAAAGGAAACAACAGCTAAATGTCTTTCTTGATCTTATCCAGCGCGGCCTTTTCCAGCCTGGAAACCTGCGCCTGACTGATTCCGATCTCCGAAGCAACCTCCATCTGTGTTTTTCCCTGGAAAAAGCGCATGGAAAGAATCCGCTTTTCCCTGCTGTTCAAATCGCGGATCGCTTCCTTCAGCGCGATTTCGTCCAGCCAGTTGGAATCGTCGTTGTTGTCGCCCACCTGATCCATCACATAAATGGTGTCGCCGCCGTCTGAAAAAACCGGCTCAAAAAGCGAAACCGGTTCCACAATGGATTCCAGCGCAAGCACCACATCCTCCCTCGGCAGGTTCAATTCTTTTGCTATTTCATCAATGCTGGGCTCGCGGTTGTTTTCAGCCGTCATTCTTTCTTTCGCCTGCATGGCCTTATACGCGGTGTCACGCAGCGACCGGCTGACACGTATGGAATTGTTATCCCTCAGATAACGCCGGATTTCTCCAATGATCATGGGCACCCCATAGGTGCTGAAACGGACGCCCTGATTGATGTCAAAGTGGTCGATCGCCTTGATCAGGCCGATGCAGCCCACCTGAAAAAGATCGTCAAGATTTTCCCCGCGGTTTGTAAAGCGCTGAATGACGCTTAAAACAAGACGCAGGTTCCCGTTAATGAGTTCGTCGCGGGCTTTCATATCCCCTTCTTTCACCCGGCGCAACAGCTGCATTTTTTCCTTTTCGGTAAGTACTTTTAATTTCGAAGTATTGACTCCGCAGATTTCGACTTTATTGTACTGCATGCCGTTCCCTCATTTCCATGGAATAACTTACTACCATTATTACCATGGGCGGAGTGATTCATGCGGAGCCGGCAGTAAAAATATTATGGGGAAAGGGAATTGCTTTTCCGTTATAAAGTCGTATATACTATAATCAATCCGTATCCTGTAAAAACAGGAAATAAGAGCAAGCGAGGCGGAGCCATGCAAATTCAGATATCGCCGCAGGTTGAAACGGTTCTTCAAAAACTGACGGCTTCCGGCTTTGAGGCCTATGTTGTCGGCGGCTGTGTGCGGGATTCCATCCTCGGGCTGGAGCCAAACGACTGGGATGTGACCACCTCCGCCCCGCCCGAGGAAACGGAACGCATTTTCAGCAGCTATCCGTGCGCAAAAACCGGAATTCAGCACGGAACCCTTTCGGTGCTGATCGATCATCGGCCCGTGGAAGTGACCACCTTCCGGGTGGACGGACAGTATTCCGACAACCGGCATCCGGACAGCGTCCGCTTTACCCGCAGCTTAAAAGATGATTTATCGCGCAGGGATTTTACCGTCAACGCCCTGGCCTATTCGCACGCCGACGGCGTAATCGACTGCTTTGGCGGGATGGATGACCTGAAAAACCGAATCATCCGATGCGTCGGAACCCCCGGCCTGCGTTTTCAGGAGGACGGGCTCAGAATTTTGCGGGCGCTTCGCTTTTCTTCCGTGCTGGGATTTTCCCCGGAGCCAAACACCTCGGCCGCCATTCTGTCCAATTGCGGGCTGCTCCAACAAATCGCCCGGGAGCGCATTCAGTCGGAGCTGACCAGGCTCCTTTGCGGAAACCCGTCCGAGGTACTTCGAAAATACCGCACCGTGCTGGAGCAGATCCTTCCGGAATTTTGCTTCATGACTCAATTGGACGAATGGGAACACACGCTGAAAGCCGTTTCAAAGGTAGAAGCAACACCCGTTTTACGGCTGACTATGCTTTTATATCATATCCGACAATCTGCCCCGTCTGAACAAAGCCGAAACGAAAAAGAATCCTTTGACGGTTCCTGCAGCCAAAACGCCGAAGCTGTCAAGGCAATTCTTTTACGGCTCCGGTATGACAGAGATACGGTGAAAACTGTTTCCGAACTAACGGCGCTTCAACGGTTTCCTCTTCCCGCGGACGAAAGAAGCCTGCTGAAGCTTCTCCATCAGTACGGCAAAAAAACGCTGAGTTTGCTTTTCAAAGTGCGGGACGCGGATCTGCGGGCGCAAAACCCGCCCGACACCCGTGGACTGGAAGGACTGAAAAAAGCGGAAGCGATATTCCGAAGCATTTTCACACGGGGATTATGCTACTCTCTGAAGGGTTTACAGATCAAAGGCTCGGATTTATTATCGATCGGCATTTCTGAAGGGACCGAAATCGGCAGGATGCTTTCCCAGCTTTTAAACGCGGTGATGGACGGCAAATGCTTAAACCGGCGGGAAGCGCTTCTGAAATACGCATTGCAGTTAAAGGATGAATACCATGGTGGAAACAGTTGAGCATACCTTTGGACCTGTTTATGATGAAAACTCAAGAATATTGATTTTAGGGACGATCCCTTCGCCGAAATCCCGCGAATACGGGTTTTACTACTCCCATCCGCAGAACCGGTTCTGGCGAATCGTATCGGATTTATACGGTCAGAAGCTTCCAGAAAGCAACGCGGAAAAAACGGAATTTCTGCTGAGAAACCGCATTGCGCTCTGGGATGTCCTCAAAAGCTGCAAAATCTCCGGGGCGGACGACGGCAGTATCCGCGACCCGGTCGCAAACGATATCGGAGGCCTCTTAAAAGGAACCGATATCCGCGCGGTATTTACCACGGGAACAAAGGCTGCCGCTCTCTACCGCAGGTTTTGTGAAAAAAGCGCGGGATGTCCGGCCATTGCGCTGCCTTCGACAAGCCCGGCCAACTGCCGGCACTATAACTATGAAAGCCTGAGAGAAGCCTACCGGGTGATTCTGAAATACACACTGGAATAAAGAAAGCGTCGAAAAAGGCGGGCATCGTGATGCCCGCCTTTTTTCAGCTTACGCGCTCCAGGTCCTTTTTCAGCCTTTCAATAATCCGTTTTTCCAGGCGCGATATGTATGACTGTGAAATACCAAGGGTGTCGGCTACTTCCTTCTGCGTATGCTCTTTCGTATTGTTCAGGCCAAAACGGAGCTGCATGATTTCCCGCTCCCGCGGAGCGAGATGCGACACGGCAGTCAGCAAAAGATTCCGCTCTACCTCCTGTTCAATGTTGCGGTTGACGGTATCCTGGTCGCTGCCCAGAATATCGGAAAGCAGAAGCTCATTTCCGTCCCAGTCCACATTTAACGGATCGTCGATGGAGACTTCGTTTTTTAACTGGGAGCTTTTACGGAGGTACATCAGAATTTCGTTTTCAATACAGCGGGACGCATAGGTTGCCAGCTTGATGTTGCGCTCGGGGCAAAAAGTGTTTACTGCTTTAATCAGCCCAATCGTTCCGATCGAGATCAGATCCTCCACCCCGGCGCTGCTCGATTCAAACTTTTTGGCGATGTACACAACAAGCCTGAGGTTGTGGGTGATCAGCGGTTCCCGCGCGTTTGGAACATTGTTCAGAATGTTCATCATCACCTTTTCCTCTTCCTTCTTCGTCAGCGGCGGAGGAAGAGTCTCTGGCCCGTTAATATAGTGTACATGCCCGTTTAGACCTAATCGCAGCCATAATAATGACAGCTTATTTCCCATTTCCCTTATCAGCTTATTCATTCCCATTTTCACTCTTTCCCTTTTGCCGCTGCCGCCGCGGCTGAGAAACGCGCCTGCCTACGGCCAAATTTAGGCTGACGTTTTTTGCAGTAAATCCGGATTTAAGAGCGCGCTGAACGCTCCAAGCTTCGATTTGGTTACCGCTATGTACACCTCGTGTACTTCAATCTTCTCTCTTCCTGTCATGACTGTCAGTTTATCCGGTTTAAACGCCGGAAGAAGCCCCTCCCCCGAAACCGCCTGAAACGGCACCAGCCGGATTTTCCCGCTTTCGTGCCGCGGGGCGATTCCGTCAAGACAATCCTCACAGACAACGGCGACCGGCGCGTTTGAAAACGGTTCGGTCAGCGTGTTGCCGGTATCCACCTTTGCGGCACAGGAAACCGACTTTCCGTTAAAATCGATCTGAATCCGGCAGAAAAGGTTTTCCGGGGCCTGACGGCCCGTAATGCGGTGAATCAGGCGTATGATAAAATAGCATATAACTGTCAGAATGATCAGAAGAAGCGGTGAAACATTGAAATAAACCACCGAATTTTTGATAATGAGCCCCTGCGGGGCGATAAAATACCACAGCGCAAGCATGAAACCCGCAAAGGCAAAGCTCATGATATAAAAGGCGGCCAGTTCTCTCAGAAACTGCTTGATTCCGTAATAGGGATACGCAAATAAAACAATCAGTCCCGACACGGCCAGCTTAAAAGCCAAGGATAAAAAAAGATTGGTTTCGGGCAGCAGAATAGAAAGAGAAGCGGCCGCACCCAGGGCCGCGGCTGCAACCATTCTGGAACGTTTCACCGGCAGCGAAAGAAATTTTGAAACGGCAAGCAGCAAAAAATAATTGATAAATAAGTTGATACCGACCAGTACGTCTATGTAAATCGTCTGCTTCAAAGAGATCCCTCCCTGCGCTAAAAATAATTATACTGGTGCAGGGTCAAACATTGTGTCATAAATTGTATCCGATTCAGAATTAAAATTGTATGTTTACGATAAAAAACGCCGGTCCTCACAATGGTGTGCACCCCGTCAAGAGGACAATGAAAAAATAAAAAGATTTTTAGGACTGCTGTCCGCCGGAACCGGCGGGCAGCAATTTTTACGCAGCTTTTGCGTACTGTGCATGGAACTCCATGGGTGTCATAACAGACAATCGGCGCTGCAGTCGCCGGTAGTTGTAAAAGTAAATATACTCTGAAATGGCTTGCGTGATCTGTTTCCGGTCGGTGAATTTGCGTCCATAGTACATTTCCCGTTTGAGGATACCCCAAAAGCCTTCCATCGGCCCATTGTCAATACAGTGCGCCACTCTGGACATGCTTTGCTTCATCTTGGCGGCATGCAATTTCGAGTGAAAAGAACGGCTGGTATACTGGTACCCCCGGTCACTGTGAAATAGCGGGTGTGCGTCCGGATTAGCGGCCACGGCAGCATCCAGCGTATTGAATACCAACCTGTTGTCATTATGATCGCCTACGGCATAGGCAACGATGCGCCGGTCGTACAAGTCCAGAATAGCGCTCAGATAAACCTTGCGGATTTCCGGGCCGATGAAATACTTGAATTCCGTTACATCGGTCAACCATTTTCGGTTCGGAGCGTCCGCATAAAATTTGCGGTTCAAATAGTTTTTGGCAATGTATTCCGGCGATGCCGCACTTTTTGTGCACCCGTGCCGACGGTATTTGACGCTGGACTGAATATGAAGTGCACGGTCGATGCGGAGTACTCGCTTGTCGTTGACATGAATGCCATGATGCCTGTCCAACTCATCCCGTATTCTGCGGTATCCCATATCCGTATGCAGGCTATGGATTTTCTCGACCTCGCCTGCGATGAGTTCGTTTTCCAACTCGCGGCTGCTTTTCGGGTGCTTCAGCCATCTGTAATACGCCGAGCGCGTGATGTGCAGAAAGCCGCAGAGTTTCCAAACAGGGAATACCCGTTCCGCAGACAGCGTGCTTACCGCGCCGTAAGCCGCCGGATGCCTGATGAAGCTCAACGTCGCCTCCTCTCCAATTCCTTCACTTTTTTTAACAGAGCGTTCTCCATTTCCAGATCATAGTTTTTCCGTTCAAGCTGAGCAACCTTGTCTCTGAGTTCTTCTTCCGGCGTCCGGCTCGGAAGCGTCCCGGCCCGGTGTCCCCGCCGGTCCTCCAGCCCCGCCCTGCCCATATTTCGGTATTTCCTCGTCCAGGTGTAAACCTGCTGGTAAGAAACTCGATACTTAAGCGCTGTACCGCCGTAATCATTCCCGTTGACGATACACGCTTTTACGATCTCCATCCGTTCTTTCGCGGTTGTATCCCGGCCCTTCGTCATGCGACTCCCTCCCGTATGTATCCTGAAGTCTTCATGACAATTATATACCCTCAGCCAATCCCTGAGCTGCCGGGTATCACGGATTCCGTACTTTTCGCAGATTTCCTGAAGAGAACCTTTCCCAGCAAGATAATCCAAAACTGCCGATAGTTTCGTTTCCTTGCCGTATGCCCGGTCGTGTCCGTGGGTCAGAAACCCCGCAGGCCCTTCCGTCTTGTACCGACTGACCCAACGCGCAATCGTCTTGCAATCTACTCCCGCCTGTTTTCCTGCTTCGCTGTATCCAATTTTGCCTGACAAATACAATTCTACAATACGGATCTTTTCTTCGGCTGTTGTCTTCTTCCTATTCGGCATAATTTTACCCCCAGACTGAAGAACAGTGCTTTTTTATTTCACTGTCCTATCTGGGGGTAGCATATCACAAGAACCGGCGTTGCGTTTTATTTGATTCACATTTTAATGCTCCTGTTTTCCCCGCTGGGTTTTCTGCTGCTCCTTTGCGGGGAGGCCATTCCTCTTTTTTATTTTATTTTTATGGTTTTTACGGCCAATAGAAATGTACATATTTTTATTGATTTCAGGCAACTCTATGTAGCCTCGCGTTCCTCTTCGTCAAGATCAAGGCCAAAGCTGATAGATAGAGCCTGATTGACCTGTGTCATTGCCGTATTATCAAGGCGCCCCATGCGCTCTTTCAATCTGTGTTTGTCGATTGTACGAACCTGTTCAAGCAGGACAACGGAATCCTTTGCGAGTCCGGTGGTCTGGGCATTGAGCATAATATGCGTTGGAAGGTTTGCCTTTGCTCGCTGGCTGGTGATTGCCGCGGCAATCACGGTCGGACTGAACCGGTTTCCAACATCATTCTGAACAATCAGCACAGGTCGGACGCCGCCCTGCTCAGAACCAACAACCGGGCTCAGGTCGGCATAATAAATATCGCCTCTTCTAATGTTCACATTTTTCACGCTCCGAATAATTTATGATATAGGGTCTGCGGTTATTGTTGACATTCTCCAGACGATTTATTCGCTTGCAGTCCCTAACACATAATATTATTTAGGCGCGGAGGTTGACATAAAATTAAATAGAAAAAAAGGGTGCAACCGCCGTCACACCCTTATTGCGTATCGTCGCGCATCTGCGCTTTCAGTTTTTTTTGAGGAATGGAAATGGTTTGAATCTGCCCCGTATTTCTGTCGGCGGTCATTGTGAAATCAATGCCCTCCACGGTGCCGGAAAATTCATTCCCATGCGTTCTGGTAAGGGAGCCGCCTTTCTCCGCATAGTCCAGAACCTGCAGCAAAATGACGGCAAAAGAGGTGTCCGGCAAAACGCACTCGTCGCTTTTGGCGGAAATTCCACTGTAGGAAACAGAAAATCCTTCGCCGCTCCAATCGTAGGTCAGACCGTTCATATCCCCGGAAAGAAACTGCACGTTCGCCCTTCCGGGCGCGTCGCGACTCAATGCGCATTGTATTTTTTCGCCGTTGTAATCAATATCGGCCGTGCAGTGAAAACAGAAAACGATGTCTTCGGCCTTCATTTCCTGCGCCGCACAGGCAGAAAAAGAGAAAACCAGAAAAAAAGAAAACAGGCATATCGCTGTCCGGCGCATAGCTTTCCACTCTCCGCACAAAAAATACGGTTTTACCGCTCAAGCTCCAGAAACAGCCCCGGAAGCATACCGATCATGTCCGTCGGCAGCATGGCGTACTGGGAAAACGCTTTCGCACAGCGATCCCCCGCCTCACCGTGAAGATACACCGCGCCGACCGCCGCCGCCGCAGGGTCAATCCCCTGCGCAATAAAGGAAGCCGCCATTCCCGCCAGAACATCCCCGCTGCCTCCCTTTGCCATTCCGGGATTTCCCGTTGGATTGAGATGTACCATTCCGTTCGGCTCCGCAATCAATGTGCCGGCGCCCTTGAGCACGAGGATGACATTGTGCTTTTCCGCAAAGCTCCGGGCATACTCCAACCGGTGGGCCTGCACATCCTTTACGGCGGTCTTCATCAGACGGGCCATCTCCCCGGGATGGGGAGTCAGTACAACAGGAACGCGGGCTGTTTCCAATACATTTATATTCTCCGCAAGGATGTTTATGCCATCTGCGTCAATAATGAGGGGAACCTGTGAATCGGAAACGAGACCGCATACGATCCGCGTCATCTCTTCCCCGCGCCCCAGCCCGCAGCCGATCAGGCACGCGCTCGCTTTGGACAGAGCATCCTTCAGCGCCTTCCTGCCGGCGGGAAGCATCGTTCCGTCCGGCGCATAGTCAAGCAGGGTGAAAACCGGCTCCGCAATCTGGGAAGCAACGATCGGGTAAATGGTACGGGGAAGCGCCGCATCCACAATACCGGCTCCGCAGCGAACGGCTGCCTTGACGCTCATCACCGCCGCTCCGGCCATCCCGTCGCTGCCGCAGAGGCACAGCAGCCTGCCGTAATTTCCTTTATTGCTGAGCGCATTCCGCGGCCTCAGCAGAGATTGTGCCGCCGAAAGCTCCGTTACCTCAAACGTCGACTTCTGGCTGGCGATGAGATCTGCGCCGATACCGATCGGCGCCACGGTTACCTGCCCGCAGTAATCCTGTGCGGGCTGAATCAGATGTCCGTTTTTCAGGGTGGAAAAGGAAATCGTATCGTCCGCCTGGATGCATTCCCCATCCACCGCCCCGGAATCGCAGCTGGCACCGCTGGGGATATCCAGGGAAACAACCACCGCTGCGGAATTTCGCACCGCGTGAAAGACCGGAAGAATTTCATCCGGAACACGGCCGTGGAACCCGGTCCCGTAAATAGCGTCGATGATAAAGTCGGCGGAGGCGATGGCGGCTTCTGACTTCCCGCCTTCCCCACCGTCCAGAATTTTTACCGCTGTATCTTTCAGACGCGAAAATACGGTCTTTGCAAGGTCTGTGCGGGGAAGGCCGTCGGTCATCACCGCGGTAACCGGCACGCCGAGCTCAAACAGCCTGCGCGCCATCACATAGCCGTCTCCTCCGTTATTCCCTTTCCCGCAGAGAATCACGACTTTCCGTCCGGACAGGCTGAACTTTTTCCGCAGGAAGCGGACGGCCGCGGCACCGGCGTTTTCCATCAGCTCCAAATAGCTGATTCCGGAGTCGACGGCGCTTTTTTCAAGCTCCTTGCTCTGTTCACAGTTTAATACCTTCATTTTCAGGCTCCTCCCCGATCACAACTGCCGAAGCGTATTCTTTTGTATGGGTCACGCTGACCTGGAGAACAATTTTTCTTTTCTGCACGATTTTCAGCGCGCTGCCGCGCAATTGAAAATATGGCCTGCCGTTTTCCTCTCTCAACAGCTCCACCTCGCCGAACGAAAATCCGCGCATCCCCGTGCCCAGCGCTTTGGAAAAGGCTTCTTTTGCGCTGAAGCTGGCGGCGACGCTCTGAACGGGAAATCCGCGCAATTCAAGCTGAGCGTACTCGGCGGGGCCGAGTATCCTCAGTAAAAAGCGCGGATTCTCCATGGATTTCCTGATTCTTTTTATTTCTACTAAATCAATTCCTGCCAAAAGCATTGACTGCTACCTGCCTTGAAAGAAATGGTTTGATCGCGGTCAGGACCTTTTCGCTCGGGCTGAACAGCACCAGAACCCTGCCCTTTTGGGGGTGGCGCGCCGCAAGGTACCAGGCGTCCCGGCCGTTTTCATATTCCGAAGCGTTGAATCTGGCCGAATAGGACTGTTTTTGATGATCTTCCTTCCGGTACCTGCCCAGAGCTTCAATGTCGTGCGCATCAACGGAGATCACTTTTTTTCTGCTCCGTCGGCTGATGATTTTATCGATCGTAAGATCGCTGTTGGTCACACTGTATTCGTATTCCAGGCTGCGCGAAGAAATCAGATAGTAGTCCAGAACAAAAATACCGACCATAGCCGGCAGCAAAAGCATGGGTATGTACACCGCCAAAAGCGTAAGGATCAGGCAGCTTGCCGCGAGGGCCCCGGCAAATACAAACCAATCGCTTCTACCGATTCTTTTCTTGATCATTTGTTCAACAAAAATATCCATTTTCAATCTCTCCAACCGAATGCTGATTTATTGGATATTGTAACATATCGGTTTCCGCATTACAAGGGATTGCGCCCCCGGCAGCGGAATTGCCGACAGGTTCCTTATCACATTCCCCAGATTTGTATGGCATATTCCCTGACCGCCCTGTCGCTCGAAAATTTTCCGGCACCGGCTGTGTTCAGAAAGCCTTTGCGGGAAAACGCCAGCCGGTCGCTGTAATCGGAAATTGCACGCAGCCTTGTGTCGCAGTAAGAGAGAAAATCGTACAGGACAAAGTAATGATCCGGCTTATGCCAGCTGGCCCCGTCAAGCAGGGAATGATACAGTTCCCGGAACATTCCGGTACCCCCGTCGTCAAACATGCCGTTGACAAGAGTATCCACCGCCGCCCGTACCCTTTCGTTCTGCTCGTAGATCGTTCTCGGGTTGTAGGAGTCCGCGATTTTTTCAAGCTCCTCCACACGCGCTCCGAAAATATAATTGTTTTCTTCCCCCGCCTGCCGGATGATCTCCACGTTCGCTCCGTCCAGTGTTCCGAGCGTTACCGCGCCGTTGAGCATCAGCTTCATGTTACTCGTACCGGAGGCCTCCGTCCCCGCTGTCGAAATCTGTTCGGAAATATCGGCGGCCGGCATGATTTTTTCCGCATAGGACACGTTGTAATTGGAGACGAAAACAACTTTCATCAAATGACTGACGTCCGGGTCATTGTTTATTTTATTGGCAATTTCATGGATGAATTTAATAATGCCTTTTGCCCTGAGATACCCCGGGGCCGCCTTGCCGCCGAACAGGAAGGCTGTCGGGTTAAAATGCTGGATTCTTCCGTCCTTTAAGCCGAAATACAGATCAAGAATGGAAAAAGCGTTTAGGAGCTGACGTTTATATTCGTGCAGCCGTTTCACCTGAACGTCAAAAATAAATTCGGGGTTCAGCCTGATTCCGTCATGCTTTTCAATATAGTCGGAAAGCTGCTGCTTCTTTATCTGTTTGATTTGCGCAAACTGGCGGATAACGTTATCGTCGTCCTTATATCGTTCCAGATTCTTCAGCTTCTCCAAATCCGTAACCCAGCCACTGCCGATCCTGTCGGTGAGAAATCCGGAAAGCTCCATGTTGGAAAGTGCCATCCAGCGCCGCTGGGTGACTCCATTGGTTTTATTGTTGAACCGCTTGGGGTAAATCTGATACCATTCTTTCAATACGGAGTTTTTCAGTATTTCCGTATGGATTTCCGCCACACCGTTCACGGAATGGGTAGCGAAAACCGCGAGCCGCGCCATATGAATCACCGGGTTTTCGTCAATAATCAGATACGGCTTTTGCGCTTTCTCTGTCGTAATTCCCATGCCGGACAGCTCCTTGAGCAGGGCTTTATTAATCATGACCACATACCGGTACACATTGGGGAGCACGCTCCTGAACAGCTTCGCATCCCATTTTTCCAGCGCTTCAGCCATAATGGTATGATTGGTATAGGCAAACGTCTGTCTTGCGATTTTCAGCGCCTTTCCGAAGGACACCCCCTCCCCGGAGACCAGAAGCCGGATAAATTCGGGGATGGACACCACGGGATGCGTATCATTCAGCTGAATCGCGTACTCCCCTGAAAAATGCGTGAAATCGTTTCCGTATCTTTTCTTATAGGTTCTGATAAGATCCTGTAAAGACGCGCTTGTGAAAAAATACTGCTGCTTCAGCCTGAGCTTTTTCCCCTTGTCCGTCGTGTCATTCGGGTACAGTACGCTGGAAATCGCTTCCGCATCATCCTTCTCCCGGACGGCAAGTTCAAATTTCTGGTCGTTAAACAGCTGAAAATGAAACGGAACTACCGGCTCCGCCTGCCAAAGACGCAGGGTGTTCACTGTGTTCGCTCCGTACCCGATGACGGGCGTGTCGTAGGGAACCGCATAGACCGTCTGGTTTTTGAACCTGACCTCTACTTTGTCCTCTTCTCTGCGCTGGGACCACGGGTCGCCGAACTGCTGCCAGTCGTCCACGGTTTCTTTCTGGAATCCGTTTTCAAAATTCTGCCTGAAAAGGCCGTACCTGTACCGGATTCCGTAACCGTTCAGGGCAATCCCCTGTGTGGCGGCCGAATCTAAAAAGCAGGCGGCGAGCCTGCCAAGCCCTCCGTTTCCGAGCGCCGCGTCTTCGATCTCTTCAAAAACAGCTACGTCTATATTATTTTCATGAAACAGCTCGGAAAGCTGGTTCAGAAGCCCTAAATTCTGTAAATTGCTGTAAATGAGCCGTCCTGTTAAAAATTCGGCTGAAAAATAGCAGGCCTTTTTACCTGCGTCCGGCGCTTCCCATTTGGACTTCACCTGCTTCATCGCCGCCTTCGAAACCGCATGATACAGTTCCAGAACATCCGCCTGATGGATCGTTTTACCGCTTTCCAATTCCAAAAGGGTTATCACATCGTTCTTAAATGTGTTCATAAAATCCACTCCTTAAAGTACAGAGACCTATCTGCCGTAAATCCTCGCCAAGCTGCAGAGTTCTTTTGAAATTCCGTCGGTAAGCTGACCCTTTTTCAGCCTCCACCGCCAGTTGGACCCTACCGTGGAGGGATAATTCATCCTGGCCCAGCCAGGCAGAAACAGGATATCCTGCGCCTGAAAAATCACCGTATCGGCCACGCTGGCATAGGCGGCGCGAAGAACAGCCCCCGGCAGGTCTTTTCTTCTTTTGACATTGAGGTATTCTTTTGCATACCTGACATTTTTTGCCGGCATCGTGCTGAAAAATTCAACCAGCGTGTCGTTATCGTGCGTTCCCCCGTAAACCACCGTATTGCTTGTATAGTACATTGGGAGATGCTGATTTTTCGGATTCCCGTCAAACGCGAACTGCAGGACTTTCATCCCGGGATATCCGTTGATTTTCAGAAGCTTTTTCACCTGGGGAACAACAACACCCAGATCCTCCGCAATCACCTGCGCTTTTCCGATGGAACCGTTTATCGCGTCCGTCAGTTTGCGCCCCGGACCGGGCTGCCAGCTGCCGCTGACCGCCGTCGTTTCTCCCGCGGGAATGGCATAATACCGGACAATACCGATAAAATGGTCAATCCGGATGACGTCATATCTCTTTGCGGAAAATTTCATCCGTTTTTTCCACCAGTCAAAATGATCATGTTCCATGGCATCCCAGTCATATAAGGGATTCCCCCAGAGCTGTCCTTCTTTCGAAAAAAGATCGGGCGGAACCCCGGCGACCTTCGTCGGCATGCGGCGGGAATCCAGCTGAAAAAGCTCACTGTTTGCCCAGACATCCGCGCTGTCAAGGGCGGCATAAATCGGAATGTCCCCGATCACCCGGATTCCGCGCTGATTCGCATAGGCTTTTACCCGGTTCCACTGCCTGTAAAATGCAAACTGGCAGAATTTCCAGAAATCCATTTCCGCCCTCAGCTTTTCCGAATACCGCTGTACGGCCGCCGGACGGCGGAAGCGGATGTCCTCGGGCCAGAGCAGCCACTCTTTATTTTCAAATTCAAACTTCAAAGCCATATACAGGCAATAATCTTCCAGCCAGTATGCATTTTCTTCACAGAACTGCCCATACTCCGCAGTGTCTGCGTGCCTGCTTCTGGAGAAAGCCGTGCGAAGCACCGCAAACCTGGACTGAAAAAGCGCGGCATAATCCACGCTCTCCTCCTTGCCGCCCCAGAAAAAAGAGCACGCTTCACCGTGCTTCAAAAGCCCTTCTTCCATCAGGATGTCCAGATCGATAAAATACGGGTTTCCCGCAAAAGCGGAAAAGGACTGATAAGGGCTGTCTCCATAGCTGGTAGGGCCGATGGGAAGCACCTGCCAGTATTTCTGTCCGGCATCCTTCAAAAAGTCGATAAACCGAAATGCCTGACTGCCAAACGTCCCGATTCCGTAATCGGAAGGCAGGCTGCTGATTGGGAGTAAAATACCTGAACCGCGGACAAGTTGATTTCTAACTGGCAATTTCATCCACCCCGCTACGAAAAATCACGAAAATATGACAATATAATATCAAAGGATTTTCGGAATGTCAATATGAAAAAAGGAACTCTTCTGTAAGTATTTTCTATTTTTAAGCACAATATTTCGGGACATTTGTTCAATCAAAAATGATAAATAAACCTATAAACAAAAATATTTTTCGTAATTTTTCGTAAAATTATCTCAAAGTCTCAAATTTTTATCTTATTTTATAAAAAATTTGTTTCATATATTTTCCAATTTGAAAATATAACTCTTGAAATAATGCGCGGCCACAGTATATACTGTGGTTGAACAGGAAAAGAGGGATTTCTATGGCTACGATTAAAGACATTGCAGAAAAGCTTGGAATTGCTGTCAGCACCGTATCAAAAGGCTTGAATGGAGCAAACGATATCAGCGAGGAGATGCGCCAGCTGGTGCTGGACACCGCTGTAGAAATGGGATACGCTTCCAAAAAAGTGCAAAAGCTCGGCAAACGCAAGGTCTGCATCCTGGTCGAAAACATGGAATATGAAAACATTGACCAGTTTGGCTATGAAATTGTCGTAGGGTTTAAACTAAGTGCTGCCAGACATCATTGCGACGTAACGGTCATTCCCACAAACCTGAACATGCAGACTCAGGAAAAGTATGATTCCTATATGCTGAAACACGGATACAGCGGTTCGTTTTTGCTGGGATTCGCGCTGCATGACGACTACATCAACCAACTGTACAAAACGTCGGTTCCAACGGTTTTACTGGACAATTGCATCCCCAATAAGCACGTGGGCTACGTCGGCACCGACGGGTATAACGGCATCGACCTCGCGGTCAGGCATCTTTACGAATACGGCCATAAAAACATTGCCTTGCTGAACGGTTCCAAAAACAGTCTGGTGACCAATGAACGCCATCAGGCCTTTATTCAAAGCATGGAACATTATTCACTGAAAGTCAATCCTAATTTAATTGCCAACGGCTACTATGTTCCGGAATGCGCCAAAGATTATGTCGGTTCCTTTATGAAAAACGGGGCGACCGCCATTGTCTGCGCAAGCGACCTGATTGCGGCGGGCGTGATTGCCGAACTGAACCGTCTGGGAAAATGTGTGCCCTTGGATATGAGCGTGATCGGCTTTGACGATCTGCCGATCGCACAGCACCTGACCCCCACCCTGACCACAGTCCGGCAGGACAGGGTCGCGATCGGCAAAAGCGCCTTCATGATGCTGGAGGAACTGATCGGCGGCGTAAGCATCAGCAAAGTTCTGCTGAAACCGGAGCTGATTATACGGAATTCCACGGGAACCTGCCCGTAAAAGAAAGATCCCGCTTGCAATTGACGTGTTAAGGTGTTATATTATGTAGTATTAACACAAGGATAAAGGAAGTAACCTTTTTCTCCGCTTATTCAGAGAGGGCATGTCAGCGGCTGAAAGCATGCCTGTAAGCCTTAAAAGGCGAAGTTCCCTTTGGAGTGGCGCGGCTGAACCTTTTCAGTAGGCTGCGACGGCAGGCACCGTTAAAGGCCGGCGAGTAATCAATTAGGGTGGTACCACGGAGCTTTCGTCTTCGTCCCTTGCCGGGGCGGAGGCGTTTTTTATTGCTGATTCATGTCTGAAAGAATGGAAAGGATGATAACGCTATGAAGCAGGAGCTGGAAGCAATCCGCGAAAAAGCAATGCGCGAATTGGATGAGGCGAAAGGACAGCAGATACTCGAAAATCTGCGTATTAAATATTTGGGAAAAAAGGGAGAACTGACCTCCATTTTAAAACAGATGGGCGGCCTCTCCGCGGAAGAGCGCCCCAAAATCGGCCAGCTGGCCAATGAGGTCCGCGCTTTTATTGAAGCCGATCTGGTCAGGCGCGCCGCGGAACTGAAAGAAGAAGAAACCCAAAAAAGACTTGAAAAAGAGAAAATCGACGTTACGCTGCCGGGCGTCCGCCGGGAGCTTGGCGCAAAGCATCCCCTGAGCATTGAGCTGGACGCGATCAAGGAAATTTTTGTCGGTATGGGCTTTGAGATTGTTGAGGGGCCGGAGGTCGAATACGACTATTATAACTTTGAGGCGCTGAACATTCCGAAGGATCACCCCGCAAGGGATACCCAGGATACTTTCTATATCAACGACAACATTCTGCTGCGTACACAGACCTCGCCGGTGCAGGTAAGGGTCATGGAAAAGCAGAAGCCGCCGATCCGCATCATTTCCCCCGGCAGGGTTTACCGTTCAGACGCGGTTGACGCCACGCACTCCCCTCTGTTCCATCAGATTGAGGGCCTGGTGGTTGACAAGGGAATTACCTTTGCAGATTTGAAGGGAACTCTTGAAACCTTTGTAAAGCGTATGTACGGCGAGGACTCCGTAGTACGGTTCCGGCCGCACCACTTCCCCTTTACCGAACCTTCCGCCGAAGTGGATGTACAGTGCTTCAACTGTCACGGCGAAGGCTGCCGCCTCTGCAAGGGCGAAGGCTGGATTGAAATCCTCGGCTGCGGCATGGTACACCCGAAGGTGCTTTCCAACTGCGGGATCGACCCGGAAGTCTACAGCGGCTTTGCGCTGGGCATGGGCCTGGAACGCGTAGTCATGAGGAAATACAGCATTGACGATCTGCGCCTGTTTTATGAAAACGACGTCAGATTCCTGAAGCAATTTTAAGGGGGATGCAGAACAATGAATCTTTCAATGAGATGGTTAAAAGAATTCGTAACGCTTGACGATATGCCGATCCGCGATTTTACAGAAGCGATGACCATGAGCGGCTCCAAGGTCGAAGGCTGGGAGACCGAAGGCAGTGAAATTGAAAACGTAATCATCGGGAAGGTGCTTTCTCTGGAAAAGCATCCGGACTCCGACCATTTATGGATTACCAAGATCGACACCGGTTCCGGGGAACCGATTCAAATCGTTACCGGTGCGCAGAATTTAAAGGTCGGCGACCTGGTGCCGGTCGCAATGGACAATTCTCTTCTGCCCGGCAGCAAAAAAATCAAAAAGGGCAAGCTTCGCGGCGTGGAAAGCAACGGAATGCTCTGTTCCCTCAGCGAGCTGGGGCTGACAAAGCACGACTTTCCCTACGCGATTGAAGACGGCATTTTCGTGATACAGGAGGACTGCGCGCTTGGCGAACCTGTGTGCAAGGCGATTGGGTTCGACGACACAAAAGTCGAATTTGAAATTACATCCAACAGACCGGACTGCTTTTCCGTGATCGGCCTTGCCCGGGAAGCGGCGGCGACCTTCCACAAGCCCTTCAGCATACACACGCCGGCCGTAAAGGCGGGGCACGGCTCCTGTAAGGGGATGCTCGACGTAAAGGTAGAGGCTCCGGATTTATGCTCCATTTACTCGGCCCGCGTGGTCAAGAACGTCCGCGTGAAGCCCTCCCCGCGCTGGATGCGCGAAAGGCTGCGCGCCATGGGCGTGCGCCCGATCAACAACATCGTCGATATCACAAACTATGTCATGCTTGAATACGGCCAGCCGATGCACTCCTTTGACCTGCGTTTTATTGACGAGGGCAAAATTCGAGTGCGCCGCGCGCAGGACGGGGAAACCATCACCACGCTGGACGGCGTCGACCATAAGCTGACCGCGAAGAATCTGGTGATCGCGGACGCCCATAAGCCGATTGCCATCGCCGGAGTGATGGGCGGCGAATACAGCGGAATCGTCGACGACACCACCACGATTGTGTTTGAGTCGGCATGCTTCAACGGCGTTTCCGTGCGCACGACCGCCAGGGATCAGGGCATGAGAACCGACGCGTCCTCCCGCTATGAAAAGGGCTTGGACCCCAACAACTGCCTTCCCGCGCTGGAGCGCGCCTGTGAACTGGTGGAGCTGCTGGACGCCGGCGACGTGCTTGACGACAGGATTGTTGACGACCACTCCTCCGGCGAACGCACCAGAATCCATCTGGACGCGGACTGGATCAACCGCTTCCTGGATATTCAGCTGACCGAGGATGAGATGAAAGCGATCCTGAGCAAGCTGGATTGCGAATTCGACGGCGACGATATTCTGGCGCCGACCTTCCGCCCCGATTTGCAGCACAAAGCCGACATTGCCGAAGAAATCGCAAGATTTTACGGTTACAATAAGATTCCGGGCACTGCGCTGGGCGGCGGCGCACAGGGGAAATATTCCGCAAGGCAAAAATTCGAGCGCACTATCAACGACACCATGCTCGCGCTGGGCGCCAGCGAGATCATGACGTATTCGTTCATCAGCCCGAAATACTACGATAAAATCTTAATGCCGGCCAGCTCCCCGCTGCGCAAATCCATCACTATTTCCAATCCGCTTGGCGAGGATACCAGCATCATGCGTACCACGGCCCTTCCCTCCATGCTGGAAGTCCTTTCGCGCAACTATAACAACAGGAATGCGGACGCGTGCCTGTTCGAGCTTGCCAGCGAGTATATCCCGACTTCGGAGGACAAACTGCCGATTGAAAAAACCAATCTGGTCGTCGGGATGTACGGCAATCACGCCGATTACTTTACGGCGAAAGGAATGGCTGAGCAGATTTTGGAAAAACTTTGCGTATACGGCTGGGAAATCGAGGCTTCTTCCGAAGAGCCCAGCTATCACCCTGGGCGCTGCGCCGTGCTGAGCATTGACGGAAAACGCCTGGGCGTGATCGGGGAAATCCATCCGAAGGTCGCTGAAAATTACGGCATCAGCGACAGGGTTTACTGCTTTTCGCTGGATGCGGACAAGATGTATGAGTACGCGAAATCCGAAAAAACGTATACTCCCCTTCCGAAATTCCCCGCCGTGACCCGCGACCTCGCTCTTCTCTGCGACGACGGCACTCCCGTGCTGACGCTTGAAAAGGCAATTATCCGCGGCGCTGGAAATCTGCTGGAAAAAATCAAGCTCTTTGACGTTTATAAAGGAGAGCAAATCGATTCCAGCAAGAAGAGCGTTGCGTTCAGCATTACCCTGCGTTCTGCAGACAGCACGCTGACGGATGAGCGCATTGCCGGAACGATGAAAAAAGTCATGAAGGAACTTGAAAAGGCCGGTGCTATTTTACGTTCATAGGCTTCTGTTCGCAAATTAGTTCTTGAAATTATTGTATGTATGTTGTATGATGTCAGTATCGGAGGTGTTTCCATGCTTGATAAAACGATGACCTTTTCGCTCGGCACCGACCGTGAAGAGGATATTAAAAAAACACTCACCCTGGTGTATGATGCTTTGAAAGAAAAGGGATACAATCCCATCAGCCAGATTGTCGGCTACATTCTTTCCGAGGATCCGACTTATATCACGACACACAATAACGCCCGCAGCCTGATTCGCAGAATCGACCGCGATGAATTGCTGCAGGTATTGTTGAAATCCTATTTGGGTGAGTAAATCACGCACTGTTACAGAAGCACTTATGAATTGAACAGAAGGAGGACGACACACGAATGAATGATGCAGACGAAAGCACACCTCAGTTCCCTACCTACAAGGGCAAGCCGTTGGTGCGCTGTGGTGATGTGATTTATTACGGAAGCATGCAGGATAAATACGTTGTAAAGCTTGAAATAAAGAGCAAAAAAAAGGTTCAGGATCTTGACGTTGCGGACCGGGTCACCATACAGCTGATGTATACGGATCAGAACATCCGCTCACGCAAACAGATTGTAAAATCCAGTGAAAAGCCCGGGCTTTACCTTGCAATGGATATTGCGGACGCCTGGCTGACCAGGGCGCTTGCAGAATAGATCATATAATAAAAGACGATACGGAAAATTCCGTATCGTCTTTTTTGTGCCTATTTTCCGATATCCCGCCGGTAATGAGCGCCCTCAAACCGGATTTTGCCGACGCAGGCATAAGCCTTTTCAAGTGCCTCGTCCAAAGTGCCGCCCAGCGCGGTGACCCCCAGCACGCGGCCGCCGTTGGTGTAGAACCGACGGTCCCGGTACAGCGTTCCCGCGTGGTAGACGGTGGCGCCCTCCACCTGGCCGTAATCGTCAAGGCCGGAAATTTCGAGCCCTTTGGCATAGCTTCCGGGATATCCGCCGGAAGCCATCACGACACAGGCACAGGCTTCCTGGCTCCATTCGATCGGCTGGGAGTCCAGCCGATCGTCGACGACAGCCTCCAGAATCTCTACGAAATCGGTTTTCAGCCGTGGCAGGACCACCTGTGTTTCCGGATCGCCGAAACGGGAATTGTATTCGATCACCTTCGGCCCGTCCTTCGTCAGCATCAGACCGAAATACAGGCATCCCTTGAACGTCCTGCCTTCCCGGTTCATCGCCTCTACGGTCGGCAGGAAGATGGTTTTCATGCACAGCTCCGCCATTTCTTCGGAGTAATACGGGTTCGGGCTGATCGTGCCCATTCCGCCGGTATTCAGGCCCTTGTCCCCGTCCAGCGCGCGCTTGTGGTCTTTGGAGGAAACCATCGGTTTCAGGCATTTTCCGTCCGTGAACGCCAGAACCGAAACTTCCGGCCCGGTGATAAATTCCTCCACCACCACCCGGTTGCCGGAGGCGCCGAACACCTTATCCTCCATGATGGTTTTTACCGCGGCGTGCGCCTCGTGGTCATCGGCGGCTATGATCACGCCCTTTCCCAGCGCAAGGCCGTCCGCTTTGATAACGATGGGATATTGGTTATTTGCCCGGATATATTCTATCGCGGCATGCGGGTCGTCAAAGACCTCATATTCCGCGGTGGGAATATGGTATTTTTTCATTAAATCCTTGGAGAACACCTTGCTGCTTTCAATCACAGCCGCGTTGGCGCGAGGGCCGAACGCACGGATTCCCGCCGATTCCAGCGCGTCCACCATCCCGGCGGCAAGCGGATCGTCGGGAGCGACAAAGACCAGACCGATCCGGTTCTCCTTTGCAAACCGGACCACTCCGTCGATATCCGTTACCGGGATATCCACACACTCGGCGTCCCGTGAAATTCCGCCGTTGCCGGGAGCGCAATAAACCTTCTCCACCTTTGGGCTTTCCTTGATTTTGCGCACAATGGTATGCTCGCGGCCTCCCCCGCCGATGACCAGTATCTTCATATTATCCGCTCCTACGTCTTATTAATGGTGGAACAGCCTGATGCCGGTAAAGGCCATGGCGATTCCATATTTGTTGCAGGTATCAATGACATTGTCGTCGCGGATGGAACCGCCCGGCTGCGCGATATATTTTACGCCGCTTTTGTGAGCGCGCTCAATATTGTCCCCGAACGGGAAAAAGGCGTCCGAACCCAGCGCGACATCCGTCAACGTATCCAGCCAGGCACGTTTTTCCTCACGGGTAAGCGCTTCTGGCTTCTGTGCAAAGAAGTTCTCCCAAATTCCGTCCGCCAGAACGTCCATGTAATCGTCGGAAAGATACACATCAATGGTATTGTCGCGGTCGGGGCGGCGGATTCCTTCCTTAAATTTTAACCCAAGCACCTTTGGGTGCTGGCGTAAATACCAGGTGTCCGCCTTATTTCCCGCCAGCCGGGTGCAGTGAATGCGGGACTGCTGCCCCGCGCCTACACCGATCACCTGCCCGCCTTTGGCGTAGCAGACGGAGTTGGACTGCGTGTATTTCAGGGTGATCAGGGAAATCAGCAGATCGCGCTTCGCACTTTCGGGAATTTCCCGATTTTCCGTTATGACATTGGAAAGCATGTCATTGTCGATCAGGATTTCATTTCTGCCCTGCTCAAACGTAATGCCGAAAACGTCCTTATGCTCGACAGGAGCGGGCCTGTAGTCCGGCTGAATCGAGACAATGTTGTAGCCGCCCTTGCGCTTGGATTTCAAAATGGCAAGCGCTTCTTCCGTATAGCCCGGAGCAATGATCCCGTCCGAAACCTCGCGCGCGATCAAGGTCGCCGTTTCCCTGTCGCAGATGTCGGACAGGGCGATCCAGTCGCCGTAGGAAGACATTCTGTCCGCCCCCCTGGCCATGGCATATGCGCTGGCCAGCGGAGAAAGCGCAAGATCGTCAACAAAATAAATCTTTTTCAGCGTGTCGGAAAGCTCGCACGCGACCGCGGCGCCCGCGGGGCTGACATGCTTAAAAGAGGCGGCGGCGGGAAGCCCCACGGCGGCCTTCAGCTCTTTGACCAGCTGCCAGCTGTTGAAGGCGTCCAGAAAATTGATATAGCCCGGCTTTCCGTTCAGCACCTCGATCGGCAGTTCGCCGCCATCCTGCATGAAAATGCGCGACGGCTTCTGATTCGGATTGCAGCCGTATTTTAAAGGTAGTTCATTTGACATTTCAGCGCCCTCCTGTTAATCGTGATTTTTATTGATGATTCTGGTTTCCGTCAGCCCGGTTTTCAAGTTGACGAAACGGGTAAACAGGGAGACTTTGTTCTCCTCAAACAGGCTTTTCCAGAGCTTCTGCGTAAAGCGGTCAATCTCACCGGAAATTTCGACCGGCGTCGGCTCGCCCTCAAAGGAAGGAAGCGGATTGCCGTCCCCCCGGTAAGTATGGATAAAATGCCCTTCCCCGCTGACCGGCGAGGAATATTCATAGAAAAAGCGCTGTGCAGAGACCGGATTTCCGTTTGCGCTTTTCAGAATGGACAGCCGGTAGCTTCCGTCCGCTTCCACGATACCGGAAACACGGGGCGTAAAATTCGGCCCGTCCGGTTCAAAGGTACGCGTGCGCAGAGCGGACTCAAAGGTTTTTCCCGCCTCTAAAAATTCATAGACCGTATCGGTCTGGTCCCCGTTTGTCACAATGGTGGTCCCGCCGAAAACCCTGACCGGCGAATAGATAATCAGCGAAGGGTCGCTCAGCTTTTCCGGGTCGAACGCCTGTGTGCGGATTCCTTCGCCGTCCTCCACAAAAACGCGGTTGCGGCTGTTTTCACTGCGCCCCATGATAAAATAGGCGATCACGGCGTTTTGACCGTCCTCGCTCCTGCCGAGAATGATTCCGCGCCCCGGGTACCTGTTGGATGCCAGATTGCTTTCGATATTCTGTATTTCCATGCTCAGTCCTCCTTAATGACGGTTCTTCCGTCAGCCACTTCAATCCTGCCTTCGCAGAACAGCGAAACCGCTTTGGGCAGCAGCTTCCATTCCGCCTGCTCCATCACCCTGCGCTGGAGGATTTCCGGCGTATCGCCCGGCAGAACCTCCACCGCCTTTTGCAGAATAATCGGCCCGCCGTCGCAGACCTCGTTGACAAAATGCACGGTCGCCCCCGTTACCCTGACTCCCTTCGCAAGCGCAGCCTCATGGACCTTCAGCCCATAGAAGCCTTCTCCGCAGAAGGAAGGAATCAAAGCCGGATGGACATTGATAATTCTGTTTTCATAGTGCCGGACAACCTTTTCACTGATAATGGTCATAAAGCCCGCAAGGACGACCAGATCGATTTCGTACCGGCTCAGGATTTCCAGAAGGGAACGGTCGTAGTCCTCCTGCGCCGCAAAGCTCTTTCGGAGCAGGATTTCCGTAGGAATGCCCGCCTTTTCCGCGCGCTGCAAGGCAAAAGCATCCGCCCTGCCGGAGATGACAAGCGCAAGCTTTCCGCCGCTGAGCTCGGACCGGTTCCGGGCGTCAATCAGCGCCTGCAGATTTGTTCCGCCGCCGGAAACCAGAACAGCGATGTTCAGCATAGGATGACACCTTCCCCGCCGGAAACCACGCTTCCGATCACATAGGCGTGCTCGCCCATGGAATTCAGTTCGGCGACCGCGGTATTGGCATGCTCTTTGGAAACAACCATGCACATGCCGATCCCCATGTTGAAGGTGTTGTACATTTCGCGCTCCGGGATATTTCCCTGCCTCTGCATCATGGAAAAAACCGGCAGCTTCGGCAGGGAGGCCAGCTCGATTTCAGCCGTCGTGCCGGGCTTGAGCATACGCGGGATATTTTCAAAGAATCCGCCGCCCGTAATGTGGGAAACCGCTTTGATGCCGACCTTTTCCATCAGCGCCAGAACCGGCTTCACATAAATTTTAGTCGGGGTCAGAAGCTCTTCCCCAAGGGTATGGCCAAATTCATTGATCTGCATATTGATATTTTTCTCGCTGATATTGAAGATTTTACGCACCAGAGAAAAGCCGTTGGAATGAACGCCGGATGACTGCAGCCCGACGATTGCGTCGCCAATCTTAATTTTGGACCCGTCGATGATGCGGTCCCTGTCGACCATCCCGACGGAGAAACCCGCCAGGTCGTATTCATCCATAGGATAAAAGCCGGGCATTTCCGCCGTTTCCCCGCCGACCAGCGCGCAGCCGGACTGCACGCAGCCGTCCGCGACGCCCGATACGATCTGCGCAATCTTTTCCGGATAGTTTTTCCCTACCGCGAGATAATCCAGGAAAAAGAGCGGCGTTGCCCCGCAGCAAACGACGTCGTTGACGCACATTGCCACACAGTCGATCCCGATCGTGTCATGCTTGTCCATTAAAAAAGCGATTTTCAGCTTTGTGCCCACGCCGTCCGTGCCGCTTACAAAAACCGGCGTCTTCATCCCGGAAAAATCCGGCTGGAACAACCCGCCGAAGCCGCCGATTCCCGAAACCACGCCCGGTATTTTGGTGCGGGCCACATGGTTCTTCATCAATTCGACCGCTTTATATCCGGCGGTAACGTCGACTCCGGCCGCTTTATAACTTTCGCTGAAACTTTTCATGTCCGATCCTCCCAATATTTTCTCACAGTTCCTGAACCTTCGCCTGCAGCGCCTCATCTTTCTTCGCAACACCCTCCGCCATTGCCTGTTTCATTTCCCGCAGCTTTGCGGCCAGCGTTTCGTCCGAAAGGGCCAGCATCTGCGCCGCAAGAATCGCGGCGTTATCCGCGCCGTCAATCGCCACGGTGGCAACCGGAATCCCGCTCGGCATCTGCACCGTCGCCAAGAGGGCGTCAAGCCCGTCAAGAGTGGAGGACTTGACCGGAATGCCGATGACCGGCAGGGTGGTGTGCGCGGCAAGCACGCCCGCCAGATGCGCCGCTTTCCCCGCCGCCGCAATGATTACCCCGAATCCGTTCTCAGCGGCGGAACGGGAAAATCCCGCAGCCGCCTGCGGCGTTCTGTGCGCGGACATCACATGAACTTCCATCGGGATTCCAAACGCTTTCAGCCGCTTCACAGCAGCCGAGACGACCGGGAAATCACTGTCGCTTCCCATGATGATCGCTACTTTTTTATCTGCCATCATTACACTCTCCTGTTTCCGTCGGTCCGGAGCAATAAAAAACAGGCTGCACCATGAGATGGCACAGCCTGAAGCCATTATAACATCCGGAATATTGGCGCAGCTTGACAGTAAACAATTCCAGTTCCCATTAACCTACGAACGGAAGATACTGTCATTGCATTTCCCTCCGACAACACATAATGTATCTATTGTAGGTGATTCCGACAATAAATTCAATAGCTGAATCAGCCAAAAATTTTTTTTGTACAGTTATCACGCGCAGGGCGGCTTACCGTATTGTAATTTGTATAGTATGACCCGGCTTATTCTGCAGCGGCGCCGGCATCACTCGCCACCAGTTCCTTCAGAGATGTGGCAAGGCCCGCAAAAGACTGGATGTTGGACGGAATAATAATCTTCATGGCTTTTCCGTCCGCGGCCTTTTCAAACGCTTCCAGACTCTTGAGCGCAATGACGCTGTCGCCCGGATTAGCCTCGTTCAGAAGCTTGATACTGTCCGCATAGGCCTGCTGTACCAGCATGATCGCCTGCGCTTCGCCCTGCGCCTCACGGATTTTTGTCTCCTTTTCCGCATCCGCGCGCAGAATCGCGGATTCCTTTTCGCCTTCCGCAATCAGGATGGCGCTGCGCTTTTCACCTTCCGCGGTCAGAATCTGGGCACGGCGCTCACGCTCAGCCTTCATCTGCTTCTCCATGGACTCCTGAATCTCCCTCGGCGGAATGATGTTTTTCAGTTCCACGCGGTTGACTTTGATGCCCCACGCATCGGTTGCCTCGTCAAGGATCGTGCGGATTTTCGTATTGATGACGTCGCGGGAGGTCAACGTATGGTCCAGCTCCAGATCGCCGATAATGTTTCTCAGCGTGGTGGCGGACAGGTTTTCGATCGCGGAAATCGGCCGCTCCACACCGTAGGCATAGAGCTTCGCGTCGGAAACCTGAAAATACACGACGGTGTCGATCTGCATGGTGACGTTATCCTTTGTGATAACGGGCTGCGGCGGGAAATCAATGACCTGTTCCTTTAAAGAAACCCTTTTTGAGATTTTGTCGATAAACGGGATTTTAAAGTGAAGGCCGGTCGTCCAGGTGCTGTTATAAGCGCCGAGACGTTCCACCACATACACGTGCGCCTGAGGCACGACCTTGATATTGCTGATTAAGATAATAAGAACAATAATTGCAAGCGCAACCAGAAAGATAGCTGCCAGATTGATTCCCATTCTATTCTTCCTCCTTCATTCCATTATGTACCGTTACAATCAGTTTAACCCCTTCGATTGCTTTGATGAGTACATGTTCTCCGATTTTTATGACCGAACCGTCTTCGCTCCGCGCCGTCCAGACGCTGCCCAGAACATTCACCTGTCCTTCGCCCAGGGTATTGTTAATTTCGGCAATCACAATGCCGTCCTTTCCAATATAGCGATCCGCATTGGTCTCTTCTTTCTTGAAATTCATCAGTTTTTTTACCAACGGTCTGGTGCTCACCAGCGTAACGGCGGTTACCACCACAAACACCACCGTTTGGGTCCAAAGCTCGGCTCCGCAGAGGTTTGCAATCAGGGCGCCGACCCCGCCTGCAACAAACCAGATGGAAACCAGCTGAGCGGTAGAGCCTTCGACGACTGCCGCGACAATAATCACCGCGAGCCAAAAGTAAGGCAAATATGTCTCCATGTTTTCACTCCTTCCGGTGTTGCATTTATCTTACCACAATTCCAATATGAAAACAACAACGCCAAATCGTCAAAAAAGACGGTTTTGGCCCGTTTTTTACCGGGCGGATAAGTCCATCCCCCCGGCCCGGGTTGGGGCTGAGTAAGCCGGGCCGGCTCTCGCCTGGCCGGTCCGTGGGCTAATAAAGAAAAGACGGGCGCCAAAAAAGCGTCCGTCTTTTTGAAATGCTGTTATTTACGATTAATACATGCCGCCCATGCCCGGGTCCGCCGGCATGGCGGGAGCCGGAGCAGGTTCCTTCTTATCCGTTACCAGGGATTCCGTGGTGAGCACCATGGCCGCTACGGAAGCCGCGTTCTGCAGTGCGGAACGCGTTACCTTGGTCGGATCCACAATACCGAAGGAAATCATATCGCCGTACTCCTCGGTAAGAGCGTTGAAGCCGTAGTCGACCTTGTCGGCATTCTTGATGTGTTCCACAATCACAGAGCCTTCAAGGCCCGCGTTCGCGGCGATCTGGCGGATCGGCTCCTCAAGGACTTTCAGGATGATCTTGGCGCCGGTCTTTGCGTCGCCTTCGCTGTCCACAACAACCTTTTCCACAGCCTTGTAGGTGTTCAGCAGAGCAACGCCGCCGCCCGCTACGATACCTTCTTCCACAGCAGCCTTTGTTGCGGCAAGAGCGTCTTCAATGCGGAGCTTCTGCTCTTTCATTTCCACTTCGGTTGCCGCGCCGACTTTGATAACGGCTACTCCGCCGGAAAGCTTGGCAAGACGCTCCTGCAGCTTCTCGCGGTCGAAGTCGGAGGTTGTGGTCCCGATCTGGGAACGGATCTGGGATACCCTTGCTTTGATCTCATCCTTATTGCCGGAACCGTCGACAATAATGGTGTTCTCTTTGTCCACCTTCACCTGGCGCGCACGGCCGAGCTGCTCAATCGTGGTCTCCTTGAGCTCCAGTCCCAGCTCTTCGGAAATAACCTGACCGCCTGTCAGAACGGCGATATCGCGAAGCATGTCTTTTCTTCTGTCGCCAAAGCCCGGAGCCTTTACACCGACACAGGTAAAGGTGCCGCGCAGTTTATTCAGGATCAGGGTGGTGAGAGCCTCGCCCTCGATGTCCTCTGCAATAATGACCAGCTTCTTGCCGGACTGTACGATCTTTTCCAGAAGCGGAAGAATTTCCTGGATATTGGAAATCTTCTTGTCCGTAATCAAAATATATGCATCATCAATAACGGCTTCCATTTTTTCCGTGTCTGTTACCATATAAGGGGTAATATAGCCGCGGTCGAACATCATGCCTTCTACGACCTCGGAGTATGTCTCGGCCGTTTTGGATTCTTCCACCGTAATGACCCCGTCGGAGGTCACTTTCTCCATTGCTTCGGAAATCAGCTTGCCGATAAAATCACTGGAAGCGGAAATCGTTGCAACACGGGCGATATCCTCGGAACCGGAAACCTTTTTGGAATGATCCGCCAGAGATTTTACGGCAGCGTCAACGGCCTTCTGTACGCCTTTGCGGACCTCCATCGGATTGGCGCCCGCGGTTACGTTTTTCATGCCCTCGCGGATAATGGCCTGCGCAAGCAGAGTCGCCGTGGTGGTACCGTCGCCGGCAACGTCGTTTGTCTTTGTCGCGACTTCCTTAACAAGCTGAGCGCCCATATTTTCAAAAGCGTCTTCCAGCTCGATCTCTTTGGCAATGGTGACACCGTCGTTGGTAATGAGGGGAGCGCCGAATTTTTTGTCGAGAACGACGTTCCTGCCCTTCGGGCCAAGGGTGATTTTCACTGTATCAGCAAGCTGATTAATACCGCTTAAAAGCGCTTTTCTGGCATCCTCGCCGTAAATAATCTGTTTAGCCATTGTTTATTTCCTCCAATATCAATTTATGATGTCTGTCAATTACTCTACGACTGCAAGAATATCGCTCTGGCGTACGATGGTAAATTCCTCACCGTCGATCTTGATTTCGGTTCCGGAATACTTGCTTGTTATGACTCTGTCGCCTTTTTTCACATACATTTTAATTTCTTTGCCGTCCACGACGCCACCGGGTCCTGCCTCGATCACATCCGCAATCTGCGGCTTTTCCTTTGCGGAGCCGGCAAGAAGAATCCCGCTCTTCGTGGTCTCCTCGGCTTCTTCCATCTTAATTAAAATTCTGTCTGCCAATGGTTTAATAGTCATAATATGTCCTCCTTCAAATAATTGATTTGTTTTAGCACTCATATCCCCAGAGTGCTAAGATATATTTTATATACTTATGTTCGGAAAATCAAGTGCTTTTTTCTAAAAAAATGCAATTTCATAAATTATTTACAATTATTGTGAATTTTTTGGATTTTTAAACCGGCACAATAAAATTAACCGCGTTCGGAACCACCTCAAAACGAAGATTTCTGATTGTGGCGCATTCGCCGTCAAAATTGGCGACGGCCAGATTCGGCGCTGTGATTTCCATTTTCTTTCCCCGGCAAAAGGTCAGTAGGCTTTTGAATTTCTCGGATTCCAGGTGCCCGCCGTTCTTGTATATTTTAATCAGCGGCGGAATCTGATACACGGGCGGCTTTTTGATCAGCACAAAATCCAGCAGCCCGTCGTCCGGAACAGCCTGCGGCGCGCCGCAAAAGCCCCCGCCGTAATACTTTCCGCTGCCGGCCAGAGCAAACAGGTAAGTGCCGTTAAACCTTGCGCCGCCGTCGATCAGAATCTCCAGCGGTTCGCCCAGCCTGCCGACCAGTACTTTTGCAAGAGCCAGATTATAGGCCATGGGCCCGCTGATAAAGGGAATGTCCTTGAATTTCACCATTTCAAAAGCGACCCTGGCGTCCAGTCCCACGGAGCAAAGGTTAATGGAATACTGCCCGTTGGAGTGAATCATATCCACGGGGCGGGAGTGCCCTTTCAACTGCTTTTTCAAGGATAAAAAGTCTGCGGGCTTCCCAAAGGTTTTGATATAGTCATTGCCGGAACCGCATGGAAAAATTCCCACCTCGGCATTTTTTCTCCCGATGGCGCCGGCCGCCGTCTCGCTCAGCGTCCCGTCTCCTCCGATGGCGTAAATCCGGACCGGGTCCCCTTTCCCGCTCTCTGTTTCCGCAAGCTCTGTGGCGTGCTTCGGCCTCTCGGTGAGATAGCAGGAGAATTCGATTCCGCTCGCGTCCAGATATTCGCGGATAGCAGGAAAAACGGTATCATAAGCATTCTTTTTACCGGCGACGGGATTCACAATAAATACATACCGCATGATAGCCTCCAGCTGAAATGATTTGAGGAATGTTATTTAAAATACATGTAGTATTGGCATTTAATCATGCCGTTGTAAAGCTTTCTGCGCCGGTCGGCCTTGCGGCCGAAACAATCTTCAAAGGTCTCGTCCGGGCTGATAATCGAGTAGCTCCATCCATGCCTGCGTTCAAAGACACTTCCCATGGTCCTGTAAAGCTCTTCCGCCTGACGCATGTCCAAAAGGCGCTCCCCATAGGGCGGGTTACAGATCACGCAGCCGTATTCGCCCACCGGCGTGAAATCCTCTATCCCCCGTTTTTCCGCATGAATCTGGGAGATAACCCCGGCTTTTTTCGCGTTCTCAAGCGTGAGCGTGACCGCCGCGCCGTCAATATCGTAGCCGTGAGCGGTAAACGGAGCGTCGCGCAGGACCACACTCTGCGCGCGTACCTTTTCCTTCTGCCAAAGGCTCTTATCGATACAGTCCCAGCGTTCGGCGGAAAAATGACGCTGCAAACCCGGCGCGATATTCAGCGCGTACATGGCGGCCTCGATCAGAAGAGTGCCGGAACCACAGAACGGATCGATAAAATTCGCGTCGTGCCGCACGCGGGAAAGATGTACCATACAGGCGGCAAGCGTCTCCTTAATCGGCGCTTCCGTGGAGCTTGCGCGGTATCCCCGCTTGTGAAGCCCCTCTCCGGAGGTATCGATCATAATGCTGGCCTGATCCTTCATGATCAGGAACTGGACCTGAAAAAGCGTTCCCGTCTCCTCGAACCAGCCGACATGGTACTTTTGCTTTAAACGCTCCACAATCGCTTTCTTGATGATGGACTGGCAGTCGGGAACACTGGACAGCTTGGAATTCAAGCTGCGTCCCTTAACCGGGAAGCGGTCGTTTTTCCCGATCCACCGCTCCCACGGCATGGCCTTTACCCCCTGAAAAAGCTCCTCAAAGCTGAGCGCCCGAAAATTCCCCATCTGCACGAGCACGCGTTCCCCGTAACGCGACCAGAGATTTGCACGGACAAGCATTTCGTCGGAGCCGTCAAAAACGACCCGCCCGTTCTGGGGCTCCACATTTTTCGCGTCCATTGCACGCAGTTCCTCCGCCACAAGGCCTTCCACCCCAAGAAGGCAGGGGCATACCAATTTAAAATGATCCATAATTCCACTCCAAAATTAAAATATGGGGCTGCGACAGTACGCAGCCCCAATCGTTATAGAAAACTATTCTCTATCAGGCACCGTGTTTTATCACCAAAACAGTGCGGGTGCGAATATTTTATTATTCCGTATCCGGCTCCAATAATCCGTAATTTCCGTCCTTGCGCTTATAAACCACATTGATTTCTCCGCTCTGTTCGTCGCGGAACATAAAAAACTGATGGCCGAGCAGGTTCATCTGAAGAATCGCTTCCTCCGTACTGAGAGGTTTTACAAAGAAATGCTTGGTACGCACGATCTTATATTCGCTGTCGTCTTCTTCGTCCGTATGCAGATAATTCTGTACATACTGGTCGAGGGCGGCAGAATGGATTTCTTTCTCAAGCCTTGTCTTATTTTTACGGATTTGCCTGCCCAGCGCGCTGATCACCTGATCCAGCGCGTCGTTCATCTCAAAGTCCGTTGCTTCCGCGCGATAAATCATTCCCCGCGATTTAATCGTAATTTCAACCGTCTGGCGGTTCCTCTCCAGCGTCACCATCACATTGGCCTGCGCGTCTTCATCGAAAATTCTGTCAAAGCGCGACAGCTTCTTTGCAGCCAACTCCTTAAAATTATCCCGCAGATTGACCTTCCTGCCAGTAACAGCAATTTTCATAGGAACATCTCCTTTTTCTATTCTTAAAAAAGAATATCGACTACCTATAATATACCATAATCATACGGCAAATAAAAGCGTCAGAAAATTTAAATGGTAATTTTCTTGTGGCGGGTCACATGGCAGCCTACGTTGACCGCTACCGGCAGCCCGGCAATGTGAGTGGGAAACTGCTCGATATTCACCGCAAGAGCCGTCGTAAGCCCGCCAAAGCCCTGCGGGCCGACGTTCAACTCATTGACTCTTTCAAGCATCCGCTGCTCCAGCCCGGCGTAAAACGGGTCGGAATTCCGCTGCGAAACCGGGCGGCAGAGCGCCTGTTTTGCCAACAGCGCGCATTTTTCAAAATCGCCGCCGATGCCCACTCCCAAAACAACCGGCGGGCACGGGTTCCCGCCCGCAATCCGAACCGTTTCCGCGACAAATCCGACGATATCGTCTGTGCTTGCGGACGGGGTAAACATTTTGATCCGGCTCATATTTTCGCTGCCGAACCCTTTCGGAGCCGCGGTAATCGCAAGCTTGTCCCCGGGAACCAGGCGCAGATGGATGACGGCGGGCGTATTGTCCCCCGTATTCCCCCTGCGGATAGGGTCCGCAGACACCGAACAGCGCAGCCGGCCTTCGAGATATCCCTGGCGCACCCCTTCGTTGACGGCGTCCTCAAACGAACCGCCGGTCAGGTGAACCTCCTGCCCGATTTCAACAAAAACCACAGCCATGCCCGTGTCCTGACAGATGGGGATTTCGAGCTCCCGCGCGGCATTCATATTTTCGCACAGATCGCACAGAACGGCCTTGCCGATCGGGGACGTCTCCTTCTCCGAAGCGGCGGAGATACAGTTTTCAAGGTCCTCCGGCAAAACGCGGTTCGCGTCAATAAAAAGCTTTTTAATCGCTTCGGTGATCTGTGAAACATCAATCTCTCTCATACGCGTTCCCTCATTGAATGATTTTTCCGTTGGCAATCACATATTTCGGTTTGGAGGTCATTTCGAGCGGATTCCCGTCAAAGACGACCATATCCGCGTCTTTTCCGGGTTCAATCGAACCCACCCTGCCGTCGATTCCGCAGATTTTCGCCGGGTTGATGGTAATCGCCTTCAAAGCGTCCTCATAGCGCATTCCCTCGCGCACGGCAAGCGCCGCACAGGTCGGAAGATACTGCAGCGGGACGACGGGATGATCGCTGATAATCGCGGTAAGGATGCCCGCATTTGCGAGAATTCCCGGGTTTTGCGGCGTTAAATTTTTCAGCTCCGGCTTGGAGCGGTCGCAAAGGAAGGGACCGGCCAGCACCCGTACGCCGTCCTTTGCCAGCGCGTCCGCAATCAGGTGCCCCTCCGTGCCGTGGACAATCACGTAATTCAGGTGAAATTCTTTGGCAATGCGGATGGCGGTAAAAATATCGTCGGCGCGGTGCGCGTGGAAATGCACCTCTATTTCGCCCCTGAGGGCGGGAAGCAGCGCCTCGGACTTCATATCGAACTCGGGCGCGTCAAAGTCCTCGTCGGTCTCCGAGCGCTCCAGATCCTTCTGATACCGCTGCGCCTTGAAAAGCTCCTCGCGAATCAGGGCGGCTGTCGCCATCCTTGTGGAGGGGGCAAGATTTTTGCCGTGATACACGGATTTCGGATTCTCCCCCAGCGCCATTTTAATGGCGACAGGAGCTTTTACAAGCATGTCGTCGATCCGTCCCCCGCAGGTCTTGATCGCGGCGAGCTGGCCGCCGACCGGGTTGGCGCTGCCGGGGCCGGTCACAACCGTCGTAACGCCGGCGGCAAGGCCTTCGCTGAAGCAGCGGTCGATGGGATTCACCGCGTCAATGGCGCGCAGCTGCGGCGTAACGGGATCTGTTTCCTCGTTTCCGTCGTCCCCCTCAAAAGTAAGGCCGTCCTCCCACATGCCGACATGCGTGTGCGCGTCCACAAAGCCCGGATAAACCCCGGCTCCCCGAACGTCGAGGACCTGCTCATCCTGTCCGGGCCGTACGGAACCGGAGCCCAAAGAATCGATTTTATCGCCTTTTGTACGGACCCAGCCGTCCTCTATTACTTTGCCCGCCATCGTATAAATTTTTGCATGAATCATCAGCATTGTTTTTCCTCCAACAAAAAAGCGGAGTGCGTGCACTCCGCTGAAATTATTTCGACTGGCCGGAACCGCCATGTTTGGAAAAGCCACCGCGCTTTGACTCTACACATCTTTTCAGATCCGACATCTTTTCATCACTTGTCTGCTTGAACTTGGACATCATATCCTCAAAGCTTGTCGCTTCGCTTTTTCTGCCCTGCCACTCGTAGTTTCCCGGTCTGGATACGCGGGGGGCGGGAGCATTGCTCCGCGGTGCGGGCGGAATGGCCTTTTTCATGGAAAGGCTGACTTTCCCGTCCTCGCTGATGCTCATTACCTTGACCTTCACCATTTGGTTCTCAGTCACAAAGTCGCGTATTTCCTTAACAAAGGTGGGTGCGACTTCCGAAATATGCACCATACCGGTTTTGCCGCCCGGCAATTCTACAAAAGCGCCGAATTTTGTAATGCCCGTAACTTTTCCTTCCAGGATCGTTCCTACCTCAAGCTGCATATGTAAGTGATTTCCTCCTTAATAATAGAGCGATTAATTCCCCGCAATATTAACAAAAACACGTTCTCCCGGCTTGGCAAAGTTCAGGCTTTCACGCGCAACGCGTTCAATATAATCGCTGTTCCCGTTTGCGCCTGTACCCAGGGCATGTTTTATGTCCTCGTTTTCTACCTGCTGGATAACGATCTTCTGCTTAACGGCCGCAAGTTCCTGGCGTTTCTGGCTGATCTGAACCTGTTGATTAACAAGCGCAACAATCGTATAGATTGCAAAAGCAAAGATAGCCGTACGCAGCAAAAAACTGCCCTTTTGCTTTTTTTTCTTGATAACCTTCATAACTCAGCGGCGCCTCCTAAGCTTTGCTGTCTTTTTCCGCTTCTTTTTCTTTTTTCCCTCAGGCTTTGCTTTGAAATGATTATACACTATTTCACGGTGATGTTTCAAGCGTTTTTTCAGATTTGATGCGACTATTTTTGTATTCTTACCAATTTTCTTCAGAACAGAGAGAAGCAAATGAGATATTTTAGCAAGTAATTTCTTAACAGGAACAATGACGAATTTTCGGACGATTCCCGCTATAAAACGAAACACACGGTAGGTTACCGTACCTACCGTCAAATAATACAGGCACCAGCCGATTCCTTCCCCCGCCAGAATATAAAACCTTACTTCTCCGTAATTGACACCCAGGGCAAGCAGGAAGGTAACAAACGCCGCCGTAACCATATAGAACAGATCCTGAAAAAACACGGCGCGGCGTTCCGATTGAAATACGGTGCGAAAGATGCGGAAAATATCATAATACGCGCCCAGGAATACACCGGCAGCAATGGCAATGACAAACCCCTGAAGCTGGGCAGTGAGAGATAAATTCAAATAACCTCACTCCCCTATTTAAACAGCCTCGAGAAAAAGCCGCCTGAAAGCTGATTTTCAACATAGGACATGGCGCTGATATCGCCGGTCAAGGTCAGTTCGCCGGTTTCAATATTCAATTTATTAATCTGCAGCTTTGTCCCCTTAATAATCAGCTGGCCCAGGTCGGTGTAGGCGACAATGGTCTGTTCGTCAAAGCTGTCAACATTGGAAACGCCGGTGGCGGTCAATGCGCGACGGTTTTCAAGGATCAGGCTGTGCGGTACCTTCACAGACTTTTTTTCTTCAGCCATTTCAAGACCCTCCTATTCATTCATACCAATTTGTATGCATAAACGGAGGGACATATACTTAAAGGTTCGCGGGTCCGTCCGACAGAACGCGGTACATTTCCGCGGCCTCTTCCTTTTTCGCGTATTCGTTTACGCTGAGCACCTGCGCCTTTACGCCGCGCGAACCGAGCTGCAGCTCCAGAATATCGTCTACCTTCACGTCGTAGGAGGCTCTGGCCGGTTTTCCGTTCACAAGCACCCGCCCGGCGTCGCAGGCTTCGTTCGCGATGGTGCGGCGCTTAATGATACGGGATATTTTCAGATATTTATCCAATCGCATAGTATAAACCCCTTCTGAATAAATAAAAGGCTGTAACGTCATAGTCTGTTACAGCCTTTTATGAGAACCGTTCTATTTTATTTAGCTGTAGCGTCCTTAAATGCTTTGCCTGCCTTGAAAGCAGGAACTTTGGAAGCGGGAATGGTGATGGGAGAATTTGTTCTCGGGTCACGGCCCTGTCTCTCACTGCGGCTGCGTACTTCAAATGTACCAAAACCAACAATCTGGACTTTTTCATCTTCGGAAACAGCTTTAACGATTGTGTCAATCATTGCATTGACAGCATTATCGGCATCTTTTTTGGACATACCTGCCTTTTCAGCAACAGCAGCAATTAATTCTGTTTTGTTCATAATATTTGACCTCCGTTTTTTTATTATTCAACAGCAGAAAGCTGAGAATGATTAATTTGTCTTAGCTTCATTCCAAAGAGAATCAAGCTGTTCCAGCGACAAAGAAGCCATATCGGCCCCGCGTTCCTTTGCAAGCTGTTCCATTTTCTGAAAGCGCGAGATGAATTTATCACAGGAAAAGCTTAAGGCCTGCTCAGGCTCCACTTTTAAAAACCGCGAAACATTCACGACAGAGAATAAAAGGTCGCCCAACTCTTCCATGCGGTCTTCCCAGCTTCCATTGTCTATCGCTTCCTTTAATTCACAGGTTTCTTCCGCAACCTTATCAAGCGCGCCGGAAATATCGGGCCAGTCAAACCCGACCTTTGCGGCCTTATGCTGCACCTTGGCGCTTCGCATCAAAGCGGGCAAGGCTTTTGAAACGCTTTGCAGAACTTCCGTCTGGGTTGCCTGTTTTTTGGTTTCCTTTTTGATCGCGTCCCAGTTGACAAGAACCTCGTCGGAACTGTTGATGACCGTGCTGCCAAAAACATGGGGATGGCGAATAATCATCTTTTGGGCAATCCCGTCCACCACATCAGAAAAGTCAAAACGGCCGCTTTCCTTTTCAAGCTGAGAATGAAACAGCACCTGAAGAAGGACGTCGCCCAGTTCTTCCTTTAAAAGCTCCGTATCCTCATTGTCAATTGCCTCAACAGCTTCATAAGTCTCCTCAATAAAACAATTCCTGATACTTTGATGTGTCTGTTCCCTGTCCCATGGACAGCCCTCCGGAGAACGGAGAATCGCCATGATTTCCAGCAAATCCTGCATGCTGTATTTTTCCTTGAACTGAAAATCCAAAACAAATATCTCCTGTGAAAGAAAGTATCGGATAAACTGCTATCATTTTACCTTATCCAATTATGTTTTTCAAGTATTTTCACAATTTTTTGTCCTTTTGGAAGCATAAGCACATCGTTCGTATTCAGAGCCTTAAACCACAGCATGCAGATCACATAAATCACGCCCGCGGCGGCGATGGCCAGCAGGGTCGCAATCTTTCCCAGTCCGAGCATCGCGCCCGCCTTCTGAATAAAAAACGCGGCCGATACGCAGATGACGGAAGCCAGCAGCGGCTTCAGGAATATGCTCACAAAGTTGATCGTGATCCTTGCTTCCCGGCAAAGGAAGAACAGGGCGAAAACCATAATGAAAATATAGCACACCAGAGTCCCGGTCCCCGCGCCCATCACGTTGATTTCGGGAATTCCGACCAGCGTGTAGTTTAAAACAAGCTTAATCGCCAGGCCGACAGCCAACAGCTTTACGGGAAGATCCACCCGGCCCACCGCCTGAAGCATGCTGTTGATCGGCGTGCTCATCGCCGCGAAAATCGCGCCAAGACCCAGCAGGACCAGAATTCTGCCGATAACCGTGGGTGCGTTCTGAGAACCGTACAGCAAGGTCGCGATCGGCGTGGAGAGTACGGAAAGCCCCAATCCCGCCGGTATGGTTAGCATTGCCACAATTCGAAGAACCGATTCAATGCTTCGCTTAATTTTTTTAGGATTTCCGCCCGTCCAGGCTTCCGTGACGTTCGGAAGAGCGCTGACGCCGAACGCCTGCGTAATAGCGGGCACCAACATAAACAGGGTTGATGCGTTGGAAAAGCAGCCAAACAGAAAAGTAGGTACATTGTTGAGCTTGACGACGGAGTCGGGCATCACGTTCGCGTACATGCCGATCAGCACCTGGGAATGCTCCGACATGATATCGTTGATGCGCTTCTGCAGGAACGTGCTGTCGATAAAAGTGGAAAGATTGACCGCAAGCGAACCCAGCGCAATCGGAATGGCCGTTTTAATCAGGCGGACGGTCGTATGTTTCATGGGCAGCGGACGGGGGGACGCGCGAAGCATCTCCTTTGTGATCCCGTCGCCGTGCCTTTTATGGTAAAGAAAAAGATAGAGAAAACCGAAAACGGAACCGATGGTAACGCCGAAAATCGCCCCCGCGGCCGCGTAAGGGAGCGTGGCGATCTTCGCGTATTCCGCCGAAGCCATTTTCACGCCGTAAACCGTGCCGCTCGCCGCGAATTCCTTCAATCCGGACTGAATAATCATCGACGCAATGGCAAGGCCGAAAATCAGCTTGCAAAGCGCTTCCACGATTTCGGAGATCGCGGTGGGATACATGTTGCGAAGGCCCTCATAGTATCCCCGGTAGATCGCCATCAGGCTGTTGAAGAGGATCGCCGGAGCAAGGGCGTAAATCGCGGGAAGAGCGTTTTGCGGGTTGTTTCCGACCGCGTAGGAAACATAGGGCTTTGCCCCGAAAAACATAATGGAAAAAGCGACAATGCCGAGAAACAGGAAAATCTTTATGGAAACTGTATGGATCTGTCGGATGTCACGGTACCGGCCTCGGGCGGAGTTTTCCGACACAAGCCGGGAGATGGCGATTGGGAAACCCGCCGTGGCAAGGCTGAAAATCGGGAAATACAGAGAATACGCATTTCCAAAATAGCCGTTTCCAACGGGCGTCAGTATCCAGGCGAGCGGAATTTTAAACAGTGCTCCGATAATCTTTACCAGAGCAATCGCTACCATCAGGATTAAAGCGCCGTGTAAAAAGCTCTGTTTGCCAACGGCCGCGGTCCTTTTGTTTTCCATTGCGACACATCCATTCCAAAGTAATCACATAATTTTTTATCTATAAACTGCAAACGCCTCTTTCCACGGTCAGGGCAGAAGAAAAGAGGAATTACCATTGCACACATCTTCTCATGGTAAATAGTATACTAAATAAGTTAAAATATTATGAACATTATTCCAGACATTGAAAAAGAGGGGTACTACGCCCCTCTCTTTAATAAATGCCGAACGATCTCAGTCATCCGAAAGCTTATGGCCGCATTTACTGCAGTAATCCGCGTTCTGCGGATTTTCCTCACCGCAGTTCTTGCAAACCATTCTGGCGCGCATGGCGACCAGCTGCTCATTGACAGCGTCAAGCTGCTCATATAAATCATCTATTGCGGTAATGCATTCACTGACAAGGTCAGACGAGTCGTTATCGGTCTTTTTGGCTTCATAAACCGTCCTGCCAAGCGATTCAAAGTGCTTTGAAATTTCATTGTTCAGATCGGCAGCGTTTATTCTAAGCTTAGAGATATCGACAAACTGACCCGCTTTTTTCCCGACAACATTCACCGCGGACTTCGCGTTGACAACGACATCTTCAAACAGTCCCATAATAGCACACTCCTTTAATTAGATTTTCTTACTAAAATTATATTCCAACGGAAGAGGAAATGCAATAAAATTCATCAATAGATCCCGCCGCCGATGAACTCGCGGATAATGGAATCCCGGGGCACGAATTCGCTGTTGATCGGAGTAAACTTCTCAAGGCTTTCGACGAGTTTTTCCGTCAAAGGGTACTGCCCGCAATCGGCGGGAACGGTCTTCAGAAGGGGGACGGCCTGATTGGCCAGCACACAGGTTTCATAGGTGTGCAGCGAATTGATGGTATAATCGGCGTCGCTGCGGTAGGGTTTAATGTATTTCCTCTCCCCATCCATCACCGTCGGCCACATTTCCAACGTCCGCACCGGCTTAGCGCCCCGGAAATTGTAATCCCTTACGATCCTTCGCACCAGCCTCATTTCATTCGCGTCAAACAACTGCTTGCTTCCTTCGTGAATTCCCTGCTTCACACTGATATAGATTTTGCATACGCCCTCCTGGGGCAGCTTGTCGATAAAAACCGGATTCAGCGCGTGGATTCCTTCCACAATGGCAATGTCGTGCTCCCGCAGAGACACCTGGCGCCTGTGCGGATACGGCATATGGATTTCAAAATTGAAAACCGGCATCGTGCAGTGACGGTTCTCGATCAGGGAAAGAAGGCATCTTTCAATGTCGGGAACATCCAGCGCGTCCACGGATTCATAATCGTGCTGCCCGTTTTCAAGCACCGGAGCCTGCCGCTCCCCGCGGTAGAAATCATCCAGAGAGATGATGGTGGAGCCGATTCCGACCGACTGAAACGCGTTTTTCAAAAGATTTGAGGTGGTTGTTTTTCCGCTGCTGGACGGGCCGGAAAGCATAATCAGCCGGCAGTTCCGTTTTTGCCCGGCAATGCTTCTGGCTATATTTCGGATGCTCTGGTGATAGGCCTCTTCCGTCCGCATAACAAAAGCTTCCGGCTGCGTGGACGCCGCGGCGTTGATCTTACTGAGCTCGTTCTGATACTCCACAAAATTGCTCATAAACAGTTTTCACCTGATCTTTTCTAATAATCATTTCCTCAAAGCGATTGATATATTCATAGGGATATTTAAAGTTAAAAATGCGGGTAAGTCCGCCCGAGTACGGGTCTTTGATTTTGCTCGCGGCGCCCGCGCCGCAGGCGAGAATCGTCTGGGATTCCTCCATAATCACAACATTGTACGGGCTTTCAAAGCCGGGCCTCGCCCATCCGGTATTTTCCAGATTGCCCACCATCCGGCTCTGCCGGTAAAGATAATACGGCAAATACCCGTGCGAAAGCAGCCGGCTGTCGGCGTAATCCAGCATTTCCGACGCCTGTGCGCCGCTTACAAAAGGCTCGCTTCCCTCCTGAAAAATCCTGGCCGAACGCTTCAGGGCAAGCGTGTGGACCGTAACGCTTTCCGGGGCAAGGCGGATCACTTCATCCAAAGTGGACATAAAGCTCTCCACCGTGTCCTGCGGCAGTCCCGTAATCAGATCCATATTGATATTGCCGAAGCCGTGTTCACGCGCCAGCGCGAAAGCCGAAAGGGTCTGCGCGGTCGTATGGCGGCGGCCGATTGCTTTGAGCACTTCGTCGTTCAGCGTCTGTGGATTGATGCTGATGCGCGTAACCCCGCGCCTTTTCATCGCGTCCAGCTTATCGCCGGCAATGGTGTCCGGCCTGCCCGCTTCCACAGTAAACTCACGGCAGGCAGAGAGGTCAAAGCTGTCGCGGATGGCGGCCAGAAGGACCTCCATCTGCTGCGCGGACAGGGTCGTGGGCGTTCCTCCGCCGATGTAAACGGACTCCAGCCGCAGCTTCAGGCCGGAGGCTACTTTCGCGGTATGACGGATTTCTTCGCAAAGGAGAGTCAGGTACTGCGGAATCAGCTTTGCCGTCTTTTCCACCGACGACGAAACGAAGGAGCAGTAAGAGCAGCGCGTCGGGCAGAAAGGGATGGAAACATACAGGCTGAAGGATTCCGGTCTGGACTGTGCCAGAATCTTTTCTTCGCCGCGCATGGTCAAAAGGCTTAATTCCGTTTTAGCGCCGGAAACAAGAAGCTCGTTCCGAAAATAATCCAGCCCTTCCTGTTCCCCTTTTTCGGCAATCAGGCGGCGCAGCAGCTTTACCGGCCTGACTCCCGTCAGGATTCCCCACTTCGGGGTAAAGCCGCAGTATTGTGTCAGAAGGCGGAACAGCATAACCGCCATACGGCGCTCGCTGTCCTTCTGCTGGACATCTCCCGATAAAGCAAGCGTATCCGAGTCTTCGCCCTCGTAGGAACCGAGCTTCACGCGCACGGAAATCCGCAATCCTTCCGGCAAGGCCTTCAGCCCGGTATAAACGAGCCAGTCGTCCTGCTCATCAGCGGGCAATTCGGAAACCACTTTGATTTTTTGATAAGGAAAAAAGACGCGGCAGAGATTTTCCATTTCGTAATGGAACGAGTGTCCGTCGATCATCAGGATCATAAGACGCCGTTCCCCATATACGGATTGTTTTTTCTTTCGTATTCCAGCGTCGTTTCCCATTCGTGCCCCGGGTAAACATGATAGTCTCCCTCGAGATTCTCAAGCTTTTTCAGGGAATCCATCATCTGCGGGTAGCTCCCGGTCGGGAAGTCCGTCCTGCCGCAGCTGCATTTCATCAGCGTATCGCCTGAAAAAATAGCGTCTCCCACAAGATAGCAGCAGCTGCCGATCGTATGTCCGGGCGTATGCATCACACGGATTTTCAGGCTGCCAAGCTCTATCCTATCGCCGTCGTTCAGCGAGACATCCGCCGTAAAAGGCTCCGCTCCCAGCGGGGTGACCATGGTGGACAAATTCAGGGAATTGTCAGCGGTAAACAGCATATCGTCGGAATAGATATAGATTTTGGCGCCCGTCAGCCGTTTTAAAGAACTTACCCCCATAATATGATCAAAATGCCCGTGAGTTAACAAAATGGCTTTGATATTCTCCTTGCCCGCGGCAAGAACCGCCTTTGTCAGTCTCGGGTCCTCAAAACCCGGATCGATTACCGCCGACAGGCCGGTTTCGTCATCTGTCAGAATATAGCAGTTGGTGGGCAGCGGCCCGCCGGTGATTCTATTTACTTTCATATCTGGCTTTAAGACCTCCTGTATCCTCATAATTGCCGGCAGTTCAGCCGTCCGGTCAGCTCTTAAGAACGTTTGATAGAAATAATCCCCTCAATATTATTGAGACGGTTAATGATGCTGTTCAGGTGCTCCAGACCGTTGATGGTAATGGTAGCGGAAATCACGGCGCTGCCGTCCTTTGTTTCTCTGGAATTGAGCGAGTGAATAAAGATGTGCATATTGAAAAGCTGCTGGGTCACGTCGGCAAGCAGGCCGGAGCGGTCGTTCGCCACAATTTCCAGCGTGGATTTAAATTCTTCCTTGACTTCGCCCGTCCAGTGAGCCTTGATCCATCTTTCCGGCTCGGGCGTGTCCTGCAGGTTCTGCGGAACATTGGAACAGGTGCGCTTGTGGATGGAAACGCCGAAGCCCCGGGTAATAAAGCCGATGATGTCATCCCCGGGCAGGGGGTTGCAGCAGCGCGAAAACTTGATCAGGCAGTTGTCCATCCCGTCGACCGTAACGCCGCCCACCGGCTTCTTCGGCGTCTGTTTGGCAGGCGGCTGTGCCGGCAGGGCCGCAGGCGGACGCTTGTCCTTCATATAGTCTTCTTTGATCTTGGGCATGATCTTCCAAAGCTGGATTCCGCCATAGCCAATGGCGGAGTATACATCGTCCGCCGTGGCGCAGTTCTGTTTGGCGCCGATTTTTTCCAGAATGGCGGCAAGCTCGGACTCGCTCATTTCAATGCCGTTCCTTCTGAATTCGCGTTCCAGCTCCGCTTTGCCTTCGATGATGTTCTCATCGCGTTTCTCGCGTTTAAACCAGGCGCGTATTTTATTGCGGGCCTCGCTTGTTTTGACGATTTTCAGCCAGTCGCGGCTGGGTCCGCGGGTTTCTTTGGAGGTCAGGATCTCAATGATCTGCCCGGTTTTTACTTTGTAATCAATCGGCACAATCCGCTTGTCCACCTTTGCGCCGATCATCCGGTTGCCGACGGCGCTGTGGATGGCATAGGCAAAGTCAATCACGGTGGAGCCGGACGGCAGATTAATGACATCGCCCCTCGGCGTAAAGACAAAGACTTCTTCCGGGGCCAGATCCGATTTGATGGTGCGCACCAGGTCGGTCGCGTCCTCGCTGTCCTTCTGGCTGTCCAGCATCTGACGGATCCAGGCAAGACGCTGCTCCAGTGAATCGCCGCTCTTACCGCCAAGACCGAGCTTGTATTTCCAGTGAGCCGCGATTCCGTATTCCGCGGTATGGTGCATTTCCCACGTTCTGATCTGCACCTCGAACGGGATTCCGTCCTTCCCGATCACCGTCGTGTGCAGGGACTGGTACAAATTCGGCTTCGGGGTAGAGATATAATCCTTGAACCGGTTCGGAATCGGACGGTACATGTCGTGAATAACGCCCAAAACATTGTAGCAGTCGTTTACCGTATCGACGATGACACGCACGGCGTAGATATCGTATATTTCATCCATGGAGCGTCCCTGGATAAATGTCTTCCGGAAAATCCCGTTGATGCTCTTGACTCTTCCTTCCAGATAAACGTTGGGAATCAGCGGCGACACGCGTTCAAAAATACACTTTTTTGTCCGTTCAATAAAGGCTTTGCGCTCACTGCTGCGCAGCTCGAGGCTGCTTTCAATCTCCTCATAGGCCACGGGGTCCAGACATCGGAGGGAAAGGTCTTCCAGCTCCTCTTTCACGGCCCGGATGCCCAGACGGTGTGCAATCGGCGCGTAAACCTCCATATTTTCCAGCGCCTTGTCGCGCTGCTTCTGCGGCGGCATGAATTCAATCGTGCGCATATTGTGCAGGCGGTCGGCAAGCTTAATAATGATGACCCGGATATCTTCCGCCATGGCGATCAGCATTTTGCGCAGGTTCTCCGCCTGCTGTTCCTCCCGGGAAGAGTACGGAATACGGCCGAGCTTTGTTACACCGTCGGTCAGGTTGGCAATTTCCGCCCCAAAGCTCTTTTTCAGCTGCTCCAGATTGACCGGCGTATCCTCCACAACATCATGCAGAAGGCCGGCTGCAACGGATTCGGTATCCATGCCCAGTTCCACCAGGATGCAAGCGACCGCGACAGGATGGGAAATATAAGGCGCGCCGGAAAGGCGTTTCTGCTCCTCATGGGATTTTACCGCGAGCTGATAGGCGCGGTCTATCACGTCCATGTCATATTCATGTTCACTTTCCTTGATTAAAGCGACCAAACGATCATACGTCATTAGCGGCCACGCCATAGGATTCACCCGCCTTTCCCAGAGAATATAAATGATTCAGTATGTTGGAACGGAACAAGTCCACTTTCTTTTCCGTATGTATCATTTCTACCGTGCAGATATTGCCGGATTTCTCCATCTTAATCAGATGATGCTCAGCAAGGACGTCCAGTGCCGTCAGAAGCTTTCCAAGGCCGATCTGTGCGGAACCGATTTTCGCCAAAAGGATTTCCGCTTCCCCGGAAAAGCCGTTTCCCGCACGCACCGCGCGGTAAACGGTGGCAAACTCGTTCCGGTTCGGTATCAGGCCGGAAAGCTCTTCCTGCGACAACGGTTCTTCTCTTTTGGATTTCTCATAGAGCGCAAACCCGGCAATGACCCCGTCCAAATCCACATCGGAGCGTTTCAGGTCTTTGATATAAATGGAAAGCGTATTCTTTCCGTTGTATTCCCGTGCTTCCAGCGTGACCGCAAGGTCAAGCAGATCGCCGGGAGAATACGGAAACTGCTCCAGCGTAGTGCCGAATTTCATGCAGCGTACAGCGGCGGTACCCTGCGTCACGGTAACGCGCAGATGCTTTCCACCGCCGACCGGCGTGATGTCGGACAATGTCATATGATACAAACCGAAAAGCGGCGACGGATTCCCCATCCCGAACGGTTCCAGCGCCCGTACATATTCGGGAATATCCAGCGTCAGCTGCTGCGGTTTTAAAAGGCAGTCGATTTTCAGAATGGGAACCGGCATTGGGCCGTCCAAGGAAGCGGCGTAAGCATTGATCGTTTTACGGAACGCGGAGATGTTTTCCGTCGGCAACGTCAGGCCAGCCGCCATCGGGTGCCCGCCATAGCGGGTAAGCAGTCTGTCACAGGAACGCACCGCTTCAAAGAGGGAAAATCCCTCAATACTTCTGCCGGAACCCCTGGCTTCTTCGCCGGAATAGGAAATGATGATGCTTGGTTTTCCAAACTGCTCGGTAATTCTGGAAGAAACAATTCCGATGACGCCATGGTGCCAGTTTTCGCCCTCGATGACCAAAACGCGGTCATAAAGCCTCTGCGGCTGTTCCTTTAACTGCTGCAGTGCCTTTTCATATATTTCTCTTTCAATTTGGCGACGGTATTCATTTTCGTCATTGATATCGCAGGAAAGCTCACCCGCTTCGTCCGGATATTCGGTCAGCAGCAGACGGACCGCTCTGTCGGGCGAACCGATCCGCCCCGTCGCGTTGATGCGCGGCACAATGGTAAAGGCAATATTTCCGGAGGTCAGTTTCCGCCCTTCCATCCCCGCCTGCTCCAGCAAAGAGCGAAGGCCGATCCGGTCGGTGCGTGAAATCATCCTGAGCCCCTCTTTGACAAAGCTGCGGTTTTCTCCCGTCAGCGGAACAATATCGCCGATCGTCCCGATCGCGACAAGATCGGCGTAATTATCGAGAAGAGCCGTTATATCACAGTCTTCCCCTTCCAGAGCCATAATCAGCTTAAAGGCAACTCCGACACCGGAAAAATCTTTATACGGACTTTTGCAGTCGGCCCGGTAAGGGTCCACAACGGCACAGGCACGCGGCAGCTCCGCGCGCGGCCGGTGGTGATCCGTAATAACAACGTCCATGGAAAGGCTGTTCGCATAATCGACTTCTTCGATCGACGATATCCCGTTGTCAACCGTAACAATCAGGCTGACCTGCTGCTCATGCAGTGTTTTGATCGCATTGCTGTTGAGGCCGTAGCCTTCCCCTTCACGCTCCGGGATATAATACAGCACATTTGCTCCGCAGGATTCCAGATAGGAATACAGCATTGCGGTAGAGGTTACCCCGTCGGCGTCGTAATCCCCGTAAACGGCTATTTTTTCAAATCCGTCCACAGCGCTTAAAATACGGTCGGCCGCCTGACGCATATCGGCCATTAAAAACGGATCGGAAAAAGTCAGTTCGGACTGAAACAGCTCCCGGATGTGCTCCGGCTCCGTTATTCCCCTTGCCTGCAGCAAAACCGCCAGAAGCTCGGGAATTCCTGTTTCTTTCGATATTTTCTGCACAGACTGGCCGTCACAAGGAAAAACCTGCCACTTTTTTATACTCACGCACTACACCTGCCCCATAATTTCTTATTGTATCATTTTGATAAAAAATATTCAATATTTATCTGCATCCTATCACATCAAAGCGGCCACGGTTCCCATGCATGACAACAAAAAAGCCACCGATGACTGCCGGCGACCACAGAAAAAGGTCAGCCGGACAGACCGGTGGCATGGATTCAAATAACGGTTTTCACCCGCACAAAAGCCTTAAGCGTTTGCCTGCGCCCTTTTTGCAGCCTTGTGGTTCTGCCACATGACATACATCGGGCCGGCAATGCAGACAGAGGAATAACAGCCGGTGACAACGCCGACCATCATCGGCAGAGCAAACGTAGTTACACTGCTCAGACCATAAACAGCGCCGACCACATACACTGTCGCAATGGATGAAAATGTGCATGCGGCGGTATAGAGGGAACGGGTAAAGGTCTGGTTGATGCTGGTATTGACCAGGGCTGAGTACGGAGTCTTCGGCCCAAGCAGCCTGCGGTTTTCTCTGATACGGTCGTAAATGATGATGGTATCGTTCAGAGAATATCCCAAAATAGTCAGAACAACGGCGATAAAGCTGTCATTGAGCGGCATCCTGAAGATAATGAAGGTAAAGTAAACCATGATAACGTCATGTAAAAGGGCGATAATCGCCATAACGCCTGCGGACATACCGCCGATTTTCTTAAATCTGAGTGCGACATAAAGAATCAGCAGCAGGGAGGCAATCGCAACCGCGGCGATACATTTCGCAAAGAAGCTGCGCCCCATGGACGGGTTGATAGAGCTTGATTCGACAACCTGGAAGCCCGCGTTCGGGTATTTCGCTGCAAGCGCTTTGGCAATTGCCTGCTGGCTGTCAATGGAAATGGAATCCGTTCCCGCAAAGGAAATGGAAACGTTGTTTTTTGCTTCAGAGCCGTCGGCGGATTTTACATCTTCAAGGATACGGACGGTAACGTCCTTCTGAGTGGCGTCCTGAACAATTTTCTCTACATCCTCCTGTACAATCTTTCCGGTGTAGGAATATTTGATGACCGCGCCGCCGGTAAACTGAATGTCGAGCTGGGTGCCGAAAATGATATTGAAAATCAGACCGATCGCCATGATTCCAATGGAAATACCGAAAAAGATTTTCCTGTTTTCAAAAAATTTGATGTGAAAGGTTTTCATTTTGCGGCACCTCCATATAACCATTTGCTGCGTGCGAACTTAAACCCGGAAAGGGACTTTGTCATCAGGCGGGTCGCCGTTACGCCGAACACGAAGTTGCCGACAATACCAATGAGCAGAGTATAACCGAAGGAATAAATGGAACCGGTGGTCGACGGGCCAAAGATCATGGAAAGAATGTTCGTCGGTCCGAAAACGCCCATCAGAATCAGAGCAACGATAATAACGGTGATATTGCCGTCGAAAATCGCCCAGAAGCTGTTGTCGTCACCCTTCTGGATAGCTCCGTCAAGCGTTTTGCCCGCCCACAGTTCCTCTTTGATTCTGGATGCGGTAATAATATTTGCGTCCACGCCCATGCCAATGGAAAGGATAATACCGGCAATACCGGGCAGGGTCATGGTGAAGCTGTTTACAAACGGGAAGTAACCGGAAACAGCCGCAAAAGAAAGCGCGATCTGGCCAAGCAGCGCAATAATCGCGACAAAGCCGGGAAGTCTGAAAACGAAAAGCATAAAGATACAAATGATAGCGAATGCAATGCAGCCGGCAATCAGCATGGCGTGCAGGGAAGAAGCTCCCAGCAGAGGGCTGATCGTGCTGAAGTTTGTAGTGGTAAGCTTAAAGGGAAGCGCACCGGCAGAAATCTTGTTTGCCAAATCAGATGCTTCCGCAGCGGTAAAATTGCCCTCGATGGAGCATTTTCCGTCGGTGATGACCGCGTTGACCGTCGGACTGGAAATCATCACATCGTCCATCCAGATGGAAATAACCTGACCCTGCAGGCGCTCGGTTGCCTCCGCGAATTTTTCGGTTCCACTGTCACTCAATGCAAGAGACACCTGATATTTTTGCCCGCCGGACGTTTGGTCCGAATACATTTCGGCCTTGGCGCTACTGATTTCGTTTCCCTGAAGAATAATTTTCTCCGCAGTAGTTCCCTTCGGGGTTTTATAGACGGGTTGTCCATCGGAACCGGTTTCCGTCGTCGTATACTCGCCGCCCTCGCGGAAGGTAAGCAGCGCCGTTGCGGAAAGCTCCTGAATTGCGCTTTCCGGGTCAAAACTGGTTTCGCCGTTCTTCCACGGGAAGCGGACAATAATCCGGTCATGATCGTAGTCCGTATACAACTCATAATCGGTGATGTGTTTGTCAGTCATTCGAAGCTCAATAATTGATTTGGCGGAATCAATTTGGTCCTTGGTCGCCTTGGTCGAAGTTGCGGGGCTAAACGTAGCCTCGACGCCGCCGTTGATGTCAATTCCCCATCTAATGTCGCTTACACCCTTTATGTAGGTGTTCGAATTATCCCCGTTTTGTCCCTTAATACCAAAAGTAGCGGTATAAGTTAAAAACAGTATGAGGAGGGCGACGATGAAAAAAACTGGTTTTGCTACTCGCTTCATTCGTAAATCCTCCAATTTTGGTGTTCTGTGAATCCTCGCAGACGTAACAAAGTTTATTATATTGTTATTGCCCCAAAAAGTCAATCGATTTGGTAAGATTATTAACGGATACGGTCAAAAAAAGAAAGGGAGCAGCGCTCCCCTTCCCCTATTTGCTCAACAGCTTTTCCGCCGCCGCAAGCTGAACACAGATACAGAACAGTTCCATTGCCTGTTCCAGCTCCGCCACAGGCGGGTAAGTCGGCGCAACCCGGATATTCCTGTCGTCCGGGTCCTTGCCGTACGGATACGTTGCGCCCGCGCCGGTAAGGGTGACCCCGGCTTCCCTGCAGAGCGAAACCACACGCTTTGCGCAGCCGTCCAGAACATCCACGCTGACAAAGTAACCGCCGTTCGGGTTGGTCCATTCGGCAACTCCCTTGCCCCCCAGCTCCGATTCCAGGCTGGAGATCACCGTCCGGAATTTCGGTTCCAGCAGAGCGCGGTGCTTCGCCATGTGATTCATCACGCCGCCCATATCCTTGAGGAAATAAATGTGGCGGAGCTGATTCAGCTTATCCGGTCCGATCGTCTGAAAGGAATAATGCTCCCTCAGGACAGCGAGGTTGCTTTCGCTTGCCCCCATGGCTGCGATACCCGCGCCCGGGAAGGTGATTTTACTGGTGGAAGCAAAGAAGATGGGCAAATCAATGTTGTTATGTTTCCGGCATTCGTGCCAAAGGTTCAGCAGAGTGTCCGGAGTATCCGTCAGATCATGGACACAGTAGGCGTTATCCCAGAAGATTTTGAAATCCTTTGCCGCGGGCTTCAGGGCCGCAAACCGCCGGACCGTTTCATCAGAATAGGTAATACCAGTAGGGTTGGAATATTTTGGCACGCACCAGATTCCCTTAATCGCCGTGTCATCCGCGATCAGCTTCTCCACGACATCCATGTCCGGGCCGGTGGCAAGCATCGGTACGGTAATCAGCTCAAAGCCAAAATATTCGGTGATGGCAAAGTGCCTGTCATAGCCGGGCGAAGGGCACAGAAATTTAACAGTACCCTGTCTGCCCCACGGCTCACAGCCTGCAAAGCCATGCGTCATGGCACAGGACACCGCGTCAAACATCATGTTCAAACTGGAGTTTCCGCCGACGATGATATTGTGGTCATCCACGCCCATCATTTCCGCAAACAGCTCTCTCAGTTCCGGCAGGCCGTCCGGCAGACCATAATTGCGGCAGTCGTCTCCGGTTGAAGAATGCATATCCGAACCTGAATTCAGAGTATCCAGCATTTTCATGGAAAGATTCAACTGATCCGTCGCCGGTTTTCCGCGCGCCATATTCAGTTTAAGGCCCTGGGCTTTAAACTGGTCGTAGCGGCTCTGCAAGTCTGCTTTCACTTTCGACAGCTCGGAATCTGACATGGATAAAAATTGCAACATGAGCATCTCCCTATCATAATATGCAAAATACATATGTAAACTTCTATTATTCTAATATATGCCGTGATAAAATGCAAGTTAAAAATAAAATTCCTGCATTTTCATCAATTTTCATGAAATTAGAATCCTAAGAACCCATTTCTATGTATTACATTTAGGAAGCTGCCCAAAAGGTTTTCGGTGGAAATTACTTCAAATACTGTGCAAGCTCACTGTCCACTTTCTGGATATGATTCAGAAGCCAGTTCATCAGAAAATAATTGGTTTTGGACACCAGCGCGATGGAAGCACCTTCTTTTGAAAGATCGTTTTTCAGATCGGCAATCTGTTTCTTAAAATACTCATGCAGCTCCTTATGCTCTTTGTACTTTGGATAGGCGCTGCTTCTCTGCAGCTTTTCTTCGTCCGAAAAATGCTTGATGGTATAGCCCTCCAGAAACTCCAGCGTTTTGAAAATTTCTTCCTTGCCCTTGCCCTGATTGCAGGCGGCAAAAAGCTGGTCGATCCGGTCGCAAAGCTCCTTGTGCTCCCCGTCAATCAGGGGCACGCCGATTTTTAAGCTTTCTTTCCACATTGCCATAAAAGACACATCCTTTCTGTTTTTGAATCAAATCCCCTTATTAAAATTCCGCCGTGCCGGTCGTGCGCGGGAAAGGCAGCACGTCGCGGATATTGGCAATTCCTGTCAGATACATGACAAGACGCTCAAAGCCAAGGCCGTAACCGGCGTGCTTTGTGCCGCCGTAGCGCCTCAGGTCGAGGTACCACCAGTAATTTTCCTCATCCAGATGGAAATCCTTCATGCGCTGCTGCAAAACGTCCATGCGCTCCTCGCGCTGGCTGCCGCCGATAATCTCGCCAATTCCCGGCACCAGCAGGTCCACCGCCGCCACCGTTTTGCCGTCGTCGTTCAGGCGCATATAGAACGCTTTGATTTCCTTCGGATAATCGGTCACAAAAACCGGCTTTCCGTAGACCTTTTCCGTCAGATATTTCTCGTGCTCGGTCTGAAGGTCGGTTCCCCATTCCACTTTGTACTCAAACTGATCGTTGTTTTTCTTCAGAAGCTCAACCGCCTCGGTATAGGTCACGCGGGCAAAATCGGAATCGACGACATTCCGAAGCCGATCCATAAGGCCCTTGTCGACAAACTGATTGAAGAACGCGATATCGTCCGGGCAGGTCTCCATGACATACCGGATGACGAATTGAATCATAGCTTCCGCCAGCTCCATGTCGTCCTGCAGGTCGGCGAACGCGATTTCCGGCTCTATCATCCAGAATTCCGCCGCGTGGCGCTGGGTATAGGATTTTTCCGCACGGAAGGTAGGTCCGAAGGTGTATACCTTTCCAAAAGCCATGGCCATGCACTCGGCCTCAAGCTGTCCCGAAACCGTCAGCGAAGTATGCTTCTGGAAAAAGTCCTGTGAATAATCCACAGCGCCGCTTTCCGTCCGGGGAGGGTTGTCCGCGTCCAGCGTGGTCACGGTGAACATCTCCCCCGCTCCCTCACAGTCGCTGCCGGTAATCAGCGGAGTATGGACATAGACAAAATCATTTTCATTGAAGAATTTATGAATCGCATACGCCGCGGCGGAACGGATGCGGAACGCCGCGCTGAACGTATTGGTACGCGGGCGCAGATGGGCGATCGTACGCAGATACTCCAGAGAATGGCGCTTTTTCTGAAGGGGATAATCCGGCGTGGACTGGCCATCCACCTCCACCTGCGCGGCATGGATTTCAAAAGGCTGCTTCGCTTCGGGCGTTAAAAGCAGTTCGCCCGACACCGTAAGAGCCGAACCTACATTCAGCTTTGCGACCTCTGTGAAATTAGAAATTTTATCGGATTCAAATACAATCTGAACTCCTTTAAAGCAGCTTCCGTCATTCAGTTCAATAAAGCCAAGGGCTTTGGAATCCCGGATCGTGCGTACCCAGCCGCAAACCGTGACGGTTTTACCGCCGAGTTCCGCCGCTTTGGAATATAATTCGGCTATTTCAGTCCTTTTCAAGCTGATACCTCCTAAATATTAGCAACTTATGAATTATTCTTATATTATAACACGAAGCTACGCTGTGCAATACCAAAAACACAGGAATTTCCGTAAAACTTCAAATATCTCTAAATTAGGGGTTGATTTTTCACGGAACATTCGATATAATATCAGAGTTGCCTGATGTGAGAGCAACTTAATTGCCATTTGGAGAGGTATTCTAATGGTAAGGAGCCACATTGGAAATGTGGTGTGCCGCAAGGCATTGTGCGTTCGAGTCGCATCCTCTCCGCCAAGAAAGAGCATCCGCATTTGCGGGTGCTCTTTTTCATGAATAAGATAAAAATACATCTTACAGTAATTCCATTTCAGTTTACGAAAAAAAACGCGTTCCTCCCCCCGCCGAAGGCGGGGGGAGGAACGCAACCTTGTTGCAGAATCAGCTGGAGATGCTGTAGCAGTTTAACGGAAAGGACGCGGAATTCAATGAGCGCGAAACAAGCCGTATCGTATTTATCAAAGGATATGCTTTTACACATTGATATGCTTGAGATTCTGAAACAAAACGACACCGAAATATTACAGGCATCCAACCGGGGCGTCCTGCTTTATAATGAAAGCTGCGGCGTCTATATGATCAGCGCACAGGACGGGCAGACAGCGGAGAAAATGCTTTCGTCCGTCAGACAGCCCGAAGTGATCGTCACGCATCAGAATTTCTGTATCGATACGGTTCAGAAACAATTCTGCTTCCGCAGGAAAACAGCCTGCCATCAGGCGGCGTATTTCAAAAGAGACCCTCTGCCCGTACCGGAGTCCGCGGCGGTGATCCGCCCGCTGGACGAATCCTATCTGCCGTTTCTGTTAAAACATTATTCCCTCGCCGGCATCGTATCGGTGCAGGAACTTCTGGAATCCGGCTCCATGTTCGGAGCGTTTCTCAGCGGCGCGCTGGCAGGATTTATCGGCACTCACGCGGAGGGCTCCATGGGCCTGCTGGAGGTGCTGCCGGAATACCGCCGTCAGGGCATTGCCGTCGTACTGGAAACCTTTCTCATCAACCGTTTTCTGGCGGAAGGCCGCGTTCCGTTCGCTCAGATCATTGCCGGAAATACGGCTTCCCTGAAGCTGCAGCAAAAGCTGGGCTTTACTGTTTCAGAACAGGCCATCTGCTGGCTGGAGTAGCGTTCCCTCGTCCGGCGGCTGCCCGTCTGTACCCAATAACAATTTACGGGGGAATCCAATCATGACAGTTTATCAGCAAATCCTTATCGCCTGCCCTCTGGTGTTTCTGGCAAGCTTTGTGGACGCAGTCGCGGGCGGGGGCGGACTGATCTCCCTTCCCGCATACTACCTGACGGGCATGACGTCTCACTTTGCCATTGGCTCCAACAAATTTTCCTCCTGTATCGGCACGATGTTCTCTACCGGAAGGTTTTTAAAAAGCGGCAGCTTCCATCTGCGCGTCGCTCTCATCTCGGCCGGATTTGCCCTGGCCGGAAGCTACGCCGGCGCGCGGCTGGCGCTTTTTCTGGACGACCGTTTTCTTCGTCTCGCCATGCTGGTGCTTCTCCCCTTTGCCGCCGCCGTCATCTTACTTTCACGGAAAAAGGACAGTTCGGATATCAGCACTTTTGAAAAAATCCCCGCACGGCGCGCCATGGTCCTTTCCGCGGGGATCGGGCTGGCTCTCGGCATGTACGACGGCTTTTTCGGGCCGGGCACCGGCACTTTTCTGATTATTGCTTTTACTGCTTTGCTCGGGTTCGACTACAAAACGGCCTGCGGCAATACCAAAGTCGTAAATCTGGCCTCCAACGCAGCCGCGCTTGTTACGTTTGTTGCGGCGGGAACGATCCAGTACTCCGTTGCGGTTCCCGCGGCGGTTTGTTCCATCGCCGGCCACTGGATCGGTTCCGGACTGGCAATTAAAAAGGGGGCCCGGTTTATCCGGCCCGTTATGGTCTTCGTACTGGTACTTCTGTTTTCCAAAGTCGTTTACGACATGCTGATGAAATAGGAATCGTATAGGGATAAGAAAAGCCCCGGACCATCGCAAAGAAACGGTCCGAGGCTTCTCTTATGGAAAAATCAAAGAATGGCTTATTTTATTGGTTCAAAGTCTCATTCATGCTTCCGGTACGGTACCCTTTGATATCCAAGGCAATATAGGTAAACCCGATCTCTTTGAATCTGGAATCAATTTTGTCGCGCGTATTTCTATCCAACATTGCGGTGAATCCGTTTTCATCCGTCTCGATACGGGCCAGATTCCCGTGGAAACGGACGCGTACCTGATGGAAGCCCAAATCAAGCAGATACTGTTCAGCCTGATCGATCATGCGCAGCCTGTCCGGCGTAATGTCCTCCCCGTACGGAAAGCGGGAGGACAAACAGGCAAAGGACTGCTTGTTCCATGTGGGAAGCCCGAGCTTTTTGGAAAGCCGGCGGATTTCCGCCTTCGTAAGGCCGGCCTCCCTCAGAGGGCTTTTAATCCCCAGTTCCGCAACAGCCGTCAGGCCCGGGCGGTAATCCCCGTTATCGTCCGAGTTGGAACCTTCGATAACATTTTCAATCCCTTTTGTCTGTGCGATTGCCTTAATTTTGGAAAAAAGCTCGGATTTACATAAGTAGCATCGGTTGGTCGGATTCTTGGAAAAACCGTCGATATTCAGTTCTTCGGAGTCCACAATGATATGTTCGATGGAATTGTTAAACGCAAACGCGGTTGCTTCGTCCAGTTCCCTTTTGGGGAAACTGAGGGAACGCGCCGTAACGGCAATTGCCTTATCGCCTAAAACGTCATGGGCCACTTTCAGAAGAAAAGTGGAATCAACCCCGCCGGAAAAAGCGGCGGCGACGCTTTTCAGGCTTCTTAAATATTCTTTCAGGTTCTCATACTTGATCTCTAATAAATCCATATCTGTCCCCATCAATTTAATTTTTTCTCACATCTGACATCATACTGATTTAATCTTATCAATTCCTATCAGATTAGTATTCATTTTATCCCAGATTCTCCGGATTGTCAACCGGAAATAGTCTGCAAAAGGAGGTAGCCGAATTGCGTTTTCAGCAAAAGCTCCTATTTGTTATACATAAATCCTCCCGGATTTCAATAAAATAATAAAGTTTTCAGAAGGGGGCTTAAAAAGTTGATGAACAGGCCGACATTTGTTATAATCGACTTATAAAAACGAAACATTGGTGGTGTCGCGTTTTGAACAGAAAAAGAACTAATAAGACAGCAAAGGTAGCAGCAGTAATCGACATTGGTTCGAATATGCTGAAAATGAGAATATCCCAGTTGAAAAAAGGCGAAATCGTTGATCTGGATATCCTGGAGTATCCCCTGAGCCTCGGGCACGAGGTCTTTACGGAAGGGAAAATCCGGTTTGAAAGCCTGCGAGAGCTTTCCCGCGTCCTGCACGGCTACTCTTCCATCATGAACGAATACGGAGTTGACCAGTGCAAAGTCGTGGCCACCACCGCATTCCGGGATGCCAAAAACAGGTCCTACGTTGTAGACCAGCTGAAAATCCAAAATGATATTACGGTTCAGGTCCTGGAAGACGACCAGGAAAAAACGCTGATTTATTCCGAAATATTAAATTTTCTGAACAGAATCGAAAATAAGAAGAGTGAAAACGCGCTGATCTCTTACATTGGTGCGGGAACGATCGGATTTTCCGTTTATAACGGCAAGCATATGGTTTTCTCTCAGAACATCCCGATGGGCGCGCTGAAACTGCATGATATGCTGGGAAATATCCAGGAACTGACGGAAGACTTTTATACCGTTGTAGAAGAATATCTTCATTCGATTATCGGACATATCAATATTCCGTTTAAGAAGGGGATCGTGTCGAATCTGATCCTGACCGGCAACGAGATTCAGTTGATTGCAAAAATCTGCGGTGTGGAGCCGGTGGACGACTGTTATACCATTCCTACGGCAATGCTCACCGACCTGTTTAAGCGGGTACGCTCCATGTCCCAGGAAAAGATCGGGATCGAGTACGGCATTAATGAGGAAACCGCGGAGCTGCTGTATTCCGCCCTGGCCATTTACATCTCTCTGATCGACTTTACCACTTCCGATCATATCATCTCTCCTAAGGTGGAGCTTTGGGACGCACTGATGCGGCTGATGCTCATCCCGAAGAGCGGGGATGAATATTTTGAACATGTCCGCGCAAATGCCATCTCCTGCGCGCAGGAAATCGCAAAAACCTACAACTGCAATCAAAAGCACTCCGATAATATCCGAAAATTTGCCTGCCGCATTTTTGACAAAATGAAGGGCGCCCACGGCCTTGACCATAGAAAAAGGCTTCTTCTGGAGCTGGCTGCCATCTTGCACGACAGCGGGCACTATGTGACGGCCAAGCAGCACCTTTTGAGCGCGTTCGACCTGATTAAAGATATTGACGTTTACGGAATGACCGACGACGAAATGCTGATTACAGCGTATGTCTCCCGGTACAACGAATACGACGTGCCGAATTACGACGACGTTGAATTTATCCGTACCAGCGACAAGAACAGGCTGATCGTTTCCAAGCTGGTGGCGATTTTCCGGCTTGCCAATGCCCTGGATAAATCGCAGAAGCAGAAGCTGAAGGATATTAAGGTCAAGCTGGAAAACGACAAGTTACTGATCACAGCGGAAAGCAACGATAACGTCTATTTGGAAAAATGGGCGTTTGACCAGTGCGCCCCTTTCTTTAAAGAGGTTTTCGGATACAATCCGGTGCTCACCATCAAATCATCTCTTATATAAAAGGCTGTGTGTTGATCATGAACGATATCATTGAAAAAATAAAAATCCCCTATATCAACCGTGAACTAAGCTGGATGGATTTTAACGCCCGGGTGCTGGAAGAGGCTTTTGAACGGGAAAATCCGATTATGGAGCGGATCCGTTTTCTGGCGATTACCGCTTCCAATCTGGATGAATTCTTTATGGTGCGCGTAGCCGGCGTGAAGGAACAGGTGAATTCGGATTATCGGGGTGAGGACCCCTCCGGCCTGACGCCAAAACAGCTCCTTCCTCTGCTGTCCAAAAAAATCCATGCCTTTACGGAAAAGCAGTATTCTTGTTTGTACCGCTCTATTCTGCCGGCAATGAGAAAAAGCGATATCAGCTTTATCCCTCCTGAGGAAATGAGCCCCGATCAGCTGCATTTTATTTCCGATTATTTTGATAAAGTGCTCTTCCCCGTGCTGACGCCGCTCGCGGTGGACACAAGCCGCCCGTTCCCGCTGCTCGCAAATAAAAGCCTGAATATTGCGGTGCGGCTCAAGGGTGAAGAGGATTCCTATTTCGCCGTCGTACAGGTGCCGGCGATTCTGTCCCGGTTTCTGGAAGTCCCCTCCGACCACGGCAAAACCTATGTTCTTCTGGAAAATGTCATCATGTATAAGCTGGAAGAGCTGTTCGAGCTCAGCGATATTCAGTCCGCCTGCCCGTTCCGCATGACCCGCAATTCGGATCTGGACATTGACGAGGAGTCGGAGGACCTGCTGATCGAAATACAGAAATCCATTAAAAAGCGCAAGCGCGGCAAGCCCGTGCGTCTGGAACTGATACAGAAATGCGATGCTGAGACGCGGGAATTCCTGATCGACATGCTCGACGTCAGCGAGGATGAAATATATGAGCTGCCCGGCCCGCTTGATCTGACCTTTTTCTCAAAATTCGCTTCCATCCCGGAATTTAAAACCCTGTGCTTTCAACCGATCGAGCCGGTCTATCCCCCCGCCGATTTCTGGGGCTACGACGATATTTTCGAGGCCATCCGCGAAAAGGACAGGATGGTTCACCATCCATATGAAAGCTTTGACATCGTGGTCGATTTCGTCCGCAGGGCGGCGGAGGACGAAAACGTGCTGGCAATCAAACAAACCCTTTACCGCGTCAGCGGGCATTCCCCGATTGTGGCGGCACTGATTACCGCGGCGGAAAATGGAAAACAGGTCACCGTACTGGTGGAACTAAAAGCGCGGTTTGACGAAGAAAATAACATTCTCTGGGCAAAAAAGCTGGAGGAAGCCGGGTGCCATGTCATCTACGGTCTGGCCGGACTAAAGACCCACTGCAAAATTTTGCTGGTCGTCCGCCGCGATGAGGACGGCATTCGCCGGTACCTTCATATGGGAACGGGAAATTATAACGATTCGACCGCGAAAATTTATACCGATATCGGTGTCTTTACCTGCAAGGAACCTTACGGAACGGACGCTTCTTCCCTGTTTAACGTGCTGACCGGGTACTCCCGCCCGCCGGAATACAACCGGTTCGTGGTTGCGCCGCACGGAATGAGAAGCTTTTTCCGGCGGATGATCGAAAAAGAAATTGAGAACTCCCGTCAGGGCCTGCCCTGCGGGATCACGGCAAAAGTGAATTCCCTTGTCGACCCCGATATTATCGAGCTGCTGTACAAAGCCTCCCAGGCAAACGTTCGGGTACGGCTGCTGGTGCGCGGCATCTGCTGCCTGATTCCCGGGCTGCCGGGAATCAGCGAAAATATTACGGTCTACAGCATCGTCGGCCAGCTTTTGGAGCACAGCCGCATTTTCCGCTTTGAAAACGCGGGCAGCCCAAAAATCTATATGGGAAGCGCGGACTGGATGCAGCGCAACCTCGACCGGCGTGTGGAGCTTATATTTCCGATTGAAGAAGAAGACCTGCGGCAGCGGGCGTTTGCCATATTGGACCTGATGCTGAGCGACAATATCAACGCCCGGATCATGCAGTCCGACACGGTATACGCTCATATAGACAAGCGCGGGAAAGCCCCCTGCAATTGCCAGATTGAATTTTCCCGTCTGGCACAGGCGGCGGTAAATCAATACATGGAACAGGACGGCAATAAGCCATTCCGCCCAATTTACAGTGCGGAACTCAGGTAATTTTAAGGATAAAGGAATCAGGGAAAGAGGAAACGTATGAAAAGAATCGGAATTTTAACAAGCGGCGGGGACTGTCAGGGACTGAACGCGGCGATCCGCGGTGTCGCAAAAGCACTTTATGTTGAATTTAAGGAAAACATTGAGATCTATGGAATCAACGACGGATACCGCGGCTTGATTGAGGGAAGCTACAAACGGATGAAGCCGGACGATTTTTCGGGTATTCTGACCCTTGGCGGCACCATTCTGGGTACTTCCCGCCAGCCCTTCAAGCTGATACGCGTGGTGGACGAAAACAGCGTTGACAAAGTTAAATGCATGAAGGACAACTATAAAAAGATGAAGCTGGACTGCCTGGTGATTTTAGGCGGAAACGGAACCCATAAAACCGCCAACCTGCTGAGCGAAGAAGGGCTGAATATTGTCACTCTGCCGAAAACCATCGACAACGATGTCTGGGGCACCGATATGACGTTTGGATTCAGCAGCGCAATGGAAATCGCGACAAATGTGCTGGACTGCATCCACACCACCGCGACCTCTCACGGCAGGGTGTTCATAGTGGAAATCATGGGCCACAAAGCGGGATGGCTGACCCTGCACGCAGGCATTGCGGGCGGGGCGGACGTGATCCTCCTGCCGGAAATCCCTTACAGCATTGACAGTATCGCCCAAACGCTGGAACAGCGCAACAAACACGGAAAGCGCTTTTCCATTCTTGCCGTAGCGGAGGGCGTGATCTCCCAGCAGGAAGCAAAGATGAATAAAAAAGAGTTCAAAGCGTCGAGGGCCGGGATGCCCTATCCCTCCATTTCCTACCGTCTTACAAGGGAAATCAGCGAGAGAACCGGTCAGGAAATCCGAGTAACGGTTCCGGGACATTTTCAGCGCGGCGGAAGTCCCTGCCCCTACGACAGGCTTCTGGCGACGCGGTTCGGCACCGCGGCAGCGAAACTCATCTCCGATAAAAAATACGGAAATATGGTGGCTTTGCAAAACGGAAGCATCGTTCCCGTTCCATTGAATGAGGTCGCTGGAAAGCTGAAAGGCGTCCCAACAGACTGCGAGATCATTCAGACCGCGCGGGACATCGGCATCTGCTTTGGCGATTGAGAAAGAAGGGAATCATATGAAACCGAACAGAAACAAGAAGCCCGCCGTCGTGGCGGTTACCATGATGATCGGCGCGATTTCCGCCGCCATGATGGCATTTACGGCCGTACTGAACATCTGCGCTTTTATCAGGATTGTTCGCTGTACCAATACGGTTCAGAAATCATTGCCTGAAATTGAAAAAGCCGCGCGGCTATATAGGAAAAACCACACGGCGGAAGAAACGGACGACAAACAAAAGAACGGATAGGCTGTCCGTGGAAAGCCTCCCTCAAGGAGGGAGCCGAAACAAGGGAATGACTTTATTGATAAGCTGAAACATCCGCCGGCTGGGCCGGCGGATGCTTGTTTTCGTTCATTATGAATTTTTATGATACCGTAATGTGGTCTTTGAGCCCCGCGAACGTCTTTTCGCCGATGCCGCTGACCTTCCTGATTTCCTCTATGCTTTTAAAAGAACCGTTTTTCTCACGGTAATCCACAATTCGCTTCGCGATCACGTCGCCGATTCCGTCAAGACCGTCGCTCATCTGCTGAGCGGTGGCGGTATTGATATTGATTTTTCCGTTCACCGCCGGGGTTCCGCCCGCAACTTTCTCCGGTTTGGACGAAAGGGCGGAAACTGCGGAGGACGAAGCTTCCGATCCGGTTTTGGGGATATACGTTTCGTCAGCCGACGAAGAAACATCCGTTGTAACAACAAGATCGGAAAGAGAAACTTCGGGCACATAAAACGCGTTATACCCGATAATGAGGGCGGACAGTACCATCGCAATTACCATGAGATACCGCACATGCAAAGTTTCGTCGTCCATGCTGAAGCCACCTTATCCAGCGCTAATCCCGCTTTAACTTTTTCAGAAACTGAACGAAGTAGGCCGGAAGTTCGCTGGTGATTTCCACGTATCGGCCGTCACGCGGATGAAGGAATCCAATCACCTTGGCGTGCAGACACTGACCGTTCAGATTCGGAACGGGCTTCTTCGGACCGTAAACCGCATCCCCCGCAACCGGATGCCCAATGTACGCCATGTGCACCCGGATCTGATGGGTACGCCCCGTTTCCAGCCGGCACTGCACATGGGTAAACCCGTCGTACCGCGCAAGAACATGATAATGCGTAACGGCATTGCGGGAGTTCTTTTCGGTCACCGCCATCATCTTCCGGTGGAGCGGATGCCTGCCGATAGGCGCGTCAATCGTCCCGTCATCCTCCTTCAGGCTGCCGTGGACAACAGCCTCATAAAGGCGCGTAAAGCTGTGCGCCTTTATCTGCTCGGCCAGGTTCCGATGGGCAAAATCGTTTTTCGCCACAATCAGCAGACCGCTTGTATCCTTGTCTATACGGTGAACGATGCCGGGCCGGACGACCCCGTTGATTCCGGAAAGCGAATCGCCGCAGTGCGCCAGAAGAGCGTTGACCAGCGTGCCGGTGTGGTTGCCGGCGGCCGGGTGCACCACCATCCCCTTCGGCTTATTGACGACCAGCAAATCCGCGTCCTCATACAGGATTTCCAGGGGAATTTTTTCCGGCCGGACATCCAGCTTTTCCGGCTCGGGAACGACGAGGTCAATGCGGTCGCCGGCCGTGCCACGGTAGCTTTTCGTAAGGGGCTTTCCGTTCAGGGTCGCATTGCCCCGCTCAATCAGCTTTTCCGCCGCAGAGCGCGTCATATTTTCCGTCTTTTCACTGACAAGCTTGTCCAGCCGGATGCCGGAATCTTCCGGCTGTATCTCAATTTGAATGATCTTCTGCATTATTTTGTACGGATAACCTTCTCAACATTGCTGTTTAAATCGGAAAAAAACAGGATATGAATCATTAAAAACACCGTTCCGACCGTTACGCAGCAATCGGCAAAATTAAAAATCGGAGGAAAAAAGCTGACAGAAATATAATCGACGACGTAGCCATACATCATCCGGTCAATCAGGTTCCCGATTCCGCCGCCAATAATCAGCGTACCGGCCGCATAGGAAAAGAAATTATGCTGTCTGTATTGGAACAGGGCGTAAATGATGACGGCGGAAATGGTCAGAGTCACCACAACGAAAAACCAGCGCTGGTTCTGCAGCATTCCGAACGCCGCCCCCCGGTTCTGAATATAAAAGATTTTTAAAAAGCCATTGATCACATGAAAACCGCTGTTAGGCTGTAAATTGGACGTAACCAGCAGTTTGAGAATCTGGTCGATTGCAACAGCCGCCGCTGCAAGCAATAGTGCAATAATTGCCAACGGAATCTCTCCTTTTGTATGGTATGATGATTGGAAAAGGGCGAACCAGACAGCCCGCCCTTTTTGCAGTTATTGAAAGCTCATGCGCAACGGCAGGGAGCATCTTTATTGACGGTCGTAGATGCCTTCGGAAGAATTCTCGCCGTCCGCAGTCTCATCCTCATCGCTGAACGGAATGGAACTGAAATGCTGCGGCTTTCCCTCCGGCGGAAAATCATCGTCATCGAAATTGGAAACCTCGGTGTTAAACAGGCGGTCCTGTGTCTCAGAAGGAACCGGTTCCTCCAAAGGCTGAGCCTCTTCCTCAGCCGCGGGGGCCGGAGAAACCGGTTCCGGTACCAAAACCTCCGCATTCTGCGCGGGCGCTGCTTCTGGCTTCTGCGACGGCAGAGCATCGATTAAGGTAAGATGTTCTTTATAAAGGCCCAGCAGCTTGGAACGGAAATCCGAAACAGTCTGCTGAAGGCGTTCCATTTCCTTTTGCTGTTCGATCACGCTCTGTTTGGCGCCGGAGACGATCCGCTCCGCCTTGATGTTGGCGTCCTTTACAATAATTTCGGCCTTGTGGCGGGATTCGCGGATGGAAGCGTCGCCCAGCTTCTGGGCGCTGACAAGGGCATTCTTGATCTCATCCTCTTCCAAACGGTAGTCTTCCACTTTTGCAGCCAATATTTTAATTTTTTCAAGAAGCTGCTCGTTTTCCGCCTTCAGCCTTTCATACGCTTCTTTTTGTTCCAGGTCTTTTTTGAGGAGCGCGTCATAGGATTCCTTGACCTGATCGATGAATTGATCCACATCGTCGGTACGGTACCCGGAAAAACCGGATTTTCTGAAACTGGCGTTAATAATGTCGTTCATTGATAGCATGTTCGAGCCCTCCGTTAAATATATTTCCTGCCTGCGATACTCAATCTGCCTTTTTTTGTGACGGGCCCAAGGCGGTCAAGAACAAAACGGCCCTTTCCCCTGATGGAGAGTTTGCTGTCCGGTGCGACAGCCGCCGACACCGAAATGTTCACTTCATGGTTCAGCATCACCAGCCCGGCGCGAATCATCTCTGATGACTTTTCCCTGCTTGTACCGATAGCAGCCGCGACAATACAGTCCAGCCGCGCGGAAGCGACAACCGCGGAAAAATCTTCAAAGCTCCTGCCGACCGGCAGCGGCAGTACGGCGCCTTTGACCAGACGGACACCCACTCTGCCGATTTTCTGCGTCTGGGACAAAAGATAGTCGGTTACCTCGCCGCGGGAAAAAATCACGCAGCGGCCCTCCTCCACAAGGATATCCCCAAGCGTTTCACGCTGAAGCCCGTTTGCAAGGAGGGCGCCGAGAAAGTCGCGGTGGGTAAGCGTGTCGCAGGCACGGTAGCTTGCGGTAACCGCGGCAATGGGAAACGATTCGGTATCCGGCTCTGCAAAGTCCGGAAATGCGCCAAAAACTACACGCTCCGAGCCGTCGTATCCGCCCCAGAGCATATAGTTTTTAAAGGAAAGACGATTCATGATTTTCTGTGCCGCAAGCGCCTGACGTTCGTCTAAAAAGCCCACAAAGCGGGGCTTCGCTCCGCTTTGTGCCAGACGTACGGCATCGCAAAGTTTTGCTTCAAAAATTGCGTCGGCCGACTGTTTCTCCATTAAAAATAAACACCGTTGTTTTCCAACTCATCTAAAACGTCGTCACCCGTCAGGTCAACGTTATAGGGCGTGATAATGAAGGTGCTTGTAGCGACCCTTTTGATTTTTCCGCCGTTCGCGTAAGCGACGCCGCTCAGAAAATCAATAATACGGCGGGAAACATCCTTGTTTGTATTTTCAAGGTTTAAAACCACCGTATGCATTTTCAAAAGCTCGTCCGCCACTGCACAGGTCTCTTCGCCGAAGCGCTCCGGTTTAAACAGAACGACCTGCAGTTGAGCGGTCGCATGGATATTAACGACCTTATTTCCGCTGTTCTGCACGGGTGCGCGCTTAATGGTATCGCGTTCGCGGATCTCGGCTTCCTCGTTCTGGCGGGAGGAAATATCCTCCTGCTGGACACCGTCATAATCGTAGTCGTACTCGTCTTCCGGCGGGTTCCACATATCTTTGATTTTTTCTACAATTCCTGCCATCGCTAAGCCTCCTGTAATGATTATTGATTGTATATTCTTGGGCCAAACAGAGCAGAACCAATTCTAACCATATTGGCTCCCGATAAGATTGCCTGGGAATAATCGGACGACATGCCCATGGACAAGTAATCCATATTAACATTATCTATTTTTTTATCCCTGATGTCAATAAAATGTTGGAACATCTTTGAAAAATATCCCTGTGTTTCGCCGCTGTCCGCGTCTGCGGGCGGAATCGCCATCAAACCGCGGATATGGATCGCCGGCAAAAGCGAAATCTGCCCGATCAGGTCGTACAGCTCCGGCGGCAGCACCCCCGATTTGTTTGGCTCGCTTCCGATATTGACCTCGATCAGAATATCGGCCGTAAGGTCCCCGGCAAGCGAAAGGCGGGAAATTTCCTTTGCCAGCTTAACGCTGTCCACCGACTGGATCATAGAGACCTTCCCCACTATATTTCTCACCTTATTGGTCTGTAAGTGCCCGATAAACTGGAGCTCGCACCGGGAAAGCGAATAGGCGCCGTACTTTTCGCAAAGCTCCTGCACTTTATTTTCACCGATATGGTCGATGCCGAGCGCAATCCCGTGATTGATCACTTCCACCGGAACGGTTTTCGTGGCCGCAAGAAGCGTGATATCCTGCGGACGGCGTCCCGACTTTACGGCGGCGTCAGCTATATTGCTGCGGATCACCTTCAGATTTTCTTCCAAATCCGAAATCCGGCGGTCAAAATCATTTAACGACTTTTCCATCATATAAATCAGTCCCTTCCACAACTACTTCATCAAACAGCTTTACGGTTGAATCGGTCATCAGGTCCTCCTTAGGCGGGTCTGTCCGGCAGATGGCGTAATTCCCCGTACTGAACAGCGGAAAAATCTGCCTGAACTCTATTTCACTGCCATGCATGACATACACGCCCTTGATTTCCCTGGTAACCGAAGTTGCCTTGTCGTCGCTGTCTTTTCCTGTTTTCGTCACCTTGGCAAAATGAATCGCTTTCTGGCTCACACGGATTCCCGTATATTTTTCGATCTGAATCTGCGCCGTGGCGTTGCGGATCAGTGCCAGGGAAGAATTCATGCTGCTGCTCTGCAGAATAACGACCGCTTCGGTGTCTTTATCCGCCTGATTCACCGCGGCGACCGTCGCAGGGACAGTCTGATTGGAAGCAAACGGAAACTGAATGGATACAGCGTCGCCCTCCTTGAACTTGGAGGCTTTGTCCGCCGCCGCCAGACAGGCGAAATACCAGTCGTAATCTTCACAGATCTTCCCGATGGAACCGCTTTGCTCCGCAGGCTTTTCCTTTTGCTTTTCCTTGAATTCCGCAGGTGTAATGGTCAACAGCTTGTCATAGTCGTAAACCGATTCATAGCCGTCCACGGAGCTGATAAAATAGCCCGACGCCGGAGCGGTAACAGAGCCGGTCGCCGCGCTGTTGGATTTGGACAGCGTCTCACGCTCCGCCTTCAGCGCGTTGATTCTGGTGTTGAAATTCGCCGTCTTATCTGTTACGATCTGGCGCTCGTTGATCAGGTAGAGCAAATCTTCGCGGCTGTTCGTCAGCTCGGTGTATTCGCCGGACTGGATGCAGTCCAGCAGATCCACCAGCTTCAGGTTAATCTGCGAGCTGATGGAACCGATGCTCGCCGCGTAGGTGTCCCCGGGCGTACTGAGTTTCTGCAGCTTGGAAATCTGGTAATCGAGGCCGGCAATCTGCTGCTGGGCCGCAGCGCTCTGCTCATTCGGGTAAATCTTCGCGACCGTGCCGCCCTTTGCCACCTTTCCCCCGTCGCTGATGCTGTAAGTAATCACGCCGTTGGTTTTGGTGTTCATCAGTTTTTCTTTCCTGACGGCGGTACCGGTCACCTGTACGGTGTCCGCCGCGCTGGCGTAGGACGCCGTTTCCGTCTGGACCTTTGCGTAATGGGAGTTATAAATCTGATATCCCATATAAATAAACAGAAGGATGGCTACAACAGCCGATGCAATTCTTCTCAGCAACGGACTATTCATCATTCCCATCCTTTCCGACCGATTATCCGGAATGCCTGTTGGATCACTCCGTCAAAATCCTCGTACTCATCCACCATAATCCAACGGATGTTTTCGTCACGGCGGAACCAGGTAAGCTGGCGCTTGGCGTACCGGCGGCTTTCCCGCTTAATGGACTCGACCGCCTCGTCCAGAGAGCACTCCGAGCGGAAATACGGCAAAAGCTCCTTGTAGCCGATCGCCTGCAGCGCGGTCTGGGCGCCGGGCCGGTTCAGAATTTCTTCCGCTTCCGCCAGCAGCCCGTCCTGTATCATCCGGTCCACCCGCAGATTGATCCTGTCGTAGAGCTTCTGACGGTCCTGAAAATCGAGGCCGATGATGCACGTGTCATACGGGGAAGGCGTTTGCCTTGACAGCTTCAGCTGTTCGGTCATTGTGACGCCGGTCGTACGGTAAATCTCAATGGCGCGGATCACGCGTCCGAGATTGTTCGGATGAATTCGTTGTGCTGACGCGGGGTCAAAGCTGCGCAGATCGTCGATCAGCGTCTGTACGCCCAGCTTTTCGGCCTTTTCGGCAAGCTCCTTTCTCAGCGCTTCGTCCTTATCGTCCTCGGTAAACCGTATATTTTGCAGGAGGGAGCGGATATAAAGCCCGGTTCCCCCCGCAATGACCGGCAGCCTGCCGCGCGCGTACACCTCCGAAATGCAGTCCGAAGCAAGCGAAACATAGTCCGCCACACTGAACGGCTGGGAAAGCGGCGCGAAATCGATCAGATGATGCGGCACACCGCGCATTTCTTCCGTCGTCGGCTTGGCCGTGCCAATATTCATTCCTTTGTAAATCTGCATCGAATCGGCTGAAATCACCTCGCCGTTCCTGCGGAGCGCAAGCTCCACCGCAAGACGGCTTTTGCCGGAAGCGGTCGGGCCGACAACCGCCGCAACCGGGATTTTATCTTTCCTGCTCATTATTGTATACGCCCGAACTGGCGCTCCAGGTCCTTTTTCTTCATCACGATGGATACCGGACGCCCATGCGGGCAGTAGCGGATATCCTCATTTTCCATTCTCCTGGCGAGAGCGGCAAGCTCCATCGGCGAGCTCAGGTCCCCCGCCTTCACCGCCGCACGGCACGCGACGTTGTGGTAAAGCCAGTCGAGCTTTTCCGTCGTGATATCGTTTTTGGCCGACTGCAGGTAGCCCGCAATCTCCATCACCGTTCCCGCAATATCGTCGTCGCCGAGAATCAGCGGGACGCTCCGGACCAGCACGGTGCCGGAACCGAAGTCGTCGATTTCAAATCCCGCCGCCGCGCAGACGTCCAGGGAATTCATCACCGCGGCGTACTCGTTTTTCTCCAGGGTAACGGCGACCGGCTCCAAAAGCATCTGCTGGTCGGCCCGGCCTTCCTGCGCCCTGAGCTTTTCGTAGAGTATCCGCTCATGGGCGGCATGCTTGTCGATAAAGACCAGTTCGTCTCCCCGCTCCAGAATAATATAAGTATGAAAGGCTTCCCCCACCAGCTTTTCCGGTTCCGGGGAATCGGAAGGTTCGGCCGGTCCGGGTTCCGGCGCCGCCGGATTCTCCGGCTCCACCATGGCCGCGGGCTCCGTGGCGGCGGGGACGGTCGCCTGATCTTCCTGTGTCACGGGAACCGGCCCGGTAAATTCAATATTTGCCGCCGCGAAATCCGTATGGAACGTCGGCCTGTGTGAGTCGCTGACCGCGAAACTGTAGGAAGGCGCCGCGGGGCGAACCGCCGGGATCACCGGCACGGCCGGCTGCGGTTGCACTGCCGCTGTTGTGGGAGGAGCGGAAAACTGTATCTGAACCGGGGCCTTCGGCTGTTCGAAAACCGAAGTCTCCTGCTTTTGAAAGGCCATGACGTTTGGCGCGTCCCCGCGGTGAAGGGCGGTTTTGACACCGTGGTAAACCGCGTCAAACACCGGTTTTTCATTAATAAAGCGAACCTCTATTTTTGAGGGATGGACATTGACGTCCACCGCCTGATAGGAAATCCCCATATGAAGCACGCAGGCAGGGACCTTCCCCACCATCAAAGAACCCTTGAACGCTTCTTCCAGAGCAACCATCGCGGTGCGGCTTTTGATGTAGCGGCCGTTAATAAAGAAATGCTGCATGCTCCGGTTCGGACGTGCCGCGGCAGGTTTACTGATAAAGCCAGAAAGCTTTACACCGTTCAATTCGTATTCCACCGGAATCAGCCCCGCGGTAAATTCCTTTCCGAAAACAGCGTATATGGCCGATTTCAGCTTGCCGTCGCCGGGGCTGTTCAGCGTTTCGCGGGAATCACGGATGAACCGCACCGAAATTTCCGGGTGAGAAAGAGCCAGTCTGTCCATCACCGCGGCGATGGCGTTTGCCTCCGTAACATCCTTTTTCAGGAATTTCATGCGCGCAGGCGTATTATAAAAAAGGTCGCGCACCACAAGGGTGGTTCCCTGCGCGCAGCCCGCATCCTCACAGGCCTGTTCCACCCCGCCGTCGATTTCATAGCGCGTCCCCGCCAGCTCGCCCTGTGTCGCGGTCAGAAGCTCCACCCGGGCCACAGCCGCAATGGAGGCCAGCGCCTCGCCGCGGAAGCCAAGGGTGGAGATGCTCTCCAAATCGTCCTGGCTATGAACTTTGCTGGTGGCATGGCGCAGAAAGGCGACCGCAACGTCGTCACGGGCAATCCCGCTGCCGTTGTCCGTGACCCGCATATAGGTAATCCCACCGTTTTTTATTTCCACGGTAATAGAGGCCGCACCGGCATCGATTGAATTTTCGACCAGCTCCTTAATAACGGAAGCAGGGCGTTCCACTACCTCACCGGCGGCGATCAATTCCGCGATATGTTTGTCCAATACGTTGATTTTACTCATGAAACGCCTCCTTTTTCTGTGTTCCTATTTTGCGAGTGTGGCCAGCTCAAACAGCGTATTCATGCACTCAATGGGCGTCAGGGTGTTGACGTCCAGCTTTTTGAGCCTGTCCATAATTTCCGTCTCGTTCGGCGGGGTGATCACAAGCTGAAGGTCTTCCTGCGTTTCTTCTTTATGCCCGCGCCTTTTGGGCATGGTCACCTGCTGCCCGCTTTCGAGCTCCGACAGCACCTGCTTTGCGCGGTTCACAATTTTATTCGGCACGCCGGCAAGCTTGGCCACTTCGATGCCGAAGCTGTCGTCCGCTCCGCCGCGCACGATCCGGCGCAGGAAGGTAATGTCGTCGCCGCGTTTTTTTACGGCAATATTGTAATTTTTCACGCCGTCAATCAGCTCTTCCAGCTCTGTCAGCTCGTGATAATGGGTAGCGAAAAGAGCTTTCGCGCCCAAAAGCTGTTTGTTGGCGACATATTCCAGAACGGCGCGGGCAATGCTCATCCCGTCGAAGGTCGAGGTTCCCCGCCCGATTTCATCCAAAATCAGCAGACTGTTGCCGGTGGCGTTTTTGATGATGTCCGCAACCTCGGACATCTCAACCATAAAGGTCGACTGGCCGGAAGCCAGATCGTCGGAAGCGCCCACGCGGGTGAAAATGCTGTCCGTAATCCCGATTTCCGCATAGGAAGCCGGTACAAAACAGCCGATCTGGGCCATAATGACGATCAGCGCGATCTGACGCATATAGGTGGATTTACCGGCCATGTTCGGGCCGGTAATGATGGCGACCCGGTTTTCGTTCCTGTCGAGCGTAACGTCGTTCGGCACGAAAGGAGTATCGAGCAAAACCTCGACGACCGGATGGCGGCTTTCCCTGAGAATGATCTTTCCGTCCAGATTGACGATCGGGCGGACATAATGATGTTCCGCCGAAACCTGTGCAAAGGAAGTCAGTACGTCAAGCCTTGCAATCGCATTGGCCGTCGCTTGTACGCGGGTCAGCTGCGCGGCTACATTGCTGCGGACGGCGTCAAAAAGCTGGAATTCCAGCTGTACGGACTTTTCGTGCGCACCGAGGATTTTTCCCTCCAGCTCCTTGAGCTCGGGGGTAATAAAGCGTTCGCAGTTGGTAAGGGTCTGTTTGCGTATGTATTCCGGGGGCGCCTGATCCTTATAGGAATTGCTGATTTCAATATAATAGCCGAATACCCGGTTGTACCCGACTTTCAGCTTCGGGATACCCGTTTTTTCCCGTTCCTGCGCCTCGATCTGGGCGATGATTCCCCGGCCGTCGCTCATGTCGCCTTTCAGAAGATCCAGTTCCTCGCTGTAGCCCGGCAGGATCATGCCGCCTTCCCGGATGGAAAACGGAGGCTCTTCCACAATCGCCCGGTCGATCATCTGGCAGACGTCCTCCAGAACGTCGATATGCTGTTCAATCTCTGTAAGGAGGTTAGACTTTACATCTTTCAGCAGGGTCTTCAAAGCGGGCAGCCGCATGATCGCGGAGGACAGCGAACGAAGCTCCCTGCCGTTGGCGGAGCCGTACACGATGCGGGACATCAGGCGTTCCAGATCGTGGATTCCGGTCAGCTGTTCGGCGACGGCGTCGCGCAGAATGGCATCTCCCGCCAGCTCCTCCACCGCGTTCAGGCGGCGGTTGATCTGGACCGGGCTCAACAGCGGCTGCTCAATCCAGCTGCGGATCAGGCGCTTGCCCATCGCCGTGCGCGTTTTATCGAGCACCCACAAGAGCGAACCGCGCTTTTCCTTGTTGCGCATCGTTTCCAGAAGCTCCAGATTGCGCCGCGCGTTCAAGTCCAGATGCATATACTGCGCGCCAGTGTAAAGGTCTATCCCATTAATGCGCTCAATGCCCACGCGCTGTGTGCGCTTCAGGTAGGAAAGCAGCGCGCCGACAGCCTGAACAATCTCCGTTTTATCGGAAAGCTCCAACTCCGCAAGGCTTTTGGAATGAAACTGCTCCAGCACCAGCAGGGAACAGCTTTGCGCCTCAAACTCCGCGTTATCCAGCAGCTCCAGACTGGCGGAAAGCCGCTCCCGGATAAATTTCGGAAGCCCGGTCAGCTCGAGAGTGTTCTGATTGACGAGGATTTCGCGCGGCGAATAGCGGGAGAGCTCGTTTTTAATCTGTTCCGTCAGATCCCCGCCGGAAAGCGTGGTCGCGTGCAGTTCCCCGGTGGAAATATCCGCAAAGCAAATTCCCGCGCCCGCGCCCGCGGCGCAGAGCGAGCAGATAAAGTTGTTGCGCGCCTCGTCCAGCATGCTGCTTTCCAACACCGTGCCGGGCGTAATCACGCGGATGATATCGCGTTTTACCAGCCCTTTGGCCAGCGCGGGATCCTCCATCTGCTCACAGATGGCGACCTTATAGCCCTTCGCGACCAGACGCGCCACATAGCTTTCATAGCTGTGGAAGGGCACGCCGCACATAGGCGCCCGCTCCTCCTGTCCGCAGTCGCGCCCGGTCAGCGTCAGTTCCAGTTCCTTCGATGCAAGTTTGGCGTCTTCATAAAACATTTCATAAAAATCACCAAGGCGGAAAAACAAGATTGTATTGGGATTTTGTTTTTTGATTTCAAAATACTGCTGCATCATTGGTGAAAGATTTGCCATAACCTGCGTTTCATCTCCAATTCATGACTTGATGGGGAATCAGTGACAGCCTCCGCAGGAGGAGCAGTTGCCGCCGCAGGAGGATTCCACGTAATCGGTGGTCTCCGGGTCCTCGCCGTCGGCGGACTGGCCGATGATGGCGCTGACGCGCTGAAGCAGAGCATCCATTTCTTCCTTGGCCCTGTTGTAAGCCGTCATATTCGGATTCTGCATGATCTGGGCGTAGACATGGCGCAGCTCCTGATTGAGCACCTGCATTTTGTCGGAATCCTGCTCCGGCTTCTGGGCCTCGTTGTTGATTGCCATTCTCTTCAGGTTAAACTCGCCGATCAGATCCTGCAGCTGCTGATCATCGTCGCTGTTCTGCTTTGCAAGCTGCATATTCAGATAACGCTCGTCCTTCTGTATTTCCTTGCCGATTTCTCTCGCTAAGCTGATAATATCCATTTTGTTACTCCTTAATAATGATTTATATTGATTGATGAAAAGTATCAGAAACTCGCCGGGCGCCGGAGGGAGCAAGAACAAAACTCCCCCAGTCAGGCTCCGCCTGCCAGCCCCCTCGGAGATGGGGCTGAAAAGAGGAAGCGTAACTTGACCGATCACCTGATTTATTGATGAAGTTCTCCGTTTAAAATCCAGTTGCGGGCGGAAGTGATCCTTACATCGGCAAAGCTGCCAATCAGGCTCTGGTCCCCCGGGAAATCAACAACGATATTGCCGTCGGTCCGCCCGGAAAGAAGGCCGTTTTTTTCATCGCGCTCTTCCACCAGCACCCGCTGGACCGTGCCGACCATACCGGCGCAGCGCGATGCCGCGATCTGCTCCTGCGCTTCGCAAAGCTGCGCAAACCATTTTGACTTTTCCTGGGCGGGAACCGGGTCGGGCATCTTCGCCGCCCTTGTCCCCACGCGCGGGGAATAGAGAAAGGTAAACAGCGAGGTGAATTCCACCTCCTGAATCAGGCTGACGGTGTCGAGGAATTCCTCGTAGGTTTCGCCCGGAAACCCGACGATCACGTCGGAGGTAAGAGAAAGATCCGGAAGCTTTTCCTTGGCATAACGGATCAGATCGAGATATTTTTCACGGGTGTAGCCGCGGTTCATTTCTTTCAGCACGCGGTCGTTGCCCGACTGGAACGGAAGATGAAGGTGACGGCTGATATGCCGCCCCTGCGCAATCGTGTCAATCAGCTCACGGGTCGCGTCCTTCGGGTGCGAGGTCATAAAACGGATGCGGTAATCGCCGTCCACCGCGTCGAGCGATCTCAGGAGCTGTGAAAAATTCACCGGTTCGTCAAGATGCTTGCCGTAGGAATTGACATTCTGCCCCAAAAGGGTAATATCTTTGTATCCCGCCTTTACAAGGCCTTTGAACTCCTCCAGAATCGCCTCCGGGGTACGGCTGCGCTCCCTGCCGCGCACATAGGGCACAACACAGTATGAGCAAAAATTGTCGCAGCCATACATGACCGTAAGCCATGCTTTCGTGTTTCCGTCGCGGTGGACCGGCAGACCCTCGACGATTTGCCTGTCCTCGCTGTCGTCGCCGCGCGCAAACACACGGGAACCCTGCGTAATCGTGGTAAATAAAAGCTCGGGAAGCTTATGAATCACATGGGTGCCGAAAACCAGGTTGACGAAAGGAAAGCTCTTCCGGATCCGCTCGGCAACATGCTCCTGCTCCATCATACAGCCGCAGAGGGCGATAATCAGGGAAGGATTGCGCCGTTTCACATTTTTCAGCGCTCCCACATTTCCGAAAACCCTGTCTTCCGCATGCTCGCGGACCGCGCAGGTATTAAAAATGATGAGGTCCGCCGCATCTTCGTGATCGGTAAAGGAAAACCCCATTTCCTCGAGCTGGCCCTTTATTTTCTCGCCGTCCGCAACATTCTGCTGACAGCCGTAAGTGTGTACCAGCGCCATGGGGATGGCGCCGCGCGCCCGGATCGCCATGATCTGAGAAACGTCGCTGATGAATTCAGCCTGGGAACGCACCGGCTGCTCCTGCGCCGGAAATTTTTCTGCCAAAAGGATAGCCCTCCTATGTTGTATGGTATAACTGATTATATCATGTTGCTTTGGTTACTTCAAGAAAAAAGAACCAAAATCCCTGCCGCCGGGCAAGCGGCGGCAGGGAAAAAGAAAGTTCTATTTCGCTTTGTACATCCACGGAATGGTGCGCCAGACGGCGATCCGGCGTTTCAGCGCTTTGTCCGTCTTCCTGCCCGCCGAAAGCAGCTTGTCGTATCCGGCGGCGTGCAGATAGCCGCGCACCGCGTTATAGCCCGCTCCTTCTTTCAGCATAATGTCCACCCCGTTCATGACGGTCAGCGGCAGCTTCTGGTGTTCAAACAGCTGAATCAGCTCCTCGTCTTCCCGGGGGGTGGTTTTGATGAGATCAAAAATCCGGAGCATGGCGTCGGCATGCTGGAATATATTCTTCCCCACCGGCTTCTGCTTGCCGCGTTTTAATTCATAGACGGTATCCCGTCGGATGACCGTCGGCGACTGCGCAATCGTCTCGGCGGAAAGCAGGCAGCGGAAAACAAACTCCTCCGCGTATCCGTGGCTGCAGGAGTCGAAAAAATAAATCTGCCTGTCCAGCAGAAACCTGCGCCGGAGCATGATTGCGGAGATATCGATATGGATCGAATGGCTGAGGACGCCCTTTAGGTATTGGGCGCCACTTTCCTGACGGATCGCCTTGCTGATCAGCCGGCGTTCCGCGGCATGGGCTTCCTCCTCGCTGATGCTGCCGAATACAAAATCCGCCGAAGTATGCAAAGCCGTTTCCAGATATCCGCCGATAAAATCGCGGTACAGTCTGCGGGCGAAAATAAAAGTGATATAATCTCCCCCGGACTTCTGTATCCCTGTATTTAAAGCCGCGGCGACGGTTCCGTCGCCGTTCTGAATGACAAAACCACGAAGCTTCAGTTCTTTGATCAGCTGAACGGCTTCCCAGACCGTCTTGTCCGCGGAGCCCATATCCACTACGATAAATTCCGCGTCCAACCCGGCCGCCTGCGCGGCGATCGAGCGCAATACTCCCGATATTTCCTGTTCAACATTCTTCACCGGAACAATAATGGAAAGCTTTGTAATCTGCATTACCGAACCTCCTTTACCAAATCTGTTACCAGTATATCATATCGCGACGAATAGAAAAGATGAAAACTGACAGTTATCCGTTCCTAATTCGAATTACTTTCAGTGATATTCGCTTTTTTCTCCGCCGGATGCTCCTGAAAATAGCGTCCGGCCGTGTAGAGCTTGCTGTCGTCGATAAAATGCGTCAGGCGCAGAACAATTTCCTCCGGCTGCTGCTTCATGCCGCAGCGCGCCCACTGGATAACGACGCCTACAAGCCCGTAGGAATAGAATTCCGCTATAAAAACCTTGTCCTCCGCGGCGATCTGACTGCCCCGTGAAACAGTATCCAGCATTTCAGCGATCAGGTCCTTCGTGACATTGAAAAAATAATCCTGAAAAGCGTTTTGTCCGGTGACGCTGAGAGCATTCGTATAAAAATACTGCTCATTCTTCATTGTTTTCAGAACATCAAGCACAACGTTGTTCCATTCCTCAAACGATCTGTGCTGCGTGACGGCGGAAACGACCTCATTGTAATAAATCCAGTCCACCAAATCATATTTGTCCTTAAAATGATAATAAAAGGTCTGACGGTTAATCCCGCAGTGTTCCACAATATCGGCGACCGATATTTTCTGGAGCGGTCTTTTCTTCATCAATTCCTTTATGGAAGCTGCAATCGCTTTTTTAGTGATCAGTGAATCAGACATGGTTTATTCTCCTGAAATACATGAGGACGATTATGTATGAAAGTTCGCACCCTGAATGAATGATTTGTTTCCATTTTACCAGTATTATTATATTTTTTCAATATGGCTGTAAGGAATCCAATTTTTTTACAATAGTACTTGCATTCTCCCAGAAAGTATGATATTATAACAAAGCTGTTTTAAAATAATGTATGGGGCATTAGCTCAGCTGGGAGAGCGCCACACTGGCAGTGTGGAGGTCAGCGGTTCGATCCCGCTATGCTCCACCAAAACAAAAAATTAACAAAGATCCAGGAACCATCAGGTTCCTGGATCTTTTGTTTTACCTGGAATTGTACTGGAAGGAAGAATGTCAACTTCTGTTCAAGTAAGAGCGGGAGAAACACAAAAAGAAGTCCCTTCCACAGCGGTAAGGAACCCTTTTTCTGACCCTTCGTGCTGCTTTACGGGGACTGCTTCGATTTGCCGCATATTTTTAAAAAATGCTGCATGGGTATGGTCAGAAACTTATCCGTGCGGTAAATGACGGAGAGCGCCCAGGGAAATTCCGGGTTCTTCAGATGGAGCTGACACACACGGTCGACGTACAGCTTATCGATCAGGGGCTTGGGCAAGATGCTGACGCCCTGATTGTTTGCAACCATCTCCAACAGCAGATCCCATTGGGAGCTTTCAAAAACGATATTCGGCGTAAAGCCCGCAGCTTTGCAGCGCTCCAGCATTACATCGTAATACATATAATCCGGAGAAACCATTAACAAACGTTCCGCCTTCAACGCCCCGAAGTCCACGCAGCTTTTGGCGGCAAGCGGATGCTGCTTGGGGACGACCAGCACGGCCTCCGAGTGAAAAACGGTTTGGCTGTAAAACTTACTGTCTGAAAACGGTTCGATCACCACGCCCAGATCGAGCGTTCCGTCATCCACCAAATCCCGGATCGATTTGGAGGTGATCTCCGTAATCTGTAAATCGGTTTCCGGGTAAGCCTGCCGAAATTGATAAATCAGGGAAGAAAAATAGATGGTTCCGGCGGACGGCGGAAGGCCGAGCGTCAAGGTCCCGCCCGAGCAGCGCAGCCGCTGCTCGAGTTCCTGCGTCTGCGTGTGATAATAGTCCAGCAGCTTTGCCGCGTATTCATAAAATGCCAAACCGTCCTGCGTAATCACAAGATCCTTCGCCCGGCGGCCAATGAATTCCGCCTGAAATTCATTCTCCAGCGCGCGAATGGCCTTGCTCAAGGTCGATTGGCTGACAAAAAGCTTCTCCGCCGCTCTTGTAAAATTGCGTTGTTTGACCACTTCCACATAGTAAGCCAGCTGAACCATCGTCATTGGGGATTTCCTCCTCAATTTTTTTACTCTGTCTTCATTATACCTGGAAATCCTGTGATTGCAATCCTGAAATCGCTGATCAAGGCACGCTTTTGCATGAAATTGATTCATACGGGTATGAATTTTTTGTATTTTTCCTCTGAAAAACACCGTGTTATGATAATGATGAAGAAATGCTTTGGCCAAAGCAGACGAAATTGAACAACTGCTTGCATGCGGCTGTATGCAAGCGAGAGGAGAGGTATTTGTGCAAGAGCAAGAGAGAAAAGTATCTTCCGTCAGAGCCATACTGATTGAAACGGTGATGTTTTTCACATACGTGTTTTTCGCTGTAAACTGGGTGGCAGGCAGCACGCTGACACCGCAGATCATGAAATATTTCAATCTGCAGTCATTTGCTTCAGCAACCTTCATTTCCAACGCTATTACCATCGCAAAAATCATCGGTAACTTCATGGCTGCCGGAATTCTTGTCAAACTACTGCCTAAAAAGGCGATCGGCTTGGGTTCCGGGCTGATTGTCGCGGGCAGCGCGCTGGCTGTGCTGGCGCCGCAGTATTGGATTTTCATTTTGGGCCGCTTCCTTATGGGGTTTGGCGGCGCGTTGTACGTAGTTTATTTCAGCCCTGTTGTCATTCACTTTTTTACCCCTGAGAAGCGCCCGACAGTCAATGCGCTCAATAACGTGGCCTACAATGTCGGGGGAATCATCGCAATGCTGATCGTCGGCCCGGTCATCCGCTGGATGCAGACCTGGCAGTACAGCATGGCGTTTTTCGCGGCAATCAGTGCCGTATTGTTTATCATATGGCCGGTTTTGGGACAGGACTTTGAGCTGAACCGTTCATCCGGTGCGGACACGGAGAAATATACCATAGGGGATGCGATCAGGGAAAAAATCAACTGGTTGCTGCCGCTTACCTATTCCGGATTACTTACCTTCTACATTGTGCTGCTCAATATTTTCCCGATTTCCGGCGTAACCGCAATCAACTCTAAAACACTCAGCACCCTGGTGGCGGTCGGCGGCGTCGCCGGCTCCATTCTTGCGATTATGCTGTCCAAGGTATACTTCAAGCGCCTGCCTGTGATCCGTTGGAGCGGTCTTGCCATGACCTTGTTCGGCGTGCTGATGTTCAACACGAAAAACGGTATGCTTTCGATGATCGCCGCCTTCGCCATCGGCGTGCTGATGTTCCTGCCGGTCACCTCCCTCGTAATGATTCCGCAGGAATTGCCGAACATGTCCCCCGCAAAGCTGACGACCATTATGGGGCTGTTCTGGGCGCTGTCCTATATAATCGAATCGGTGGTGTTCTATCTGATCGGCATTGTGATCGACAAATCCGGGTATTCGGCCGGACTGACCATTGCGCTGGTGATGAGCGCAACCTTCTTCCTCGGATCGTTCCTTCTTCCGGAAACAGGGCGCACGGCAAAGGAAAAGAAGCAGTAAATAATATAGAAAGGAAATTTTCATGAAATCATTTGAAGAAATATACCGTGAGAAAAAAATGACCGCCGAACAGGCACTGGAATTAATACAGGACAACGACTATATGTTTTCCGCCCAAGCGGCCGGGGAGCCCGAGGCGATTCTTGAAAAATTGCAGCATCTTAAAGAGACCGGCGTAAAAAATACGGTCCTGAACACCTGCCTGCCCCTAAAGTATTACGAGGCGTTCAAGGATCCAGAAATGAAGGGGGTCATGGCGCATAACGGCTGGTTTTTCAATGCCGGTCTGCGCGACGCACAGACCAAAAAACTGGTGAGCCACGTGCCCCAGAGCTCCACCTCTATTCTGCGCAAAACCCTTGACCGCATCGCTTATGAAAACCGACGCCCCGTGGTGCTGGCCACGGTATCCCCCATGGACCGGCACGGCTATATGTCCCTGTCCGTCAGCGCGATTTATGAGCGGGACCTGATCGATAAGGGAGCGCTTGCCATTGTGGAGGTGAACCCCAATTATCCCCGCACCTTCGGCGACACACAGGTCCACATTTCCGAGGTTGCGGCAGTTGTGGAATCCGACCGACCCATCTCCAAAAGCAAGCTGGCTCGCTATACCGAAACGGATGCGGCAATCGGCAGATATATCGCCTCGCTGATCGAGGACGGCTCCACGATTCAGCTGGGAATCGGCAATATCCCGAATGCGGTGGCAACGGAGCTGAAAAGTAAGCACCACTTGGGAATCCACACGGAAATGTTTACAGAAACCATGGTGGATTTGATTGAATGCGGCGCAGTGGACAATTCCCAAAAGGGTCTGCTCAACGGCTACTCGGTCTGCTCTTTCACAATGGGCAGCCAGAGGCTGTACGACTACATCGACAGCAATCCCTCTGTTTTGTTCAAATCCTGCACCTTTACCAATGACCCGTACACCATTGGGAAAAACAACAAATTTGTTTCGGTGAACGCCACGCTGGAGGTTGACCTTACCGGCCAATGCGCTTCGGAAACGGTCGGCCACACCCAGTGGTCCGGCACGGGCGGACAGTCGGAAACCGTGCAGGGCGCGCAGATGTCTCCCGGCGGCAAGTCGATTATCGCCATGCACTCCACCTATACCACCAAGGATGAAAACGGCAAAGAGGTCCTTCATTCAAAGATTGTGCCGTTTTTGAAGAAGGGCTCGGCTGTCACCACATCCCGCAACGACACGGACTACGTGGTGACGGAATACGGCATTGCTTGGCTGCGCGGGCTGAATGTAAGCCGCCGCGTCGAAGCGCTCATCAACATTGCGCATCCGGACTTTCGCGAGGAACTGCGCCGTCAAGCGGAAATAAACAGAATTTGGTAAAAAACTGCTTTCTCTCGTATAGCAACACCCCCTGCTGTAGCTGATTTCCTACAGCGGGGGGTGTTTTGTCATTCTATCATCTATGAAAATAGATTTCTCCGCCGTGAAAATCCGCCTTATTTATTTTTGTTGTATAGAAAATGGGACGGCTGGAGAAATTATAGGAAGCGTCCCTTTCTATTAAATTGCATTTCTTAAACAGCAAAAATACAGGAACAAACTATCTACAGCAATTCCATTTCAGTTGCGAGACAAAACGCGTTCCTCCCCCCGCCTTCGGCGGGGGGAGGAACGCAACCTTGTTGCAGAAACAACTGGGAAATGCTGTAAAGTACTATAAAAATTCCAATTTGTGAGGACGTGTAAAATTTTGACGCTTGCCATCATGCAAATCGTATTTTTAGGACTTTGCTATAAGTGGAGCGATTGGAAGAACTGGAAACTGTATTACCCGACAATGCTTTTTTATATTATTGGAAATCTCACGGAAGACATTATCACCTGCAAAAAACCTTTGTGGCTCTACTATGGCTCAACGTCGATCGACCGATTAGCCGATTATCTGTTCGGCTTTCTGATTTTCCCCTGTGTGGTAATCCTGTTTTTATCAAAATATCCCAAGGGAAAAATGAAGCAGATCGCGTATTTATGTGCATTTATTGCCATGATGTCGTTTGTCGAAATTGCACTTTATATTCATGGAGAGATACAATATTACAATGGATGGAATCTCTGGTGGTCCGTTTTGCTTTACATTGGAGTATTCCCATTGCTGCGGATGCACTATAAACATCCGATATGGGCATGGGTAATACTGTTTTCATTGGTGGCCGGAGGAGTATTCTATTTTAAAATTCCTTTAACAGATTTATAACGGAATATATAAATAAGGAGAAAACCAATGTTTGCGAAAGAGTTTGCTATCCCAAAAAGCGTAGACATTCAAAGGGAACTGACGGATCTTCACATGAAAGAATGGCTGCGGGAAGACGTATTCCATTTTAAATGGTGGTTTTTGATTGTTTTTCTTGTAATCCTTGCATTGATCTGGTGGGTGATGCTCGATAAATCGAGAGCGCCGGAAATCTGCCTGTTCGCGATTTTGTCCGCTATCGTCTTTATGGCCGTTAACGAATACGGAGAAGAATTGACGTTATGGGATTATCCGACCGACCTTATCCCCATATTCCCGCCGTTATCTTCCGTTAATTTAATAAGTTTTCCTCTGATTTATTCACAGGTTTATCAGCGCTTCGGCAAGGGCAAAAGATTTGTGTACGCAGTGATCATAACATCGGCTGCAATCTGTTTTCTGTTTGAGCCGCTCCTGACCTGGGGAGGATTCTACGATCTGATTCACTGGCAATATTATTTCAGTTTCCCGATTTATACGACAGCGGCAATCGGCATAAAAACAGCGGTAAAGAAAATTTACGCGATCAGGGAAAAAAATCAGATCGGTGTCCCGGCGAATCAAAATTAAGGAGCGAATGCAATTGATACCGAATAATATGCTGGCAAATGCCGACATTCAATGGAAATTGACTTCCGCACGCTTTGAAGAATGGCTGCAGACCGAGCTGCTGCGTTTCAGGTGGTGGCTGCTGCTGCTGGTGTTTCTATTGTCCGTCGTTGTCTGGTGGAAAACGGTCGATAAATCCAGGTTGAATGAGATTGTTTTGTATGCGGGTATCGTAACCGTGATGATTCTGATTCTGGACGAGTTGGGAGAGGAAATGACCCTCTGGGATTATCCCGTGGAGATATTTCCGCTCTTTCCTCCCATAGCGGCGATCGACCTGGCAAGCCTGCCTTTGATCTACTCTGTTATCTATCAACATTTCAGGACATGGAAAAGCTTCACGATCGCCTCGATAATCATGTCCGTGATCTCATGTTTCGTCCTTGAGCCGCTTTTTGTTTGGAGCGGCATCTATCAAATGATTACCTGGAAAAGCTATTATGGGCTGCCGCTGTATTTCGCAATAGGAATCTGTTCAAAAGCAATTTTGGCGAGGATATTTCAAACGCAGGCAAAACATTCAGGCCAACTTTAATGCATGAAATTTATTGAAACGCTAATAATTCCATCCGTCAAAGGGAAACCTAACGCTGAGGTGAGGATTATGAAAGTAAAAGAAATTATGTCAACAAAAATTGCGAGCCTGGATTCAAATGATTCCATCGAAAGGGCCGCGCAGTTGATGAAGCAATACGATGTGGGTTCCATCCCCGTATGCAGTCAGGACAAGGTCGTCGGCATCGTCACCGACCGGGATATCGCCCTGCGGGCGACGGCGAACGGCGGAAACGCGAAACAGACGGTCAGGGATATCATGAGCTCCGATCCGGTCGTCGGGAGCCCCGATATGGATGTCCATGACGCCGCCAGAATTATGAGTGAAAAGCAGATCCGCCGGCTGCCCATTGTGGACCACAACAGCCTGATCGGGATAGTCGCGCTGGGTGATATCTCCCTTGAGCCCACCCTGCAGGACAATGCCGAAGAAACCTTAAAAAATATTTCCCAGCCCAACCACGGCAGTATGTAACGCGCAGCCGTCCCATAAAATGCACCCCAAAGTCTGAAATCGATCAGGGGTGCATTTATTATGCAATAAATTCTGTGATTTGGATAAACTAAGATAGGATCAAAATTAAGGAGGACAATCAAATGAGCGATATACAAAAACGCAAATTAAAGCTGAACGATCAGGATTCCTTTTTCTATACGGACAACGTCATCTCCTCGACGGAATGCACCGGCCTGATACAGACTCCTCCGGTGTCCGAAGGGGAAGCCGAATCCTACACGGAAATTTACCATATTCCGAAACCGGAAAATGAAGAAAACAACGGTCTGCAGCACGAATAAAGAAAATCGAAAACGATCCCACACCTCAGCATCCTTGCATATCATAATACCGAGGTGTGTATTATGTTAAGATTACCTTATATCTGGTGGTGGTTCCCTCCCCGTCGTCTGAGGATTCCATACTCGCGTTCTTCGCGCAGGTGGATGCGTCCGCGCGGCCGCCGCTAACCGTTTTGCTTTTCCGCCGCCGTTGATTTTTTGATTCATCGGCGGCTTTTTTTGTCAGGCGTTTCCTCAGATTGGATAAAGCGATTGACTTTTTCCCACAGACTGATATAATAAACAGGAAATTTGCGCTGTATCCAACAAAGGAACAGCAGCAGGAGGTAATAAAAAGTGAATAAACAATCCGCAAAGTATGGGAACTTTGTCCTGACGGCGCTGTTCGCCGCCATCATTCTCGTGCTGGCTTTCACACCGATTGGTTTTATCAATCTGGTGATTATCAAAGCCACCATCATCCACATCCCGGTCATCATCGGCTCGATTATACTGGGGCCGAAACGCGGGGCGATTCTGGGCGGTATTTTTGGCCTGACAAGCCTGCTCAGCAACTACACGACCCCGTCCGTGCTCTCTTTCGCGTTCTGTCCCTTCATTCCCGTCCCGGGAACCGCGCACGGCAGCCCTCTGGCCCTCGTGATCTGCTTCATTCCCCGCATTCTGGTGGGCGTTGTGCCGTATTATGTGTATCAGTTTGCGCAGAAGCTTTCAAAGAACAGCTCCAAGGGACAATATCTTTCCCTTACGCTTGGCGGAATTTCAGGAGCTCTCACCAACACCGCGCTGGTAATGAGCCTGATTTATTTTCTGTTTAAAGAAGCCTATGCGACCGCCAAATCCATTCCGGTCAGTGCGGTAATCGGCGTCGTGCTCGGCATTGTCGGAACAAACGGCGTTCCGGAGGCTCTTGTGGCCGCCCTGATTACCGTTGCGGTATGCAAGCCGCTGCTGAAGCTGCGGAAAAAAGAATCTTCCGAATAGAAAATAAGCAGGTGATTGTTTATGATTCTCGCCGTTGACGTTGGGAATACGAATACCGTCCTGGGCTGTATGGATGACGATAAAATCTACTTTACCGCCCGCTTTGCCACGGACCGTGCAAAGACAAGCGACGAATACGCGATTCTGGTGCAGAGCCTTTTTATGGTAAACCGCTGTCCCTTCTCAAAAATAGAGGGCGGAATCATTTCCTCGGTTGTCCCGGAGCTTTCTGTGGTTTTACAGGACGCGATTGAAAAATTGACAGGGAAAGTCTCTCTGATTGTCGGTTCCGGCGTAAAGACCGGGCTGAATATTCTGATCGACAATCCGGCGCAGCTCGGCAGCGACCTTGTGGTGGACGCGGTAGCCGCCTACGCCGGGTATCCAAAGCCCGCCATTATTTTCGATATGGGCACCGCCACGACTCTCTCTGTTTTAGACACGCGTGGAAACTACATCGGCGGCATGATTATGCCCGGCGTACGCGTCGCCATGGAAGCGCTTTCCAGAGAAACCGCGCAGCTTCCGCACATCAGTTTAGAGGCGCCGAAGAAAATCACGGGAACAAATACTGTGGACTGTATGAAAAGCGGCGCTATCTTCGGAAATGCCGCCATGCTGGACGGGGTGATCGACCGCATTGAGGAAGAATTGCACCAGCACGTGACCGTCGTGGCTACGGGCGGGCTTGCGCACCATATTGTTCCCTACTGCAAGCGCAAAATCATCTGGGACAACGACCTGACTTTAAAGGGTCTGTACATCATTTACAAAAAAAATATCAAATAACCTGCAGGGGCTGAAATCCACCGGATTTCAGCCCTTCCTTTATTTTAATTCCGCTGTATGGACAGAAGTTCATCGTGCGCCGAGGAAAAAGCTGACAGCCCGGATCAGGAAAAATCCGGACATACTATCTTTGTTGCGAAGCAACAGAGAGATTTTATGTACGGAGCTGGGATTATGAAGAAAAAAGAAAAGGGACTGTCCGCATGGCAGCTTACCATGATGGCGCTGGGAACGGTCATAGGAGGTTCCTTCTTTCTTGGCTCGTCGGTGGCAATTCACGCCGCGGGCCCGTCGATTTTACTGTCTTACATTTTAGCCGGGTTTCTGGTTTACTTTATCCTGTTCGCACTGTCCGAAATGACCGTCGCCAATCCCGACGCGGGTTCCTTCCGCACCTTTGCGGCCCAGGCGTACGGGCAGGGCACAGGGTTTGTCGTGGGATGGGTGTACTGGACGGGAATGATTCTCGCCATGTCCAGCGAAGCCACCGCCGTGTCCATCCTTGTCAGGGAATGGGTACCGAATCTTTCCATCCCGCTGTTCGGAAGCCTGATCATTATTATTGTAACCTCCCTGAACCTCCTGGGTGCGGATAAACTCAGCAGGCTGGAAAGCGGACTGGCGGCGATCAAGCTGCTGGCGATCGTTTCCTTTGTGGTAATCGCCGCTCTGCTGATTGCCGGACTCTTCCCCGGAAGCCCGGCGATCGGTACGGGAGCGCTTAGGAAGGAACCCCTGATGCCGGGAGGAATCAAAGGGATTGCCGGAAGCATGCTGATTGTCATGTTCGCCTATGCGGGTTTTGAGATTATCGGCCTCGCTTCTTCGGAAGCGGACAATCCGCAGGAAACCGTTCCGAAAGCAATCAATGATACGGTGCTCTGTTTGGTCGGATTTTACATTCTTTCCGTCGCCGTGCTTCTCCCCCTGATTCCGACCGCCGATATTAACGAAGAGACGAGTCCTCTGGTCGCCGCCCTGAACAGAAGCGGAATCGGATGGGCCGGCACCGCCATGAATCTGGTGCTGGTGACTGCCATCCTGTCCACCATGCTGGCGGCCATGTTCGGTCTTGGACGGATGATGCGTTCGCTCGCGGAGGAGGGCCTTGCCCCCATCTGGCTGAAGGATCAGAACGATGTTCCCCGCCGCGGAATCCTGTTTTCAGGTTTTTCCATGCTGGTGGGGCTGGGACTCGGCCTGCTGTTTCCGAGAGTTTACCTGTTTCTAATCAGCTCCGGCGGCTTTGCCCTGCTCTTTACCTATACGCTCATCATGGCGACCCATATCCGTTTTCGCAAACAGCACGGCTGTCCGCCGGACGGGAAATGCCATGTAAAGGGATATCCCTATACCTCCCTGCTTGTCCTGATCGCCCTGATCGTGATTATGGTCAGTATGCCCTTCGTTCCCGGACAGGCGTCCGGGCTGATGGCGGGAATTTTTATGGTCATTTTTTATTCGCTGTGCTATGTCGCAGTCAGACTGTATTCTCTTTCGAAGCATTCGGAGCTTTCCCATGGAAACGCGGTTAAAAAGGACTTTCAGGAAAATCTTTCGGCGGAATTTTCCAAGGAGCTTACCCCGCCAAACACGAAAAACAACGACGGCAATCGGAAATAAGCCGGTTTTTTATTCGAAACCACATATTTCCATGTTTTTAATTTGTTAACATTAATTTCTCAGAATTTTAAAAGCTGCTTCACCTCGCAGACATAAGCGAACGGTATACTTTTCATTGTTCCGAAAAGGTTTTTGCTCCTCCTTTGTATAAAGATATTATGATTACTGCCGTACGCCTGTCGGCACAGACGGAATACCGAACCGACAGGCAGGCAGACTAACAGCAGGTTCCCCTATGGGGATTCACATATACTCTTTTTCATTTCCCTCTTTTTTGTCCGTCTGAAAACAGGCGGTACAGGCGGCTCACACCGGTGATACGGTATGGGCCGCTTTTATTTTACGTTGGAACCTTCTTAACTCTGTCAGCTGCATATTATAGAGAGTAAGGAGGTGTAATCAGTATGGCAAGAGGATTCTTCCCCTTCTGGTGGTGGTTCCAGCCCAGAAGGCGTCCGCCAAGGCCGCCTCATCCGCCGGGGCCTCCCCGTCCGCCAAGGCCACCCCATCCGCCGGGGCCGCCCCATCCACCGGGACCGCCCCATCCACCGGGACCGCCCCATCCGCCGGGACCGCCTCATACTCCCGGCAGGCCGGGACGCCAGCGGGGACATTAAAAAGCAAAGCGGGGGCAACACACCGCGCTCAAAATAAATTTCCATTCATAAATCAAGCGGTTTCGTAAAAATTAATCCTGAGGTGATTGATTTTTATGAATATTCCGTATTGCGGCTGGAATAAAAACGACAAAAATGATCCGTTTGAAGCCGGCGACTATGATTTTATGGAGTACAACGAAAAAGAGGCAGAAAAAGACGACAGTGACGAAGAGAATTCTTATCAAGATTTTCTTCGGAACGACCGGAGCCAGCCAAACTGAAAAAGCCGTCCCGGAATCCGGGACGGCTGTATTTTTTACAGAGGAAAGGGAATCCTACTCGCGAGGTGATAATATGGCTGATATAGGGCCCGCAATAAAAAGCAAGTTCGACTCCCTGTCAAAGGATCTGAAAGAAGAAATTATGAAGAGAGATGTCAAAATCAATTCCATTCAGGATTTGATTAAGTGCCTGGACTCCATTGTCGCAGAGGGGTAACCCTCTGCTGCTTTTTCAGAGGCCGCAGGAATAGAAATACATTAAAATTTCTAAATAATCGTTGGCTGCGCTTGACTTCTGCTGTTTTTGTGCTATAATAGATATGTATTCTAAATGTACCAATGGAACTCGCATATTTATGTAAGTCATTGACCGTTTAATGATTTACATAAATGTGCGGTTTTTTATTTTACATGCGGATATAATATATTTGGAGGTGCTTTTTATGAATAAAGGTACGGTAAAATGGTTTAATCAGGATAAAGGATTTGGGTTTATTTCCAACGACGACGGCGGGGACGATGTGTTTGTCCATTTTTCCGCAATTACCGGTCAGGGATATAAATCTTTAACGGAAGGCCAGAAAGTTACTTTTGACACCGAGACAGATCCTCGCAACGGGAAATTGAAAGCTGCGAATGTTACTGTCGTACAATAACATTTTCTTTCCGTCCCAGGGACGGCCGTCCGGTTTACTGTAGCGAATGCTTTTTTAGGCAAAGATAACTGAAGAATGCCGATTGCTGAAGTACGCCGTTTACGGCGTACTTTTTTGTCAATATTTCTCTTTCTTCAATCACACTATGGATTTATATTTCTATGTTATAATAAAAGAAATACATTCAGGAGGTGCTCTATTGAATACAAAGAAAAAAGCAATGCTGAAAAGCAAATTAGTGGTATACAAGGTTTGCTATCAGCAGGCTGAAAAACAGAAGGACCATACCCGCATGGATAAGATTGAAGTTTTCATAGACGAACTCCAGGAAGAAATCGATAGTATGGACTGAATGGACGGCACGTCCGTTCCCAATAACTGCCTCCGCTTGGTTGAACCAGATGCGGCTTAAAAGCCACACCTGGTTTCAGAAGCCGGAGGTCTTTTTCTGTCTGCAGACTGCCGTTGATGCCTTAACGCGTCATTGATATCGTTTTTGCACTATGATAAAATGAAAAAAACAAATATCAGGAGGCCGCCGCCATGTCAAAAATTCGTGTTGGAATGATCGGACTTGGAAATATAGCGCAGAAGGTTTATCTCCCGTTTCTTTCGGCTGAAAAGAACTGGACTTTTGTCGGGGGATACAGCCCTACGGAATGGAAAAGGAGCCAGCTGTGCGGCATGTACCGGATCAAAGCGTTTCCCGGTCTGATGGATTTGCTGGGGGAAACGGACGCCATATTCGTATCTTCGCCGACAAAGTCCCACTATGAAATCGTTTCAGAGGCTTTGAAGCACGGCAAGGACGTGTATGTAGACAAACCGCTTGCGGCTACCTCCGACGAAGCGGAACAGCTCGCGGAGCTCAGCCTGCGATACGGCAGAAAGCTGATGGTCGGGTTCAACCGCAGATTTGCACCGATGTATGTCCGGACAAAAAATCTGACGGGCGCCGGAACGGCGCTGATTCGGCTGGAAAAGCACCGGGCGGACTCCATCCGGCCCGAAAATTATAGAATCACGATGCTGGACGACTATATTCATCTGGCAGACACCGCACGCTGGTTCGCCGAGCCTGAGAGCGGCAGTCAGATCGGCGGCTCCGTCAGGGTGAATGAAAATCAAGAACTGATTTTTGCCCAGCACCAATATAAGGCGGAAAACGGCTGTGCCGTATTTCTGGACATGCACCGGAAAGCCGGTACCAATCTGGAAAGGATCGAGGTTCTCACCGAAGGGACACTCGTGCGGGTCAGGGATATGGATACTTTTGAAACCGAAACCGGGGGGAAAACGGAAACGGAAACTCCTCCGGCCTGGGAAACCATTTTAAAGCGCAAGGGATTTGAAGGGGCCATTCTCCATTTTATCAATTCCATTGAAGGAAATACCCAGCCGCTGGTAAACGGCGAGGAAGCATTGAAAACCCAAAGGCTTCTGGACGCGATGATGCATATCGGAAGTTAAGCGGTCGCGCAGGCCGATTCAAAAATGGAATCGATATCTTCTACAATGGAAGCGTCAATCAGGCCGTGCTCCGACATGTTCCGCATCAGCGCAATCGCCCTGCTGTGCGGCATAGCCGGACGGTACGGCCTGTTTTCCGTCAGGGCCTGATAGATATCCACACAGCACAGAAGCCGGGAATGAAAATCAAGCCTGTTCCCGTCAAATCCATACGGGTACCCTTTCCCGTTCAGCTTTTCATGATGGTTGGCCGCCCAGTCGGCGATCTCTTCAAATCCTGTGATTTCTTCCAGCGTTTTGCGGGTATAAAACGGATGGGACTGTATGACCGCAATCTCATTCGCATCCAGAGTACCGGGTTTGTCCAGAATTTCATTGGGTATCATCAGCTTTCCCAAATCGTGCAGATCAGCGGCAATCCGCATTTTCCAATAGGTCTCTCTGTCAAATTCATAATAATCGCACAGAATCCCGGTCTTCTCACTGATCCCGCGTGAATGCGAACCGGTAAACGGTGACTTCGCGTCAATAATATTGCTGAATATTCTGGAAACCGTGCGCATTTCCTGATAGCTGAACTCCCTGTGGACGGTGGGGGTAACTATGCGCAGCGCCTGGAACACGAAATTGTCATCCATATTCAGCCAGAATTCAATATTTCTGCTCAGCTCCAGAAAAACATCGATGAAAATCTGATCAAAAATCGGGAACTTCTGAACCCGGGCTTCAATATCGGCAGGCTTTCTTCCTTCGGAAAAATAGATGGCGACGGAATCGGCCAAAGCGATAATCCTTGAAAACATCGGGATTTCCTTTCCGGAAATGCCGAAAAATCCGCTGCCGTCATAATGCTCGTGATGATAGAGAATAACATTCGGTATTTTATGAAAAAAAGGGAAAAAATCAATGTTTTTTTCCCCCTCCAGACAATGCATCCTGTTGAGCTCCGCTTTTTTGTAATTTTCAGTGCCATCCATCTGGATCAGCGCTTTGGTCACGCCGTTATCGTGCAGAAGCGAATAGGAAATCAGGTCAAACAATTCCGTATTGGATAAATTGATTTTCTGCCCGATTCTTGCGGCAATATAAGCAACCCTTCTGCCGTGATTGGTAACATCACTGATTAAGTCCTTTTCTACAAAGTCAAGCGTATAGGAAAGAGAATTCAATAGTTCATTCACATTAAAATCCATGATCACAATCTCCATGTTTGCAGTTTGGTAAATTATAACATTTATTTTATAATAATACAAGAAATGACTTTTTATGACCATATAGAAAAATTTACAGGTTCTGAATCTGAAAAATCCACTCGTGCTGCACAAACCTCCCTTTCCCCCTGCGTCTAAGCAAGCGGAAAAGCGGGCATATTCCTGACAGAAATATCCTTTTTATTTGTTCGGTCAGGAGGATTTGTATGAAGAAAAACAAAAAAAATTTTTGGTTTATTTTTTTCACCGTGGCCATTCTGTCTTTCACGCTGCTCTATCTCGGTATAAAATATCTGCTCGGGAATCCGGTCACACTGCAGAATATTGCCGCATACGTCATTCTTTCCCTGATTTTCGGCGCCGTTTCCTCTGCTTTATATCTGATGCAGCTGAAAATCATGTGCTCTGTCTTCGCCCTGGGGATTTTCGTGGGATACCTCGTTATGTTCCGGACATTTCTGGGGAGCAGAAGCGGCTGGGAGGACCTGACCGGCCTTTTATCCCTGTTCACCTGGATGGCCATCGGACTTTGCGCCGGCACCGCATTGCAGTTTCTCTCCTATTTTTATCACAAGATCAGGTATCGCGGAAAAGGCTGAACGTTTTGTCATGCCAAAGGCGGATGCATCATAAAATTTGATAAGAATCATAATTGGAAGAGGTGCATCCTTATGCTGGTTGAGATACCGTATAACCGGGAACAGGTGGCCGAATACGCCAAAACGTGGGCTCTTTTGAGGAACCGCGCCTTCATGAATTTCGATAAAATGGGCGGCGACTGTACCAATTTTGCCTCGCAGTGCATTTATGCCGGAAGCAGGGTGATGAATTACACCCCAGTTTTCGGCTGGTACTACAAAAGCGGCAATGACCGTACCCCCTCGTGGAGCGGAGTACAATATCTTTTTAATTTTCTTACGGCAAACAAGGAAGCAGGGCCTTATGCGGAGCAGGTCGACGTAAGTTCCCTGGAGGTTGGGGACATTGTTCAGCTTGGCAACGCCGAAAACCACTTTTACCACTCCCCCGTGGTTGTGGGCATCACTCCACAGGACATTTTCATCGCCGCCCATACGTACGACGCATACATGCGGCCGCTGAGCAGCTATTTTTACAGTACCATCCGCTACCTACATATCAAAGGCGTAAGAAAATATCAGTGAAATTTCCGGCGCTTGAAAAAGAGGACGGCATGTTTCCGAAAATCATTTACAAATACTTCCAATGATGATAGAATGAAATAGATATGAACGGGCAATTTGAAGGAAAGGCAGATCTGTATGGGAGTAAAACTGAAAAATCTGATGGAATCCCTGCTTTTGACCAAAATGGACGAGGTAATCGATAAGCTGGATTGCTGTAAATGTGAGAAATGCCGGATGGACATCGCTTCTTACGCATTGAACAGACTCCCGCCCAAATATGTCGCCACCTATGAAGGAGAGGTTTATTCCAAGCTGGATACGCTGTCCACACAGTATGAAACGGATTTGCTCAACGCATTGTTTCAGGCAGCAAAGGTTGTTTCGGAAAACCCTCATCATAATCTTTCCGCTGAAATTTCTTCTGAAAATAATACGCAAAAATAAAAGGAGTTCCGCCACAAAAACGGAACTCCTTTTATTTTTAATCAGATAGAAATCTTAAGCGCTATGTCGTACAGGCTCTTGTCAAAAACGCGCTCCATCTCAAGCGCCTCCGTAATATCCAAATCAACGATCTTGCCCTTCTGCATCACAACGACCCTGTTGCCCCGGCCCTTATACAGAAGATCCGCCGCATGGAATCCCATCACGCTGCCAGCCACACGGTCACGGAGCGTGGGCGAACCACCGCGCTGTACATGGCCAAGCACCGTAGCCCTGGTTTCGATCCCGGTTTTTTCTTCAATATCCTTTGCCAGCTTGTCTACCCCACCGACGCCCTCGGCCACCACAATGATAAAATGCTTTTTACCCGTTTTCTGGGTAAACATCATACGGTTGATGATGTCCGTCTGAAAATCGAAGGGAACTTCCGGAACAAGAATGGTCGTTGCACCGACCGCAATACCGGTCTGGAGCGCCAGATCGCCGCATTTCCTGCCCATGACCTCTACAACACTGCAGCGGTCATGCGACTCGGTCGTATCGCGCAGACGGTCAACCATCTCCACAGCCGTATTCATGGCGGTGTCAAATCCAATGGTATATTCACTGGCGGCAATGTCGTTGTCGATCGTACCCGGCACGCCTACACAGGGAATTCCCTCCTTGGTAAGGTCGCGCGCACCGCGGAAAGAACCGTCTCCGCCAATGACCACGATGCCCTCGATTCCCATATCACGGCAATTGTCGGCAGCCTTTTTTACGCCGTCCGGAGTATTGAATTCCGGGCTGCGGGCCGTAAACAAGGCCGTACCGCCGTGATGAATAATATCGGAAACACTGCGCAGATTCATTTCAAAGACGTCGCGGTTCAAAAGGCCATTGAAGCCTCTTCGTACGCCCATGACTCTCATTCCATAAGAAATACCGGTTCTTGCTACCGCCCGAACGGCTGCGTTCATTCCCGGCGCATCTCCCCCGCTGGTCAGAACCGCAATTGTTTTTGCATTCATGATGTTACCCCCTAAATTCGTTGCTTTGCCATATCTAAATTATAGTATATCAGGCGAAGAAGAATCAACCGGTGAATATGGACAAAAGTATCCGCTATATGGATTATTGTTGTATTTCCTTTACAACCGCCACATTTTTTTCTCCGAGCAGATTTTTTAATTCCCGCACCAAAATATCGTTGACGCTGACATACATGGAAAAGGGAGCCCGCACCAGCTTTTTGGTATTGACAAAGTAAATATAAAGCGGCGTCCTGCCGTCAAAAATGGCAAGGTATTTTTTGGCCCGGTCATAAAGCTCCGACTGCTCCTCTGGCACTTTGATGTAAAGCCCCGGGTGCGCGGGCTTTGCGGCTCCCGCACTTTTTTCGGAACCCCCGTGAAGGGAGGGAGCCGGGCCGACCGACTCACAGACCAGCTTGGCCTCTTCGTCTTCGCGCATACTGATTCTGCCGAACATTTTCACGATTTTTCCTTCCGTGATCCACTCGGCATACTGGGCGAGGATTTTCGGAAAAACCAGAACCTCCATAGAGCCGAACATGTCTTCCAACGTCACAAACGCCATCGTGGTATTACTCTTGGTCACTTTCATTTTTACGCCGGCAATAATCCCGAGGAGAGTCACCGTATCGCCGTCGTGAAAGCGCCCTCCGTTCTCCCTTGCGTCGTCAAGGATATCGCCGGTGCGGCTTGCGTGGACCGCGTCATACTGATTGATATATTCTGCCATGGGATGACCGGAAAGATACATGCCGGTCACTTCTTTTTCCATGGAAAGCTTGTCGCCGGCGCTGAAATCAGGCATTTCCGCTATGGAATACTCCTCGTCGTCGGCCGTCTGGGCGGGAGTGTCGAAAAAGCCCATCTGGCCGTCCACATTGCGGCGCTTGTCGTCGTCGAGATGATCCATGATATTACCGACACTGGTCAGCATCTGCCTGCGGTTGACGCCAAGCCCGTCCAGCGCCCCGCATTTGATCAGGCTTTCCAGCGCGCGCCGGTTCAGTTCACCGTACATACGCTTGCAGAAGCCGTAGAACGTGGTATACTGCCCGTTTTCCTTCCGGTCGCGCAGGGTGCTGACAATGAATCCCCTGCCCAGATTTCTCACGGCGAGCAGGCCGAAGCGGATGTCTTTCCCCGCAACGGTAAAGCCGACGCCGCTCTGGTTGACGTTGGGCGGCAGCACGCGGATGCCCAGGCGCATACACTCGGCTATGTAAGCCGCCAGCTTATTGTTGTTGTCCAGCACGCTGGTCATCAGCGCCGCCATATATTCGCGCGGATAGAAGCATTTGAGCCAGGCGGTCTGATAGCTCAGCAGCGCGTAGGCCGCGGCGTGGGATTTGTTGAAGGCGTAGGACGCGAAGCTTTCCATTTCGCCGTAGATGGCTTTTGCCGTCGGCTCGTCCACACCCCGGCGGATGCAGCCGTCCACTTCAATCTCTCCCTTTTCGTTAGTCAGGCCGTAGAGGAAGATTTCCCGTTCCCTCTCCATCACGGCGGCTTTTTTCTTGCTCATCGCACGGCGCACGATATCCGCGCGCCCCAGCGAATAGCCCGCCAGCGTACGGAAAATCTGCATCACCTGTTCCTGATAGACAATACAGCCGTAGGTAACGTCCAGAATATCCTTTAGCAGCGGATGGCGGTAAGAAACCTTTTCCGGATGATGGCGGTTTTCGACATAGCGCGGAATGGATTCCATCGGACCCGGGCGGTAAAGCGAAATGACCGCGATCAAGTCTTCGATGTATTCCGGCCTCAGCTGCATGATGACACTGCGCATCCCGGCGGATTCAAACTGGAACACGCCGTCGGTCGCGCCGCTGGAAAGCATGGCGTACACTTTTTTATCGTCAAGCGGAATGTCCTCAATCTGAAAACCCGGCCGCTGCGCGGCGATCATGTCCTGCGCGTCGCGGATGACGGAGAGGTTGCGCAGGCCGAGAAAGTCCATTTTCAGCAGGCCGAGCTCTTCCAGCGTGGTCATGGTATACTGCGTGACTACGGAATCATTGTTTTTGGCAAGCGGCACATACTCCGCGACCGGCCTGTCCGTAATAACGACGCCCGCGGCGTGGGTGGAGGCGTTGCGCGGCATCCCCTCCAGCTTTCTCGCCATATCGATCAGTTCATGAATCTGGGGATCAGTGTCGTAGCGCTGCCTTAAATCGACGGAAGCTTTGAGCGCCTTTTCCAGCGTGATGTTCGGTTCCATCGGCACCAGCTTCGCGACCCCGTCCACCGTCGCATAGGGAACCGCCATGGCGCGGCCCACATCGCGGATGGAGCCCCGCGCCGCCATGGTGCCGAAGGTGACGATCTGGGCAACATGGTCAGCGCCGTATTTCCGCACGACGTACTCGATCATTTCCTGACGGCGTTCGTCGGAAAAGTCGATGTCAAAGTCCGGCATACTGACGCGCTCGGGGTTGAGAAAGCGCTCAAACAACAGGTTGTACCGAATGGGATCGATTCCCGTAATCCCGATACAATACGCCGCAAGGCTGCCCGCGCCGGAGCCTCTTCCGGGCCCCACCGGGATACCGGCTTCCTTCGCATAGCGTACAAAATCGTAGACGATCAGGTAATAATTGACGTATCCCATATGCTCAATGGTATTTAATTCATATTCCAGCCGCTCGACCAGCTCGCTTGCGGGGTCTTCTCCATAATGCCTGTAAAGGCCCTCGTAACATTTGTCACGGAAAAACGCCGTGTTCTCCTGTCCGTTCGGCGTATCAAAATGCGGCAGCTTGGTTTTGCCGAATTCAAACTCCACATTGCACCGCTCTGCGATACGGACCGTATTGTCCGCGGCCTCCGGATGATCCGGGAACAGGGCGCGCATTTCCTCTTCGCTCTTGTAATAGAACTGATCGCTGCCGAATTCCATACCGTCCTTATCCTCAATCGTGTGGTTGGTCTGGATACAAAGGAGGATATGATGCATTTTATTGTCTTCCTGACTGATGTAATGGCAGTCGTTGGTCACAATAAGCGGGATTCCCGTTTCCTCCGAAAGCTTTATGATGGACGGATTGATGCGCTTTTGCTCTCTCAGACCGTGATCCTGCAGCTCCAGATAGAAATTGTCCTCCCCAAAAATATCGCGGTAGCGCAGAGCGGCTTCCTTTGCTCCGTTGTAGTCGCCCGCGGTCAGGGCGCGCGGGATTTCTCCCGCAAGGCAGGCGGAAAGGGCAATGAGCCCCTCATGGTGCTCCCGTAAAAGGTCGAAATCCACGCGCGGCTTGCTGTAAAAACCCTCCGTCCATGACTTCGATACCATGGCGATCAGATTCTGGTAGCCGGTGTTGTTTTCACAGAGAAGGACCAGATGCCGGTGCTCCGAGTCCAGCTCGTGCACCTTGTCAAAGCGCGTGCGCTGGGCGACGTAGACCTCGCACCCGATGATCGGCTTGATGCCGCGCTTTTTGGCTTCCTTATAAAAATCGACCGCGCCGTACATGACCCCGTGGTCGGTAATCGCTACGGCGGTGTCTCCCCGCCCGGCGGCGGTATTCAGCAGCTCTGTGATACGGCACGCGCCGTCCAGCAGGCTGTACTCGGTGTGCAGATGCAGATGAACAAACATGTGCGGTACCCTCCTGTCAGTTCTTTATAATACTCTCGCAAACTCCATAATGCGCTGCAGACGGTGGTTCACCCCGGACCGGCTGAGCGGTTCGGAGAGCGTCGCGCCGAGCTCGCGGAGCGACATTTCGGGATACCGGCAGCGCAGCACGGCAAGCTCCCGCAGTTCCTCCGGCAGTGCGGACAATCCCCCGGCCGAACGGATGATCTTTTCGATTGCGACAATCTGTTCCGCCGCGGCGGACGCCGTCTTGTCAATATTCGCCGTCTCAAAATTGGTTTTCCGGTTGACGTTGTTGCGGACCTCTTTCAGCATTTTGACCTGCATCAGGCTCATGGCGGCCTTTCCGGCGCCCATAAAGGTCAGGAAATCCGCGACATGCTCGCTCCCCTTGATATAGACTACGTACGAACCCTTCCGGTTCAGCAGACCCGGCTGCAGGTCGAGCTCATAGATTTCGCTGATAAAGGCGCATAAATCCCTGGCAAGGTTCATAAACGGCACCACGAATTCCAGATGATAGTCCTTGCTGGGGTCGGATACGGTGCCGCAGGAAAGAAAAACGCCCCGCAGAAACGCGCAGGCGCAGCAATCGTTTTCCATATTGGCACGGTTGATCCGAAGATGGATTTCTTTTCCCGTGTGCCCGAAACAGGAAAGCACCTCTTCCCTTTGTCCGCCGCCGGATACGGCAACGGTAAAAGCGCTTTTGCGCTCCTTCCGGCGCAAAAGGGAGGTGGAAACATCCACGACCACCCCGGCGGTTTCCGCGGTAAGCTGCGCGGCCCTGTGAGCGGCGGCGGTGTTTTGAATCGTCAGGGAAACGGCATTTTGAGAAAAGCTGCGGCCGAATAAAAGCATGCCGTAGCATTCCGCTTTCCGGCAGCAGGATTTTTGCGGCATCGCCTGACAAAGTTCGGTTTTTGTTTCAGACGCAAATGACATTTTTGTACGCTCCCGATTCTGTTATTGCTTTTGGATATCGCGGTGGTTGACGCTTGTCCTCCTGTTCTGTTCCAGCAGATGGTTGTACAGAAGCTGGGCCAGGGCAACGGAGCGATGATGCCCGCCGGTGCAGCCGATCGCAATCACGAGCTGGCTTTTCCCCTCGTTGCAGTAGAGCGGGATCATGTAATCGATCAGATTCAGAAAGCGTTCGATAAAGCCCTGCGTCTGCTCCCATTTCATCACATAGCTGCGCACCGGCTCGTCAAGCCCGGTCAGGTTGCGTAAATCCTCAACATAGTAGGGGTTCGGCAGACAGCGCACGTCAAACACCAGATCCGACTCGGCGGGAATCCCGTACTTGAAACCAAAGGAAACGCAGTGGATCATCAGCGCGTCGGAGGAATCGCCCAGGAACAGGCTGGAAATGCGTTCTTTCAATTGCGCGGGAGAAAGATACGAGGTATCGATGATATAGTCCGCGCATTCGCGGACCGGCTTTAAAACATCCCGTTCCAGCTTTACGGCCTGTTCCAGCGAGCCGAGACAATTTTCCACCAGCGGATGCTTGCGGCGGGTTTCCTTAAAACGGTTCATCAGCACAGAATCGTTCGCGTCCAGAAACAGGATTTTATATTCCTTATTCTCGCTTTTCATCTGGTCAAGCGTTTCAAACAGGCTGGAAAACATGTCCCCTCCGCGGATATCGGTGACGACCGCCACCCGCGACAGCGTGCCTTTCGCCTGTTTGGACATTTCATAAAAAGCGATGATCAGCTTGGGAGGGATATTATCGATGCAGTAAAAGCCAATATCCTCCAACGCGTCAATGGCGCGGGATTTCCCCGCGCCCGAAAGGCCCGTAATAATTAGAAACTCCATATTTCCTCCCTAACCGCCAATGGTTTTCACTTCGCATTCCAAAGATATCTTCGTCTGCTGATAAACCGTATCCTGGATGATTTTAATCAGCTCCGTCACATCCCGGCAGGTCGCGCCGCCGGTGTTGACAATAAAGCCCGCGTGCTTGGGGCTGACCATCGCGCCCCCCACCGTTCTGCCCTTCAGGCCGCAGGCCTCTATGAGGGTGCCGGCAAAGTGGCCTTCCGGCCGTTTAAACACGCTTCCCGCGCTCGGCAGTTCCAGCGGCTGCTTTGATTTTCTGCGGCGGTAAAGGTCATCCATTTCCGCCGAAATTTCGTCCTGATCTCCCGGCTTCAGATCGAGCCTGAGCTCCAGAATGGTGTATCCGTTGTCGGTATAGGCGCTGCGGCGGTAACCCAGCTGCAGCGCTTCGCCGGACAGCATGCCGATTTTCCCTTCCTTTGTAACATGCGTGCAGGAAAGAAGCACGCTCTTCATTTCCTGATTGTAGGCGCCCGCGTTCATAAACGCGGCTCCGCCCGCCGCGCCGGGAATTCCCCACGCGAACTCAAGGCCGGTCAGCGAATGCTCCCTGGCGAAAACGCAGACTCCCGCCAGGGACGCGCCCGCGCCGCAGGAAACCGTACCGTCCGGGTTCTGTCTGATTTCGCGGAACTCGCCGTCCAGCGCGACAACCGCGCCCCGTATCCCGTTGTCGCTCACAAGCATGTTGGAGCCGTTGCCGATCGGCATCAGGGGTACTTTTAGTTCGGCCGCCGCGCGGTACAGTTTCTGGATTTCCGCACGTGAGGACACGGTAATAAACAAATCCGCCGGTCCCCCGATTTTAAAGGTGGTGTGCCGGCTCATCGGTTCTTTACGGCTGACCTTACAGCCCAGGTCTTCCGCCGTCAGGGCAAGCTGTTCTAAATGATTCATCGTTTCCTCCGGCTATTCCGACAGTGTCGATCGGATTTTTACGGCAATCCGGACAGTCGGAATCATTTTTACTGTAATAAAGGATCGCTAAAAACATTCGTATACTCTCTGAGGTATGCCTGAAAACGCTCCACGCTGGAATTCACCACAAGCTCCTCGGGGAAATCCAGTTCCTTCAGCAGCGCCAGCGACCGGTCAAAACAGCCCACCAGGCTGGAAAAATGGGAATCCGTGTTGACAATCACCGGCACACCGCGCTTTTTACAGATTTCCATGATTTTTTTGCAGTTGGGGATGGACGATTCCCTTCCGGTAAAGCTGCTTTCGTTCAGCTCCACCAGCTTTCCCCGCCGCCCGAATTCCGGGATTACCGACTCGTAGTCGTACCGGTATTTCTGCGTACCGCTGTGCCCGATTACATGAATATGCGGATTTTTCGCAATATTCATCCATGCGTTTGTAACTTCCTCGACAGTCGGTCTTTCCTTCGGAACCGCTTCCGCGTGAATGGAGGCAACCACCCAGTCCATCGTAGAGATGCTGTCCTTTTCAAGGTCGATATTGCCGTCAAAATCAATGATATTGGTCTCCTGCCCGCGCAGGACAAGCACCCCTTCGAGAAGATGAGGAATGATCCTTAAATTGTGAAAGTACCAGCGGCCCGGCGCTCCCGGCATGGTGATGCCATGGTCGGTAATGGCGATGGCATAAAGCTTCTTTAAAAACGCTGCGTGTACCATTTCCTGCAAGGTGCTGTAGGCGTGTGTGGACGCGAGCGTATGCGTATGGGTATCTGCGATGATATTCATATTTACTCCCAGCTTCTATTCCCTATTCCCGTATTATAAATCCAGATCCAGCTTTTTTTCCGATTCCTGCAGCACGGAAATATCCATGCCGAGATTCTGCATCAGCTCCTGCGCCGCGTTGTAGCCCATCTTTTTCTGACGGTTGTTCATGGCGGCCACCTCGATGATGATCGCGAGGTTTCTGCCCGGCTTCACCGGAATGGTCAGCACGGGCACCTTGATGCCAAGAATTTCCGTGTATTCGCTGTCGATGCCCATGCGGTCGTAAACCTTGTTATTGTCCCAGATTTCCAGGTTGATCACCATATCGATCTTTTCCGTCAGCTTGACGGCGCCCATACCGAAAATGCGGCGGGCGTTAATAATGCCTATGCCGCGAAGCTCAATAAAATGCCGAATGTTATCCGGGGCCTGTCCGACCAGCGATTTGGCGGACACCTTGCGTATTTCCACCGCGTCGTCCGCTATGAGGCGGTGGCCGCGCTTAATCAGTTCAATGGCCGTTTCGCTTTTGCCAACACCGCTGTCGCCGACCAGAAGGATTCCCTCGCCGTAAACCTCGATCAGCACTCCATGGCGCGTAATCCGCGGGGCAAGCTCCACGTTCATGAAGGAAACCAGGGAAGCCACCAGGCTGGAGGTCGTCTCCGGCGTTGTTAAAAGCGGTATTTCATGGGCTTTGACCGCTTCCAGCAGTTCGGACATCGGCTCTATGCTGCGCGCAATAATCGCGGCGGGAGGCTTTTGGGAAAAAATCTCGTTCAGAACTGTGCTGCGTTTATCGGAGGAAATCGACCTCAAAAAGGAGGCCTCCGCGTTGCCGAAAATAATAATGCGCCTTGTATCGTAATAATCATAGAACCCGTTCAGCTCCAGTCCCGGACGGTTGACATCCGTGGAAGAAATCAGAATTTCTTTAGGGTCTCCGGGCATATAAATCGTATCCAGCGACAGTTCGCCGATCACCTTGGACAGAGGCACCGTAAAATTGCTGCTCAAAAAAACACCTGCTTCCCTCTTTTTATAATATATAGAATATTATGATATATTTATTATATCTCAACCGGCGAAAAGTTTAAAGCCAATAATTAAATAATATCGTACGCTTTCCGGAAAAATACCTCCGTCCGCAGTTTCCTGCAGCCGGAGGTGATTCTATCCGTTTTCACGGCGTCATTCATTTCGTTGCCGGGGGTGAATACAGCAGATTTTTCACAGGCTATCCGCTTTTAGAAGTGACACTGATATTCGCCATATAGCTTCCGTAGACCCAGGTGCTTACGGAATTCCCCACACTGATGGTGACCGGCATTTCCGTGTGCCCGGTGAAATTTTCTTTGCCGGACATATCGATCTGAGCGGAAAGGCTGTTTTCCGTCAGCTTGGAAATCTCAGCCTCCGGCCCGACAACCGTAACCGTCAGGGTCTTGGTATAAACGGTGGCGGACTTGTCAGCCGCGAGATTCTTAACGGTGAAATTATTGACAACCATTTGCCGCGTGGCCATGGAGCTCAAATCCAGCGTAACCTTGGCAACCGGAACATTGCTCAGGTTCTTGCAGGTCGCCGGAAGGGTCACGTTCACGTCAAAGGAATTTCTCGTCGGGCTGATGCCCGAAAAATCCAGCGGAGCAAGACTGACCTCCGTCAGATTGGCCAGCACATCCTGCGGACCCGCCACTTCGATGGTCTGGGGGTCAATTTTGATCTGGCCGGAGGAAAGCGACAGCCCCAGAGGCTTGTTGGTAAAGTTCACGCTGAGAGGCAGGACCTGCCTTGCAAGGACTGGAATGGTGACATCCACCTTCTGCTCGCTCATTTTCAGCTTGTTGCTTGTGATTTTATTGCCGTTTGCATCGTACATGACCAAATCGGTCGTAAAGCTCCTGGATTCTCTCAGCGTGTCGCTGATCTCGTACTGTACGGACACCCTGTTGATCTGTGAGACTTCCTTTTCAGGGCCCGAAACCGTGACCGTGTCGCTGCTGAAGGTAGGCGCGCTGACAAAAAAAGCGGGATCCGACTGATAACCCGGCTTGTATTTGATGTCATTCTGGATGGTAAAGGTCTTTTCCGCATACCGGTCCACTGTGATGATCGCCTGGCTGGGGGAAATGGAAACCCACTCGTAATCGGAAAGGGTCCCTTTTTTCTGTACCGACAAATTAAATGTATAGCTTCCGGGGCTGGTAATGGTCGAGGCCAGCGGAGCGACGACCTGCATATCGGAAGCCTTGATCTGATTGACAATCAGGCTGTTGCCTTTAATGGATACGGTCGCGGTCTGGTCGACCGGGCTGAAAACCTTTAACCCGTCCTCCTGCGCGGCGTCCGAAAGATTGATGACGACCGGCACATCGGTGATTTGCCGGGGAAACTCCTCGGTGTTTCCGGTAGCCATAAAAATCCACAGGACAATGGAGAAAAGGACGGAAAACAGCATTACAAATTTATCGTCATAAAATAAACGGCCTATATTAAATTTTTTATTTTTCATTTCTTTTTCGCCCTCCTTATCGAAGGGATAATGCTCTGGCGCTTCTCGCCCGATTCGGCCTCACTGGTCAGAATCAGGTTTTCCAGCTCGCTTTTCAGCGTTTCCCTGGTGTAATTGCGCGTGAGGACGCCGTTTACGGCAACGGAAATCTGCCCCGTTTCTTCGGACACCACAACCACGACGGCATCGGAGTTCTCACTCATGCCGATCGCGGCGCGGTGGCGGGTACCGAGTTCAATGCTGACGCTGTCGTTCTTTGTCAGCGGCAGAATGCAGCCAGCGGCATACACCATACCGCTGCGCATAATCATGGCGCCGTCGTGAAGCGGAGCCTTGTTGAAGAAGATATTGCAGATAATGGGCGAGGACGGAATGGCATTCACCACCGTACCCGTATCAATAATATCGCCCAGCTTTGTCTGCATTTCAAAAACAATCAGGGCGCCCGTTTTCTGTTTCTGCAAAACCGCCGCGGCATCGACAACGGCATTCACGCCCCTGCGGTTTTGCTGCCTCAGCGTTTCAAGATCATCGTTTGAAACACCGAACAGCCAGTGCTTATTCCCCATCCCGCTGCGGCCGATCTGTTCCAGCGCACGCCGGATTTCCGGCTGAAAGACCACCATAATGGCCACAACGCTGAATTGAAAAAAATAGGTCAGCAGGTTTTTCATCATATAAAGCTTCAGGGCATAGGACACACCCCACACGGCCAGAAGCACAATAATTCCTTTAATCAGCTGCTCCGCTCTTGTTTCACGAACCAGTTTTATTCCACTGTAAATGATAAAGGAAACCAGAATGACGTCCAACGCATCGGAAACACGAAACAGTTTCACAATACCGATAAACGAATTCCATATGGTCACAACGACATCCATAACTTACTTCCTTCCGTCAGAATAAAACACATCCCTTATAATTTTAACATATATAATTTGATATGCAATCCTTTTATCTTTATTTTCAGATTATTTTCATGAGAGTCGCGGCAAAACTGTTCATTTCGCCCAAATTGCTGAAAGCGGACGGGCAGACCCGCACGGCGCCCTGCGCCAGGGTCCCCATGAAATCATGCGCCGCAGGCGCACAGTGCAGCCCCGCGCGCACCGCAAAGCCGCGGGCGTTCAGCTTCTGCGCGACGGTCTCGCTGGGAACGTCGCCCACATTGAACGAAAGTACCGGCGCGAAATACGGCGCGTCCGGCTCCGCCGTGTAAAGCTTCACGTTTTTTATTTTTGACAGTTTTTCGTATAAATTCCGGATCAGCGACATCTCATGCTGATAGATCGTCTGAACCCCGCGGCTTTTCACGAACTCGATCCCGGCCCGCAGCCCGGAGATGCCCGGCATGTTCTGAGTGCCGCTTTCCATGCGGTCCGGCATGCTGGAAGGCTGTTCGAGCAAAAGGGAGTTGGTCCCGGTTCCGCCTTCAATGATCGTGGGAAGCGAGGAGCCGTCCGGCGTAATCAGCATGCCGGTCCCCATAGGGCCGTAAAGGCCCTTATGGCCCGCAATACAGAGATAATCGAAACCGCCGTCCGCCATATCGATCGGCAGAACGCCCGCCGACTGTGCGCAGTCGACCGCAATCGGGACGCCGTAAATATGGCCCAGGGCGGCGATGCGTTCGACGGGCAGCCGGATTCCCCAGACATTGGAGGCGTGTGTACAGACAATCAGCTTTGTGTTTTCCCTGAGCGCACTGCGGAAAGCGTCTACCGTGGCGTCGTTATCACCCGGAAAAACCCGCGCTCTGGTAACAGTCACTCCGGACTCCATCAGCTTTTGCAGAGGCCGCATGACGGCGTTGTGCTCAAGGCAGGAAACCACCACGTGGTCGCCGGGCCTGAGCAGCCCTTTTATCACATAATTCAGCGCATGCGTACAGTTCAGAGTAAACGCAACGCATTCAGGCCCCGGCGCACGAAAAAAATCGGCCGCCGCCTTGCGGCAGCGGTAAATTTCCTCTGCCGCTGCAAGCGACATACTGTGACCGGCGCGTCCGGGGTTGGCTCCATAATTTCTCAAAGCAACATTTACCGCACTTAGAACGGAATTCGGCTTTGGATACGTAGTTGCGGCATTGTCAAGATAAATCATAACGATCCGTCTCTTTCCGCTCGTCCAAGTATTTTAATGCCGGCACCGGCTAAAATACTCTCTGCTTCATCCGTCCTGTCGGGAACATATATACTGTAACCGCAGCCGGCACGGTTGCCGCCCGGTGTTCTTTCAACATAAGCTTTAATACCGTAGCTGAACAGGATGTCGCGGCTCTTCATGGCATACGTGATTGAACTAATCAAAATCATCGGTTTGCTCATGATAATCACCTCTCTGTTTTTACTACAGAGTATGCCGGAAACATGCCTTTTGACTATCGGTTATGATTCAATAAGACATACCGCATGAGCGGCAATTCCCTCTCCCGTACCGGTAAATCCAAGATGTTCCTCGGTGGTGGCCTTCACGCTGATTTGATTCAAGCCAACCCCGCAGGCCGCCGCCAGCCTTTCCCTCATGGCCTCGATATAGGGCTTCAGTTTCGGCGCCTGCGCAATGATCGTGGCGTCAATATTTGCAATGCGGTAATTCTTTTGAGCGAGAAGCGCGCAGACCCGCGTGAGCAGCACAAGGCTGTCCGCGTTTTTGAAAGCGGGGTCCGTGTCCGGAAAATGCGTCCCGATATCGCCGAGAGCGGCGGCTCCCAAAAGCGAATCTGCAACGGCGTGGGCAAGCACGTCCGCGTCGGAGTGGCCCAGAAGGCCCTTGTCATACGGGATTTCGACACCGCCTAAAATCAGCTTTCTGCCTTCCGTAAGCCGGTGCACGTCGTAGCCGTGGCCGATCCTCATAGCGGCACCTCCCTGCTTTTCAAAATAGCCTGCGCAATTTCCACATCTTCCATCGTGGTCAGTTTGATATTCGTATATGTCCCCATGCACAAATGCACCCTAACGCCTGTATGTTCGACCAGCTGACAGTCGTCCGTGTAATCTCCCCCGTCCGCCAAAGCCTGTTTCATCGCCCGCCGGTAAAGTCCCCGTTCAAACACCTGCGGGGTCTGAACCGCCCACAAGGCGGAACGCTCCGGGGTGGAAACCACATAATGATTTTTCCCGATGATTTTAATCGTATCCTTGACGGGAACTGCAAGCGCGGACGCGCCGCACTCATAGGCGTCTTCCACCGACGCGTTGATTTCTTCGGGAGTAATCAGCGCTCTTGCCCCGTCGTGAATGGCAAAATAGGCGGCATTTTCCGGCACCGCGGAAATCCCCGCCGCAACAGACTGCTGCCGGGTAGCGCCCCCTTCGACGATCGCGGTTACTTTTTCTATTCTATATTTCTGAATCTCGTTTCCGACTTGAGCAATATCTTCTTTCCGGCAGACCACAACGATACTCTGGATCAGTTCCGCACTGCTGAAGGCGGAAAGCGTGCGCACAATGGCGGGCGTCCCGCAAAGGGAAACAAACTGCTTTGAAAAACCGAGCGCCATGCGGGTGGAGCTTCCGGCGGCAACGATCACGGCGCAGCAGTGAGGCTTTCTTCCCATCCATTCGTCCCTTCCTTTTTGATCGGATTTTGATCGAATGGTTATTATTATAATATTTTATCCGCCGCGGCGCAATTACAATCCTGTCACAAATTGAAAATTAAAACTGTGTTAACAATTATAGAGGCGTCCCCGCCTACAGCAATTCCATTTCAGTTTGCAAGACAAAACACGTTCCTCCCCCGCCTTTGGCGGGGGAGGAACGTAACCTTGTTGCAGAATTAACTGGAAATGCTGTATTGAGTTTTTTCCAAGGATCGTATATGATTGAGTGTATGAATTCATTGATAAGGACTGGTGGTACTATGAACGAGTTACCGGCAAAAAGGGTGTCGGATTCTGAAACGGAACAGATACAGGTCATCTTCGAGAACGATCTGAACGGCCAGGGACGTGTTTTCGGCGGGCGGCTCGCCTCCTGGATCGACATTGTCGCGGGGACCGTTGCGCGCAGGCATTCCAACCGCAATGTCACTACGGCGGAAATCGACACGCTCCGGTTCAAAAGCCCCGTTTACATGACCGACCTGGTGGTTTTACACGGCAGGATCACTTACGTCGGAACGACTTCGATGGAAGTGCGCGTCGACAGCTTTTCCGAGGACCTGTCGGGCCAGAGAAGGCTCGTGAACACGGCATATCTGGTTCTTGTAGCGCTTGACGAAAACGAAAAGCCGACTCCCGTTCCCGGCTTGATCTGTGAAAGCTTTCAGGAAAAAATGGAATGGGAAGCCGGCGAAAAGCGGCGCAGGCTGCGTCAGCAGCGCCGCCTGGAAGCATACTGAAAACGCCTGTCGACCCGGCATTGCATCCGAAAATAAAAAATTTTGCACTTCCTGATTTCCGGGCTCTGAATGAAACGCCGTGTACGGTGTTATACTAAGCCTGTGAACCGAAGGGAGTGAATGATATGCCTGACCGACCCGATCATTGGGAAACCAACCGGGACAGCAAAGAAAAAATCACCCAGCAGGGAAAAACTCCCAAAGAAGTACAGGCCGACCTTTTGGCGGGAGAACCGGATGATTTGGCCATCGATTTTACAAATATCATTGATTATCGCGGAGGTGGATCGAACTGATCCGCCTCTTTTATTTGTTGGTGGAAATACTGACCGTATTTGATTTTAAATTTTTGCAGACATAAACCTCCGTATGATAAACCTGGTCGACGTAAACATACAGGATGTCGTCCGCGCTGATCTTCGTGAGGCTGACCAGCTTCAGATTATCCGGCACCTTGCTCTGCGCGCCGGCGTCGGCGGCTTTGCCCGCAGCTCCCGTGTTGGCGGTATTTTTACAGCCGGTGAAATTCAGCGTCGTCACAAGCAGAAGGATTCCAAGGATCAATATGCTTCGTTTCATAGCAATCACCACCCCGTGTTAAATAAAACTCCTTTACTTTAAAGGCAGAATAAAAATTCACATCCGATAAAGTAAAGGAGTGCATAGGATTTAAAAATGAAAATCAGCTTGCGCTTTTCATGTGGAGCCGGAGCCTGTCGCTGATCATTGCAATGAACTCACTGTTGGTCGGTTTTCCGCGCGTATTGTGGATGGTATAGCCGAAATAGGAATTGAGGATATCCACATCACAAAGCCGCATTATTACTGGATTTATTAAGTTTTTCAAAAAGTCCTGAACCAATGAATGTTTTAATTCCACTCATATACTTTATTGGTCTAAATCCCATGTCTTCATTGGTCTGAGTATATCACGCTAGACCTATGAATGCAAGCTACAGACCAATCAAGGTTTGAAAAAAGGGCTGTTTTTGATTTATTGGGTTAATAATCAATATTGGAATTATAAGAAGTAATACGAATACCTTCAAAAATATCTATTTTATCGTTTCTTTATTCATTTTTCTGCTATATACTAATGTTGAGGTGATAGAATTGATAGACACTATTAAAAAATCATGGGACTTGCTCATACAAATATTTGTCTTATTCTTGAGAATTATTAGTTCACTTTGGAATTCAATGTCACCTACTACTCAAAAATGGATCATAGGACTATTCATTACTTCATTTATATTATGGATCATTAAAAATATTGCCTATCATTTTAAATATAATATTTCACGAATAGAAGGTTTCACCCATCGACAAGCTAAAAAGAAAGCACAAAATACTATTGATACTATTGATTTAATTTCTTCTGTTAATGATTTACATAATACTTTTAAAAAATAATTAGCAAAAATAATTTCATAAAAAAACGGCCTAAGCTATTGCCTAAGCCGCCCATAAAATCACACATCATTATCTGTCAGAATCCCATTCGTAAACTGCAAGGTTCTTGTACTGCCGTCTGAACGAGTAATACCAACTTGCGTTGTTTTACCTTCTATTCCATTTGTTCTTAAATCACTTACATCAAGATATCCAATATACACAGGAGTATGATAAGGAAACGAAACGCCTGCGCCTTCAAATGTAATCCCGTTTCCAGCAGAGATAATTAAACCTGCTTGTCCTCCATATTTTATTGACCCAGCCTCTATTCCATTACTATCAGGCCACGAAATATTTCCTGAAAATGTACCAGATTTCATATTAACTTCGCCTGTATCCATGTCCAATGAATACTTACCGTTGGCAGATTGAAGCGTTCCTGTAGTAATATTGTCAGCGACAAGATGAATAACATCAATTGTCCCTGCATCAATTGTTCCAGCAACAATAGCATCAGCTACAAGGCCATATACAACCTTTCCATTTGGCAATGTGATTTTTCCCAAAGCCGTTTTAGCAGTTTGAAAATTATCATCAGAGAAAAGGAGATTATTCTTATTCAGCCACATTTCCTCTTTCTCAAATTTACCAGTTGAAGGGTCTTTTGCCCTACCATGGATACCAGTATTATCAATGCTGATATCTTCATTAGTGGAGGAAATAACCTTATTTAGTGTAGCATTTAAAGCACCTGTCCGAAACGCTTCAAAGTCATCAATTTTCCCACTCTTTACAGCGTAATCCCAAGTCGATTTACTTTCGGCAATGGTGTTATTAGCCTTGGCTGCTTTCGTGTAAACCTCTTGATAAGCGGTAAATCTATCATGGATTTTCATTTGATTGCTAACCTTGATCTTTAGTTCCTTATTTTCATAGTTGATCTCATACTGCAAAAGCATCATATCAACTCTATTATCTGGACTGGTTTCTACATGAATAATTTTTCCCAATTCGAATTGATCTCTAAAGACATTGAATTCAGGAATCAATAAGAAATTATTACAATCTATCTCAAAACTTGAAACAGGCTGACATATCTTTTTAAGCTTCTTCAATCCATCCGCATATAAGGCATATTGTAGCTCTTGCTTTTGAGCATAGGTATAATTACTATCTGCTTCAATATATTCATTCTTATAATCATTCTCAAAAATAAAATTGCTTAATTCACTATACTGATTTGCAGTAAAGTTATTTTCCAGCTTCAGTGAATTTTGTAAATTAGACAACCGTGAATAATCATTATTTATTTCTGTCTGTTTACTTATAATCTCATTATTTTTGTTGCTGATTTCTGTATTCTTAATATTAATTTGAGCCTGTACAGATGAGTAATCTTTTCCATCACTGGACAAATCTGATTTTTCATCTTCTAAAATCTTTAGTTCACTTTGTAAAGTTGCAAGGCTATTGTTCAGGTTTTCAAACTCCGTTTTATGCTGCTTTATAACAGACAATAAAGAATCCAATTTTGCTTGATTGTCTGAGACTTTTTTCTCCCATGTATTAATTGCATCTATTAAACTTTGGGACATCCAATCTGTGTTTTTATAATAGCTGAAGTCAACGATATAATTTGTTCCTAATGGATTGACTTCACTAATTGATAGGTCATTGGAACCAGACACCGTTAATGCGGTTATTATATTATCCGCTGTTTGGTTTATATCTAAATTTTTGACTACATTGTTATAAGTTAAGAAAACATCTGTAGATTCAATTTCACTATTCAAATCTATTACATTTATAACTCTATTTTCTATATCAAAATCGCAGATACAGCCAAAAGCTTTTCCTATATCGTTGGAAAGAAAAGTATAAATACCTTGATTCGTATCGTCAAAAGAGCGATATGTATTTAATACAGATTGAGGTATATTCCCTAATGACCAAGTAGGACATAAGGCTAATACTTTTCCCATTATAGACATTGACGGAAATTGAGGATCATAAAATTTATAATTTCCTGCATCAATCTTTATTTTTCTATTATTTAATTCAAGTTCACATGATGAAGCCTTTATATCAGAATATGGATTTATACCGTCATTCTTTTCAGTGGATTGAGTTATAATAAAATAGCCTAAATTTTCTACATGAATATACCGATGTAAAGCAATATACTGGTAACATTCGCAAGCTCTTGATGTATCGATTATCCCTATATCCTTATCTCTAATGTATTTATAAACATTAACAGATAATTCAGATAATCCATTAAAAGTCGGTTTAATATCCAAATTGCTATAAGAAACAATTGATGCCAATGATGTATTGTTTGGATTACATATAGATAATTCTGGATTTTCTGGTCTATTAAAGTGGTCAAAATTAACTTGCAATGATTTTTCTTACCTCCATATAAAAAAGTTACCTATGCGCCATTACAGGAACATAGGTAACTTTAATTATTTATGTTATACATTGGGAACAAACCCACTGTTGATATTTAAAGTTTTCATTTGGTCAAAAACTTGATTAACCGTATCTTTTGAGGATTTATCCAGTAATTGCTGAACTTTTTGAATAGTTTTATTATCTGCATTCCCCTGTACAGTGATATTCCCCTGCTTTATGGTCAAAGTAATAGGAGAAGAGGATATAGGAATTGCAGACCGACTAGACGATAACTGTAAATTACTTTTCAAAGCATTGAATTTCTGATTAATATTTGCACCGATGTCAAAATCAAAACTTGTTGGAACAGCATTTTGCATCCGCTTAGAAATATCAGCCATATTATCAGTAAATCCATTACCCAAGCCCTGAGCCATATAGCCACCCAATGATGCAAACACAGTTGAAGGAGAATGAATACCTAATTTACTCTTAATTTGATCAACCAGATTATCACAGAATCCGCTTACCTTGTTCCATAGCCAAGATGCAGCATCACTGATCCCCTGCCAAATTCCCTTAATCAAATTTAATCCAACCGTTCCCATCTGACTATAATAACTAGCAAATCCCTTAACTATTGATCCGATAATTTGCGGTATTGCTATAATAAGCTGAGGTATGCTTTTAATCAAAGCACCTGCTAGGGCAATAATCAATTGAATCCCTACTGACACAATTTTAGGTGAATTATTTGCTATCGCTGTTACCAGTTTATCAATAATAACTGGTGCTTTAGCAATAAGCTGAGGCAACGCATTTATTAACCCAAGGGCTAATCCTTGCAAAAGCTTCAGGCCTGAATCAACTATCTTATCAACATTGGCAATTAATGTACTTGCCATCGTAATAACTGTATTTACAATCTGAGGTATAAGTTGAGGTAGTGCGGATGCAAGTCCGTTCACCAGACTCAAAATGACCTGAACACCACAATTTAATATCATAGGCAGCATAGATAAAAGCGTACTGGATATTTGCGGAAATATCCCCATGACTGACTGCACCAATGTCGGTGTATTTGTTAAAATTGCCCCTGCCACTGCTGGCAGTAACGCCGTTACCACAGACAAGATTTTAGGAGTAATATTAACTACCTGCGTAACCAAGCTATTAATTAAAGTAGTCGCACCACTTGTAAACTGTTCTTCTGCCCCCTTAGTACCAGTAAGTAAGCCTGAAAATCCAGTAAACAAATTAGTGAATGCTCCTTGAGACTGATTTACAAAACTTAAGATGCCACCTAAAGCCTGATTTGCCATAGGTAATAAGGATTGTCCAAATGCACCGGCTAAATCGGTTACTTTTAACTGTGCTATTCTCATCTGGTTCGCCAAACTATTTGAAGTTTTGGAGAAATCCCCTTGTGCATCTTTAGAAGCATTTAAAAGATAATTATATCTCAATGTTGCCTGTTCTGATTGTGTCATGCTGTCATAGGTTTTACCCAACCCCTGTGACATAGCAAAAGCATTCAGATTAGCAACCGACATATTAATGCCAAGCTGTTTTAACGGCTCTGTTTCACCGCTTATGCCTGACCGTATCTTCTCAAATGCTTCAGAAGGATCAAGGTTATAGAATGAAGCCATATCACCGGCAAGACCAACCATTTTAGTTGACATATCGGAAACTTGATTCCCTGTAAGCCCCATTGACTTGAGCATACTTCCCATGGTTCCGTTATACTGTTTTGCTGATAATTCGCTCATTCCAAAAGAAGTAGCTGCTGATTTTGCCCAATTATTTATTTTTGACGCATTTCCTCCAAAAGTCGTATCAACAACATTTTGAACCTCATTCAAATCAGAAGCGGTTTCAATGCCCTTTTTACCAAATGCTACAAGAGCACCACCGGCAACAGTAACGCCAGCACCGATTGTTTTACCCAAAACACCGCCAACAGTTCCTAATCCGCTTTTAAACTTGTCGAAATTTCCTTGTGCTTTAGTCATTCCTGAATTGAATTTGGAATCATCTAATTCAATCTTTTGCTTGTATGTCATTAAATCCACAGAAGGCATTATAGACCACCTCCTATCTTTTGAATTCTCTTCATATCAGGTTCAGTAACATGTTGCTCCTGTCGAGAGTCTTCAGCCAACCCCTGTCCAAATAAAGATAACTGATCCTGATAACTTTCAAAATTCAACTGCTGAATCCAATACAAATGACATAGATAAACGATATAGGGCATCTGCATCACTTGTTCAAATGAATTTCCAGTTTCTTTTTCAACAAGCACAATATCCCTCATGATATAAGAAACCCCACTGGAATTTATTTCTTTTCCAGTGGGGTCTTGCTGTTTGGGATTTGCTTATTAATTTGTTTTGCAAACTCTTCTGTAGGTAATGCTCCTTTAATTGAATTTTCCATGAAATCATTGAATAGGTTAGACAAACATCTTAGCAACACAAGGTCTGATAACTCTGTCCTTACTGTATCCATTGTGATTTCTTTTGTTTTATCAAGTGATAAAATTTCAAAAGCAAAGTTCTGAAGAACGGTTGTTGCATCCTGTAGTGATTTGCAAACATTTGTTTTCTTTTGTAAATTCTCAAGCTTTACCATCTTTTCTACTGTCAAGCTTGCTGGAATTTTATATACCGTTCCACTCGGAAGCTTAATATCTAGTGATTCAGGCTGTAAAGCACATAAGTCTATAATTTCTGCCATAATTTAATAATCCTCCTTATACCACATCGTTATAGTCGTTATCAAAGAGTACATATTTTTGCTTTCCATTAATCTGAGTGGACAATGCTGCAAACTCATAATTCGTACTTACTGCATCTTCTCCCCATGCAAATTGCTGTTCACCAATAAAAAGTGCTTGCGGAATTTTAACAGTAAGTTTATGCCCTGTCTCTTTATCTGTATGTACAAAGATAAGGTAACATTTTCCTGCTACTTCATTGCCGATACTAAACGTTTGTACTTTCTTTGTAGTATCATCCGTAAAGTCACCGCCATAGATGAATTTATAAAGATTCTCCAAATTGAAAGTGATAATACCAGTTTTAAAAGTTACATTTCTTTCTTTTAGAGCCTTATAAATTAGTCCTCTGTTAGCACCTTTTACATCCTGCATCTCATCTTTAATAGAAAGACTAGCGTTTTCTTTTATAGCACCAATATTTACAAACTTTGCTAAATCCTCATCAGTAGGAATTGCAAGATTAGAAATATCTTTAGATTTTGCAATAAAAAGTTCGCCGCTCCCCAGCATCAGAGGTTCTGTATTTTGTACTGTAGGTAAAGCCATAATTAACACACTCCTTTTGTTTGAATTTTAAAATATATTATTACGTTAAAATTATTTGTTTCTGCATTTTTAGCAATACCGCCGCCATTGACAAGTTCCGATGTCAGTATCGTTACATTTTCATCTTTAATTGTTTTTGTATTTCTAGGATCATCAAGTAGCTCTATAATTTTATCTTTAACAGATAAAAGTTTTGAAATATCCTTACCGATAATATCAAACTCAACTTGATCAGCCGTAATATAACCACCTGACAATTCTTTCATTTTTAATATGACGTAGTTGTTCGCTGTGATTTTTTCCGGCTTTTCCGCTGTAAAAATACAAACAATGTCTTTACTATTAACCGTTACTGTCAATAGATTTTTTATTGTAGTATCATTAATGAGATATTTTCGCAACACCTCATATTTACCCAAAGAATTCATTTACTTCACCTTTTGCAATTCCTCTTCAAACATCCGTTTGATTTGAGAAAGATTCTGATCAACAGCCGGTTCAAGGAAGGGCTGGTTCTTTTCTGCCCAATACGCATACTCTGTTCCGGCACCAACATAACCGGCAATCTCATTCGGATTATCCTCTACCTCATGAGTAATGCTGCGTTTAGTTGCACCAGTATCTACAGGGCAAAGCTGTTTTGCATCCGCTTCAACAGTAATAACTGCCCTTTCCATTGCTTTTAAGGCGTTTTTATGGTTCAATCTCATAGCTTGCTGATATGTCATTTCCATAGTAAACACCGCCTTTATTTATTATCAAGCATAATATCATAATAATCGTCCCAATTAATCAGCTTAACAATTTTATAACTTTCCCCGTTGTACTGTACTGTCATACCATTTTGTAAAATTGAATCAACATCACAAAATACACGCTTAGTGCAATCCACCGTAAAGCCATAATCTTTATAAGCTAATTCTTTTGTGTATGGCTGAATATCACAGGGAATTGTTTTAACAACAGTTTCAGTTCCATTATGCCATATACCGCTGTCATCTAAATATCCTTCACCTTGTCCAATAACTTGAATCTGCTTATCATAAAACCAGTTAGTCATATTACAGCACCTTCAATTTTGGTAAAGGTAAAGCAGCTTTGACTTCGTTGGTTAATCCATCAGAATCAATACTAATGGTTGCATTGGAATAAGTGGCACTTCTGCTTCCCTGTGATTGCTGAGTAATCAACCGTTCACCTTTTGCCGTTTTGGTATTTACGGTATCGTTATTAAAATAAGCTGTAGCCAAACTATATACAGCGGTAATATAATCAGAATTGAATGTATCCCATCCTGTATATTTCAGAATAGCCTTATATGCTTTATCAACAGATAAGGCAATAGGAATATCATTTGAAGTGTCTGTGCCAGATATGGACAACAAAATTCTAATATCTAATATTTCTGTTTGATATTTTGTTTTTAAGTCTGTTAAACTCATATTTCACACCCTTAATAAATCAAAAGGGACAGCCTATTGACTGCCCCATCCGATTAACTGTTATTATAGATTAAGCTATAGATTAAGCTTTTGGAGCATTTGCTTTAATATAAACAGCGGCAGCTTTACTAACAGCATGTTTATATACCCAACGTCCCTGTACAGCACTTGCGCCAATATGCTTACCATCACCATTCAAATCCTGAATTCTCGGTGCAACGATCCATTCCCTAATTCTATGGCACCAGCGGCTATGACCGGCGATAAATTCAGTTCTTACGGCAAGTAGGTTAGAAACCTTCACAGCAAAACCGCTGTACATACCAATATAACCCTCTGCAACCATCTGCTGAGAAAGATCAGACTGCTTAATAAAGTTAGTGGTATCCTTCAGCATAAGAGCGTATGTAGCCGGTGAAACAATAAGAAAACGATTTGTCATCGGCACATTAGCAACCGTTAAGGCAGTCATTGCATCTACAACCGCTTCATAAACTGTACTCTTAGTAAGTGCAGTTGTATTAGTGGATTCTGTACCGGAAGCTTCAAGGGTAGTAATAGCATCCTGATCCAAAATCTTTGAGCCTGTATAGGCAGCACTATCAAGTCTATCAGCAATCTTATTATCTGGAACAGCGGCTGCATCATATCCGTCTATTACCTCATTGATAGCAACATCATGAAAGTCTGTTACAGTCAAATAAGTTGTATCACTGGAGGTAAGTTCTTTACCAGTAATGGGATCATAGTTACCGGAAGCTACTTCTGAATCACGCACAGGAATTTTAACGGCACCAGCTTTAGGTTCACCTTCGTAATCTGTATTAAATACGGGAGTAGTACCAGCATCAATAGTAACTAGTTCTGCTCTAAGTTTTGCATCTACCAAATTTGAATATCTTGTCTGAAGTTCATTTGCCATAATTATCAATCTCCTTTATTTTTAATGTTTTATAAGTTGTGGGTTTTTGTTGTAAAATGCCTTCTCCACACCATCCATATTTGAAGGTTCGGTATTGGAAGGAATATGTCCTGAAGACTTAAGCTTTTCATTTACAGCGTTATCAACCGCTGTCTGAAATGCTTTTTCAAAGGCTTTCATATTTTTATTCGTACTATCTTCATCTGTTCCAACCAAAAAATCAACCATATCAATAGGAAGATTTTTAGTCGTTGCATATTTGATAGCATTGGCGGTTAAGTCTTTTTTAAGACTATCCGCTTTCATTTGCTCCAGCTGAGACTTGATTTTATTCAGCTCAATATCTTTCGGATCAGTACTTGGATTTCGCTTTTGAATCTCTTCATCAACAAGTTTTGAGAGATTATTTTGCTTCCAAGTATCGAGTCCCTTTGAAAAGAAACTGTCCAATTTAGGTTGAATAGCCTTTTTCCCGTTTTCAGATTCAAGATATTTATTTACTCTGTCATCTGTCATCAGACCGGTAACATAGTTATTAAAATCCTCAGAATCCTTATAATTGTCAAGTTCAGTTATTACATCTTTAAATTCCATAATAAATTATTCTCCTTCTGCCCTTTACGTTCGACTAAGACCATAAAGTGCGGTTAATTGTTTATATAAAAATAGCTCAATCCAAAAAGAGGACTGAGTTAGATTTATGCTTTATTATTATTTAACGGTTTATTCAATACGCTTTTTTCGCCAAATCGGTCACAAATTATAATAATTGCTCCGTACCATTTATGGCAGCGGAACTTATTTGAACACTTATCGCATTTATGACCAAATGCGGCTCTATTTTTTGGTGAAATAAAGTCCTTCACAGGATCAATATTAAATTGTGCTCGTTCTTTTTCCTTTGCCAATGCCCTTTGTGTGGGCTGTGGCTTCTTAAATTCTGCCAATATGTCACTCTCCTAAATTCCTTTTGAATCTTTCCATTTATCAAATGTAGAATAATTAGTAATGGTCTTTTTCCCTGTTTCAGGATTTTCAATATTCTCTAATTTTCGTGTAGGCTTCCAACCCTCAATAACAGGAATGATACAGCAGCGGCACATCGGATGTCGAGGGTTATCAGGATGATTATCTTTCGGAAAATACTGTCCATCCAATGAAGCACAAACTTCACAGGTATTGCCCTCAAGCGTTGCATCCCACATAACCCTTTGGACAACATCAGAATCATTATATATTTGATCCTGTGCCATACTCATAGCCCTTGCCGTTTCCGTATTGATCAATCTGCTGGCCTGATAAGCAGTAACCCCATAATCTTTTTTAATCTGTCTGGCAAGCTTTTCAGGACTTTTACCGCTCACTAAAGCCTTGCGAACATCATTATAGATCCGGTTGGTTAATGCCTTTTGGTTGTTCCAGATACGATCACTAAAGGTCATTTTATCAATTGGAGTATTAATAGCAGCTTCAATCATTTCAGGTCTTAAAATAGAAAAATCGATATTGGCTGTTATGCCTTTATCGATAACATAAGCTGTTCTATAATATGACTCTGAATATATATCAGGCAGTAAATCAGAAGTTTGTTTTACATTAAAAGAACCTAAATTATTTGCTTGCTTTACTAATTTATCTTTCAAAGACATTAATTCACTGTACCGCTGTTTAGAAGATATATTGATGACTCCATCCACTTCATATCTCTGAACAATTCCAGCTATTTCATTTTGGATATCATCCAATGCCTTTTTATAAGCCCTTAAAAGTTCCTGCTTTGGCTTTTTAGCCTTGTTAATACAGTCCTTTTCAATCTGTAAGATATCATTTTTAAATTTATTATTCATTTGTTAATCCAACTTTTGATAAATCAATCTGCTGTTCGTCTTCCTGCTCTTTTCTGATTTTTGCCATTTCTTCCGCTGGATTCTGAACCCAAGGAATTTGACTTAAAGCAGTTTCAGTAGAAATCTTGTCCCCAAGCTGATTGATTGTCTGTGCTATTGTTAAAATATCCTGCGGAATGCAAGGATTAAAAGTAATCTTAATATCTTTATAATCATATGTAAGATTTTTTAGATTCAAATACTGAAACAGAAACCACATTCGGTCAGTAATCGTATTACAGATAGCATCAAACACTGTTTTACAACGCTGTTCAAGGAAAACAAGCCTTGTTCGCAATGCAACCCCACTGGTATTGGACTGAAGCTTTTCTTGGGCATCAATGTGGTCACAGATTTCATATATATCCTTTTTGATTTCTGAAATCATGTTTTGAATATATGAATCGTTCATCTCCTTCATCAGCCAATTTACCTTGCCGTCACCTTTTGGATTAAGAATGCCCTTGGTTTTAAGTAATTCCGCTGTTTCTTCATCTACATCTGCACCTGTAACAACCAAATATGCTGATCTGTAGTCGGAAATAACGTTAATCTGATCGCTCATGACCTGGTTCAAGCTATCGTTAAGATCCTTAATTTTATTATATATAGTCTTTTCTGCCCCTAAATAGCAAACAGATACAGGAACACCAGAGAAGATATTTTCTTTTGTATTAATCAAATTTCCGTCCTGATATATTTCAATTTTGTCAGGATAATAGATATCATAATATTCAGAATTGTCATACCGCTGTTTATAGAAATGAATAAACAACTGTGGAACATTATCAGAATCGCAATAAACTATCGAATTCGAAGGATTCAGTATCCTTGAGGAAAACTCCCCTCGTTCGTTTATGTAATACAATTCATAAGCTAGGCCATATATTTCAAGCTGTCGCATTAATTCCTGATTATGATTTTTATTCCAATGGGATAACTGATAATCTATATCATTAATTTCCTGCTCGTTACTGCTTTTACTGATATAGGTGAGTCCATTGCCAAAGCAATAGCTAAGTTCCTCTTCGATAAACTTATGAACATAATTCACTACTGTAATATTATTTGCCCTATTAGGTTCATGTTTATATGTACTTAAAATATCATGTTTCCCATCATAGTACCGCTGCATCTTTGCGAATAGATCACTATGACCATGATAGTCATTAATCATATTTATTATAATTTCATCTGTATTCAAAAATTCTCACTTCCTTTATAAACCCAAATATGATAAAGGTATTACCTTTAATTTTGATGTTTTCTTTATTTGTGGCAATTGCTCCAAAGCATCAGCCAAACAGTCAGGATAGTCATCGTGAAGACTAAACCGGCAACCACAAAAGTCATGTAGCTGTTCAATAGCTTCTGTATCTTCTTCATTGAAGACAACTCGTCCCATATTGATATCACCGACAATGGCATTAATACGGTTATCTTTATTCCCTGTACGAGATTTATTTATGATTGTTAATCCTCTATGTGTTAACTCATCATCTTTATCAATGCATTCTTGAATTCTAATTGCATCGGCACCGGAATAGACGTTCTTTTCAATAGATAATGCTTGAATATCAGGGTAATCTTTCAGTAATTGAATTGTTTCCTTGATATAATCACTCATTTCATAATCACGAATGATTGACTTTCTGGCATAATTAACACTATTATCAGCCTGAGACAAAACACAATAAGCATAATAATCTCTTTTTGTGCCGGTTCTGGCAGTTCCAGCAGGATCAATAGAAAGAATACTCTTCTGAAAAGTATGATTTTCTATATCTACAGCGGATTCAGTAACAATTGTATTAAATCTCCTTTTACCTAGATTTTCTATATCTCCCTGAACTTCTTGTTTAAAAGAAAGAGGGTTTTCATAATAATCTTTCGCTAAGTCTAAACAATTCCAGAATTCAGGCCATAATACAGGATATTGCATCTCTTTTTCATGTTGATAATAATATTCCTTTGCAAATTGAAGTCCTTTATTTTTATCAATTAGGGTTTTATAAAATTCTTCCCATAATCCTTGATGGAAAAATTGATCTACATCGTCAATCAACACGCCTTTTTCCTGTCTAAATTCCCATGTTGATAAATTCCGCAACCTATCATAAAAATCTTGTTTACAAATAAGAGTACCCAAGGCCAACATGGTAGTACCACGCTTTTTAATCTTTCCATCTTTATCATATAAAGGTCTTTGTTTTGCATATTTAACATCGTCTGAATATCTTTTCCATTTATTTTCCCTTGCCGCTTCTGTTCTTACATCATCTTCATCCTGAAAATCATCTAATATAATTAAATCAGGTCTATCTCCAACGGCGTTTTTACGTCCACGCAGGGGAGACATGGAAGATACAGACTCTATCATTGCTCTTGAAGAAAATTCAATTTGAGTGGAATTGTTTGCTAATCTTTTATCCTTATTATCATAAATCCTACCAAAACTTGCCGTAATGCGGTCATTATCTTCTATTGCAACGCGAATCTGTTTTATAAATTTCTCTGCTGTAGAACCTATAGATGAACCATAAAGAATATATTTTTTATAGCCATAATAAATAGTCCAGATACAGGTGCTTAAACCTCTGAAGGCACTTTTCCCCGTCCCTCTAGGGAGTATATACCCTTGCTGATCTGTCGTGTTTTCATTTAATATTACATTTTGGATATCATTCCAAATGTCCTTGTGTATTTGAGCTATTTCAGCCGTTTCCTCATTATTAAAGACATTTGCGAGATAGAACATACAGAAGAACTCTAAGGAACGTTTGCCAAGGCTCCAACTCAATCCATGATAGCCAAATAGGTTATCTTTATTTTGAAGAAGAAGCTGCTTCGCCTGATCTTCTCCGTAATATTTAATCAGATACTTAGAAAGTAACTGAGTATTTTCGATTGTATTTATACTTTGTTTTGATATATTGTGTCACCTTCTTCACTTTGGGTTCTATTTTTTGGTGGAAATTCTGTAACTAACCCCACCAGCCGACCGCCAAACACAAAAATAGAAGTATACCGGCTATCCGATACACTTCTATCAATCTATTATTAATTATTCTTTTCGAGTCAATTATAAATTCAGGTTTATATACACTTCATTTAAATCGTCTTGTGTAATTCCTAAATATCTTTTTGTTTCCTTAATGTTTGCATGATTCAACGCTTCCATTATCAAGGCCAAACTCACACCACTTTTATAAGCCCAATAGCCCCATGTCTTACGCATACTATGTGTTGATATAGTATCTGTAATACCAACTGCTTTAGCTGCATTACTTATTATTATATGTGCTTGCTGCCTAGTGATAGGTGTGTTACTCCCCTTACGGCTGGCAAACAAATAGGTATCTAAAGTAATAGGGATATACTCTTGCATATAGGCTTTAATAGCGCCTTCTAGGTTCTTTGTAATGGGGAATGTTTTAGACTTATCTGTCTTCTTTTCCCTAACCTTAATATATGGAGCGATCTTACTACCATCCCATATATCAGAGACTTTAAGAATTAATATATCAGATATGCGTAATGCAGATGATATGCCAATCATAAACATTAGGTAGTCCCTTACTGATTGCCCTTTGAGATACTTTTTCATTGCTTCCAATTTCTTTTTATCTCTAATCGGATCAACACGCTCCATAATAACGCCGCCTTTTCAATGTTACTTATTATGAGTTAATTATATAATATGTAATATTAAAAATCAAGCGTTTTTACGGAATATTTAGAATTTGGCTCTAGGTCTATGTTTGTTGGCAATTTATAATATTACATAATCACTATTGTGTAATATTCACTTATTCTTCTGTATCTTCTTTATTTTCCCCTGTAACACTTTCAAATGCTGCAAGAATATCAATGTCTTCATCCTGATTGCGTTCATCAGTAATATTTGAATTATTAGTGGGTGTTCCCAAAACTCTATTTATCAAATAAATACAGGCATCCTTCCGGCTTCTTGTATCCGTTGCTGTTAGGGCTATTTTATACAACTCATCAATGACTGGATCAAGTTGTGCTACAAATTTCTTTTGGCTCTGGTCTCTAATTGCCGTCAAGCGAGTGTTAAGCTCAGCCTGTACCTCTGGATCATCCAAATAATCATAAATACATGTTCTGCTTACATCTAAGAGCTTTGCAATATCTGTTTTAGTTGACTTTCCTTCAATAAGTAGATCCACTAATTTCTGTTTTTTATCACTTAGCATATTTTATTTCACTCCTTTACATATTTACAATTATATCACACCTTTTTAGTATACTTTATTGAATAAAAAAGAGTAAGGTTATTTATTTACTTTCTCTTTATCGGTTGCATGAAAAAACATTTGTAATAAAGAATAACACTTACCCAATATTTTCAATTTATCGCCATTCGGCAAATTTGAATTATCAAGGTCATATCCATCTAAAGATAAAGTTATGTAATTTAATGCGTTCGCAAGAAATTGTCTATCTTCCTCTGTAATTTCAATTTTCATATTATTTACCCTCATCTTTCTCAGACTTAAGCTGATTTATAACACCATGAATAATTGCCTGTTTATCTTCTTCAGACAAAGCCATATTTTCGATTAGTCTTTGTTTTTTATACTGTCTGCTCTCTTCCACCAATTCATTAAATACCTTGTCAAACTCAGGACTTCTCCTAAAAAACCAGACTCTTCTACTCGTATCACTTTTGTTTCTCTCAATGCTCATTAAATCTTTGAAAAACGGATAATCAGCTACTAGCGAAGTCGCTATTCTAATACTGCTTACTATTTGATATGTACTTGTTTCTTCATTCATTTATTTTTATCTCCTCATTTATATATTATTTACAGCAACACGGAATATCTTTTTCAGTACTAATAAAATAGTCACATGATGCATTAATTCTGCCATAAAAATGTTTGTATTTTTCTGACAGTTCCTTAATATCGTTTTGCAAATCATCTGCAAATCTAATATTTTCCTTACAAGTGTTTTTATTAACACATTTATTACAATCAAACATTAATTATTATCTCCTTTTTATTATGTTAATTTTATTTATTAACTGGTATGTCTCCAGTAATATCCTTGATAAGGTTCACCAGACTTAATTCTATTGCAAATCACAGAACCGTTATATCCTAGTTTTTTCTTTATGTCAGGCAAACTGTCATACTCTGCAATCAGATTATTATTCAAATCAAATTGTAATACCTTTTTTGCTCTTTGTGTCGATCTACGCTTTTGACAAGTAGCCCAATTAAGGTTTCCCCTATCATCTGTCCATTCAAGATTCAAATAGAAATTATCCGTTTTTATCTCATTCTTATGATTGACAGTATTAAATTTATCAGGCTGCGGATTTTTTACAAATGCAAAAGCCACTAATCGCTGGCCTGAAATTTTCTTCTCTTTCCCATTTTTATATATTTTGAAACGTGTATAACCATGATTATCTATACCCTGATATAAAAATCTATTTACATTTTTGGAATAAACTCTACCATAATTCGATACTAGATAATTTTGATAATACTCATCATAAATTCTAACTGTTTTAAAAATTTCGTCCTCTGCTATAAGTTCTACATTTGGTTGCTCTGTTTTCATTACTCAATTTTCACTACTTCTTTCTACAATAAATTGTTTGTCTCAAAAACTTTTATCTTCTACCAAAAGTACCCTGCCGATTTTCTTAGCAAATAGATACCGATCAGACAGAGAAACACCCTCACAAATCTCTTCACTAATCAAATACTTACTACTACCATGCAGCCAAAATATCTTGACTTCCTTATGCTGGCCTGTCTTTTGGTTTTCCAACTCAAGCCAACGCTTTCGACTCTTGGGTAACACAACATCATTAACAACATACCATCTTGTATTTTCTCGCTGATCTTGCACAACGATATAATCAAAATTTTTATTCACTCAATGTTTCATTCTCCTTTATACATTAATAATTTGGACATAAAAATAGAGAGTAGCCGGATTGACTACTCTCTAAATGAAATTTGTAATATTAAATCTGTAAAATATGTCCTGACCCATTCGATTGAGACCGAAGCTCTTTATTTATTACATCTACTATTTTCTGTTCACTAGGAACAACTTTTTTCAATACAGATTTGAAGATTTCGATCATTTCCTTATTTGTAAGTTCTTCAATATCTTTTTGACTATCACCTTTAACATTAGCAATTGCTTCATCAAAAGCTTGATCTATGTCTCTTTGCTTTGCTTTGTCATCACGAACCATTTATCTCACCTCTAATCAAATTTAATTTCTTATCTGCTATTATATACCATATTTTTACAAATACAATATATATTTGCATTATAGGGGAAGCACCCTACTCACCGTTCCATTCTTTCTTTCTCACCGTTCCATCATTCAAGATGCTTCCCCACAATGCCAAAAAGGAATATATCAATCCATTAGTATTGGCTGCACGAAAGACCAACATTAATGGCACTTGCAATTGAGGTACACCCCCAACCCGAAGGCTCGTAGATGTACCCAGAAAGTTGAGGAATACCGCATGATTAACGATACTCATGTTTAGGCAACGCTTCACAGCGCAGGAGGTGTTGTCCATCCTTTAATCCGGCTCCCATCTAAGAAGCCATCAGTTCACCACAGCCGTTTACACACAATTTGAGGAGGTGACAGGGCATGATCCTGTTACGGTAAACGGCAAACGCTTACCAATGAGTTATGCTTAAATCCTAAAGTCTGCAAAAGTAGACTATCTCACAACAGTCATATGTAACGCAAGGCCGATAACCTTGTTATTACCGAAGATTAATAAACTCAGAAATTTTTATTTCAATCTCTGGATTAATATATAATTTGTTGTGCAGCCATAAGCTGAAATCGCTAGGAGTTAGTCCACATTTACTTGCAACATAACTTTTCTTGATTCCATTATTTTTTACAAATTGCTCTACTTGCATCTGCAATTTCACATTGCATTACTCCTTCCAAAAAATATTTTTAAAATCTATTGCGTTATATATTAAATATGTGTTATAATAAAATTTTATATATTTATATTTCCATTTATAAAATAGATAAGCACCCCTTAAAAGCCTTATAAATAAAGGATTTTTTGGAGTGCTTACGCGCAATATTATTTATCTTGCACAATCATCACAATATTTTCTAGTACTTCTTTTGTATGGAAACAACGCTCCGCAACTTTCGCAGAATTTATATTTTCCCTTTTTAAGCATTAAATAGTGTTCATAAATGTGCTGGAAATCTTTGATTACAAAAGCTATGTCACCAGTATGCTGAAGAATATTTACTTTATACAACCTTTGGGGAAAGCGTTCTCTTGGTTCAGTGGACATCCGAATGTCATAACTTATATATCCGTTTTCTGTTAGCTTTTTGAAGTTATTACAACGTTGTCCGCTTTGACTATTTCCCTTGCCCTCAGCTAGTTTAAACAGTTCCTCGTCTTTGGCAATACACCATTCATGCGGTTGATGAAATTGGTTATTATACGCTTTTTGCCAAACTAACCATATAAGTAAATATTTTCGTAGAATTTCATTTTTGATTTTATCTAAGGTTTCAATCTCAGATTTATAAACTATTATCGACTTATCATTAAAAAACACCTTATCGGTTTTACCATCTATAATACTGCTTATATGGCTATTCACAGATTTAAGAATAGACTTAATTCTTTTTTCATTTGGTTCAATTAGCAAAGATTTAATATATTCTTTTATTTGCTCCTTATTATTGCTAATATATTCTTTGTCTTCAAAATATCCAAAGTAATTTCTTATCTTTATTATATCAATTTCGCCGTTACAGGATTTCGCTTTAGCATTCAATAATATAAAATACTTTGTAAGAAGAACCGCCCAATAATCTTCACTTTTTTCTTTGTTTTTTCTTTGAGTAAGAACGCTATCAGCTAACAACTTATCCTGCCATATAATCATTTCTTGTCACCTCGAATATATCATAATCTCCGTTGTTTTTTCTTTCGGCTTTGAGAATTATATTATCTTTTGGAATAATACTGAGAAGATCATACTCAAATACTTTCCAAATAAATTGATTTACTTTGTCCTTATCCATATCTTTCAAACTAGTAACAACTCGATCAAACAGCATAAATTTATTACTGCAAATTTTATAGAGTTCCTTTTTGGTTTCATCCTGCATTTTTTCTTTTTCTTCCATTATAATTTCTTTTTTCTCATCGTCAGTGCTGCGTTTTGAATGGATTTCTTTTATTATTTCAGCGGCTTTTTTATTATATCGGTTAAATACTTCAATGACTTGCGCTTTATCTTCAACTGATACATCTACTTCTTTCGCAAAGCCTAATAGGACATAATTTTTTTCTGTATCAACTTTTAGTTTGTCAGCTATAGTTTTCTCGAATTCTTCTAAATTCCAGCACAGCTTATTCATAACGCAATTAGTTAATAGAAGAGGTGAACAGTCTATGTAGATTTGTTTAAAATTCTTTTGTTTATCGGTTAGTTCATCATCTTTCAAAGCCAGAAGTTTATCAAGTGTAATATAAAGTAGTCGTTGGCAAATAGGTTTCATATGGCTTTGATACTTTGTAAATCTATCATTATCAGTGGTATCCCTGTAACGAAAGAAGTATGGTTTATATTTTGGAACAAACGTGTTGTGTTCCATTTTCTTTTTTCTCACTTCTTTTGTATCGTCTGATTTTAACTTTTGGTAAATAAATTCTACCGGTAATTTTGGCTTAACGCCAGTTTTTGTGCTGTCGATTTCTTCTCCAATAATAAGTCTTAGAATTCTGATGTTGTCCAAAATCCCTTTCTGCTCGTCCTTATTAAACAGCGGTAACATTGCAAAGAAGCTGGTAGTCTTATTAGAATAGAATCCTACCTTATTACCAAATCCCTTTAAATCGCTCTCGACCGCTGCTTTAATGGTATATTTTTTCTTTTGCGCTTTTGTAAGTCCTTTTTGATATGTTACGGGAAGGGCATCACGATAAGCACAACGTTTTAGTACGGCTGAGTCCGTTGTAAGGCATTGATCAGAATCCCAATCACTATCCGAGTGGATAATTGTGGATAAATCCCATATAGAGTAAATAATTCCACTGTAGATATGACTATAGTAATGTTTCATCTTTGCAAATGTATCTGAGCCAACACTTGTATCATTGCAAACTGTTAGAATGTTATGTTCTGCTATATCAGTCATGGGACTCCGGCAAGCATCCACTTCATCAGCATTTCTATCATTCCAGTATTTAGAAAAAATACAATTCGCAGGAATTAAGCCGGTTACTTTATCTTTGTCCCTGAAAATTGCCCACTGTGCTAGTGCATAAGGATCACTAACCATATAAGAGTACATCCCTCTGCAAAGAATCTTTGCAATTTTAGCAAGTTTCAAGTTGCTTGCAACAAGTTTATGTATTTCCTCTTTAACATAAGTATCCTGCAATAAACTTCTATTTCGTAGTAATGCCTGGTTTAATATAGTACCTCTAAAATGATCTGTTTCATCGTTTAACAGATTTTCTTCCATCAAATATTTTATTGTAGTAAAGTCATCACCTTCGGCAAGCTTTGTAAACAGTTCTTTTGTAGGCTTTAGTAACTCCTCAATATCATCATCTTTCAAATTACTCGACTGAACCAACTGATAATTGAGCTTAACAGTATCATCATCCTGCTTAGGTGTTACTCTTTGTACTCCCCAAACTAAGTCATTATCTTGCTGCACACGATCAAATGCTCCCCAATCGTCATCGTACAGCCCATGAAGCTTCCATTGTGAAGCAGTCAACAATACATCATAGTTATTTATATTTACAAGATCGCCCTTCAGATTTTTAATCCATATAATATTATTTTCTTTTGCAAGCTCATGGAAATCAAAGTTTATCAATAAGCCTTTAACACCGATAGCACGGATATTAAGAGCGGCTGGTTCATAGTCAAGTCCTAATTCTGTACAGTACTGCCCTACTTTAGCGGAAGAAATTAATCCCATTCCATCAAAGCTATTTAAAATGCTATCAAAATCTTTTGGTACAACCTTATATTCTACTTGTCCATCAATGATATTTTTCTCGACAAAATTAACCTTGCCCTTGGGGGTTATTTCTTCAAAATCAGGGATTACAACCACCTTCGGCAAAGTGATAAAATTTATCCCACTGGTTGTTAAACCCTTATATGCGCCATACTTCTCGGGTATCACCTCTTCTGATTTTGAAATATCTTTATGTCCACAAGCAAATACATCTGATACGGCTTTATTTACATCATCAAGCATAAAAAGGGCTGTATTACTTTTTAAATTACCTGACGAAGCACAATAGCGAGTATATAGCTTGCCATCATAATAGAAGCCTTTCTTAGCAAATCTGGAGTAATCCTTTTTGTAAGAAGTAACGCTAATTACTTCCGGCACAAACAAATATTCATCAAGTTCATTTATTTTAGCTAATAGAGCATTCCTATTTTCTTGGGTATTTTCAAGTTTTTTTATCTTCTTGATTTCTTCCCGCAACAACTCCACATGGTCAGCTACTTCTAATTGCGTTGAATGATCATTATTATATTTTCTGATTTCTCTGAACATGAAGTTGTCTGCAAAGCTAATGAGACTATTATTCTGTCTTGCTTCATCAATACTAATATGAGCAACACGAAAACTTTTAATTTCCTTTTTCTTTTTTCCTTGAGTTACAGTTTCAACATGGACATTACTTACAATATCATTACCTGTCAATTTTATAATGTTATATAAATTCTGTGTGAGCAATTAATTTATATCTCCCTTTCTAACTATAAATTTGATTTGTTACTATACTTCGTCTTCCAGACAGGGGTTTCCCTGCTTTGAGAAGCAGGGAGCCATCTTTTAAGCCTGAGTATTGTCGCAGCTTACACTGCGCCAAACTCATTCTTAAAATCTGTCTGATTCAATTTTTATTATTTTGGCACCACAATCTTGAAATCCTAATATATATTAGAAATCGCTGATTGTGACGCCACTTTGATATTTATTTAACAACTATTTTATGATGCTTGATTCAATTCACTTAATGTTTTTGATTTTAATATCCAGTATCGTTTATTCCGATTTGGACTTTTTCTACTATTTTCTTTATCCTCTTTAATGTAATATGGTATATTTATATCTTCAAAATATTTGTTGATAGTACACACCTTATAACCGCCCTGCAAAGGTTTGAGAACATCCTTTTTTAAAAAATCAATGAATTGAGATTTGTCTTCTCCAAATAATTGTTTATCAAGATAATAATTCAGCTTGTCTAAAATTGTTACTTGGTCATAATACAGTGATAAATCTTGAAATTCTTCAAAAGGTATTTGCATATAATCACACAGATATTTTAAATGACCAAATTTACCATCATCTTTATTTATCTGTTGTAATAAGTCCATATCGTATTTATATTTCATCTCACGGGCTGAATTGACTACATACTGACATATATTTTGATCTTTGGATAAGCTTTCAGTATAGAGTAATCCATAGGTTGATTTTTTTCCATACTGTTTATTAAAGTCATCATTATTATGGGTTCTGAAATATTCTAACGGTTTCATTTTGCGCTCAAGATTATTAATTTGCGTCTGAAGTGATGACTGTTTAAACTGTTTTATATAAATATTGGGTAAATCATTTTTATCGGTTATTCGTCTACGGCCTATACACTGAATAATAGTATCAAAATCTTTCAGATCGATAATTATATGTTTTACCTGTGAATCAAAAATGTTTATACCATTTTCTATAACCGAAGTTGTAAACAAAATCTGCTCTTCAAACTTCTGATTATCTTTCAATGATTTTAAAGTTTCTGTAGAACAATACTTGCCAAACTTTGGGTTATTAGTCGCACATATAAAAGCTGATGAATCACGCATATCCATATACAATTTGTAAGCTTGTTTTATATTGCTACAAAAGCATATTGCCTTTTCATCTTTTGGCAATGACATAAGCATTTTCCTGATAACTTCAATATCATCCCAATAGTAATACTCATTGAATCTATATGGTCTAATGAACTGATAATTAAAATCAATCTTATGATCATTCAAGCCTTTAAAATAATACTGTAATATTCTACTGGTTGCGCTAATGAACATTACCAATTGACTATCAGTGTTATTTATAAGATAATTCAACGGAATATCCGTATCATTTGAAAATGTGGAGTCACTGAAGAAAAAATGGCACTCATCCGCAACAACTATGGTATATTTATTCTCTATCTTTTCAGGGTGAAAGCTGATATATTTTGCAAATGATTGATAATTCATGATTTTTATAAGGTCTTCGGACTGTTCTCCATACAATGCAATTAATTGTTCCTTTAATGATACCCTGTTTGTGAGAAGTAATACTTTATAGCCGCTTTTTTTACAGGCCTGATAAATAGTGCTCATAATAAAATACGTTTTTCCTGCCCCTGTATTTGCCGTAATTAATATTTTATGTCCTAGTTTCCATTCAGACATCATCTCAGGAGTAATAGCATCAGCTATGTATTGGTCTTCTTGTAAATTCAGCAGTAATTCAAAATGATGCTTTTGAAGTTCATTTGACATACAGGTTACGCCCCCCGTCTTTTAAACAGGCTCATAGTTTGGCGTAATGCGGTTGTATCAATGAATTCAAATACACAATAGGAGGTATTATTATAGTTCATGGAAACACGCTGCATATCATATCCATTTCGGATAAGGTAATTAGCCATCTTTAGGCTGTAAATTGGAATATATTTATTTCCTACTGTCTTTATAAATTGGTCACGATCCTTTCAATTTGTTGTTTATTTGTGCATTTTAACGAATCGCCGTGAAACATCGTTCGATTTTCGGTTCGGAGCAAAAAATCCGGCTTTACAGTGAAACCAAACAACTATATAGCTGCTGGCGAAAATAATTGACCTAATAAATGTAAAGTAGCCGGGAGGGGCTAATATTCAAGCTGCTGCACACTTGCTCTTTAAGAGATGCTCGTATTTCATATAGGTTCGATATAACCCATTAAAGTTTTTACGCTGTTCTTTATGCCTATCTTTACAGCCTAAAGCTAACATTAAGGTTTTCTTTATTGAATTCAAATTATCTTCGCCTGTAGCTTCCTGACATATATCAGGATAATATTTTTGGAATATGTCAAGTAAAACACAGAGTCTTTTATACCTGTTATAGAGAGTCTTTTCTCCTCTGGTCATCGGTTTATAAGGATTGGCATCATAGTATTCAGTCATAAGATGAAATACCGCTGTATCATCATTTTCTTTTAGATTTTGTGTCCACAATATATAATGAATTATTTCATGTCTTATAGATTGTTCATTTCTCTTTTGATATGAAGGATTGCATTCATAAATGTTAATTTCGGATTGTTTTAAATACGGGCAAAAGTTCCCTTGCGTTATTCCGTCTTTATTATCAGCACAATATTGTTTGGTATCATAGCATTCAGAATGCAATTTTAAAGGCAAAATATCTTTTTGATAAGGAATAGCAAAATCTTTTTGGACTCGTTCCATGAATTCTTTTGCGTAACTTGTTAGTTCATCAAAATACTCATATTGTTCAGCACAATAATTCCTCCAATTATCAACCTCTGACTTAAGCTCGGCCATTGTCTTAAGCAATTGCGATCTGGCGTTTATATAATAGATACTGCTTTTTAATTGTTTGTTTGGTTTTTGATTGAAAACAGCATATAGGAAGTAATCATCTGGATAATTTTCTACCCCTACATCTGCATGAAATTTGATTACGCCATTACATCTACCCTGTTGTTTTTCTTCACAATGTTCGCAATCGTGAGCATTAACAGAATCAATTTCACCATATTGAGGACAAATATAAACCGGCATATCTGTCACTATCTCATAATTTTCATTATTTCCAATGAGTAATTTTGCCATATCAATAAATTCTGTTTTCAGTGACGTTTATAATCCTTCTTTCTTAAATTTGAAATGATAGCAGGGCAGGACTCGCCCACCCTGCTACGACTCAACTCTTATTTGCTATTCCTCATAGGAACGGCAGCTTAACGGTTGCCGCTCCGGAAGGATTTAGTTAATCCTGATTTAATACAGATAGAGCATATTCAATATCAATTTTGCCATCCGAGTTTCGATATTTGTTGAGAGATTCATACCCTTTATTCCACATCTCAACCATTTGTTCATCACTCTTCATCCCATGTTTACGGTTATACTGAATCAAATCAAACAACAATTTGTGGTTTTCTGGATTAATAGCCTTATTTCGAATTTCTTCATCTGTCATAATTATTTGTCCTCACTTTCTAAGCCCTGTTTGGCTTCGCCTATTGTTTTCTTAAGTACCATTTCCATAACCTCAATAATCTTCTTCTTGTCGTTGCGTCCCAAGGTATCAAATTTCACAGAGCACAAAGCATCCAGATATTCAATACCATGCTTTACAGGAAATTGAGCTAATTCATTATTGAACTGCCAATCAAGTGTTTGACTGATAAAACTAACAAGTTCATCATCACACTCTTTGAGTCTGGAATCATACTGAAGCTGATCTACAGGGATTTTTTCATATACTACTTTATTTGCCATAGTTTTATTTACCTCTTCTTTCATTTTTAACAAGTTCCAAATTGTTTCTTTTGAGTTTGTCCCAGCCGCCGATCTTATCCATTGTTTTGCAAGTTTCCATAACGGATTGCATCCAATTATTGCTAGTGGTTCTGAAAGCTTCCCAAAGAATATAACCCTTCTCGGCTTCACTGAACACAACGTCATATTGAGCGATTTTATACAATACTTCGCCTTGGCTTAGTGTATCTGCAAATGTCCTCATCGGAATTTCAGGCTTCTGTCCCTTATGTGCTAGCTGATAATCGTAAATACAGAAATGCGCTTCAAATTTATCCTTTTTGACATTCAAAACCAGAGCCGGAATGAAATTTTCCCTTCCATTGCCCAAAGTTTTAGAGAGCGTGGTATCCAATCTTTCAGAGATGCAAGGAACCAATACACCATCAGAAACAATGGTTGCTTCGGAATAGCCAAAGCTTATATTGCTGATGTTGCTTTCTTCAAAAATGGTATCCGCTTTATCAAGAATCTTCATTATTTACTTCCTTTACTAATTTTCAAGAATCATTTTTGTATCTCATCCGATTAAAATAAATATGCTGAATATCATCTTTTATCGAATAAGATGATTATTTATTGTCAAGAATAAACATTAGAGGGAATAGATTGTTTGTGCTACAACACAACGGGGTCTATTTTCTTTTTGCCTCATGGGACTCACCCCTTTCTATATATAATGATATATGCTTAATCGCCTTACGGCGGCTGACACCTAAGTAATCATGACAGCAAAAATGTATAGTTTTATGGCGCTGTCAAATTTTCAAGGGATTTATCCTTAGCTGTTTAATTTTCAATGTCCAGTCTTGTGTGCTCTTGTCCTCTTCTCTAATTCTAATTATAGTCTTTTTATATTATTTGTCAATAGATTTATTCGATATTTACGATAGATTAATAATATTTATCGTGTTAGTTGTAATTATCACACTATTGACACATATAGATATTTCATGTATAATTAAAAATATTAAACTAGAAAAGGTGATATTATGCCGGAAGCAAAATATAAATTAACAAGTAGATTATCCCATCTATTGCAAGAAGTTAGAAATAAAAAGGGTATTTCTGCCTCTAAACTTTCTAAAGATATAGGAAACTCAGTAAGCTATATATCTGCCTTGGAAAATGGAAATATTAAAAGCATGAAAGAATCCGATTTTATTAATATTGTTAAAATACTATACGATATTAATAATGATGATGAAGCTAAACAAAAAATTCAAAATCTCATAGCGAATTCAGAAGATGATTCTGATGTTTCATCTATTAGTGATTTGGAAAACGAAGAAGATAGTAATATTCCAAGTCAAGAGAATATAAAAACTTATAAAACAATAGATACCATAGACAACCAAAAGGAATTTAAGCGTTTAATAAAGATAATGAACTCAGGATTTACAGAGGTTTTTAAACATGACTCTAAATTCGCCGAAAGAGAATTAAAATCTTTTATTCGTTCAATGCGTTTTGACCTAGGCTTTATGATGGCAATAATCGGTATACCTTTTTTTACTCTTAGTAAGCTTAATCATGATGAGAGACAAAATTTATATGACGAGGTTTCTGATGTATTCAAAAAATACTATGAAATGATAAAGGATGAAACTGATACCGATGCTGAAAATACCCAAAGGACTGATGATTAATTTCACCAGTCCTTTTTTATGTTCTTCAGAATCCTCGATAAATAACTGGTACTTCCTTTAAATTACGAGACAGGGCAAATACGAAACGTGCGTAACCATCCAACATTAGCCTGTTGTCGCTGGAAAACAATGTGATCGGTTTATCAAGTCGATGAAAAATATCATAGTACAATTGAACTTTGCGGATTTTTTTATCTGATACTGGATGATTAGTAAATATTGATGGAATGTATATTGATTCTATATCAACGTATTCAACTGGAATGATTTCCTGTTCATCATTGCTCATACTGTTACGCCCTCGTCTACATATATAATACTGGCTTCAAAGTTATCCATAATCTCCTTAACCTTCGAATTATCAAGGACAGCTTGAAGAAAATCTGTTTCAGGAATATCAAATGCAAACAGCTCATCTGAACCCATGTTATCAGGGTCAAGTACATCCTCATAAAAAAGGATAAAGTCATTGTCTTCATAATCTAGTATCAAGTTGAATTTGACTAAATCCAGTTCATCAATGCCTTTGACTGGAATTGATATTCCCCAATCAATATCTTCGGCGTGATCAAAATCCAAATCCTTTAAACTGATTACCAATCCACCACAATTAACCATTTTCATTTTGTTGTCCTCCATATTTTTTATACTTTGTAAATTTGGGATACCTGAGATTATTGCGGTCTGCTTCAAGGATAGGATCATAAACTTTTATCATTAATTGGTTATAATCCATATTAGAATTGTAGGCCGCGATTTTTAAAACCTGATCTAGCGAATAGCCTGTCTGCATTCTAGCTGCCACCTTCGACTATTGTTTCTCTGATACAACATTTTACTTTTCAAAGAACAATTTATAAGATAAAAGGGGCGGCATATGATCCCCTGAGCCAATGGGTTCCCACGACACAAAAAGTGTTTCGGCCTGTTCCCAGCAAGCCATCATCAGATGGGTAGTGTTTTGGTCGGTATTATATCGCATCTCTTGGTATTTTACTATCTATGTGGTTGCCCTTGACTGCGATTATATTGTACCAATAAGTATACTAAATTTCAATAGACTTAAGTTCCAATTTATATACTAATTATTTGTATAAATAGTATATTTTTTGGTACTATAATAACATTCATTGACTGAAAATACTTTTAAGGATATACTTATATATATAATATTTCTAAATATTTCGAGGTGTATAATATGCCAATTTCTTATACCAAACTTTTTCAATTAATGGAAGAAAAAAATATTAAAAAAATTGATCTCAGAACAAAATACGGAATAAATCCAAAAACTGTAAATAGTTTAACAAAAAATAGAAGTGTCACTATAGAAACTATGATGAAACTATGTAAAATACTAAATTGTAATATCGATGATATTGTTGAATATATTCCAGATACTTATAATTCAAATTCTGATAACAACTTAGATTCTTAATTAATAATTCTAAAAATAATTGCACAAAAAAAGCAGCCTGTCACTTTCTGGTGATAAGTTGCATTCTTATATGTAAGAATATTGTAATATCTACAACATAGAAATATAATTTAATTTAGGAGGGATGTTAGAATGTCTTTTTTTGATTCATCCATAAATAAAAAATATAAAGAATACATAGAGAGATTAAACCAAAAAATTTCTAATAAAAATATTCAGTATCATGATGAAATCACAAAATTGAATAGCTCAATAATTAAACAAACTGGCATCATCAATACTTTAAAATTATGTTCTGGTGAGGTAAACATTGAGGAATGTATAAATATAATAATATCATCTCTTACTTCAACGCCTAAAGCAGATATTGATAATAGTCAAATTACTATTCTAAATAATAATATACAATTTCTTCAATATTATATAGCTACTTTATTATTGCAAAATAATAAGCAGTTGGAAAATAACAAAAGGCTATTAAGTATGGTAACAGATGAACATTATCAACTATTAGATATAAAGGAGCAACTTCAGATTTTAAATAAACAAAAAGCAATGCTGGAGTTAATCATTGTAATCAAACTTATTTATTTGATAAAACTAAATAAAAGAATTGAGCCATTAGACCGAACTGTAAACTATATGAATAATAAAATAATTGAATTAAAGGACGATATTTTATATCAAGAATTTGGCTTATACGAACCAATTTATAATTTAAGAAACTCAGATGATTATAAACAAAAAATAAATGAATGCCGTCAACGACAAAAAAAAATGATTAAAAGTGGAACTGCTATCTCTTGTAACATAACATGGACAGTAAACAGTAGTATTCGCCAAGGGGAGCACTGGGTTAAGCAATTTATGAAAGAAGCAATTAGAAGTTTTAATACCGAAAGTGAAGGCTTAATTTTAAAAGTAAAGTTTAATAATTATGAATCTATTAAAAAAAGGATTGAACAATCATATAATCTTATAAATCAATTTAACAATTCATCAAGTATTTTCATATCACAAAATTATTTGAATGAAAAGATAAATGAATTAAATCTTTGCTATGAATATGAACAGAAAAAACAGGATGAAAAAGATGAAAGAAGAATTTTACGTGAGCAACAACTTGAAGAGGCTAAGGTACAAAAAGAAATTGCTACCCGCCGCGCTGAAATTGTCAAAGAACAAAAACATTATTCTAATCAATTAGTACAAATAGATAATCGAATACATAATACTGTAAGCATAGAGGAACAGACCATTTTAAGTAACAAACGATCTGAAATAGATAATCAACTTCAAGAATTAGAAAAAGCATTAAAAGATGTTGATTATCGGGAAGCTAACAAACGAGCTGGCTACGTCTATATTATCTCCAATATTGGCGCGTTCGGTAATAATATTTATAAAATTGGAATGACAAGAAGGCTTGATCCTCAAGAACGAATTGATGAACTAGGAGGAGCATCTGTTCCATTTAAATTTGATATTCATGCTATGATCTTTAGTGATGATGCTCCTACCCTAGAAGCTAAACTTCATCAAGCATTTAGTGATAGAAAAGTTAATATGATAAACAACCGTAAAGAATTTTTTCATGTAACATTAGAAGAAATTGAAACTGAAGTAAAGAAAAATCATGATAAATCAATAGAATTTATAAGGAACCCAGAAGCAGAACAATATAGAGAAACTCTTATGTTGTATAAGCGTGTAACGAAGTGAAGGAGATAATATTGTACCTTTGATCGCTTCCGCTGATTCCGGCGAAAGCGATTTTACGGACTCACTTTTTATCTTTACCAGCTTGAGATAAATTCTCTTTTGCTTTTTCTTCTCTATTGACAATGGTATAATGTGGAATTATTATGGAGAAAAGGAGGGGATAATATGCCGTTACAATCTCATGCAATAAAGGCAATTTGTAAAACATATGGAATCGGTGTGACCATTATAGAATCATATAATACGGACGCAGGGAACAGATTCAAATTTCCAAACCCGCCAAAATGTAGTAACAACAATTGTGAAAATAAAAGTTGCAAGGCTGCTGGATGGGGTGGGAAAGAACAGTGTTGGGAAGAACTCTAATATTAGCGTCTGCTTCGGTAGACGCTTTTCTTATACTATTTTGAGATAGTCATTAACTGCCAGACATTGATTATCCTTATACTCTCCTTTTATATAGCTATTGCAAATTTGCAACTATTTAATTTGCTACAAAATCATTATAATAAACATATAAATTAGACACAAACTATTTGCCCATGAAATTATACCCCTAAGCACTTTTCTCTTGAAATCACTTTAATTTTACTTATTCCTGCTTATAAAAAATGGCATTGTAACATCACATTTGTTTATAACTATTTATAGGCTTGTTAGAGCGCATATAGCTAACAATAATGAAATTACACTCTGAATGCCTTTAAGTCTCTGTATGGCAAAGTTATACGGCTTTGAGCATATCTCTTGTTTTAAGTGTGAAAATCATATAACTACATTATGGTTTTTGAACGAGTAGCATCCTGTAATGTAATTTCATGGGTAAAGAGTTATGTTCGGATTTTATTAGGATTACAAATAAATTGCATTAAAAATAAAGCACAAATAAAAAGCAGATTACCAATCCATTTACGGCGGTAGTCTGCTTTTAGTTATGCTCTATTTTATTTTCGTTTCATGATTTTTTCCAGCGGAGAATACGGTGCATAGTTGACTCTCAAGTCTTCATTATCTAAGTCCAGATATGCCTTCTCTGTCACTGTAACGCTGCTATGACCTAAAATACGGCTGAGTGTATAAATGTCTCCCCCATTCATTAGAAAGCGTTTAGCAAAGTTATTGCGAAGCATATGTGGATGAGCTTTCTTAATTCCAACACTTTGAGTATAGTCCCTGAAATTCTTTTCAAAATTGCTGATTGCTAACGGCTTGCCATTATTCGTGCAGAAAAGATATTCGCTGTCACGATAGCGATCCTTAAACTGTAACCATCTTTTTATGATTTTTCCCATTTCGGCACTATAAAAAACCATCCTGCCTTTCTTTGATTTTGTGTTTTCAGGTTGTAAATAAATTGAACGTCTTAACATATCCATATCTGTTAATTTGATTAGAAGAGTCTCTCCAAGCCGCATACCTGTATCAATAAGTAGTTGGCAAATAGTACAATCCCTATATTCATGGAACTTTGACATATCAAACGATTTTATTAAATTTACAAAAGCTTCATCTGAAAGGTAATCAACAGGTCTATGATTATTATTAAGCGGTCTTTTAATCCTTGCAAATGGACTTGATTTTATATAGTGATTCTCGCTGAGATAATTGAAAAAAACTTTAATATTTCGAAGATAATTATTAATAGAAGTGTTACTCATTGGCTTATTGTGATCTGAGCGATTATCAGGATGATTCAATATTTTTGTATGGTCATTTGCCACTACAGTGTATTTTCCTCTCTCAGATAAATACTGAATATACTCTTTAATATGCCCTTCCCTGACTTCTGAAGCTTCCTTTACATTATGGATTTCCATCATATACCTTTCAAAAATTCTTAATGCTTGCTCATAACTTTGCATTGTTTTTGGTCTTAGATTTTGACTTTGGCAATAGCTCATGAAATCATCAATGTCATAATCAAATTGTAGCATAAAAAACAACTCCCTTGTTTTTTGAGACTGATAATTCAGTACCCAATAAAGCAAGAGAGTTTATCGGAATATTTTTAAAAATTCATTGGTCAAAATGACGAATTCAGGCGTATTTTTGTTTTCTTTATCGCTTTGAAATCATTCTTGTTTTTCTTGATTTATCCAGTATTCATGTGTGTTTTGACTTTAGCTTGCGCTCTTCATATGCAGTCTGAGCCTGTCGCTGATCATTGCAATGAACTCACTGTTGGTCGGTTTTCCGCGCGTATTGTGGATGGTATAGCCGAAATAGGAATTGAGGATATCCACGTCGCCGCGGTCCCACGCGACCTCTATTGCATGGCGAATGGCGCGTTCCACGCGCGAAGCCGTTGTGTCATACTGTTTTGCAACGCTTGGGTAAAGCTGTTTGGTAACCGCATTGATAATATCCGGTGTTTCTATTGCCATAATAATTGAGTCGCGTAAATAGTGGTAGCCTTTAATATGAGCAGGGACTCCTATCTGATGGAGTATTTCAGTTACCTGAATTTCAAGCGATGGCTCCGCTGCGGCCGGCGCCTGCTGTCTGGAAGGCGTTTTCTGCGTTAAACCGGAAATGGAACAAAGTTGAATGATTCTGTCGGAAAGGTCCGCGGCATTAAATGGGTAAATGGCAAAATAAGACGCTCCCGACATCATTACTTCACGCTCCAAAGCGGGGCTGGTAAAATTGGAAATGATTACAAACATCGGCCCCATGCCCGGGACCTTTGCCTGAGCCGCTTTCATCACGCCTATTCCATCCAAACGGGGCATAAACAAATCGGCAAGGACGACATCAGGATGAATGGATTCTATTTTTTCAAGCAGTTTCATGCCATCCTTTTGCGTATAGATTATTTCCATGCCGGATTGTTCAAAAATTCGACCGTAATCACGGTTAAACTCTGCACTGTCATTTGCTATGAGAAGTTTAATACGCTTTTCCATTTTGAGTCCCCCTAATAGATTTAATTTACCGTTATATTACCATATATTGGAAAAAATGGCAATAGGTTGTAAAAATATTTTTTGCTAAAAAGGGGAAATATAAAAGCGCAACATTAGATTAAGAAGCTTTTTGTTTGTCATTTGATCTAATGCTCTCTGAAACCGACAGCATATTTTCAGCGAAAATGCCATATCCTCGTGTCGGATCATTCACAAAAACGTGGGTCACAGCGCCGATGATTTTGTCGTTTTGGATAACCGGGCTGCCGCTCATTCCCTGAACGATTCCTCCGGTGGCGTTCAGCAGTTTTTCGTCAGTAATGTGCAAAACCATATTTTTGCTTTGTACATTTTCACGATAGTCTATTTTTTCGATTTCAGCAGTAAAGTATTGCGGCCTGCCGCCGTCTATGGTCGAAAGGATTTTGACGGGACCGGCTTTGATTTCCTGTTTCATCGCCACTTCCAGGGCTTCTCCTTTGGGAGCGGTGTTCAGGGTTCCGTAAACGCCGGCGGGAACATTGGCTTCCAGCGTTCCCATCGCGGTATCGGTGCTGAAATATCCCCGAAGCTCTCCCGGACTTCCCTTTTCGCCTTTGGTGATTCCGCTGATTGTGACGGGAACGATGTCTCCGTTCAGCAGCGGCATCAGCTCATTGGTATCCGTGTCACAGACACCGTGGCCCAGACCGGCAAAACATTTCGTAACAGGATTGTAAAAGGTGAGCGTCCCGATTCCCGCAGTGCTGTCCCGGAGCCATACGCCGGCCCTGTAGACGGAGTCGACCTCAGATTTAACCGGCTGAACGGTGGTCGTAAGGACCTGCCCGTCCCGGGAAACGGTAAAAGTAAGGCTGCGGCCATCGCTGTCTGTAACCATCTTGATGATTTCCGCGTTGGTGTTGACTTTTTTGCCGTCAACCTCCGTAATGATATCGCCGACCTTCAGTCCCGCCACGGCCGCGGGGTTGATTGTTCCGGATGAAGTTTTGATATCGGCTACCCCTACGACGACTACGCCGTTTGTAAACATTTTGATTCCAAACGGCGTACCACAGGGTACCAGAAGCGTTTCCTTGACGACATTCACGCTGACCGTCTTGATGGGGATCACATGATAGAGCATCAGCTTTGCCTTATAACTTTTATTCGGTGTCGAACAGATGCCGGTGGAAATATCGGCGCCATTTTCGGCCACCGCCGTAATTGCGTCCGAACCCCATTGCAGACTGCTTCCGGCAGTAATTTTATAGGAATCAGGTGTGAAATAATCGGCCATGCCGACACTGGCAGCATACAAAAAAGCCAGCACAGCCGCGAATGCGGTGAATCCTTTTAGAAATTTTTTCAAAATTTCACCTCCCTTGCGCCGCTCTATTAATCTGCCACGGGACGGTGAAATTATTATGACAATTCTCTTGATTATTGGAATTAACTGGAATTATTTTCTCCAATTGCGCTGTCTTAGGCCGAAAATGCCTTCATTTACATGAGATGGGATAAAATCGCAAAGCCCGCGGCGCATAAACGCCGCGGGCTTTTATCCTTTTCATTTTCAAAAATGCAATTTTATTGCAGTTCGCGTTTCGCTTTCATTTTTTTATAAACAACAATTCCGATATAGAGCAGCAAAAAACCCAAGAGAACCGCGACCAAGGTCGCCGTCTGGCCGGGGCCGCCCATTTTTACTTCCGCCCAAAGCGTATCCAGCAGCAGATTGGTGTCCTCGGGAAGGTTGACAAAGGTTTCCGATTTGTCCAAAATTTCCTTGTCGGGATAAAAAATGGGATTGTTGACGGTTTCTTCCGGCAAAAGCTCCTTGGCGGCCGACTCCGGCGTGGAGTAACCGATATAGTCCACGTTCGCCGCGGCTATTTCGGGATCGCAGAGAAAGTTGATGTACGCCTCGGCCTCTTTTTTGTGCTGGGCGCCGGTCGGAATGCAGATCGCATCGACAAAGAAGTTTGTCCCCTCCTTTGTCGGAATGGCAAACCCGATGTCCGGGTTATCTTCCACCAGGGTGGCGGCGTCCCCCGCGTAATACGGGGCAAGCCAGGCGTCGCCGCTGGACATTTTGTCAAAGATCTGATCCATGACATAGGCCTGAACAAGCGGCTTCTGCTCTTTTAAAAGCTTCGCGGCGTTCTCCCACTCCTCCACATTCGTGCTGTTGTAGGAATAGCCGAGAATTTTCTGCGCGATGCCGAAGGAATCGCGCGGGTTGTCAAACATCAGGATTTTTCCCGCGTACTTTTTATCCCACAGGATTTCCCAGCTGGCGACCGGTTCTTTTACGTATTTTTTATTGTAAAAAATACCGACTACCCCCCAGGTGTAGGGGACGGAATATTCATTTTTCGGATCGTATTTCGGGTTGCGGAACTGTTCGTCGATATACTGGAAATTCGGGATGTTGCTGAAATCCAGCTTTTCAATCATTTTCTCGTCAATCAGCTTGGAAATCATATAATCCGAAGGAATGATAATGTCGTAGTTCGCCCCGCCGTTGGCAAGCTTAGAGTAAAGGGATTCGTTGGTATCGAACGTGGTATAGTTCACGTCGATGCCGGTCCGTTTGGTAAACTCCTTGTTGACGTCAAGCGTATCGTCGACGCCGTTCGAAATATACTCGCCCCAGTTGTACACATTGATGGTCACCCCTGTTTTCGGCGCGGCGGGCTGTCCGGGTTCTTCCGAAGACGCAAACGCCGACGGACTGACAGCGGCGGCAAGCAGTACGGCAGCTGCCAGAGCTGCAATCGTTTTTTTCAAATCTCACGCCTCCTCAATCAGGTTTTCTTCCGCTTTCCTGTCTTTTGACTGGCGAAGGTTGACAATGATGAGCAGCACCATGATCGTGCCGAACAGCAATGTGGACAGCGCGTTGATCTCAGGGCTGATTCTCTTTCTCGTCATGGAATAGATAAAGATCGGAAGCGTCTGCGTGGTACCGCTTGTAAAATAGCTGATGACAAAATCGTCTATGGAAAGGGTGAAGGCCATAATCATGCCCGTCACAATCCCCGGCATGATTTCCGGCAGAACCACCTTAAAAAAGGCAAGAACCGGGCTGCACCCAAGGTCCTGGGCCGCTTCATACAGATGGGAATCCATCTGCCGGAGCTTCGGCATGACGGACAGGATCACATAGGGCAGACAGAAGGTAATGTGCGCCAGTATCAGGGAAAACATGCCGAGCGATATGTTCCCCATGCCCTTTGCGAAAAACACAAACAGAAGCATCAGCGAAACGCCGGTGACAATCTCGGGATTGACCATGGGCAGATTGGTTACATTCATCACCATGCGCTTCATCCATTTGTTCATGCCGTTGATGCCGATGGCCGCGGCCGTCCCCAGAACGGTGGAAACGACCGCCGCGATCACCGCGATGACCAGCGTGTTTCTCAGAGCGTTCAGGAGCATGCCGTCCTGCATCAGCTGCGCGTACCACTTAAAAGAGAAGCCCGACCAGACGGAACGGCTCATGGTGGTGGAATTATTAAAGGAAAAAACGATCAGTACGAAAATCGGCGCGTAGAGGAACAGGAACAGGACGGCGGAATAAATCCTTGAAATTGTTTTCATATCATGATTCCTCCCCCGTTGTTCTCCCCTTCGTCAAACTGGTTCATAATCCCCATGCAGATGAGAATCAGCACCATGAGGACCAGCGAAATGGCGGAACCTAAGTTCGGGTTGTACGCGCTTCCCAGGAATTGCATGTCGATCAGGTCGCCGATCATCAGGTTTGCGCCGCCGCCGAGCATTTTGGAAATGATAAAGGTGCTGACCGCCGGTACAAAAACCATGGTGATCCCGGAAATCACCCCGGGCATGCTCATGGGAAAAGTGACCTTTGAAAACACCTGCATCTGATTCGCGCCGAGGTCCTGCGCCGCTTCAATCACGCTGGAATCGATTTTGGTCAGTACGGAGTAAAGCGGCAGGATCATATACGGAATATAGTTGTAGACCATTCCGAGCACGACCGCGCCCTGCGTATTGATCAAATGCAGCTTTCCCAGGCCGAAGGACGCAAGCAGGCTGTTGATGATGCCGTTGTCCTCCAGCAGGGTCATCCAGGCGTAGGTACGGAGCAGAAAGTTCATCCACATCGGCAGCATGACGAGCATAATCATCATGCCTTGCCTGCGCGCGCTGATGTGGGAAATAATATAGGCAAGCGGATACCCCAGCAGCAGGGAGATCACGGTGGCCAGAGCGCCCAGCCAGATGGAGCGCAGAAAGACGTTGGAATACTGTCCGACTTCGGCGATATTTTTGAAGGTAAACGCCCCGCTTTTATCGGTGAACGCAAAAATAACGACCAGAATCATCGGAACAATAATAAAAATGGACATCCATGCAGCATAAGGAGCCGCGGCTGATTTTGCTTTCATTCTTAATTCCCGACCTCCCCTTCTTCGGGCAGAGGCTGACTGTCCTCGTCCATTTCGTCACTGAAGGTGCTGTAGTCGCCGAACATGCCGGAATATTCCGATTTGTGCATAATGTGGATATCGTCGGGCTGAAGCATCATTCCTATTTTTTTGCCGACCTCCTGAAAATCGGTCGACTGAATCATCCATTTAAATCCGCGGACGTCCACGATGATTTCGTAATGAACGCCCTTGAAGGTCACGCTGGTGACAATTCCGGTCAGATGGCTGGTATCCGGCTCCACCACGTCGATGTCCTCCGGGCGGATCACCACGTCCACCGGCTCGTCCGGCTGAAAACCCTTGTCGACACATTGGAAGGGATGGCCCGCGAATTCCACAAGGTAATCCTCGTGCATGACCCCGTCCAGGATATTGCTTTCGCCGATAAAATCAGCGACAAAAGCATTTTCCGGCTCATTGTAGATATCGCGCGGAGAGCCGATCTGCTGAATGGCACCCCTGTCCATGACCACAACGGTGTCGGACATGGAAAGCGCTTCTTCCTGGTCATGGGTAACAAAAACAAAAGTGATTCCGGTCTGCTGCTGTATCTTTTTAAGCTCGGCCTGCATATCTTTTCGCAGCTTTAAATCAAGCGCACCCAATGGTTCGTCAAGGAGCAAAACTTTCGGTTCGTTCGCAAGCGCCCTCGCGATGGCAACGCGCTGCTGCTGACCGCCGGAAAGCAGATTGACATTTCTGTGCGCAAAACCGTTCAGGTTGACAAGGTTGAGCATTTCCTTCACTGTGGCTTTGATCTGGCTTTCGCTCTTGCCGTGCACCCTCATGCCAAACGCGACGTTGTCGTACACGTTCAGATGCGGAAACAGGGCATATTTCTGAAAGATGGTGTTGACCTCCCTTTTATGCGGCGGAAGATCGTTGATTTTTTTGCCATTGAAAAAAACATCGCCCGTGTCCGGTTTGACAAAGCCGCCGATGATCCTGAGGGTTGTCGTTTTTCCACAACCGGAAGGTCCGAGCAGGGTGACAAATTCACCGTCCCTGATGCTGAGGTTAAAATCCTTCAGCACAATTTCTCCGTCAAACGATACCACGATGTTGTTCAATGAAATGATAGATGGATTTTCCAAATAGTGCATCCCCTTTGCGGTAAAATTAGTTACGTCAAGCCAAGCGGTTAAACGCAATCCCAGCCACGCCGTTGCCACTGCCCTCCGCAAAGGATTTTTCGCGGTCATTGCTGACTGCGGCAGTGAAGCGCCGCCGATATAGAATTCAGATGCAAACGCAACATATCAAATATAGTGGCATAAATACGATTTGTCAAGATTTTTTTGAATATTTCATCAAATTCCTATTGATTTTTTAAATTACACATGAATTTAATTAATTTTTCTCTGTTTTCCGCTGAAATGCTCTGTTTTTCTCCAGACAAAATAATTGTTAATTAGATGAAAAAATCCCGCAGTTTCCTGCGGGATTTTTGAGAAATCAATGTTTTATTTTTTAATAAGAACCGCTGCCGTTTTTTTCCGTAAGGCCCGGATCCTTTTCACCGTCATAAAGACGCCGGACAAAAACGCCGACAACAGCACGACGCTGAAAACCATACCGCCGTCGGAGCCGGAAGCTTCCTGTACGCTTCTGTCAGCCGCCGCGGCGTTGACGGCGGGAATCATGTTGCTGAAGACGATGGTCCCGGATTTGCTTTCCACAGCAGTTTCAGAGGAAAGGCTCTTCTCCGCAACGGAGGAAACCGGCTGCGCCGGGGCTTTCACCGCGGCATCCGAATAAAGGACGCTCAGGGCGGCCTGATCCAGAATTCCGGTCTGCGCAAGACCGGAAGCCTTCTGGTAGGCCAGAACGGCCTGTTTGGTAAGGTCCCCGTAGTAAATGGTCGGGTCGCCGGTCATATAGCCCAAAGCGATCAGCCTTTTCTGCATGGAAAGAACCAGCGAGGAATGCATGCCGGGCGTAACGGTTCCCGGCTTCGGATTTTTCACCGCGCCGGACGCAAACAGCTTCGCCTGTGTGGCCGGATCGGCAATGCCGGTGGAATTGATCCCCGCCGCGCCCTGAAACGCGCTGACGGCGTCGGACACGCAGTAATCGTAATAATTGTTTACCGATTCATAATAGTACCCAAGGTCCTTCAGACGCTGCTGCAGCTTTTCCACATCCGCGCCTTTGGAATCCGCCTGAAGCGTGATATAAGGCGTTTTACCCGTTGTACCCAAGGACTCCGCAGCAGCCTGAATGGCCTCTCCGGAGGAAGCGGTCAGTGCGCCGGAAGCGCCGAACGTATAGGTAACGCCAGAAATGGTTCTGGTCGTATTGACGACATACTGGCCGTTTTCATAGTAATACTTCTGGCCGTTGAAGCTTGCAAAGCCTGTGGTCGGATATGTAATCTGGGGCAGTTTGAACCACATGGTCCATTTCGGCTTGTCGCGGCCGAAGACCTTCTCATATTTTATATTGACCCCCGTCGCACGGTTGTCCACCGCCATGTTATTGCCGACGTAAACGCCGACATGGCCCGGCTGATACAGAATCAGCCCGTGGATTCGCGGCAGAGAGGAGGAATCGGAATAATTGATTTTACCCTTTGCGCTGGCGGAATCGAGCATCCCGCCGGAGCTTCCGGCTACGGAAACCAGACTGGGTCTGGGATCGCTGGAATCGCCTGTCCACCAAAGATACGATTTGATCAGGCCGGAGCAGTCGGTTCCGCGTACTCCGCCGGAAAACTGGCCGTATCCGCCGGCACGGTATTTCCATCCCTCCTGATAGGCCTTGAGGACATGTTCGGAAAGTCCGACTCCTGTTTTGGCGCTTGCCGCGCTGACGGCTGAAGAAACATTCATCGAAAGGATCGCGATCAGAACTGCCGCGACAAACGCTGATAGAAACCCGAACCCCTTTTTCATTTTAACCTCCTGCTGCACTTCCGTTACTCTTTTTTCTACTTTCTGTCTGTAAAAAATGATACATATTCGTTACACATATTACAAATTAGTAACATTTTAACACATGTTTTTCCGGAACGCAACAGGCAAAGATCAGAATTATGAAAAAATTCACAATTTGCGGCAACTTTTAAATGTTAAAATTGTTAAATAATTATCTTACAGCAATTCCATTTCAGTTTGCGAGACAAAGGACGTCACTCCCCTGCCGAAGGCGGGGGAGTGACGCAAGCTTGTTACAAAATCAACTGGAAATGATGTATTTTTGGAAACCAAAGCGGCGGACTAAAAAAGTCCGCCGCGGGAGTGTGTTGAAAAAGAGGAAGGCGTAAAGAGGAGATCGTTCTTTTTAAAGAAGGGCTTTGACGATCTGATCGGTTTTCATTCCGCGGGAGCCCTTGACAAGCACCACGTCTCCCCCGGTCAGAAGGGATTTGAGCTTTGCAATCGCTTCCGCATTGTCCGCGCAGGAATAGCAGACGAAGTCCGGATTGACGCTGCGCGCCCCTTCGGCGATTTCCCTGGCCCGCTCGCCGACCGTCAAAACGATGTCCACCCCCGCCCGGGCGGCATACGCGCCCACGCCAAAATGCGCCTGCCGGGAAAAATCGCCGAGCTCCAGCATATCGGCCAGCACCGCAATGCGCTTGCCCGTACGGAAGCCGCACAGGACGTCGACGCTGCTTCTGATCGCGTCGGGGCTGGCGTTATAGGAATCGTCGATGATCGTGACATCGCTGACATGATGGATCTGCTGGCGCATGGCAAGGGGCCGGTACTCCGCAAGCTTTGCAGCGGCCTTTTCCGTCGGGACGCCGAGCGTTCTGGCAACCGCTAAAGCGGCCAGCGCGTTGGTCACGTTATGAAGCCCCAGCGCCGGAAGCTCCACCTCACAGGACCCGCCCGGCATTATTAGAGTGAACCGGGTGGACGAGGCCGCCGTGCGGATATTTTCCGCCCGGAAATCGCACCAGGAAGCGGTGCCGAACCAGACGATTCTGATTCCCGGTTTTCCGCGCAGGCCCGCAAGGAGCGCGTCGTCCCCGTTCAGAAACAGGATGGAATCCTTATGGAAGCAATCGGTAATATGCAGCTTTTCGCTCAAAATATTCTGCTGTGTTTTCAGCTGCTCGATATGGGAAATGCCGATATTGGTCATAACGGCATAGTCCGGCGCGGCGATCTGCGCCAGACGGCTCATCTCGCCGAAATTGCTCATCCCCATCTCCACCACGGCGGCCTGATGCGTGTCGGAAACCCGGAACATGGTCAGCGGAAGCCCGATCTGGCTGTTATAGTTTCCCTCGGTCTTCATCACGTTGAACGAGCCGGAAAGCGCGAGGGCGACCATTTCCTTCGTGGTCGTTTTGCCTACGCTTCCCGTAATTCCGACAAACGGAATATGGAACCGCTGCCGGTAAACGGCCGCGATCCTCTGCAGGGCCTGTTCCGTATTCTGCACGCGGATCCATGCGTGAGAGTCAATCATCCCGTCGTGCTCCTGTGTGAGCGTTGCGGCAGCCCCCGCCGCAAAAGTCGCGCTGATAAACGAATGGGCGTCCGTCTTTTCCCCCACGATGGGGACAAAGAGGGTGCCGAACTGGATTTTGCGGCTGTCCGTACTGACCGACGTGATCAGGGTATTGGGATCGCCGCAGAGCAGCTTCCCGCCGCAGGCGGCGATGATTTCTCCAACTGTCATTCTCATACGATCACCTATATTTTTCCGTTGATAATATCCGCGATAACCTCGCGTTCATCCAAATGATATTTGACTCCCTGAATCTCCTGATAATCCTCGTGGCCTTTTCCCGCAAGGACGACGATATCGCCGTCTTCGGCGTTCTCCATGCAGTATTTGATTGCTTCCTTACGGTCGGGAATGACCACATATTTTCCGTCCGTTTTGGCGATACCGACCTTGATGTCCTCAATAATGTCCATGACATCCTCGTAGCGTGAATTATCCGCTGTAATGACGGAAAGGTCGGCGAGCTTTCCGCTGACCTCGCCCATTTCATAGCGGCGGGAACACGCGCGGTTGCCCCCCGCGCCGAACATGCAGATCAGGCGGTGCGGACGGTACTCGCGCAGGGTTTCCAGAATATTTTCCATGCTCAGCGCATTGTGCGCGTAATCGATCAGCAGAGTATAATTTCCGGGAACACTGACCGGTTCTACCCTTCCCTTGACCTTGACCGTGTTCAGCCCTTCGGCAATCGCCTGCGGGGTCACATCAAAATGGCGGCAGACCGCCGCCGCCGCAAGCGCGTTGTAAACGCTGAACCGGCCGGGGATATCCACGTCCACGCCGAAGGCAAGCTGGCCTTGAAGGTCAAAATGAACGCCGAGATAACCCGGACGCGAAATGAGCTTTTCATTGCACGCGCGCAGGCCGGCTTCCTGTGAAAAGCCGTAGGTCTCGATCGCACAGGTGTGGCCTTTGATAATTCCGGGGTAATTTTCATCGTCTATATTGATAATACCGGTCCGGCACTGCCGGAACAGCATGCTTTTGCACTGCAGGTATTCTTCCAGCGTTTTATGCTCGTTTCCGCCGATATGGTCGGGTGAAAAATTGGTGAACAGTCCGATGTCAAAGGCAAAGCCCGACACACGGTGGTCCTTGAGCCCGATGGAGGAGGCCTCGATCACGGCGGCTTTGCAGCCGCTGTCCGCCATTTTGCGCAGGAAACGCTGTACATCGTACGATTCCGGCGTGGTGTTGTTCGTCTGAATCACTTCGCCGCCGACAACCGTCCCGATGGTCCCGATGATGCCGGTCTTGATTCCGCCCGCTTCAAGAATGGAACGGATCATATAGGAAACCGTCGTTTTGCCCTTCGTGCCCGTAATGCCCACCACGCGGAGCCGATCGGCGGGGTGCCCGAAATAGGCCGCCGCCATCACCGCCATGGCATAGCGCGTATTTTCCACCAGGATCACCGCCGCGCCGTGCACCGTTACCGGGCGCTGCGCGACAATCGCGGCCGCGCCGGCGTCCGCCGCCTGCTGCGCAAAGTCGTGGCTGTCGACGGAAGAGCCGCACAGGCACACGAACACGCAGTCTTTGACCACCCTGCGCGAATCGTAAACGATATCGGTTATTTCAACGTCCGTGTCGCCGGAGCAGGTATATTTTAATCCTTTTAGCATATTTTTTAACTGCATAATCCAGCCTCCGTATCCATAATTTAGAGCATTTCCAGTTGATTCTGCAACAAGGTTGCGTTCCTCCCCCGCCGAAGGCGGGGGAGGAACATGTTTTGTCCCGCAAACGTAACCGGAATTGCTATAGAAACTCTTCTGATGATACAATAAAGAGATGTCAAAGTCAATTGTATTAGGCCGGCAACCCTTCTTTATGGTTACATGACACTTTCCCCTTTCTGTATGATATTTGGACTGTGGAACCATTTTGTATAGATACAACCGTTCCGGATAATGCTAACATACAGTCAGACAGCGTACACGGCGCTTAAAACGATAGAAAGGGAGCATGCGTGATGGGAACTGTGAATGAAAAACTGGAATCCTACGGACTGAAAAAAGTATTGAGCTACCTGGACAACAATCCTGAGGAAAACGTACCGAAGGTCTTAAACTGGGTACGCAGATTCGACAAGGAGGATTATTATCACAACGCTTACAATCTGGTTGAAGAAGCGCTGAAAAATCCAGAAAACAACTGGTACAAACTGATTATGAGCCTTTATGACGACATTGATTCCGGTGTCAGGAAAAAAATGTTCGAAAATTTCCTGATCAATTCCTCCATTGTAGGCTGCCAGCGCAAAAATAAAAACGAAGAAAAGTACGACTGCAATATTCCGTGGGCAATCCTGATGGACCCCACCTCCGCGTGCAACCTGCAATGCAAGGGCTGCTGGGCGGCGGATTACGGCAACAAAATGAATATGAGCTTTGAGCTGCTCGACAGCATTATCGAGCAGGGGAAAAAGCTCGGCACCTATATGTATATCTATTCCGGCGGCGAGCCGCTCGTACGGAAGGACGACATTATCAGGCTGTGTGAAAAGCACAACGACTGCGAATTTCTGGCCTTTACAAATGCAACGCTCATCGACGAAGCGTTCGCGGACGAAATGCTGCGGGTAAAGAATTTCGTGCCCGCAATCAGCGTGGAGGGCTTTGAAGAAGCCACCGACTCCCGCCGCGGAGAAGGCACCTATCAGGCGGTCGTCAAAGCGATGGGGATTTTAAAGGAGAAAAAGCTTCCGTTCGGCATCTCCTGCTGCTATACCAGCCAGAACACCGACGTGATCGGCAGCGAGGAATACTTTGACGACATGATCGCGAAAGGCGCGAAATTCGCGTGGTTCTTCACCTATATGCCGGTCGGGGCCGACGCGGTTCCCGAGCTGATGGCTTCTGCGGAGCAAAGGGAGTTCATGTATCACCAGATCCGGAAATTCAGGGGGACAAAGCCGCTGTTCACCATGGACTTCTGGAACGACGGCGAGTATGTACAGGGATGCATCGCGGGCGGACGCTGCTACCTGCACATCAACGCGAACGGGGATATCGAGCCGTGCGCGTTCATCCATTACGCCGATTCCAACATCAAAGACAAAACCCTTCTGGAAGCGTACCAGTCCCCGCTGTTCATGCAGTACCGCAGGAACCAGCCGTTTAACGGAAACCACCTGCGCCCCTGCCCGCTGCTCGACAATCCGGGCAGGCTGTCCGACATGGTACACAAGTCCGGCGCGCAATCCACGGACATGACTCATCCCGAGAATGTTGAGGAGTTGAGCGCAAAATGCGTCAACGCCGCAAAGAACTGGGCTCCCGTCGCGGGAAGGCTCTGGGACGAGTCCCATCCGGAAGAACAGGAAAATGCGGGCTGACCGCCCCATAAAAAACGGCAGACTTTGCCGTCAGCCGAAAAAAAGCTCTCGCTTTGGTACCAAAGCGAGAGCTTTTTTCTGTCAGTTGCCGCTGATCAGCGCATACAGCTTTTTGATTTCCTCTTCATTGGTATAATCACACTGCGCCAGAGCCTGTGAAAATTCCGCGCGTCTTTCCTCATGCAGCAGCAAATCTTCCAAACCCGCTTCTACTCCTTCGCTGTCCATGGGAACGATCAGTCCGTTTCTGCCGGAATCGATCTGGTCGCGGGCCGTGGAAAAATCGGTGAGCAGGATCGGGCGGCACATGACCATCGCCTCGTCTACGGCGATGGATTTGCCCTCGAACCGGGACGGCTGCAGGTAGATATCACAAGCCTTCAGATACGGGTACGGATTGGGACGCTCCCCCATGAACCGGACGGTATCGCCGATGCCGAGTTCCCGGATCATCGCCTCCAGATTTTCTTTTTCCGGGCCGATTCCGATGATATACCACTTGAAGCGAAGCCCCTTCTTCTTTAAAGCGGCAATGGCGGGCAGCGCAATGTCAAGCCCCTTCTGATGGGAAAGACGGGCAATGGACAGTACGCGCAGACCGGAGAAATCGTCTTCAAAGTCGGCGGGCTCCCCGGCCATCTGGCGCATGAAGGTGGAAGAGATGATATTGTAGATCACATGGAACCGGTCGGAGTACTCTGGAAAGGTGTTCTCAAGCGCGGTCTTACAGGATTCGGAAACCGTGCACAGCGCGTTCAGCTTTCCGACAAATGCGCGGTCAAACCCGCTGTTCAACCCCATCGCCGTATAATCGCCGTGGATAAATCCGATCTTGACGGGGCTTTTGACCTTGGTCACGGCGTAATAAATCGGCTGGCCCTCCATAAAGGCCACCACCGCGTCGTATTCCTTTCGGGAAGGCCGTATAAAACGCCTTTCCACATTCCACATGCGCACCAGCCGCTCGCCCATGGTCCCGCGCAGACCGGCAAAGGTAACCAGAAGGCGGCAGAGCGCAATCAGCGGATGCCCCTTTCTGACGATGGCAAAAAAGGCCTGACGGATATTTAATTTGTACTCCGCCGGAAAAAGCGGAGGCAGAAGGTTCGCCTTCGGTGAAACGCGGCTCAGAAACAGGCCGTCGTTCGCGAAAAGCTGAAGGTCAACCTCATAATTTTCATAATCGAACAGAGACAGCACCGTAACCAGGCTTTTTTCAATGCCGCCGCTGTGCAGGCTGTAATTGATAAAAAGAACACGTTTTTTCGCCATTATCGTTTCCCCGCGTTTTTCAACAGCATATTGGAATAAATCCGGTAGAACAAATAGACGGCCGGCGCGTTTTTGGAGCGGATCAGCCGGAGGATGATCCTGTCCGCACGGGTGCCGTTTTTCAGGTAGTCGGAACGGGCCGCAACCCTGAGCACCGGATTCCGAAGAATACCGCGCACCTCTTTGTATCTTTTCGCAAAGCCCACATCGTTATTGGGGCTGAAACAGTTGACCAGAGAGGAATGCGCCGCGCTGCGGAGAATCCAAGCAAGATGGCGTTCCCCATACTGGGCGTAAAGGCCGTTTTTCTGCAGGAAATTGCGTACCACATGGTAGCAGGCGGTCATCATCTCCATTTTGCGGGGACGGTACCGGGTGCTTAACGATTCGGGATTATAACGGTAATGGTAATAGGCTCCTCCAAGAATAAGCACTTTGTCCGTCAGGCAGTGTGCCATGATCGATACCGGAAGATCCTCCAGCATAATTTCCTGCTCATTGAAATACGAAAGGCGATTTTCCAGGAACCACTCACGGCGGAAAAACCTGCGCCATGCGCAGCCGAGCATCTCTACCTGCCGCCAGGGGCTGTCCGCCGGGTCGGGACCGATCAGCTCCCGGAGCAGGATTTCCCGCGTCTCCCGATCGAAGGCCGGGAAACTCACCGGCAGCTTGCAGACGCGGTGCTCATCCGCTTTACTGTTTTCGCGTACAAAGTTAAAGACCACCATATCCGCGGCACATTTTTCCGCAGAGGAATACAAATTCTGCAGTGCCTCCGGGTCAAGCCAGTCGTCGGAATCCACAAAAGACAGGTATTTTCCGGTGGCGCGGGCGGCGCCGTAATTGCGGGTATCTCCCAGCCCCCCATGGGGCTTGTCCAGCACCCTGACACGGGAGTCCTTTTCATACGTCCGCGCAAGCTCCAGCGAACGGTCGGTCGATGCGTCGTTTACTAAAAGAATTTCTATATCCGTCAGCGTCTGCGCCAAAATGCTTTCGACACACTGCGCCAAATACTTTTCCACGTTGTATACCGGTATAACCACACTTACTTTTGGCAAAACCAGACCTCCTTCTCTTCGTCACCCCGGCGGCAGCGTCCTTTTCCGGATACAGCGCCGGGTATCCTTTCCAGCCCCCGCGTCAAACCGGTTAAGAACCGGGAAACAGGCGCCGGTCAACGTATTCGCATATAAAAATACATCTTATGATACCATTTTCTGTGAACCAATACAAGATTATTTTGCAGCAGCGTGTTGAAATGCAGCATTTTGTATGCTATTCTTTTATATATTTCTATTTTAAATCGATCAGGAGGCTGTTTTCCGATGAAGGACTGCCTGGTATTGTTAACGAAAACGTTCCCTTTCGACAAGGGGGAAGAATTTATAGAGGACGAGCTCCCTCTTCTGGCGAAAGCATTCGATCAGGTCATCATCGTGGCCACAAGCACTGCCGACAACCCGGTACAGACAAGAGGCGTGCCGAAAAACGTCTGCGTCCGCAACATCCGCGCATCCAAAGTCAAACGCAGCCTTGCCGGAGCGGTGGCAAGACAGTTTCCCTTTAAGGACTACAAGGGCTATTCCGGAAAAGACGAGCGGAACGCCGTGAAGGGGTCGCTGAAAAAAAGGCTTTATCTGAGTTATTTTATCGCGAAATCGGAAATCGTGTACGATGAAACGGTTAAAATTCTCGCTCCGTATTCCCTGCAGCAATACGACGGCGTAACGTTTTACAGCTATTGGTTCTACGATATCGCCATGGCGGCGGTCAGGCTGAAACGGTACTGCCAGGCAAAAGCCAAGCTGGCCGTCTGCCGGGCGCACGGCTACGACCTTTACGCTTACCGCAACTCCATGAATTATCTGCCGCTGCGGTATTACCTTCTGAAAAACATAGACAAGGTCTACACCTGCTCCCAAGACGGAAACGACTACTTAACCGGCCTGTATCCCCAATACGCGGGAAAAATCCAGACCGCCTATCTGGGTACGCGGGATTATGGAACGACGGAAGCAGACGGAACGGGACCTTTCCAGATTGTCAGCTGCTGCCACATCGTCCCGCTCAAACGCGTGGATTTGCTTGCCAAATCCCTGAGCCTGCTGAACGGCAGCGGTCTTGCGCTGAAATGGACGCATTTCGGCGGCGGCGGCGCATTGGAAGAGCTGAAAAAATACGCGGCGGAAAATCTGCGGTTTATGGAGTATGATTTCCGGGGAGAAGTGAAAAATTCCGACCTGATGGCCTATTACCAAAACACCCCGGTCGACCTGTTCGTCAACACCAGCAGCACGGAAGGGCTTCCGGTCAGCGTTATGGAAGCCTGCTCGTTCGGAATTCCCGCGATTGCAACGGATGTGGGAGGAACCGGAGAAATCGTCCGCGACGGGGAAACCGGCTTTTTAATCGAGGCGGATTTTACCCCGGACAAGCTGGCTTCGGCCATCCGTTCCGCAGCGGAGTTACCGGAGGAAGAAAGAAAAAAGCTGCGCGAAAACTGCCGGTCGGTTTATCTGAGCACCTTTTGTGCGCAAGACAATTTTGCCGCTTTCGCCCAGCAGATGAAACCGCTCTAAAAAGAACCGCGGCAAAAACATCATCGAAAATACCATGTGCCGAACATGCGCTTTGACAGGCTGAAAAGCCTTTGCAGAGGGCATGTTTTTTCATTCAGACAGTCGATAAAGTAGCGCAACCGCAAAATTGTTTTACAATTTTACTTACTGCGTTGGCTGCGCTCGCACGATTTCTCGACGCCTGGCAGTTTTTCGACACACTCAGATTTCCTGCATTTCTCCGTTTCCACGAGACCCTTTGATTTCGGACAAAATGAATAAGCCGCCGCAGGACGAACATACTATCAGCGGTGATAAAAACATGACCATTTCATTTATAAGGACCTTACTGCTCTACATAGTCATTATTGTAGCGGTAAGGCTGATGGGCAAACGGCAGATCAGCGAGCTGCAGACAAGCGAGCTCGTTGTGACCCTTCTGATTTCCGATATTGCGGCAATCCCGATGCAGGACACAGGGCAGCCCCTGGTAAGCGGGTTCATCCCCATCGCGGTGCTTGTGATGTGTGAAATCCTTGTATCCGGCCTGATGCTGAAAAGCACGAAATTCCGAAAGCTGATCTGCGGCAGGCCGATCATCGTAATCAACGACGGCAAGGTGGACCAGAAGGAAATGCGCCGCCTGCGCATGAGCACAGAGGACCTTTCGGAGCAGTTGCGGCAAAAAAACGTGTTCAGCTTTGAGGACGTTGCCTATGCGATTGTGGAGACAAACGGAAAGATGAGCGTCATCAAAAAGCCGGACAAGGAACAGCCGACCGCCGGGATGCTGGGCGTGGCGCTGCCGGATACCGGACTCGAAACCGTCGTCATCAGCGACGGGGTCATTTCCGACTTTTCCCTTCAGCTGTGCAACAAAAGCCGGGAATGGCTGGAAGGCGTTCTGCGCGGCAAAAACATCAGCACGGACCAGATTTTTATTATGACGGCCAACAGAAAGGGAGATTTCAATATTATCAAGAAGGATGAAAAGCAATGAAACGTTTATGGGCCTGCGCAGTGATCCTCGTTCTGCTCATAACGGTTTGTACCTATGGAACGGTCAAAACCAAAAAAGTCAGCGAACAGATGACCCAAACCCTCGAAAGCGCCCGACAGGCGGCGCTAAAGGGCGATCTTAAAGAAGCACAGAAGCTGAGTCAAAAGGCCGCGGACGACTGGCACGGCTATCATGAAGTGCTGTGTACCTTCATGCCGCACGCGCCGCTGGAAGCCGTTGACCAGACGCTTTCCGGGCTGCCCATGCTCTGCTATTTTGGGGGAACAGACCAATTCGGGGCGGACTGTGACCGCGGCATCACACAGATCATGTATTTGAACGAATCTCAGTTTCCCACCCTTGAAAATATCTTTTAAGAAAAGAGCGGCAGGTTACACCTGCCGCTTTCCACGTTTTTATCAGATTTTTCAGGACCTGTTCTTAATCATCCTGTTCAATTCTTCCATAAAGGTATTGATATCCTTGAACTGACGGTAAACCGAGGCAAAACGGACATAAGCCACCTCGTCCACATCCTTCAGCTTTTCCATAGCGTACTTGCCGATCAGGCTGGAGGGTACTTCGCGGTCAAGCGAATTCTGGAGCATGTTTTCGATTTCGTCCACAATGCGCTCCAGCGTGTCGATGGACACGGGCCGCTTTTCGCACGCGCGCAAAAGGCCGTTCAACAGCTTGTTGCGGTCGAAGGTTTCACGCGATTTATCTTTTTTGATCACAACAATGGGTACCGTTTCGATTACCTCATAGGTTGTGAAACGCTTGGCACATTTCAGGCATTCCCTGCGCCGCCGGATTCTTTCGCCTTCGTCGGTCGGGCGGGAATCAATGACTTTTGACTCTTCATGGCCGCAATACGGGCACCGCATTGTAAAATCACCTCTATAAAACTATTTGTATAATTATAACATATTTTTTCAGCCGTTAGCAAGCGTTTATGAAACAAAATATTAGTAAATCAAACCATCTACGACTTTTTTTGCGCCTGTCAATTCGTTCAGTTCGCCAAAATTGCGCCGGTAGACCTCGATAATCAGGTCCCCGTTATAGCCGGATTTCTGCATCAGCTGTTTCAGCGCGCCGAAATCCATGGTTCCGCTGCCGGGCAAAAGGCAGTCCTCCCCCGGTTTGTTGTCGTTGATGTGGACGTGGACCAGCCTTTCCCCCATCGCCGCACACACCTGGAAGGGGTCTTCCCCTCCGCGCACCGCCTGCTTGACATCCAGCACAAACGCACAGTCTTCGTGCAGATATTCCCGCATTCTCAAGATAAACCCGGGCTCGTTGCTGCGGAACAGATTGACATTTTCCTGCGCCACCGTGACGCCGAATGTTTTCCCCAGCGCATAGAGCCGCGCGTAATGCTCAAAATACTCCTGCTCGGTGATCCTGCTGCGTTTGTCGTTGCGCTGACCGTGAAGCACCAGAATTTCTGCGCCCAGAAGGTTCGCGGCGTGAAAGTACCATTTATAGAACTCCAAACCGTCGTCGGAACGGCGCTGGTAATCCGAAAAAAGAAGGAAACTTTCAAAGCCGGAGGTGAACGGATGAACGGACTTTACAATACTGCCGCTGTCATCCGCCATTCTTTTTAATTCTTTGATATATTTCGGTCTTAGTTCGCTGATTGTATTGATAAACACCTCAAAAAGGTGGAAGTCAAGCGCGATTAACGCCGGAAGAGCCTGCTCCAGTTCCATGGGATAAAGGCAGGCCGTTGAGATGCCGGAACGCATAGTATCACCCCTTTTTAAGATTATATCCCGATGGAAGAAAAATGTCCAGATTAATCAAAGCACGGCTGGATATTCTATGATTGCCGGTAAAAACAAATTCCTTGATTTTACAAATAAAACGGGAGAAGAAATTATGATAAACGAAAACGCAACTTTGCTGGAAGAAATCTATCAGGCGACAAAAATGGGGCTGGAAGCGACTCAGCTGATCATTCCCAAGATCCAAAACCCGCGGCTGCGCACCGAAATAGAGGATCAGGCTCTGCGCTATCAGGATATGGGCGCGAAGGCAAAGCGGATGCTTCACGCCGACGGCAGGATGCCGGGGGCGGAAAAGACGATGCAGAAAGCGATGCTGCGCGGGTCCATCCGGATCAACACGATGGTGGACCAGACTCCGTCTCACATAGCCAGGCTGATGATGAACGGCACCGCCATGGGGATCAAGGGCATTACCAAAAACCTGAACCGGCTCGACGGCGCCGACACCGAAGTCAAGAAGCTGGCGGAAGATTATATCATTAATGAGCAGAAAAACATTGACGAATTGAAGAAGCATCTTTGAAGAACTTGATTTAACCGCGCTATTTCATTATAATATGGGAGCGGGGCCCGAACGCTCCGCACTTTACATATAAGGGGTTTTTACGGCTATGGGTTTGCTGAGCGCAAGCAATTTGAATAAATCCTTCGGCGCCGATGTGATTTTCAGCGGCGTCTCTTTTGAGATACAGGAAAACGACCGCATAGGGCTTGTGGGAATCAACGGCTCGGGCAAAACCACTCTGCTCAAGCTGCTGACCGGCGAAACGCAGCCGGACGGCGGCGATATTTTCAAGGCGAATTCGACCATTCTGGGCTATATGGAACAGCATGTCTGCCGCGATCTGGAAAGAAGCGCCTACAGCGAGGTGCTGACCGTATTTTCCGGACTTCTGGAAATGGAAAAGGAACTGGAGAGCATCAATCTGCAACTGCAGGCAAAACCGAAGGACATTGACCGGCTGATAGAAAAACAAACCGCGATGAACGACCGTTTTGTCGCACAGGGCGGGCTGACCTGTAAAAGCAGGGCGCGCTCGGCGCTGCTGGGACTCGGTTTTGACGACGAACAGATGGGGCTGCCGATCGCCGTGCTGAGCGGCGGGCAGAAGGCGAAGCTGCAGCTGGCGAAAATGCTGCTGTGCGGCGCCAACCTGCTGCTGCTGGACGAGCCGACCAACCATCTGGATATCTCCTCCGTGGAATGGCTGGAAGATTTTCTGCGTTCCTACGGCGGCTCCTTCGTGGTCATCTCGCACGACCGGTATTTTCTGGACAAAGTGACCAACCGCACCTTTGAGCTGGAAAACGGCCGTCTGACGCCGTACAAGGGCAACTACAGCACCTATCTTGCCCAAAAAGACGAAAACAATCTGGCGGCGCAGCGCAAGTACGACAATACCCGGAAGGAAATCAAGCGCATTGAGGGAATCGTGGCGCAGCAGCGGCAATGGAACAAGGAACGGAGCATCCGGACCGCGGAAAGCAAAATGAAGGTGATCGAGCGGCTGGAAAAAACGCTGGAAAAGCCGGATGAAAAACCGGACGGCATCCATTTCGACTTCGGCATCCGCCAGCGGGGCGGCAACGATGTTCTGAGCGCCGAAAACCTTGCCCTGCAGTTCGACGGCAAGCTGCTGTTTCAGAACGTGAACCTTGAAATCCACCGGGGCGAAAGAGTTTTTCTGATCGGGCCGAACGGCTGCGGAAAGACATCCCTTTTAAAGACGCTTCTGGGGATCAACACCCCCTCCGGCGGCGAATTCCGTTTCGGCGCGGGAATCGACGTCGGCTATTACGACCAGATTCAGGCGGGCCTGCATCCGGAAAAAACCGTGATCGACGAAATCTGGGATTCCTACCCGAAAATGACCCGGACCGATATTCGAAACGCGCTGGCCGTCTTTCTATTCAAGGGCGACGACGTTTTCAAATCCGTGGAATCTTTAAGCGGCGGAGAACGGGCGCGCGTCCTTTTGCTCCGCCTGATGCTTTCCATGGATAACTTCCTTTTGCTGGACGAGCCTACCAACCATCTGGATATCGATTCCTGCGAAGCGCTGGAGGCGGCGCTGCAGAGCTACGAGGGCACCCTGCTGATCGTGTCCCACGACCGCTACCTGATCAACAAAATCGCCGACCGGGTCTATTCCCTTGACAAGGACGGCGCACAGGAATTTATCGGCGGCTACGACAGCTATCTTGAAAAAAGCCGCGCAAAGGCCGCGGAAACGGCGGAGCCCGCCGCCGTAAAGCCGAACGAGTACCGGCTGCAAAAGGAACGCGACGCGTTGATCCGGAAGGAAAAGGCGGAACTGAAACGCAGCGAGGCGAAGATCGACGAGCTCGAAGCGGAAATCCTCGCTTTAAAGAAGGAGCTTTCCCAACCGGCAGTGGCCAGCGACTACGAGGCGGCGATGGAAATCACCGAAAAAATAGACTGCCTGACCAAAGAAAGCGAAAAGCTGTTTCAGCGCTGGAGCATTCTGGCGCAGAAATACCAGGAATAAAAAAAGCAGTCCGAATCACCGGACTGCTCACCACCGATTTAGTTTTGTGTCTGCGGTTTAAACTGATCAAGCTGGGAGATAAACTCTTTTCCTTCCTCACCCGGAACTTCGATCGTGATCGGCTTGGACAGATCCAGGCTAAATACTCCCATAATTGATTTCGCGTCAATTTTGTATCTATCTGTAGTCAGGTTAATCGGAAAAGTATAGCTGTTCGTCAGAGTTACAAACTTTTTGACAGCCTCAATGCTGGAAAGTAAAATAGAAGTTGTATACATAAGATACCTCCGTATTACAAAATTCATTACTCATGATATAGCACGGAAGGATTTTTTTCAATATTTAATATAGCCATACATTATGTCAATAAGTAATTTTAAATATCTAAATTTGTAAAAGGTGAAAAAATGAAAGTCTCTGTTATTACCCTCGGATGCAAGGTAAACCAGTACGAATCACAGGCAATGCTGACTCAGCTTGTCTCTGCGGGATTTACCGTATGCGACGCCGCGGACGAAAGCGACGTGGTGTTGATCAATTCCTGCACCGTCACCGCCATGAGCGACCACAAGGTGCGCCAGACGCTCCACCGGGCAAGGCGGAAGAACCCCGGAGCGGTCCTTGTCCTGACCGGCTGCATGCCCCAGGCCTTCCCCGAAGCGGCGGCCGGGCTGCACGACGCGGACATTGTGCTGGGCAATTCCAACCGCGCGGCGCTTTTGCCAGACATCCTGAAATACCTTTCCTCGCGTCAGCGCGTTGTGGATATTGTTCCTCATGAAAAGGCCCCCGGCTTTGAATCGATGAAAGTGAGCAGCTTTTTTGAGCGCACCCGCGCTTTTATGAAAATTGAGGACGGCTGCAACCGCTTCTGCTCCTACTGCATCATCCCCTATGCGCGCGGGCGGGTACGCTCCAAGCCGATGGAGGAACTGAAAAAAGAAATCGCGGAAATCGCCGCGAACGGATACCGGGAAATCGTTCTGACCGGGATCAACCTGTCCGCTTACGGGCAGGATCTCGGCCTGCATCTCTGCGACGCGGTCGAAGCCGCCTGCGAACCGGATTCCGTCACGCGCGTACGGCTGGGTTCCCTGGAGCCAGAGCAGCTGAGCGAGGATGTCATCGCCCGTCTGAGCCGTCAGGAAAAGCTCTGCGCCCAGTTCCACCTGTCCCTGCAAAGCGGCTCAGACGCCACGCTGAGGCGCATGAACAGGCATTACGGCACGGAGGAGTACCGGACGATCGTAAAAAACCTGCGCGCGGCCTTTGAAAACGCGGCGATCACCACCGACATCATGGTGGGGTTCCCCGGCGAAACCGAAGAAGAGTTTCAGGAATCGCTGGCCTTTGCCCGGGAAATCGCCTTTGCGAAGGTGCATGTTTTCGCCTATTCCCGCCGCCCCGGCACCAAAGCCAACGACGCGCCCGGCCAGATTGCACCGGCGGTGAAGGAACAGCGCAGCCGCCTGATGATCGAAGCGACGCAGCAGATCAAGGAAGCGTTTTTCCAAAGACAGATCGGGCTGACCGAGCCGGTGCTGTTCGAGCGGGAATGCGACAGGAACGTTTACGAGGGCTACACCGAAAACTACACGCCGGTCAAAGCGCACAGCGGCAAAAGCCTGAGCGGGGAAATTGTTCCCGCCCGCATTACGGAGGCCCTGAGCGACTGCTGCCTTGCCGAAATAAAAGAATAGCGGGCAGGTTTGCTTTCACATGATAGCAAAAGCACTTTGACTGGCTTTTACAGCCGTTTCAAAGTGCTTTTCCCTGATGTAAATAGTCCAAGGCCGTCACGAATTCAGCACCTTCATGACGTTCTGCACCTCTTCCTTCGTCTGGTCGCTGTTCAGATAATCCCAGGAGTAAAACATAAACCCGTCGCAGGAGGTTTTCCGGCCGACCTCCACCTGCTGCGCCAGGATATTGTTCGATTTTTTCCAGGTGCCGCTGTCGGCGTCGGAGCCGCTTTTGTAAACGGCAAGACCCAGGTACAGTTTCACGTTGGTGTTCACCACCATTTTGCGCCAGCTTTGGGCGGCGGTGTCAAACGGAAGAACGGGATTTTCAAAATTGACGTACAACTGCGGGCAGATATAATCGACATACCCCTGCGCGCTGCACCAGGAGGCGACGTCCGCGCCCATGTTCATGTCGTTTTCCACATTCCCCTGCGGGGCGATTCCAAACGGCAGGTTCGGCTTTACCGACTTGATTTCGCTGTAGACCAGTGAAACCATCGCGTTGATGTTGCCGCGCCGCCACTCCAGAAGGCCGAGCGGCGTGCCGCTTTTGGAAGCGGAAGCGCAGTACGCGTCGTAGGCGCTCTGATCGAACGAGCCGTCCTGCGTCGGATAGAAATAATCGTCAAACTGAATCCCGTCGACATCGTAATTCTGCGCGATTTCCTTCGCGCCGTCCGCAATCAGCTTACGCACCTGCGGGTAGGCGGGATTGTAATATTTCCCGCCGTTGCTGTCCACGGTCCAGCCCGCCTTGGAAGCGTCGCTTTTCCATGTATTGTAAAGATTGCCCTGCGCCAGAATGGACGGCGTTCCGGACACCTGAATGCGCAGCGGATTGATCCATGCCTGAATTTTCAGCCCCGCCTTGTGGGAAGCCGTAACCATGTAAGCGAGCGGATCGTAACCGGGGTCCACCCCCTGTGTTCCGCCGACGACATGGCTCCACGGAAAGTAGGCCGACTTGTACAGCGCGTCCCCAAACGGCCGTACGTGGACGATCAGCGTATTCATCCCACAGTTTTTTGCCCCGGCAACAATGGCGTCGAACTTTTTCTGAAAGGCTTTTTCGCTCTTGTCCTTTTCCTGACTCATATTCAGGTTCATGTACGGCACCCATACCGCCCGCATTTCGTCGGAGGAGGCCGGAACGGCGGCGCCGGCCGCGGCCGGCGCGGAGGCGGACGTGGAAGACGGATCCCCCCCGGACACCGGGGAGGGCTGTTCCCTGAACCGGTTACGCCCGATATTGACCAGCATAGTAAGCGCGATGACTCCTGCCAGAATACAGGCGCAGATAAAAATACTGTGCCGGTTAAAAAGCTTGATTACCATAGAAACCCATCCTTTCCGATTGCGGCTTTTCCCCGATTTTGTGACGTTTTTTCAATTTCAACAATCATGTATTTGACAGAACCGTCCGGATAGTGTACGATACAATTTAATAAATGATTGGGGGCGGTGTGATGTTCTTCATTATCGGAGTAACCAGCGGCGCGCACGACCTTGGCCTGCGGAGATGCGGCTGTCTCCCCTGCTGTTCCGGCGGCGCGATGGCGGCGGTTACCTGTACGTTTCAGCAATTCACGCTTTTCTTTATCCCGCTGTTCCGTTTCGGGAAAAGATACTTCGTCACCTGTCCCAACTGCGGTACCGTATACGAGCTGGCAAAAGACGAGGGCAGGCGCATTGAAAAAGACTCCGCGGCTGAAATCAATCCGGAGAGAATGTATGTCGTGCAGGGCGCCAGCCGGAAAACCTGTCCGGGCTGCGGATGCGCGGTGGACCCCAACAGCCGGTACTGCCCCAACTGCGGCGCCAGACTGCTTTGACGGAGGCGTAAGACATGCCTAATTATATATATTGGATTTGCTACTTAATTATTATTAATTTTATCGCGGTCATCCTGACGGCGGCAGACAAGCACAACGCGAAAAAACACCTTTGGCGCGTTCCGGAAAACACCCTGCTCCTGATTGCGGCGCTCGGCGGGTCCCCCGCCATGCTGCTCACCATGTACGCGATCCGGCATAAAACCCGGCACAAGAAATTTATGTTTGGCATTCCGATGATTATTACGATGCAGGTCTGTTTTGTCTATTACCTGTTTTTCAGATGATGCTGTAAGAAAGAAGGCTTCCGTCATGGACATATGGGCTGCGTTAAAGTTCGTTGAGGCTCTGCTGTTTTTGGGAATTTTATATTCGCGCGTGCTAAGATGGGTCGGTACAAAAATTCTCCGCTTTCCCCAGATTCGTGCTTGGGTAAAAAAGAAAAGCAGGCATCCATCCTTATAAAAATTTCAAGGGGCTGTTGCAAATTCTTTTGCAACAGCCCCTGCTTGTTTTTTTGTTCCGGACAATGCCCGGCTTCCTGACAACCGATTTGCAGCGGAAAACCAGATTACATTTTCAAATCGGATTTTTCTCCATAAAAAGCAGAAAGGAAATTTGCCCCGGAATAGACGGACAGAAACAATTGAATGGTATTCAAATTCTGAACGAAAAACTGTGGCAGAGACGCATAGAATACATACAGAAGGATAATAGCCACAATACACAGCAAAGAAACTGCTAAATAGAAAAGAGCAAAGCGAAACACCAGTTTTTTGTTAATTGCATTGAAAAACATTCCAAACAGAAACAGAATGATTATATGTGCAATGATCACTTTATAAGGATGGAAATAAAACACACGGTCTTGATCCATCGCTTTCAGTACGAAAAGGTTGACGATGGTAAGCAGTATAAAAACAGCAGGTTCGCAAATATGCTTTATTTTCCGCAATTCATTTACCCCCTTTCATCTAATGAAAAGGCGGCAGAATATCCGCCTTTATGGGCTATTTTGCCATGCAATTACCACCCCACTGTTTTTCGGTCGTCCGCAGGACGGGAAGCGGGCTGATCTTTCGTTTCCTCCAACACGGGATTCTCTCTTCTGCATTTTGTCCATGCAAAGAATATCTGTACAAAAGAAAGAAGAAAGGAAATAAAAACAGGCGGCAGGAGATTCCCTTCCAGATAATTGATCTGCAGCGGCAGAAAAATCAAAATGGAAAAAGCATACATCAGAAAGGTATACAGAAACACCTGATGAATCTGAATTTTGGAATGGATCATCCGATATCCTATCCAGATGAAAAAGGCAATTCCAATGAGGTAATAACCGATCTCGACAGCCGTCGCCGTATAACCGATTGTTTTCCAAAGACTGTCCAGCTCCGGCGACTTGATGCTTTGCTTTTGGAGCGGCAGCAGTGCCAAAAAGACCTGACGGGAATAGACCCGGTAGCTGAACTGGATGATATTTACAATGAACATCGCGAACCCAAACAATATAAACGGCACCGGAGCAGGTGGACTATTTTCACCGGATGCATTTCTGTTTTTTAAAAGCTTCGGCAACTCTATCGACCTTTCTTTTGCTTAATCCGGTATTGCCAACACAATGTGTATGATTTGCCCATACATTTCATGCCAATCGGCTATCCCTCTGAAAATCCGACACAAGGAACGCAATGAATCAGGAAAGTCCGTTTGCGTTCCTATAGATATAACGATTCAAACCGTGTTTTGTTACAGTTTTTCCCGAGCTTTTTTAAATTTGTGATGTCGTCTAAATCGTTTCCCAATTTTTTATACAGTATGCCATTTCGGTTCCGGAACAAACAAATATAAACAAATAAACGGCACCGGTAAAACCGGTGCCGTTTATTTGTTTTAATCTGCTTTAGCAGGTTCGTCAAACGTCTTGTCGTTTGAGGAACAAAAATCCACGAGCTACGCGCGTGAGATTAAGAGCTTAAGCAAAGAGCATCACCTATCTGGTATAATGACGAGTGTTCAAGCCGTCAAGAAACAGAAGAAAGGTGATGCTCCATGGCAAACAGTTTAGCACATACAAAATGGGTGTGCAAGTATCATATAGTATTTGCTCCAAAATATAGAAGGAAGATAATTTACAATCAGTTGAGGGCTGATATCCAGAAAGATATAAAAGATTTATGCAAATGGAAAGGGGTAGAAATCATAGAAGGCCATATGATGCCCGACCATGTACATCTTTTGCTTTCTATTCCACCCAAATACAATATTTCGAGTTTCATGGGATATCTCAAGGGAAAAACAGCAACGATGATATTTAATAAACACGCAAACTTGAAATACAAATTTGGAAATAAACATTTTTGGTCAACAGGGTATTATGTGAGTACGGTTGGGCTTAATGAGGCAACTATAGCAAAATATATTCGAGATCAAGAAAAACAAGATCAGATTGAGGATAAATTAACCATAAAAGAATACCAAGACCCTTTTAAAGGTTAGCCGGTAGTCAATCCACTACGGCTTGAACAAAGTGAAAGCCAGCGTCTTTTAGGCGCTGGCAATCTTATGCCCTTTTAGGGTTCGTGCAAGCCACCCGTTTTACGGGTGGTATTGACTACAATTATTTTACCACGATGTTGACCAGTTTGCCGGGGACATAAATCTCCTTGACAACGGTTTTCCCGCCGAGTTCAGCGGCAATTTTTTCATCGGCCTTAGCCGCCGCGATCGCCGCATCCTTGGCAATATCCGCCGCGACGCTCAGGTGTGCGCGCACTTTTCCGTTGACCTGGACAACGATTTCGATAGTGTCTTCGGTGCATTTTGCCTCGTCGTATTCCGGCCACGCCTGCTGGCAGGCCATCGCGCCGTCGAACTTCATCAGCGCCCACATCTCTTCCGTTACATGGGGCGCAAACGGATTGAGCAGAACGGTGAAAACTTTGAGCTCATCCCGGGTAATGGAACTCGCGTCGGCAATATCGTTCATCAGCGCCATCAGCGTGGCAATGGCGGTGTTGAATTTGAGCAATTCAATATCCTCTCCGACTTTTTTGATCGCTTTATTAAAGGAAATTTCCAGGCTCTTTCTGACGCCCTTCTCCTCACAGAGAATATTCTGAAGGTTCCAGTAGCGCTCCACAAAGCGGCGGCAGCCCTTGATGCCCGCGGAGCTCCACGGGGCGGCTTTCTCAAAATCGCCGATAAACATCTCGTAAAGGCGCATGGTATCCGCGCCGTACTCGCTTACGATTTCATCGGGGTTGACGACGTTGCCGCGGGATTTGCTCATCTTTTCGCCGTTTTCGCCCAGGATCATGCCGTGGCTGGTGCGCTTTGCGTACGGCTCCGGCGTAGGCACCACATGGATGTCGTAAAGGAATTTGTGCCAGAAGCGGCTGTAGAGCAGATGGAGCGTCGTATGCTCCATACCGCCGTTGTACCAGTCGACCGGCATCCAGTATTTCAGGGCTTCCTCGCTGGCAAGCGCGTTGTCGTTATGGGGATCGATGTAACGCAGGAAGTACCAGGAGGAACCGGCCCACTGCGGCATGGTGTCCGTTTCGCGCTTCGCCTTGCCGCCGCAGTGCGGGCAGGTAGTCGTTACCCAGTCCGTCATGTGCGCCAGCGGAGATTCGCCGGTGTCGGTCGGCTCATAGGATTTGACATCCGGCAGCCGCAGCGGAAGCTCGCTTTCCGGCAGCGGAACATAGCCGCACTTCTCACAGTAAACGACCGGGATGGGTTCGCCCCAGTAGCGCTGACGGGAAAAGACCCAGTCACGCAGCTTAAAGTTTACTTTGGGGTGTCCCAGTCCCTTTTCCGTTAAGTAGTCGGTGATTTTTTTCTTGGCTTCGTCCACGGTCAAACCGTCGAGAATCCCGGAATTTACCATAATGCCGGTCGCGCAGTCGGTAAAGGCTTCCTTTTCCACGTCGCCGCCCTTGACCACCTCAATAATCGGCAGATTGAATTTCTTCGCAAACTCCCAGTCGCGGGTATCGTGCGCCGGAACGGCCATGATGGCGCCCGTGCCGTAGGAAACGAGCACGTAATCGGAAATGAAGATCGGAATCTCTTTTCCGGTAACGGGATTGACGGCCGCTACGCCGTCAAGGCGGACGCCGGTTTTATCCTTGGCCACCTCCGTGCGCTCAAAGTCGGACTTTCTGGCGGCTTCGCTCTGGTAAGCGCGCACCTCGCCGATATTTTTCAGCCTGTCGGCCCATTTTTCGATCATGGGATGCTCCGGGGAAACGACCATGTAGGTCGCGCCGTAAAGCGTGTCCGGCCGGGTGGTATAAACGGTGAGCTTGTCCCCCGTCGTCGCGGTGAAATCCACCTCTGCGCCGGTGGAGCGGCCGATCCAGTTCTTCTGCTGCGCTTTGACGCGGTCGGGGTAGTCGACAAGGTCAAGGTCGTCGATCAGGCGCTGGGCATACTCGGTGATTTTGAGCATCCACTGGGATTTGACCTTGCGGACAACCTCGCTGCCGCACCGCTCGCAGACGCCGTTGACCACTTCCTCGTTGGCCAGCACGCATTTGCAGGAAGTACACCAGTTGACGGCCATTTCCTTCTTGTAGGCAAGGCCGTGCTTGAACAGCTGTAGGAAAATCCACTGCGTCCATTTATAATAATCGGGATCGGTCGTATTGATTTCCCGCGACCAGTCGAAGGAGATGCCGAGGGACTGAAGCTGCTGCTTAAAGCGGGCGATATTTTTCTTTGTCACTTCCGCCGGATGCACATGGTTTTTGATGGCAAAATTCTCCGTCGGCAGACCAAAGGCATCCCAGCCGATAGGATACAGGACATTGTAGCCCTGCAGGCGGCGCTTGCGCGCAACGATATCGATTGCCGTGTAGGAGCGCGGGTGACCGACGTGAAGCCCTTGTCCGGACGGATAAGGGAATTCTATCAGCGCGTAATATTTCGGTTTGCCGCTGGCGTTGGAAGCATGGAAAACGCCTGCTGCTTCCCATTTATCCTGCCATTTTTTCTCAATTGACCTGTGATCGTATTTCATCTTTCCTTCGCTCCTATATTTTGATTATTCTTTTACAATATCGGAAATGTCGATTTTTTCCGCGTCCTGCCACAGACGGTCAAGATTGTAAAATTCGCGCGCGTCCGCCGTAAAAATATGGACCATGACATTGCCGTAGTCCAGAAGCACCCAGGAGTTGGAACGGTAGCCGTCAACGTGCTCCGGGCTGACGCCGAGCTGCTTTAATTTGAACTCGACCTCTTCCGCAAGCGACTTGACGTGAGTGCTGCTGGTACCGGTCGAAAAAACAAAATAATCCGCAATCACGGAAATATCCTTAATGCCGATGACCTTCAGGTCCATGGCTTTCTTTTCATCCAAAATCTTAACCGTTTCCTTTGCCAGTTCCAGTGACGTCATACACAACAACCTTTCCTTTTGACTGTATTTATTTAACTGTATTTATTTTTCAGAACCGCCTCGTTATAAGCGGCGATCGTATCGGGATGGATGGCGCGGCAGTCTTTTGTCAGGTCCTGAATGGTGTAAACCATTCCTTCGATCATCGCCTGTTCCAGACTGACGTCGGCGGCCCTGCGCAGAGCCTCCACGCCGTCGTAATCGCGGTCCGCGGAAATAAAATCGGCGATAAAGATAATTTTGTCCAGCCGGGTCATGTGGGCCCGCCCGGTCGTGTGATACCTTACGGCATTTAAAATCTCCGCGTCGGTGATTTTCAGTTCCTTCTCCAGATAAGCTGCGCCGAGCATTGCGTGCCATAGCTTCTGCGCGCTGCGCTCCACATCGGTCAGGATGATATCGTAGCGCATCATCATTTTCAGCTGTTCATCGGGCGGAACATCCTTCATAATATCGTGAAGAATTCCGGCAACTTCCGCTTTTTCCACATCGGCCTCATACTTTTTTGCAAGACGCACCGCAGCGTCGCGGACACAAAGGGAATGATCATATCGTTTTTGGCTGAGAAACGGCTTTATAATCGCCTCATAATCGATTTTATTCATTTTCCTGCTCCAAATACAACTTATTTTCCGCTATATAATCCGCAACCTTCGGCGGGACAAGCTCCGAAATGCTTTTCCCATCCCGAACCGCATTGCGGACCATTGTTGACGAAATAGGAAGATATTCAATATTCCGGATGAAGGTTTTCGCCCCTTCCCTCTCCAGAATTTCAGCGTAGTCCAAAAGGGAACGCAGTCCGTCGCCGCCGCGCGGGGCCGCGCACAGAACAGCCAGCCTGAAAATCGTTTCCGCCTCATACCAGTGCTTCAGGGTAAGGAACATATCCTCGCCGGTAATCAGGTAAAGCTCGGAATCCGGGTTTCTTTTTTTCAGTTCCCGCAGAGTGTCCGCAGTGTAGCTGCGGCCCCTCCGTTTCAGCTCTATGTCGCTGACCTCAAAAATATTCCCTTCGCACGCAAGGCGGCACATTGCAAGCCTGTCCCTGCCGGGGGCAAGGTTGGGCGCGTGCTTGTGCGGAGGCTGATAAGTCGGAATCAGCAGTACCCTTTGCGCCCCGATCAGCTCTGCAAACCGCTTTGCCAGATGCATATGCCCGTTGTGAATGGGGTTGAAGGTGCCGCCGAATACGGCAATTTTCTGCATATTTCCACCTTATGTCATATCATATTACTTTTTTGCTGCTTTGGGAAGAGTGATTTTCGGTTCTTTTTCGTTTCTGCGGTACAGTACAAACTTGGAACCGATGACCTGTACGACTTCCGAGCCCGTCTCGGCGGCAATCCGTTCGGCGGTGTCCCTGACGGGGACGGGAGAGGTCTCCAGCACTTTCCCTTTCAGGATTTCCCGCGCGGTCAGAGCGTCGTCCGCCTGTTTGACGACGTCCGGGCCGACGCCGGATTTTCCCACCATTAAAATCGTGTCGATATCGTTTGCGAGGGAGCGGAGAAATGCGCGCTGTTTACTGGTCATCATCCGTTCTCTTCCTTCCTGTTCCGTAATTTTTCGGCGAACGCCCTGAGCGCCCGGCCGCGGTGGCTGATTTCATCCTTTTCCTCTGCGGTCAGCTGAGCGAAGGATTTTCCATTGACAAGAAAAATCGGGTCGTAGCCGAAACCGCCCTCCCCTTCGGGAGCGAACGCGATGGTCCCCGCACATTCGCCCTGTGCGGTGATCCGGCTTCCGTCCGGAAAAACACAGCAGATGGCGCTGACGAATTTCGCCGCACGCTTCTCCCGCGGAACATCCTTAACCGCGTCCAGCAGCTTATGGATCCGGTCAAGATCGGTTGCGTCTTCCCCGGCGTACCGGGCCGAATACACGCCCGGCGCTCCGCCCAGAGCGTCCACCATCAGGCCGGAATCGTCCGCAACGGCGGGCAGCCCCGTTTCCCGGCAGGCCGAATCCGCTTTGAGAAATGCGTTTTCCGCAAAGGTGGTACCTGTTTCCTCCACCTCCGGCAGATCGGGCGCCGAAACGGAGATATGGAGAGGCATCAAAATGCGCTCAAGCTCCTGAAGCTTCTTCTGATTATGGGTAGCCATGACAAATTTCATTCCTGATTCTCCCTTGCAAATAAAGCCTCGGCAAATTCGTCGGCGTCGAACGGCTGAAGGTCGTCGACCTGTTCCCCGACTCCAATGAATTTGACCGGGATTCCCAGATTTTCGCGGATGGCGAGCACCACGCCGCCGCGCGCGGTGCCGTCCAGCTTGGTCAGCACGATCCCGGTGATCCCGGCCGCGTTCTGGAATTCGCGCGCCTGGTTCACGGCGTTCTGGCCGGTGGTGGCGTCGAGCACCAGCAGCACCTCTTTGTCCGCGTCCGGCAGCTCCCGGTCAATGACGCGGCCGATTTTGGAAAGCTCGTCCATCAGGTTCTTTTTATTGTGAAGCCGTCCGGCCGTGTCGCAGATCACTACGTCCGCTCCTCTGGCCTTGGCGGCGGCAACCGCGTCGTATACCACGGAAGCGGGGTCGCTGCCCTCCGGCTGCTTCACCAGCTCGGCGCCGGAACGCTGCGCCCAGACCTCCAGCTGTTCCACGGCGGCGGCGCGGAAGGTATCCGCCGCGCCGAGAACGACCCTTTTCCCCTCGGCCTTTAACCGGGACGCAATTTTCCCGATGGTGGTCGTTTTGCCGACGCCGTTGACGCCGATAACCAGAATCACGGACGGTTTGGTGGAAATCTGCAGCTCTTCGCCGCCGCGGAGCATTTCCGCAACGGTTTCGCGCAGCATCCCGTAAATCGCTTCCGGGTCGGTAACGCCCTGTTCCTTTACCTTTTTGCGGAGCGTGTCGCAGATATGCTGCGCGGTGAGCACGCCGACGTCGCCCATGACGAGCAGTTCTTCCAGCTCCTCAAAAAGCTCCTCGTCGATGGAGGTAAAGGAGCGGAGCATGGACTCCACGGAGGAGCTCATTTTGTCCCTTGTCTTTTTTAATCCCTCTTTTATCTTTGAGAATAAGCCCATTTGATTGTCTCCTTCATCAATGTTGTTCCTTCATGCCAAGCTTGGCCTCAATTTCGGACACATGCAGCTCCAGCAGCTTGGAAATGCCCTCGTCCTGCATGGTGACGCCGTAAAGCACATCCGCTTCCTCCATGCTGCCGCGGCGGTGCGTGATTACAATAAACTGCGTGTTTTTATTCATGCGGCGCAGATATGCGGCAAACCGGTCGACGTTCACGTCGTCCAGCGCGGCTTCGATTTCGTCGAGCACGCAGAACGGCGGCGGGTTGACCTTCATAATCGCAAAATACAGGGCGATCGCCACCAGCGCCTTTTCCCCGCCGGAGAGCGACTCCAGGTGCGTGATGATCTTGCCCGGCGGCTGTACGGAGATTTCGATGCCCGAATTTAAAATATCATCGGGCGCGCTCAGCGCCAGCTCGGCGGTACCGCCCCCGAACAGCTCCCGGAACGTCTGCTTGAAATTTTCGTTGATCTGCCCGAAGCGTTCCACAAACAGGCCGCGCATCTGATGCGTCAGCTCGCCGATCAGCTTTTTGAGCTCGTCGCGGCTTTTCTCGACGTCTTCGATCTGGGCTTTCATAAACTCGTAGCGTTCGGAAACTTCCTTGTATTCCTCGACCGCGGCCACATTGACGGAGCCGAGCGCCTTGATCTTATTTTTCAGCTCGTTCAGGCGTTTCTGTGCCTGCGCCGGATTTTCTATTTTCGCGCCCGTCTCTTCCGCTTCCCGGCGTGTCAGTTCGTATTCTTCCCATAAGCGGCTGATTATTTCATCATACTCTTTCTGAAGGTTGGCCTTGCGTTCCTCCAGACGGGCAAGCTCATGACCTATTTTTTCTTTTTCCGCCGATTTTTCATGCTCCTTCGCGCGCATTTCCGCGGAGAGGCGTTCATATTCCATCCGTCTGGCGTTCAGCTCTTCGATTTGCCCGCCGCATTTTTTCGCGGCTTCGCGAAGGGCGGCGGCCTGCTCTTTCAGTTCTTCCACACGGACGGTCAGCGCGGCGCTGGCGGCCCGGACGGTGTTGATCTCTTCGTTCAGCGCTTCCGTACGGCCCTCGTGGTCCTGCTTCCTGCGTTCAATGTCCTCGATCCCCGCCCGCAGAGACTCGATGTCCTTCTGCGCCGAGAGACAGGCCATGCGGATTTCCTGCAGCTGCGCGGAGAGCTCGTCGCTGGCCTGGTTCAGCTCGGTTCGGCTGCCGCTGATCTGACTGAGCTCCGCCTGTAAAGCGGCCTGCTTTTCCGTGATTTCCTTTGAGCGGGCCTGCGCGGCCTGCTGCGCTTCTCTTTGAAGGCTGAGCCTTGCGCCGGCCGTTTTGTTTTCCTCGTTCAAAGCGTCGCAGTCGCGGGAGACGGCGGCCAGGTCAGCAAGCGCGCGCCTGTGCTCGGAATCGATTTTCACGCGCTCTTCCTGCGCGGAAGAAAGCTCCGCTTTGGCTGCGGCAAGCTCCGCTTCACAGGAAGAAACCTCTTCCGAAGCGGTTTTCAGCGCCGCGGCGGCGGCTTCCGCTTTCTTCTGGAGCTCGGCGGCTTCCGCCCGGATGCGCTCAATTTCCGACGCGCGGCTGAGCAGTCCGGAGTTTCTTGCGAGCGAACCGCCGGTGAGCGAACCGCCCGCGTTGACGACCTGCCCGTCCAGCGTAACAATGCGGAACCGGTAGTTGTAGCGCTTGGCGATCGCGACGGCGCTGTCCAGATCCTCCGCCACGGCAATGCGCCCCAAGAGAGAATTCAGGATCCCGTTATATTTTTCATCACAGCTGCACAGGCGGCCCGCGATGCCGACGAAGCCGGGGCAGTCGTCAAGGCCGTTTTCCTGCAGGACATTTCCCCGGATCGTTGTAAGGGGAAGAAAGGTCGCCCGGCCGGAATCGCGCTGTTTGAGCAAACGGATCGCGTTTTTCGCGTCCTGTTCATTGCCGACGACAATGTTCTGCATGGCCGCGCCCAACGCCGTTTCAATGGCGACGGCGTATTGGGAAGGTACTTTGATCAGTCGGGAAACCGGCCCGTGGATGCCGCCGACGGTCCCCCGCCCGGCTTCCTTCATCACAATTTTGACACTGTGGGAGAAGCCTTCCAGATTGCGCTCCAGCTCCTCCAGAAGGTGTGCTTTGCGCGCGTGCTCCTGTGCGTCCAGACGGAGCGTTTCGCTCTGCTGCTTGACCGCTTCCATCCGCTGGCGGCGCGTATTCAGCCGCAGCTCGTAGCCCTTCGCCGTGTTGGTCAGCGCGCCGATCCGTTCGTCGGTGTCGGAAAGCATTTTCGCGTAATCGCCGGACTCTTTCTGAAGCTGTGCCATCTGCTCCTTTTTGGCGCGGATGGTCTGAGCAATATCGGTAAGCCGAAGCTGTATTTCGGTGATGGAGGAAACCGCCGTCATCTCCGCGACCTTTGCTTCCGTCGCCTGATTGGCGCATTCCGCAATTTCCCGCGTGTATCCGTCGATTTTCCCGGTGGTTTCGTTCATGCTCCGGCGAAGTTCTTCCAATTGTTCGGTGTAGGTTTGGGTCAGTCGATTCTTCTCGTTTATGTACTCTGTTTTCTGCCGAATCTGAGTCTTTTTCTGATCGATTTCCTTTTCCATATCCTGACTGGAAACGGCGCTTTGCTCGATTTCCTTTCGGATACGCCCGATATTTTCCTCGTTGTGCTGAATATCGTTCTGCAGGACCGACGCTTCGCCGTCTTTTTTGACGGCATTCTCCTCCTGCCTGGCCGCTTCCTGGCGGATTTCATCCACCTTTGCGGTGCAGGCGCCGGCTTCCCTGAAATTCTGCTCGATTTTTTCGTCTATTTCCTGAAGCTCCCGCTCCACCGTTTCATGCTGGTCACGGGCAATCAGGATTTTATCGTCGTGCTCGCGCAGGACCCGGCCCGATTTTTCCAGCGTATTGAGCCAGAGCCCGATTTCCAGCGTACGCTTTTCAGCGGCGTAGGCAAGGTACTGCTGCGCCTTTTCGGACTGTTCCTTTAACGGGCCGACCCTGTCCTGCAGCTCCGTCAGAATATCCCTCAGGCGGAGGAGGTTATCTTCGGCCTGATTCAGCCTGCGCTCGGATTCCTCCTTGCGGTAACGGAAGCGGGAAATCCCCGCGGCCTCCTCAAAAATTTCGCGGCGGTCCTCCGAACGGGCGGCCACGATGCTGTCGATCTTGCCCTGTCCGATGATGGAGTATCCGTCGCGGCCAAGGCCGGTGTCCATGAAAAGCTCGTTGATATCCTTCAGCCGCACCGCGGCCTTATTGATCAAATATTCGCTGTCCCCGGAGCGGTAATACCGGCGGGTGACCGCCACATTGTCGGCATCGAACGGAAGCTGGCGAAGGGCATTGTCAATGTTCAGGGTAACCTCGGCAAACCCCTGTGCCTTGCGCACGGGAGTACCGCTGAAAATAACGTCCTCCATTTTCGTGCAGCGGAGCACCCGGGTGGACTGTTCGCCCAGAACCCAGCGGACTGCGTCGCTGATATTGCTTTTTCCGCTTCCGTTCGGGCCCACGACCGCCGTGATACCATGGTCAAAGCTGAGAGTTGTCTTATCAGGAAATGTCTTGAACCCCTGAATTTCCAGTGACTTCAACAGCATATTCTCACCTCAATTATTCTATCGTAAAGCAATTTTCCTCTACGCCTGCGTCCTGTACGATTTTTGCGCGGTAGCCCAGTTGCGCAAGCGCGGCCAAATTGCACTTTTTCTGCCCCGCAGCCTTTGATGCCGTTTTCGGGTTCACCTTAATCATAATACTGTCTTTTAACTGCGGATTTTGCCGTAAGTACGCGGAAATTCGGCGAAGCAGGCGCACGCTTTCGCAAAGCTCCCGGAAAGCCGGATGCCACGGTCCGGCGAGCATGTCCCGCTCCAGCTCCGGCGAGCTGTGCAGTCCCAGGCGGATGACCCTGATGCCCTGATCCTCGAAGAAATCCAGCAGTCCGGCGCAGAGTTGCACGGTTTCTTCCAGATTCAGCGTTCGGTACTCTCCTCTGAGATATCGGTCGCCCAGCTCCGTCCCCCGCATAATGACGGTCGGATAAATCCGCATATTCTCCGGATGGAGCGCGGCCAGCTTTCTCGCGGTCAGCACGCTGCCTTCGGCGGTATCGCCGTAAAGCCCGGTCATCATCTGCAGCCCAAGCGTAAAACCGTTGGATTTCACCAGCCGCGCCGCCGCCGCGACCTGTTGCGCGGTATGTCCGCGCCGGTTCAGCCGAAGAACACGGTCGTCCATGCTCTGCGCGCCGAGCTCAATCGAGGTAACGCCGTATTTTTTCAGCAGCTTCAAAATCTCTTCGTCAATACAGTCCGGCCTTGTGGAAACGCGGATTCCCGCAAAGGTGCCGTCCTTTACAAAAGGCGCCGCCGCTTCCAGAAGGGACACCATATAGCCCGGCTCAATCGCGGTAAAGCTGCCGCCGAAAAAGGCAATCTCTGCATTTTTCGTATTCCCGCGCAGGCTGTTTTTCGCGATCCCGGCCGCGTTTTGCACCTCCCGCGGCGAAGGCTGCGCCAGCCGGCCGGTAATGGCGCGCTGGTTGCAGAAGCTGCACTGGTGCGGGCAGCCGTTGTGGGGCACGAAAATCGCTACGTTGGCGTGTTTCAATAACCCATCAGCTCCATTGCTTCGCGGGCAGCCTGCTGCTCGGCCTCTTTTTTGCTGCGCCCGCCGCCCTTGCCGATGACGTTGCTGTTCAGGTGGACCTCCACGGTAAAATGCTTGTCGTGGTCGGGGCCGCTTTCGCCCGTCAGCACATATTCCAGATGTTCCTCCGGATTCTGCTGGATGATCTCCTGCAGGGCGGTCTTATAATCCTTGAAGGCTTTCGGCCTTGCCGTCTGCAGCAGGGGCAGGACAAAGCGAAGGATAAACTTGCGGGCCTCCTCCATGCCGCCGTCCAGATAAATCGCGGCGATAATGGACTCGAACGCGTCGGCCAGGATGGAGGAACGCGTGCGGCCGCCGGAGTTCTGTTCCCCGTGGCTTAAAAGCAGGAACTTCCCGACCTCCAGCTGGGTGGAGAATCCGCAGCAGGCCTTTTCACAGACCAGCGCGGCCCGCTTTTTCGTAAGATCGCCTTCCGGCAGGTCTGGGAACTGCTTAAACAGGTAATCCGCCACCACCAGCCCCAGGATCGAGTCCCCGAGGAACTCCAGCCGCTCGTTGCTGCCGCCCGGCACCCGGGTTTCGTTGGCATAGGACGAATGGGTCAGCGCCGTTCTCAGATACTGCTGATTTTTAAAATGGTACTCCAGCTTCTCTTCCAGTTCTTTCATAAACTCACGCTCCGTTAAAACGAATCTTACCTTATTCCGCCGCATCTTCATCGTCGGATTCTTTTGCGGTATTCTTTTTATAGTTCTCAATGGAGCTTGCGATTTCGTCGACAACGCCGCCGGAAACATAGGATTTTAACAGACGGAGCGCATTATAGAAGGTTTTTGCCTTTGCGCTGCCGTGCGCCTTGAACACCGGTTTGGCGCAGCCCATCAGCGGGGCGCCGCCGTATTCGTTGTAATCCATCGTCTTTCGGAGCGTTTTGATGTCCTTTAAAACAATCGCCGCCGCAAGCTTGTTCAGAGTATTTTTCGTGAAGATCTCCTTTAGTTTCCCCATCAGCAGGATGGCTACACCCTCATATGTCTTTAAAATCGAATTTCCGGTAAAGCCGTCCGCAACAATCACATCGCCGGCATCCAGCGGGATATCGCGCGCTTCAATATTGCCGACAAAGTTCAGACCGGAATTTTTCAGCATGGCAAACGCTTCGTGCTGAAGGTCGCCGCCCTTGTGTTCCTCCGTGCCGATGTTGGCAAGAGCGACCCGCGGATGATCGATATTCATGACCTTCTGCATGTAAACGGAACCCATCACGCCGAACTGGCGGAGCATGTCCGCCTTGCAGTCCACGTTCGCGCCGGAGTCGATCAGCATAAAGCAGCCTTCCCTTTTCGGCATGACCGGCGCAAAGGCGACGCGCTTGATTCCTTTGATCCTTTTGACGATCAGGGTCGCGCCGACTACCAGAGCGCCGCTGTTGCCCGCGGAAATACAGGCGTCGCCTTCCCCCGCGGCCAGACGGCGCAGGGCTTCCGCCATGGAGGAATTGGATTTTGATTTCATGATTTCCCCGGCGTGCTCTTCCATGGTAATCACGTCCGGCACATCGATAACCTGCATGCGGTTCAGGGAAATCTCATGTTCCTTCGCCACCCGGCGGATTTCCTCCTCCCGCCCGGTCAGCAGAATATCGATGTCCAGCTCCGCGACGGCCTGTGCGCAGCCTTTCAGAATTTCGAGGGGGGCGTTGTCGCCTCCAAATGCATCAACGATTATTTTCATTTGAAACACCTCTGTTTTGACATTCATTCAAGGCCTCGTTTGAAAAATCAAGGAACTTGTCTGTCTCGGCTAAAATTGCGCCGCCCGGCGTCAAAAACGCTCGGAATACGGACAGTATTCCTGCACTTTTTTCCTTGCTCGGCACAATTTTATCTCGAAAATCCGTCATTTTTTATTTATCAAACAAGGCCTGGTTGATTTGCTGCCATGATTTTTTTCAATTCCTGCAGGGAACGGGCGGAAAAGGCGGCGTAGCGCTCCTTTTTGTCGCGGATATGCGCCTCGAGCGGCGGGATCACGCCGAAGTTGGCCCCCATGGGCTGAAAATCGGCTTCACTGCCGCACGCCACATAGCGGCTCAGCGCGCCGATCATGGTCGTGTCCGGCAGAACCAGCGTATCCCGCCCGTTCAGGCGGCGCACAGCGTTGATTCCCGCCATGATGCCGGACGAAGCGGATTCCATGTACCCCTCCACGCCGGTAATCTGACCGGCGAAAAAGAGGGCCGGCCGTTCGCGCAGGCTGTAGTCGGCGGAAAGCACTTTGGGCGAATTCAGGAAGGTATTGCGGTGCATGACGCCGTAACGGAAATATTCGGCGTTTTCAAGGCCCGGGATCATCCCGAACACGCGCTTCTGTTCCCCGAATTTCAGGTTGGTCTGAAAACCCACCAGATTGTACAGAGTTCCCTGACTGTCCTCCCGCCTCAGCTGAACGACCGCCCACGGGCGGTGGCCCGTTCGCGGGTCGCGCAGGCCGACCGGCTTGAGCGGGCCGAAACGCAGGGTATCCGTCCCGCGCTGCGCCATCACCTCCACCGGCATGCAGCCCTCGTACACCTTCGGGTCCGCGACGTCGAAATCGCGTACGGGCGCGCGCTCGGCGGAAACCAGGGCGGCGCAGAAGCGCTCGTATTCCTCTTTGTCCATCGGACAGTTCAGGTATGCGTCGTCCCCGCCCTTGTCGTACCGGGACGCGGCAAAGATTCTGTCCCTGTTCAGGCTTTCCGCGGACACGATCGGCGCGGCGGCGTCAAAGAAGCTGAGGCTTCCGCCGCAGAGAGCGGCGATTTTTCCGGCAAGCGCATCCGCGGTAAGGGGTCCTGTCGCGATCACGGCGATCCCGTCCCGGGGTATTTGCGTGATTTCCTCACGGTGGATATGAATCAGCGGGTGAGCGGATATTTTTCGCGTGACGGCCTGTGAGAACCGGTCCCGGTCAACCGCGAGCGCGCCGCCCGCCGGTACCCGGCAGCCATCCGCGCACTGCATCAGCAGGGAATGCAGCCGCCTCATTTCCTCTTTTAAGAGCCCGGCGGCGCTTTCCACGCGCTCCGCTTTCAGGGAGTTGGAACAGATCAGCTCGGCAAAATCCGGGCTATGATGCGCCGGGGAATACCGGACCGGCTTCATTTCGTAAAGCTCGACCTCGATTCCCGCCCGGGCGATCTGCCACGCGGCCTCACAGCCGGCAAGACCCGCGCCGACGACTCTGATACTCATTCTTCCTCCGTTTTCTCGTAGCCGCAGTCAGGGGTAATGCAGTAGTATTTCGGATGCTTTCCCTTCTTCTTCAGCAGGGTCTTGCCGCAGCGCGGGCATTTTTCCGTGCTCGGTTCGTCCCATGAGATGAAGTCGCACTTCGGGTACTCGGAGCATCCGTAAAAGATCCGGCCCTTTTTGGATTTTTTCACAATGACCTTGCCGCCGCACTTGGGGCATTCCGCTCCGGTTTCCTGTACCAGCTTCTTGATGTTCTTGCACTCCGGATATCCCGGGCAGGCGATAAATTTGCCGTAGCGACCGGTCTTAATGACCATTCTGCGGCCGCATTTTTCGCAGATAATATCGGTTTCGTCCTCTTTGAGCTGAATCTTTACGCCCTGCATATCCTCTTTGGCCTGCTTGAGCGTCTTGTCGAAATCCCCGTAAAAATCATGGAGCGTCTGAATCCAGTCGGTCTTTCCGCTCTGGACGCTGTCCAGATCGTTCTCCACCTGCGCGGTAAATTTGATATTGACGATTTTCGGGAACTTCTCCCGCATCAGCTTGGTCGAAACCTCTCCCAGCTCCGTCGGTTTCAGGGCTTTGCCTTCGCGCACAACATATTCGCGGCCCGTAATCGTCGAGATGGTCGCCGCATAGGTGGACGGACGGCCGATTCCGTTTTCCTCCAGCGCCTTGATGAGGGAAGCCTCCGTATAGCGCGGGGGCGGCTGTGTAAAATGCTGGTTGCCCGCGATTTCCTTCAGCTTGAGCAGCATATCCTTTTCCAGCACCGGCAGAGAGCCTTCCCGTTCCGCTTCCTCATCCCTGCCCTCTTCGTAGAGCACGGTAAAGCCGTCAAAGGTGACGGTGTAGCCGGAGGCCTTGAAAATATAGTCCTTTGCCTGAATATCGGCCTGCGTGGTACTCTGCAGGCAGTTGGCCATCTGGCAGGCGATGAAACGTTCCCAGATCAGCTTATACAGCTTATACTGGTCGCCCGTCAGGCTGTCCTTCACCTTATCCGGAGAAAGCCCCGGCATGGACGGACGGATGGCCTCGTGGCCGTCCTGCGCGCCGGCTTTTGTTTTAAAATGGCGCGGCGTGTCAGGCAAATATTTTTTGCCCCAGCGCTCCAGAATATAATCGCCCGCATCCTTGATCGCGTCTTCGGAAATACGGAGCGAATCCGTTCTCATGTAAGTAATCAGACCGACGGCGCCCATTTCGTTGATTTCAATGCCTTCATACAGCTCCTGGGCGGCCTTCATGGTGCGGCGGGCCTGAAAACCCAGCCTGCGGGAAGCCTCCTGCTGAAGAGTGGAGGTAATAAACGGCGGCGCGGGCGACTTCTTGCGCGTGCCTTTCTTCAGCTTGACAATGCGGTATTCCGCGTTTTCCAGCTCTGCAAGAATCTTGTCGGTCTGTTCCTTGTCCGATATTTTGATCTTTCCGTTGGTATCGCCGTAAAAGGTTGCGCCAAAGACCCGGCGGGAACCGTGTGGGACGAATTTTGCGTCGATCGTCCAGTATTCCTCGGGTACGAAAGCGCGGATTTCCTCCTCTCGGTCCACAATAATGCGCACCGCGACGGACTGCACGCGCCCGGCGGAAAGGCCCCGGCGGATTTTCTGCGACAGGAACGGACTCAGCTTATAGCCCACGAGGCGGTCCAGGATGCGGCGGGCCTGCTGTGCGTTGACAAGATCGATATCGATCGTGCGGGGGTTCTCCATTCCTTTGGTAACGCCCGTTTTCGTAATTTCATTAAAAGTGATACGGTTGTCCTTTTCGGTATCAAGACCGAGGATGTACGCCAGATGCCAGGATATCGCCTCTCCTTCGCGGTCGGGGTCGGTCGCGAGCAGGACGCCGTCGCTTTTTTCGGCTTTGTCCTTCAGCTCCTGAACCAGCTTTTCCTTTCCCTTGATAATTTCATACTTCGGTTTGAAATCGTTTTTTACGTCAACGCTCAAACGGTTTTCCGACAAATCGCGTACATGCCCCATGGACGCGATCACGTCGTAACCCGAGCCTAAAAATTTTTTAATTGTCTTGGCCTTGGCCGGTGATTCAACGATCACTAGCTTTGACATGAAAACCACCTCATCTGTCCTGTTTTTATTTTCTTTTTGTTTGCTGGTATTTGGAATTTATTCAATATTATAACGTATTACCATAAAATATTAAACATTTTTAAAATTTGCCGAGCGTTCGGCAATTTTTAACAATATTTAGACCGACAGGCTGTAGCGGCGCCCGGAATGGGAACGGATCTTTTCGGCAAGCTCCAGTTCGGTCACCGCGGTCAGAAGCCGCGGTGCGGAAATGCCCGTCAGGCGCTCCAGCTCGGAAAGATGCTTCGGCGAGTCCGTCAGGCTGGAATACAAAAGCACGGCATCCTCTGAAAATTCCTTTTCATCCAGCGGCCCCGCCGCCGGCTGCACCGGCGCCGGTTCCGGAGAAAGAATCACATTCGTTTCCTCATCCCTGAAATCGATCTGGCCGGGGAAGCGGTAAAGATACTCCTCCAGAATCTCGCCCGCGTTGGACACGGGCTTCGCCCCGCTTTTAATCAGCCCGTTCACCCCCTGGGAAACAGGGCTGTAAATCCCGGCGGGCACGGCGAAAACGTCCCTTCCCTGGTCCAGCGCGTACTGCGCGGTAATCAGCGAGCCGCTTTTCCCGGCGGCCTCCACCACAAGGGTTCCCAGCGTCAGGCCGGAAATAATGCGGTTGCGGATCGGGAAATTGGAATTGACGGCCTGCGTGTTCGGGGGATACTCCGAAATGACCGCGCCGGAAAGCGCAACGGCCTCGCGCAGAGACGCATTTCCCATCAGGTAATTATAATCGATGCCGCAGCCGAGGACACAGACGGTTTTCCCGCCGGCCTGCAAAGCGCCCTTGTGGGCCGCCGTATCAATCCCCAGCGCGCCGCCGCTGACAACCACCGCTCCCTGTTTGGCAAGCTCAAAAGCGAAGCTGCGCGCGGTCGCGATTCCGGTCGCAGTCGCTTTGCGGGTGCCCACAATGGCGATGCTGGGAACCGCGGAAAAATCCGGCAGGGTTCCCCTGACATACAGCGCGCAGGGCGCGTTATGAATCTCACCGAGCGGTTCGGGGTAACCGGCGCACCCGGGCGTAAGAACCTGCTGCCCGATTTTCTCACAGTACTCAAGCAGGGCTTCGGCGTCCCCGATGGAGAACGAGCCGAGCTTTCCCAGCTCGTTCTGCGTAAAGTAACCCTCGAGCAGCCAGCTTTCCATACCCGCGGCATAAAAGTCGTTCAGAGAACGGTAACCCGAAAGAATACGGTTCTGCTTGGAGCTGCCCGCGCCGAGCGCATGCTGCAGCCACACCCAGTATGCCCTTTGGTCAACAGACATTCTTAAACGCCTCCCGATTTTTCGCGCATCATTTCCCACATCAGAATCGCGGCGGAAGCCGACGCGTTGAGAGATTCCGCTCTGCCGAGCATGGGGATGGTCACCGACCCCGAACAGGCGGCGACCGCCGCGGAAGTAAGCCCGTTTCCTTCATTGCCCACGAAAAGCACCGTCGGCTTTCGGAAACCGACCTCCGTCACCTTTTGAGCAGAGGAGTCCGGAACCGCGGCAAGGGTGACAAACCCGCGGCCGTTCAGAAATCCGATGGCGGAAGCAAGCTCGGCCCCCACATAGAACGGAAGTCGGAAAACCGCGCCCATGCTGGCGCGCAGCACCTTCGGGGAATAGACGTCGCAGCAGCTGCCGCCCAAAAGGACGCCGCCGATCCCCAGCGCTTCCGCCGTACGGAGCACCGCGCCCAGGTTGGCCGGATTCTGAATGTTCTCAAGCCCCAGGTAATGAAGCCCCGGCTCCATTGCCTCCAGTTTTTCCGTCCCGGCACGCATTCTGCAGACGCAGAAAATGCCCTGCGGGGACTTTGTGTCCGACAGAAGCGCCGCGACATGCGGCTCCACCAGATAGCTCTCTTCCGCCGCCGGCTGAATTTCGCCGAGATAGTCCGCGTATCTTTCGCCCGCCTGCGCCGTGTAAAACAGAGTCCTGATACCGACCCCGCTCTGCGCCGCGTCGCGGCAGAGCCGCGCGCCCTCGGCCAGAAAAAGTCCCTCTTCCCTGCGGAACCCGGCGGTCGAGGAAAGGCGTGCGGCGTGTTTGATGATTTCATTTTGACGGCTTGTAATCAGATCCGGCATGTTTTCTCTCCATATAAAATTTGCGCCCGGTTTTTTTCCGGGCGCAATTACAGCTTTTTAAAGCGCTGCCTTTGCTTTTTCAATCAAGCTCTTAAATGCGGCTTCGTCGGCAACGGCGATTTCTGCAAGCATTTTACGGTTCAGCGTAATCCCCGCTTTTTTCAGCCCGTTCATAAATACGGAATAGCTGACGTCGTTCGCGCGGCATGCGGCGGAAATACGGGTAATCCACAGGCGGCGGAAATCTCTCTTTCTTGCTTTACGTCCGATAAACGCGTAGTTACCTGATTTCATGACGGCCTGTTTAGCCATTTTAAAATGTCTGCTCTTGGAACCCCAGTAGCCCCTCGCAAGTTTTAAAGTCTTTTTTCTTCTCTTGCGTGTCATCAACGCACCTTTTACACGTGCCATTCTATTACCTCCATTGAAATGGTTATTTTAATCAACAGGACTAACTCTTATTTGTAAGGAATTAATCTCTTTACCTGCGCCACGTTGGTCTTGTCGGCAACAGTGGTTTTCCTGAGGCCTCTCTTGCGCTTGGTGGTCTTTTTGTTCAGGATATGGGATTTATTGGCATGGCCGCGGATCACTTTTCCGTTCTTGGAAAGCTTGAAGCGCTTTTTCGCGCCGGTATGTGTCTTAATTTTAGGCATGGTATTGTCCTCCTTATGATGATTACTTAGCGGGTTTGGATGCAAGGAACATGAGCATATTACGTCCCTCTAACTTTGCCGGTTTTTCCACATTGGCGATTTCGCTGAGTGCCTCAGCAAAATTCCGCATAATGCTGTAACCCTGCTCCGGATGTCCCATTTCCCGTCCGCGGAAGCGGATGGAAGCCTTGACCTTGTCGCCATCCTTTAAGAAGCGGGTTGCGTGACCGACTTTTGTGTTAAAGTCGTGAGTGTCAATGTTTAAAGACAAACGGATTTCCTTGATGTCGACAATGCGCTGATTCTTCTTTGCTTCCTTATCACGCTTTGCCTGCTCAAATCTGAATTTGCCGTAATCAATAATCTTGCACACCGGCGGCGTTGCCTGCGGCGCGATCTTGACAAGATCAAGATTCTGTTCGAACGCTTTTTCCAAAGCCTGGGCCGAACTCATGATGCCAAGCTGAGAACCGTCCGAACCGACGACACGCACTTCCCTGTCACGAATTTCCTCGTTAATCTGCAGTTCCTTGTTGCTAATTGTTAAGCACCTCCAAAACACGTTATCGGTTTTAATAAAAAGCGCGGGCAGAATATCCGCCCGCGCAACAATACACAAAAATGACGACTTTCAAAAGCCGGTTTCCGTATTGACCCATGGCGGACGAAACCCCACAGGTGTGGGCATAAGATGCCCCGCTTTGTTTTACTGAATTATTTTACCAGTGATTTTTTCATTTGTCAAGCGTTAATTGGAGATTTCACAATTCAGGCTGAAGGAATAAAGCAGGCACCCGGCAACCTTTTTCCCCGTACATTGTTCCATCGCCAGACGATAAAGCGCAAGCTGCGTACGGTAGCGTTCCCACAGCTCCGAGGGGTGATTCGTCCGATCGGTTTTATAGTCCACGATCACCAGCTCGCCGTTTTCCTCAAACGCGCAGTCGATCGCGCCCTGCAGGACCACAGGCTGGTTTTTCAGTTCGTCCGGCAGTCCCGGACGGACGTCGCCCGCGGTAATTTCCGCGGTGAAGCGATATTCCCGCAGAACGTTTTCCGAAGCGAAAATCCTTTTTGCGAGCGGGCTTTCAAAGAAGGCCCGCACGCGGGCGAGATCGACCGCGTTCCCCTGTTCGGCCGTCAGGAAGCCCTGCGCGACAAGGCGTTCCAGCTCGCTTTCGGGGGCTTCGCGCGCTTTTTCGTAATCCGCGAACTGCATATAGGTATGCAGCGCCGTTCCGCGCTCGGCAGGAGTCAGCCCCGTTTTGCTTAAAAACGCGGGGCGGGACACGGCGGCGTACTGCGCGGAAAATTCACGCGCGGCAAGGTCGGAGGCCGCCACCTTGGCCTGTATCCCTTTTAAGGCGGCGTACGGATAGACATAGTCCATCGCCGAAGAGATTTCTTCCTCCAGCGCCAGGTCCGGCCGCGCGGGCAAAACCTCCTCCGGCCGCCGTACGGCAGGATCCCCCTTCGGCGGATAGACCAGATTCATGGCCCACGGCTCTTCCGAACCGACGGTGATCCCCGGCAGGGCGCAGGCAAGGTCTCGCAGGCGCGCGCCGTCGGGGTGGCGCAGGGCGCAGAGCAGCAGCCAGTCGGAAATACTGGAAACGCTGCGTACCACATAGGGCTGGATCCTGTTTTCCTCCGTCAGCCGGGCGGCGAGCTTTCCGAGCGTTTTTCCCGCATCCTTGACCGTCGTCACCATGATGAGCTTTTCCTTCGCCCTCGTCATGGCGACGTACAGCACGCGCAGCTCCTCGCTCATTTCATTGCGGTCCAGCTCCAGCGCGACCGCTTCGCGCGGCATCGTCGTGTAGCGGCAGAGCCCGGCGTCGTCCCTGAGCTTTACCCCAAGGCCGAGCGACGGGTGCAAAAGCACGTCCCCCCGTTCCTTATTGAAGCGCCGGGAGCACCCGGCGAGGATGCAGACCGGGAACTCCAGCCCCTTGCTGCGGTGGATGCTCATGATTTTCACAACATTGGCCGCCTCGCTGATGGTGGAGGCGGGCGCGAGGTCGGCGCTGCTTTTCTGAAGCCTGTCGATAAACCGGATAAAACCGGAAAGCCCGTTGTAACCGGAGGCTTCGTATTTTTTCGCATATTCGAGCAGCAAACGAAGGTTCGCAAGCCGCAGTTCCCCGTTGGGCATTGCCTGAACCAGATTCAGATAGCCCGTTTTGTCGTAAACCGCCTGAATCAGCCGGTCCGACGGCATGGTAGCCGCCAGCGTACGGTAGGCATCCATATCGCGCAGAAAGTCCGCCGCGCGCGGATTGCCGTCCTGTGCGGCAGAGACGAGCGCGGGATACAGCGGCGCGCTGCGCGACGGGATGCGGATATCGGCCATATCGTCCGCCGTAAAGCCGTAAATGGGGCTCATCAGCACCGACAGCAGCGGAATATCCTGCATCGGATTATCGATCACGCGCAGAAGCGAAACCGCCACCCCCACTTCCGCCGCCGCGAAGAAACCGCCCGCCGTGTCGGCCCAGGCCGGAATCCCGAGCGCGGCCAGTTCCCGCGCGTATTCGTGCGCGTACTGGTTCGCACTGCGCAGCAAAATGCAGATATCCCGGTAGACGACGGGCCGCTGCCGGCCATGGTCCGTCACAGTGGTACCGTCCCCGGTCATCCGATAAATCAGCTCCGCGATATGGCGGCTTTCCGCTGCGATCATTTCCTCATCGTCTTCGGACGCCGAAAGGTCGATGATATCGAGCTGCGCCGCGGGTTCGCCGCAGGACGGGTAATCCGCCCCGGCGGCCAGTTCCTCCGCTTTCGTGTAATCCAGCTCGCCCGTCTGCTCGCTCATCAGCTGGCGGAACACGAAATTCACCGTTTCGGTCACCCCGCGGCGGCTGCGGAAGTTTTTGTCCAGTACCACGCAGGCGGGATATTCGTCCTTTGTTCTGTCGTAATCGGGGTACTGCGCGCGGCGGCGCAGGAAAATCTGCGGCATCGCCTGACGGAAACGGTAAATGCTCTGCTTGACGTCGCCGACCATGAACAGGTTATTTTCCTTTTGGGAAACCGCGCGGAAAATCATATCCTGCGCTTCGTTGGTATCCTGGTATTCGTCGACCATCACCTCGTCGAACCGGGCGGAGATCTCCAAGGCGTCCTCCGTCGGCGCAAAGCCGCCGTCCGTCTCCCGGACCAGCAGCTTTAAGGTGTAATGTTCCAGATCGCTGAAATCCGCCGCGCGGCGCTCCCGTTTCAGCCGGTCCAGCTCTTCGCCGAATTTTTCCGTGACCTCGAACAGCTTCTTTACCAAGGGGGCGATGCGGGCAATCTCTTCCCCGCATTCCCGTTCGTCAGCGCCGAACAGCTCCGCCAGTTTTTTGACGGTTTCCTGCACTTCCTTGCGGCTCGCCGAAAGCTTGTTTTTCAGCGGGTCGTCGCCGTAGCCCCGCAAGGGCTTCAGCCTTTGAAAGGCGAAATTGGCGCACTGGAAGGAGACGGCGTCCCAGCCGCCCGCGTCCGCCGCGTCTTTCAGCGCCAGAAGCCCCGCCAGATCGGAATGGAAGCCGTCGCCATACGCGCCGGCGATTTTTTCGTCCTCCCGCATCAGCGCAAGGGAATTGCGCGTCAGGGAAATACAGTAGTCCACCGCGTCCGCGGCGTACTTTAAAACGGTCCGTCCCCACACGGTCCGGGAAGCGGGAGCCTCCCCCCCGTACATGGCGGCCTTTTCCCGCAGCCAGCGGCCCGGGAACGGATGCGACCGGACAAAATCGTAAAGGGTATCGACGGTCCGGATCATGCGCGCGTCGTCCCGGCCGGAGGAAAACGCGTCGACAAGAGCGTAAAAATCCGGGTCGTTCTGTGCGTAAAACGCTTCCAGAATGGCGGAAACCGCGTCGCCGCGCAGCAGCTTCATCTCGCTGTCGTCCAGAATGCGAAAATCCGGGGAAATCCCCAGCTTATAAAAGTTTTCCCGGATCAGCTCGCTGCAAAAGCTGTGGATGGTGCTGATATGCGCGCGGGTCAGCAGAATCTGCTGACGCTGAAGCCGCACGTTCATAGGGTCGGCTTCCAGCAGCCCTGCGATTTCCGCCGCGATACGGCCGCTCATTTCCGCCGCCGCGGCTTTGGTGAAGGTAACGACGAGCAGCCGGTCGGCGTCGGTGGGGTTCTGCGGGTCGGTCATGCGCTCAATCACGCGCTGCACCAGAACCGCCGTTTTTCCGGAGCCCGCCGCGGCGGATACCAGCAGCGTGCCGCCCCGAGCTTTGATCGCGTCCTGCTGGCTTTGCGTCCATGTGCGTGCGCTCATTCCTCGTTCCCTCCCTTTGCCTGCGCAAGCTCTTTGATGACTTCGTCCCTGTCCCACTGCTGCATCTCGCGTGTGGGATCGTCCCTTTCATGGCCACAGACGGACGCATAGGGGCACCACGCACAGGCGTCGTAGGTACCGGAAAGCGGCACCGCCGAAACGTCGCCGCCGTGAAGCTCTTTGGCCATCGCGCCGACCAGCTCTTTAATATGTTTCATCACACCGGCCAGCTCCCCCGGAGAAACCACGTGGTCGCGTTTTCCCGGCACGCCGTCTTTGAGCGCGACCGGGATATAATTCCCCTGCCCGCCGTGCTCCATAGCCGCGATGATTTCGGCGTCGTCCAATATAAGCCCGTCCATCCGCAGCTTTTTCGCCGCCTCCTGCCCGATCTTTTCGGCTTCCGTACTGCGGGAAGCGGAAACGGCGGGGCGGTTCGCGGGCATATACAGCACGCCGGCGGGCCGGACCTCCCCGTAGCGGCCGCCGCCGTTCTCCATCAGCGCCGCCAGATAGATCAGCATCTGCATGTTGACCCCGTAAAGGATATCCGATAATTTGAATTCCTTATGGCCGGTTTTATAGTCGATCACGCGTACATAGCCGACCCCGTCCCGGTCGAAAAGATCGACCCGGTCGATTTTGCCGTCGATTTCCACCTGTCCCCCGTCCGGCAGCGGGATACGCAGGGGGGGAATCCCATCTTTTCCGATGGAAAGCTCGAAGTCGACGGGCTTAAATTCGCTCTGGGAAAGCTCCTTGGCGATATGGGACGCGATCACCTGTGCCGAATCGGCCAGACGGAGGAACAGGTACACAAAACGCGGCGACTTATTCTGAACGCCGCTCATTTTGGTATCGACGTACACATCTAAAAGACGGAGGATTTCCTGTTTGAGCTCCTCCGGGCTCATGCGGAGGATGGCTTCGCTGCCGGTGTCGCGGAACAGCTTCTCCAGTAAAAAATGCATCAGGCTGCCGTACTCCAGCGCGTCCAGCTCCGCCGCCCGGCGCTCCTTCGCGTTCAGGCCGAAACGGCAGAAGTACTGGAAGCGGCACAGATAAAACTTTTCGATCTGCGTCGCGGAAACATGGAGATTTTCCCCGAACAGCGCCGTCGCTTTTTCAGGGGAAGCGAAAACGAAGGGCCGGTTCTGCGCGGCGCGGTCGATCGCGGACAGGCGGTGTTCGCAGCCGCGCTTTCCGAACAGGTCTTTCAGCGTGGCGGACAGTACGGTATTGTGCTTCCACTGCTGCGCCGTCAGTTCAAAGGCGGGTTCCTTCGCGTTCGCGAAATACGTCTGCGGCAAAAGAAGCTCGTTGACGACCGCCGTATTTTTTAAAATGGAGCACACTTCGCCCGGGATGGAGGAAGGCGTGTTCGCTTCCCCCGCCGGGCCGGTAAGCGGATACGTTATGTACAGCCTTTCGGAGGCGGCGCTCATTGCCGCGTAGGCAAGGAAGCGCTCCTGCACCGCCGTACCCTCAAGGGTGTCGTTCAGGGGAAGTCCCAGACGGATGAGCTCCCGCCGCTCGCTGTCGCTGAAAACGCAGTCCCCGCCGGGCGATAAGGGAAATTCGCCCTGCGCGGCCCCCATCAGAAAGACCACCTTCGGCGCTCCGGTTCTGGTGCGGTCGGCGGCCCCGACGGTCACTTCGTCCAATCCCTGCGGGATGCTTGCCATACGGTTTGCCAGAATGACCAGACGCAGAAGCTCCGCGTAGCGCGCGGAGGTGACGGGATTCTTTTGCAGCACCAGCGCCGTCTGGTCCAGAATCTGCATCAGAAGGTCCCAGAGCCGCAGCTGGCGGTCGGCAAGCTCCGGCTCCCCGCAGTCGGACAGATGCCGCGCGAGGTCTTTCAGGTGCCCGGCGGCGCCGATGTCCTGAAGCAGGTCGTACACCGCCGCGGCCATTCTCTCCCCGTCGGTATCGCGGAGTTTGAAAGCAAACCGAAGCAGCGGCTTCATCACCGCTTTCCGGCTTTCGTTGATTTCCGCGAGCTTTTTCAGGTCGGAGTCCGTCATTTCTTCCGCAAACCCTTTGGGATGCTCCGTCCAGTCCTCTTTCCACTGTTTCCCTTCCTTGCCCCACACGAAAACATAGTTTTCCAACTGGGAGATTTCATCGGTGCCGAGCGCCGTCAGGCCGGTTTTCAGGTACGAAAAAACGGAGTCCGAGGAAAAACCGGACTGTACGGTTTTGAACGCGGAAAGCACCAGGCGCATCAGCGGTTCGGCGTCGATCGCCTGTGGCTTATCCATAAAATACGGGATTTCCCACCGCTCAAGAGCCAGATCGAGAACCCCGCGGTAACGGTCGGTCGAACGGGTGATAATCGCAAAATCGCGGTAGCGATAGCCCTTTTCCATCACCAGGCGGCGGATGGAGGCGGCGACAAAGGCGGACTCGCCGTACGCGTTGTTTGCTTCATACAGCACGACGTCCCCGTTATTTTCGCAGTCCTGCGCCGTGCGCCCGCAGCGGAAGGCCCCGGCCTCCACCGCGGCCAGCGGCCTGCTTTGAAAACGCGCCCCGCCCGGCAAAACGGCCGGCGGCGCGATTTTCACGCCGTTTTGGCGCGCAAGCCGCGTCAGGTTTTTCCCGGTTCGGCGGACAAGGGAAAACAGGCCCATGCCGTACTCCGGGTCGTCAAGCTGATCAGTACAGAGCGTAACGTACAGGTCGTCCGCCTGAGAAAGGATCAGGTTGATGATATTGTATTCCTGCACCGTGAAGCTCTGGAACGAATCGAGCGCCACGGTATATTCCGAAAAGAAGCGATGCTCCTGCAGGGTGTTTTTCAGCCTTGTCAGGTCATCCAGCGGATCGACAAAGCTTTGCGCGACCAGCGCGTCATAGGCGGAAAGGATCAGGGAAAGTTCCGTCATTTTCTGGCGCAGGGTCCCCCGGGGCATTTCCCCCGCCGCGTGTCCGATATCGAGCGGGGTCACGCCGCACATTTTGAATTCCGTGGAAGCGGCGATCATCAGGCCGACAAGCTCGGTGCTTTCCGCGTTCTTGCGGTAAAAGCTGAGCTGGTCCTTCACCTGCTCCAGCGCGAGGTTCATAAAGATGCTGCGGCCCCCGTCGTCCAGCCGGCGCCCCGCGCCGCCGCCGTACCGGCGAAACACCAGATCCGCCAGGCGGGAAAAGCTCGTGACCGAAACGCGCTGCACATCCTCCGCGCCGAGCAGCCGGAGCATGGCGCGCTCGTTTTCAAACGACGACTGCTCCGGTACGATCAGCATGATTTTTTTCTGTGCGGCCTGAGCCATATTTTTCAGTTCTGCCCGCAGCAGTTCCGTTTTCCCGCTGCCCGCGCGGCCCAAAATAAAACGCAGCATCGTATGCCCCCAAACATTCAATATCCTGATTTCATACTGAACATTATAGCATGGATGCCGCGCTTACAGCAATTCCATTTTAATTTGCGAAACAAGGCGTATTCCCCCCGCCAAAGGCGGGGGGAATACGAACACATTTGCATAAGCAAGTGGAAATGCTGTAAAAGAATATTCTATTTCTTTTCGAGGTAATTTTTCAGCTGTTCATAAAGTTCCACCGATTTGAATTTTACTTCAAATTCGCCTTTGCCCTCTACGATTCCAAGCTGGTTCGCGTTGAGCACGTCGCCCAACTCCTTGGGTTCCTCGGCGGCGGGCAGGCACATCGGCGGGAAAATGACGCACCACCAGTTGCGGCCCGCAGCCTTCCCGATGGTCACGCGCAGGGAATCATAGTCCCCCGCCGGGAGAGTCACCGTCCGGTACTCTCTGGTGGTAAAATACATGTGGACCATTTCCACATTGATGGGATAATCAAAGCCCTGCTTTTTGACTTCGTCCTCCGCCGCCGCTTTCAGCTGTGGAATGGCGGAGCGAACGGCTTCCTGTGCCTCGGCTTTATTTTTGACGTTGTCCATCAGGCCTTTGCTCTCGGTAAGAATCCGGTCGCGCACCTTCAGTTTCAGCGCCTGATCCGATTCGGAGTCGGAATTCGCGAGGACGTGCAGTCGAAGTACATGGTTCGGTATATCTTCACAGCCGGCGGCAAAGCCGGTGAAGGAAAACAGCACGGTTAATATCAGTGCCAGACAAAGCGATTTTTCAAACAGTTTCATGTTAAGTAAGTCCCTTTCTGTTGTTTATGTTGCAAGGGAATTATTGACACAAAAAACCGCTTTTATTCGTTGTGGGCCTAATTTTGTATAATGATGGGACAAAATCACTCCCACGTTTTCCAGATTTCGGGCTGATAGCCCACAGTCGCCCGTTTTCCGTTGCGGACGACGGGCGTTTTCAGAAGCTGCGGATTTGCGAGAAGCTTTTCCTCTTTGGCCTGGGCCCCCGCGAGGTACCGGAGGAGCACAGCGTCGTCATCCTTTGAATCCCCGTCAATCAGCTTCTCAAGGCCGCCGACAGCCGACTTGACACTGTTGAACTCTCCCCTGCTCATGCCGTATTTCGCGACGTCGATGCTCTGGTATTTTATTTTGCGTTCCTTAAAATAGCGTTCCGCCTTTTTGGTATCAAAGCATTTCGGCTTTCCGAATATCTGAATATTCAATTTTTCCTCCTTTCCGCTCCTGCGTTCACTGCAAACCGGGCAGTTCGGTCCAGTCGCACGAATTTTCAATGATCCGGGCGAGCTCTTCCAGCTCGCGGGCATCCGTTTCGTTGAAGCGAGCAAACAGCGGACTGTCGATGTCCAGCACGCCGACGGCCTGCCGATGGCTGAACAGCGGAACGACGATTTCAGAGTTGGAAGCGCAGTCACAGGCAATGTGCCCCGGGAACCGATGGACGTCCCTCACCAGCACGGTTTCCCCGCGGCTGTACGCGGCGCCGCAGACACCCTTTCCAAACGCGATATGCACACAGGCAAGCTTTCCCTGAAACGGCCCGAGCAGCAGCTCCTCCCGATGCTTCAGGTAAAAGCCCACCCAGTTGATATTCTGCAGCGCGCCGCCCAGCAGGGCGGAAGCGTTCGCCAGATTGGGGATCACGTGGCGTTCCCCGTCCAAAACCGCTTTCATCTGCGTCTTTAAAAGCGCGTACATTTCTTTTTGATCTTCCGGGTAAAAAGATTCCGTTTGCTCCATCGTCAATCCTTCCATTGAAGCAGACAGCCCGAGGAAGCCGGCTCACAGACAAGGGCTTCGGGATAAACGTCCTTCAGCGCCGATTGGCAGGACACGGCCTTTCCATCCTCTTCAAAAATACCGAAAACGGCCGAGCCGCTTCCGGTCATACATGCGCCGAGCGCGCCGTGCCGAATCATCGCGTTTTTGATATGGGCCGCTTCGGCAAGGTGCATCACCTGTTCAAACTCATTGCCAAGATTCTGTGCGACCGCGCTGAGATCTCTCCTTCGGACCGCGTCGAGCATGGCGGAGGAAAAGCCGCTCTCTTTTTTTGAGGCGGCGTCCGCCAACGCATAGGCCTTTTTGGTGTCGACCCCCACCGGCGGCTTACAGATCACAATATGGCACGGGGGCAGGGCGGGCAAAGCCGTCAGCTTTTCCCCGATCCCTTCGACAAGCGCGGTCCCGCCGGCAACGCAGAACGGAACGTCCGCGCCGATTTTCAGCCCGATTTCACAGAGCGTTTTCTCCGGTAAACCGGCGCCGTATATTTGATTCAGCGCAAGCAGCACGGCGGCAGCGTCGGCGCTTCCGCCGCCCAGACCGGCCTGGGACGGAATCGCCTTATCAATATGTACCGTCAGGTTCTGGTTGATGCCGGTGTAAGCAAAAAAGGCCGCCGCGGCTTTATAAACGGTATTGGCTTCATTACAGGGAATTTCGCTCCGGTCACAGAAAAGGCGGATCCCCTTTCCTTCCCTACGGAGCGTAAGGGTATCGCAAAGGGTGACGGACTGCATTACCATGCGCAGAAGATGATAGCCGTCCTCGCGTTTCCCGGTAATGTCCAGCGTCAGGTTGATTTTCGCGTTTGCTTTGACTGTGAAAGGCATCCTTGTGTTCTCCTCTTCCGGCCTTATAAGTTCTTCAGGAAATGGCCGATCCGCGACATTGCTTCCGTAATATGCTTAATGGAGTACGAATAGGACACGCGCACATACCCTTCCCCGCAGCTGCCGAAAGCGCCGCCCGGAACGACCGCGACATGCTCCGCATAAATCAGCTTTTCGCAGAAATCCTGAGAGGTCATTCCCGTACTTTTAATACAGGGGAATACATAGAAGGCCCCTTCCGGCTCAAAACAGGTCAGCCCCATGGAATTGAAACCGTCCACAATCAGCCGACGGCGCATGTCGTATTGTTCCCGCATTTCGTCAATGTCGCTGTCGCCGTTTTTCAGGGCTTCGATCGCGGCGTACTGCGCCATAGTAGGGGCGCTCATGATGCCGTACTGATGAAGCTTCGTCATCTGCCCGACGATTTCTTTCGGCCCAACGGCATAACCGAGGCGCCAGCCGGTCATTGCAAACGCTTTGGAAAAACCGTTCACGACAACGGTGCGTTCCTTCATTCCCTCTATCGCGGCAAAAGAGACGTGGCGGGTATCGCCGTAGGTAAGCTCGCTGTAAATTTCATCCGAAAGCACCAGCAGGTCGTTTTCCCGGACGACCTCGGCGATCTCCTCCAGATTGTTGCGGCGCATGACCGCGCCGGTCGGGTTGTTGGGAAACGGAAGAATCAGCAGCTTCGTTTTCGGCGTGATCTTCTTCCGCAGCGCTTTCGCGGTCAGACGGAATTGATCCTCCTGCTTCGTTTCGATCGTAACCGGCACGCCGCCCGCCATTTCCGTCAGCGGACGGTAGCAGACAAAGCTCGGTTCGGGGATCAGCACTTCCTCGCCGGGATTAATCAGGCAGCGGATACAGAGATCGATCGCCTCGCTGCCGCCTACCGTCACGACGACATCCGTCTTTGCCTCATATTCAATATGGTAGCGGCGCTTCAGCCACCGGCAGATTTCTTCCCTCAGTTCTATAAATCCGCGGTTCGGCGAATACCACGTCTTGCCGTCCTCCAGCGATTTGATTCCCTCCTGGCGGACATGCCAGGGCGTGGAAAAGTCGGGCTCGCCGATGGACAGGGAGATCACGTTCTCCATTTCGTTTGCAATGTCGAAGAAGCGGCGGATTCCGGACGGCTTCAGCTGCTTGATTTCCTCATTGAGCACGGACTGGTAATCAATCACACAGAACACTCCTTCTCTCGTCCTTCTCATCCCCGGAGTTGAGGATGACGCCGCCGTCTTTGTAACGGGTCAGGATAAAGTGGGTGGCTGTGGAAAGGACGGAGTCGAGCGTGGACAGGCGGCGCATGACGAACATGGCGATTTCCTGCATGCTTTTGCCGTGCACCTTGACCGCCAGATCATAGCCGCCGGACATCAGGTAAACGCTTTCCACCTCGTCAAACTGCATAATGCGGTTGGCAATTTCGTCAAAGCCGCGGTCGCGCTTCGGCGATACGCGCAGCTCGATCAGCGCGCTTGCTTTATTCTCATCGATTTTTTCCCAGTTGATAAGCGCCTTATAGCCCCTGATCACCCCCTGCTTTTCGTAATCGGCGATCGCTTCAGCGACCTTGTCCGGGGTTTTGTCCAGCATGACGGCCAATTGTTCAGTGCTCAGGCGTGCATTTTCATCTAAAAGATTCAGTAAACGGTCCATAATAATTCCTCCCAAAATTTTTCATGAATTTTAAGATATCGGTAAAAATTTAGGTATATGATGTTGATAAACGGTAAAGTGATGAAAGCCTGCGGCAAGCAAAAGGCTGAGCCCCTTTTCCACCCCGCCCCCCACGTCGGCCCAGCGGTGTGCGTCCGAACCGATGGTGACCAGCTTGCCGCCCAGCTCGCGGTAGCGGGCCAGCACCGGCAGATCCGGCAGAGTCGTACCAATCTTCTGGCGGAGCCCCGAAGTGTTGATCTCCAGCGCCCTGTGCTTCAGGATCAGCGCTCTCAGCACCTCGTCTATTCTTCCTCCAAATTTTTGATTGTCGATTTTGATGTTGTGTTCGCCGACAATATACCGCCAGGGATAGGTCAGATGAGCGAGAGAATCGAATTTTCCCCATTCGATTACTTCCAGAATCTCGTCAAAATACCTTTCCAGGGCATCGTCGATATCCGCATGCCTGTAATCCAAATCATAAAAATCCACACTGTTTTTAACACTGTGGACGGAAGCAAGCACAAAATCGAAATCGCAGGAGCCGAGAACGTCGTCCGCGGCGGAAGGATCCTGCATGGGCTGTCCAAGCTCCACTCCGGCATAGACATGCAGGCGGCTGTGAAAAACGGCCCCCGCTTTGCGCGCTTCAAAGTAAGACTGCCGGATGCTTTTGTCGTACTCTTCCTCCCGGTAGACGTTGCATTCGCAATGGTCCGTCATGGTAATGGAATAAAGCCCGAGCCGCACCGCGCTTTCGCACATCATCATGGTCGGGTCGTTGGCGTCGCGGGAACAGTCGGAATGGACGTGGCTGTCCGATATATAATGATATTTCATAAATTTCCTCCCGGTAAAAAACAAATTGCCTCAAATTACCTTATTAATATAACATAGTATCATAAAACGCCGTATATTTATAGGTCAATCATCCATATTTTGCGCCCATTAAAAGGGCTTATGTTTGAACAGATTGACTACGCCGCATGCCCTCACGGCTTCTATTGACAAGAATTCAAATGTCGTTCATAATGAAGTGTAAGTTTTTTCCTAACAATATTCATCTGGAGGTAATAACTATGCGTGCGGTAATTACGGTCATAGGCAAAGATATGGTGGGCATCCTTGCCCGGGTTTCTACGATCTGTGCCGACAACGGCGTCAACGTAGTAGAAGTGACACAATCCATTTTACAGGATCTGTTCGCCATGATCATGATGGTCGATATTTCAAAATCCACCATCCCTTTCAACGAGCTTTCGGACAAGCTCACGGCAATCGGCAGCGATATGAATCTGACCATCCACGTCATGCACGAGGATATCTTCAACTCCATGCACCGGATATAAAGCTACATTATATAAAAGAAGGGTCTGAGGACAAGCAATGGTCAACTCCCATGACATACTGGAAACCATCAACATGATTGACAATGAAAATCTGGACGTGCGCACCATCACAATGGGGATTTCCCTTCTGGACTGCGTCGATTCGGACATCGATAAATCCTGCGATAAAATTTATGATAAAATTTGCCGTTACGCGGGTAATCTGGTAAAAACCGGCGAAGATATCAGCAAAGAATACGGCATCCCGATTATTCATAAAAGAATCGCCGTTACCCCCATTGCAATGATCGCGGCCGCGTGCCCCGGCAACAACCCGGTGCATTTTGCCAAAGCCCTTGACCGTGCCGCCAGATCGACCGGCGTCAACTTCATCGGCGGTTATTCCGCGCTGGTTCACAAGGGATTTGCGCCCGGCGACTATGCCCTGATCAAGAGCATTCCGGAAGCGCTGAGCGAGACGGAATTCGTCTGCTCCTCCGTCAACATCGGAACCACCAAGGCGGGCATCAATATGGACGCCGTGGCCAAAATGGGCAAGATCATCCGTGAGCTGGCACAGGCCACCGCCGACCGGGACTGCATCGGCGCGGCCAAGCTGGTCGTTTTCTGCAACGCGCCGGAGGACAATCCGTTTATGGCGGGCGCCTTCCACGGGGCGGGTGAACCGGACTGCGTGATCAACGTGGGCGTCTCGGGCCCCGGCGTCGTCCGCGCGGCGCTGGCAAAGGCCGGCGACTGCGACATTACGGCGGTAGCGGATATCGTTAAAAAAACGGCGTTTAAAATCACACGCATGGGTCAGCTGGTGGCACAGGAAGCCTCCCGCAGGCTGTACGTTCCGTTCGGCATCGTCGATCTTTCCCTTGCGCCGACTCCGGCCGTGGGCGATTCCGTGGCGTATATTCTGGAGGAAATGGGCCTTGAGTGCTGCGGCGCGCACGGCACGACAGCCGCTCTCGCCCTTCTGAACGACGCCGTCAAAAAGGGCGGCGTGATGGCGTCCTCCCATGTCGGCGGACTCTCCGGCGCGTTTATCCCGGTAACGGAGGATGCGGGCATGATTCACGCCGCGCGGTGCGGCGCGCTGAGCATCGTCAAGCTGGAAGCAATGACCGCCGTGTGCTCCGTAGGTCTGGACATGATTGCGGTTCCGGGCGACACACCCGCGGAAATTCTCTCCGCCATTATTGCGGATGAAGCCGCGATCGGTATGGTCAACTCGAAAACCACCGCCGTGCGCATCATTCCGGCGATCGGGAAAAAGGCCGGAGAAGAGCTGAATTTCGGCGGCCTTCTGGGCGGCGGCCCCGTGATGGAAGTCAATCGGTTCTCTCCTTTGAAATTTATCGAGCGCGGCGGAAGAATCCCCGCACCGATGCAAAGTCTTAAAAATTAAGTCGAAAACAAGGCTGATAAAGCTCCCGGTTTTTCTGATAATTTAAACACAATGTATAATTTTATAAAAAATAATGCTTTTCCTTGCGTATTATTGCACATTGTAAAAGCCGCACAACAGGACTATAATGAGTAATCACCGAGTATGTAATATGTTTACAAATATTTTGAAATAAATTGTTTATTTCGCCATGAGGAGGCGCGGTCAGATGCAGGATTTGATTAAGCAGATTGTCGAAATGGACCGTCAAGCCCGAGAAATTACGGATGCGGCCCAACGGGAGAAGGTCAGTTCTGAAAAGGAAGTCGCAGAAAAACGGGAACAGATTCGGAATGATTATCTGGAAAGGGCCAGAAAACGGATTGCTCTGAATGAGCCGGGTGAACGCGCGGCTGCCGAGGCCGAATGGAATGAGAAGAAAAAGAAAATCGCCGAGCTTTCTTCAAAGCTTGACGATCTTTACGCCAAAAACGGCGACGCATGGGTAAATGCAATCGTCGCCCGCGTATTAGGAGAGTGATAAAAAATGCTTTCCACCTTTTCTTCCAATGCGATTTTGTCAAAGGCGCGCGCCATGTACGGAAGGCGCCTTACAAAACAGAATTACAGGGAATTGCTGGCCTGTCAGAACGTGGGGGAAATCGCCAACTACCTGAAAACGCGGACAGCCTACGGCAAGGCGCTTGCGGGAATTGATCAAAACAGCGTCCACCGCGGCCAGCTCGAGGCCAAGCTGAAGCAAAAGCTTTTTGATGATTATGCTTCCCTGTGCAGATACGAAATATCCGTCGGCGACCATTTTTCCCGGTATCCGATCATGCGCAGCGAAATTGAGCAGATTCTGCACAGCATTCTTTTACTGGAAGCCGGCACGCCGGAGGATTACCTGTTTTCTTTGCCAATGTATCTGACCCGGCACACGCACATTAACCTGACGGCGCTAAGCCAGATGAAAAGCTACGACGACCTGCTCAGCGCGCTCAGCCACACACCATACCAAAAACTTCTGGAAGGATTCAAACCGATTAAGGGAATTCCGATCAATTACACCGGAATTGAAAACGCCCTTTACACCTATCTCTATCAGAATCTGTTTGAAGTAATCGACCGCTATACCCACGGGGAAACCGCAAGACAGCTCCGTGACATTTTCAACTCCTATATTGACCTGATTAATTATGCCCGCATTATCCGTTTAAAAGCTTCATATAACGCGGGGCCTGATTTTATCCGGAGTTCTCTTCTGCCGTTCGGAAATATAAACAAACGAATCCTGAACGAAATGATTGAAGCGGAAAATGCCGACGCTGTAACTGAACTGATGGAGCGGACCTCCATTGGCAAGCATTTTCTGAAAATTGAACACAGTTATGCCGGAGAAATCTCCAACCGGGTAAAGTATATGACATGCCGGCATGACATTCATTTTTCCACCCACCCGTCGGTCGTGATGATTTCGTATACCTTTATCATGGAAACGGAAGTAAGGGACATCATTACGATTGTCGAGGGAATCAGATACAAATTGCCTCCTGAAGAGATTGTGAAATTGCTTGTAGTCTATCATTTCAATGAAAGGAGTGATTGATATTTGGCCGTTTTAAAAGTGAAAGTAATCAGTATAATAGGAAGAATGGATGACTTGGATCAAGCCACCGCGCTGTGCGGAAAATCGTGTGTATTTCACCCGGACAATGCGCTGTCATTCTACTCCGATACTTCCGATTTTTCTCCGCTGAATGAAGAAAATCCTTACTCCGAGCCCCTGCAGCAGCTTACCGATGCCATGGCGGGTTCCAAAAAGAAGCTTCCCCTTTTGAGCGCCGCCGAAGTTTCCAGAATCAAGATGAGCCGCGAAGAGATGAACGATTACGTTGACTATATATCGTCCTCTTTCAGCCAACTGCAGAAGGAACGTGCGGACGCTCAGCTCAAAATTCAGAATTACACCGGCGAAATAGAAAAAATCAGTCATTTCGTGGGCCTTGAACTGGACCTGGACCAGATTCACGCCTGCAAGTACATTAAGGTTCGGTTCGGTTCTCTTCCGAAGGAAAGCTATGAAAAACTGAATTCTTACAAACAAAATCCATACATTATCTTTTTTCCGTCCACGAGCGATGCGACTCATTACTGGGGGGTTTATTTTTCGCCCATTGATATGGTCAGCGAGGTCGACCGGATCTTTTCCAGCCTCTATTTTGAAAGGACACGCCTGACGGAACTGACCGGCAGCCCGGAATCGGGTGTGGAAACGCTCCGCAAAAAACGCGATGCGGAAACAGAGCGCCTCAAGCATATCGACGAACAGTTTGAATCGCTTTGGAAAAAGGAAAAGACAATGTGCCAGAAGGTTTATTCCTGGCTGACCGAGCAGTCCGTCTATTTTGGGATCCGTCGCTATGCGGCCCGCTACAACGATAATTTCATCCTGACCGGCTGGATTCCGGCGGATCAGGAAAACCGCTTCAAAAAAGCGCTCGACAAGGTGGAGTCCCTGAATTACACCTTTGAAGGAGCCGAGGAAGAGCTGCTGCACTCCCCGCCCGTAGAGCTGAAAAACAAGAAGATATTCCGCCCCTTTGAATTCTTTGTCGATATGTACGGGCTTCCGTGTTATGACGAGGTCGATCCGACCCCGTTTGTCGCCCTTACCTATTTCCTGCTGTTCGGCATCATGTTCGGCGACCTTGGCCAGGGACTTTGCGTTTCCCTGATCGGCTGGTACATGTGGAAAAAGAAGCAGATGAAGCTTGGCAGAATCCTGATTCCCTGCGGCTTTTCTTCCGCTGTTTTCGGACTGGTCTTCGGTTCGGTATTCGGCTTTGAGAACGCGCTCGACCCGGTGTACCGCGCGCTCGGCTTTGCCGAAAAACCGGTGGAAGTGATGAAGCCCGCCACCACCAACACGATCATCTATTCCGCGGTGGGAATCGGCGTGGTTTTGGTCATGCTGGCAATCTTAATCAACATTTACTCTTCCCTGAAGAGAAAGCACTATGAGAACGCTCTGTTCGGCCCCAACGGGGTCGCCGGGTTCATTTTCTATACGTCGCTGGTGTTCGGTTTCGGCGGACAGATGCTGTTTGGCTGGCAGATCGTCACTCCTTCCTATGTCGTCTGCTTCATCATCCTGCCGATCGCCGTGATGTTCTTCCGCGAAGTGCTCGGTGGTTTCGTGGAGCACAGGCCGGACTGGAAGCCCGAAAAATGGGGCGATTTCATCATGCAGAACTTTTTCGAGGTGTTTGAATTCCTGCTGAGCTTTGCGACAAACACCATGAGCTTTCTGCGTGTAGGCGCTTTTGTGCTTGTCCACGCCGGTATGATGCTGGTTGTGTTTACGCTTGCCGAAATGTCCGGCGGCATCGGATACGTCCTGATCGTGATGATCGGCAACGTGTTCGTTATGGCCCTGGAGGGCCTGCTTGTGGGGATTCAGGTATTGAGGCTTGAATTCTACGAGATGTTCAGCCGTTTCTTCGACGGCGGAGGACGTCCGTTCAATCCTGTTGTTGTTCGTAGGGAGCAGTAATGCTTTTTGCCGATAACCATATCAATCAGATATTTGATGGAGGTATTATCATGAAATTCGTATTAATTTGCTTACCTGTATTGTTTTTAATTGCTTCGGTAATTCTTTCCGTCCGCTCCGTTAAGAACGGGAAAAAAGTTCGCAGTGCCGTAGCGACGCAGCTTTTGGCCTTTATGGCGGTTTGCGTCCTTACCTTTGCGATTCCCGTCGTGGCTTCCGCCACCACTCCTTCCGACACTCCCGCCAAACCTTCCTCCTCTGAAACCGGAGCTGTTGACAATTCTACGGGAATGGGCCTGATTGCGGCCGCTCTCGTTACCGGTCTTGCGGGCATCGGCGGCGGTATTGCCGTTGCCGCGGCGGCCCCCGCCGCTATCGGCGCGACCAGCGAAGATCCGAAGGCGTTCGGTAAGGCGCTGATCTTCGTGGCTCTGGGCGAAGGTATCGCTCTGTACGGCCTGCTGATTTCCATTCTGATCCTGAACAAGGTTTAACTGATCGAAAGCTGAGGTGCATTTGCCTATGCGCTTTTACCTGATAAGCGACAATGTGGATACGCAGGTTGGGCTGCGTCTGGCCGGGATCGACGGCGTGGTGGTTCATGAGACCGCCGAGGTGCAGAAAGCACTGAAGGAGGCCATGGCAATGGAAGATGTCGCCGTTATTCTGATAACGGAAAACCTCCTTTCCCTTTGCCCCGATCTGATTTATGATTTAAAGCTCAATCAAAAGCGCCCGCTTATTCTGGAAATTCCGGACAGACACGGCAACGGCCGTACGAAGGATTCGATTACCCGTTATGTCCGTGAGGCCATCGGGCTGAAAATTTAAGCCGCAATTACGGCGGAACGGGGGGATTCAATCATGGCTGTCAACGATGATAAAATGAATAAATTCTACCTTGCCATCAATCACTACGCGGAAGAACAGCGTAAAAAGATTGAGCGGGAAGTGACGGAATTCAAGCAAAAAGAGCTGGATGAAGCCGAGGTGGAGGTGCTGACTCAAGCATACCGCCTGATCCAGAAGGAAATGGCGGAAATGCGCAACGCGATTTCCCGTGAAATGGCTCAGCGTGAAATGGAAGGCCGAAAGGAACTTCTGGCTCAACGCCGGAAAATCACCACGGAGGTTTTTGGGCGTGCCAAAAACGCGCTGACGGAGTTTACGCAGAAAAGCGACTATGCCCTTCTGCTGAAAAAATTCGCGGCCGAGCTTTCGGGGACCTTTACAACACCCGGCACTGTCCTTTGCATTAAAAAAGAAGACGAAACCTACCAGGAGCTGATAAAAGAGGCTTTTGGAAAAGACTGTACTTTCAAGATCAGCCCCGACATTCATATCGGCGGGATCCGCGCCTACAATTCCCGGATGGGCATTGCCGCGGACATAACGCTCGATTCCATGTTGGAGGACCAGCGCGAGTGGTTTGCGGAAAACTCGGGGATGGCTATCGTCTGAGCCGGTACCCAATTGTTATAACGGAGATGAATGAGATGGAGAATCAGAATGTAATATTCGGAATAAACGGTTCCGTCGTAACCGTCAAGGACTCGCGCAGCTTTTCCATGATGGAAATGGTATATGTCGGGAACGAACGCCTGGTCGGCGAAGTAATCGGCATTACAAATAAATTAATTACCATTCAGGTTTATGAAGAAACTACGGGGCTGAAGCCCGGAGAGCCTGTTTCCGGTACCGGCAGCCCCATGAACGTTACGCTCGGCCCCGGAATTATCGATAATATTTTTGATGGAATCGAACGCCCGCTGAAAAGTATTGCGGAGCAGTCCGGCGCGTTTATCGCCCGCGGAAGCAACGTGTCCGCTCTGGATGAGAGCCGGCTTTGGGACGTTACGGTCACCGTGAAAGAGGGCGACCGGTTAAAGGGCGGCGACGTTTACGCCGAGTGCCCGGAAACAACCATCATCAAGCATAAATGCATGGTTCCCCCGCTTCTTTCCGGCGTGGTCACAAAGGTAAACGCAGACGGCAAATACAAAGTGACCGATCCCGTTGTGGAGCTGCAGGACGAACACGGGGAAACACACCGGCTTTCCCTCTGCCAGCGCTGGCCGATCCGCGTGCCGCGCCCGGTGACCGAGCGCCTGCAGACAAAAGTGCCGCTGATTACCGGCCAGCGTGTCATAGACACCCTCTTCCCCATTTCGAAGGGAGGCACTGCGGCGATTCCGGGCGGCTTCGGCACCGGAAAGACCATGACGCAGCATCAGCTCGCCAAATGGTGTGATGCTGATATCATTATTTACGTCGGCTGCGGCGAGCGCGGCAATGAAATGAGCCAGGTTCTGGATGAGTTTTCGGAACTGATCGACCCGAAATCCGGCAGGCCGATGACCGACCGGACCGTACTGATCGCCAACACCAGCAACATGCCCGTCGCGGCGCGCGAGGCTTCCATTTACACGGGAATCACGCTTGCCGAATACTACCGCGACATGGGCTATCATGTTGCCATCATGGCGGACTCCACTTCCCGCTGGGCGGAAGCTCTCCGCGAGATATCCGGCCGGTTGGAGGAAATGCCCGCCGAGGAAGGCTTCCCGGCCTATCTGCCCAGCCGCCTTTCCGAATTTTACGAGCGCGCGGGCATGGTCAAAAATTTGAACAGCACGGACGGCTCCATTACCATTATCGGCGCCGTTTCCCCGCAGGGCTCCGACTTTTCCGAGCCCGTCACACAGAACACAAAACGTTTTACCCGCTGCTTCTGGGCGCTGGATAAAGCCCTTGCTTACGCAAGGCATTACCCGGCCATCAACTGGACCCAAAGCTACAGTGAATATTTCACCGATCTGGATCCGTGGTACGCGGAGCATTTGGGCGAAGACTTTATCAAATACCGCAAGGAGATCAATAAAATCCTGCAGGAAGAAAACCAGCTGATGGAAATTGTCAAGCTGATCGGCTCGGACGTTCTGCCCGACGACCAGAAGCTGATCATTGAGATCGCCAGAATTATCAGAGTCGGTTTCCTGCAGCAGAACGCTTTCCACGCGGAAGATACCTTTGTTCCCCTTGAAAAGCAGAAGCTGATGATGAAAGTGATCCTGTATCTCTATAAAAAGGCAAGACAGCTTGTGTCCGCGTCCGTGCCGATTTCCGGCATTGTGCAGTCCGGGCTGTTCGACAAGCTGGTCAAGATGAAATACGACATTCCCAACAACAAGCCGGAGATGTTCGACGACTATATAAAAGAAATAGACCGGACTCTCTCCGCAATTCTTGCTTCCTGACGCCCGGATGAAACTCCTAATTTTACCTAAGAAGGTGGTTACGCCATGATTCTTGATTATATCGGCTTACAAGAAATTAACGGCTCTCTGATCGTTCTGGACGATGTCGCAAACGCCTCGTTTGAAGAGGTCGTCGATATCCGTCTGAACGACGGCACGCTGCGTCGGGGACGAATTGTTCAGATGGAAGGCAGCCGCGTTGTGATCCAGGTGTTTGAAGGCACCCGCGGCATTTCCCTTGACAATACCAGCACGAGGCTGATGGGACATCCGATGGAGATGCCGCTTTCCCCGGAAATTCTGGGCCGCGTGTTCAACGGCTCGGGCCGCCCGATTGACGGGCTCGGCGAAATATTCCCTTTGAAAAAAGCCAATATCAATGGGACGCCGATCAACCCGGTCTCCAGAGAATACCCGAAAAACTATATCAACACCGGCATTTCTACCATAGACACCCTGATGACGCTGATCCGAGGCCAGAAGCTCCCGATCTTTTCCGGCTCCGGCATGAAGCACAACGAGCTTGCCGTCCAGATCGCGAGACAGTCGAAGATCAGCGACGACAGCGGCAGCAACTTCGCGATTGTTTTCGCCGCCATGGGTGTAAAAAACGACGTTGCCGAATACTTCCGCCGCTCGTTTGACGAGTCTGGCGTACTGCAGAAGGTCGTTATGTTCCTGAACCTTGCAAACGACCCGATCATTGAAAGAATCCTGACCCCGCGCTGCGCGCTGACGGTCGCCGAATACCTTGCCTTTGAGCTGGGGATGCACATCCTCGTCATTATGACGGATATGACCTCCTATGCAGAGGCGCTGCGTGAATTCAGCTCCTCCAAGGGTGAAATCCCGGGCAGAAAAGGATTCCCGGGCTACCTGTACTCCGACCTCGCTTCCCTTTACGAACGGGCCGGAATGATCCGCGGCAAGAAAGGCTCCGTCACGCAGATTCCGATTCTGACCATGCCGAACGACGACGTGACCCACCCTGTCCCCGACCTGACCGGCTATATTACCGAGGGCCAGATCGTTCTGGACCGTTCGCTCGACAGCTCCGGCTTCTATCCCCCGGTTTCCGTACTGCCCTCCCTTTCCCGTCTGATGAAGGACGGCATCGGTGCGGGCTACACACGTGAAGATCACTCCGCGCTTTCCAACCAGCTTTTCGCGTCCTACGCGAAGGTGATGGACGCCCGTTCCCTGGCGTCGGTTATCGGCGAAGAAGAGCTTTCGCCCGTCGATAAGAAATATATTGAATTCGGCAAGCTGTTCGAATCCCAGTTCGTCAACCAGGGCTTCAATGAAAACCGCACGATCGGCCAGAGCCTTGACCTGGGCTGGAAACTGCTTTCCACCCTGCCGCGCGGGGAGCTGGACCGTGTGGACGACGCGATTCTCGATAAATACTACAGCAAAGCCCAGGAACCTGAGAAACCCGGACAGGAAACTCCGGCGGAGTAATTCCGGAATCGTGCAGCAGGGCAATTTTTACCATACGAATACGGCTGAGAGAAATGGTGCGTGTCACGGTACCGCACGATTTGACCGGCTAAGTAAGGAGGTGAGCCGCATTGAGCAACCAGATCGTCCCCACAAAAGGCAATCTGCTCGCTACAAAAAAAACCCTTGCGCTTTCGCGCACCGGCTATGATCTTCTGGATCGTAAACGCAACATCCTGATCCGTGAAATGATGGCTCTGATTGAGCGGGCCGCAAAAATTCAGAGCGTCATTGACGATACTTACGATGAAGCTTACGCCGCGCTGCAGAGAGCAAATATCACGCTGGGCATCTGCAACGAACTGTCCCGCACGGTACCGCTCGACAACAACCTGAACGTAGCCTACAGAAGCGTCATGGGGGTGGAGATTCCCATGGTTTCGATTGATACGGTGTGTGCGCCGATTCCGTTCGGGCTGAATTCCACCAATATTATGCTGGACAATGCCTATATGAAATTCAACGAAGTAAAGCGGCTGACCGCAGAGCTGGCAGAGGTGGAAAATAGCGTTTACCGGCTGGCGGACGCGATCAAAAAGACCCAGAAGCGGGCCAACGCGCTGAAGAATATTATGATTCCCCGGTTTGAGGAAACCGTAAAGTTTATTACCGACGCGCTGGAAGAAAAGGACAGGGAAGAATTCTCCCGCCTGAAAGTGATTAAAAGACAGAAAAACAACAAGTCATAATCCCCGGCAAGCGGGGGTTATGACTTGTATTCGTATAAATACATTATGTATTCATCGCTTTCTTAAATTTAGAAAAGACTTTCTCCGGATGGTTTTCAATGAGTTCTCCCGCAAACTCTTTCCCAAGGCCGGAGGATGCGCCATTGCAATCGCTATTCCCATGTTTCAGCCTCCTATATCTTTACATTCAATTCCTGCCGCAAACCTATGCAAAAAGACTTCAAATAAGCCTTTGTTGCACTATAGACATTTAAACGGGGATTGGGTGCAAAAGATGAAACGGAACAAGTTTCCAAAATAGTGCTACCATTTTTCTTATTGCTTCAGAATAAAAGCCTTGTAATGCAATTTGCATATTACAAGGCTTTTATCTCTTTCGTTTTTGTTTTCTTTGGCCTCAAGATGAATACTCTCAAATTTCCTATAAGGACAGTATCAGAAAAGTATCCAATAATGGACAAAACCTTTTCTGGCTATTGTATCTTAATTTAGCCAAATTATTCTGTAAACGCGTCGATCACAGAGTGCCAGATCTTTTGAAATACATTGAGCATTCTCTGGAAGGGATTCATCTTCTCCTTTTCCTTTTCAAGATCCTCCGTGCTTTCCTCCTCGTCCCCGGCGCTGATTTCCTCCGTGCGCAGGATGATCTGGATGCTTTCGGGGGAGGCATTTTTCTCGGAGGTAAAAGAAACCGGCTTTGCCTCGGCGTCCAGGTTCAAAAGGTTGCTGTCGTCTTCATATTTATCCGTTTCCTTATCGATCGTGTCCTTGATGGTGTTGTTGGCCTTTTTGATGACCGAGGTCTGGGAGATGCCGTCGAGGCTCTTTCCCAACACGCCGATCATGCCGTTCAGGCTGTCGCGGCTTCCTGCGTCCAGGTTGCCGTCGCTGGCTTTCATGGTGGACTCGAACGACGACAGAAAGGCATTCGAACTGTTCAGGGCGCTGGTCAGGCGGCGCGTCAGCTCCTCGGTATCCTTCAGCGCGGAGACGGTTTCTGGCTCGTACCGGTTCATCGTGCTGTTCAGGGCCGTCGTCTGGTCGATCAGCGTTTCCCCCAGCCGCAGAAGACTCTGCGCGGAATCGCCCAGCTGGTTGGAATGCTTCAGCATCGAATCCGCGGCGTCCGTGGCGTCGTCCAGTGCATCGAAATAATCGTCCGCCAAATCGAGGTTTTGTCCGCCGTGTCAAGGTACTCGTCCGCCTGGCCGCATGCCAGTCCCATCGCGTACACAAGGCCGTTCGTTGAGTCTGCCACCTTTTTCAGGCTTGCAAATAAAGCGGCGTTCGCCGGGTCGGTTTCACCCAGCGCCTGCTGCAGCTGCTCGAGAAGAGCGCTCAGTTCACCCAGATTTTTGCTCAAATCAGTCAGAAGCGGCTGCAGCGCGGTCAGACCGGCTCTCGCACTTTCGATATCCTTCCTCATATCACCGAGGACCTCATTCCGATCGCTGGAAGTGTTGTCAATATTGTCGAGCACCTCCCGCAGGTCCTTCACATCGTCCTGAATTTTGCCGATGGAACTATTGAGTGAAGCGAGATAGGGCTTGGCTTCGCCGACGGTTTTCGTCAGCGCATTCAGGTCGCCATTCACATCCTTAACCATCTGCTGCGCGCTTTGCAGATGGGGAACCAGAAGTGCCGTTTGCTGCGCGACAGCGGTGAGATCCGCAAGGCTCAGGTCCGCTTTGTCGTACAGACCGTCCTTTTCGGAGCTGATCGTGCCGCGCGCCCGGTCCAGAGCGGAAAGGCCGGATTGCGTCCGCTTCAGCCCGACGGACATCGATTCGATCGTGCCGAGAATCACATTGGTGCTGTCGTGGATCGCATCCACGGAATCCTCCATCGTATCCTTGTCTTCCTTGAGGTCCTTGATATCCTTCATCTGGTCAAGGGAGCCCGGAACCATCATGAGTACCAGTCCGTCGGTCTCAAATTTCTTCGTTCCGATCCGCATGTTAAAGGTCGTTTCCTCGCCTGGCAGCGCGGCGAACATGACAAGCTTTGATTTTCCCACCGTCTGCACCTGCGCTCCGGGCGCCTCGATGCTCAGCGTGTCTTCCATATCGATCATGGTGCCGGCCTGTAAAAGCATGTTGTTTTTGTAATAATCGCTGACATTCCGGTTCGGTACGGCTTTCACGCTGATTTCCACCATACCGGAAGCCCCGGCCAGATTTTCTGCGTCGGTCGGGACCCCGTTGAGCTTATAGGACACGTCAAAGCTCCAGGGGAGGGTTGCGCCTTCCGGCTTGAGCGCACATTCGTAGAAAAAGCTCCCCGAGCTTTCCGGCAGCTTCCAAGTGACGCCCTGTGAAGAAACGCTTGGTTCCGTCAGATTGGACATATTGGTCACTTTTTCATAAGAGCCGTAATCCGTAAATTGGCTGTTCCCGTTCAGGTCAACTCTTTTTACAACATTGACCTGCTCCACTTTTCCGTAATGGTCCAGGTTGACGTACATCGATTCGTCCGTCGTCACCGACGGCGCGGCGGCCTGCGCGGGTACCACCAGGGACGGCGCCAGGATGACCGCGGCAAGAAAGCCTGCCAAAAATTTTTTCCATGTTCTCATTGTAGATCCTCCTGTTCTGATTTTGGTGGATTTGGCTCAGACGTCTCAAATGCGCCCGGTTTCTTCGGACCTGAAGACTGTCTACAGGGAAATTTCCAGCTTCCTGCGATCGTTTTCAGCTGCTTCCGAAGATTTTTCAAGGCCTCTCGCTTCGGCAGGGGCTTCCTGCTTTTCCCTTCGTGCAGCCGCTTCAGCCGGTCCGCGTGCCTTTGCCGGCTGCGCAGGATCGGTCCGTCAAATAGATACAGGATCGCGGGAAGCAGGAAAACCATCAACAGGATGCTCAGCAGCGCGCCGCGGCCGACCAGATGCCCCAGATCGCCGATCGCCGCGATGGAGGAAATGAAGTAAAAAAGATATCCCGCCCCGGAAAGGATCATGCCCGACGCCAGGATCGAAGGGGTGCATGTCGCGATCGTTTCAATGTATGCCTGCTTTCGGTCCATCCTCCCGCGAAAATCCAGATATGTGGTGGTAATCAGGATTCCGTAGTCGTCTGTAGCGCCCAGGATCAGGTTGCTGACGATCAGATAGCCCAAAAACGTTGTTGAATCTCCCGCCAGATAAGGAAAAATCATATCGAAGAATACGGTCATTTCAACCGGAATCATCAATAGGAAAGGAACGAGGGCGGATTGGAACGTGATCGCATAAATCACACCGACCCCGGCAAGGGAAAGCAGGTCGACCACATTATAGTCGCCGTTGATCGTGGTTTTGATGTCCTGTGTGGAAGGGGTCTCGCCGATGACATGGGAATCCTCCGGATAATACTTTTTCACGACCGCCTGGATCTCATCGGAGGCATGGAACGCCAGCTCACTTTCCCCTTTGGTCCTGATATAAATCATCATACGCGCGTAACGGTCCGTGTGCAGATCGTTTAATTCTCTTTTCGGAACCATACTGGCCGGAACGCCTTCCGGCAGCGTATTTGAAAGCGAGGTGACGCTTTTCACATATCCGAGCTTTTCCAGTTCGTCCGAAAGCTGCTTCTCCTTCACCAGGGAGGTGTTCGGGTACAGGGCCATCAGAAGATTGCTGCGCCCGAACTGTGCGTCGATCGCCTGCTCATCCGCATACATCTGCGTGCCGGGACTCGCGCCCATCGTTTCACCGCCGTAAACGAAATCGTTCATCCCCTGCGCGACAAAAGCCGGAACCGCGGCAAGCGCGATAAAGATCAGCACGCCATAGCGCGCTTTGAAAGAAATCCTGCCGAGCTTTTCAAATTTCGGCAGAAACGGGCGGTGCGCCGTTTTTTCGACCAGCTTGTAGCTGTGCAGAATCAGCGCGGGCATCAGGCAAAGGACGGTAGCCAGACTGATGACGATCCCTTTTGCCAGAACGATCCCCAGATCGAAGCCGATGGTGAATTTCATCGTCGCCAGCATCAGAAAACCCGCGATGGTACTCACACCGCTGGGGATGATGGAACTCATGGCTTCCTCCAGAGCGTCACGGATCGCCTGCTCCGGTTCTTTGCCGGCCTCTTTTCTCCGGATGAATGCGTGCAGCAGGAAAATGGAGAAGTCCATCGAGCAGGCCAGCAGCAGAACGGACGAGACGTTTGAGGTCAAAAAGGAGATCGTCCCCAGAAAAACATTCGTGCCGCTGTTGATGATGATGACGATGGCCATGATGAACAGGAACAGAACCGGCTCGAACCAAGAGGTCGTCGACAGGAACAGAACAAGGGCGATCACCGCGAAAGCGAGCGCCAGCACGCTGCCCATTTCGCTTCTCAGGCCCTCGCTGACCGTCTTATCTTGTACGGCGGGACCGACCAAATGCCCTTTTGCGCCGGTTATTTTCCTGATTTCATCGATTGACTGCGAGGTACGCTTGCTGGTGTCGCTTTCCTTAAAAATGATATCCATGACGGAATGCCTGTTTTTATAATAATCCTCGATGTCTTTACTCTCGACGAATTCGCCGGCCTGATAGACGTCCGTTTCGGAGTCGGCCCAAAGTACCCGGTCGACGCCGTCGATCGCTTCAATTTTTTCCTTATAGGCCTTGGCTTCATATAACGACACATCGTCCACCATCACGCGCGCGATCCCCGGATAGCCGAACTCCTTCTCCATCAGATTGATTCCGCTTTCCGACGGTGTGTCGGCCGGAAGGTATTCTTTTAAATCGTAATTGATTTCAACGAACAGGCTGCAAAAAAGGCTCAAAACGATAAGAATGCCGAAAATGATTTCAAGCAGTCTCCTCCGGTCGACAATAAAATTGATCACATTGCGTTTGGTGGGCAACTTTCTGCGTATTTTCATAGGTAGAGATCTCCTTCTATTCTTCCTTAACGCTTTCCAATGCGATTTGCCCCTTTTCATCTTCCAAGGCAAATTTTATCTTCTTATACGCTTTAAAAGCTTTATTCAATCAAAATTTCAATTGATTAATTGACACGAATCTATTATAATAAGACATAGAAAAGACGGCAATGGTCAATTTATGATCAATATGATCAATAATAGACATTTGTATATTTTTATGTTGAGCAGAGGAGAAAATCATGCAAAATGATAAAATAGAACGACATGAGCAGAAAGAAACTATGAGAAATGATAAAGTGGACCGCCGCGTGCGTAAAACAAAAAAAGAGCTCCGTCAGGGTTTGACGCAGCTTCTTGAGGAAAAGAGCATAAAGGATATCACCGTCAGAGAATTATCCGATCTGGTAGATATTAATCGTGGAACCTTCTATCTGCATTATAAAGACGTGTTCGACATGGTGGAACAGATCGAAAAGGAGATGTTTGAAAATTTCCACAGCGTGCTGGACAGATATCCGGCAGAGTCCTTAAACGGACGGCCGTTACCGATGATTGTAGATATTTTCCGCTTTGTAAAAGAGAATGCCGATATGTGCAAAGTATTAATCAGTAGCAATGGGGATATCTTGTTCATTAACCGTCTGAAAGACTTGGTTAGGGAGCGTTGCTTCCGCGATTGGATGGAACTGTTTGGTAAATCCCAGAATTTTGAATATTATTATTCCTTTATCGTTTCCGGCTGTATTGGACTTCTGCAGAAATGGCTGGAAACCGGACTGAAGGAATCTTCGGAGCACATGGCTTCCCTTGCTGAGCAGATGATCATGACGGGGATCGAAGTGATTCAATAACTTAGTACGATTATTGCTGGTACAGCATAGGCAGACAAATTCATTTGGAGGGATATGCAGAGTTTATAAAATGAAAAGGATGCATCCCGCGGGATGCATCCTTTTCATTTTATTCCTTTATTTTATCAGATATCTTCAAGGTCAACGACCGTCTTGTCCTCTGTAGAAGCGTAGGTCAGCTTCTCGACAATCTCCTTGGTGTCGCGCGCAATGACAAGCTCTTCATTGGTCGGAATAACATAAACGGCGACCTTGGAATCATAAGTGGAAATTTTGCCTTCGCGCCCGGAAACCATTTTGTCGTTCAGAACCGGATCGATCTTCACGCCGAAGAATTTCAGGCCGCGGCAGACCGCGTAACGCAGATGAGCCTGATTTTCACCGAGACCGGCTGTGAAAACGATGCAGTCAAGGCCGTTCATGGCCGCCGCATAGGAGCCGATATATTTGATAATCTGATAAGAAAGCATTTCGTGGGCAAGAATAGCTCTGGGATCCCCCTCGATTTCCGCTTTGGTAACGTCGCGGTCGTCGCTGTGTCCGCTGATGCCGAGCAGTCCGGATTTCTTATTCAGAATTTCATCCATCTGTTCGGGGGTAAGGTTTTCTTTCTCCATAATGAAGGTTACGACCGACGGGTCAAGCGAGCCGGAGCGGGTACCCATCATAAAACCGTCCAGCGGCGTAAGGCCCATGCTGGTATCGACAACATTGCCGCCCTTGATGGCCGCAATGGAGGAACCGTTGCCGATATGGCAGGTAACCATGTTGATGTCCTCGATCGGCTGGTGCATCAGATGCGCGCAGTGATTGCTGACATAGCGGTGGGAGGTGCCGTGAAAGCCGTAACGGCGGATTTTATATTTTTCATAATATTCGTAAGGAATGGCAAACATGTAAGCTTTCGGGGGCATGGTGGAATGGAAGGAAGTATCAAAGACAACGCATTCCGGTATGTCTTTTCCAAAAACCTCGCGGCAGGCGAGGATTCCCTGAAGCTCGGGCCCGTTGTGCAGCGGAGCCAGCGGAATCAAGCTCTTGATTCCTTCGATCACATCTTCATTGATAAACAGGGACTTGCTGAAAATGGCGCCGCCCTGAGCAACGCGGTGACCGATTGCCGTAACCTCCGACAGGTTTTTGACGACACCGACCTCTTTATCCGTTAAAGCTGCCGTAACCAGCTTGAACGCCTCTTTATGATCGGACATGGTGACCTGCAAGTCCTTCTTGCGGCCGTCCGCAGTCTTATGGGTAAACGTTCCGCCTTCTATTCCAATACGCTCGCAGTTCCCCTTTGCAAGCATCTCTTCGGTTTCCATATCAATCAGCTGATATTTGAGCGAAGAGCTTCCTGCATTTATTACCAAAATCTTCATGCTTTTTCCTCCTAAAAATGCTTTCTTAGATACCCGAGCGGCTATTGAATCCGCCGAGAGAATACTGTATATTATAATAATAGTACATCGAACCGTCAAATTCAAGAAAAATCAAGGAGTTTGTCATAAAATGCATGTGGCCGGAATCGTTTCTGAATACAATCCGTTCCATAACGGACATGCCGCGCTGGTTTCGGAAACCCGCAAAGCGGGGGCAACCCACGTTGCGGCGGTCATGAGCGGCAACTTCGTGCAGCGCGGCGAACCGGCGATCCTTTCCAAATGGGCGCGGACAAGGCAGGCGCTGGAAAACGGCGTCGACCTTGTCGTGGAGCTGCCGCTGCCCTGGGCGCTTGCGGGAGCGGAAAAGTTTGCTTACGGCGGCGTGGCACTGCTGGACGCGATGGGAATCGACCTGCTGAGCTTCGGCAGCGAATGCGGCCGCACAGAGGACTTATACAAAGCAGAACGGGCGCTCGGCTCCGGAGAGCTGCGGGAAAGAATCCGTTCCGAGCTGAAAAGCGGCGCAACCTTTGCAAAGGCAAGGCAAAACGCGGTCGCCGGCCTGTTCGACGAAGAAACCGCGGAACTTTTAAGCGAGCCAAACAATATTTTAGGCATAGAATACCTGAAGGCGCTGCGCAGACTGAATTCCGGCATCGAACCGTTTACAGTCAGACGCGTGGGCGCCGCGCACGACGCGCACGCCCCGGAGGGATTCATAGCCTCCGCCTCACAGATACGGAGAATGATGCGCTCCGGAGAAGATTTTTCCCCGCTGATGCCTCCTTCCTGTGCGGAAACGGCAAGGCGGGAAATAAAAGCCGGAAACGCTCCCGCCGACCTTGCCCTCATCGAGCGGGCCGTTCTGGCAAAGCTGAGAACGATGAGCCCCGAACGGTTCGCCGCCCTTCCCGACATCAGCGAAGGGCTGGAGAACCGGGTTTACGCCGCGGTGCGCAAAGCCGGCGGCCTGGAGGAAGCATACAGCCTGATTAAGTCCAAAAGATATACGCACGCCAGAATCCGGCGGATCATTCTTTCCGCTTTTCTGGGGCTGGATGCTTCCATGAGCGCGGGGATTCCTCCCTATCTGCGCATCCTCGGCTTTAATCAGCGCGGCACGGAAATTCTGCATTCCATGAAGGGGCGGGCAGCGCTGCCGGTCATCACCAATTCGTCGGACATATTTTCTCTTGACAAAAGCGGGAAAAATATGCTTGAATTAGAAAACAGAGCAACGGACCTTTATGCGCTGTGTATGCCGAAAATCGCGCCCTGCGGGCTCGACAGGACAACGGGTATTATTTCTATTTCGTCTTTTGACTGAAAGGATGTGTCTTCTCTTGTCTATTGAAATTAAGGAAACGGAATATGAGAACTACGGAAAATGCCTGAGGCTGGATAACGGCCTGATCGACGTTGTTGTAACCATTGAGTTCGGGCCGCGCATCGTCCGTTTCGGCTTTATCGGCGAAGAAAATATTCTTTACAACGATCTGGAACGCCGCAATTATATCAGCAGCGAAAGTATGTCGGAACGCTACGGCAAGGACGCGGCTTTTTACCATTACGGCGGCCACCGCGTATGGCTCAGTCCCGAAAAAATGCCCGAAACGTATTATCCGGACAACGAGCCGGTCGTATACGGCATTCTGCCGGAAGGCGTCAGCTTTACGCCCCCGCGCCAGAAGCGCAACGACGTTCAGCTGAGCTTTGAAGTGATCATGACCGAGGGCACCACGGATATCATGGTGGTGCACAGCGCGAAAAACTGCTCGAAGGAAAAACGGAACTGCGCGCTGTGGGCGCTGACCATGGTGAAGGGCGGCGGCATGGAGGTGATCCCGATGAACAAGGACACCGGCAGCTCGCTGCTCCCCAACCGGCTTCTCACTCTTTGGCCGTATTCCGATATCCGGGACAAACGCCTGTCAGCGGGCAACCGGTTTATTACGATCCGGCACGACACGGACAAACCCGACGCACTGAAGCTGGGCGTCAACAATACGCCGGGCTGGGCATCGTACACCTGCGGAGAATATACGCTAATAAAGCGTTACCTTCACACCGCTCAGGCGGCGTACCCGGATTACGGCTGCTCCTATGAGACGTACGCGTGCGGCGATTTTATCGAAATGGAATCGCTGAGTCCGCTGTACGGCCTGGAACCGGGCGAGGGAATCCGTCACGTGGAAAATCTTTCGCTGATCAGGCAGCCTTTCCCGGACGACCCGGTCGACGAGGACGCAATCGAAAAATTCTGCGCGCATTTTAAATAAATTTTTTTCGACACGATCAAACGGGGGGCGGCCAATGGCCGCCCCCCGTTTCTATCTATTTTTACAGTGTTCCGAAAATACGGTCGCCCGCGTCGCCAAGGCCCGGTACAATGTAGCCGATGTCGTTCAGGTGATCATCGACGGCGGCGCAGAAAAGCTGTACGTCGGGATGCGCTTCGGTAAACGCCTTCACCCCTTCCGGAGCGGCAATAATGCACATAAAGCGGATGCTTTTCGGCTTGCTGCGCTTGATGATGGTGACTGCGTCGATCGCGGAGCCGCCGGTGGCGAGCATCGGGTCCAGCACGATGACGTCGCGCTCCTCAATATCCTGCGGCAGCTTGCTGTAGTATTCTATCGGCTGCAGCGTCTCGTGGTCGCGGTAAAGGCCGATATGGCCGACCTTCGCGGCGGGAACCATTTTCAGTACGCCGTCCACCATGCCCAGGCCCGCTCTTAAAATAGGAACAAACGCAAGCTTCCTTCCCGCAATCACCTTTGTTTTCGCTTTCCCCATGGGGGTCTCGATCGTCGTGTCCTCCAAAGGAAGATCGCGGGTCGCCTCGTAGCACATCAGCATCCCGATTTCACCGACCAGCTCGCGGAATTCCTTGGAACCCGTGTTTTTGTCGCGTAAAAAAGTCAGCTTGTGCTGAATCAGCGGATGATCCATAACAAATACCTGTTTATCCATGTTGACAGCCTCCATAGTCTTGTATTGTTGTAACTCCAAAATTACAGTTCGCCGCGCTCTATCGCAGAGATTTCGTCAATGCGCTGCTGGTGGCGGCCGCCTTCAAATTCGGTTTTCAGGTAGATCTTTGCGAGCTCCACCGCCTTTTTTTCATCGATCACCCGGCCTCCAAGGCAGAGAATGTTGGAATTGTTGTGCCGACGGGTCATTTCCGTGCAGTAAGCGTCGGCGCACACCGACGCACGGATGCCCTGCACCTTGTTGGCCGCGATGCTCATCCCGATTCCCGTTCCGCAGCACAGGATTCCGCGCTCCGCTTCGCCGTCCGCTACGCAGTGCGCGACCTTTGCCGCAACCGGCGCATAGTCGATAGAGGTTTCGTCAAACGTGCCGAAATCCTTATAGGCAATATTTTCGGCAGCAAGATAGTTCTTAATGGCTTCTTTCAATAAAAATCCGCCGTGATCCGCTCCTAAAGCTATCATTTGATTTCTCCTTTTATTCGTTTTTTTAATTCCCGCTCCGCCTGCGGCGGGCGAAGATAGATCGGCATCAGAGCCGCCGGGGACACCGCCCCGCCCCGCTCATATACTTTCTGCGCAGACTTTGCCACTCCCCAGGCACGCTGGTAAAGCAGGTGCTCGGGCGGCAGAACCGCGCTCAGGCTTTTAAACCGCTCATTATTATAGCACAATTTCGCGCCGTCTCCAACAAGGAATATCGGTTTCGTGTAATTTTTACATTCCCTTGCCAAATCCTCAATGGAAAGCGCCCGGTCGGGAGTGATTCTTTCCACGGAATTTTCATGCGCGGAAAAGACCGCGTTATAGACCTGCCCGCAGCGGGCGTCCATTACCGCACAGACCGTGCAGTCCAGGTGCGCCAGGTTCTGCGCCATGGCCTCCAGGGCGGAAACTCCCGCACAGGGTTTATTCTGCGCCATGGCCAAGCCTTTGATACTCGCCACGCCGATACGGACGCCCGTAAAAGAACCGGGGCCCGCGGAAACCGCAAACAGATCGACGTTTCCCAGTTCTGTCCGCGTACACTCCAGAAGATGGTCGATCATGGGCATCAGCGTCTGGCTGTGGGTCAGGCGGGTATTGATGTAAAACTCTCCCAGCAGCCTGTCGTCGTCAAGAAGAGCCGCCGAGGCCGCGGTCGCGGAAGAATCGATTGCCAGTATCCTCATGGTTTTATCCCTTCTATCTGAAAAATCCGTTCGTTTTCCCGCGCGCCCCGACGGATTTCAATCCGTATCGCATCCTGCGGAAGAGCGGCCTCGATGTTTTCGCTCCACTCGATGACGAGCACGCCGCCGCTGTCGAGATAATCAAAAAATCCGGTGGAGTAAAGGTCGTCCCACCCGGTTACGCGGAACATATCAAAATGGTAGACATCCAGCCTGCCGTGATATTCGTGAACGAGCGCAAAGGTCGGGCTGGAAACGCCGTCCTGAATTCCAAGCCCGCGGGCAAGGCCGCGCGTAAAGGCGGTCTTCCCCATCCCCATCCCGCCGAAAAGCGCCAGCACCTCGCCGCCGGTCAGCTTTTCCGCAATTTTTACCCCGAGCGCTTCCGTCCCGGCAGGCGAAGAAGTGATGATTTCCTGCATATCCGGTCCCCTTATATCTTTAAAATAATCCCGAAATTTTCCCATTCGCGTCCACGTCGATCTTTTCGGCGGACGGTACCCTCGGCAGTCCGGGCATGGTCATAATATCCCCCGCGTACGCAACCACAAACCCCGCGCCGTTGGAAAGGCGCAGGTTGCGGATGGTGATACGGAAGCCTTTCGGCCGTCCTAAAAGCGCGGCGTTGTCGGAAAGGGAATATTGGGTTTTCGCAACGCAGACGGGCAGCCTGTCCCCGCCGAGCGCGGAGATGTCGGCAATAGCCTTTTCCGCCTGGCCGGTGTAGTCCACACCGTCCGCCCCGTAAATTTCTTTGGCAATGCATTCAATTTTCTGCCTGACCGTGGAATCGACGGAATAAATCGGATGGAAATCCGACGGCTTTTCCGCCGCCTCACAGACCTTTTTCGCCAGCTCCACGCCGCCCGCTCCGCCTTTGGCAAAGACTTCCGAAAGCGCGAAATCCGCGCCGTTGTCGCGGCAGTATTTTTCAATATACGCCAGCTCACCGTCGGAATCGCTGCCGAAGCGGTTGATGGCGACGACCACCGGCACACCGTACTTCTTCATATTGGCGATATGCGCGCCCAGATTGACGATTCCCTTTTCCAGCGCCGGCAGATTTTCCTCCGCCGTGCGGTCCTTCGGCACGCCGCCGTTGTATTTCAGCGCACGCGCGGTCGCCACAAGGACAACGGCACTGGGCTTCAGCCCCGCAAGACGGCACTTGATGTCCAGAAATTTTTCCGCGCCAAGGTCGGAGCCGAAGCCGGCCTCGGTAATGCAGTAATCGGCAAGCTTCAAAGCAAGACGCGTGGCCCTGACGGAGTTGCAGCCGTGGGCGATGTTGGCAAACGGCCCGCCGTGCATGATAACGGGCGTGCCCTCCAGCGTCTGCACCAGATTCGGATTGATCGCGTCTTTCAGAAGTGCGGCCATGGCGCCCTGCGCCTTGAGGTCCGAAGCGTAGACGGGCGCGCCCGCAAAGGTGTACGCGACCAGAATTCTTCCCAGCCGTTCCTTCAGATCCGTAATGTCGGACGCAAGACAGAAAATGGCCATGATTTCCGACGCAACGGTAATACAAAAGCCGTCTTCGCGGGGAATTCCGTTAATTTTCCCGCCAAGGCCGACCACGATGCTGCGCAGGGCGCGGTCGTTCATGTCGAGACAGCGTTTGATCAAAATCCTTCGCTGGTCAATCCCCAGCGCGTTTCCCTGATGGATATGGTTGTCCAGCATGGCGCAGAGCAAATTGTTTGCGGAAGTAATGGCGTGAAAATCGCCCGTAAAATGCAGGTTGATGTCCTCCATCGGCACCACCTGTGCGTATCCGCCGCCCGCGGCGCCTCCTTTGATGCCGAATACCGGACCGAGGCTCGGTTCGCGAAGGGCAATGACGGCATTTTTTCCGATCCGCTTCATTGCCTCGCCAAGGCCCGCCGTCGTGGTGGTCTTCCCTTCCCCCGCGGGAGTGGGATTGATTGCCGTAACCAGAATGAGTTTGCCGTCCCTGCGGGAGGCAAGTCTGTTGTAGAGAGAGTCGTTCAGCTTTGCTTTAAACCGGCCGTATGGCTCAAGTTCTTCCTCGTAAATTCCGAGGTCAGCGGCAATTTTCGCAATCGGTACGAGCTTTGCCTGCTGTGCAATTTCGATGTCCGTCAGCATTCATGCATTCTCCTAACACATAATTATGACAAAATTATATCATATTCTTTTGTAAAAATGAACAGGAAAGAGTAATATTTCCTGATGAAACAGACGGCGGAAGCATCGTTGTCAGGATATGTTATAATGAAAAGCAGCTCCACAGATCAAGAATAGGGCGAGTGCAGGAAATTAAAATCTTCAGTTTTTTGTAAGAAATCCGTTCAGTTTTTCTTAAGAAATATGCGGTAAGCTGTTGTTAAGGTTTTTGAGGGAGGAAATCAAATGGATAAAAAACAGATTCTGATTGTCGACGACGACCGTGAAATCGTCCGCGCAATCGCCATTTTGCTGGAAAAGGAGGGCTATTCGGCTCTGTGTGCCTACGACGGGCTGGAGGCCGTCGACGCGGCGATGAACAACGAAATCCATTTGATTTTGATCGATGTGATGATGCCGAAGCTGAACGGGCTTTCCGCGGTCATGAAAATCCGTGAAAAACGCAATATCCCGATCATCGTGCTTTCGGCAAAAAGCGAGGACACCGATAAAATTCTCGGACTCAGCATGGGTGCGGACGATTACGTGACAAAGCCGTTCAATCCCATGGAGCTTGTCGCGCGCGTCCGTTCCCAGCTCAGGCGCTACATCAGCCTGGGCGACATCAACGCGAATACGAACGCAAACGAAATCGTCAACGGCAGACTGAGCTATAACACGGACGAACGCATCCTGAAGGCGGACGGCGAGCCCGTCCGTCTGACGGCGACGGAAACCAAAATCGTCGACCTGCTGATGCGCAATCTGGGCAGGACCTTTCCTGCGGAGGAAATATACCGCCGCGTATGGAACGAGCCCGCCTACTGTGTGGAAAACACCGTTATGGTCCATGTCCGCCGCATCCGGGAAAAAATCGAACTCAACCCAAAGGAACCCGAATATTTAAAGGTGGTGTGGGGCATTGGCTACAAAATCGAAAAAGTTTAAGCCGGTATTCAGCTGGCTCTGTTTTTTCTTCAGTATGGTGACGATTACGGGGATCCTGACCTTGGCCCTTTTTTCCGGGGAATTCGTCAACCGCGGCGACTACTTTCTCAGAGAAGTGAACGATGCGTTTGAACAGGACTATCAAAAAACTTCCCTGTTCAGTCAGGGGATGGGATACCGGCTGCAGGATATTCTGGATTCGCTGGCCTCAGGAAAAGAAGCTGACGACACCGGTGCCTGGGAGGTTTTGGACCGGGACGCGAGCAAAAACATCCTCTATTCGGCGGGAACAAAGGACAAACCGGCAATGCATACCAACGGGTACCCGAATCTGGATCTGGATACCGCACCGCTGCCGGACGGGTATAACTTCAGGCTGCATTTCGACGGCGAAAAGGTGACGATTACCAAGGACGGAAAAAATCTGGATATTTACGGGGACGGAGTTTACCGGCCCAACAAATCCATGTGGTATGTTCCGGGTTATACCAGCAACACGGAGCTGAACGATTCCGGCATTGAGAATTACCGCGTAACTATGTTTGTCCGCAGTGAACTCATTGAGCCCGTCAGCGGCAGCAGCGTGTTGTCCTATATTCCCGACAACCAACGAAACGGAAAAACCGCTTTGTATGCCGCCGGGGTCTTTCTGGCGCTTGGCCTGATCGCCTTCGCCGTATATATTCTTCTGAGAAAGGATAAAAAACAGGCTGATCTGGCGCTGGCGCGCTTTACCGGCTGGTTCTGGTGTGAATTCAAGGCGCTGTGCGTCGCCGTGCTGGTCTATCTGGACTTTGCTTTTATGACCCACTCCTGGCACAACGACTGGATTTTATGGGGAACCTGTGCGGTGGTTTCGCTGTTCTGTTATTATCTGGTGGTGAACGATATGCGCTATAACCGTCCCTTTTACCGGCACAATATTTTCAACTCCGCTTTAAACAATTACAGAAGGTTTGAGTTTTCAAAGCCGTTCCAGCGGCAGATGGTCCAACGGTTCTGGGCGCTGCTGGCGGCTGAAATCCTGCTGCTGCTGTTTGGTTTGACCGTAACGGCCGTCATTCATCCCAGTTCCTTCTTCGTCATGGTCTTTCTGCTGCTGGTGCTTGCCGGGATGATTTACCTGATTTACCGGTATGTGCGCAGATTTCAGAACACCGTCTATGACATCGGGCTTCTGATACGCCATATTTCCCTTGTGAAAACCGGCGATTCTTCGGCGGTGGTCGAGCTGCCCGCGGAAGCGGACCTGAAAAACGCTTCGCTGGAATTGAATGAGATTCAGTCCGGCATCGGCGAAGCGGTGGAGGAACGCCTCAAAAGCGAACGGATGAAAATAGAGCTGATCACCAATGTGAGCCACGACCTGAAAACGCCGCTCACCTCCATCATCAGCTATATCGACCTGTTAAAGCAGGAGGAAAATCTGCCCGACCATGTAAAGGACTATATCGAAATCCTTGCCCAAAAATCCGACCGGCTGAAAAACATGGTGCAGGACATCTTTCAGGTGAGCAAGGCGACCAGCGGAAACATCGAGATGAATCCGGAAATTCTGGATTACGGCAAGCTGATCCTGCAGACGCTGGCGGACATGAACGAGCAGGTGGAGGCTTCCGGACTGGTATTGAAAATCGACATTCCGGATACCCCCGTCATGATCCGGGCGGACGGAAAGCTCTTATACCGGGTGTTCCAGAACCTCATCGGCAACGCGCTGCAGTATTCGCTGGACGGCTCCCGTGTATTTATCACGCTGGAACAAACGGGGGAAGAAGCCTCCGCCTCGGTAAAGAATACCTCCCGCTTTGAGCTGGACGGCGACCGGGATATGACCGAACGCTTTGTAAGGGGAGACAGCTCGCGCACGACAAGCGGCAGCGGGCTGGGGCTTTCCATCGCACGCAGCTTTACGGAGGCCTGCGGGGGAGAGTTCCGGATCAGCGTCGACGCCGACCTGTTTTCGGCGAGAGTCGATTTTCCGCTTGCACAGCTGCAGCCCAAAGAGCAGTAAACCCTATTGCTTCTGACATAAAAAGGAAAACCGATGCGGGCTTCTCGCCCGCGCCGGTTTTCCCTTATTATTCGCTTGCAGTTTTCGCGTTTCCATCATATAATAAATAAATTAGAGGTGAAGTCATGCGAGGTTTGAAATCTTTTGTCAACTATTTAAAACGGGCGGACAAGCTGTGTTGGACAATTATGATCCTGATATCGGCGTACAGCCTTCTGCTGCTGAAAACCGTACCCAACAGCGGCTCGGGCAAGTCCTATTTTGCCGTACAGCTGGTCGCCATTATCATCGGCTATGTGGGCGCGATCCTGTTCACGCTGATTGATTACCGGGAAATCGCGAGCTACTGGTATATTGTAGCGGGATTTTGCCTGTTCCTGATTGTATATACACAGATTTTCGGTATTGCGGTGAAAAGCAGCGGCGGCATTAACGCAAAAGCGTGGATAGAGCTCCCCGGCGGTATCACCTTTCAGCCGAGCGAATTGGTCAAGATTGGTTTTATCATTACATTTTCCAAACATATATCGGAACTGAAGGAACGCGACCTGCTGAAATCCTTTCCGCATATCATGCTGCTGGCTTTCCATGCGCTGATTCCAGTCGTACTGGTCCATTTTCAGGGAGACGACGGCACCGCGGTCATCTTCTTCTGCATGTTCCTTGCCATGGCGTTTGGAGCCGGGGTTCAGCTCAGATACTTTGGAGCGGTATTCGCCGCGCTGGCTGTCGCATTCCCTATTGCGTGGGAATATATTTTGCAGGATTACCAGAAAGACCGCTTTACCATTTTCCGCCACCCGGAATCGGACCCGCTGGACAAAGGCCTGCAGCAGATTCAGGGCAGGCTGTCCATCGGCAGCGGACAGTTGTGGGGACGCGGGCTGTTCAACGGCAATTCACGCGTCAGCAAAGGCCTGGTACCCGTACAGCAGAGCGATTTTATTTTCTCGGTCGCGGGCGAGCAGCTCGGCTTTTTCGGCTGTATGCTGATTATGGTTCTTCTTCTGCTGCTCCTGCTGCGGACGCTCCGGATCGCGAGAAAATCCCCCGATTGCCTGGGCAGCAGCATCTGCTTCGGCTTCTTCGGCATGATCGCGGCGCAGGCGCTGTTCAATTTAGGCATGTGCCTGAACCTTTTGCCGGTCATGGGCGTTACGCTCCCGTTTTTCAGCGCGGGCGGTTCGTCCGCAGCCTGTCTGTATTTAGGGTTCGGGTTAGCGCAGAACGTGCATATGCACAGAATGAACACGGACAAAGTTACGCTCCGGCGATAGAGTGTCATGATAAAAAACACCGCCTTATCCCTTGTGATATGCTACCCCCAGATAGGACAGTGAAATAAAAAAGCACTGTTCTTCAGTCTGGGGGTAAAATTATGCCGAATAGGAAGAAGACAACAGCCGAAGAAAAGATCCGTATTGTAGAATTGTATTTGTCAGGCAAAATTGGATACAGCGAAGCAGGAAAACAGGCGGGAGTAGATTGCAAGACGATTGCGCGTTGGGTCAGTCGGTACAAGACGGAAGGGCCTGCGGGGTTTCTGACCCACGGACACGACCGGGCATACGGCAAGGAAACGAAACTATCGGCAGTTTTGGATTATCTTGCTGGGAAAGGTTCTCTTCAGGAAATCTGCGAAAAGTACGGAATCCGTGATACCCGGCAGCTCAGGGATTGGCTGAGGGTATATAATTGTCATGAAGACTTCAGGATACATACGGGAGGGAGTCGCATGACGAAGGGCCGGGATACAACCGCGAAAGAACGGATGGAGATCGTAAAAGCGTGTATCGTCAACGGGAATGATTACGGCGGTACAGCGCTTAAGTATCGAGTTTCTTACCAGCAGGTTTACACCTGGACGAGGAAATACCGAAATATGGGCAGGGCGGGGCTGGAGGACCGGCGGGGACACCGGGCCGGGACGCTTCCGAGCCGGACGCCGGAAGAAGAACTCAGAGACAAGGTTGCTCAGCTTGAACGGAAAAACTATGATCTGGAAATGGAGAACGCTCTGTTAAAAAAAGTGAAGGAATTGGAGAGGAGGCGACGTTGAGCTTCATCAGGCATCCGGCGGCTTACGGCGCGGTAAGCACGCTGTCTGCGGAACGGGTATTCCCTGTTTGGAAACTCTGCGGCTTTCTGCACATCACGCGCTCGGCGTATTACAGATGGCTGAAGCACCCGAAAAGCAGCCGCGAGTTGGAAAACGAACTCATCGCAGGCGAGGTCGAGAAAATCCATAGCCTGCATACGGATATGGGATACCGCAGAATACGGGATGAGTTGGACAGGCATCATGGCATTCATGTCAACGACAAGCGAGTACTCCGCATCGACCGTGCACTTCATATTCAGTCCAGCGTCAAATACCGTCGGCACGGGTGCACAAAAAGTGCGGCATCGCCGGAATACATTGCCAAAAACTATTTGAACCGCAAATTTTATGCGGACGCTCCGAACCGAAAATGGTTGACCGATGTAACGGAATTCAAGTATTTCATCGGCCCGGAAATCCGCAAGGTTTATCTGAGCGCTATTCTGGACTTGTACGACCGGCGCATCGTTGCCTATGCCGTAGGCGATCATAATGACAACAGGTTGGTATTCAATACGCTGGATGCTGCCGTGGCCGCTAATCCGGACGCACACCCGCTATTTCACAGTGACCGGGGGTACCAGTATACCAGCCGTTCTTTTCACTCGAAATTGCATGCCGCCAAGATGAAGCAAAGCATGTCCAGAGTGGCGCACTGTATTGACAATGGGCCGATGGAAGGCTTTTGGGGTATCCTCAAACGGGAAATGTACTATGGACGCAAATTCACCGACCGGAAACAGATCACGCAAGCCATTTCAGAGTATATTTACTTTTACAACTACCGGCGACTGCAGCGCCGATTGTCTGTTATGACACCCATGGAGTTCCATGCACAGTACGCAAAAGCTGCGTAAAAATTGCTGCCCGCCGGTTCCGGCGGACAGCAGTCCTAAAAATCTTTTTATTTTTTCATTGTCCTCTTGACGGGGTGCACACCACCCATCACACAACGGGAAAGGGCGGTGTTTTTATGATATTCTGCATTTTTACTGGAAAAGTTTATCCTGCAGTTTTTTTGTTTTGGAACGCCTTTGCGCCGTCGCTTCCGCGTTGATGCTGAGCGCCCCCTCGGCGGCGTCCACATTCAGCACGTCGCCTTCCCGCGCGCCCTGCGGGAGCTCGGTGGTTTCGATGGCGAAGAATTTCTGATCCTTGTCCTCACAGATTGCGTAAGTTCCCTCAAAACGGTCTATGACCAGCATTTTCATTTTTTCTATCCCCCTCTTTATCATCATCAGCGCTCGGCTGCAAGCTTTATAGTTTGCCCGTCGCTCATAAAAATAAGCGTTCCGCTGACGTCGGTCCGGTAAACCGCCGCTCCGGCGGACAAAAGCCTTTTGAGTACTTCCCGTTTCGGAAGCCCGTTGGAATCGTCGGCAACGGAAATCGCCGCCCATTTCGGCTTTACGGCGTTCAGCAGAGCGTCCGTGGTGGAGGTGCTGCTGCCGTGGTGGCCGACCTTCAGAACATCGGCGGAAAGGTCTTCCCCGCCCGCAAGCAAATCGGATTCCTCCTCTTTTTCCGCGTCGCCCATCAGCAGAAACCGCGTTTTCCCATAGGTCAGCTTCAGGACGATGGAATTGTTGTTGGTGCTGCCGCCCTGCCGGACAGGGGCAAGGACCTCTATTTCCATCCCGCCGAGAGAGAAAGTTTCTCCGGGCCGGGGAGCAGTCGTCAAAATCCGTTTTTCGTTCAGCGCTTTCTGCGCGGCAAGATATTCCCCACTGGATGGAATCAGGTCCTTCGGGATATCGGGCGCAAAATATTTTTTGACGGGATAACGCCCGATCAGGTACGCAAGACCGCCGATGTGATCCTCGTCGGGGTGCGTGTTGACCATATATTCCAGTTCCTTCACGCCCCGGCGGTCAAGGTATTCCGCCACCGGTTCCCCGCAATCGACAGTCCCGCCGTCAACGAGCATCGCTCTCCCCCCGCACTCAATCAAAATGCTGTCGGCTTTTCCGACCTCCAGCACATGGAGGGACATTGGGCTGGAATCCGCCGCCGCGGAGAAATCGCTCAGTCCGAAAAAGGAAAAAATCCGGTGCCAGGAGGCTGCCGCCCCGAACGGCAGCAGCGAAACAACGAATCCAATCGCCAGGAACAGCGAAATAGTGATTTTCAGCGCCTTTTTACTGTTTTTTTGCTGCTCCATCTGCCCCGCTTCTCTCTGTTCTGAACTTGGGCGGCACGCTGCATGGCAGGGCTGGGAGGGACAAGACACGATCCGCCCGTACCGATCAGGTCGCTGCGGCCCGCGGCTTTCAGCGCCGCAATTACCAGATCCCTGTTCTTTGGATTAAAATACTGCAGAAGCGCCCGCTGCATCGCCTTTTCCCGGTCGGTGCGGGGAATATAAACCTCTTTCATCGTATAAGGATCGAGCCCGGTGTAAAACATGCAGGTGGAAATAGTGCCGGGCGTGGGATAAAAATCCTGCACCTGCTCCGGACGAAGGTGCTCGCGCTTCAGAAACAGAGCAAGCGAAACCGCATCTTTCAGGGTGCTGCCTGGGTGGGAGGACATCAGGTATGGAACAAGATACTGCTCCTTGCCCTCCTCCTTACAGAATTGATGATATTTTTTTTCAAATTTTAGAAAAGATTCAATATGCGGCTTGCCCATACAGTCAAGGACCTCCGGAGTACAGTGCTCCGGCGCAACTTTCAGCTGTCCGCTGACATGGTATTTGACCAGTTCCCTGAAAAAGGCGTCGTCCTTGTCTTCAATCAAATAATCAAAGCGGATGCCGGAACGGATAAACACGCGTTTGACCTTCGGCAGGGCGCGCAGCCTGCGCAGAATGTCGAGGTATTCGCTGTGGTCCACCTTGAGCAGGGGGCACGGCTTCGGTGCAAGGCATTTTTTGCCGCCCGCGCAGAGCCCCAGCTTTTCCTGTTTGTCGCAGGACGGGTGGCGGAAATTGGCGGTCGGGCCGCCGACATCGTGGATATATCCTTTAAAATTTGGGCTTTCCGTCAGCTTTTTCGCTTCGCGCAGGATGGATTCCTCGCTGCGGGTGGTGATGGAACGGCCCTGATGGAACGCGATCGAACAGAAATTGCAGGCGCCGAAACAGCCGCGGTTGTGCGTAATGGAGAACTCCACCTCCTGAATGGCCGGGACCCCGCCCATGCTCTCGTAGCACGGGTGATAGGTGCGCATATACGGCAGCTCATAAACGGCGTCGAGCTCCTTTTGCTTTAAAGGCGGCATCGGCGGGTTCTGAACCAGTATTTTGCCGCCATGGCGCTGAATGACTCTGCGTCCCCGCACGGCGTCCTGCTCGTCCTGCTGTTTGCGGCAGGAAACGGCGTACTCCCTTTTATTCTGACAGACCTGTTCAAAGCTGGGACAGTCTACCGCCGGGCCGGGCCGGTATTCCTTCGTGGGAACTGCGTAGCAGGTGCCACGGATATCGGTGATCGTACCGATCGGCTCGCCGGAAAACAGGCGGCGGGCAATTTCGACCGTCTGGCTTTCGCCCATGCCGTAGGTCAGCAAATCCGCCCCGGAGTCCAGAAGAATCGACGGGCGGATTTTGTCGTCCCAGTAATCGTAATGCGCGAAGCGGCGAAGGGACGCTTCCAGCCCTCCGATAACGACCGGCGAGTCCGGATAGATTTCCCTGATTTTTTTCGTGTAGACAATAACGGCGCGATCGGGCCGGAGACCGGTTCTGTTCCCCGGCGAATAGGCGTCTTCTTTGCGTCTGCGGCGCGCCACGGTGTAATGGGCGACCATGGAATCAATGTTTCCGGAGCTGACCAGAAAGCCGTATTTCGGCTTGCCGAACCGGGTAAAATCCCGATCGGTGCGCCAGTCCGGCTGCGCCAGAATGGCCACCCGGTAGCCAAACTGCTCCAGCACGCGCGAGATGATCGCGGTGCCGAAGGTAGGATGGTCAACGTAGGCGTCGCCGGTTACGACGACGAAATCCGGCGCGTCCCAGCCAAGAGCATCCGTTTCTTCTTTTGTAATGGGTAAAAAAGGCATTCCGCTTATTCTTCACTTTCTTTTTGATCTGCCTGCTGCATGGTCATTTCCAGCCACTGCTGGTATGTAATGAGCACCTGACGCGGCTTGGAGCCTTCGTGCGGGCCTACAATGCCCATCTGCTCCATCTCGTCGACCAGACGGCCGGCGCGGGCATACCCGAGGCGCAGGCGGCGCTGGAGCAGAGAGGTCGAAGCCTGTCCCGCTTCCACAACGCATTTGACCGCTTCCGGCATCATGGGGTCGGTGTCGCCGTTCACGCCGCCGTCGCCGCCGCCGTCCTTCTCGGCTACGGCGTTTTTCTCAATCTCTTCGGCAATATTTTTATCATATCCCGCTTCCTGCGACTTCTTTACGAAATTTACGACGGATTCGATTTCACTGTCGCTGACAAAGCAGCCCTGGATTCTGGTGGGCTTCTGCGAGCCGACGGGCGAAAACAGCATATCCCCGCGCCCCAGAAGCTTTTCCGCGCCGCCCATGTCCAGAATGGTTCTGGAATCCACCTGGGAGGAAACGGAAAACGCGATACGGCTTGGGATATTCGCCTTGATAATTCCGGTGATGACGTCGACGGAGGGCCGCTGTGTGGCAATCAGCAGATGCATGCCCGCGGCGCGCGCCATCTGCGCCAGACGGCAGATGGAATCCTCCACCTCGTTGGGGGCGGCCATCATCAGGTCGGCAAGCTCGTCGATAATGATGACGATCTGCGGCAGGGGCGGTAGAGGCTGTCCGCTTTCATCCTTACAGTTGTTAGATTTGATAAGTTTATTATAACCTGTTAGATCTCTTACCTTATTTTCGGCAAAAGTCTTGTACCGCTTAAGCATTTCCGTGACGGCCCATCCCAAAGCGCCCGCGGCCTTGCGGGGATCGGTGACAACCGGAACCAGAAGCTGTGGAATCCCGTTGTAAATGCCCAATTCCACCACCTTCGGGTCGATCATCAGAAATTTGACCTCTTCCGGAGTGGATTTATACAGAAGGCTGACAATAAACGAGTTGATGCACACGGATTTGCCGGAGCCCGTGGCGCCCGCAATCAGAAGATGAGGCATCTTGCTCAGATCCGCCATCGCGACCTCACCCGCGATGTCGCGCCCGAGCACGACGGTCAGACGGCTCTGCGCCGTGACAAAGCTGTTGGACTCGATCAGCTCGCGCATCCTGACAACGCTGACCTTCTTGTTCGGGACCTCTATTCCGACGGCGGCCTTGCCCGGAATCGGCGCCTCGATGCGCACTCCGGACGCGGCGAGGTTCATGGCGATATCGTCGGACAGATTCGTGATCTTACTGATTTTCACCCCCGCAGCGGGTTGAAGTTCATAACGGGTTACAGCGGGGCCGTGACTTCGATTAACAATATGCGTAACAACTCCAAAACTTTTTAAAGTCTGGACCAACCTTTGACCATTAAACTCTAATTCTGCAGCTATATCTTGCTCATTCGTTACTTTTGTAGTTTCCAGCATGGTGACCGGCGGAAAATGGTAGGTGCCGTCCTGCGGCGGCTCGTCAGTAAACATGGTCATCTGCACGCCGGCGGGTTCGGAGATTTTTTGCGCCTCCGGCTGCGGCGAAGCGGCCTGACGGGCGGCGTAAGCGGCGGCGGCCGCAGCGGAGCCGGTTTTATCCGCGGCCGGCGGAACCAGAGCCGCGGGCTGCTCTATCTTTTCCACTACGGGCTCTTTGACCCCGAACACCTTTTCCAGCTGTTCGAGCTTCTTGTTCTTCTGCGGCTTGCCCTTGGCCTGAACGGCACGCTGCGCCATATCCTCGCGGTCAAGCGCAATATCGATGTTGGAATTGGCCTGACGGGCGCGTTCCACAGCCCGCTGTTCCTGTGCGCTGCTGAAACTGGCAGCCATCATGTCGGCCGGTTTTGTCACCGCCCGGAACAATTGGACAAGGCTGGTCCCGGTCAAAATCATAACCGCTACAAACAGAGACAGAATAATAACGATTTTTGCCCCGGTCGAGCCGAGCGCCGCGACGAACGGGATTCCAATCAGGCCGCTGAACAGCCCGGCGCCGGACCTTTGGGTACCCAGGGTATAAAGATCCTTGAGCCTGTCCCAGTACGAGGTGATGGGCGTATTGTTCTGATCGGTAAAAATATAGACAGCCGCGCAAAACAGCGCAATAATGACGATCATAAAAATGACTTTGCTGCCCAGACGGTTTTTCTGACGCTCAAAAGCCGTTACGAGCGATATGTAGCAGAGAAGAATCGGCCAGATGATCGCGCAGCTGCCAAAAAGGCCCAGAAGCGCGTTGTGGCACCACAGCCAGATGTGGTCGCCCCCGATCAGCACAAGGCAGACCATCAGGATGGACATGGCAAACACCACAATCGCGTTGATCTGATTGCGCTGCCTGATATACTCGGCATCCTTTTCCGCCCTTGTTTTTCTTCCGCCGGCAAGGTGCTGTGCCTTCGGCTTGCTCCGTGCGCGGGGCGCCGCTTTCTTATTCGTATTTGTTCTTTGAGTTGCCACCTTATAATCACCTTATATTTTTTATTTTCATTTGTTTCTGTCATTCGTTATATGTAACTTTTGCATTTTTTGCCGCCCTCCGTGAGGGAGGCGGCGCGCCGGAGGGAGTAAAAGCTCCCGGTCGGGGCTTCTATCAGACTCCCTCAGTCAGGCTCCGCCTGCCAGCTCCCTCAAAGAGGGAGCTGAAAAGAAGTTGCGCGGCTCGTTTTATACGCTGCGGCTTTTGGCAGCGGTCTTTGCTGTTTTGGGCTCCGGCTTTTTTGCCCCCGCCTTAGGGGTTCTTGCGCCGGACTTTTTTTGTTGCGCTTTCTTTTTTTCTATCATATCGTAGAGGCAGTCGATGGCGTCGGAAAGGCTTCCGAGAGAATCGATCAGGCCTTCCTTGACGGCGTCGTTTCCGTCCAGAACCGTCCCCACGTCCATAACCAGCTCCTGCGTGTTCATGGAAAGCTCGTGGAACCGTTCGGCGGAAATGTGAGAATTCTGCATGACAAACCGCGTAATGCGCTCCTGCATGCGTTGGAAATACTCAAGGGTCTGCGGAACGCCGAGCAGCATGCCGTTCATACGCACCGGATGAATGGTCATCGTCGCGCTGGGGGCGATGAAAGAATGCTTGGCGGCAACCGCCAGCGGCACGCCGATGGAATGGCCGCCGCCCAGCACGAGCGACACAGTCGGCTTTTTCATCCCCGCGACCAGTTCCGCAAGGGCAAGCCCGGCTTCCACGTCGCCGCCGACGGTGTTCAGAATGATCAGAAGCCCGTCTATGGTGGGTTCTTCCTCAATCGCGACAAGCTGCGGAATCACATGCTCGTACTTGGTCGTCTTATTTTGCGAAGGCAGAATATAATGTCCTTCGATCTGACCGATGATCGTCAGGCAGTGAATCAGATGTTTGCCGTTGCCGGTAATCACCGAACCGGTGTCGATAATCTGGTCGGTCTGCTTTTCGTTTTTCTCGGCTTTATCGTCATCATTGACCCGCTTTATATAATCCCGGTCTTCTTTCTGGCCTTTTTCTTTTTGGTCTTTATGGCTCATTGATAATCCCTCCTACCGCTTTATTGTGCCGTAAGAAGGGCGTTCTCATACACGGAAATGTACAAGTTTGAAATATCAATATTATGATTATATCATCTGTTGTGATATTCATCAAGAAAATAAAGCGTCAAAATAGAATGCTTTGGCAGAAAGTGATTGGATAGATTGACAATTTTGCTTTTTTATTGGATAATGGTTATATATTTAACTATGTTGGGAATTCGAATTGGAGGGAAGCTTGATAATGAGTTTGACTTTGGCACAGAAAATCATAAAAACCCATCTTCTAAGCGGCGAAATGACGCCAGGCAGCGATATCGGTTTGAAAATAGACCAGACGCTGACGCAGGATGCCACCGGAACCATGGCCTATCTGGAATTCGAGGCTATGGGCGTCCCGCGCGTAAAAACAGAGCGCTCTGTCGCTTATATCGACCACAATACCCTGCAGACCGGTTTTGAAAACGCGGACGACCACCGGTACATTCAGACGGTCACCAGGAAACACGGAATTTATTTTTCAAGACCCGGCAACGGAATCTGCCATCAGGTCCATCTGGAGCGCTTCGGCGTTCCCGGCAAAACGCTGATCGGCTCGGACAGCCACACCCCCACCGGCGGCGGAATCGGCATGCTCGCCATGGGCGCCGGCGGGCTTGACGTTGCGGTTGCCATGGGCAGCGGCGAATATTACATCCCCATGCCGAAAATGCTGCGTATCAATCTGACCGGAAAGCTTTCTCCATGGGTTTCCGCCAAAGATATTATCTTAGAGGTCCTGCGCCTTCTGTCCGTAAGGGGCGGCGTCGGCAAGATCGTGGAATACGGCGGCGAAGGAATCGCGGCGCTGAGCGTGCCGGAGCGCGCGACGATCACCAACATGGGCGCGGAGCTGGGCGCAACCACCTCCATCTTCCCTTCCGACGAAGTAACCCTTACGTTTTTGAAAGCACAGGGCCGCGAAAAGGACTGGGTGGAGCTAAAGCCGGACGCCGACGCGAAGTACGATGAAACCATCGGGATCAACCTGTCCGAGCTGAAACCGATGGCGGCCTGTCCCCACAGCCCGGACGCGGTAAAAACCGTGGACGAGATCGGCCCCATCAAAGTGGATCAGGTCTGTATCGGATCCTGTACCAATTCCTCTTACCGCGACATGATGCGGATCGCCTCCATATTAAAAGGAAAGACGGTTCACCCCGACGTGAGCCTTTCGATTGCCCCCGGCTCCAAACAGGTTTACAATATGCTTGCACAGAACGGCGCGCTTGCCGACCTGATTTCCGCCGGCGCACGGATTCTGGAATGCGCCTGCGGCCCCTGCATCGGGATGGGACAATCCCCGAATTCCGGCGGCATTTCGCTGAGGACCTTCAACCGCAACTTTGAGGGACGTTCCGGCACGGCGGACGCCAAAATTTACCTTGTCAGCCCGGAAACCGCCGCGGCTTCCGCCATCAACGGCGTTCTGACCGATCCCCGGACGCTGGGCGAGGAAGCTCCCATCGGGCAGCCCGAAAAATTCCTGATCAACGACAATATGATCATCCCCCCCGCCAGTGAGAAGGAAGCGGAAAACGTGGAAGTCCTGCGCGGGCCGAACATCAAGGAAGTCCCCACCACCACCGCCCTCCCCGGGGACATCGCCGCAAAAGCCCTGCTGAAGGTCGGCGACAACATCACAACCGACCACATTATGCCGGCGGGGGCGAAGATTCTTCCGTACCGTTCCAACATTCCCTACCTTTCCAACTTCTGTTTCGCCGTCTGTGACAAGGAATTCCCGGAGCGCTGCCGCCAATACGGCAAGGGCATCATTGTGGGCGGCTCCAATTACGGACAGGGCTCTTCCCGTGAGCACGCCGTTCTGGTCCCGCTGTATCTTGGAATCAAAGCGGTGATCGCAAAAAGCTTTGCGCGTATCCACTGCGCCAATCTGGCGAACGGAGGAATCCTTCCGCTCGTATTTAAAAACGAGAAGGATTACGACGGAATCGACCAGATGGACGAACTGGAGCTGCCGGATATCCGCGCCACCATCGAAAACGGCGGAACCGTTCTTGTAAAAAACCTGACAAAAGGCACCTCCTTCGAAGCAGACGCCATTCTGAGCGACCGTCAGAGAAAGATCGTTCTTGCAGGCGGCCTGCTGAGCTACATCAAAGAACAGAACAGCTGATACAAAAATACAACGGACTTGCAGAACGCTTACAGAAAACAGGAGGGCTACGAATGAATAAGATTCAAATGGCGACGCCGCTGGTGGAAATGGACGGCGACGAAATGACCAGAATCATCTGGAAGATGATTAAAGATATCCTGCTGATCCCCTATATCGACCTGAAGACGGAATATTACGATCTTGGGCTGGAAAACCGCGACGCAACCGACGATAAGGTCACGTTTGATTCCGCTTATGCCACAAAGAAATACGGCGTTGCCGTAAAATGCGCAACGATTACCGCGAACGCGGACAGAGTGCGCGAGTATGGATTGAAAGAAATGTGGAAATCCCCGAACGGCACCATCCGTGCAATTCTGGATGGCACCGTTTTTCGTTCCCCTATCCTTGTGAAGGGCATTACGCCCTTTATCACCACCTGGAAAAAGCCGATCACCATTGCGCGCCACGCCTACGGCGACGTCTACCGCAACACGGAAATGACCGTCCCCGCCGGCGCAAAAGCCGAGCTTGTCGTTACAAAAGCGGACGGCACCGAAGAGCGCGCGCTGATCCATGATTTCGAGACATCCGGCATTATTCAGGGCCAGCACAACATTGACAAAAGCATTGAAAGCTTTGCCCGGTCCTGTTTCAGCTACGCGCTCGACGTCGGACAGGATGTGTGGTTTTCGACCAAGGACACGATTTCAAAAAAATACGATCATCGTTTCAAGGATATTTTTCAGGAAATTTACGAATCTGATTACAAAGAAAAATTTGAAAAAGCCGGTATTACCTATTTTTACACCTTAATTGACGACGCGGTAGCCCGTGTGGTCCGTTCAGAAGGCGGATACATCTGGGCCTGCAAAAATTACGACGGCGACGTCATGAGCGATATGGTCGCAACCGCCTTCGGCAGCCTTGCCATGATGACGAGCGTTCTCGTTTCGCCCGAAGGAATCTATGAATACGAGGCGGCCCACGGCACCGTACAGCGCCATTACTACAAACATCTGAAGGGCGAAAAGACGTCCACCAATTCCATGGCTACCCTGTTTGCCTGGACCGGCGCGCTGAAAAAACGCGGAGAGCTCGATCACCTTCCCGCGTTGACGGATTTTGCGGACAAACTGGAAAAAGCGTCTATTCAGACAGTTGAAAGCGGCATTATGACCGGCGATCTTGCCGCTCTTTCCACGCTGCCAGGCAAAACCACAGTTGACACCGAAACCTTTTTAAGGGAAGTCAATAAAAGTCTGGTTCGGCTTCTATAAACCGGACTATTACGGAGGGAAAGCGTATGCCAAGACGCGAAAATATTTCAATGTCGGTAATCAGAAGATTGCCCCGCTACTATCGTTTTTTAACCCATCTGAAACAAAAAGGGGTCACCAGGATCTCTTCCACCGAGCTGTCCGTGAAGCTGGGGCTGACCGCCTCGCAGATCCGTCAGGACCTGAACTGCTTCGGCGGGTTCGGCCAGCAGGGTTACGGCTATATTGTCGACCAGCTCTGTGATGAAATCGGGAATATTCTGGGCCTTTCCAATGAGTATAAGGCGATTCTGATCGGAGCCGGAAATTTGGGAAGAGCAATCGCCTCTCACATGTCGTTTGATGACGAAGGGTTCAGACTGATCGGTATTTTTGACAGCTCCCCCAGTAAAACCGGGACCAGAATCAACGGTCAGATTGTACGCGACACGGTGGAGCTGGAAGATTTTTGCCAGAAGGACCAGCCGACCATGGCTGTGCTCTGCATCCCCCGCGACGGCGTTCATACCATGATTGAACGCCTTTACAATCTGGGTGTGCGCAATTACTGGAACTTCAGCCATTATGATATTACAATGAAGTATGAAGATACGATTGTTGAGAACGTTCATCTGAACGACAGCCTGATGACGCTTTGCTACCGAATTTCAAACCCAAGCCGGAAATAAACTGTTCAGGGGGAAAGGATATGAAAATCCTTTCCCCTTTTTGCATGGCAAATAAAATCTGTTTTCGGGGTACAATAAGGATTGTTTTCCCCCGCTTTTCTTTTTATGTAAAATATGTTATGATCATTTCATAGCAATTTAAGCGATGTCTTGATATTCAAAAACCGCAGAGATGATTAGGAGGTACGCATCATGGATTGGATCACCTTTGGCATTATTGCCGCAGTTATCCTGATTCTTGTTTTCTGGGTCACAGGCATGTACAACAAGCTTGTCTCTTTCTCCGTAAGAGTGGACAACGGATGGGCACAGGTGGACGTTCAGCTGAAAAAACGCTTTGACCTCATCCCCAACCTGGTGGAAACCGTCAAGGGATACGCTTCCCATGAAAAATCGACCCTGGAAGAGGTCACAAAATGGCGCAGCGCGGCCATGAGCTCCAAAACGCCCGAAGAGGCGATGGAGAACAACGCCAAGCTGTCCCGCGCGATGGTAAACCTGTTTGCCACGGCGGAGCAATACCCGGACCTGAAGGCAAACCAGAATTTTCTGGACCTGCAGGGTCAGCTGAAGGACATTGAAAGCAAAATTGCTTTCGCCCGTCAGTTTTATAACGACACCGCAATGAAATACAACGAGTACGTCATGCATTTCCCGTCCAATATCATTGCTTCCCTGTTCCATTTCGGACAGAAAAAATACTTTGAGATCGAGGAAGCCGATAAAGCCGTACCACAGGTGAAATTCTGATTTTCGGCGAACGAAGGGAGCATACAGATTGGCCAAAAAGCTTTTTGGCGGGATGGCTGCGGCCGTCGCCGCTATCCTATTGATTCTTTTTATCATCGGCGCCGGCGGTTACAAGCACGGCGCAAAGCAGACTTTGGAAAATCTGGATATCGTTTCTCAGCTGAACAGTAACGGCGATATGCAGGTGACGGAAACCTGGCGCATCAATCTGGAAGACCGCGGCAAGCCCTACAGCAACCTGTATAAAACCTTCCCGGTTAACGGAAGCCAGAGCGTAGGAATCGAAAATTTATCCGTGTACGACATGGATGAAAACGTTCAGTACAGCTTCCGTGACGATATCAATCCGACAAGCGGCTATTTTTCTGAGGATAACGTCTGTTATATTTACAACACGGCGAAGGACATCGAAATCGGCTGGTTTTTGCCGGCGATCGACAGCGGCGTACGAAACTTCAAGGTATCGTACACTATCAGGAACCTTGTCAGTGTATACGGAGATACTTCCGTCCTGTACAACGCCTTTATCGGAAAGAACTTCAGTATTCCGATCACCCAGCTGTACGGCACCATCTTGATTCCGTCCGGCGCGAAGGATAAGGAAGTGAAGGGATGGCTGCACTGTACGGCGCAGAGTCAGTTAACCATCGATTCCCCTGCCCGGATTTCCTTTACCGCAAGCCAGGTTCCGCCGGAGACGCTGGTGGAAACGCGCGTCTGCATGCCCGTTTCCCTGTTCCCGGATTCGACAAGGATCAGTACGGTCAACGTGCTGAGCGATATTGAAAAGGAAGAGAATAAATGGGCGCAGGACTGGGAGAACCAGCAGAAGCTGAATTACACGGTCGGCGTAGTGGATGCCGTGGGCGGAGTTGTTCTGGTGATAGCCGGAATCTTCATTCTGATATGGCTGAAAAAAAAAGCCAGACCGTATCAGGTGGACGCTCCCGAATACACCCGCGAGATACCAGAGGACAGTTCCCCCGGCGGAGCGGCAAACCTGTTCTATTATTACAGCGGCGGGGTCACCAGCAAAGAAGAAGGGCGTGTTTTCAGCGCTACGCTGATGAGCCTGGCGCGCAAGGGGTACGTCCGGTTTGACTCCAACGAGAAAAAAGATTTTGTGGTAAGCATAGCGGAAAATACAAAACAGATGCCGCTTACGCAAAGCGAGCAGACGTTTTATGATATGATTTCCGCCGTGGCGTCGTCATTTGACGGCCGGTTTACCATGAAGCAATTTGAAAATTACGCCAAGGATCACAACAAATCGATCGACAGCAAAATGGAACTCTTTCTGTCGCAGACAAAGAGGGAAATCGCCTCGCGCGGGTATTATGAGCGCCGGCCCGCTTTTCTGACGGTCAGCTCCGTTCTGGGAATTCTCGGTATTGTGGGAGCCATCGCGATCCTTCTGCTTTCAGGCGGCTGGCTGGTCTACATTCCCGTGGGATTCATCGTTTTTGGAGTCCTGCTGATCATTGCTTCGAGCGGAAAAACAAGGCTGAGCAAAAAGGGAGAATACGATTACGCCGTATGGCAGGGACTGAAAAAATACATGCTCGAATTTTCGCGCATGAAGGAATACGGCGTTCCGGAGCTTACGCTTTGGGAGGAATACCTTGTTTACGCAACCATGATGGGCATTTCCAAAAAGGTCTGCGATCAGCTCAGAATGGTCTATCCGCAGCTGAATGACGACGGCTACCTCTACACGAATTACGGAGGCAGCTACATGTACTACATGTTCGGCCGTTCCATCGGCATGGGCGGGTTCAGCCACATCGGCAGCGATTTCGGCGCCTCGCTGGGAAACACGATCAGCAACATCAGCACTTCCGCTACGCGCCTTGCGCACCCGCCCCAATCCGGAGGCTCGGGGGGCTTCGGCGGCGGTGGTTTTGGCGGCGGCGGCTTCGGAGGAGGCGGCGGCGGCTTTGGCGGCGGCGGTGGCGGCGGCGCCAGATAACCGGATAACAGCACAAAGAACCGTTGGGAACCGTTTGGTTTCCGGCGGTTCTCTTTTTATTGCCAGTCAAGCAGCCGGCAAAGCAATCCCTACAGCAATTTCATTTCGGTTTGCGAGACAAAACACGTTCCTCCCCCGCCTTCGGCGGGGGAGGAACACACCCTTGTGGCTAAATCGACTGGAAACGCTGTTAAACAAATTCTAAATAAAATTAAAACTGCAAAAAATGCTGCCTCCCATCGAAAATGGAAGACAGCAATAAAAATTCAGATTTCGGATACCGGCGGCTATTTCTTTTGGCCCGCCTTGTACTCCTTTGCCGCGCCGACCAGGCCCTTGAAAAGCGGGTGCGGGCGGTTCGGACGGGACTTGAATTCCGGATGGAACTGGGAGCCCAGAAACCACGGATGCTCCGGGACTTCCATCATTTCCACGATATGGTCGTCCGGCGATTTCCCGCAGAAGACCACGCCCGCCTGTTCAAACCGCTCGCGGTAATCGTTGTTCACCTCAAAGCGGTGACGGTGGCGCTCGGAAATGAGCGGTTCGTTGCCATAAAGCGCAGCCGCTTTCGTGCCCGCGGTCAGCTTGCACGGATACTGTCCAAGGCGCATGGTGCCGCCTATCTGGACAACGTCCTTCTGCTCCGGCATCAGGTCAATGACATGGTTGCTGCTCTGCGGATCGAATTCCGCCGAGTTCGCGTCCGCAAGGCCCAGCACATCGCGGGCGTACTCCACAATCGCAAGCTGCATGCCGAGGCAGATGCCGAGGCACGGAATCCGGTTGACCCTGGCATAGTGAATCGCCGTAATCATGCCCTCAATGCCCCTCTGTCCGAATCCGCCAGGCACGATCACGCCGTCCATACCGGTAAGAATTTCCGCGACGTTGTCCGGGGTGATCGTTTCGGAATCAATCCATTTGATATTTACTTTGACGTTATTGCCGATTCCGCCGTGGGTCAGGGCTTCGGCAACGCTCAGATACGCGTCATGCAGCTCCACATATTTGCCTACAAGCCCGATGGTGACGCTTTCCGTCAGGGACATGGCCGTGTTGACCATGGCGATCCAGTCGCTCAGATCAGCGCCGGGCGTGTCCAGCCCAAAGCGTTTACAGACGATATCGTCCAGACGCTCGTCCTTCAACGCAAGAGGCACCTGATACAGAAGCGGAAGATCCAGGTTCTGGATCACGCAGTTTTCATTGACATTGCAGAAAAGCGCGATTTTCTTTTTGATATCGTCGCCGACCGGCCTTTCGGAACGGAGAATAATAATGTCCGGCTGAATGCCGATGGAGAGGAGCTCCTTTACGCTGTGCTGGGTGGGTTTTGACTTATGTTCATGGGAACAGATCAGGTAAGGAACAAGGGTAACATGGATAAACAGGCAGTTGTTTCTGCCGACCTCCGTCGCAAACTGACGGATGGCCTCCAGAAAAGGCAGGCTCTCAATATCGCCGACCGTACCGCCCACTTCAATGATCGCTACGTCAATATTGTCCTTCCCGTCATAGATGCGGGATTTGATTTCGTTGGTAATGTGGGGGATCACCTGAACCGTACCCCCGTCGTAATCGCCGTTGCGCTCGTTCTGCAGCACATTCCAGTAAATTCTGCCCGAAGTGATATTGCTGTTCTGGGTCAGATTCTCGTCGATAAAGCGTTCGTAATGGCCAAGATCCAGATCCGTTTCCGCTCCGTCATTGGTGACGAAAACCTCTCCGTGCTGAAACGGGTTCATGGTGCCCGGATCAACATTCAGATAGGGATCGAATTTCTGTATGGTAATTCTCAGCCCCCTTGCCTTCAGTAAACGCCCCAAAGAAGCCGCCGTGATTCCTTTCCCCAATCCGGATACAACCCCGCCTGTTACAAAAACATATTTTGCTGACATAGTTACCCTCCATAAGCACTTGAATTTACTGCCGCTGCAAAAACCAAATTAGATTAATTATATCGCCTATTGTATTGGCTTGTCAATGCAATAGGCGATAATAAACGCTGTTCTTACAAGATTTGAAACAATCCGCCAATAATCGGCCTGAGTACCCCACCGACCTGTGCACCCTGCATAACGGCCTGTATTACGGCTGGTATTTTTCTATCCCCGCTTTTTGGATGGTAACCGGGGTAGATGGCTTGCTCTTCTCCCCCTGATCGTTTTCGGAAACGGGAACCGCGGCAATTTTGTCGACGACATCCATTCCCTCGATCACCTGTGCGAAAACGGTGTGTCCCCGCTCCACAATATTATACGCGCCATCCAGATTGGGATTGCCACCGTTGTCGTCATACAGCTTTTTATAGGCGTCTGTGACCTTGTCCATGTTGAGAAAATAGGTGCCGTACTGCTGGATAAAGGCGTCCGGATACTGCTTATAGACATTGTACGCCTGCTGGTAGTCCTCCCAGTTCACCTTTTCGGAGGTTCCCCTCTGGTTGATGAAGAACTGGCTTCCGTTGGTGTTTTCACCCGCGTTCGCCATGGAAACGGAGCCGCGGATGTTGACCAAGTTGGCGTTGAACTCATCTTCAAAGTCCTTATTCCAGACGCTTTCCCCGCCGGTTCCGTCGCCTTTGGGATCGCCGGACTGAATCATGAAATCGTTAATCACGCGGTGGAAGGTCAGCCCGTTGTAATAGCCCTTCTGAATCAGGCCTTTGAAATTCTCAACGGCCTTCGGAGCGGCCTGCGCAAAAAGGCGGAGCTTGATCACGCCCATACTGGTGGTCAGTACGGCAATGTCTTCGCCGACGGCGGGCTTTTCAAGCTGATAGCCTATTTTTTTGCCGTCGTCCGGCTTTACCCTGCCGGAAGCGACCGAGCTCACCGGTGCGGAGGACGCCGGAGAGGACGATGCCGCGGAGCTTGCGGCGCCGCCGCCGGAACAGGCGGACAGGCTCAGAAGCAAGGCGAAAACAGAAACAAACCCAAGCATTTTTCTGATGTATCGTATCATAAAAAATAACTCCTTCTCGTAATACATAAATTATATTTTATTATAAAAAGCAATCATATTCAAGCCGAAGGGGCATAAATTAACAATTTAATAATTAATCAGCATAGTATTACCGATTCATTTTAAGCATATAGATAAGCGAAGACATAAAGGAGGTAGGAAAATGTTTGATTACTATCCTGAGGGTTGGATCATCGATACACCCGAAAACCGCGCGGCGACCCTGAGCATCTCCGCGCTGAACGACGCCTGCCGGGATGGAAAAATTTTGGAAGGACGCGCGCTGATTTGTGACAGCTCGCATAATTTACTGGTCGATTTAGGATGCATGAAGGGTGTGATTCCGCACGACGAGGGTGCTTTAGGTATTCGCGAAGGTACGGTACGTGACATTGCCATCATTTCCAGAGTCAACCGGCCGGTATGCTTTACCGTGACGGGTTTTCAGAAGGATACGGACGGACATATGACCGCCCTGCTGTCGCGGCGGGCCGCACAGGAAAAGTGCATGGCCGAGTATGTGAAAAAGCTTACTCCGGGCGACGTCATCAACGCGCGCGTGACCCACCTGGAAAGCTTCGGGACTTTTGCCGACATCGGCTGCGGGATTATCGCGCTGCTGCCGATCGACGCCATCTCCGTTTCCAGAATTGACCACCCACGCGAGCGGTTTACGGTCGGCATGGATATCCGTGTTGTAATAAAGTCCGTGGAAAACGGGCGCATTACCCTGAGCCACAAAGAGCTTCTGGGAACCTGGGCGGAAAACGTAGCCATGTTCAAAGCCGGGGAAACAGTGGCCGGGATCGTGCGTTCCGTCGAGTCCTACGGCATTTTCGTCGAGCTTTCCCCCAACCTTGCCGGGCTGGCGGAAGCCAAGGAGGATGTGGTACCCGGTCAGCAGGCGAGCGTTTACATAAAAAGCATCATTCCTTCACGGATGAAGGTAAAGCTCGTGATTATCGATACGTTCGACTACTCCTACCGTCCTTCCGCGCCAAAATATTTCTTCACCGGAAACAGGATCGACCGGTTTGTCTATTCTCCCCCCGACAGCGAAAAAGAAATCGCTACCAATTTTACACCGGAATAGGATGTCAGGCCGCGGGTCCGATACGGGCCCGCGGCCTGATTTTTATGAGCGGGGCCCTTCCCTTTTGAACGCGACGATTCCGGCCACCAGGTCCGCCAGCTGTTCGGCTTCTTCCGGGGTGAGCCTCTCCGCAACCGTCGTGATTTTTTTGACGGCCGCCTCTTTCTTTTCATATTTCCTCGGATGACCGAAGTCAAACAGCTCGGACAGGGAAATATCCAGCGCCATTGCGATTTTATTGAGCGTGTCGATCGTCGGGCACTTCAGGCACCGCTCGATATGGCCTAAAAAAGCCGGGTCCAGCCCGGCAGAATTTGCGAGCGATTTCTGGCTGAAGCCCGCTGCCTTGCGCAGATGTTTGATTTGCTCTGCAGTTTTCTGCATGATTTCCATTTTTGCCTTATCCATGTTTACCTCTGTTCCCTCATCCTTTAGTCACATTTTTCGCAGACACTCAATTAATACCTAAAGATATTCGACAAAAAATGACTATAAGTATTGAAAAATCGTTTTTTTTCGCGTATACTGAAAAAGGCAATTTGTTTGATTATATTGAAGTAGAAATATAAATTGAAAAGGGATCCTGTAAAAGAAGAGGTGGTAAACAAAATATTTCAGTATCTGCACAGAGTATTGGACATGGAGCGGACAGGCGCCGGCATTGTCCTGATACAGGGCACGTTACGGATATTAGAATACCCCGATCAGCGAAAATGACCCAAAAAAGTCAAAGGGATGAGAAAATGTTCAGGAATATGAAAATCGCTAAAAAACTGATGATCGCATTTATTGCTGTAGCCATCATTTCCAGCATCAGCGGAATCGTAGGAGTAAACACAACGGCGCTTCTGAATGCCACTTATGGCAAAGCGCTGACGGATTACGGCTTCTCCCAGGGAGAGATCGGGCTTTTCAACACACAATTCAATGAGAGCCGTTCCATTCTCAGCAATATCATTTACAGCACGGAACCACAGAAAATACAGGAAAGCGGGAACGAGCTTGACCAGTCAGGCAAGAAATTGGATACTTACCTGAAAAATATAAAAAAGGGAATGGTCACGGAAAAGGAACTTGATTATTATAATCATATTCAGGAAAATCTGACAAAATTTGAACAGGTCAGCGGTCAGGTGGTTGAACTGGCCAAGCAAAACAGGAACACAGAAGCATCCGAGCTGCTGGACCGCGAGGGCACTCCTCTTTCCGACAGCATCCGGGCGTCTATCGAGGCACTGCTTACGGAAAAGACGACGGCCGGAAACAAATTGGCAGGCGACCTGTCCAAGCAGGCCCAGCTTACGCATTTTGCCATTGTCGGGGTCATTTTCATCAGCTTCCTGATTTCCATTATCATCGCCATTTGGATTTCCCGCGGCATCAGCAAACCTGTGGCCGAAATGGCGGAAGCCGCGCAGAAGATCGCGCAGGGCGATCTGAACGTTCAAATTGATGGAAGCTCCAAAAATGAAATCGGCCGGCTGGGAGAAGCTTTCGCAAAATCCACAGCTTCCATCCGGGCTTACATATCGGATATCGGAAATATAGTCAGTGAAATTGAACGCGGCAACCTTACCGTGGGAACGGATCTGGACTACATCGGCGACTATGCCCAGCTCAAGAGCTCTATTTTAGGAATTATCGCCACTCTGAACCACACCTTCAGCCAGATCGATCAGGCGGCGGAGCAGGTCGCCAGCGGTTCCTCCCAGGTTTCCAGCGGCGCGCAGGAACTGGCGCAGGGCGCTACGGAGCAGGCAAGCTCCGTGGAAGAGCTTTCCGCCAGCATTTCCGAAATATCCACCCACGTGAAAGACAACGCGGAGCATACCGCCAACGCGAGCAGATTCGTGGCCGAAGTCAGCAGGGAAATCGAGACAAGCAATCAGCACATGGACGACATGGTCAAGGCCATGTCCCTGATTAACGAATCTTCCGGGGAAATCGGAAAGATCATCAAGACCATTGAGGATATCGCATTCCAGACAAACATCCTCGCGCTGAACGCAGCTGTGGAAGCGGCCAGGGCCGGGGCGGCCGGAAAAGGGTTCGCCGTAGTTGCCGACGAAGTAAGGAATCTTGCAAGCAAGAGCGCCGAAGCCGCGAAAAATACGACCGCTCTGATTGAAAACTCCGTAAGGCAGGTAGAAAACGGGACAAAAATCGCGGACGCGACCGCCCAGTCGCTCCACCGCGTCGTTGCCAGGGCGGAGGAGGTCACCGAAACGGTTGAAAAAATTTCAGTGGCGACCAACCGGCAGTCCGACGCTATTTCCCAGGTCACGCTGGGTGTGGAGCAAATCTCCAGCGTTGTCCAGACAAATTCCGCAACCGCCGAAGAAAGCGCCGCCGCAAGCGAGGAGCTTTCCAGTCAGGCACAAATTCTGAGAGACCTGGTGGAAAAATTCAGGCTGAACGGCCAGCCCTCCGTGCTGGAAGCGGCAGCATACCCAAGGGAAGCTGCCGGGTTCGAGTTGCCGATGGCTGCAGGCGGCAAGTATTAACAGAAAAAATAAAATTCCGATTATTTAAGTCAAAGAATACGTCCGTATTCTTTGACTTTATTTATGGAGAGCGGAGCCGCGCACTCCATACTTCGCCTTGAATGACAGCCGCCCGCTATTGTACGGGCGGCTTATTTTCCTGCAGCTTTAATATATGGGCATCCAGCAGCTGCTTGAAGAGATCGTTTTTACGGGTATGACCGAGAGAATCCGTATATTTCACCGGATCGTAATACTGGCTCTGCCTTTGCTGCTTTAAGAACTCCAGCGCCTCTTCCCTGCCGTGCAGCTTTGCGACCAGATCAGCCGCTTTAATCGCGTTCATTGCGCTGTAAGGCTCCAAACGATACGCCTCGGTAAAATTGAAGAGCGCGGCGTCAAGGCGCCCCAGGCCCTCCTGGGCCTTCGCAAGGTCCCTCAGCACGGAAGCGCGCTGCGCGGCGGCGTAGTTGATGGTGATACCGTCTTCCTCCCGAATATGGTTCGGAAGGCTCCCCCAGCCGGAAGTGCGCAGGTACTCTCCGGCATAGCGGATCGTTTCCTGATAATATTTTTTGCCCAGCCAGCTGTAGGCTTTCGCGGCCAGATAGAGCTGCTCCGGCGTCTGCGGCTCGCCACAGAGCTCGATCACCTTCAGCAGTATTTTTTCCCGGTCCTGAATCTTCTCTTTCAGAGCGACGGCCTCTTCTTCCAGCGCCCGGCGGTGCGGCACGGTTTCCCCCAGCACAAAAAAGAGCGCCGCAGCCAGATCCGTATTGTCATTTTTTAATTCGGCCATAGATATTTCCCCTTTTTTAAAAAATCCCTGATCTTTTCGGCCCGCAGGCTGCGCCGCTCCGCAGGAGTAAGCTTTTTTCCGCTGTAAAACGTCAGCGTAGCGGGCTGGACCAGAACCATCAGGCGGTTGATTTCGCCATAATCGATCGGGTCGACCAAGCCCGTGGCCACACCGAACCGGACGTTGGAGATCAGCTGCATGAATTCCTCGTTCGCCATCATCTTCGCACTTTGCAGAATGGCAAGGGAACGGCTGACGGTATCCTGAATTTCAAGGCTTTCCGCCAGTTCCTTTCTGGCGGCACGCTCCTGTTCGATCAGCTGCATGGCAATGCTTTGAAGGTTCGCGATCGCTTCCTGCTCCGACAGCCCGAAGGTAACGCGGTTGGACAGCTGGTATACGGCGCCCTTCGGCTCCACCCCGGACCCAAAAGTACCGCGCAGCGCAAGACCAAGCTTACTGAGATTCGCGGAAATCCGGGAAATCCCCCCGCCTTCCCGCAGCGCGGGAAGATGCAGCATCAGGGAGGCGCGCATCCCCGTCCCGAGGTTGACGGGATTCTGTGTCAGATATCCCAGATTTTCATCAAAAGCGAAACCGAGGCATTTATCCAGAATGTCGTCCAGACCATCCGCCGTGGCGAACGCTTTTTGCGGATTCAGCCCCGCTTCCGAAGACTGGAGATGAATGTGGTCCTCTTCATTGACCATGATGCTGACCGTCTCATCCGCGTTTACAAAGAAGCCCCTTCCGCGGCGGTCCGATATGAAATCCGCGCTGACAAGATGCCGTTCCACCAGAGAAACCGCTTCCACCCTGGACAGGCTTTCCATGTCCGTAAATTGAAAAAGGTGTGACAGGGTCTCATTGCCGCTGAAGGCCTCCACCACTCTTTCGGAAAGCTTCTGACGGTCGGCGCGGCTCATTTTCGCGCAGAAGGGAACGTCCGTCAGATTGCGGATGAGATGAATTTGCGTACGGATCACAACATCCTCTTCGCACCCGGGATTCGGGTTATTCATGGACCTTTCCCCCTTCCAGCTCTTTGATCCGGTCGCGCAGGCTGGCGGCATGTTCAAAGTTTTCGGCGTCGATTGCCTCCCGCAGCTCCCGGCGCATCAGGCTGAGCTGCTCCTGCGGCCTGCTCTGAAGAGCGCCGCCGCCCGGAACCTTTCCGCGGTGCCTGGTATTGCCGTGAATACGCTGAATCAGAGGGATCAGCCGGTCGTAAAAGGTATGATAGCACTGTGCGCAGCCGACCTGCCCGCTGCGCATGATATCGTCAAAGGTCGAGCCGCAGCATTTGCAGCGGACCGGGTCGTCCAGTTCGGTCCCGCCGAAAAAGCCGCCCAGCAGGCTGCCGTAATCACAGCCCAGCCCGGTCAGAAGATTTCCATACCCCAATCTCTGCGCACATTCGGCGCAGAGGGAATATTCCGTCAGTTCCCCGTTGATGATGGTTTTAATATGAGTGGTAACAGGATTTTTTCCACAGGAATCGCACAGCATAGAATCACCCCGTAAGATTATTAAACATAATATAATATTACTATTAATTCATCATGAATAGAAGATAGAAAAGCCTGATTTTGGGGTGAGGCCCCAAAAGAAAAATTTGTAACACGTTTTGTTCCTATGCAATATTATATACTGTAAACCGAAAGGAGGCAAACAATTATGTGTAGCAACAATTTCTTTGGTGGTGGTGGCAGCTGCTGTTGGATTATCATCCTTATCATCATCCTTTTAGTATGCTGCGGCGGTGATAACGATTGCGGTGGTTGCGGCAATTGCAACAATGGATGTGGCGGCTGCTAAACGCACAAAAAGGGCTGCGAGTAAAATCGCAGCCCTTCATTCTTTATTTATGCTCCTGCTGCTCTTTTGCCTGTAACAATGCAATCGCCAGCTGATCCGGACAGGAGGTGGACTTAAACCCGCACTTGATTCCTTTCAGGCGCCGGATGGCCTCGTCGGCCTTCATTCCCTCTACAAGCGCGCAGATTCCCTTGCCGTTCCCGTTGCAGCCCCCGATGATCTTAACCGATTTGACGGTGTCGCCCTCCAGCTCCAGATCGATTTCAGAAGAGCATGTCCCCTTTGTTTTGTACTGATACACCAAGCTGTTTCCTCCGCTGCTCTATTTTTTCAAATGTATTTTGGCCTTTTTCAGCGCTTCCAGCTGACTGTCCGGCGTTACACACGTCCCGATCGGCATTGCGACGGTCGTATACATGCCGTGAAAATCGGTGCCGCCTGTCATCACCAGGCCATACTCCTGCGCAATGGCGGTAAAGCGTTCCTCGTCGCCCGGCTTGTTGCGCGGATGCCAGACCTCCACGCCTTCAATTTCATGATCTTTTGCAAGCTGTTCCAGCAGATCATAGCTGTCGTATTCACCGGGATGCGCCAGAACCGCAACACCCCCCGCGTCATGGATCTGCCCGATCACGTCGTGGACATCGGGATAGTGGACGGGAAAATAAGCAAGCCCCGTCTTGGAATTAAACAGCTTGTGATATGTTTCACCGAAAAAATCATTGGAATAGCCCGCGTCTATCAGCGCGTGCATAATATGCTGCTTATAGATATTGGTACTCCCCTGCGCCCGGCGCAGAACCATTTCTGCAGTAATCGGATAAAGCTTCATTACCTTCTGAAGCATGATGCAGGAAGCGCGGCGGCGGCTGTCCCCGGTGCGCTTGCACAGGCCCTCCAGCCGGTCGGTATTGTCGCAAAGGTAGCACAGTATATGCGCCTTTCTTCCGGTAGCAGGGTCCGTCGTTGAAAACTCGACCCCTGAAATCACTTTAATCCCATGCCTGTCCCCAAAAATTCTTGCTCTGGTCGATCCCGCAAATGTGTCATGATCAGTGACGGCAATCGTGGGGATCCCATGCGTTTTGGCAAGTAGAACAACCTCGTCAATACTGACCGAACCGTCGGACATTTTCGTATGACAATGTAAATCTGCAGCCACTTAATCACCTTCCAGTCTTCGTCATTTCCATACTATTACAATCCTATTATAATACTTTCCGACGGCGAAGGCAAATAGGCGGTTTATTTTAAAAGCTTTTCCGGTGTGAAAGAACGCGCCGCGACAAACCAGAGAAGACAGTCAACTACCAGTAAAACCACCGCAATGATCAGCAGGATCAGCGCGTTCAGCTGAAACAGGCCGGTGAACTGCCCCACAAAAAGAAGGACAAGCGGCAGAACGATGTATCCCGACGTCTGGAAGGACTCCATGTAGCTTTTGCTCCTGCCCGAAACCAGCACCATAAAGACCACTCCGAAAACCGTGACCCCGGGCGCCAGAAAAAGCACGAGTACGAGCCAGTTCCAGTTCAGGAAAAACGGCATGCCGAGGAGAAGGTCCCCCGCCGTGATGACGCAGGCAAACACCACAAAGGAGATACCTGTGGCGATCGCGGATAAAAAGACGCAGCTGAGCACCTTGGCTTTGAAAATCGATTTTACGCTCAAAGGGGTCAGAAGCAGCGTCTGGATCGTTCCGCGTTCCTTCTCGCCGACAAAGCTGCTTGCCGCCGAAACACTGGAAACCATCAGGGGAATCATCAGAAAGAACATGGGACAGACCACATTTGTCATAATGTAGAACATACCCTGCTTGACGGAAAAATACGACGCTTCCCGCGGAAGGAGCTGCAGCATCTGGTCAACGCCGTTCATCTCCCCTGCCGGGACGAAAAGAATCATAAGAAGGTACATGACGGGCAGGAGCAGAACCATCAGCAGCGGCACGAAAATAATGGTATTGCGCGCCATTCTGGTGTTCCAGATCTCCCCGAAATCCTTATTTACAACCGCCTGTTCGGCTGACGACAGCAATTTCATTGTGCTTCCTCCTGACGCTTCAGATATTCAAAATAGATGTCTTCCAGCGTCGGCTTTACCAAACGCGCTTCAAAAACATTATGCCCGGATTCAACGACGGTTTTCAGCAGCTTCGGCATCTGATCTTCCCGCTCAAGCTCCGTCCGCCACCATCCGCCATCGGCGTCAAAGCCGTCCAGGGAATCCCCCTCGGGAAGTCGGAAAGCGGCCTTGACGCGGCAGCCGATCTCGCTGCAAAGGGCCTCGAGGCTGCCCCCGGCGATCAGCCTGCCTTTATCAACGATTCCATAGCTGTCGCAGATGTCCTGCGCGTAGCGCAGCTGATGGGTGCAGAGGAACACCGTCGTACCGGTATTTCCCGCCAGGTCCGTAATCATGGAATTAACCGTCTGTGCGGATTCCGGATCAAGCCCGCTGGTGGGCTCGTCCAGAAAAAGCACCTGGGGACGGTTGATCAGCGCGCGGGCCAGAGAGAGGCGCTGCGCCATGCCGGTGGAATATTCGCTCAGCTTTTTTTCACGCGCGTCCCACAGGTCAAGCTCTTTTAAAAGCTGGACCGCCCGCTCATTGCCCTCGTCGCGGCTCAGGCCCGCCGTCTGGGCAAAAAAGAGAAGGTTCTGCGTGCCCGTCAGCTGGCCGTACATTCTGGCGGATTCCGTCATGACCCCGCAAAGCCGGTGGACGTCGCCGGGGGCTTTCACGGGATTCAGGTCAAGCACCGTACACTCCCCCTGCGTCGGTTTCAGGAGCCCCGTAAACAGTTTGACGGATGTCGTTTTTCCAGCCCCGTTCGGGCCCAGGAAGCCGTACACGCTGCCCTGCGGAATGTCCAGATTCAGGTCGTTCAGGGCATTGGTTTTCCCATCATAGGATTTCGTAAGACCTTTTGCGCTGACTGCGTACAAAAGCGATCCCTCCTTTTCCCCTTTATTCTTGGGAATCTGTGGTCATTTTAATCTTTGAAAAATCGTGTATGTTCTGAATGTTTTCAAGGATGCCGCGGTGATCCGCGGACGCCATCAGCCTGCTGCGGTTTTTCAGAAGCTTCTGCAGCTCCTCCACGCCGCCGGGCCCGGCGATACAGCCGCCCTCGCACGCCATGCCCTCCACAAAATCTTCCTCCAGGCGTCCGGCGTTCAGGAGCATCAGAGTCTTTTTGCACTCGGCCGCGCCGTTGCATTTTACGCAGGTAAACGGCAGCTCAAAATTCTGTTCCTCCAGCGCCTGCCTAACCGCGCCGGAAACGCCGCCGCTCTGCGCAAAGCCCTTGCCGGCGCGGCTTCCGTCCTGCTCGTTTTCCGCTTCCTCAAGGACGTTGATCTCCCTCGCGCTGAACATGGCCTCAAGCTCTTCAAAGGTCATGACATAGTCGGCGGTATCCTGAACCTTCCGGATTTCAATTTTCTTGGCAATGCAGGGCCCGATAAAGACGACTTTGCTGCCGGGATGCTCCGCCTTTATGTATCGGACGGTCAGCGTCATGGGAGAAGCGGTGTGCGAAATCAGCGGAACCAGCTTCGGAAAATGCTTTTCTATCATCTCCACAAAGGCCGGGCAGCAGGAGGTGGTCATCTTCCGCTTGCTTTCCAGCGCTTCCCGGAGCTCCTGCGCCTCATGGAAAGTCGTTGCGTCCGCACCGAGGGAAACCTCTGCGACGCCTGTAAAGCCCAGCTTTTTGATCGCGGATTTCAGCATGCCGACATTGGCGGCGCCAAAATGCCCTTCAATGGCCGGCGCGAAAACCGCGTAGACCGGCTTGCCGGATTTGATTTCCTCAATCACGTTGACAATGCTGGAACGGTCGGTGATTGCGCCGAAAGGGCAGTTTTTCGTGCAGGCGCCGCAGTTGATGCAGCGGGAATAGTCGATGGCGGCCCGCTTGTATTCATCTTTTGTAATCGCTTTGACGGGACAGGCCCGGATGCAGGGGCGCATGGTGTCGGAAATCGCATTGTACGGACAGGCTGCAGCGCAGCGTCCGCATTCCTTGCATTTGGCGGGGTCGATGTATGCGCCCTTGGGAGTAATGGAAATGGCGCCGAACGGGCAGGCCGCGTGGCATTTTTTCGCGAGGCAGTGCTGACAGTTGTCCGTGACGTTAAAGCGGTTGATCGGACAGCCCTCGCAGGCCGCCGTAAGCACCGCGACGATATTGCCGTCATCCTGTCCGGGCAGGTTTTCCCCGCGCGCGGAAATCAGGCGTTCCCGGATAATTTCACGCTCACGGTAAATACAGCAGCGGAATTCCGGCAGAGGCCCCGGGATGATTTCATAAGGGATGGTGTCAAGGTGTTCCTTCAGCGTGCCTTCGTATGCGTATTGAGCGGCCTTGGTCAGTACTTCGTATTTTAATTGCTTGGCGTCATTATTATATTGCATGAATAATCCTCATCCGTTTAATAGTAATATTTTTCTACTTTTTTGCCGAGCTGCTGCACAAGGGTGCAGAGCTCTTCGATCAGCTTGATCTTAATGCTCAGGTCGGCCGGGAGGCCGGGGTTCTGGTGGGCGGGATTGATCGCCCTGCCGATATAAACCTTCAGGTCGGTACAGTCCTCCAGAAGAAGCCTGGCGAGCATTGCCGCGCCGTTCGGCTGGTCCAGGACATGAAAATAGTAGGAGTCGGTCTGGTGGGAAAGATAGTCCTTCAGGATTTCCACCGTCCGGCTGAGAGTCAGGACGCCCTCGGTCACAAGGTCGATCCCCTCTATTTTTCCGGTGGGCGGAATATCCGGATCTGTGTAATGAATCGTGGTCTCGATCTTCCGGTTCAATACTCTGGATACGATATTGGCGCTTGTTCCCCCGCAGACCACCCTCTTTCCCGGGGAGGTCATAAAATCATGGACGATCCTGGCGTCGTCCTCCTTGCGGACCGGCGGCCCGGAAAGAAGGCTGACCATACAGCGCGGGGTGACTTTTAAAATCAGATTGGTGGAATCGTCCCCCGGCTTTCCCAGATAAAGCTCGTTGACGGCCTGCGACAGCGAAACTGCAAGCCGCGGCGCGGACGTTTCCTTCAGGGTCGTCTTGGCAAGCCATGCGGAAACATTTTCCCAGTTCCAGCCGAAATTGAGCGCCTGACCTACGCCGGCGTAGACAATGCCGTCGCTGACAAGGGCGATCACATCTCCGGGACAGACGGTAAAATGGCTTTCCGTTACAGTCTTTCCGGCGCATTCTTTGATTTCCGAGCAGTTCTCCAGATCAATGGTCCTGCCGTTTCGCACAAAGATGCAGGGAGGATTGTCAAACTCCACCAAAGAGACGTCGCCGTCGTCGGACACCCGGATGACGCTAAAGGTGGAATAGGCCAGCTTGCGGATATTGCAGACCGGCAGCGTTTTGGCGATGGTCTCGACCGCCTCCACCAGAGTCGCTCCCTCTTCCAGCATGGTGGAAATAATGCTGGAGGTCAGAGTGGAAAGGATATTGGCTTTTACACCGCTGCCCAGCCCGTCGGCCAGAACCGCGATGGTGGCGTCCTTTGTGCGCGAGACGATCACCTTGTCCCCGCACAGCTCTTCGCCGTATTTATTCAGACTTCGATACGCGGTGTCAACATGCATTTTCATTGTTTATCACCGTCAAACACAATCATATTTTTCAGTTTTGTCAGCGTGACCTTTGTTTCCGCCGTCGTTTCCCCGAGCAGGCTCGCAATCTGCTGCGCGGCTACCATTTGTTTGTCAATGACCTTCTGGGCCATCTCCATGGTTTCGCTACGGAGCTTATACTTGCTTTCCAGCTCCGCTTCCTCACGGGTGATATCCTTGTAAATCCCCATGGCGATGTTCTGCTTTGCGATATACACAATGGTCTGCATCGTGGTAATTCCATAATCCCGGAAATGCACCTTTTTGTCCGGGATGGACTGTCTTGCGTCAAAAACATACTGAAAATCGGAGGAATCCATAATCTCGTAAATGCATTTCTGCAGAGCCTCGTGGCGGGAAATCTGAAACGCCTTCTCCGCCGCGGTGTTGAATTCAATAATATTCAGGTCCTTGTCAACAATGATGGTGATGTTGGGCGTTTCGGTCAGCACACAGTTGGAAAGCGATTCGGCGCGTTCCTTCATATACGGCATACACATGGTCAGTTCGGCCTTGTTCTGGTAGACGGCAACCGCCTTGTCCCGGCAGGTCGGATAGCCGCAGGAACCGCAGTTGAGCTCATCCTCCGGCGACTCCTTGCCGATTTTCGCCAGAATCATGCGGATCGTCGCTTCATCAGGAATATCTTCCCGCACGGAACAGTCCACAAACTGCATTCCCATAGGAATCTGCTCCGGTAGATTGGGATATTCACCGGCGTCCTCACCGGCGTATTTTCTGACCTTCATGGAGGAGGAGAAGCGCGAAGCCGCGTCCCTGTTGGAAATCGGCCCGTTGACGCAGCCGTCCCTGCACATGTTGATCTCTATGAAGCAATGCCGCAGATCGCCGCGTTCCAGCGCTTTGCAGAGGTCAATGCATTCCGCGGAGCCGCTTACACTGAGCATCTTCCAGTCGTCCGTATCGCCCATGGCGCGCAGGGAAGCGATGATTCCGTCCGTCACCGGATACATCCGCAGGATTCGCGAGCTTGGGTTGAGAAAGGATGCCGGCTGCGCTTCATGAATAAAAATATGCTCTTCCTCCATCCATCTGGCCAGATCGTCAAAGGTAATCACGGCGTCCACATCATTGTTGTGGCGGATATCGGCGGCCTCGCCGATCTTTGCGATGCACGGGCCTACGAATACGACGCGGGTACCGTATCCAAAGGTCTTTTTCAGCAGCCTGGCGTGCGCGATCATCGGAGAAACCACGGGCGCCATCTGGCCGACCAGGGACGGATAATAATGCTCGATCAGCCTGTTTGCCGAAGGGCAGCAGGTGGTAATGATGTTTTCCATGCGGTTTTCCTGCATCAGCCGGTGGTACTCCGCCGTCACATAAGCCGCTCCCATGCTTGTTTCGGCTACGCCGTAAAAGCCCAGAGCTTTCACAGCCCCCGCAAACTTTTGCACATCATCAAAATCAAAGGAGCCCACGTAGGACGGGGCCACGGAAAGAATGGCCCGGACGCCCTTCCCGATCATTTCCCTGACAGCCGCAGCATCGCTGTTCAGCGTCTTTGCATTCTGCGGGCACTGCTCCAGGCAGGTTCCGCATAAAACACAGTTCCGCTCAATAATCTGCGCCTGTGCATGTTCCACTTTAATGGATTTAACCGGGCAAACCTTTACGCACTTATAACAGTTTTTACAGTTTGCCGCCTTTAAACCGATAATCCCCATTTTATGTCCCCACTTCCGCTTTACTCAGTTACTTGATTCTCGGCACAATTTCGTAGTTAAAAAATGATTCTGCTTCGGACGGAGTAACATTGAAGCGCTCCTCGTCCACACAGATGCATACGCCGTTCTTGGAGCATTCCCCCATACAGAACGACCCTTTGAGCGTAACTTTGTCCTCCAGACGATGAAACGCTATCAGCCTTTCAAAAATTTTGATGACGTCGCGCGAACCCTTCAGATGACAGGAACTTCCTATACAGATCGTGATTTCCAAAGTTGCCATCCCTCTCACTCATCATTTGTTAATTTTTTAACATATAATTTACAGCATTTCCGGTTGATTCTGCAACAAGTTTTAGTTTCTCCCCCCGCCGGAGGCGGGGGGAGGGGGGGGAACCTGTTTTGTTCCGCAAACTGAAATGGAATTGCCGTAGTGCGCTTCGGCTTCTTTCACAGCCAATTTCGGACAAAGGTCTTACAAGGAAAGGTATTGCAGGCTGTATTTATTATAAAGTTTTTCAAGGCTAATTTCAATACGGTTAGCGCATTTACAGTCCTTCCCATAAAAAAGCGGGCGCGCCGCACGGCGCGCCCAAAAAGCTGTATTTGCGTTCAGCCTATTCCAGATTCAGTTTCTTTTTCAGCATCCAGTTGGTCAGAAAATAATACGCCGCTCCGAACACAAGCATATACGCCAGCAATGCCAGCAGCAAATACTGGACCGCCAGAATCTGGTCGGAATTGGCCGCCGTGCTGAGCCAGTTGAAATAGCGGGTAAAGTTTCCGCCGAAAGACGTCAGCAGAATGGAAGTGACAATCTGCTCGATCACGCCGAAGCCCAGATAAGCACCGATGCCGAGCAGGATCTTATGTTTGGAGCTCATGTTGCCCACCGTGATGGAGGCATAGATCGTAAGGACCTGGCAAAGGACACCGGCAACCGCCAGCAGCAGGCTTTCCAGAAGGATCATATAGGCCCCGGGGCCCACCCTGCTTAAGAGGTCCATACAGGCCGCGAAAAACTGCTGGAGGGACAGAATGGTCTTATCGTTTACCGCCAGCACAAAAACGGACGCCAATGATACAAGAACGCTCAGAACCGTCCACATCAGGGAGACGAGCATCTTGCAGTCGATATGGCTGTGAATCTTCACCGGCAGCGTAAAGGACAGGTATCCCTCGTCAGACAGCAGATTCTTGTTGTAGCGCTGAATGGTGACCACCAGCGTCATGACGCAGATGCCGATAATAATGATCCCGAAAACCGTTGCGGAAATGACCTGCGGGATTCTCAGGTAGTCGGCGTTCACCGCGATGAAGAACTTATTCAGCAGCGCGAAAACGATCAGAAGCGCATACATCGGCAGAAAGATTTTGGCCGTCGCCTGTATTTCATATTTCAAAAGTTTCCTCAGCATTTAAATACCTCCCTGAACAGCGCATCCACGCTCTTATTCTCTTTTTCACGGATGTCGTCGACCGTGGAGGTCAGCACGATATTGCCCTGATTGATAAAGACGACCTCATCCAGTACCTTTTCAACGTCCGCAATCAGGTGGGTGGAGATCACGATAGTGGCTTCGTCGCTGTAATTGCTGATGATCGTGTCGAGAATGTAGTCCCTTGCCGCAGGGTCCACACCGCCGATCGGCTCATCCAGCAGATAAAGCTTTGCCTCGCGGCTCATGACCAGAATCAGCTGTACCTTCTCCTTTGTGCCCTTGCTCATGGTTTTCAGCCTTTGGGCGGGGTCCACGCCGAGCCGGCGGAGCATGTCATACGCCTTCTGCTTATTGAAATCTTCATAAAAATCAGCAAAAAAATTGATCATACTGTTGACATTCATCCAGTCGTTCAGGTAGGTCCGCTCCGGAAGATAAGAAACCATCTTCTTTGTTTCTATGCCCGGTTCCATCCCCTCGATCAGGATTTTTCCGCTGGTCGGTGTAATCAGGCCGTTGGCCAGCTTGATCATGGTGCTTTTGCCGCTGCCGTTCGGGCCGAGCAAGCCGACAATCCTGCCTTTGGGTATGGCCAGATTGATCGAGTTCAGTGCCAGACATCCGGGAAAGAATTTCACCAGATTTTGGCATTCCAAAATGTTCTCCATTATTTTTCCTCCTTCGATATCCTCTCAAGCAGAGAGATTGTCTGCTGCCTGTCATAGCCTAAATTGCCCATGTTTTCTATAAATTCTTTGATCAGTCCTTGAGCCAGACTGTTTTTCGTCTGCATAATGCGCTCCACATCCTCTGTTACAAATCTGCCGCTGGTACGCTGTGAATATAATAAGCCGTCATTCTCAAGCTGCGCCAGCGCGCGCTGCATGGTATTCGGGTTGACAGAAGCCTCTCCGGCCATGTCGCGGACCGACGGCAGCTTTGAACCGGCAGGATAAACGCCCGATACGATCAAAAGCTCTATCTGTTCGATCAGCTGCGCATAAATCGGTCTGTCGGATTTCAAATTCCAGGCCATGGATCCACCTCCGTTCTGTATTATTGTACTAATAACTTAATACAATAATACATCATATTTTCAATTTGTCAATAGCATTTCAAAAAAAATAAAAGAAAACGCCGGAAGCTTCCCTCCGGCGCATGTTTTGAAATTTATTTCCCGTGTACGGAAGACGTCCCCTTTTCACAAAGATAGGTGCTTTCCAGATCCGAAAGATGCAGCTTCACGGCAATAGGATATTTCTGCCACGCCAGACCGATGGAAAAGCTTCCGCCCCGGACGGATTCGTCGAAGCCGCCCATGTGCCAGCGGATGGCAATCGCCTCGCTGGTTTTGAGGCGCATAAACCGCTCGATCAGAAAGACCGATTTTTCACCGTGACCGTACGGATAGCTGTCCTCTATCGTATAGTACGGGCGCTTTTCCCACGCGCCGGTCTCTTCGTTTTTCACATTGCGGGTGCTCTCTTTATAAAACTGGGCTTTGCAGACGTCGTGCAGAAGCCCGCAGATGGCAAAGCTTTCTTCACTGTCCGTCTCCGCGTTGAAGTGTTTATCCATCATCACGCGGTACACGCTGACACTGTGCTGAACAAGTCCGCCCAGACAGGCGCAGTGAAATTTCGTGCTTGCGGGCGCGGTAAAAAAGTCGGTGGTTTTCAGCCATTCCAGCAGCTCCGCGCTCCCGGCCCTCGTGATTTTGGATATGTATATTTTTTCAAAGTCCTCTTTGTATCCCATAACAAATGCCCCCATTCTATGGTATTATTATATCATAGAAACGGGGGCATTCATAGACCCTGCTTTTAAATTACAAATCAAACTTCTCAGAATTTGCGGGTAAAGATATCGCTGTGTTCGATCAGGCTTTCCACCGTGTCAAAGCCAAGCCGGTGCAGCAGTTCGATCACATAGGGGTTGTCTATCGGGGTCTGATAGACGGCTTCCTGTCCGTACTGGTTCACGTTTTTGCGGCCCTCCCCGCGGGGGATCAAAGCCTTCGGCCCGCCGACACAGCCGCCGACACAGCCCATACCCTCCAGGAAGTTTGCGTCGATTTTTCCGGCCAGCAGATCGTTGATCATCGCCTTGCAGGCGGGAACCCCGTCGGCCTGATGGGCGCGGACGGTGATTTTCCGGTCGGGGCTTAAACGTTTGGACGTCCTCTGGACCGCCTCGCTGACGCCGCCGCTTCTGGCGTAAATTCTTCCCGCGCGCGACGAATGGTCGCGTTCGTCCTCCGGTAGCGCGGCAAGATCCAGCTTTGCGAATTCAAAAACATCCTGTATTTCCTGAAAGGTCAGGACAAAGTCCGTGGAATCCGAAATATCCGGCTCGCGCGCCTCGGCCTTCTTGGCGATGCAGGGCCCGATAAAGACGGTAAGCGCGTCCGGATGAATGTCTTTAATGGCGCGGCCGCAGGCGACCATGGGGGAAACCGCGCCGGGCACATGGGGCATCAGCTCGTGGTACACCTTGCGGATCATGGCGATCCACATGGGGCAGCAGCAGCTGGTAAGCTGGAAGTCGGTTTCCCTGACGATATTTTTATTGAACTCGAGCGCCTCTTTCAGGGTAAGGATATCCGCAAAAAGGGCAACCTCGACCATACCGGCAAACCCGAGCATCTTAAAGGCGGTGCGCAGTTTTCCGGGAGTCACGTCTTTGCTGAACTGGCTGATAAAGGCGGGGGCAATCATTGCGTAAACGGGTGCCTTTGCTTCATGTACGGCGGCAAGCGCGGGCAGAATGTCGCGGCTGGCCGTCAGCTTTTTGGCCTGGCAGCTCTCAATACACTCGGAGCAGCCGACGCACAGGTCTTTCTTAATTTGAACGTTTCCCTTTTCATCCCTGTAAAGGGCGTCAAAAAGGCATTTCCCCTCGCAGGGCGCCTGCTCGCTGCTGGAGCATTTACATTCGCCAATGCGAAGCACCGGCGCGTACTTTTCCGGATTCAGCAGACAGTCGAGGTGGTGCGGGTCGAATTCCTGCTCCCGAATTTTTTCAAGCTCCTGCGGTTCCCTGTTTTCCACCGAAGCTTTTACAAGTCTTTCGTATAATTCATTGAATGTAGTCATGCTTTCCCTCCTGTCCTGTTATTGTATCCGTAAGATACATTTTCAATCATCTGGTACATTCTGTATTTTCTTACGGCAAAATCATAACACATAGAGGATTTTTTTTAAAGAGATACGGAAGATTTCATGCATTTTTGTCTGTTTTCCGATACAGAAACTGCAAATATTTTCGCCGTAATGAAATAAATGAAATAATAGGCCGGAGATATGATATAGAATAAAAGAGAACTCTATAGAAAATCAAAAAAGGCATATGGGCCTTTGGCGCAGACAAAAACAAAACGCACCTCACAAAGTGAAGTGCGCGATTGCGTCCAGCTTCAGGCTGGTGGAGCTACTGGTCAGAATCGAACTGACAACCTGCTCATTACGAATGAGCTGCTCTACCATTGAGCCACAGTAGCGTAATGGAAAAGGCGTAAGCACTTTCATTTTCCGAACTCGGGAACTGCTCTTTGCACTGAAAATGCTTGTCTGAACAGCCAACTAAGATATTATACAAAATCAGAATGCACACGTCAAGAGCTAATCAAATAAATTTATTGTTAAAGGATTATTTTTAGGTGAATAAACATCACGTTATTATCGTGACGGCATTATATATTATATAATCTTGATTAATGCAAGCCCTTTGGCACTTCTTATAAAGGTGGTGTGACCTATTATTGAAAAAATCCATATAAACGAAAGGCTACGCGAGCTGCGTATAAAAAGCGGCTACACACAGGTGCAGATCGCAAAAATATTAAACATTGACCGCTCAACCTATTCGTACTATGAAATTGGCAAAACAACACCCGATATAACCGTACTGATGACCCTTGCCAAGGTCTTCAATATTGCCATAAATGATTTGCTGGCCGATGAAGGAACACCGGAAACGGTAGCGGACAGCGGGGCCAAATTCAACTTTATTTACAGTAAAAAAAATACAAGCCATATTTACGAGCTTTCCAGCAATGAGAAAATCCTGGTCGGTGTGTTCCGTTCCTGTACTGTGCAGGAACAGGAAAAAATATTGAAATACCTGAAGGAAAATATAAAAAAGTAACGGAAGCCCCTTAATCCGGATTGAAAGAAATCCGGTTGTATGTTAAAATAACAGCAGTACACGTTCCGAGTCAAAGCCAAGCCTGCTCCGGCGATTGAGGAGTACGTTTGCTTTGGCTTTTTTGCGTAGAATAAAATATTTGCCGGAGGTGTTGTTTATGGATTTTGACGCTTTTACCGGAGGGATCGAGCCGGGTGGACTCCGCAGCAAGAACGAGATACGCATTTTAATTTGCTATCTGCTGTCAAGCCTGGATGCACCGCTTTCAAAAAGCGATATTGTAAATATCATTCAGGACAACGGACTGGCAAACTATTTTGAAGTCACCGACGCGCTGGCGGAGCTGATCGAAAAGGGGAATATCATTGTCAGCGGAGAAAAGGACGAGCTCTGCTCGGCGAGCGGCACCGCCCGGATGATCGCCAAACAGCTGGACAGGGCACTCCCCCACGTTGTACGGGACAAAGCGGTCGCGGCCGCGATCAACCTGCTGGCCAGGACAAAGCGCGAACGGGAAAACAAGGTGGAAATTACAAAAACCGAACGCGGCTACAACGTCGTCTGCCATATTTCCGGCGGCGATATGGATCTGATGAACTTTACCCTGCATGTCCCGGATCTGTATCAGGCCAACATGGTAAAGCACAACTTTCACCAGTCGCCGGAAAACGTCTACCGGATGCTGCTGGCGCTGGTGACCGGAAACAGCGAAATGGCCGCCGATATTTTGAAGGACCACACGGCGGCGCTCAAATAAAATAAAAAAGACGGGCAAAGCCCGCCTCAAGCTGTCGATAAATTCACTTCTCCTCTTTTGGCTCCCTCTTTGAGGGAGCTGGCGCGCCCGGCGCGACTGAAGGAGTGCGAAGCTTGAGGGAACCGGACTCCCCCAGTCAGGCTTCGCCTGCCAGCCCCCTCCCCGAGGGGGCCTTTTCTTCGTCTCATTTTATAATCAGATTCAAAAGCAGCAGCAGGGTCACCCCCGGAAGACCGGCGGCGCCGGAAACCCCTATGGTAAGCGGACTGAGCGGCAGGCTGACTCCGGTAAAAAATCCGGTCAGATTCACCGCAGCAAGCGCGCAAAGACCCATAATGACACCGCCCGCCGCACGCTGCACGGGCTTTTTTGCCTTGACGATCACCTGAATCACCACGAGAAGCGCAAATACCCCGCACATGGAAAGCATAAGAATCAGATCGGGCAAAATCACACCCCCATTTCCTTGCATTTGAAAGGAGGACAGCTGATCCCCCGCTGTTTTGCCAGGTTCAGCAGATATTTGTAACGGGAATGGAGTTCTTCGCGCTGATAAATACAGGCGTCTATCAAATTTTCGTCACATTCCAGTTCGAACCAGCAGTCGTTGCAGGCGATCAGACGACAGACTTCCTTGATTTCTTCCAGGATTTGCTTTTTATCATCATTTTCCTGAACAGCTGCGCAATCCGTGCGCTGCACCAGTTTTAAAACAGATTCCATACTAACAGCTCCGCCTTTCGGTTTTATATTTATGTTAGTATGATGGTCAAATATGCCAAAATTTATACCAATGTTTCAATATTTTGCCAATGAAGAGGGACTTTTTATGGAAATAAACGCAATTAAGGTTCCACGTTTACAGAAGTATCCGGAATAAAGTCGATTCTGCCGCTCGTCACATCCGCGGCGACCGCCCGGACGGCAAGCTCCTGCCCGATGGTCAGCTTGCGGCCGGTGTTCTCGTCGACCTGCGTGATAACGCCGTCAAAGCGGAAACGTGCACCTTCAAAGCTGTCGACCGGCACAAAGCCCTCGACGGAATTCGGCAGCTCCACAAAAACGCCGCGCTGGGTCACCCCGCTGATGATTCCGGTATAACATTCGCCGATATGCTGCGTCATATATTCCGCCATATAGCAGTCCTCCGCGCTGCGCTCGGCCTGCATGGCGCGGACTTCCGCGGAAGAGGAAGCGGAGGCGGCGGCGTTCGCAAAGGTCAGGAACCTTCTGTTCAGCTCTGCCCTGTCCTTCGTTTCCAGCATGGCGGAAAGGATGCGGTGGATAGCCGTATCCGGATAGCGGCGGATGGGAGAGGTAAAGTGGCAGTAGTCCGCAAGCGCAAGCCCGAAATGCCCGATCGGGTTCGTATCGTAGCGCGCCTTTGCCATCGTCCGCAGAAGCTGATGGGAAATGACCTTCTGCGCGGGCGTGCCCTCCGCCTGATGCATGATGTCGGCGAAGTCGGCGGTGGTAACGTCCCCTTCGTGCTTCAGGCTGCGCGCGTTCAGCCCGAGCGCCCCCACGAGCTGCGCCAGGTTCTCCACACGCTCCGGACTGGGCTGCTCGTGCACGCGGTAGACAAACGGGAGGGCATTCGCTTTGGCCAGCTTGGCGGCGGCCTGATTGGCCGTAATCATCAGCTGCTCGATCATCTGCTCGGAAACGCCCGTCTGCCGGGGCTCCACATTGACGCAGACCCCTTCCTCGTTCAGCGTGAATTTGGATTCCGTGCTGTCCAGATCGACCGTTCCCTTCTGAATGGAACGCGCCTTCAAAAGATCGACGAGCTCCTTTGCCGCGTTGAGCGAGCGGATGACCGGAGCGTATTTTTTCCGCAGACCGGCGTCGGCCGTCTTGTCAAACAATTGGTTCACTTCCGAATAAACGCCGCGCACCTTGGAACGGATCACGCTTTTCCGGAACTGGTAGGAAAGGATTTCCCCCTGTCCGTCCAGCTGGATAATGGCGGAAAAGGTCAGCTTGTCCTCTCCGGCGTTCAGCGAGCAGACCCCGTTGGAAAGCTCCTTGGGAAGCATGGGGATGACGCGGTCGGCGAAATAAACGGAGGTCCCCCGCTCCAGCGCTTCCGCGTCGATGGCGCCGCCCTCTTTTACATAATGGCTGACATCCGCGATATGGACGCCGAGCTTGTAGCCCGTTTTTGTCCGGCTGACGGAAATAGCGTCGTCCAGGTCCTTCGCGTCCGCGCCGTCAATGGTGCAGATGCTAACGTCGCGCAGGTCAAGCCTGCCCTTCAGATCCTGTTCCGTAACCGTACCCGCGGCGATTTTTTGCGCTTCGAAAAGGACTTCGTCCGGAAATTTGGTCCGGATTCCGTTCTGGTCGATGATGGCGTCCGCACAGATTTTTGCGCTGCTCGATTTCCCGTAGACCTTGACGATCCGCGCGGAAAGCAGGGAGGTGCGGGGCGCACGGAATATTTCCGCCTGAACCTTGTCCCCGTCCCTCACGTTCTTTGCGGAGCTCTTTTCCACCGGAATATGGTAGCGGATCGCATCGTCCGGGACAATTTCGCACAGTCCCTTGCCCCTGCTGAGCGTACCGGCAATGACCCGGCTGCTTTTTTCCGAAATCTCGTCCACATGGGCGCTCGGCCCTTTGGCGCTCTGCTTCACATGCTTCAGGAGAACCGTGTCGCCGATAAAGGCCTTTTTCAGATTGTCGGCGTGAATAAACAGGTCCTCTCCGCCGTCCGACGGGCGCGCGAAAGCAAAGCCTTTGGAAAGGGACACGATGGTCGCCTTGACGGTTTTCCTTTCCTCCGGCAGACGGACGCGGTGTTTTTTATTGACCTCCACGGCGCCCTCGTCCCTCAGCTGATTTAACGCGCGGTAAAAGTTTTTGTTATCCTTTACCCCAAGTTTTTTGAGCAGTCCGCGGGAAGTGATGCTCTGCGGATAAGCCTGCATGTATTGTATAATTTTCCTCTTGATTTCCTCTAACATGGTTCCTCCGAATTTATTATCAATTTTATGATTCCCATTTTTAAACAACCTGCGTAAAACGAGGCGGCGCGCCGATAAGAAAAGCCCCGCTTTACACAAGCGGGGCTTTAGCATTCAAGTTACTTCAAAAAGTACATGTACGCGTTGATACCGATCACCAGTACAAAGAATCCAATTGCAATCACTTTTGTCCACCGGGCAAGAAACGAATCTACCGAACGGGCCTTATTCTTTGAAAGAAAAGTATCGGCACCGCCTGTAATCGCCCCGAGTTCCTGCTGATGCCCTTCCTGAAGAAGGACGACAATCGTTATAGCAACTGAAAATATTAATAATATAATCCCGAATATAACCTCGACAGCTGACATAGCGCACCTCCGAATATTCTTGCATAAACAACTTAAACTATACTAACATAAAAAGTGCGTTTTTGCAAGCATATTTTATGTGCATTCTCAAGTTTTATGCATATGGAAAAGGCAAAAGGGCAATCTAAGTACGGACTCATCAAAGCGTCTGCGTTTGCCGCTTTGACCTGACCCGCCGCTGGACTGCTATTGGCTTTTCAGCGGCGTTTTTTATTATTTTACAGCTTCAGCTGCTCCCCTGCAGTTTCTTCCGCAGTGGGAAGGGACCCGGAAGCCGGAATGTTTTTGCGGTAGCGGTTCGGGTTGACCAGCATCCCTTCGCTGTACGGCTCCGCACGAAGCAGCCTGCTGCCTTTGCGGAGCGTCATGACGGCGACGCCCTGCGTGCTGCGCGTGGACTTGCTGGGAACCGCGCCGGTATGAACCAGAAGAATCCGGCCCTGAAGCGACGTCAGCATAAAGTCGCAGTCCTCTTTTACATACGCAATCCGCACGGCCGGGGATTTGTCGCAGTAGGCATTTAAAAGCTTGCGGCGGTTCGTTTTTGTGGCATAGGCGGACATGTCGACCTTTGCGGCTTTGCCGTTTTCGAAAAAGAAAAGCATATAGCCGTCATAGTCGTGGGTAACCGCCATATAGAGAGCGTTCTCGCCCTCGTCCATCCCCAGCTTCGCGGGGATGTACTCTCCCAAAACGCTCGCCTTGGTGTCGCCAAAATCGTTGGCCTTCGCTTTATAGACCTGACACCGGTCGGTAAAAAACAGCAGGTCGGCGGTGTTGCTGTCCTCGATATGCTGTACGACCTCGTCGTCCTCCTTGAGCTTCTGCTCCCCGCTCATGCGCAGGGAAAGCGGGGTGATTTTCTTGAAGTAGCCGTCCCGCGTAAAGAACAGGTTCACCGGGTAATCCGCCACTTCCTCCTCCGCCGAATACTCCTCGATCTCGTTCTGATAAATCATCATGGTTTTACGGGGCTGGCCGTATTTTTTCGCCACGGCGTCCAGCTCCGAAATAATAATGCTTTTTACCTTGGATTTGCTGTCCAGCACGGACTGCAGCTCGGCAATCTCTTTTTCCAGCTGGCCGATTTCCTCGGTGCGCTTCAGAATATACTCGCGGTTCAGGTGGCGCAGCTTGATTTCCGCGACGAATTCCGCCTGCGTCTCGTCGATGCCGAAGCCGATCATCAGGTTCGGCACGACCTCGCTCTCTTCCTCCGTACGGCGGACAATGGCGACCGCCCTGTCGATATCGAGCAAAATAGCCTGAAGGCCCTTGAGCAGATGCAGCTTGTCCTTCTTTTTCGCAAGATCGTAGAAGGTGCGGCGGCGGACGCATTCGACGCGGAACGCGGTCCATTCTTCCAGCAGCTCCCGGACGCCCAGCACGCGCGGAATGCCGCCTACAAGAACATTGAAATTACAGGAAAAGCTGTCTTCCAGCGGAGTCATCTTAAACAGGCGCTGCATCAGCCTGTCCGGCTCCACGCCGCGCTTCAGATCGATGGTGATCTTTAAGCCGTCCAGACCCGTTTCGTCGCGGATATCGGAAATATCCTTGAGCCTTCCCTGCTTGACCAGATCGACGACCTTCTCGACAATGGCTTCCACCGTCGTGGTGGGAGGGATCTGGGTAACGTCAATACAGTTCGCGCTCTTATCATAGGCATAGCGCGAGCGGATGCGCACGCCGCCGCGTCCGGTGCGGTAGATTTCCTCCATCGCGGCCCGGTCGTAAACCAGCTGGCCGCCGCCCGGGAAGTCGGGTGCCAGCAAGGTGGAAGCAACGTCGTGCTCCGGGTCGCGCATCAGAGCGGCGGCGGTCTGGCACACCTCGCTCAGGTTGAAGGGACAGATGGAGCTCGCCATTCCGACCGCGATGCCCGTGTTCGCGTTGACCAGCACGGACGGGAACGTAGCTGGCAGCAGGGTCGGTTCCTTTAAAGTATTATCGTAATTGTCTACAAAATCGACGGTATCCTTATCGATATCCCGGAAAAGTTCCTGACAGATGTCGTCCAGACGCGCTTCCGTGTAACGGGAAGCCGCCCAGGCCATATCGCGGGAATAGAACTTTCCGAAGTTGCCCTTGGAATCCACATAGGGATGCAGAAGCGCCTCGTAGCCGCGGCTCAGGCGCACCATGGTATCGTAAATGGCGGCGTCGCCGTGGGGATTCAGCTTCATGGTCTGGCCTACGATGTTCGCGCTTTTGGTGCGCGCGGAGCCAAGAAGCCCCATTTTGTACATGGTATATAAAAGCTTGCGGTGGGACGGCTTAAAGCCGTCGATCTCGGGAATAGCCCGGGACATAATCACGCTCATGGCGTAAGGCATGTAATTTTTTTCAAGCGTATCGGTGATCTGCTGCTCCACAACCGCGCCCGCGCCCTCAATGACGCCGTGCCCGCGCGGCGGCGGCGCCGACTGCTCCGTTCTCTTTTTTGGCATTCTGGTTTACACCCACATTCATTAAAATTTATCCGTATTCATTTTTCAGCTTAGCTTACATCCGCTGAATCAATATAGCTGTATCCGTTTTCCGCGATATAATCCTTCCGGCCGCTCAGATTGTCGCCGAGCAGAAGGTCAAACATTGCGCTGGTCCTTGCCGCGTCCGTGGGCATCACCTTGATCAAGCGGCGCGTCGCCGGGTTCATCGTAGTCAGGTTCATCATGTCCGGCTCATTTTCACCCAATCCTTTGGACCGCTGGATCGTAAACTTTTTTCCGCTCAGCTTTTTCAGCACTTCGTCCTTTTCCCGTTCGGTATAGGCAAAATAAGTATTGTCCTTCGCCGCGATCTCAAAAAGCGGGGATTCGGCGATAAAGACCTTCCCTTCTTCGATCAGCGTAGGGGTCAGGCGGTACAGCATGGTCAGAAGCAAGGTCCGGATCTGAAAACCGTCCACGTCGGCATCGGTGCAGAGGATAATTTTATTCCAGCGAAGAAGGGACAGGTCGAAAGAGGACAAATCCTTGTTTGCCTTCGACTTTACCTCGACGCCGCAGCCCAGCACCTTGATCAGGTCGGTAATGATATCGTTCTTGAAAATCTTGTCGTAGTCGGCTTTCAGGCAGTTCAGGATTTTGCCGCGGATCGGCATAATGGCCTGAAAATTCGGGTCGCGCGCCTGTTTGCACGCGCCGAGGGCGGAATCTCCTTCCACAATAAAGATTTCCCGCTCGCTCACGTCGCGGCTGCGGCAGTCCACGAACTTGGCGACGCGGTTCGTGATGTCCATATTGCTGGTGAGCTTTTTCTTAATGTTCAGGCGGGTTTTCTCCGCGTCCTCGCGGCTGCGCTTGTTGATGAGCACCTGCGCGGCGATTTTGTCCGCGTCGGCGGGATTTTCGATGAAATACACCTCAAGCTGATGGCGGAGCATCTCCGTCATCGCTTCCTGGATGCCTTTATTGGTAATCGCCTTTTTGGTCTGATTTTCATAGGAAGTCCGGTTGGAGAACGAGGAAATAATCAGCACAAGGCAATCCTCGACGTCTGCAAAAGTGACTTTGCTTTCGTTTTTGTTGTACTTTCCCGTCTGCTTCAGATAAGCGTCGATCTGATAGACAAACGCGTTTCGCACCGCCTTGTCGGGCGCGCCGCCATGCTCCAGCCAGCTGGAGTTGTGGTAATATTCGATCAGCTTGTTCCGGTTGGAAAACGCCACCGCCACATTGATTTTCGTTTTATACAGGGGCTTGTCCGCGCGGTCGCGCACCTTGCGCTCCGCCTGCCAGAACTGGACGGGAGTAAGAGCGTCCTCCCCCGCTATTTCCTTGACGTGGTCCACGATCCCCTGCTGATACAGCATTTGGGTCTCTTCAAAACCGGAAGCGGTCTGGTTGCGGAACAAAAAGCTGATGCCGTCGTTGACGATCGCCTGACGCCGGAGCACGTCCAGATAATACTCCACCGGCACATTGATGTCGGTGAATACCTGCAGGTCCGGCTTCCACCGGATGATGGAACCGGTATCCTTTTTATTGTATGTCTCTTTTTTCAGCCCGCCGATATTTTCCCCGTGCTCAAAGTGCAGGGTGTAGCGGAACCCGTCGCGGCGGACCTCCACATCCATATATTCCGAAGCGTACTGTGTGGAACAAAGCCCAAGGCCGTTCAGGCCGAGGGAGTACTCGTAGCTTTCGTCCGAATCATTGTTGTATTTTCCGCCGGCGTAAAGCTCGCAGAACGCAAGCTCCCAGTTAAAGCGCTGCTCCTTCTGGTTATAATCGACCGGGCAGCCGCGGCCGTGGTCCTCTACCTGAACCGAATTGTCGCTGAAACGCGTGATGGTGATCTGTTTGCCGTAGCCTTCGCGCGCCTCATCGATGGAATTGGACAGTATTTCAAAGATGGAATGCTCGCAGCCCTCTATGCCGTCCGATCCGAAAATGACAGCAGGGCGCCGCCGCACGCGGTCCGCGCCTTTCAGGGAGGAAATACTCTCGTTTCCATATTCCGTTTTCTTAGTCATACCAACATATCGCTCCTAAAATCTATTCACTGTTTTTGAAGTTCCTTTTGCAGAACACGGCAATTTGCGCTTTCCGCACAATCGTATCAACTTTTATTATACATAAATATTTCAGACAACAAAAGGGGAAATGTGGCAACATTCCCCCCTGAATTCTTTATTCTTCTGTAGCGCCGGACAGCTGACCCCCATCGGAAACCTCCTCCGGAGGTTCGGGTCCCTTCGCTTCCATCATCTCTTTGAACTGTTCGCCGGACATCTTTTCATTCTGGTAAAGGAATTTCGCTACTTCGTGCAGCTTATCCATGTGTTCTCTCAAAATGCTTTCCGTTCGGTTGTAAGCGGTCGTCATCAGATTTTTGACTTCCTTGTCGATCACGGACGCCGTCTCTTCGGAATAGTTCCGGATATGGCCCATATCGCGGCCAAGGAACGGCTCGCCCTGATCCTGCCCGTAGGTGATCGGGCCAAGAGCGTCGGTCATGCCGTATTTTGTGACCATGCTGCGCGCAAGCTTCGTGGCGCGCTCAATGTCGTTGGAAGCGCCCGTGGAAATATCGTCAAGCGCAAGCGCCTCGGCAACGCGCCCGCCCAGCAGCACCACCAGGTCCTCCTGCATCTCCTTGCGGGACTTGTAGGAACGGTCCTCGGTCGGAATCTGCATGGTATAGCCGCCGGCCATGCCGCGGGGAATGATGGAAATCTGGTGAACGGGGTCCTGTGTGGGGCAGAAATAGGTGGAAACCGCGTGGCCGCCTTCGTGATACGCGGTCAGGGTCTTTTCCTTTTCCGTCATCACATGGCTCTTTTTCTCGGTACCGACCACCACCTTGATGGTGGCCTCCTCGATTTCCTCCATGGTAATGGCCTTCAGGCTCTTTCTCGCGGCCAGGAGCGCCGCTTCGTTCAGAAGGTTTTCGAGATCCGCGCCGGTGAAGCCGGCGGTGGATTTCGCAATTGTTTTCAGATTGACGTCCGGCGCGATCGGCTTGCCGCGCGCGTGGACCTTCAGGATTTCCTCGCGGCCCTTGATATCCGGATAGCCGACCATGACCTGACGGTCAAAACGGCCCGGACGCATCAGGGCGGGATCGAGGATATCGGGGCGGTTGGTGGCGGCGATCATGATGACGCCTTCGTTCGCACCGAAGCCGTCCATTTCCACCAGCAGCTGGTTCAGGGTCTGTTCCCGTTCGTCGTGCCCGCCGCCGAGACCGGCGCCGCGCTGGCGGCCGACCGCATCGATTTCATCGATGAAGATGATGCAGGGAGAGTTCTTTTTCGCCTGTTCAAACAGGTCGCGCACACGGGAGGCGCCGACACCGACGAACATTTCAACGAAGTCGGAGCCGGAAATGGAGAAGAACGGCACGCCGGCTTCTCCGGCCACAGCGCGCGCCAGCAGGGTTTTACCGGTGCCCGGAGGGCCCACGAGCAGCACGCCTTTCGGAATACGGGCGCCAAGCTCGTTGTATTTTTTAGGGTTCTTCAGGAATTCGACGATCTCACGCAGCTCTTCCTTTTCCTCGTCGGCGCCCGCCACGTCGGCAAAGGTCGTCTTGCGCTTTTCGTCCGCCATCTGTTTGATCTTGGCCTTGCCGAAATTCATCTGCTTGCCCGCGTCGCCCATGCTGGTATTCAGGCGCTTCATCATAAACCACCAGAACAGGACCATGATGCCGAGGGTGACAAGCATGGGAAGCATGCTGGCAAGCCACGACGTTTCCGCCGGATGCTTCAGGTTATAGACCATCTGGGCATTCGGATGATCCTCGTCGTACCGTTTGATATCATCGCGGATATCGTCGTAGAGCAGCTGGGCGTTCGGGGCCACATAGGATATCTGCGTCTTGTCCTTCAGCTTGATGATCATTTCGCCGCTGCCCATGTCCATGGAAAACTCCGGAACCTGCTGATTCTGGAAGTAATGCAGGATATCGGAATAATTATAGGTCTTTTGCGGCCTGTTGCCGTAAATCATGGCAATCAGAATAAACAGCAAAATAGGCACTCCAATAAACAGGCCGATATTTTTAAGTGTTTTTTTGTTATCCAAATGAAGTTCACTCCTTACTTGAGTCGCCTGACGCCTTTCGGTCAGCTTCCTCGTAAACCTCCGGTTTCAGAATTCCCACAAACGGAAGGTTCCTGTATTTTTCATCAAAGTCAAGGCCGTAGCCGACTATGAATTCATCCGGAACGACCGTTCCGGCGTAATCAGCTTTTATGTGGGCAGTCCGTCTGTCCGGTTTATCAAACAGAGTGCAGACCTTAATGCTCTTCGGGGAGCGGGACTGAAGCAACTCGAGTATGTAGCTTAAGGTCAGCCCGCTGTCAAGAATATCTTCAACGACCAAAAGATCGTAACCTTCCAAGTTAATGTCCAGGTCCTTAACGATTTTCACCACGCCGGAAGTCTTTGTTCCGGAACCATAGCTGGAAACGGACATAAAATCAATGCTGCAGGGAATGGTGATTGCGCGCATCAGATCAGCCATAAAAACCACGGAGCCTTTCAGTACACTGACCATCAAAAGGTTTTTATCCCTGTAGTCCTCGCTGATCCGTTTGCCCATTGTCTGTACAATGTCAGCAAGCCGCTCCTCGCTGAACAGTACGGACTGAATATCATTTCTCATGTTTCGAACTCCTTAATTATTATTTCCGCTATATTGTGAGTGCCCTCGGTGACACAGGCGCGCTGTGAAACACCAAAACCCTCTATCCAGAGAATTTCCCCGCCGCTTTCAAGCATTGCAATTTTACCGCGCAGAGACGGCGCAACTGCCCCTTCGTTGAAAAGCTTTTTGAGGCTCTTTGTGACACCGCGTCCGGCAGGACGGAAAGTGTCGCCGCTCCGTCTGTTCCTAACAGAGATAGTACTAGATATTGTATCATAGTTAATTAGATTATTAAATAACAATTTATTAAATTTGTGGCATTTTTCCAATTCTTTTTCGGTCAGTTTTACGACGTTGAGTGTTCTTCCGTCCGGCAAAACGGTTTTTGGGGCGCTGAAAGGTACGCTCCACTCCCCAAAAGAAGCCGGGCCGCTTCCGGCGGCAATAGAAAGAGTATTGCCCTGTGCGGTGCATTGTATTCTTCCCGCAACGGTTGCGGAACCGGCGCCTTCGCGCACAATTTTGGCGACGGCCTCAATATGGCGGCTTTCCAGCCTTACCCTGCGCACCTTTTCCACACCCATGGCGATTGCCCGCGAAAGCAGCGGACCGGGCAGCCCGCGCAGCGTTTCCAGGCGGTACCCGCCGGGGCAGACGGCTGCTTTTAGCCGTTCGCGCGCAAGCGCGTTCAGATATTCGTCGTCCTCGCTCAGACGGCCGGTCATTCCGAAAACCGCCGACTCAAAGGCGGGATTGATTTCGCGCAGAACAGGGATGACGCCGAGCCTGATTTTATTGCGCTCATACTCCGCTTCAAAATTCGTGCTGTCCGTCACATAATGCAGGCCGTAATGCGCACAGTAGGCTTCCACCTCGGCGCGCGTAATGCCGATCAGCGGGCGGATAATATTTTCCCGCACCGGCGGGATTCCGCGCAGGCCGCGCGTCCCCGCGCCCTTTGCCAGGTTCATCAGAACGGTCTCGGTGCTGTCGGACAGCGTGTGGGCCGTTGCGATTTTCCCGTTTTCGCCGGCAAGTTCTTTGAAAAATCCGTAGCGCACCTTGCGCCCGCACTCCTCAAGGCCCTCGGATTTCTCCGCGGCCAGAGCGCGCACATCGGCGCGCAGAATTTTCAGCCCGACTCCATTTTCCCCGCACCACAGGGAAACAAAGCGCTCGTCGCCGTCGGCTTCTTTTCCGCGCAGCCCATGGTTAATATGCGCCGCGATCAGATGAATATGACGGGGTTTCCCATATTTTAAAAGAAAATGAGCAAGCGCCAGGGAATCCGCGCCGCCGGAAAGGCCGACCACAACGGTACAGCCCGGGGGCAGCATGTTCCACCTGACGATTACTCCTTGAATCTTATTTTCAATATTTAAAATGTCACTGTTCACTGCGGACAACCTCCTGCGCCGTAAAGCGCATGAACTCACCCTGCCAGTGCAGAGGGATCGTCTTCGTTTCCCCGTGGCGGTTTTTGGCGACAATGCATTCCCCGCTGTTGCGGTCGGCGTTTTCATTCGGCGTTTCCGCGTCCTGATAGTAGTCCTCGCGGTACAAAAACAGAACGATGTCCGCGTCCTGCTCAATGGAACCGGAATCACGCAGGTCGGACAGAACCGGGCGGTGGTTGGTGCGCTTTTCGCTGTCACGGGCCAGCTGCGAAAGCATCAGCACCGGCACGTTCAGCTCCTTCGCCATGATCTTCATATTACGGGTAATGGCCGAAATTTCCTGAACACGGTTGTCGGTTTTGCCGGCGGCGGTCATCAGCTGCAAATAGTCGACTACCACCAGATCGACATCCCTGAGCCGTCTGAGTTTGGCCTTCATTTCGCCCACCGTAATGGACGGGTTGTCGTCGATATAAAACTGGGTTTTGGAAAGGACGTCGCCCGCCTCAATAATGCGGATCCATTCATCCTCGCTTAATTTCCCGGTACGCAGCTTGGTGCCCCCGACCAGAGCCTCGGTGGACAGCAGGCGCGACGCCAGCTGTTCCTTGCTCATTTCCAGCGAGAAGAACGCGACCCGCTTGTTCGCCTTTACAGCCGCGTGCCGCGCGATATTCAGCGCGAAGCTGGTCTTTCCCATGCCGGGACGCGCGCCGAGCAGAATGAAGTCGGTGCGGTTCAAACCGGTGATGGTGTCGTCCAGCTCCTTAATACCGGTCGGCACGCCTTTATACAGATCGGCGTCCGGGGAATTCAGCAGATCGAGCCGGTCGAAGGTCTGCACGATGATTTCGTCCAGACGCTGCAGCCCCTGCATATTTTTGCCGCGCCGGATATCAAAAATGCGCTGCTCCGCGGAATCGAGCAGAGTGGCCGCGTCGGCCGCGCCGGAGGAAGCCTCCTCGATGATATCGCGCGAAGCGGTGATCAGGGTTCGCACATCATATTTGTCCCGCACGATACGGGCATAGGATTCCACATTGGAAATGGAGGGAACGAGCTGCGCAAGCTGGAGCAGATAGGTCTTTCCGCTTGCCTCGTCAAAGCCCGGCGTTCCCTTCAGCCGTTCCAGAAGGGTAACGAAATCCACCGGCTGGGCCATGGTGAACATCTCCAGCATGGCGGAATAAATCAGGCTGTTGTTTGTCTGATAAAAATATTCCGGCCTCGGAAGAATCTCCGCGACGCGGTCCAGACAGGAGGAATCCAGAAGGACGGCGCCCAGAACGGACTGCTCCGCTTCGGGGCTGAACGGCAGATTCAGCGCGCTGTAGCCGCCCGTTACCATCTCATCCATCTTCTTTCCCCCTCTCTGTCATCGTTCTGTCATTCTTTAACGGATCATGATTCCTTTTCGCCGATGACAGCGAAAACCTTAGCGGTAATTCCGTTGTAAAGCTTGATTTCACATTCATAGGTGCCGAACGCTTTAATGTCGGCGTCCAGAACAATCTTGCGCTTGTCAATATCTACATGATAGGCCTTTTTGAGCTCTTCCGCAATTTCCTTCGCGGTGACGGAACCGAAAATCTTACCGCCCTGCCCCGCTTTCGCGTAAAGCTTCACGCTTTTTTCATTGATTTTCTCCGCGGTCTGTTTCGCGGCGTCTATTTCCGACTGAATTTTAAAAGCCTTCGCTTCCGCGGCGTTTTTCAGTTCGTTCATCGCCTGGGCGTTCGCCTCTTTGGCCAGCTTGCGGGGAAACAGAAAGTTGCGGGCATAGCCGTCGCTGACATTGACCAGATCCCCTTTTTTGCCGGTCCCTTTCAGGTCTTCAAGCAGAACTACCTTCATTGATGATTACCTCCATTATCTGAAATTGATTTATTGCATCGCCTTTGCCATGGTGTCCTGTAAAACGGCGATCAGCTTTTCGCGTGCCTGCCAGACCGTAACGCCGGTGAGCTGCGCGCCCGCCATCGTCAGATGGCCGCCGCCCCCCAGAGCCTCCATGATCAGCTGTACGTTGATTTCGCCCAGCGAGCGGGCGGAAACATTCACCACGTTATTTCCGGTCGGGAACAGCACGAACGAGGCGTTCACGCCCTGAATGGACAGAAGCTCGTCCGCCGCCTGCGCCGAGGTGATGCGGATATCCGGAAATTCATGATCGGCGGAAGCGATTGCGCAGTCGCCGAAAATCTCCGCGCCGGAAACGATCTGATACTTTGCCTTATAGGTGTCGATCGTATCGGAAAACATGCGTTTTACTTCCACCGTATCCGCGCCGCGCCGGCGAAGATAGGCCGCCGCCTCAAAGGTGCGGACACCGGTTTTGAGCACGAAATTCTTGGTGTCGAGCATAATGCCCGAAAGCAGCGCCTCGGCCTCGGTCTGCGTGAGCGTGTTTTCACCGATATACTGGACAAGCTCGGCCACCATTTCGGAGGCGGAGCTTGCGTAAGGCTCGTGATAGAAAACGAGCGCGTTTTCGATATGCTTGACCATCATGCGGTGGTGGTCGATAATGACCACCCGGGAAACCGCGTTTAAAAGCTCCGCGCTTTCCACGAATTCCGGGGAGTGGGTATCCACAACGATCAGCAGCGATTTCGGCGTCGCCATGGACAGCGCTTCCATGGGAGAAATAAAGACTTTTCCGTTGCCCGCGCCCGAGGCTTCCATGGACGCGATCAGCGGGGACGCAAGGCTCTGCGAACGGTTGATCACGACAAAGGCGGGCTTTTTCAGCGCCTTCGTCACCGCGCTCCACATGCCCACAGCCGCGCCCACACTGTCCAGATCGGAAAATTTATGACCCATAATCAGAACGTTGTCGCTGTTTTTAATATGGTCGGTAAGGGTTGCGGCGATGACCCGGGTACGCACCTTGTCGCGTTTTTCCACCCCTTTGGAAAGGCCGCCGAAGAACTCGTATGTATCGTCCTTTTGTTTGACGGCCACCTGATCTCCGCCGCGGCCCAGCGCCATGTCGAGCGCTTTGCGCGCCCACTCCTCACACTCCGACAGGGATTCCGCGCCGCGCCCCACACCGATGGAAACCGTGGCGCTGCGCCTTTCCCCCGCTTTGATCCCGCGGATAGTGTCCAGAATCTGAAAGCGCTTTTCCATGGCGTCCCGGGTGTGGGCTTCGTCGGTCAGAACCAGATAGCGTCCGCCGCTCAGCCGCTTGAGAAAGCCGCCCATGCTCTGCGCCCAGGTAATCAGCGCGCCCTCCACCTCCGACGCGATGCGGGAATCCTCGCTGCCGCTGGAATCGCGGGCGAGCTCCTCCCGGTTGTCGAAGCTTGCCAGCGCGACAACCGGGCGGCGTTCGATATATTCACGGTTGATTTCCTTGTAATAGGTGTCGTCCACAAAATAGACCACACTGCCGTATTCCGTTTTTGCGGCAAAGACGGTGTACTGCCTGTTCTCTACGGTAATATCCGTTCCGCTTTCGGTGATAATCTGGCGGATCGTTTTCGGGTAAATGAACTTTAAAATATTTTCCCCGCGGCATTCGCGCTTGACGCTGACTTTTTCCGCGAAGGCGTTATTGACCCAGATGATGTCCCCTTCCTCGCCAATCACCGCAACCGGCATCGTGAATTCCTGCAGCGCGCGGTACTCCTCTCCGGACAGAATTTTCTGAGCGCTTTTCACCGCGGTGGCTACATGCGCCTTGAAACGTTCCGTGGAAAGGATGACGGCAATGACGGAGCCGATGGAAAATGTCATCTCGACGGCAAACAGAATATGGCTGTAAAAATAGCTGACGCCGGCCATAATGAGCATAACCGCTGTGATGACAAAGAATACCGGCGAAGACACCCATACTTTTCTCTTCAAAATGATTACCCCTTTGGCGTTTCAACCTAAACTTCCATAATAATCGGAAGGATCATCGGACTGCGTTTTGTACGGTCATAGAGCATGCGGGAAAGCTCATCCTTGATTTTGGTCTTGAGCGTGCCCCAGTCATGGATCTTATTTTCAAGGCAGTTCTCGAGTACGGAATTGACCAGTACCTTCGCCTCGTCAATCAATGGTTCGGATTCGCGCACATAGACAAATCCGCGGGAAACAACGTCCGGCCCGGAAACAATATGCCCGTCGCCCTGAGAAATGGTGCAGACCACCACGATCAGGCCGTCTTCGGCCAGATGCTTGCGGTCGCGCAGCACGATGCTGCCCACATCCCCGACGCCAAGGCCGTCCACCAGCACCCTGCCGGCCGGAACGGAGGAAAGCTTTTTCATATAATCCTGATTCAGCTCCAGAACGTCGCCGATATCGCCGATAAACACGTCCGCGGCATTCTTGCCCATGGCGTAGGCCAGGCCCGCGTGCTTGCGCAGGTGTTTCTGCTCGCCGTGAACGGGAATGAAAAATTTCGGTTTGGTAATCCCCTGCATCAGCTTCAGCTCTTCCTGACAGGCGTGGCCGGAAACATGCACCTCGTACATGGATTCGTAGACCACCTGGCAGCCGCGCTTCATCAGCTCGTCGATCACCGTGCCGACCGTCTTCTCGTTGCCGGGAATCGGCCGCGCGGAAATGATGATAAAGTCCCCGGGGCCCACCTCCACCTTGCGGTGGTCGGCAAAAGCCATGCGGGTCAGCGCGCTCATCGGCTCGCCCTGGCTGCCCGTGGTAACCAGAACGATCTTATCCTTCGGATACCGGTTGATCAGGTCAAGGTCGATCAGCACCCCGTCGGGAACCTCCAGATACCCCATCTCCACGCCGATGCCCATCACGTTGAGCATGCTGCGTCCGGAAAGGGCGACCTTGCGCCCGTACTTGACCGCGCAGTTGATGATCTGCTGTACGCGGCTGATATTGGAAGCAAAGGTGGCAATGATGATCCGGCTGTTTTCCGCCTGCTTGAACAGGCGTTCAAAGGAATCGTTCACCTTGCTCTCCGACATGGTGTAGCCGGGCCTTTCGGCGTTTGTGGAATCCGCGAACAGAGCCAGAACGCCCTCCTGCCCAAGCTGGGCAAAACGGCCGAGGTCGATCATGTCCCCCTGCGCCGGGGTGCAGTCGATTTTAAAGTCTCCGGTATGGACAATCGTGCCCGCCGGGGAATGGATCGCCAAAGCAACCGAATCCGGTATGGAGTGGTTGACATGGATCAGTTCGACCGTCATGCAGCCGAGCTTGATCTGACTGCCCGGGTGGACGACGTTCAGCTTCGCCTTATTGGACAGCCCGTGCTCCTTCAGCTTGCCTTCCACAAGGCCGAGGGTCAGCGGAGTGCCGTAAACGGGCAGATTTATTTTTTTCAGCAGATAGGGCATCGCTCCGATATGGTCTTCGTGGCCGTGGGTCAGCACGATCCCGCGGATTTTATCGGCGTTGCGTTCCACAAAAGTGAAATCAGGCAAAACCAGATCGACGCCGAGCATATCCCCGTCCGGGAAAGCCATGCCGCAGTCGACGATCATCATATCGTCTTCACATTCAAACAGTGTGAAATTCTTTCCGATCTCATTTAATCCGCCGAGGAAATACGCTTTGATCGACGGCTTTTGCTGGCCCTGCCTGCCCCGTTTACCCTGCTGGCGCTGGCTTGTCTTTTTTTGCTGCGCCGATTTCTGCCTGGTAAGCTGCGCCAGTACCTGAGGGGCCTTTGACGGGCTCTGCTGGGCCTGCTTCTGCGGCTGGCGTCTCCGTCTGGGTTTTGCGGGCTGGGCGGCGGGCTCCTTTACCGGAACGGCCTCCCCGCCGATGACCTGGTCCGCAGGCTTCTGCGGCTTCTTCTTCGCCGCCGGTTCCGGCCTGCGTGCCGGTCTTTGCGGCGGTACCACCTTTTGATAAAGAGAAGAGCGGCCCTCGCCCGAAGCGCCGCGGCGCTTTTCTGCGCTCTCCTTTGGCTCCTTTGGCTCCGCGGAATTTGTTTGATTTTTTTCTGACACGAAATAACCTCCATTGTTAATTAGGGTGCAACCAAATAAGTCCGCCGGCAAACGGTGCCTGAGCGGGCATGGTTTCTCCCTGTTCGATTTTTCGCTTCCTTCGCACTGCGCGGGCAGCTGCGAAAGGCAGCAGAGTCAACCGCAGAAAAATGCGGTTTCAAATATATTTAATGTCTAAATATAATGCAATATAAAAAATAAATCCGGACACAAATATCGTTATCATTGTACCTTGATTCGTTATGACTGTCAAGCGATTGCGTCTTCGTGCAGATAATTTATATTATGGCCAAAAAAGAACATCCTAAACCAAAGTTGACATTGTTTGTATAAAGTCGGTATGATATAATAGAAAAAATATTCGGTTATACTAAGAGGATGGTTCAAATGAAACAGGTTGAAATCTATACCGACGGCGCCTGCAGCGGAAATCCGGGCCCGGGCGGCTGGGGAGCCGTGCTTCGGTACAACGGCGTCGAAAAGGAAATCAGCGGCGGTGCGGCCGACACGACCAACAACCGGATGGAGCTGACCGGGGTGATTGAAGCGCTCCGTCTGTTAAAGGAACCCTGCGAGGTGATCCTGTGCAGCGATTCCAAGTATGTCTGCGACGCGATCAGTAAGGGATGGGCAAAAAGCTGGCGAAAAAACGGCTGGCGCAAGGGCGACAAAAAGCCCGCTCTCAATCCGGACCTGTGGGAAGCGCTGCTGGTGCTTCTCGAAAAGCACCGGGTGACCGTCCAGTGGATTAAGGGACACGCCGGCCATCCGGAAAACGAGCGCTGCGACCGGCTTGCCGTAGCCGCAATAGAAAAATTCAAATAATCATCGTTAGACTATTGAAACATATACCAATTTGGTGTATATTATGTGCAGGACATATTCCTATCAATTCAATAATATATTAAGTAAAGGTGATAAGATGGCACGTTTTGTTTACGCGGACAACGCCGCGACGACTCCCGTTTCCAAATCTGTTCTGGAAGCGATGGAGCCTTTCTATACCCAGTATTATGGAAATCCCTCCAGTTTGTATTCTGTGGGACGGACGGCAAAAAAGCCGCTTGAGCAGGCGCGGGAGACCGTCGCCCAGTGCTTAGGCGCATTGCCGAATGAAATCTTTTTCACGTCCGGCGGCAGCGAAGGCGACAACTGGGCGCTGAAGGGCGTTGCCCACGAGCAGGCGAAAAAAGGCAAGAAACATATTATCACTTCCAAGTTTGAGCATCACGCGATCCTCCACTCCTGCGAAGCGCTGGAGAAAGAGGGTTTTGAGGTCACCTATCTGGACGTTCACAGCGACGGCCTTGTCAGGCCGGAAGAGCTGGAAGCGGCCATCCGTGACGATACCGCGATCGTTTCCATTATGTACGCGAACAACGAAATCGGCACCATCCAGCCGATTGCCGAAATCGGGGCCATCTGCAAAAAGCACGGCGTGATTTTTCATACCGACGCGGTGCAGGCAGTGGGCAACCTCCACATCGATGTGAAGGAGCAGAATATCGACCTGCTGTCTCTTTCCGGCCATAAATTTCATGCGCCGAAGGGCGTCGGCGCGCTGTATATCCGCAACGGCATCAAAATGCCGAACCTGATCGACGGCGGCGCGCAGGAACGCGGCCGCAGAGCCGGGACGGAAAACGTCGCCGGAATCGTGGGCCTGAGCGTCGCGCTGAAAGAGGCCTGCGCAAACATCGACGAGCGCGCCGAACGCCTCACAAAGATGCGGGACAGGCTGATCGACGAGCTGCTGAAAATCGACCGTTCCCACATCAACGGCGACCGGGTAAAACGTCTGCCGGGCAATATCAACATGTGCTTTGAGGGCATTGAGGGCGAATCGCTTCTGTTAAGGCTTGACCTGAACGGAATCTGCGCTTCCTCCGGTTCGGCCTGCACCTCCGGTTCCCTCGACCCAAGCCACGTGCTGCTGGCGATCGGCCTTCCCCATGAGATTGCCCACGGTTCCCTGAGAATCACCTTCAGCGAACAGAACACGGAGGAAGACGTTGATTATATTTTGGAGGTGCTTCCGAAAATCATAGAGTATCTCCGTTCCATGTCCCCGCTGTGGGAGGAAATCATCTCCGGACAGAAGTCCTATTCTCAGAACATTTTTTAAGGAACAGGTTCCTATTTATAATTACTAAGAGAGGTAATGAATATGGCATACAGCGAAAAAGTGATGGACCACTTTGCAAATCCGCGCAATGTCGGTGAAATTCCGGACGCAAGCGGCGTCGGCGAAGTCGGCAACCCGAAGTGCGGGGATATCATGAGGATGTACATTAAGGTTGACGGCGACGTCATTTCGGACGTAAAGTTCAAGACCTTCGGATGCGGCGCCGCGATCGCGACCAGCTCCATGGCGACCGAGCTGATTAAGGGAAAAAAGATCGAGGACGCCTTAAAGCTGACAAACAGAGCGGTCATGGAAGCGCTGGACGGCCTTCCGCCGGTCAAGGTGCACTGCTCCGTATTGGCCGAACAGGCAATTAAAGCCGCTGTCGCGGACTATTACAAAAAGAAAGGGATTGACCCCGGCCCGCTGGTCGGCGAGATTCCGGAATGTGAGTCCTGCGCCTGCGACCTGCACTAAGAAACATCCCTGCAAAAAAGTTTATTACAGGACACCGAAAAATAAAATTACACAAAGAGCCGGAAAGAACGTGGTTGACGTTCTTTCCGGCTCTTTGCTTTGTACCCGTTCGGGCCCGGTCAATCCTTTGTAAAGGCGATCAATTCTTTATTGAACTGCTCCATCTGATCGTAGAAAAGGAAATGACCGCACTGGTTAAAAGGAACCAGCTTTGAATTCCGGATCCCCTGATTCTGCGCGACGGCCAGCGGATACAGACAGACCCGGTCGTTCAGGCCGTGTAAAATCAGGGTCGGAACGTTGATCTTCGCCATGTCGTCGAACAAAACCTCTTTGATCCACGTATTTGCGATGGCAGCGGTCGACCAGCTCGCAGCCTGCAGCCCCAGCTGGAAAATCCAGTCGGACAGCGGAATGCCGACGCGGTGGAAAAAGATCATATTCCCAAAATCCCGCAGCATCTTAGGACGGTCCGTGTAAGTACCCTGAATGATATCCAGCACGGCCTGTTCCTTCAGCCCATTCGGGAAATAGGGCCGCTGAATGAGACTGGGCGCGGCCGCGGCAAAAAGAGCCAGCTTTGACACGCCGTACCCGTTGTGCCTGGCCATATAGCGGATACAGATCGCTCCGCCCGTGGAATGCCCTCCCAGCGTAATGTCTTTCAGCTGGAAAGCATCGATCACGGCGCGTACGTCGTCGGCCAGCCGGTTATAGTCGTACCCGCTCCAGGGCTTGTCGGACATTCCGAAGCCCCGGCAGTCGATGGCCACACAGCGGTACCCCAGCTTGGGAAGCTGGTTCAACTGGTATTCAAACAGATTATGATTTCCGGGCCAGCCGTGAACAAACAGAATGGTTTTATTCCCGGCCGGGTTTAAATCTTCAACGTAAATATTGACGTTCTGCTCTACCGATACGTAATACCCCACACAATCACCTTCAATCCCATACTGATCCCGATTGCCTACAGGAATATTTATGTTTGCCGTCAACCCAAAAGAACCCCCGGCCTGTAAAAAGCCGGGGGTTCCTATTGCCTGCGCGGTTAAAAGCGCATCTGTCGATTAACCGGTCAGCCTATATCTTATTAATGTCGTATGCTGTATCAGTGGATTTCGCTGCGCTGCTCCTTCAGCCTGGTGAAGAACCGGGGGTCCGGCATCACGTATTCCGGCTTTGGCAGAGCAATGCCCAGCGCTTCCCGCAGGACGTCCTCTATGGTTTCTACCGCGACGATCCGGATTTTTTCCTTGACTTCGTCGGGAATATCCTTCAAATCCGCCACATTGTCCTTTGGAATCAACGCCTTTCTGATTCCGGCGCGTTCCGCGGCCAGAAGCTTTTCTTTCAGCCCGCCGATCGGAAGCACCGTGCCCCTCAAAGTGATCTCACCCGTCATAGCCAGTCTGGAATCGACTTTTATGCCGGTAATCAGAGAGGCAAGGGCCGTAAAGAGCGTAATGCCCGCCGAGGGCCCATCCTTCGGCACGGCGCCGGACGGCACATGGATATGGATATCCTTTTCCTTGAACTTGATCGCATTGACCGGCAGACGGGATTTCAGCAGGCTGAGCGAGATCCTTGCGGACTCCTTCATGACGTCCCCCAGCTGGCCGGTCAGGATGATCTGGTCGTTGCCGGGCATCTCGGTCGCTTCAATGAACAGGATTTCCCCGCCCACCGGCGTCCATGCCAGACCGGTAACCACTCCGGGAGGATTCATTTCCTGAGCAACGTCGTGTCTCGACATTTTGCTGCCCAGAATCTCCTCCAGATCGTCCGCGGAAACGGTATAGGGCCTTTCGACATCCCCAAGAACGATTTTCTCCGCCGCTTTTCTCGCAATGGAATCCAGCCTTTTCTTCAGCCCTCTGACGCCGGCCTCCATGGTATAATCGGCTATGATTTTCCGAAGGGCTTCGTCGCTGATCTGCACGTCGTCTTCGGTCAGGCCGTGCTCTTCCAGCGCTTCACGAATGAGATGGTTCTTCCCGATATGGAATTTCTCACTTGAGGTGTAGCTGGAAAGCTGAATGACCTCCATCCGGTCCAGCAGGGGTCCGGGGATGGTCTCCAGCGAGTTTGCCGTCGCGATGAAAAAGACGTTCGACAGATTGTAGGGAAGGTCAAGGTAATGATCCGTAAAGGTATCGTTCTGCTCCGGATCCAGTACCTCCAGCAATGCGCTTGCCGGGTCTCCGTTATAGCCTGTCATCAGCTTGTCGACTTCGTCCAGCACCATGACCGGGTTCATGGTACCGGCTTTCTTCATGCTCTGGATAATCCGTCCCGGCATTGCGCCGATATAGGTTCTGCGATGTCCTCGGATTTCCGCCTCGTCGCGGATTCCCCCGAGGCTGAGCCGGACATATTTTCTGCCCAGCGCTTCGGCAATGCTCCGTCCCAGACTGGTTTTCCCGGTGCCGGGAGGTCCGACCAGAAGCAGGATGGAACCCTGCTTATCCTTTTTCAGATGCAGCACCGCCAACTGCTGGATGATGCGGTCCTTTACCTTTTCAAGACCATAGTGCTGCTCATCCAGAATGCGGCGGGCTTCCCGGATATCCACGGGCTTTTCTTCCTTCGTCTCCCACGGCAGCTCTACAAGCAGATCAAGATAGTTCTGAAGGACGTTGTAATCCGCGCTCGCGGGATTCTGGCTTTCCAGCTTGCTTAGCTCTTCCAGAGCTGTCTGCCGTATTTCTTCCGGCATATGCGCGTTCTCAATGCGAGTTCTGTAGTCCTTCCCTTTTTTCGCGGACTCCGGCTTTCCTTCGTTCAGCTCCTCCTGAATGGCCTGAAGCTGCTCGCGCAGGACCGCCTCGCGGTAGTTTTTATTTGCCTTTTCGGAAAAGCGCTCCGTCATCTCAATCTGAAGCTGTATTTCCTCTTTGTAATGGAGGAAATAATCGATAAACGTCAGGCCGCGGTCTTTCAGGGAAGAGGTTTCCATCAGGGTATACTTTTCCTGTCTGGAAAACGGCAGGAACTGGCATATGTAGCCAATCAGCACATTCAGGTCCCTGATTTCATCGATAGCCTTCATGACGCCGCCGGAATTCTTGAAATTCGCTCCGATCTGGTGAGCGATGTTCTGAATATAGCTCGCCATTTCTTTCTGGCTGTTTTCATTGAGGTCAATGACTTCGGGAATATCAACGGTATTGCCTGTGATGACGTCTTCCCGAATCACAAGATCGGAGACTTCCACACGGCTCATTGCCTTTACCTTAACAAGATGACCCTTTTCGCCGGACATAATATCCAGCACCTGCAGCGCAATCCCTATTTTATAGAAATCCTCCGTCTCCAGTTCCTTTCTGTCCACCCGACGCTTTAACGGCAGCGCTGCGATTTTCTGATCTTTATTTTGCAGGACGGACAGCTCCTCTTCGCTTAACCGGCTGAATGCCAGCGGATAAACCATACCGGGCAGTAGCACGAGATCTTCAATTGGTATTATCAACATAAACAGTATCCTTTCTTTTTATAAATGAATGTTCGTTTATAATCTTTGTAAATAAAACAGGGTGGATTTTGAATTTTAATAGCCTCTGATTAATGCTTTCTGAATAATCGCAATTAATTCGTCCAGACGGTCTCTTGCGGCCTCCTCGGAGTCACAGTGCTTCACGGCAATGGTTTTCACCGGAGAGAACAGGATGGCATACAGGTTATCGTTGCTGTAATTATTGAGAATTCGTCTCCTCTTCAAATCCGTGAGCAGTTGGTTCAGGTTTCCCGGTCCCTTCATAAACCCACATCCGGATTGAAGGGCGGGACAGGTGCTGAACTGCTCGATGAAGTGAAAGATCTCCTGATTCTCAACAATATAGGAATAATAGCTGCGGATCAGTTCTTCAATGATCTGTTCACCCTCCATATTCGGGTTTAAGCATTCCAGCAGATATTGAAAGGTGTCTTCGGCATATTCCTGATAAATATCGCGCAGCATTGCGTCCTTGTTCTCATAGTAAATGTACACCGTCGCCGGAGAGACTCCCGCGGCATGGGCAATTTTAGAGATGGACGCGCCCTGAAATCCTTCTTTTAAAATTAATTCAACAACTGCGGTTTTAATACATCTCTGTTTTTCATCATCTTTTTTTCTCATACGCACCACCAAAATTTTTGATAAAGCGGAAGGATTACTATTATAATAAACGATCATTCATTTATTGTCAAGTACCGACACTCTTCAAACTGTTAAATATTTGTGAAGATTCTAAAATCAGAACCCCATGCAAAGCGTGGGGTATGAACAACAGCCCCAGGGGCCCATAATACCAGCCGCACCCCTCATTCTCCGCCGTAACAGGCAGATCGTCCGGCATTTCGCCTTCATCAAAGTGGACAACCCGGGTACAGACCCGGCAGACCAGCTCATAATCATGGGTCACCACAAACACGATGCCGCCCTGCTTTGCCAGCCGCTCCATCAGGACTGCCACCCGGATCATGCTGTCCGTGATCGAGGCCGCTGGTCGGCTCGTCGAACACCAGAATGTCCTTGCCGCACACCATACTCACCGCTACAGCCAGGCGCTGCTTCTGCCCGCCGGACAGGGTGTTTGGATGCTTCTCCCGGAAGGAAGAAAGCCCCAGTTCGTTTAGCGTCCTGTCTGCCAGCGCCGCTGCATCCGGGTTGTTGATTCCGAACACGCACTCCTTTTCCACACTTTCCGCAAACAACTGGTATCCCACATCCTGCATAACGAGATAAGACCGTTTTCGGCGGGTCTTGGCGCTGAGGGGCTTCCCTCCCCAAAGGAACTCCCCCTCGCAGCCCTTGTGCAGACCGCAGAGAGCCCGGGAGAAGGTGGTCTTGCCGGTACCGTTGTGCCCCGTCACGGCGATGATTTCACCGCGGGCGGCCTGCAGGCAGATATTTTCCAGCACCGCTTTTTTCTGGTAGCATAGCCTTACATTTTTCAATTCCAGTATCGGTGCCTGTGCGCATTCCGCACATTTTTGCGGGTGAAGCTGCCGCAGATCTACAGTACGCAGGCCCATACCCTCCCGCCGCTCCTGTGAAAGCGCGGCCAGTTCCCCGGGCGTATAGATTTCTTTGATTTGTCCCCGCTCCAGACAGACAATTTTGTCCACCAGCTCCATGAGGTAATAAAGCCGATGTTCCGCAATCAGGATGGTTTTCCCTTGGGCCTTGATGAGCTTTAAGTACTCCTTGAGCGCGCGAATGGAGTCCATATCCAGATTGGAGGAGGGTTCATCCAGCAAATAGATGTCCGGGTTCATGGCATAGACGGAGGCGAAAGCGATTTTCTGCTTCTCCCCGCCGGAAAGGGCAAAGATACTTCTGCCCCTCAGTGCCTCAATGTCCAGCTCCCGCGCGGTCTGTTCCACCCGCCGCGCCAATTCCGTCGGCGGAAGTGCCTGGTTTTCCATGCCAAAGGCGATCTCACTGTCGGTATCCACGTTGAAGAACTGCGTTCGCGGGTTCTGGAAGACCGAACCCACCCGCTCCGCAAGTCGGTACATAGGGGTTTCCGAGCAGTCCTGCCCTTCCAAGTACGCCGCGCCATCTCCCTCGCCGGGAAAAAAGCTCGGTATCAGCCCGTTGACCAGCCGCAGCATGGTGGTTTTCCCGCAGCCGCTGCGGCCGCAGAACAGCACGCACTCACCCGGGGAAATGCTGAGGTTTACATGCTGCAGCCCATCGGATTCCTGACCGGGGTAGGTAAAGGAAACGTCCTTCCACTCGATCATAAAAACACCTCCTTCCAAAACAGTCCTGCCGCAAAATACGCAGTGAAGCATACAACAGCGAGCAGATCCGCCGCCCGAAAACGGATTTGCACCAGGCAGGTGCGCGGGCGGGGATTTTCAATCCCCCGGGTGACCGAGGCGATGGAGAGCTCGTCCGCCGCCTTGGAGGCCGCCATCATCAGGGGAACATAAAGGCACTCCACCGTCCTGACCGGGTGGGTCAGAAGTCCCGCAAGGCTGGGGGACACATCCCGCAGCCGCATGGCGTCCTTGATAAAATGCCAGTCCTCGCGGATGGCAGGCATATAGCGCAGCATCACGGCGAAAGGGATCATCAGCTTTTTCGGCGCGTGGATACGGCTCATGGCGGAAAGAAACTCGCTTACTTTTGTTGTGGCAATCATAATCCCCGCAAGGAACCCGCAGGGATAGACCTTATGGAAGAGGCCCAGAAAAGCCATTAGCGTGGTTTGGAGTGACGAACCATCTGTCCGCATAACGGCAAGGGTCAGCAGGTAGAAAAGTACGTAAGCCGTGAATCCGAGGACGGCCTTTCTCCACTCACCGCACACCAGCGCCATCAAGGCCACCAGCACCACCAGACCTATCTCATACATAAGACTGGGCGCCATAGTGGCGCCCAGTACGGTCAAAAGCAGTAAAAGAAGTTTTGTCCTCGGGTCAAACCGCAGTCCCGCTTTTGTTCCATCGATCATGCGGTAATGCCGGCCTTTTCAAACTGCTTTTTCAACAGTTTGCTGCCCACGAAGCCGCTGAAAGCGCCGACCACAACGGTGCCCAGCAGGATCACCGGCAGCATCCACCCCTGCGCCGCGCCGTTCATGGCGTCCAGATAACTTTGGGCCGTGCCCCCACCCAGCATCAGGCTGCTCCACGCAGTGGGATCCGCAAAAAACGCTATGTAGGTGCCGGTAGCTCCCAGACACAGACAGATATACGCCACGATGTTGAGCTTCACGCTGCGGTACTTTTTAGTTCCGGCAATCAGATCTCCCAGAAGACCGCCCAGAACATATCCTATATCCATGGCCCAGTGCATACCGGTGGCAAAAAAAATCAGACCGGCCAAAATGCCGACGATGGAAATGGGGCCGCGCTTGGGCACCTTGGCCACCAGCAGCAGAAAGACAGGACCACCCAGCAGCGCGCTGCCCAAAGGCATATAAAATGTCAGCAGTGGATTCGGCGCAAAGGGCAGACCGCCGATCAGCATCGTCACCCAAATGAGCGCTGCAAAAATACCGGTAGTCACCAGGTCTTTGACCGTCAGTCCCTTTTGATTGGAAACTTTTTGATTTACCATGTAGAAACCTCCTCTTGCCATTGCCCCATCCTGTATCCATGAAAGAGGCAATATATATATGGTTAGGCATTGCTAACCCAAAACTTATCATACAAAATATTATGCGGTTTCGCAATTGGGGCGGACGGAGTTCGTCCAAATGTGATAAAAAAGCGTCCGTTTGGAACGTTCCTCTCTATCTTAGCGTCTGAGACGCCGCCCACATGGCCGCATACTTCCCGCCGGCGGCGGCCAGCTCGTCATGGGTACCGCTCTCTGCCACGCGGCCGCCATCCAGCACCAGAATTCTATCGGCGTGCTTTACAATGGGCAGGGTGTGGGCGATCATCACCGCGGTTTTATCGGCACCCAGCAGATTTGTCACCGCCTGCTTCACCAGCAGTTCGTTTTCAATGTCCAGAGAGGCGGTGGCCTCATCCAGCAAAATGATGGGGCTGTCCTTCAGAATGGCCCGCGCCACGCTGAGCCGCTGGCGTTCTCCGCCCGAGAGCCGGTTTCCGTTTTCACCGATCCCGGTGTCGTAGCCCTGTTCCATCGCCTGAATAAAACCGTCACAGTTGGCAAGACGGCAGGCTGCCTCAATGTCCGCATCAGTGGCGCCCGGCCGGGCATAGCGGATGTTATTGCGGACCGTATCGTTAAAGAGGAACAGTCTTTGCCTGAGAGAATATGTTAAAGTATCGGCAGCTTAATGCGGAAACGAGAAACAGCGCACTGACTTCAAAAATCTGTGCGCTGTTTGCTGTTTAAAATATTATTTTCTTTTTCCCACGCCGTTTCTCATCGAGCTCATATCCGTCGATTTTGGTGCTTTTCGCAAGACTCCCGCCTACTTTAGCAAAACGTAAAATTTCTTTAGCAGAGTGCGCAATAAAAAAAGCCGCATCAAACAGCTCACAAATGGCTATCTGATGCGGCTTTTTCATGGTGGGCCATCAAGGACTCGAACCTTGGACCGACCGGTTATGAGCCGGTTGCTCTAACCAACTGAGCTAATGGCCCGTATTAAAACGAAGGGCAGAAAAGAATTCTGCCTAACAAAGCGCTTGAATATAATACCATAAATCCGTATAAAATGCAATCTCAAGTTGTAATTTTTACAACCCAAACGCTGTCATCAAATAAGCGATCACCTCGTTGCAGAGACTGAATAAAAGGTGCAGATCAATACAGCCACGTCGATCGGCTTTCTCTCAGATACGTGAAAATATAAAGAACTTCTTTATTATCTTAATAACAGATTCCTTCGTCTCTTCAGGTTAGCCCCGTCTCTTGATCCAAGGCCCAAACAAATCTAAGGGGGGGGTGTTTCCTTAACGCCCTGAATCTCCTTCAGGATATGCGGATAAAACACAAAGACCACCAATCATTCGACTGGTGATCTTCTCTGGCTCCCCAAGTTGGACTCGAACCAACGACCCTGCGGTTAACAGCCGCATGCTCTACCGGCTGAGCTATTGAGGATTATTTGTGTTGGCACCTTCCTATTGTCCCGGGCCGTTGCCAGCCAAGTATCTTCGGCACCAGTGAGCTTAACTTCCGTGTTCGGGATGGGAACGGGTGGACCCTCACCGTCATCAGCACCAACTAACTTAAATTAAATTGTAATTCTCCGACTCGACGGAAACAAAAATCTTACCATAGCAAATGAAATTTGGTGACCCGTGGGAGGACTTTGCAGTCGGCATGCGCCTACGGCGATGACCTCAGACAGCCACTTGGAATCTCTGTCTTTGCTTTCCTGTGGAAGACCGGAGTTCGATTCTCCGGCTCGGCCGAAACAAAAATCTTACCATAGCAAATGAAATTTGGTGACCCGTGGGAGAATCGAACTCCCGTTATCGGCGTGAGAGGCCGGTGTCTTAACCGCTTGACCAACGGGCCATATCTTTCATACAGTCAGATGCAGAGGCCAGAGGCTCCAGCCCCCGTTCCGACTTCTTAATGGTGCACCATCAGGGACTCGAACCCGGGACACCCTGATTAAGAGTCAGGTGCTCTACCAACTGAGCTAATGGTGCATATGGCAGGTTGAGCCTGCACGCTCCGGATTTTCATCCGCTGCTCTTTGCTTTTCAGACATATTTGTACACTGAAAACTGAATAAAGGGAGGGAAGCAGAGAGAGAAATAGAGGGTTGCCAAGAAAAATATGGTCAAGCCCTCGGCCTATTAGTACTGCCAAGCTGAATACGTTACCGTACTTACACACGCAGCCTATCAACCTTGTAGTCTTCAAGGGGCCTTACTAGCTTACGCTATGGGATATCTCATCTTGGAGCCGGCTTCACGCTTAGATGCTTTCAGCGTTTATCCGATCCGCACATAGTTGCCCAGCTGTGCCATTGGCATGACAACTGGTGCGCCAGCGGTGCGTCCATCCCGGTCCTCTCGTACTAAGGACAGCTCTCCTCAAATATCCTGCGCCCACGACAGATAGGGACCGAACTGTCTCACGACGTTCTGAACCCAGCTCGCGTACCACTTTAATCGGCGAACAGCCGAACCCTTGGGACCGAATACAGCCCCAGGATGTGATGAGCCGACATCGAGGTGCCAAACCTCCCCGTCGATGTGGACTCTTGGGGGAGATCAGCCTGTTATCCCCAGGGTAGCTTTTATCCGTTGAGCGACGGCAATTCCACTCTCATACCGCCGGATCACTAACTCCAACTTTCGTTACTGCTCGGGCCGTCACCCTCGCAGTTAGGCCAGCTTACGCGTTTACACTCAAAAGCACGGTTTCCGTCCGTGCTGAGCTGACCTTTGAGCGCCTCCGTTACTCTTTTGGAGGCGACCGCCCCAGTCAAACTGCCCGTCTAACAATGTCCCCCGGCCGGATTCACGGCCGCAGGTTAGAATTTCAGCAACTTAAGAGTGGTATCCCAACAGCGACTCCGCAAAGGCTGGCGCCCTTGCTTCTCAGTCTCCCACCTATCCTGTACATAAATTACCGAAACCCAATATTAAACTGCAGTAAAGCTCCATGGGGTCTTTCCGTCTTGTCGCGGGTAACCGGCATCTTCACCGGTACTACAATTTCGCCGGGCGGGTAATTGAGACAGTGCCCAGATCGTTACACCATTCGTGCGGGTCGGAACTTACCCGACAAGGAATTTCGCTACCTTAGGACCGTTATAGTTACGGCCGCCGTTTACTGGGGCTTCAATTCAATGCTTGCACATCTCCTCTTAACCTTCCAGCACCGGGCAGGTGTCAGCCCCTATACTTCATCTTGCGATTTGGCAGAGACCTGTGTTTTTGCTAAACAGTCGCCTGGGCCTATTCTCTGCGGCCACATTGCTGCGGCACCCCTTTTCCCTAAGTTACGGGGTCAATTTGCCGAGTTCCTTAACTACCCTTCTCCCGTTGGCCTTGGAATTCTCTTCCTATCTACCTGTGTCGGTTTGCGGTACGGGCGCCTCAGATATCCATAAGACTTTTCTCGCCCTGCTCTAAGCATACTTCCCTACTCTGATTTCGGTCCCTTACGCCCGGGTCAACCATCGCCCGGGTTATGCCCTTTGCAGGTGTCCTCTTACTTAAATCTTTTGGCGGCTACGGAATTTCCACCGTATGTGCATCGGCTACGCCTCTCGGCCTCACCTTAGCTCCCGGCTTACTTGGAGCGGACGAACCTTCCTCCAAAAACCTTAGACTTTCGGCCAATATGATTCTCACACATTTCTCGCTACTCATTCCGGCATTCTCACTTGAATAAAGTCCACCAGCGCTTCCGCTCTGACTTCACCCCTTATTCAACGCTCTCCTACCATTCCTTGCGGAATCCCAAGCTTCGGTATATGATTTAGCCCCGTTAAATTTTCGGCGCAGGGTCACTCGACCAGTGAGCTATTACGCACTCTTTTAATGAGTGGCTGCTTCTAAGCCAACATCCTGGTTGTCTGTGCAACCCCACATCCTTTTCCACTTAACCATATTTTGGGACCTTAGCTGTGGGTCTGGGCTGTTTCCCTTTTGACAACGAAACTTATCTCACGCTGTCTGACTCCCGTACATCAATTATCCGGCATTCTGAGTTTGATAGGTTTCAGTAGCCTTTCGGCCCCTAGACCATTCAGTGCTTTACCTCCGGTAATCTAATACGAGGCTAGCCCTAAAGCTATTTCGGAGAGAACCAGCTATCTCCGGGTTCGATTGGAATTTCTCCGCTACCCACACCTCATCCGCTACTATTTCAACAGGAGTCGGTTCGGTCCTCCATGGGGTTTTACCCCCACTTCAACCTGGACATGGGTAGGTCACCCGGTTTCGGGTCGAATACAACTGACTTCTTACGCCCTGTTCAGACTCGGTTTCCCTGCGGCTCCATCCCTTAAGGACTTAACCTTGCCAGTTACATTCACTCGCCGGACCATTCTACAAAAGGTACCCGATCACCCTTTGACGGGCTCTCGGTGCTTGTAAGCACAAGGTTTCAGGTTCTTTTTCACTCCCCTTCCGGGGTCCTTTTCACCTTTCCTTCACAGTACTCTTCACTATCGGTCACTGGGTAGTATTTAGGCTTGGAGGGTGGTCCCCCCATATTCCCACCGGGTTTCTCGTGTCCGGCGGTACTCTGGATACAGCTAAGCGCTTTCCTTTTTCGCATACGTGACTCTCACACTGTTTCGTTGGCCTTCCCATGCCATTCTGCTAAATTCCGGCGTCCATGTTGCTGTCCGAACCCCGGGAGTATTGCTACTCCCGGTTTGGCCTCTTCCGCGTTCGCTCGCCACTACTGGCGGAATCTCATTTGATGTCTTTTCCTCGCCCTACTTAGATGTTTCAGTTCAGGCGGTTCCCCTCATACACCTATGAATTCAGTGTATGATAACTGGACATGACTCCAGTTGGATTGCTCCATTCGGATATCTATGGATCAATGCCCACTTACGGCTCCCCATAGCTTTTCGCAGTTAGTCGCGTCCTTCTTCGGCTCCCAGTGCCAAGGCATTCCCCTTGCGCTCTTTGTAGCTTGACCATGTGTTTTTTCTTGGTTCTTCTTTAAAAATTTGAAATTGTAGATTTTAAATCTAAAAATAACAAGTTATTTCTCGCTTAATATCTGCTTCTTCTTTATTCAGTTTTCAATGTACACGGCCGCAGGCCGTTTCGTCGCGGGACAGCACTCAGATCAAAAGACCCGTTCTGCCGCGGATTCCACCTTCTGCCGGCCTTTGCCACACGATGCCTTTTCCTCCACCGAAGTGAATTCAAACTACCGTATGTATTTTTGAGGACTTCCTCCGTTACGCGGGCACTCAGCTTCCTTTTTCAAGTTCGCTTTGTGCGCGGCAAAAACGGACTGTGTCCGTGGTGGGCTTAAGTGGACTCGAACCACCGACCTCACGCTTATCAGGCGTGCGCTCTAACCGGCTGAGCTATAAGCCCATATTCCGGCGTTCAGGTTGTCACCCTTAGCCACATTTTGTTTTGGCTCGTCTTCGCTTCTTTCCGCGTGCGCTCATTTGACGTTTCCATCAAATCTTACCCGCGAATTGTCTGCGGCGACTCGCCGCTGGTGGAGATTAACGGGATCGAACCGTTGACCTCCTGCTTGCAAAGCAGGCGCTCTCCCAGCTGAGCTAAACCCCCATATACAGGTAGCTTCACTCAGGTGTTCTACCCTTGTTTCCACTTTTTTCTGAAAGCTCTCTTGCAGTTCCGCGCCGGGAGCCGGTTGTTACCGTCCCGCCACACCGGGGGCAATTTCCTGCTGCATTCCTGCGGCGGGCCATTGTCACCGGGCACTGCCCGGGGCCTTCAAAATTAAACAACGATTCGAATTATCTCTTCCGTAACTGACCTTGGATGTCTGACCAGCTTGTTTCAGCTGCCCATGTCTCCATAGAAAGGAGGTGATCCAGCCGCACCTTCCGATACGGCTACCTTGTTACGACTTCACCCCAGTCGCCAATCCTACCTTCGGCAGCGCCCCCCTTGCGGTTGGGCTACTGACTTCGGGTATTACCGGCTCCCATGGTGTGACGGGCGGTGTGTACAAGGCCCGGGAACGTATTCACCGCGGCATGATGATCCGCGATTACTAGCAATTCCAACTTCACGCAGGCGGGTTGCAGCCTGCGATCCGAACTGAGACTGTTTTTCAGGTTTTGCTCCACCTCGCGGTCTTGCTTCCCTTTGTTAACAGCCATTGTAGTACGTGTGTAGCCCAGGTCATAAAGGGCATGATGATTTGACGTCGTCCCCACCTTCCTCCGTTTTGTCAACGGCAGTCTGATTAGAGTGCTCTTGCGTAGCAACTAATCACAGGGGTTGCGCTCGTTGCGGGACTTAACCCAACATCTCACGACACGAGCTGACGACAACCATGCACCACCTGTCTCAACTTTCCCCGAAGGGCACCTGACGCATCTCTGCCTCGTTAGTTGGATGTCAAGACCTGGTAAGGTTCTTCGCGTTGCTTCGAATTAAACCACATACTCCACTGCTTGTGCGGGCCCCCGTCAATTCCTTTGAGTTTCAACCTTGCGGCCGTACTCCCCAGGTGGATTACTTATTGTGTTAACTCCGGCACGGAAGGGGTCAGACCCCCCACACCTAGTAATCATCGTTTACGGCATGGACTACCAGGGTATCTAATCCTGTTTGCTACCCATGCTTTCGTGCCTCAGCGTCAGTTAAAGCCCAGTAAGCCGCCTTCGCCACTGGTGTTCCTCCCGATCTCTACGCATTTCACCGCTACACCGGGAATTCCGCCTACCTCTACTTCACTCAAGCCCCACAGTTTCAAACGCAGTCTATGGGTTAAGCCCATATATTTCACGCCTGACTTGCAGAGCCGCCTACGCACCCTTTACACCCAGTAAATCCGGACAACGCTTGCTCCCTACGTATTACCGCGGCTGCTGGCACGTAGTTAGCCGGAGCTTCCTCCTTGGCTACCGTCATTTCTTTCGTCACCAAGGACAGAGGTTTACAATCCGAAAACCGTCTTCCCTCACGCGGCGTTGCTGCATCAGAGTTTCCTCCATTGTGCAATATCCCCCACTGCTGCCTCCCGTAGGAGTCTGGGCCGTGTCTCAGTCCCAATGTGGCCGTTCAACCTCTCAGTCCGGCTACCGATCGTCGCCTTGGTGGGCCTTTACCCCACCAACAAGCTAATCGGACGCGAGTCCATCTTCCAGCGGATTGCTCCTTTGATATTCGGACCATGCAGCCCAAATATGTCATGCGGTATTAGCGTCCGTTTCCAGACGTTATCCCCCTCTGAAAGGCAGGTTACTCACGCGTTACTCACCCGTCCGCCACTAAATTAAGCTCAACACCCACCGTTCGGTCAGGTGTCCCCACCAAACAAAACGTTCGGTGTTAAACTTAATTCCGTTCGACTTGCATGTGTTAGGCACGCCGCCAGCGTTCGTCCTGAGCCAGGATCAAACTCTCTAAAATATTGTATATAATCGCCATTAAGGCGTTTATATCTTCTATCCAGAGTTTTTGAAGAGCTCTAAATACGATACACTAAGCGTGTATTCTCGTTGTCTTTTAAAGTGACAACCAACTTCGTCCGAAAGTACTTCCATACTCTCAAGTTCATTACGGGTTCCTTAATTCTCTCGTTGTTTAATTTTCAAGGTCCTATCTCCGTCAAACTGTACAAGGAGAACGCTTTGAAGTCTATCATATTTCAGTGGACTTGTCAAGCGTTTTGTTCCCGTTTTTCGACGGCTTCACTATAATACCACTTCCATTATACATTGTCAACGCTTTTTTCAGTATTTTATGAAACTTTCAAGATTTTGCCGTATATTGCAGGATTTATAGATGTTTGGTATAATAAACCTATTGTCTCTATTAACAGGAGGGCAGACTATGCCAATCAAAATACAGGAAAACCTTCCGGCAGTGGAAGTGCTGGAGTCGGAAAATATATTTGTTATGACGCATCAGCGCGCGATCACGCAGGATATCCGCCCGCTGAAAATCGTAATCCTCAATCTGATGCCCACAAAGATCGATACGGAAACGCAGCTTCTGCGGCTTTTGGGAAATTCCCCTTTACAGGTGGATGTCGAACTGATGCAGATGGCGACGCATATTTCCAAGAATACTTCGGCGTCGCATCTCAATACTTTTTACAAAACATTTGACGAATTGAAGGACGAAAAATTCGACGGCATGATTATTACGGGTGCCCCTGTCGAAAACCTGCCTTTTGAAGAAGTCGATTATTGGGACGAGCTCTGCAAAATCATGGCCTGGAGCAGGCGCAACGTTTATTCCACGCTGCACATCTGCTGGGGAGCTCAGGCCGGACTCTATTATCACTTCGGAGTGCCGAAATATCAGCTGCCCGAAAAGCTTTCCGGCGTATTTCTTCACCATCTGCTCGACTGCCGGCATCCGCTGGTCCGCGGCTTTGACGACAATTTCTTTTCGCCGCATTCCAGAAATACCGAAGTCAGGATAAAGGACATTGAAAAAATAGAGGATTTGATCGTCCTGACCGCTTCGGAGGAAGCCGGAGTCCATATTATCGCCAGAAAGAACGGCAGGCAGTTCTTTGTCACCGGCCATCTGGAGTACGACTGCAACACGCTGGCCAATGAATATTTCCGGGACCTGAGAAAAGGAATCCATCCGCATATTCCAAAACATTATTTCCCGAATGACGACGTTACGCAGGAACCGCCCTTTGTGTGGCGCAGCCACGCAAACCTTCTGTTCATCAACTGGCTGAACTATTATGTATACCAGCAGACGCCGTACGACCTGAAAGATCTTACCGATAACTGAAAAGAGCTCTCCGCCCGCGGGCGGAGAGCTCTTTTCTCAGTTTATGCTGAAACTCACGACAATTTTTCACGCAATTGATTCAAAATCACTTTTTCGCGCCGGGATACCTGCACCTGCGTCATGCCGAGCGCCTCCGCGGTCTGCGTCTGTGTCCGGCTTTTGAAATAGCGGAAAACGATGATGCTTCGGTCTTTGGGCGGAAGCTCCGTGACAACCTGCTTCAGGGAAAGCAGCTCCGCGATTTTGTCGTCGCCGCTTTCCACGCTCACATCGATCTGGCCTCCCCCCTCTTCCGGAGAGGCGGTGAGCGAAAGCGGAAGCTGGGAAGCCCCGAGCGCCTGAGCGGCCTCGGCGGGTTCCACATTCAGGAGCTCCGCAAGCTCGCCGACAGTCGGTGTGCGTCCTTCCCGCTCGCTGAACGCGGCCGATTCCCGCGCGGCGCGCATGGACAGCTCTTTCAGCCCCCTGCCGACCTTGATTGCGCCGCCGTCACGGAAAAGCCGCCTGATCTCCCCCAGAATAACCGGGACGGCATAAGTGGAAAATTTGACCCCGCGCTCACTGTCGAAATTGTCCACAGCCTTGACAAGGCCCAGACAACCGGCCTGAAAAAGGTCGTCGTATTCCACCCCGCGTCCTTTGAAATGCTTGACGCAGGCATGCACAAGACCGATATTATCACTGATTGTTTGCTCTCTGTCCATATTAATGGTTTTTTTCCGTCCGGCGGCGCTGGATGGTTTTGCTCATGGTGACCGACGTTCCGCGCCCCGGCTTGGAGGTCACTCTCAGAACATCCATGAAGCTCTCCATGACGGCAAAGCCCAGCCCCGCGCGTTCTTCGTCCTCGGAAGTGCTGAACAGCGGCTGCATGGCCTGTTCGATATCTTCGATGCCGCAGCCCTTGTCGCGGATACGGATGCTGATTCTGCCGTTCTCGTATAGTTTACAGGTTATGTATATGATCCCTATGGTATTGCGGTAGGCGTGGACAATACAGTTGGTAACCGCCTCTGAAACCGCTGTTTTGATATCGCTCAGTTCATCGATCGTAGGGTCAAGCTGCGCGGCAAACGCCGCAACCGCCGCCCTGCCGAAGGATTCGTTTGCCGAACAGCTTGGGAAGGAGACCGTCATTTCATTCATTGGCTTCATGAATTTTCACATCCTTTACAATACTGCATAGCTGGTTTAAACCTGCAAGCGAAACGATTTTTTCTATTTTCGGCTGTAGATTTGCGATTCTGACACTGCCGCCCCAAATCTGCATCAGCTTGCAGCGCCCCATAATCAGCCCCACACCGGAACTGTCCATAAACTGCACCCCTGAAAAATCAAGCGTCAGCAGCTTCGGTTTTACTTTCGACGCCGCCTCGTCAATGGCGCCGCGGATTTCCCGTGCGGAATGATGGTCGATCTCTCCGCTCAGCACGGCGGTCATCTCGCCATCCTTCAGTATTAATCTGACACCCATGCGGATCCCTCCATGATATATGTAATCTAATTAGTATCGGCAGATTTCAGACTTGTTATTCATGAATTTAGAAAATCGGCAATAAAAAAAGCCCTTAACTATAAAGATAAGGGCTTTTGTGTAAAATTTTACTCGAAATTTGCGGACAGGCTGTTTTTATTTTGAATAAAGCAGATTGAGGACGCGCGGCCGGATATCGCCCGCAAGGTAGAGCGAGCCGCAGATCAGCAGCGCGCTGTTCCCATCCAGCAGGGAAAATGCTTTCGCAAGGGCCGCGTCGGCGGTTTGCGCGGGCTCCGCGTCCGCACCGATTTTGCGAAACTGTTCCGCGAGCGATTGTGCGTCCAGTGCGCGGGGACCGGGCGGCACCAGCGTAAACACTTTGGAAAACAGCCCCGTAAAATTCCGTACGGCGCCGGCAACGTCTTTGTCGGCAAGCATGCCCACAATGGCTATGATTTTCCGATCGCCGAAATATTTTCCGGCCGCTTTCGCCAGCACGGCGGTGCCGCCGGGATTGTGCGCGCCGTCCAGCACGATCAGCGGGTCGGCGGAAAGCACCTCCATCCGGGCGGGGAAGCTTGCCGAGGAAAATCCCGCCTCAATGCTGTGGTCGGCAATATGGTACCCCTGTTTTTTCAGTTCCTCGATCACGGCCAGCGCGGTCACCGCGTTTTTGACCTGATGCTCCCCAAGGAAAGGCAGGCTGACCAGAAGCCCGCGGTACTCGAGCCCGGTTCCGCTGAGATTCATGGACAGCACTTCCACGCTGTCCGTATCGGCCGGGACAAAGCGGTTTTTGCGCTCTTCCGCCGTACTCCTGATGACCGCAAGCGCTTCCGGATTCTGTCCGGGCGAGCACACGGTCACGCCGTTTTCCTTGATAATGCCGCATTTTTCATAGGCGATTTTCGCGAGGGTATCGCCCAAAATCGCGGTGTGGTCAAAAGAAATCGACGTAATGACGGACACAAGCGGGGTGGAAATGACGTTCGTCGCGTCCAGACGTCCGCCGAGACCCACCTCCAGCACGACGATATCGCATTGACTCTCTGCGAACCACTCCATTGCCAGCGCGGTAATCAGCTCAAATTCCGTAATGATTTCGCCGTTCTCCGCCATCCGCTCCACAAGGGGAAAAATTTTTTCCACAAGGGCGCTCAGCTCCTCACGGCCGATCATTTCACCGTTGATCTGCATTCTTTCGCAGAAATCCGTGACAAAGGGAGAAATAAACAGCCCTGTTTGATACTGGGATTTTTTCAGCACCGAGGCAATCAGCGCACAGGTGGAGCCTTTCCCGTTAGTGCCGGCCACATGAACGAATTTCAGTCTGTCCTGCGGATTTCCGAGCAGGGCAAGAAGCTTCTCCACTCTTTCGAGGCCCGGTCTGGAGCCGAAGCGGAGCAGGCTTTCTATTTTTTGAAGCGCTTCCTCATACGTTATCATTTTTACGCCTACTTTAAAGCTTCGATACCGGACTGAATCAGCGCGATGTGATCGCGCAGCTTGTCGGCGTTCTGCCTGACGCCTTCCACTACGTTCGTGGGAGCCTTCGACATGAATTTCTCGTTGGCAAGCTTCTCCTGTGCGTTCTGATACTGCTTCTGTGCGGATTCCAGTTCTTTGGTCAGGCGTTCAAGCTCCGCCTTCTTGTCCACCAGTTCGGACATGGGGATATACAGCTTCGCGTTGGCCGTGACAATGGTCGCCGCGCCGTCGAGCTGATAATCGGACCCGATTTCCACCTCCGTGGCGTAGGCGAGCTTTTTGATGATTTCCCTGCCTTCTTCAAACATGGCGGCGTCGCCGGTGGCAATATAGAGATGGGTCTTGCGTGAAGGCGGTACGTTCATTTCGGAACGGCGGTTGCGGACGGCGCGCACCGCTTCCATAATGCTGCGCATGTTCTCCGCGGCCTGCGGGAAGCAACGGCTTTCCTCGTACTGCGGCCAGCGGGACACCATGATGGACTCGCCCTCGTGCGGAAGCGTCTGCCAGATTTCCTCGGTAATATACGGCATAAACGGATGCAGCAGCTTCAGGGTGCCGCTCATGACCCAGACAAGCACCTGACGCACGCCCTGCGCGGTTTCCCGATCGTCGGAATTCAGGCGGATTTTCGCGATTTCAATATACCAGTCGCAGAATTCGTCCCAGAGGAAATCGTAAAGCTTCTGTACGGCGATCCCGAGCTCGAAATGCTCCAGGTTTTCCGTGATCTCCTTCGTCACGCGGTTGAAGGAATCGACGATCCACCGATCTTCCATCGCAAGGTTCGCGGGAAGCTCATTCTTTACGTCATGACCGTCGATATTCATGAGGATAAAGCGCGAGGCGTTCCAGATTTTATTGGCAAAATTGCGGCTGGACTCCACCTTCTCGTCGGAAAAACGCATGTCGTTCCCGGGGCTGTTGCCCGTTGCGAGGGTAAAGCGGAGCGCGTCCGCGCCGAATTTTTCAATGATTTCAAGCGGGTCCACACCGTTGCCCAGCGACTTGCTCATTTTTCTGCCCTTCGCGTCGCGGACAAGGCCGTGAATCAGCACGGTATGGAACGGGACCTCTCCCATCTGCTCAATGCCGGAGAAAATCATGCGGGCGACCCAGAAGAAAATAATATCGTAGCCGGTGACAAGGGTATCGGTCGGATAGAAGTATTTCAGGTCCTCGGTTTTGTCCGGCCAGCCGAGGGTGGAAAACGGCCAGAGCGCGGAGCTGAACCAGGTATCGAGGGTGTCCTCGTCCTGCTTCAGGTTTTTGGAACCGCACTTCGGGCAGGTGTGGGGTTCCCCGCGGGAAACGACCGTTTCCCCGCAGTCCTGGCAGTACCACGCGGGAATGCGGTGGCCCCACCAAAGCTGGCGGGAAATACACCAGTCCTTGATGTTTTCCATCCAGTGGTCGTAAATCTTTTCAAAACGGTCGGGAACAAATTTCACTTTCTCGTCCTTTACTTCCTGAAGAGCGGGCCCAGCCAGCGGCTTCATTTTTACAAACCACTGCTTGGAAACACGCGGCTCCACAACGGTGCCGCAGCGGTAGCAGGAGCCGACGTTGTGCTTGATCGGTTCGACCTCGACAAGAAAGCCCTGTGCCTTCAGGTCCTCCACAATCTGTTTGCGGGCCTCCAGGGCGGGCATACCGGCGTATTTCCCGGCGTTCTCATTCATATTGCCGCCGTCATCCATGACATTGATGACCGGCAGATCATGGCGCAGGCCGACTTCAAAGTCGTTCGGGTCGTGGGCCGGGGTGATTTTTACCACTCCGGTTCCGAAATCGCGCTCAACATAAGTATCCGCAATCAGCGGGATCTCGCGGTTTACAAGAGGGAGGACCAGCGTCTTCCCCACCAGACCCGCATAGCGTTCGTCTTCGGGATGTACCGCGACCGCGGTGTCTCCCAGCATGGTCTCCGGACGGGTGGTAGCCAGCTGAATGGAACCGCTGCCGTCCTTGAAAGGATAGCGCAGGTGCCAGAAGAAGCCGTCGTGCTCGCTGAACTCCACTTCCGCGTCGGAAATAGAGGTGCGGCAGTGCGGGCACCAGTTGATGATGCGTTCCCCGCGGTAGATCAGGCCCTTTTCGTACAGTCTTACAAAAACCTCCCGGACGGCTTTGGAGCAGCCCTCGTCTAAGGTAAAGCGCTCGCGTTCCCAGTCGCAGGAGGAACCCAGCTTTTTCAGCTGTTCAATGATTCTTCCGCCGTATTTTTCCTTCCATTTCCACGCGCGTTCCAAAAAAGCCTCGCGGCCGATTTCGTCTTTGGTAATGCCCTCTTTGCGCATCGCCTCGACGATTTTCGCCTCTGTGGCAATGGAAGCGTGGTCGGTTCCCGGCAGCCAGAGCGCCGAATAGCCCTGCATCCTTCTCCAGCGGATCAGGATATCCTGCAGGGTTTCGTCCAGGGCATGTCCCATGTGGAGCTGTCCGGTAATGTTCGGGGGCGGAATCACGATGGTATATGGCTGCTTCTCAGGGTCCGGCTCGGCGTGGAAATAGCCGCCGGAGAGCCAGAAGTCATAAATTCTGTCCTCCACTTCCTGTGGGTCATAGGTCTTTGCAAGTTCCCTGCTCATATATTTTCCTCCTGAATTTTATCCCTTATCATGATGGAATACCCCTTCATTCCCAGCGGTGCGCCGGGCGCGCCGCCACGGAAAGCAGCTTGTTTATTATGGCATTCCATGGGTCGTTTGTTAATTTTTTCAGCTTGCCGGAACCGGTTTGACGGAACCGCCGATCACGGTGCTGTCAAGGATGACGGCAATGCAAAGGCACAGCAGGACATTGGACGGATCGGCGATATCGACGGCGAAGCAGTCGCCGTTTTCATTCCAGCACCGGCCGTGTGTCATCACGACAGTGGAGTCCACATCGATCAGGTCGTAGGAACGCGTCAGAAGATCGCCGCGGAAGCTCCAGCCGACGCCTTTGATTTTAATGGGCTGCTTCGACGAGGCAAGGTTCAGCGTCACGCGCGCGCGCTCCTTGTCCCCGATAGAAACGGAGTACCTCGATATGGCCGAAATCCCCAGACTGAAGATGCGGGCCGCCTCGTTTTGGTTGTTGTCAATCAGGCAGACCTTGCTGCCGATGGACAATGAATCACCGGTAACACTGTAGACAGACTGACCAAGAGCATCTATTACGGTAAAAAGAGCTTCCGTACCGGTGCTCTGTTTAATGTAAAATTTCATGCGCCGGCCTCCCTGTTCGAAATCGATTATTAATGCTTATCATATCATTTTTGTACCGTATAGGCAACCGCCTTTCCGTATAAATATGGAAAAGGCAGAGCGGATTTCCATTGACGTACCTGTGCGGATATACTACAATAAACGGGATCGGAGGTGCTGTTTTGAAAAAATTCCTTCCTCTCAGGCGAATCCGGCTCCTTGCGTTTGCACCGGTCGCCCTACTGCTTACCCTTGCCGCACAAAACCATCCCGATTTTGCGGAATGGTACGCGAACACCATTTATCCCGTTTTGTCGCGCGGGGTGAACCGCGTCACTTCCCTTGCCCCGTTTTCCGTTATGGAGGTCCTGATTGTCCTTCTTTGCGCGGGCGCCGTTTTTTATATGATTTTCTTTATTGCCAAAATCATACATAACCGCGGAAAACGAAGAAAAATATTTTCTCTTTTCGCAATTAACCTGATATGCATTGCCAGTGTGCTGTATTTTGCGTTTGTGGTTTCCTGCGGAATCAATTATTACCGCTACCCCTTCTCGCAGACCTGCGGGCTGGAAATCCGGCCTTCGTCCAAAGTCGAGCTGACGGCGCTCTGTACCGGCCTTGCCAATCGGGCAAACGAGTTACGGAAAGGAGTCCGGACCGACCGGAATTCCGTCATGCGGCTGAACATGGAGGATATGGAGGCGACGGCAAAAAAGGCGAGAACGGCGTTTGACGCGGTCAGCGGGGACTATCCGCTTCTGCGCGCGGGGTACGGCCCGCCGAAGCCGGTGTTTTTCTCCCGGCTGATGTCCTACTGTGACACTACGGGCATCTTTTTCCCGTTTACCTTTGAAGCGAATGTCAACGTGGATATCCCCGATTATTCCATCCCGCTGACCATGTGCCACGAGCTTTCCCATCTGCGCGGATATATGCGCGAGGACGAGGCAAATTTCATCGGCTACCTTGCCTGTGAAAAAAGTGGGGACACGGATTTCCGGTATTCGGGGACGATGCTCGCCTACATCTACGCTTCCAACGCGCTTTCCGGCACGGACCCGTCGGCGGCAAATCAGATCTACGGGACCCTGAGCGACGGCGTCAGGCGCGATCTGGAAAACAATTCCGCGTACTGGAAGCAGTTTGAGGGGCCGGTCGCCACCGCCGCCAACCAGGTCAACGATTCGTATCTGAAAGCCAACAAGCAGACGGACGGCGTAAAAAGCTACGGCCGGATGGTCGACCTGCTGCTTGCCGAATACCGCGCAAAAAAAGGAACCGGCTGAAAGGCTCCTTTTTTCATCGATACTCAAAACGGCTGTTCAGGCAGCGCCGCACTCAGGGAGCCGAATCGGAAGCAGTGCCGGAAGCGCCGTCCGGCGCAGGCCCTTTGCTGACGACAATGGCGACCTGGGACCCGTAGGCCATCTGGCTGCCCTCCCGCACATCCTTGTAGCCGACGACCATCCCTTTTTCCACGTCGGAGCTGTATTCCTCCGTTTTAGTGGGCGTAAAGCCGGCCGAGGTGACCGCTTCCGAAGCTTCCGCAAGCGTTTTTCCGGCGATCGGCGGAAGCGTGCGCACGGCGGCCCCTTCGCTGACAACGACTACGATCGCCGTTCCCCGCGCCATTTTCGTGCCCGCGACGGGCGACTGGGAAATGATGCTGCCCTCGGGAATGGTGTCGCTGAACTGCTTGCTGGACAGAAGCACCTGATAGTCCTGGCTGGAGGAGGATTCTCCCGAATTGGTCTGCTCCCGAAAAACCTGGCCGACCAGATCGGGCGCTTCGATCAGATTCGGGTCGGCGGAATCCGCGGAATCCACGGAATCCATCGTCATTTCCAGCGAATCCGCGGCCGCGGACTCAATCTGGGAGGCTTCCGAGGCGAGCGTTTCCGTATCCCCCCGCCCGGTGTTGGAAATCCAGATAATCCCCACGATGGTGAACACGATCAGCGCCGCCACACAGGTCAGGATCACCCATACGAAATTGGGAACGCCCTTTTTTCCGTCGTCCTCCTCCGGCTCAGGGGCGGACCTGTGGATTCTCTGGGTATCCTCAATGGTCGCCGTGACGGTCGGCGCGGCGGAAAGCTCGGCGCGCAGCCGTTCAAAGGTGGGGGTGCGTTTGTCCGGGGAAACCTGCAGCGCGTTGGCCATCGCCGTCACCACGTGGGGCGGCAGGCTGCGCATAATGCTGGTCGGAATCAAAAGCCGCATATCGTTGCGCCTTTTTAAGGCTTCCTGCGGCATGGTGCCCGTCAGGGCGAAAAACAGGGACGCGGCAAAGCCATAGACATCCGTCGATTCGTTGGGGACATAGTCCATCACATACTGCTCTATGGCGGCGCAGCCGGGAACAAGGTCCGGCGGCAGATCCGTGTCCATCCGCCGGACGGCGCCGATGCAGAAGCTGCCGAGCTTCATCCTGCCGTCCTGCATGATATTCAGGGTATCGGGAGAAATGCCAAGATGCCTGATCCCCGCCGCCTGCATCGAGCTGAGCGCGGACAGAACGGGCATAAAGAGCTGACGGGCGGCGTTCCAGCCGAGGTTGCCGCCGCTGCGCTCGACAAAATAGCGGAGCGTAATGCTTTCGCTCCACTCGGAAACGGTATAGGCCGTATGATTTTCTTCAAAGATATCGTAAATCTGTACGATGGCGGAAAGCTCGCGCATGTGCGCGATCTCCCTGGAATAATTCAGAAAAGCGGCGAGACATTCGTCAAAGATGATCTCGCTGCCGCCGATCACACGGATATCCGTCCCGTTGGCGGGTCTTTCGCACAGGGTCTGCGGAAAAAACTCGCGCAGCTCAATCGGTATGTTCAGAACCGTATCGTAGCCGATATAGGTAATTCCTTCGCCGTTGCTCTTTTTCGCGCGGCCGACGATATACCGGTTCTGCAGTCTGGTCCTGTACGGAAGCGCATGGCGCATTTGTGGCTCGGAAGAACTGAAGCCGCAGTTGGAACATTCGGGTTTGCCGTTTGTATCGGACATGCAGTTCATGCATAGATTGTCAAAGCCAGTCATCTTGCTTCCTCCATGTTTCACAAATATGGAAAAACTTTCTATTATTCTTAGTCGTCCATATCCGGATTATCCCAGTTGTGCCAAACATTTTGCACGTCGTCGTTGTCCTCAAGGGCATCGAGCAGACGCTGCATTTTGGTAACGGATTCTTCGTCGGTCAGCGTGGTATAGGTGTTCGGCACCATCTCCACTTCCGCGGAAACAAACTCATAGCCTTTCTTTTCAAGGTCGTCGCGCACGCCGCTGAAGTCCTCCGGCTCGGTATAGATTTCAAAGACGTCCTCGTCCGCCTGAAAATCGGACGCGCCCGCTTCCAGGCTGTCCTCCATGACCTTGTCTTCCTCAAGGCCTTCCCTTTCGACGACGATCAGTCCCTTTTGGGCGAACATAAACGAAACACAGCCGGTGGTACCGAGGTTGCCGCCGAATTTGTCGAAATAATGGCGGACGTCGCCGGCGGTGCGGTTGCGGTTGTCGGTCAGCGTTTCCACAATGACCGCGATGCCGTTCGGGCCGTATCCCTCGTATGTAATGGTTTCATACTTGGTATCGTCCCCGTCTCCGGCAGCTTTTTTGATAATGCGTTCAATATTGTCATTAGGCACATTGTTGGCCTTCGCCTTGGCAATGCAGTCCTTTAATTTCGAGTTGGCGTTGGGGTCCGGGCCGCCGCCCTCTTTTACCGCTACGGCAAGCTCGCGGCCGATTTTTGTAAATACTTTCGCCTTGGCACCGTCTGTCTTTTCTTTTTTACGTTTGATGTTATTCCACTTTGAATGGCCAGACATATTTTTTCCTCCCAAATAATAGGTTACATTTTATGATATCACAATTCACACTCTATAGCAAGCGCCAGCTCCCGGGCGGAATTCCGCGCTTTTTCAAACGTTTCGCGGCCTTCGTCAAAATCCGTTCCCGGCCAGACGGCCATGCCCGCGAGCGAGGTATTGACGGCGGAAAACGCCAGCTTCAGCTGGCGGGCAATGATTTCCGCTCCCTCGCAGTCCTTGGAGCCGCAGGTAACCAGCACCGCGGCCAGCTTATGCTTTTCAATCGGATCCCTGATGCCGAGGGAAAACCGGGCCGCGAAATACCGCTGCGTACGGTCGACAATCGCCTTGAGCGGCGCGGGCAGGCCGAGGTTGTAAACCGGCGTGGCGACGACGATCACGTCCGCGGCGCGGATCAGCGCGTCAATGTCGTCAAAGTCCGGCTGCGAGCATCTTTCTTCCCCGACGCAGGCGTTGCAGGCGATACAGGGCGCAATGTTCCGCTCATAGGCGCTTACGGTCTCGATCCGCGTATTCCCTTCCAGCGGCTTCAGAAATTCGTTCAGAAGCTTCGCGGTAGTCCCGTCCCTGTTGGGGGAACCGAAAAAGACGAGCACCAGCTTCCGCCCCTCTGAATTTTCCCGCACAGCATCCGCATGCAAACCGACCACCCCTTTCATAAAAACGAAAGCCGACCCGGTTTTTCCGTCCGGCCGCATCACAAAGGTCCGGACACGATGTTAAGCCTGCTTTAAATGTTGGTAAAATATCGTTTATCATCTGATTTCAGGAATAACAATATTTAGCATTCTTTTATAATAATTGTACCATACAGTCCCGCCGGTGGGAAGAGCAAACCTGTCGAAATCCGTGCCCCGCCGCGGAAGGAACGAAAATTTTCACCGACGGACAGGTGCGGAACACCCCCAGATTTATAAAGTCTGTCGCTTGACAATGTGGACTATTTTAGGCTAAAATGTATTATTATCGTTCATGGAATAATATAATCAGAAACGGTGGCATTTTATGAAAATCGGCTTAGATGTCGGCTCCACCACGATCAAATGCGTGGTGCTTGACGACGGCAATCAAATCCTGTATCAATCTTATGAGAGGCATTTTTCCCAGATTACGCAAAAAATGTCGGAGCTTCTCACAAGAATCGATCACGAACTCCTCAAAGGCGCGAAGGCCCGGCTTACGGTTTCCGGTTCCGCCGGAATGGGGATTTCACAGTCCTGCAAGCTGCCGTTTATTCAGGAGGTTTACGCCACCCGCGTGGCGATCGGAAAGCTGATTCCCGACGCGGACGTCATTATCGAGCTCGGCGGAGAAGACGCGAAAATGCTGTTTTTATCCGGCGGCATGGAGGTCCGCATGAACGGCTCCTGTGCCGGAGGAACCGGCGCCTTTATTGACCAGATGGCGACTCTGTTGAATATCTCGCTGGACGAAATGGACCGGCTGGCGGAGCAGTACGAGAAAATATACACCATTGCCTCGCGCTGCGGCGTGTTCGCAAAGTCGGACGTGCAGCCCCTGCTGAACCAGGGCGCGCGCAAAAGCGACATTTCGGCGAGCATCTTCGCCGCCGTGGCGAACCAGACGATCGCGGGGCTGGCACAGGGCCGGAAAATCGCCGGAAAAGTGATTTATCTGGGCGGGCCGCTCACCTTTTTGCCGCAGCTGCGCGCAAGCTTTGACCAGGCGCTGAAAACGCAGGGCGTATGCCCCGAAAATTCCCTTTATTATGTAGCGCTGGGGGCGGCGCTGAGCAGCGACACCGAAATCGACCTGGAAACCGCTCTCGAAAGCATCGCCGCCTACGGCAAGACGGCGAACTTTCTTTCCATTCCCCCGCTGTTTGAAACACAGGCGGATTACGACGCCTTTACTCGCCGCCACGCCGAATGCAAAGCGCCGCGCGGCAGCGCGGAAACCTACACGGGCGACGCGTACCTCGGGATCGACGCGGGTTCCACCACGGTAAAGGCCGTTTTGCTCGGCAAAGACGGCGAGGTGCTGGATTCCATATACCGCGGCAATTCGGGCAACCCGGTGCCGATTATCCGGGAATACCTGCTCAGCCTTTCCGACCGTTTCCCGAAAATCCGGATCGCCGCGGGCGCCGTGACGGGCTACGGCGAGGAGCTTCTGAAAAACGCCTTCAATATTGACTTCGGCATCGTGGAAACGGTGGCGCACTTTACGGCTGCCAAATGTTTTCTGCCCGACGTCGATTTTGTCATCGACATCGGCGGACAGGATATGAAATGCTTTAAAATCCGCAACGGAGCAATCGACAACATCTTTCTGAACGAAGCCTGCTCCTCCGGCTGCGGTTCTTTTTTACAGACCTTCGCCAACACGCTCGGCTATGAAATAGAGGATTTCGCGAAGCTGGGCCTGTTTGCGAAGCACCCGGTGGATCTGGGTTCCCGCTGCACCGTATTCATGAATTCGCAGGTCAAGCAGGCGCAGAAGGACGGCGCGACCACCGAGGATATTTCCGCCGGCCTTTCCGTCAGCGTGGTGAAAAACGCGATCTACAAGGTCATCCGCGCGGCTTCGGCCGAAGAGCTGGGCCGCAACATCGTCGTACAGGGCGGCACCTTTCTGAACGACGCGGTGCTGCGCGTGTTTGAAAATGAGCTGGGCGTCAACGTTTCCCGTCCGGATATTTCCGGCCTGATGGGCGCTTACGGCGCGGGGATCTACGCCAGAGCCCATTCAAAGGGGCAGAGTACGATCATCGGCAGGGAGGAGCTGGAAAACTTCCAGCACGACGTCAGGGTCACCTCCTGCGGGCTGTGCAACAACCACTGCCGGCTGACCATCAACGTTTTCGGCGGCACCCGGCGCTTTATCGGCGGAAACCGCTGCGAAAAGCCGGTGACGAAGCGCACGTCGGGGGACGAGCTCAACATGTACGCCTATAAGCTCGGCCTGCTGCGCTCCTACCGGCCCGTACCGGGCAGAAGGGGCAAAATCGGCATTCCGATGGGGCTGAATCTCTATGAGCTGCTCCCCTTCTGGCATACCTTCTTTACCAGGCTCGGCTTTGAGGTAACGCTCTCTCCCCTTTCCAGCAGGGAGCTTTACATCGAGGGCCAGAGCACCATTCCTTCCGACACGGTCTGCTTCCCCGCAAAGCTGATGCACGGACATGTGCAGGCTTTGATCGACGAGGGCGTTAAAAATATTTTTTACCCCTGCATGTCGTATAATTTCGACGAGGGTCTGGGTGACAACCACTACAACTGTCCCGTCGTCGCCTATTATCCGGAAGTCATTTCCGCAAACATGAGCATGCCGGAAGGCTTCCGCCTGATCCACGACTATGTGGGAATCCACAGAAAGCGCGATTTCCCGAAAAAAATGCACGGAATTCTTTCCGGGTATTTTGACGATATCTCCCTTTCCAAGGTGAAAGAAGCGGCAAAAGAAGCGTACCGCGAATACGACGGGTATTTCGCGAAGGTACACGAAAAGGGCGACCGGATCATTGCCGAAGCGCGGAAGCAGCACAAGCCGATCATCGTCCTGAGCGGAAGACCCTACCATCTTGACCCGGAAATCAACCACGGCATCGACAAGCTGATCGTCAGCCTGGGCGCGGCGGTCATCTCGGAAGATGTTCTGAGTAATAAGGTAACACGCTTCCACACCACGGTTCTGAACCAGTGGACCTATCACGCAAGGCTGTACGCGGCCGCCGAATACATCGGCGACAAGCCCGACATGAACCTTGTCCAGCTCGTTTCGTTCGGCTGCGGCGTAGACGCCATTACCACCGACGAGGTACGCAGCATTCTGGAAGCGAACGACAAAATTTACACACAGATCAAGATCGATGAAATTACGAATCTCGGCGCGGTAAAGATCAGGCTGCGCAGCCTCTTTGCCGCTCTGGAGAAATGAGGTGATTCTTTGGCGGAACTGAAATTCAGCAAGGACGGGCGCTTGCTTTTTACAAAGGAAATGAAAAAGGAATATACCATCCTCTGCCCCATGATGGCGCCGATCCATTTTCAGCTGATCGTAAACGTGCTGAACAACTGCGGATACCATGTGGAGCTTTTGACGAACGACGGCCCGAACGTCGTGCAGGAGGGCCTGAAATATGTCCATAACGATACCTGTTACCCCGCTTTGCTGGTCATCGGCCAGTTTATCGACGCGCTTCATTCGGGGAAATACGACCTGGACCGCACCGCGCTGATTATTACCCAGACGGGCGGCGGCTGCCGCGCGTCCAACTATATCCACCTTCTGCGCAAGGCGCTGAAAAAGGCCGGGCTGGAACGGGTTCCGGTTGTTTCGCTCAATATGTCCGGGCTGGAAAGCAACCCCGGATTTACGCTGACCCTGCCGATGCTGCGGAAATTTATCGCGGGGCTTGTCTACGGCGACGCGCTGATGCTGCTGGACAACCAGACGAAGGCATACGAGTCGGTCCCCGGCGAGAGCGGCCGGACGGTCAGAAAATGGACGGAGGCCCTGACGGAGCAGTTCAATCACGGGCAGGGCCTGTCGCTGAAACAGCTGAAAGAAAACCTCCATAAAATCGTCCGCGATTTCGCGCAGATCGAAATCGACCGCAGGCCGAAAATCAAGGTCGGCATCGTCGGGGAAATCTATGTGAAATACTCCGCGCTGGGCAACAACCATCTGGAGGATTTTCTCGCGGAGCAGGACTGTGAGGTAAACGTGCCGGGCATCCTGAATTTCGGCCTTTTCAAGGTCGACAACCGGCTGGAGGATATCAAGCTTTACGGCGGGAGCAGGGCAAAGTACGTGGTCGTCAAGGCGTTGATGGACTATCTGCTGAAAATGCAGGACATCCTGATCCGCGCGGTGAAAACCGAACCCCGCTTTCTGGCGCCGGAGCCCTACGCCCACACGAAAAGCCTGGTGAAGAACGTCATCGGCTACGGCAACAAGATGGGCGAAGGCTGGCTTCTGACCGCGGAAATGCTGGAGCTGGTCGAGCAGGGCTATGAGAATATCGTGTGCACACAGCCGTTCGGCTGCCTGCCGAACCATATCTGCGGCAAAGGCATGATCCACCGGATCAAAGCGGTGGACGAACGGTCCAATATTGTCCCCATCGACTACGACCCGAGCGCGACGCGCGTCAATCAGGAAAACAGAATCAAGCTGATGCTGGCCGTCGCCAGGGAGAAGCTGGCCGCACAAACGGAGGAAGAGACGGAGAAAAAATCATGAAAAAATTAGTCAGTGAATTTAAAGAATTTGCCATGCGCGGGAACGTCATGGATATGGCGGTCGGCGTTGTCATAGGCGCCGCGTTCGGAAAAATCGTGTCCTCGCTGGTTGCCGACATCATTACGCCCGTGCTTTCTCTGGTTACCGGCAGAATCAACCTGACGGCTTTGGCGGTGACCGTCCCCGCGGCGCTGAAAGGCACCGAACCGATCATGATTCGTTACGGAAATTTCCTGCAGACGGTACTGGATTTCATCGCTGTCGCTTTTTCCATTTTCCTGGTCATCAAGGCGTCCAACCGTCTGAAGCGGAAAAAGGAAGAGGCCCCGCCCGCCGCCCCGGAAATCAGCCGCGAAGAAGCTTTGCTGACGGAAATCCGCGACCTGCTGAAAAAGGAAAACTGACAGAAAAACTCCTGTAAAACGCATCCCCAGCCGGCATTGCTGCCGGCTGGGGATTTTACCGTCCTGTGAAATCGGATTACCGGTTCCATTTCTCGCTCAGCGCGTTGATCTGGTCGGCAAATTTGGCAAGATCCTTGTTCGCGCCGCCCTCGTTTCGCTGTATCACCTGTATCAGCCGTTTTCCGGCCTCCATCAGGCGGGCAAACGGAGCGGAGAATTTCTTTCCCCTGTCCTCCCTGCGCGGGCTGCGCAGCTCCGGCGCGACGCCCTCTTCCAGAACGCTGTTTTCCGCCAGGTCAAAGGAGGCTTCAAAATTGGGGACAATCGCGTTGTACCCCAGCTGCCGCAGGGTGTCGCCGAACATCTCGCTGACCTGCAGTTCTCCGTGTACCACAAACACGCGCTTCGGCTTGGGGTCAAACGCCCGGATCCACTGGATCAGGCCCGACCGGTCCGCGTGCGCGGAAAGCGCACGGAAATTGTAAATATGCGCCTGTACCGTGATTTCCTCGCCGAAAAGCTTCACCTGATCGATCCCGTCGACCAGCATTCTGCCGAGGGTGCCGTTGGCCTGATAGCCCACAAACACGACCGCGCATTCCGGCCGCCACAGATTATGCTTGAGGTGGTGGCGGATTCGTCCGGCTTCGCACATCCCGCTGGAGGAAATGATGACCTTGGGTACGTTATCCATATTCAGCGCTTTGGATTCCTCCACGCTGGCGCAGATATTCAGGTTGGAAAAATGAATCGGCTCAAATCCGGCCCTGATGACCTTGACGGCGGCATCGTCGGCGTAACCGTCCAGATTGCCGCCGTAGATTTTGGTTGCTTCCGCCGCAAGCGGGCTGTCCACATAAACCGGGAAATCCGGGTTGTTTTTGACAAGGCCGCGTTCCTTCATCTCACGGATATAGTAAAGCAGCTCCTGCGTACGGCCGACCGCAAAGCTGGGGATGACCACGTTGCCCCCGGCGGAAAGGGTTTTATCGAAAACCTCGGCGAGCTTCGGGACATAGTCGTCCATCTTTTCATGATCGCGGTCGCCGTAGGTCGATTCCATCACCACATAATCCGCTTCCCGGATATACTGCGGATCGCGGATGATCGGCTGATTTTTGTTGCCGATGTCCCCGGAAAAGACGATTTTTTTCGTCTCGCCGTGCTCCGTCAGCCACATCTCCACCGCCGCGGAGCCGAGCAGGTGACCGGCGTCCGTAAAGCGGAAACGGACCCCTTCGCAAAGCTCCACCATTTCCCCGTAGGAAAACGGGACCAGCCGGTTCAGCGTTTCCTGCGCGTCCTCCACGGTGTAAATCGGCTCCTCCGGTTCGCGCCCGGCGCGCCTTCCCTTCCGGTTCTCGTTGATCGCGTCCATCTCCTGTATATGGGCGCTGTCGCGCAGCATGATGGAAAGCAGCTTGCAGGTCGCCCCGGTCGCGTACATTTTCCCGTCGTAGCCGTTCTTGACCAGAAGCGGCAGCCGTCCGCTGTGGTCAATATGCGCGTGCGTTACGATAACATAATCGATCTGGGACGCATAAAAAGGCAGCCTGTGGTTGTCGTCCTCATCGGCGCCCTGCTGCAGGCCGCAGTCGATCAAAATCTTTTTTCCGTTTACAAGTAAGCAATGGCAGCTTCCGGTGACTTCTTTGTCCGCACCGTAAAATATCAGTTGCATCCTCTATTCTCCCGTCTGTGTATTTTTCATGGACAAAATAAGCTCGACCGGGCAATGGTCGCTGCCCATCACCTCCGGGTGTATGCTGCTGGCCTCGATTCTGTCGCGGATGGAGTCGGACACAAGGAAATAATCGATCCGCCACCCCGCGTTTTTCTCCCTTGCCTTAAACATATACGACCACCACGTATAGGCGCCCGTTTCCTCCGGGTGCAGGTAACGGAAGGTGTCCGTAAACCCGGCGGCGAGCAGTTCCGACATCTTTTCGCGTTCCTCGAAGGAGAAGCCCGCGTTGCCGACATTCGTCTTCGGATTTTTCAGATCGATCTCATTATGTGCCACATTCATGTCCCCGCACACAACGACCGGTTTTTTCGCGTCGAGCTGTTTCAGATAGGCGCGGAAAGCGTCCTCCCAGCGCATCCGGTACTCGATGCGCACCAGGTCCCGCTGGGAATTGGGCGTATACACCGTCACAAGGTAAAAATCCTCAAATTCCAGCGTGATGGAACGCCCCTCGCCGACATGCTCCGGGTCGCCGATATCGTAACCGACGGAAAGAGGTTCCATCCTGGTAAAAACAGCCGTGCCGGAATAGCCCTTCTTTTCCGCGGAATTCCAGTACTGCCGGTAGCCCGGCAAAACGATTTCCGCCTGCTCCGGCTGCATTTTCGTTTCCTGAATGCACACGGCGTCGGCGTTGGCCGATTGAAAATAGTCCGTAAAGCCCTTGTTCAAACAGGCGCGAAGCCCGTTGACATTCCATGATATCAGCTTCAATCATTCATCCCCCATTTTTTATTTCCGCCTCCGGCCCGCCGGAGGAACCGTTCATTTTCGGTCAAAGCTTTTGGGGTTATTATATCATATTCATATCGAAAAGAGTAAATAATTTTCCTCAGAGCTTCCGTAAAAAGCATAAGAGACGGTGGAAGCACAATACTTCTTCTATCAAAAATATGCCTTGAAGGAAGCCCGGATTCCCGCTATAATAGGGATATGACTTTTTACAGAATTGATGGAGGAAGATTATGAAAAATCCAATTGTTACCATTCAAACGGGCCGCGGCACGATAAAAATTGAGCTTTATCCCGAAATTGCTCCGAACACCGTAAAGAACTTTATTTCCCTTGTCAAAAAAGGATTTTATGACGGAACCATCTTTCACCGCGTGATTCCCGAATTCATGATCCAGGGAGGCGACCCGGAAGGCACCGGAATGGGCGGCCCCGGCTACAGCATCAAAGGCGAATTCCGCTCCAACCGTTTTCAGAACGACCTGAAGCACGTGAAGGGCGTCATTTCCATGGCGAGGTCCATGAGCCCGAACAGCGCGGGGTCCCAGTTCTTTATCATGGTTGCCGACGCGCCGCACCTTGACGGGGAATACGCCGCTTTCGGCAAGGTGACCGAGGGAATGGAAGAGGCGGAGCGCATTGTGTCGGTTCGCCGCGACTACAGGGATAAGCCGTATGAAGACGAAATCATGAAGAGCGTTACCGTCGATACGTTCGGAGAGGAATACGGAGAACCCGAAAAACAGTAACGGAAGAAATGATATTAGGGAGCATGCAATGTCGATTTTTAAAAAATTTATAAGATACTACCAACCATACCGGGGAATGTTTTACTTCGATATGTTCTGTGCGCTGATCGTGTCGGCAGTTGACGTCGCGTTTCCGCAGATTCTGAATTTTCTGACAAAGGGTCTGTTCGCGCGGGAAGCACACACCATTTTGGAAAATCTCCCGTGGATTGCGGCGGGCCTTCTGGCCATGGAGCTGATCCGCCTCGGCTGCCAGTACTACATTACCAGCTGGGGACACGTCATGGGCGCCAGAATGGAAAGCGACATGAGGCAGGACCTGTTTGACCACCTGCAGCGCCTTTCCTTTTCGTATTACGACCGCAACAACACCGGGGAAATGATGAGCAAGCTTGTGTCCGACCTGTTCGACATCAGCGAGCTTGCCCACCACGGGCCGGAAAACATTCTGATTTCGCTTTTGAAAATCGTGGGAAGCTTTGCGCTGATGATGATCATCAACGTCCCGATGACTCTGATTCTGCTGGGAGTAACGCTGATTATGATTGTTTTCAGCATCCACCAGAACCGGAAAATGCGTGCGGTGTTCATGGACAACCGCAAAAAAATCGCGGGCGTCAATTCCCGCGTGCAGGACAGCCTGGCCGGCATCCGGGTGGTAAAAAGCTTTGGCAACGAGGAGCTGGAACAGGCAAAATTCAACGAAAGCAACCTGAAATTTCTGGACTCAAAAGAGAGCAGCTACCGGGTGATGGGAAGCTTCCGCGCGGGCACCTCATTTTTTGAGGGACTTCTCTTCCTGACCGTGCTGGTCAGCGGGGGCCTGTTTATTGCGCAGGGTTCCCTGCACGTTGCCGATCTGGCTGTCTATGCCCTGTACATCAACATTATTATCAACCCCATCGACATACTGATCGAATTTACCGAACAGTTCCAGAAGGGCTACTCCGGCTTCAAGCGCTTTATCGAAGTGGTGGAAACGGAACCGGAGATTGTCGACCGGCCCGGCGCGGTCGAGCTGAAGGACGTGAAAGGCGACATCCGGTATGAAAACGTCTCGTTCAGTTACGATTCCGCGAACGACGTGCTGGAAAATATCAATATTTCGATTGAGGCGGGAAAAACCGTGGCGCTGGTCGGGCCTTCGGGCGGCGGCAAAACCACCCTTTGCTCCCTTTTGCCCCGTTTTTACGACGTGACCGCCGGAAGCGTAACGATCGACGGCACGGATGTGCGCGATATCAGGCTGAAATCCCTGCGCAGCGCAATCGGGATCGTCCAGCAGGACGTCTACATGTTTGCGGGCAGCATCAAAGAAAACATTGCCTACGGCAAACCGGACGCGACGGATGAGGAAATCATCGCCGCCGCAAAGAGCGCGAATATCCACGACTTTATCGCGGGGCTTGACGACGGCTACGACACCTATGTGGGCGAACGCGGCACGCGCCTTTCCGGCGGGCAGAAGCAGCGTCTGGCCATTGCCCGCGTCTTTCTGAAAAATCCGAAAATCCTGATTCTGGACGAAGCGACCAGCGCGCTGGACAACGAAAGCGAGCGTCATATCCAGAATTCGCTGGAGGAGCTGTCCAAGGACAGGACCACCATCGTGATCGCCCACCGGCTCAGCACCATCAGCAACGCGGATGAAATCATTGTGATCGGCGACGAAGGCATTGAGGAACGCGGCACCCACCAGGAACTGATTGAGAAAAACGGCATCTACGCAAAGTACTACAATATGCAGTTTGAAGGGCTGGACGCTTAAAGCCTTTCCCGCGCCGCGGGTTGTCCGGGCTGCAGCAAAAAAGGTATCCCCCGCAGCCGGCGGAGGATACCTTTTTCGTCTCATTTGGGCCGGAATGTGACCTGATCACCGAGCCGGAAGATTTTATATGTTATCATGAATATACACACTTTGGAAAAAATACAAATGGAAAACACAAGTTTACGGTATTTACGGTTGATTCTGCAACAAGATTGTGTTCTTTCCCCCGCCTTCGGCGGGGGAAAGAACGTGTTTTATCTCGCAAATTGAAATGGAATCGCTGTAGGAAAGAAAGGAGAGACCATGGATTATCTGATTTCATTTCTGGAAGGGATCATCACATTTATTTCTCCCTGCCTCTTACCAATGCTGCCGATCTATATTTCCTATTTTGCGGGACAGGAGATTCAGAATCAAAAGGCCCCGGTCATTCGGAATTCCCTTGGGTTTGTACTTGGCTTCACCTTTGTGTTTACGGCAATGGGTGCTTTCGCGGGGACGGTCGGGAGCTTTCTGAAAGAATATCACACCGCGGTGAATCTTGTCACCGGTATTGTCGTCATCCTATTCGGGTTAAACTTTATGGGGCTGATCAAAATCCCTTTTCTGAATGGAAACCGGCAGTTGAATTTTAAAAAGCGAAATATGGATTTTGGGGCCTCCATTCTGTTCGGCGTGATCTTTTCCATTGGCTGGACCCCCTGCGTAGGCGCGTTTTTAGGCTCCGCTCTGATGCTCGCCGCTTCGAGCGGGGAAAGCATGAAAGGCATTTTTATGCTTCTCTCGTTTTCGCTTGGGTTGGGGATTCCCTTTCTGATCAGCGCTGTTTTGATCGACCGCCTCATGTCCGCGTTTGACTTTATCAAAAGGAACTACCGGATCATCGGCATGATTTCGGGCGGATTGCTCGTCGTCGTCGGCCTGATGATGGCGACCGGACTTATGGGCTGCTTTTTGTCCCTATTTACTTTTTGAGGAGTACGATATGAAAACAAACGGAAAAATTTTGCTGGGATTTCTCGCGTTCGTGGTATTCTTCGCCGTCGTTTACTATGCCTACAACACGTTATCCAACCGGTTCCGGCCAAATCTGCCGGCATCGTCTGAAACAGGCGGCTCCGCGGGAGAAAGCGGGAAAACACAGGCTCCCGATTTTACCGTATTCGATGAAAAAGGCAACAAGGTCAGGCTGTCGGACTTTCAGGGGAAACCCGTTGTGCTGAATTTCTGGGCCTCCTGGTGCCCGCCGTGCAAGGGAGAAATGCCGCATTTCAACAGCCAGTACCAGAAGGAAAAAGACGGCGTGGTCTTTCTGATGATCGATCTGGTGGACGGTCAGCGGGAAACGCAGGAAAAAGGGCAGAATTATGTAAAAGAGCAGGGCTTTGAATTCCCCGTTTACTTTGACAATGAGCAGCAGGCCGCCAATACTTACGGAATTTCAGCCATTCCGGACACGATCTTTATCGACCGGGGCGGCTATATTGTGAACGCCTATCAGGGAGCGATCGACGAAGCGACTTTGATTGCCGGAATCGAATCGATCAAAAAATAAGAAAAATCCCCACTCCAAGCTTTACGATTACAGCATTTCCAGTTGATTCTGCAACAGGATTGCGTTTCTCCCCCGCCAAAGGCGGGGGAGAAACGCGTTTTGTCTCGCAAACTGAAATGGAATTGCTATAGGGCCCTTACTGAAAGATTCAGTAAGGGCCTGAATTTTTAGTATTTTTCTACGCCGTCCACGGTCACCCGGCCGTGAATCACCGGGACAAACGCGGGTTTTTCCGGGCGGATGGAAACCGCGCTTTCAAACAGCTTTTCCGCTTCCCTGCATTTGTCCAGAGAGGAAGAGTAAAACTCCGCGATCACGTCGCCTTCCTTGACGTAATCCCCGATCTTTTTGCGGAGCAGGATGCCCGCGCTGAAATCGATGGAATCCTCTTTCTTCTCGCGCCCCGCGCCCAGCTCGACGGAAGCGATCCCGCACTGCTCCGTATTCATGGAGTAGAGATACCCTTCGCTCAGCGCCGGAACGTCATATTTGACCTTTGCCTGTGTAAATCTTGCGCCGTCGTCTAAAACGGCGGTGTCACCGCCCTGCGCCGCGACCATTTCCTTGAGCTTTGCAAAGGCCTCGCCGTTGCCGATCTGGCGTCCGGCAAGCTTTTTACACGCTTCCATACTTCCCCTGCCCGCCAGAAACAGCATGTTGGCGGCAAGCTCCAGACAGATTTCCGTGAGGTCTCCGGGCCCGCGTCCCTTGAGCGTTTCACAGACCTCCCTGATTTCCAGCGAGTTGCCGATGGCGTTTCCGAGCGGACGGTCCATGTCGGTGATCAGCGCGATGGTCCTGCGCCCGACATGCTCGCCGATCGCCACCATTGCCTGCGCCAGCCGGATGGAATCGTCCACCGTTTTCATAAAAGCGCCGCTCCCGGTTTTGACGTCCAGCAGGATGCAGTCGGAGCCGGCCGCGATTTTTTTGCTCATGATACTGGAAGCAATCAGCGGAATGCTTTCAATCGTCGCGGTAACGTCGCGCAGCGCGTAAAGCTTTTTATCCGCGGGCACCAGATTGCCGGACTGGCCGATCACGCTGACGCCCACCTTCCGTACAATATCGAAGAATTTTTCACGGTCAATGGAGGTCTGCATGCCCGGAATGGCTTCCATTTTGTCCACCGTGCCGCCGGTGTGGCCAAGCCCGCGCCCGCTCATTTTCGCGACGCGCACCCCCAGGGACGCGACGATCGGAGAAATAATCAATGTGGTCTTATCGCCGACTCCGCCGGTGCTGTGTTTATCCACCTTGACGCCGTCTATGGAGGACAAATCCACGGTTTCGCCGGAGTTGGCCATGCACATGGTCAGGGAGGCCGTTTCCCTGTCCGTCATCCCCCGAAAATAAATTGCCATCAGCAGAGCGGATACCTGATAATCCGGAATCTCCCCTTTGACATAGCCGTTGATAAAGAACCGGATTTCCTCGTCGGAGAGCGACCCGCCGTCGCGTTTTTTCGCAATGATATCATACATTCTCATTTTCAGTCACCTTCCTACGATCATTTTATCCAGCAGGAAGATTCCGTTTTCCCGAAGGGCCGTACGGAGCACGTCCGGGTCCCCTTCGTAGCAGTGCCCTTCCATGCCGAGCTTTCTTCCCGCTTCCACATTGTCCGCGCGGTCGTCGATAAAGTAACACTCGCGCGGATCGAGCGAAAACTCCTTGAAAAACTTCCGGTAGATTTCCTCATCCGGTTTGATGCAGTGGAAATCCGCCGAAAAGAAAACACCCGAAAAATACTGCAGAGCCGTAATTCTCGGCGTTATGCTGTGAATTTTTTTCCCCGCGTTGGAAAGCAGATACAGCGAATAGCCGTTCTCCTTCAGTTCGCGCACCAGCGGCAGAATATTGTCCAGGACCTGCATGTGATCGATCCAGTTCAGCAGCAGCTCTGTCGCGGCGCCGTGCAGGCGCTCCGGCAGGCACGAACAGACCGGCTCGATCAGGTCCTCCTCCGTAATGGTGCCGCGGTCAATCTCCTTCCATGTGCCCGTCTCAAACACCTTGGAACGAATCAGGCGGATATCCTCCGGGTCCCTGGTATAGTGGCTGATAAAAAAGTCCGGATTAAAATCCACCAGCACCTGGCCCATGTCGAAAACAATATTGTTGATCATTCTATTCCTCCATATCCGCCTTGCTGAACCCGAGCGGGAGCAAATCCTTCAGCGTGAAAACCTCCCACTGCTCCGTGCTTTTCCCGAGAATGATCCGGAAGGTCGCCGGGTCGCAGAATTCCATCATGACCTGACGGCAGACCCCGCAGGGCGGGCAAAGCCCGCCGACGGGTTCCCCGGTTCTGCCGCCGACAATCGCGATGCAGTCGAACTCCGTCTCCCCCTCGCTGACCGCTTTGAAAAAAGCCGTGCGCTCGGCGCAGTTCGTAGGGGTAAATGCCGCGTTTTCAATGTTGCAGCCCTTGTAAATCTTTCCGCTTTTCGTCAGCAGCGCCGCGCCCACGCCGAATCCCGAGTAGGGGGTGTAGGCCGTTTCCCTGGCGGAAACAGCCGCCGCAACCAATTCTTTATAATCTTCCATCTCTTCACCTTTTTTCCTATAGCATTTCCAGTTGTTCCGGCAACAAGGTTGTGTTCTTCCCCGCCGAAGGCGGGGAAGAACGTGTTTCGTCTCGCAAAATGAATGAAATTGCTGTAGATAGAATTGAGGAACGGCTGCCGCCGCTCCTCAGAATTTTCATATTTGCCGGGAGCCGGTCAATATCCGTGCGCCTCTTCATCTTTTATGATTTTGATAATCCTGCTCGTGCCGAGGCGGGAAGCCCCGAGCGATACGAATTTCTCCGCGTCGTCCATGGCTTTGATGCCGCCGGCGGCTTTGATTCTGACCTTCGGCCCGATATGGGCGGCAAAGAGCGCGACATCTTCAAACGTAGCGCCCGCCGTCGAAAAGCCGGTGGAGGTCTTGATGAAATCCGCGCCGGATTCGGTCACTACCTCGCACATTTTTATCTTTTCTTCCTTCGTCAGCAGACAGGTTTCAATAATGACCTTCAGGATACGCGCGCCGCAGGCGGCTTTTACCTGCCGGATTTCGTCCAACTGCAAATCGAAAAGCCCGTCTTTCACCCAGCCGATATTGACGACCATATCGATTTCATCGGCGCCGTTGTGAATCGCGTCCTTCGTTTCAAACACCTTGACCGCCGTCGTGGAATAGCCGTTCGGAAAACCGATTACGGTGCAGACCGCCATTTTGCCGCCTACGTATTCCTTCGCGCGCTTCACATACGCGGCGGGGATGCAGACCGACGCGGTGCGGTATTTGACCGCGTCGTCGCAGATCTGCCTGATTTCTTCCCATGTCGCCGTTTGTGTCAGCAGGGTATGATCTACTTTCTCCAGTATTTCCCGGTGATCCATTTTCATGATCTCCTTTTTTTATTTTCAATACTGCAGTCCCGTTATCTTACACCCTTTTCATAGGGCTCGCCGTCCGCCTTCGGGGCGACCGAACGGCCGACGAACAGAATCAGAACCACAATGGTCAGAATGTACGGAAGCATCGCAAGAATCTGGGACGGAACGGCAAAGTCGCCGCCGCCCAGCACAATCGTCAGAGCCTGCGCAAAACCGAAGAGCAGGCATGCGCCGTAAGCGCCGAACGGAGTCCATTTCCCGAAGATAACGGCCGCCAGCGCGATGAAGCCCTGCCCGCTGATCGCGGTCGGCGTAAACTGAGAGATAATGGCAAGCGTCATGGAAGCGCCGCCGAAACCGGCCAGAACGCCGGATACGAACACGCACAGGTAGCGGACGCGGCTGACATGAATACCCAGTGTGTCGGCCGCGGCGGGATGCTCGCCCACCGAGCGCACATGGAGTCCCCATTTGGTCCGGTAAAGGAAGAACCACATGACGGCGGACACCGCCAGCGCAAGCACGACCGTGACGTCCACATTCAGGTTTTTCAAGGGGCTGTCGGCAAACCCGCTTTCCCCAAACAGCTTCGGCAATGTTTTTGCGGGAAGCGTCATGGTCGCGTCGTCGAACATCAGGCGGCAGAAAAACAGCGCCAGCCCCGGTCCGATCAGATTGATGGCGATACCGGAAATGGTCTGGTCCGCCTTAAAGGTGACGGAAGCCACCGCGTGCAAAAGGGAGATTAGGCCGCCCGCCGCACCGGCCGCAAGCAGGCCGAGCCACGGACTGCCGGTAAAATAGCTGACCGCGGCCGCCGTGAACGCGCCTACCGTCATCATTCCCTCAATACCGATGTTGACGACGCCGGAGCGCTCCGAAATGACGCCGCCCAGTGCGCCGAACACCAAGGGGGTCGAGTACATCAGCGTAATGCCGAGCAACAGAAGAATTTTACTTAACACGGTGAGCACCTCTCTTTTCAAGCCTGTCGGCAAGTGACGGCACGATTTTCGTCAGAGCCACAAAGAATACGATGGTGCCGATCATGATGTTGATAATCTCCGTCGGCGCTCCGACATCCTGCTGCACGCTCTGCCCGCCGTAAAGCAGTCCGCCAAACAAAAGCCCGGCAAAGATACAGCCTACCGGAGAGGAACCGGCGATCAGCGCGACGGACAGGCCGTTGAAGCCGTTGTTTTCAAACGCCGCCATCTGGGAAATTTTGTGCGGCGAGGTTCCCGTAATCGCCAGCGCGCCCGCAAGGCCCGCCAGAGCCCCCGCGATCAGCATCGCCTGGGTGATGTTGCGGCCCACGTTGATTCCGGCGAATTCCGCGGCGTCGCGGTTAAAACCGACCGCGCGCAGCTCGTAGCCCTTTGTGGAGCGGTAAAGCAGCACCCAGATAACAAGGGCCATGATCACGGCGACCAGAATGCCGAAATTCACATCCGTTTTCAGCATCATTTCATACAGCCACTGGTGCGGCTTCAGCGCGGCCATACCTGCCTTGGAGGTTTTCCAGTTCGGCAGGAGCATGGTGAAGCTCGATTCGTTCACCGCGAAGGAGCTCGTGGAATTCGGCTGATGGTAAACCGCCGTATTGACAATAAAGTTGGAAAGGTAAAGGCCGATCCAGTTCAGCATGATGCTGGTGATGACCTCATGAATGCCGAACCGCGCTTTCAGGCAGCCGATGATTCCGCCGAAAACAGCCCCGGCAAGCACACCGGAAAGCACTACAAGCGGGATCTGGATAACGGGGGCAAAATCAAACTTGACACCGACGCAGACGGCGGCGATGGTCCCCGCTATGTACTGGCCCTCGGCACCGATATTGAACAGGCCGGTTTTAAAGGCAAACGCGACGCTCAGTCCGGTCAATATGATCGGCGTCGCCTTGATAATGACGTTGGAAATGTACTTCGGCTTTGCGAAGATTCCCCGGAACAGCGCCCCGAAGGACTCCCATGGGTTGTAGCCCGCAAACACGAGCACGACCGCGGCAACCAGAAAACCGAACAGAATCGCAATAAAGGTGGAGGTAATCGGTTTTTTAAGAATTTTGACTGTTGTTTTCATCAAACTTACCTCCCGCCATCAAAAGTCCTATCGTTTTTTCGTCGACCTCTCCCTGCTTGAAGCTGTCGACAATCGTTCCCGCGTAAATCACGTCGATGGTATCCGCGACATTCATGACCTCGTCAAGCTCGAGGGAAATCAGAAGGATTGCCCTGCCCCGGTCCCGTTCGCGCACCAGCGTCTTATGTACGTATTCGATCGCCCCTACGTCCAGCCCGCGGGTCGGCTGAACGGCGATCAGAAGATCGGGCTCGTTCGATATTTCACGCGCAAGGATGACCTTCTGCTGGTTTCCTCCGGAAAGTCCGCGCACCGGCTGGCTTTCGCAGTTATCCGGACGGATATCGAACTCTTTGATCAGGTTCTTCGTGTAGGAAAGGATTTCGCTTCTGTTGAGCATACCGCTTTTGCTGTACGGCTGGCTGCGGTATTTCTCAACCACCATATTTTCCGCCACTGTAAACGGAAGCACCAGGCCGCGTTTCTGCCGGTCTTCATGCACCGTGGAGATTTTATGGTCGATGACGTTGCGCGGCGTCGTGTTCTGGATTTCGGCGCCATTGATTTTGATGGTGCCGCTCTCCACCCTTGTCAGGTTGGTGATGGCTTCGACCAGCTCTTTCTGGCCGTTCCCGTCAATGCCCGCCACGCCGACGATTTCGCCTTTGCGCACCTTCAGCGACAGATTTCTGACCGCGGCCAGCTTCCGTTCGTCCCTGACCGTCAGATTGTCGATTTCAAAGACGACCTCGCCCGGATTGGCCGGGGATTTTTCGACCACAAGCTGGACCGCATGGCCGACCATCTTGGTGGCAAGCTCTTCCTGGTCCACATCGGCGACGTTTACCGTGTCGATATACTCGCCGCGGCGGATAATGGTGCAGACGTCCGAGGAGGCTTTGATCTCCTTGAGCTTATGCGTAATGATAATGATCGTTTTCCCATCCGCTATCAGATTCCGCATGATCTGAATCAGGTCATCGATTTCCTGCGGAGTAAGGACCGCCGTGGGCTCATCGAGGATGAGCAGGTCGACTCCGCGGTAGAGTGCTTTTAATATTTCAACACGCTGCTGCATGCCAACGGAAATATCTTCGATTTTTTCATCCGGGTCCACTTCCAGCCCGTATTTCTTGACGATTTCAAGAATTTCCTCGCGTGCTTTTTTCATGTTTAATACGCCGAACTGATTGGTCACTTCGTTGCCCAGAATAATATTCTGGGTTACGGTGAAATTGTCTACCAGCATGAAGTGCTGATGGACCATGCCGATTCCGTGTTCAATGGCAATATTCGGGTTCTTGATATTGACCTTTTCCCCATTCAGGAAGATTTCCCCCGCTTCGGCCTGATACAGGCCGTACAGAACATTCATCAGTGTGCTTTTTCCGGCGCCGTTCTCGCCCAATATGGCATGAATCGTACCCTTTTTAACATCGAGACTGACGTTATTCAGAGCGCAAAAGGAGCCGAACATTTTTGTAATACCGTGCATCTGCACCGCGTATTCCCGGTTGACTTCCATTACAACAGACCCCCTGCCCGTTAATCAATTCTTTTAAGCGTAACGGGGCGCAGTAAAACCCATGCGCCCCGTTGCCCAAAAGAATAAAAGAGTAATACTTATTTAAGCCCTTTTTCGAACTCTGCGAATTCATCCTTATTCGCCGGAGGAGTGATCGTCTTATCCTTGATTTTGCCTTCGAGCGCGATTGCCGCGTTATAGGTGTCGTCGCCCATAAGCTTGTGCTCTTCCGGAATCCCGACGGCGTCTTCGGTCAGGCCGTAGGTGTAAGTTTTTCCGCCGATCTCCTTGCCGTCCATGGCTTCCTTGGAAACGAGCTCGACAGCCTGGTTAACAAGCTTCAAAGCGGAGGTAAGAACGTTTTCGGGCGCAAGATAGGCCTGGTCGCGGTCAACGCCGATCGCATACTTCTTGGCTTCCTTGGCTGCTTCAATAACGCCGACGCCAACGCCGCCGGCGGCATGGAACACGATATCGCAGCCGTCGGAGAACATCTTGGTGGCGATTGCCTTGCCCTTGGCGGAATCCGTGAAGCTTTCCGCGTACTGGGAGTCAATATCGATCTTTTTGCCCAGCTCTTTCGCGGCGTAAGCAACGCCCGCTCTGTAGCCGTACTCAAACTGGTCGATGATGGCGCTGGTCATGCCGCCGACGAAACCGACTTTGTTGGTCTTTGTGGTTTTTCCCGCAATGTAGCCGACCAGGAAGGAAGGCTCCTGAGCGCGGAACATCACGCCGGTCACGTTTGCGGGAGTCTTCTCATAAGCGTTATCTACGATCGCATAGTTGATGTCCGGGTTCTGTTTTGCGGAATTGAGGATCGCGTCGGCCATTGCGAAGCCGATGCCCCAGATCAGATTGTTGCCGTCGTCGGCAGCTTTGTCCAGGTTTGTCGCGTAGTCGGACTCCTGCTTGGATTCGGAATACTTGACCGTGACGCCCGTATCCTTGGAAAGCTTCTGGAGGCCTTCCCACGCGGACTGGTTGAAGGACTGGTCGTTGACACCGCCGGTATCCGTTACCATGCCGATTTTAAAGTCGGTCGCCGCTGCGGATTCCGCCTTGCTTTCGGCAGCTGAGCCGGCCGCTTCCGAGCTGGATGCCGCCGGGGCGTTGGAAGCGCAGGCGGTCGCAGAAACTGCCATCATAACTGCCAGAAAAAGTGCTACAATCTTCTTCATTAATTTTTCCTCCTGATTATTTTTTGGATATATGGAATACCACGAAAACGTGATATTACTCCCATTCTCTTTTCGCGCCGAAAATCATCTTACTTTATTTCGCCGCATTTTGCAATCAATTTTTCCATTAAGTTAAGCGATTTCCAATGCGATTTCCATCATCTGGGTAAATCCGGTCTGGCGCTCCTGGGCCGAAAGGGATTCGCCGGTAAACGGGCAGTCGGAGATCGTGAGGAGGCAGAGCGCGTTTTTATTGGCCCTCGCGGCGTTCATATAGAGAGCCGCGGCTTCCATCTCCACCGCCAGCACGCCCATCTTTTTCCACGAGGCCAGCGCGTTTTCGTTGTCGTCGTAGAAAGTATCCGAAGACAGCACATTGCCTACGACCGTATGCACGCCCAGTTTTTCCGCGGCGTTAACCGCGTTTCTGAGAAGGTCATAGCCGGCAATCGGCGCAAACGTACCCGGCAGATTGTACTGGGCCGCATAGTTGGAATTGGTGCAGGCACCCATGCCGACTACGACGTCGCGCACGTGCACATTGTCGGCGATCCCGCCGGCGGAGCCGATGCGGATGATGTTTTCCACCCCGTAGAAATTGAAAAGCTCGTAGGTGTAAATGCCGACGGAGGGGATTCCCATTCCGCCGCCCATGACGGACACGCGTTTGCCCCGGTACGTTCCGGTGTAGCCGAGCATATTGCGCACGGTGTTAAAGCAGACCGGATCGGTCAGATAGGTTTCGGCAATGAATTTGGCGCGGAGCGGATCGCCCGGCATTAAGACGGTTTTTGCGATTTCTCCTTCTCTGGCCCCGTTATGGGGCGTTGGTACGTTAGACATAGTCTCCTCCTGTTCAGTCGACAATATTTTTCAGCCGGGACGTGCCGGTAATTTCCGGCTTCACCCCGAAATAATCAAGAATCGTGGCCGCGATATCGGCAAAGGTCGGCAGTGTGCCCAGATTGGCCCCGGCTTTTACCCGTTTGCCGTAAATCACCCAGGGCGTGTACTCGCGGGAGTGGTCGGTGGAGGGTGTGATCGGGTCGCAGCCGTGGTCCGCGGTAATCATCAGCAGGTCGTCCTCGCGAAGGCCCGCCAGAATTTCGGGCAGCTTTTCGTCAAAACAGGTCAAGCCTTTGGCGTAGCCGTCCACGTCGTTGCGGTGGCCGTAAAGCATGTCGAAATCGACCAGATTGATAAAGCACAGGCCGTTGAAGGTTTCCTTCGTCAGCTCGATCGTGCGGTCAATGCCCTCCGCGTTGCCCTTTGTCCTCATAAACCGGGTAATCCCCCTGCCGGCGAAAATATCGTTGATCTTGCCGACGGCGATCACATCATAGCCGTTTTCCTTCAGCTGGTCCAGCATCGTCGTCTTCGGGGGGAGCAGCGAAAAGTCGTGGCGGTTCGAGGTGCGGGTATAATCCGGATAGGTCCCGACAAACGGCCTTGCGATCACCCGGCCGACGCCGTGCTCGCCCGCCAGCAGTTCCCTCGCGATCTGACAGCAGCGGTAAAGCTCTTCCACCGGCACGAGCTCCTCATTCGCCGCTATCTGAAATACGCTGTCCGCGGAGGTGTAAACGATGAGCGCGCCCGTTTCGGCATGCTCCCTGCCGTAATCCCGGATGACCTCGGTGCCGGAATAAGGCTTGTTGCAAATGACCCTGCGGCCCGTTTTTTCTTCAAACGCACGGATGACCTCCGGCGGAAAGCCGTCCGGATAAGTCGGCAGCGGTTTGGGGGAATTGATTCCCGCAATTTCCCAATGGCCGATCGTGGTGTCCTTGCCCTTGGAAATTTCCCTCATGCGCGCGACCGCGCCCGCGGGGCGCTCCGCCCCCGGGCGGCAGGTGACGCCGTCGATATTGAAAAGGCCCAGCTTCTGCATGTTGGGCATATCAAAATACCTGCTTGTCGCGGCGGCGGCAAGCGTATTGCTCCCTTCGTCGCCGTACTCCGCGGCGTCCGGCTCTTCGCCGATACCGACACTGTCGAGTACAATCAAAAAAACTCGTTTATTCATAGTATCCGCCTTTCTTCATTTGCGCATTCTTGTCGTCTGCCCCATTTTCAGAGAAACGGGCAACACGTTCTCCCTGGAGCTGAGCTTCCCGTTTGCGACCTGATCAATAATCAGTTTTGCCGCAAGCCGCCCGATTTCCTCGATCGGCTGTACGACGGTGGTCAGCGCAGGCGTCATCAGCGAGCTGAGCTCCACTCCGTCATATCCCACAATCATGATGTCGTCCGGGACTTTTTTATCCTGTTCGCACAGCACCTTATACAGGGACAGCGCGGTCATATCGCTCAGGGCCAGAATCCCGTCCACATTCGGAAAGCGTTTCAGAAGCTCGCGCGAGCTCTCGACCGCGTCGAAGCTGTACTGGCTTTCCATAAATAGAGGCTGGATGCCGTGTTCGTTGCAGACGTCCACATAGCCCAGAAAGCGCTGGCTCCCGCTGGAATATTTCTGCGGCCCGCGCATGAGGACGATATGGCGGCACCCGCACTCGATCAGATGCTCGGTGGCAAGGCGCCCTCCCGAGTAATTGTCGGACTGGACCACCGCAGTATAACGGCTGCCTGCGTCCTTGTCCAGAGCGACAACGGGCAGCGGGCAGCTGCGGATTTCTTCATCCAGATTATCATTGTTGGCGGTAATAATAATGCCGTCCGCATTCATGGCGGTAAGCATATTGATATAGGCGACTTCCTTTTTCGGATTTTCGTCCGAATTGCACAGGATCATCTTATAGCCGTTCTGAAACGCCTCATCCTCAATCGCCCGGCCGATCTCGGTCAGGAAAACGTTCAGGATGCTCGGCACGATGTAGCCAATGATCTTAGAAGACTTTTTATAGAGCGAACGCGCGATTTCATTTGGCTTGAAACCGGTTGCATCGATCGCTTCCAAAACGCGTTTTACTTTTTCGTCACTTACTTTTGCCGTCCCGTTGATGACACGAGACACAGTCGCCGACGAAACACCGGCTAATCTCGCCACATCGCTGATCTGAGCCAAAATCATCACCATAGCTTTCCTGTTAAAAATGCGGTTGAACCGGACCCCGTCCCTTTTGAATTTTGAAACCGGTTTCAATGTATTTCCATTCTACACCAGCGTTATCTGATTGTCAATATTTTTTCACACTAACAATATTTTTTGTTTATAATGACCAGCGAACAAGCTTTTTCATCCTGCGAAAACTGTCTTATTCCTCATAATTATATTACAGCGGGCAAAATAGTTCCAGTACTTTTTGAAATTATTTTCAAAAGAGGCCCTTGCAGCCAGGTTGCAGACAAACTGCCGGACCGCGACAAATCGCGCAAGTCAAGGCGGCAAGCGCCGCAAATAAGGAAGGGTAACAGCACCTTTCGCGCCTACGGCAATCACGACTGCAGCATTCTGTAGTACTCCTCTGTGCTTCGTCCCGGGGTCGTATAAAATCAGCTTTATGAGAGTGACTTTGACGTCAGTCTGGTCCTTACAGTATTTTCTTCTTTTTGAAAAAGAGAATACAGACGACCACAAAAGCAACCGAAAGACCCGCGGCAAAAGCGTAGCCGTACGGCCACTGAAGCTCCGGCATATACTTGAAATTCATGCCGTACCAGCCGACCAGAAGCGTGAGCGGAAGAAAAATAGCGGTAATCACGGTAAACAGCTTCATAATCGCGTTCAGCCCGATGTCCACCTGCGACTGATACGCCTCGCGCACCTGCGTGATATAGTCGCGCAGGTTGAGGACGCTCCGGTTCAGGCGGTCCACCCGGGCCGTAAACATCTTGAAATAGCGCAGCGCGCCGGAGGACAGAATCCCGTTGGAGTTTTCCTCGATGCTCTCCGCGACATCCAGCAGCTGCTCATAATATTTTTTATAGAACATCAGCCGTTTCCGCATCGCGATGATGTCCTTGATAAAATCCTCGTCCGCGCCCTCCATGACCCGCTCCTCCAGCGCGGAGATCTCCTCTTCCAGCGCCTGCAGCTCCTCCGAATCATGAATGGTCAGGTTGTTGAAAAATGCGTAAAGAATCCGCGTGATATTCAGGCTGGATGTTTTGCCGCCCGCAAAAGTATCCAGCACATCCTGTACCGCACGGTTTTCCCTGTTGCTGACAAAGACGATCCGGTCCGGCATGATATACAGCCCGATCCGGTGGGTCAGATACCGTTCGTTGTCGTTGACGACATTCAGTAGAATAAAGTCATACCCGTCGTACGCCTCCAGCTTGGCGGGACCCGGGTTCGCGCACTCGCCGAACGTGTGCGGCGCCGCGCAGAAATGACCGGCGCGCAGCTCCTCCGGCGTACAGACGCAGACGGTATCCGGCGCAAACGGAGTTTCCGCTCCCTCAAGCGTTTCTTTCGTAATCCGATAACACTTCATAGCCATACTCCCTATGTTTTCTTTTCCCGCCCTGCAGCGGTTTTCCCGCACAGGCGGGTTCCGATGGAATTAATCCCATTGTAGCAAAATACATCCCTTATTTCAACGCTAAAACACCTGCACGGAGAAATCCGTGCAGGTGTTTTCTGCAATCGCTTTCGCTTATTTTACCGGAACAACAGCCCCGTTGAACGTATCCGTGATAAAGGTTTTGATTTCCTCGCTCTTCAGCACTTCCACCAGCGCCTTGATATCCTCGCGGCTTTCGTCGCCTTCGCGGACAGCGATAATGTTGGCGTATGTGGTTGCCGCAAGGGAGTCGTTCGCTTCCACTGCGAGCGCGTCGGAAACCTTCAGATTTCCCTCGAGAGCATAGTTGCCGTTGATGACGGCCAGGTCCACGTCGGGCAGGGTACGGACCAGCTGGGCAGCTTCAATTTCCGTAAACTTCAGCTTCTTCGGGTTTTCCGCAATGTCCTTCTGAGTGGCGGTGATCCCGGCGCCGTCCTTCAGCTTGATCAGGCCCTGGTCCTGGAGCAGCAGAAGCGCTCTGGCCTCATTGGAAGTATCGTTTGGAACCGCAATGGTCGCGCCTTCCTTCAGATCGGCAAGGGCCTTGGTTTTCCCGGCGTAAATACCGAACGGCTCATAGTGGATGGAGCCCGCGGAAACAATCTTGGTTCCATTTTCCTTGTTGAATTCATCCAGATACGGCTGATGCTGGAAGTAGTTGGCGTCCAGGTCCTTGCTGTCCAGAGCTTTATTGGGAAGAACATAATCGGAGAATTCCTTGATCTCAAGATCGTAGCCCTTGTCTTTCAGCAGCTTGGCGGCTTCCTTCAAAATAATCGCGTGCGGTGTCGGGGACGCGCCGATGACGATTTTCTTGGCTGCCGCCGTGCTTTCCGCTTCGCTGGAAGCCGGGGCGGCAGAGGATGCGGCCGCAGAGGAAGCGGTTGCGGAATTCGCGCAGCCGGCAAATACAGAAGCAGAGAGTGCCGCAATTAAGATTGCTGATAATAATTTTTTCATTGTAAAACCTCCAAAATTTCAGATAGGAATCGTTTATCGTTTAATTTTTTCTTTTGTCGCTCAGTCCGGCCGCCCTCATCCCGATGCCCTGAAGCACCTGAACGATCACAACCAGCAGAATGGTGGCGATCAGCATCATCTCGCCCTGCCAGCGGTAAAGGCCGTAATTGATCGCAATCGTGCCCAGCCCGCCGCCGCCGACAACGCCGGCCATGGCGGAATATCCCAGAATCGTGGTCGTCGCAATGGCGCAGCCCACAATCAGGGAAGGCTTGGATTCGGGAAGCAGGACCTTCCAGATAATCTGGAAGTCGGACGCGCCCATGGACTGCGCGGCTTCAATCACGCCGATGTCAATCTCTTTCAGCGAGGACTCGACGAGCCTCGCGATAAAGGGCGCCGCCGACAAGGTCAGCGGAACAATGGTTGCCGTGGAACCGATGGTGGTGCCCGTCACCATTCTTGTAAACGGAAAGATGGCGATCATCAGGATCAGGAACGGGATGGAGCGGGTCAGATTGACGATCACATCCAGCACCTTATACAGAGAAGCGTGCGGGCGGATCCCGTCCTTTGCGCTGGTGAACAGCAGGATTCCCACGGGCAGGCCGATAATATAGGCAAAGAGTGTGGAAACCAGTACCATATACAGGGTTTCACCAATGCCCTGCAACAACATGCTCAGCGTTGACTCATCCCACATAACCGTTCACCTCCTCAGCGGACAGACCCTTCGCGCGTACATAGTCAAACATCTTCTGCGCCAGAGCCTCGTCCTGCGGCAGCTGGACCACCATCTGGCCAAACGCTTTGCCGTCTATGTCTTTGGTGTCTGCGTACAGGATATTGACGGGCGCCTTGCAGTCGAGGACCATATTCGCAATGACCGGCTCAAAAGAAGAATTTCCATCAAACACAATGCGCATACATCGCTTGCTGATCATTTTATCGGGATGTTTCCCTTCGGGGTAGACCAGCTTCTGCGCCGCCGCCGTCTGCGGTCTGTGGAAAATATCCTCCACAGAACCGGATTCGGCAATCCGGCTGTCGTCAATAATGGCGACGCGGTTGCAGATTTCCTCTATTACGCTCATCTGATGCGTGATAATAACAATGGTGATGCCCATCCGGCGGTTGATATCCTTCAGCAGCGCCAGGATCGACGTGGTGGTGGTCGGGTCAAGGGCGCTGGTGGCTTCGTCGCACAAAAGCACCTTCGGATTGGTCGCAAGCGCGCGGGCAATGGCCACACGCTGTTTCTGGCCGCCGGAAAGCTGGGCGGGGTAAGCCCGGGCCCTGTCGGCCAGGCCGACGAGCTCAAGAAGCTCTTTCGCCCTTTTTCTTGCGGATGCCCTGTCAGCGCCGGCCAGCTCCAGGGGAAAACAGATATTCTGCTCCGCCGTGCGCTGCATCAGAAGATTGAACTGCTGGAAAATCATCCCCATGGACCGGCGAACCGTGCGCAGGTCCTTATCGGAAAGGGCGGACAGGTCGCGCCCGTCGAACAGGACAGTGCCCTCCGACGGCTTTTCCAGCATGTTGATACATCGTACCAGCGTGCTCTTACCGGCGCCGCTCATGCCGATAATGCCAAAAATATCGCCTTTTTCAATCGTCAGGTTAATATCGCTTAAAGCCTGCACCTCAGAATCCTTCGTGTGGAAGGTTTTGCTCAACGATTGAATTTCGATGATAGCCTCGCCCAAGCCGACACCCCCTCAAATAACATTACTAAACATATAGGAATTATAGTGAATATTGCATAATTTGTCAATGCATATTGCAAAAATAAATAAAACAAATCTTATTCTCCCGTCCACCGGGCGGCAAGCGCCTTGATTTTTATACCCTTTTCCATGAACATTTTTTCATGTTCGGTCAGCGCATTTCCCTGCTGACCGCCGCCGTGCAGGTCGTAGGTCATAGACAGAATCTCAAACCCGCTTTCTTCAAAGTACACCAGCGAATCGTCAAAAAGGGCGCCGTCATCGGTTTTAAAGTGGATTTCTCCGCCCTTTTCCAGAATCTGCTTGTAATTCTCAAGCTGGCGGGGATAGGTCAGCCGCCGTTTGTGATGCTTGGCCTTCGGCCACGGATTGCAGAAATGAATATAGATTCTCTCCACCGTATCTTCGGCATTCATCACGGTGAGAATCCGCTCAATATCCTGCGCCATCAGCACGACGTTGTCCGGCTCTGCGTTCCGCTCCCGGAACGCCTGTTCAATATTCCGTTTGGCCGGGCCGAGAACGGCATCCTTCAAATCGATTCCCATATAATTGATCTGCGGATTCTGCGGGGCAAGCCCGGCGAGAAAAAGGCCCTTTCCGCAGCCAAGCTCCAGATGGATGGGCTGCCGCCGCCGGAAAAAGCTGTGCCATTTTCCAATATACTGTGCGGGATTGCGGACAAAAAAGCCGCACGCATCCAGCTCGGGCGCGGCCCACGGTTTATTGCGCATTCTCATGACGGTAAACCCCTATCCTTTTCCCTGAAGATCCTGCCAGTTTTTGCAGACGTCCACCCATTTCACGCTTTGGGAAACGTGGAAAAGCTCGTCACAGCTCAGCTCCACGCAGGAGCTTGCGCTGCCGCCCGCGGGGAAAACTTTGGAGAAGCGTTTCAGCGAAACGTCGCAGTACACCCTTGCGCAGGGCGGATTTCCAAACGGGCAGACGCCCCCTACCTTGTACCCGGTCAGCTGCTCCACCTCGTCGGGAGCAAGCATTTTCGCCTTTGTGCCGAACTCTGCCTTGAATTTTGCGTTGTCCACCTTGGCGTCTCCCGCAGCGACGACAATCACGCAGCCGCCGCCGCTGTGAAAAGAGATCGACTTTGCAATGCGCGCTTCCTCAACATTCAGCGCCTGTGCGGCCAGCTCCACCGTCGCGCTCGAAACCGAAAATTCGTGCAGGCGGTCTTCCATCCCGTATAATTTTAAATAATCCTTTACTTTCTGAACCGACATCATTTCCTCCGGCTTTCCGATATTATTGATAGGTACCTATCCGAGCATGTCGAAAACATGCGGACTGTCAAAAATCGCGGGATTTCCCCGCTGTATTCCGATCAATTATTGAATTCTTTATAGTATAGCATACTGCGTAAAAGTAAAAAGTATTTTTATTCAAATTTGTAATAAGACACAAATTTCAACGAATTTTTTTCCGTTTTATGTATCTGTTTCCCTATGCCGGAAATCCGGAAATTTCCGCTTCCCAACCGCATTGGCGGCAAACCGGACAGCCCGCATAATGACGCCGCCATTTGCATAAAGATTATCACCCGCGAAGAGCACGGCGTACCCCAAATCCCCTTTTTTCGTTAGATTATTATAATTTATTACTTTTATATAATTATTTTTATGAAAATAAATCATTGTACACGAAAATAAAATAGTGTATATTTTATTTATTGTCATCTGCTGTTTTTTCAATCGTGCTACTTGGAAAGGACGTGAGCATGTGAAAACAAATCCAAGGCTGAAAACGGTTTTGATTCTTGCCATTTCCTGCTCTGTCCTGACTACTTCCTTCACTGTGTTTGCCTTTCAGCTGAAAAAAGACATCCGGAATTTTGCCGATCAGGAAATTGAGGAAAGCGAGCAACAGAATTCCGCGGCATTGTCCGGCCAGTTCAGCGAAAGACTTGCGGTTTTAAGCTCTCTGGCGTCTTTGATCGGCAGCAGGGAGGTTCAAAACGACCCAACCGTTACACAGGCGATGCACTCTTTGACAAAAAGCGGCGCGTTCGTACAGACCGCCATCGCGGATTTAAACGGCGACAGCACTTCGGACAGCGGCGAAAAAAGCAATGTGGCGGAATATGATTTCTTTAAAAAATCCTTAAATGGTCAAAAGGCAGTCTGCGACTCCTTTGCTTTTTACGGCAAAAAGAGCCTGCTTTTTTCCGTGCCGGTCTATCGAAAGGAAGCCGTAGCCGGCGTCCTGATAGGGATTTCCGACACCGGGCCGCTGACGGACGCCCTCAGCACAGCCGTATACGGCGGCGCCGGCTCCCGCCTTTTGCTCGGGCGCGACGGCAGAGTCATTCTTCAGTCGGACACGCCGTTTGACAGCAAGGAGGAAAATCTGTTCTCCTGTCTGCTGAACAGAAACCAGGGCAACCGGGACAGCATTGACCGCATCCGCGGGATCATGGACCGCTCGGAAAGCGGTGCCGTGGAGTACGGGACCGGCGGTTCTTACGGTTATCTTTACTTTGCTCCTGTTGCGGGGACGGACTGGTACCTGGCCGCCGCGGTCCCGGATACCGCGGTTTTTTCCAGATTCGGGCGTCTTCTTCTGCTGTGCGCAATTCCTGTGGCGGGAACCGCGCTGACTTTTCTTCTGCTTGGAACTTACTTCGTCGTTCTGCTGCGCCGGAAAAACGCCGACGTCAGAAAAGGGATTCAGGAGCTGAAAGCGCTGACCGCCAATATCCCCGGCTGCGTGCAGCACTGCAAATACGATGGCTTTCTCACGATCGTGTACTGCAGCGACGGCTTTCCGCAGCTGACCGGATATACCCCGGAAGAAATCGGGCGGTTCTTTCACAACCGGTTCCTCCTCATGGTTTATGAGCCCGACCGCGAGGTCATTCAGCGGAGCATAGACGCCCAGCTTCAGAACGGCAGCGTCATTGACGTGCAGTACCGTCTGTTAAGAAAGGACGGCTCCCTGATCTGGGTTCTCGACAAGGGACAGCTGATGGCCGAAAGCGGCATGGAGCCCGAGCTTTACTGCCTGCTGACGGACATCACCGACCAGCGGGAAATCATGCAGGAGCTGGAAATCAGCAACGAACGCTATCAAATCGTGCTGGACCAGTCGGACAGTATGATTTTTGAATACGACATCGTCAACGGGACGGTATCCAACAGCACAAGCGGACTTTCTGTGTTCGGAAGCGGCAGCGCAATCCGGAACTTTCCCGACAGCGTGCTGAAAAGCGAAATGATTCACCCCGACGACCTTGACCTGTTCCGCTCCATGTTTACCGGCGTCAAAAACGGAGCGCACAGCGCGGAGGGCGAATGCCGGCTGAAAGACCGGCAGGGCTCCTATCTCTGGTACAGCATGAAGATCACTACGATTTTTAATCAGAACGGCGAACCGGTCCGGGCTATCGGCAGGATCAGCGACATCACCTGCCAGAAGGAAGCCACCCAAAAGCTGGTGCAGAAAGCGCAGCGCGACGGACTGACCGGGCTGCTGAACAAATCCGCCACAAAAGCGTATATTGAGCAGGCGCTGGTCGGCAACGAGCTTTGCGCACTGTACATCATCGACGTCGATCATTTCAAGGATATCAACGACCATCTTGGACATATGTTCGGCGACGCGGTGCTGGCGGAAATCGGCGGCAAGCTGAAAAAGCTGTTCCGCACCTCCGACGTGGTGGGGCGTGTCGGCGGGGATGAATTCATGGTGCTTCTGAAAAGCATCGGCGACCTGTCCCTGGTGGCCGAAAAGGCAGACGCCATTCACCAGAGCCTGCAGCAGACTTTCGAGAACGGGCCGAAACAGTATTCCATCTCCGGCAGCATCGGTATCGCGGTTTACCCGAAAGACGGCAGGACCTACGCGGACTTATATAAAAAGGCGGATGCCGCCCTTTACGAAGCGAAGCGCTGCGGCAGAAGCAGGTTTGTCATTTTTGACGGCGGGCTTGAAACATCCGGGTACGTAAACGGCGCTCCCAAACAATATGATTCCCTTTCCCCCCAGTGAAAACAATCGGAAAACCACAGGAAGCCAGCTTCCGGCAACAACTGCGCCGGTGACTGGCTTCCCTTTTCATAAATCCGCGAAATTCTTGAAATAACCACAAATCGTGATATAATTCTAAGCAGTTATGCAAGGGAGGAAACAATGGATAGAAACAAAAAAATCATTCTGACGCTCAGCGTCCTGCTGACCGCCGTCATCGTCTGTCTGGCCTTCCTCTGGATCAGATTCGGACAGCGCGCGGACAGCTACGAATGTACGAACTTCGCAATGGGAACTTATGTCCAGCAGACCGTTTATGGGAAAAACGCGGAGACGGCGGCAACCGCTGCCGCTAAAAAAATAGGCGAGCTGGAAAACCTGATTTCGTGGAGAATCGCGGATTCCGATATCGACAGGCTGAATCAGGCTTCCGGCTCCAGCTGGGTCAGGCTCGACGCGAGGACCATCGCTCTGCTTCAAAAAAGCCTTACCGTCGCTCAGAAGTCCGGCGGGGCCTTTGACCCTACCATCTTGCCGATTACCTCCCTATGGGATTTCGGAGGAGAGAACCAGCGTGTTCCCTCTAAGGCGGAAATCGATACCTATTTGAAATACGTGGATTATAACAATTTAAGAGTAAACCCAAAGGATTCCGCCGCGTCCCTGAAGCTGCACTATACCGCGGTCGAACTGGGCGCGATCGGGAAGGGCGCCGCCTGTGACGAAGCAGTCGCCGCCTACCGGCAGGCCGGAGCGGACTGCGGAATCGTCGCCGTCGGCGGCAGCGTGGGAGTATTCGGCACCAAGCAGGACAAATCGCCCTGGCGTGTGGCGGTGCGCGATCCCCGCAGCTCCGAAGCGCAGAGTGCTTCCATGGGCACAATTGACCTGGCCTCCGGTTTTGTGTCCACTTCCGGTACATACGAAAAGAATTTTACGGAAAGCGGCGTTACCTATCATCATCTTTTAAACCCGAAAACCGGCTACCCGGAAAACAACGGCCTGCTTTCCGTCACGGTAGTCTGTGACAACGGCGCGCTGAGCGACGCGCTTTCCACCGCCTGTTTTGTTTTGGGAAAAGAGAAGGGGACCGCTCTTCTGAAGGAATACAACGCCGGCGGAATCTTTATCAACAGCGATCATCAGGTATTCGTCACGGATAATCTTGTAAATTCTTTTAAAATTGTCGAAAAGCAATATATTTTTAAATAAAACGAGTTAAAATTCAGAATATTAAAATCTTTATAACCTGTATTCTAAGGCTTTGCTTCGTAAGGTGGTATACCAAAGTAAGAATCAATCACACAGGATAAAGGAGAATTCAAAATGCATATTTCCACTCAAAGTGCACAGCAAATTGTGAACGAGATAAGTACTATTGTCAAGCAGCATGTAAATATGATGGATGCACAAGGTTATATTATTGCCAGTACCGATTCGAGCCGTGTAGGGAATTACCACGAAGGTGCAAAAAAGATCATTGACGAGCATCTTACGGAATTTTATGTGACTCCCGAAACAGAAACTCCTTTCACCCGCGCCGGACTCAATCTTCCCATAATCATCAACGGTGAGACCATCGGCGTTATAGGCATCACCGGCGGGTACGAGCAGGTTTTTAACTATGGGCAGATTGTAAAAAAAATGACGGAAATTCTGGTGCGGGAAAGCTACGCCCGGGAGCAGGAGCGGTTTGACAAGAAGATTGAAAGCCGTTTTTTGGAAGACTGGATTCTGGGTACAGGCGCAGAGTTGGGCCACGCCTTTATTGAAAGGGGCGTCGCACTGCACATTGACATCACCCGTCCAAGGCGGGTCATGGTGCTGCGGCTTGCAGACTTTCAACGCCTTGCCGGCACCGGAGAGGGGCAGAAGGTGATTGAAAAGATAGAGCAGGCTGTCCGTCAGTTTATCTGTGAGGAACCGGGAAATGTCTATTTGCGCCTTACTACGAAGCAAATTTGTTTGGTAATGCCTCGCAGTGACATTCAGATGCGTGCATTAGCAGAAAAACTTTGTCAACATATCCATAGTTTATTTGATGTGACGCTTTTCGCGGGAATTGACAATGGGGAGACCGGTACAACTGACGTCCGAGGCGCCTATATCAAGGCCAATAAAGCATCTCATGCCTGTAACGTGCCCGCTTACTGCATTATGCTGTACGACCAAATTAACATGGAAATATTCATGGAGGAGATTCCAAAGGTATTGAAAGAAGAATACCTGCGTAAAATATTTGCAGGCTGCAGCTTTGAAAAAATGCGTAACTGGATTGCTATTTTAGAAGTTTACTTTCATGCCGAAGGTTCCATCCGCTTATCGGCTGAAAGGTTGTTCATGCATAAGAACACCCTACAATACAAACTGAAGAAACTGGAAGAATGTACCGGTTATGACGTGCGCCTTCCCAGTAACAGCGCAATTTTTTATATTGCTGTTTTGTTTTTTCGGGATATTCAAAAAGAATTGCTTATTTTGGGCAATTAATACAATAGAACTGATGATTTTTTAATTATGATGTTATGGGTAATATAAATTCAAGGCTAATTGTGTTATATAGGACATATACAATCTTTCCGCAATGTTATAATATAGGTTAAAGAAAGAGAGTTTGTGCAAAGATTTTAGGAAAATTGCCGAACTCGCGAAAGCTGTTATAAGCTTGAATACATTGTAGGAGGGTAATTTTATGTCTGGAATCGGTCTAATTATTGCGTTTGTTATTGCGATCATTGTAATGATACTGGCAATTTCAAAGCTGAAAGTCCATCCATTTTTGTCCATCATGAGCGTATCCCTTATTTTGGGACTTGTTGCGGGAATTCCACTGACAGATGTCGAACAAGCCGACGGTACGGTGGTGCAGGGTCTGGCCAACGTAATCGGCGCAGGCTTCAGCGGTACATTCACCAGTATCGGTATTGTAATTATTTTGGGTGCCCTGATCGGCACTATCCTTGAGGCGACGGGCGCGGCTTTTAAGCTGGCTGATATGGTTATCAAATTGGTTGGACCCGACCATCCCGACCTTGCCATGCTGCTTATGGGCTGGGTTGTGTCAATCCCTGTGTTCTGTGACAGCGGCTTTGTCATCTTAAACCCAATTCGCAAAGCTTTGGTACAGCGTACCCGCAAAAGCAGCGTTGCTATGACGGTTTGTCTGTCGGCCGGTTTGTATGCTTCTCATGTATTCATACCTCCAACGCCGGGGCCAATCGCGGCTGCCAATACCCTTGGCATTGGCAACAATCTGCTTTTAGTAATGGGTATGGGTGCCCTTGTCTCTATTCCAGCTCTTGTGGCAGCTTATTTTTATTCCAAATACATCAGTAAAAAAGTGAAAGCCGCTGATGAGTATGATGCGAAGGCAGCGGACGGCGAAATCATAAAGACCTATGAGCAAGTCGTCGCAGAATACGGCCGTCTGCCAAACGGGGCCCTTGCACTTAGCCCAATCATTGTTCCCGTTTTGCTTATGGCTCTCGGTTCCATTGCTTCTATGTCCAAATGGACCGGTTCAGCGCTCATCATGTGTACGTTCCTCGGCACTCCCATTATCGCCCTTGCCATAGGAACCCTGTTTGGCGTATGGCTGCTGGTGGACACCAAACAAATGAAAAAGTTCTACAATATCACCGATGAAACTTTAAAAACCGTTGGGCCGATCCTGTTTGTCACCGCAGCGGGCGGCGTGCTTGGCAAGGTGATTGCCGTATCCGGTATGGTACAGTTCATCACATCCAATGCATCGCTTTTGCAGACAGTAGGCATCTTCTTCCCGTTCCTTTTGGCAGCTATCCTCAAATCTGCGCAAGGTTCCTCAACCGTTGCTATTACAACCACAGCCGGCATCATGGCTCCGCTGATGGATCTTATGGGGCTGGGGGTGCCTGTTCTGAGCGCTCTTACCGTAATGGCCATCGGCGCCGGTGCAATGACCGTCTCCCATGCAAACGACTCCTATTTCTGGGTTGTTACCAATTTTGGCGCATTGAAGCCGGAACAGGGTTACAAAACACAAACTATGGTTACTTTGGTTGAAGGTGTTGCCGCAATGGCAGGCGTTTTTGTCCTATCGCTCTTTTTACATTAAATTGCCCATTCGGCTTTTACGATACTATTTCTGGGACGGTAAGAGAGATTACCGTCCCAATGCTTTTAACCCTGTAACCACACACAAAGGAGAACGGAGAACATTATGAAAAAGGTCTTACTAATCCCTGATTCTTTTAAGGGGACGATGTCGTCCAGTGAAATATGCACCATTATGGAAAAGTCCATTCATCGTTATTACCCCCATGCGGAAATAATCAGCATTCCAGTGGCAGACGGCGGTGAGGGAAGTGTGGAATCCTTTTTAACTGCCGTTGGGGGTGAAAAGGTGCAGCTTTCTGTAAAAGGACCCTATTTTGAAGAGGTACAGAGCTTTTACGGGTGTTTGCCTGACCATACTGCAGTAGTGGAAATGGCTGCCGCGGCAGGTCTGCCTCTGGCAGGGGATAATCGACATGCAGAAAAAACCACAACCTACGGTGTCGGTCAGTTGATAGAGCATGCGGCAAAGGCGGGCTGTAAAAAAATTATTGTCGGTCTTGGCGGCAGTGCTACCAATGACGGGGGCGCAGGTGCTGCGGCTGCGTTAGGTGTCCGCTTTATGAATGCAGAAGGCCAATCTTTTATCCCTGTCGGCGAAACTTTATGCAACATTGCTTCAATTGACGTCAGCGGACTCAGCCCGGCTCTTGCGGGAGTAGAGTTGATCACAATGTGCGATATTGACAACCCTCTGTGCGGACCCCAGGGCGCCGCAGCGGTATTCGGACCGCAAAAAGGTGCAGATGAGGCGATGGTAAAAGTGCTGGATGGCAATCTTACGCATATGGCAGCGGTGGTAAAAAGAGATCTGGGGAAAGACATCATTCATCTTGCAGGCGCCGGCGCCGCAGGCGGAATGGGCGGCGGTATGGTGGCTTTTTTCGGCAGCAGGCTGCAAATGGGCATTGAAACCGTGCTGGATACGGTTCATTTCAATTCGCTTCTTGAAGGCGCGGATTTGGTATTTACTGGCGAGGGTAAAATCGATTTTCAATCGCTGCGCGGCAAGGTAGTGATCGGTGTAGCACGCCGCGCAAAAGAAAAGGGAGTCCCCGTTATCGCCGTTGTGGGTGATATTGGTGATAATATTGAAGGAATGTACGATCAGGGGGTCAATGCCATTTTCAGTATCAATCGTGTTGCGGTACCGTTTGACGAAGCAAAAAAGCGCAGCAGGAGCGACCTCATGCTTACTATGGATAACCTTATGCGCCTTATTTCACTGGTTGGGTAATTATCTGCCATGGAAAAATTCAGTTAATAAAAAATGTAAACTTTATGGGTGAAGGCGGAGTTATCATCACAACAATGCAGCCGGCACGACGGGGACAAGTTCATGAAGGTGCAAGGAGAATTATGTCCGGAGAAATTGATGAACTTGCCATTGGTATGGAGGATGCAAAAAAATTACAGGGCACATTACTCGGCTACAATAGGGTTGTTGCCTGTATAAGCAAAGCGAATAGGCTGTATCGGCCTGTCAGGATACCCGAAAAAAATGCGTCCGTTTCAGCATCTGGCAACTATCATTGTTAGGAAAGAGTTTGAAAAGTTCCAGGCGACAAACCGCAAACAAGAAGTTCTTGCGAATGTCGTAGGCGAAATTGATAAACATCGTCTGCCCTACAAGAAATATCTGCCGGGAGCGAAGATTTTTTTCAGCATTCAAAGAAATTGAAGATATGACGAATCTATCTGGTTCAAAATCTGTACAACCGGTCGGACATGGCGACCATGACGCAAGTCATCGACAGCCGCGCCTTTTCGGAATTTTGCGGAGTGGAATCAAGCAATCAGGCGCCGGATGGAGATACCATCGGGCGGTTCCGCGCGCTGTTAGTGGAGCACGGCCTGCAGGAAAAGCTGTTTGCACGGTGGTCTGTGACAACGGCGCGCTGAGCGACGCGCTTTCCACCGCCTGTTTTGTTTTGGGAAAAGAGAAGGGGACCGCTCTTCTGAAGGAATACAACGCCGGCGGAATCTTTATCAACAGCGATCATCAGGTATTCGTCACGGATAATCTTATAAATTCTTTTAAAATTGTCGAAAAGCAATATATTTTGAAATAAAACGAGTTAAAATCAGAATATTAAGATCTTTATGTTCTATATTCTCAAACACATTCCGGCAACATTCGTTTCCCGCAGCACGTCTGTGGACAAACTCTGCAGGCGTGTTTTTCATGGATATCAGAACCGTTTACCGGTCTGATAACAGATGAGTAAAATATGGAGGAAAAAACATGGAATTGACATTTCCGGCCAAGCCATTCAAAACGCATGGCGGTGCGGACGTTCCCCACAATAAGAACACGGCGCAGACTGAGTCCGCCGTGATGCCGCCTCCGGCACAGGTGGTGCTGCCCATGCAGCAGCATGCAGGCGCTCCCTGCGCTCCGCTTGTAAACGTCGGCGAAACCGTTCTGGTGGGACAGAAAATTGCGGACAGCGGCGCATTCATCAGCGCTCCGATTCATGCGAGCGTCTCAGGCAGAGTCAGCGCGATCAAAAAGGTCATGCTGCCCGGCGGACAGTACACCGACGCGGTTGTCATCGACTCCGACGGTCAGATGGCCGTTTCCCCGGACGTAAAACCGCCGGCAACGGAAACGCCGGAAGCGTTTACGAAGGCGATCCGGGAATCGGGGCTGGTAGGACTTGGCGGCGCGGGGTTCCCGGCGCACGTAAAGCTCCATGTTCCAAAGGATAAAAAGCTCGACACCATGATTGTCAACGCGGCGGAATGCGAACCGTACATAACAGCGGACAACCGCGAGGCGATTGAAAATTCCTGGGATGTGCTTTCGGGGATTTACGCCGTGGCGGATCTGTTAAAGCTGGAACGCGTGATCATTGCCGTTGAAGACAACAAGCCGGACGTCATTGAAATTCTGAAAAAAATCGCGGACAGCAAAACAAACGACCCGGAAGACCGTGTGCGCATTCTTCCCCTGCACGCGCGTTATCCGCAGGGCGCTGAAAAGGTACTGATCAAGGCCTGTACGGACCGCGAAATCCCGATGGGAAAGCTGCCCGCCGACGTGGGCTGCCTCGTGATGAACATTACCTCTGTTTCCTTTATTGCCAAATACCTGAAAACAGGGATGCCGCTTGTGACAAAGCGGGTCACCGTCGACGGATCGGCGATCCGGAATCCACAGAATGTCATTGTCCCAATCGGCACAAAGATCGCCGACATGATTGAATTCTGCGGCGGGTACCGGTCGGAGCCGAAAAAACTTTTAATGGGCGGCCCCATGATGGGTCTTGCCCTGGCCAGCGACGAGCTTCCAGTGTTGAAGCAAAACAACGGTATCCTCGCGTTCGGAGAAAAGGAAGCCCGGATGAACGCGCCGACCGCCTGCATCCGCTGCGGCCGCTGTGTGGACGGCTGTCCTATGAATCTGATCCCCACGCAGCTTGAAAAATACTCCAATGCCAAGGATGTTGAAAAGCTTCAGGAATATGACGTCATGACCTGCATGGAATGCGGCACCTGCGCCTTCAACTGCCCGGCGGGCAGACCCCTTGTACAGGCCATCCGGCTTGGCAAGGGACTGGTAAAAGCGGGAGGTAAAAAATAATGGCAGAGAAATTGATCGTATCGTCTTCTCCCCATATCAGAAGCGGCGTGACGACCCGCAAAATCATGCTGGACGTCATCATTGCGCTGACTCCGGCGGCAATCGCTTCCGTGATTATCTTTGGATTCAAGGCCCTCGTGCTGATCCTTTGTTCCGTTGCTTCCTGCGTCCTCAGCGAATATGTCTGCAGAAAGGTCATGAAGCGTGAAAACACCATCGGCGACCTGAGCGCCGTAGTAACCGGAATCCTCCTTGCATTTAACGTACCCGTGGGCGTCAGCCCGTTCATTGTCATCTTCGGCGGAATTGCCGCCATTGTGGTGGTAAAGCAGATGTTCGGCGGAATCGGACAGAACTTTGTGAACCCGGCGCTGACCGCGCGCATTATCCTGATGTCCTCCTTCCCCGCCCAGATGAGCAGCTGGAACGCCCCGTTTTATTATCTGCACAGCACCGACGCGATGACCACCGCTTCCCCGCTCGGCATCTTGAAGGAGGGCGCAAGCGGCACCATGCCGACGCTGCTCAATATGCTGGTCGGCGTCCGCGCGGGATGTCTTGGGGAAACCTGCGCGGTGGCGCTGATTCTCGGCGGTATCTATCTGGTGGTGCGCGGGTTCATCAGCCCCGCCATCCCGCTGTGCTATATCGGCTCCGTCGCCGTGATCTCCCTGATTGCGGGAAGGAACGTTCTGTTCGACCTGCTCGCGGGCGGCCTGCTGCTCGGCGCCATCTTCATGGCGACCGATTACGCTACCTCCCCGATCAACCTGAAGGGCAAGATCGTCTTCGCCGTCGGCGCGGGCGTCATCACCATGCTGATCCGTATTTTTGGCCAGCTTCCGGAAGGCGTGTCCTTCTCCATCATCCTGATGAACCTTCTGGTGCCGCATATCGAACGCTTGACACGTCCCAGGGCATTTGGAAAGGAGCGTGTGAAAGTTGAAGATTGACAGAAAAGAGGTGCTCACCCCCGCCCTCACACTGTTTGTGATCTGTTTGGTCACCGCGGTCCTGCTGGCGGGCACAAACCTGATGACGCGCGATAAAATCGTGGAGATCAACCAACAGTCCGAATCCGCTTCCCGCCAGCTTGTGCTTCCTTCCGCGAAGGATTTTGAGAATTCCAAAGACGGTACGTACGCGATCGGCAAAAACGGAAACTCGCTTGCCGGATATGTGTTTACCACCAAGACAAAAAGCTACGGCGGCGACCTGAAGGTGATGACCGGCATTGATAAAGACGGCAAAATCACCGGCGTCGTCCTGCTGGCCATCAGCGATACGCCGGGCCTCGGCCTGAATGCGGAAAAAGAAAGTTTTCGCGATCAGTACAAAAAGGCCGTCCCCGAAAACGGGTTTGAAGTCATTAAATCCGGCACGGCTTCGGACACGCAGATCGAGGCGATGACGGGCGCCACCATTACGAGCAAAGCTGTCACCACATGCGTGAACGACGCAATTAAACAATATCAGAAAGTAAAGGGGGGCGAATGAAATGTCGAAAACTCCATGGCAGGAATTCAGCAAAGGCATCATCAAGGAAAATCCTGTTCTTCGCCTTGTACTCGGCACCTGCGCCACGCTTGCGCTGAGCACCTCTGCAAGCAACGCGATCGGCATGGGTCTTGCCACGACCTTTGTGCTGGTGGGGTCCAATACGGTTATTTCCCTGCTGCGCAGGGTCATTCCGGACAAGGTGCGTATTCCTTGCTATATCACGTTGATCGCGGGATTTGTCACCATTGTACAGATGCTGATCGAAGCGTATTCCCCCAGCCTGAAAGCGGCGCTCGGCATCTACCTTCCCCTGATTGTCGTGAACTGCATCATTCTGGGCAGGGCCGAGATGTTCGCGAACAAAAACAAGGTCCTTCCGTCCGTTCTGGACGCCCTGGGTATGGGCGCCGGCTTTACCGCCACGCTGCTGGTGATGGGCATCATCCGCGAACTTCTGGGCGCCGGAACGGTTTTCGGATTCCCGATTACCGCCGGATTTGTATCGCCCATTATCATCTTCCTGCTCCCTCCGGGAGGCTTCTTCGTGTTCGGCATGATGATTGCGCTGGCAAACAAGCTGGCTGCTGAAAAAGGCGCCGAACCGGCTGAGCTGGGCTGCCAGAACTGTCCTCTCTGCGGAAGCTGCTCCATGATGGCTGAAAAAGAAAAGGAGTGTGCGGGAAAATGATCAAAGGATTATTCGCTATTTTTTTGGCTGCCATACTGACCGAAAACTACATCCTCAATAAATTTCTGGGCATCTGCCCTTTTCTGGGCGTTTCCAAAAAGCTCGACACCGCAACCGGCATGAGCATTGCGGTCACCGTCGTCATGGTGATTTCCACTGCGGCGACGTGGCCGATTTATACCTATGTACTGGTTCCGCTGGACCTCGCGTACTTACAGACGATCGTGTTTATTCTGATTATTGCGGCCCTCGTTCAGTTTATTGAGACGGTATTGAAAAAATACATTCCTTCCCTGTACAACGCGCTCGGCATTTACCTCCCTCTCATTACCACCAACTGCGCTGTGCTCGGTGTAACCATGCTGGTCATTGAGAAAGGCCAGTCCGACCCGACCTTCGGCTTTATCCAGTCGCTTGTAAACGCGTTTGGCTCCGGCATCGGCTTTCTGGTGGCCATGGTTATCTTCGCGGGCGTGCGGGAAAGAATTGAAAACAACGATATTCCAAAATCTCTTCAGGGTTTGCCGATCACACTGGTTGCCGCGTCGCTGACAGCCGTGTCGTTTCTCGGCTTTCAGGGCCTTGTTGACGGCATGCTGGGTTAGGAGATGCAGATATGAATGAAATATTGACTCCGGTCCTGATTGTGGCCGGGATCGGCCTTTTATCAGGCCTCATCCTTGCGATTGCGTCGATCGTCATGGCCGTGCCCAAGGACGAAAAGGCCGAGGCAATTCGCGACATGCTGCCGGGAGCCAACTGCGGCGCCTGCGGATATTCCGGCTGTGACGGCTACGCAAAGGCGCTGTCCTCGGGCGAGGCGAAACCCGGACTCTGCCCGGTGGGCGGTGCGGCGGTAGCCAAAGCCATTTCCGAATACCTTGGCTGCGACCCGGGCGACGTGGAATCAAAGGTGGCTTTGGTCCACTGCCTTGGCAGCTATGACAATACGACCGATAAAGTGGAGTACGAAGGAATCGCGACCTGCGCGGGAGCGGCGATCGTCGCCGGCGGCGTGGCAAGCTGTCAGTATGGCTGCATGGGCCTGGGCGACTGTATGAACGCCTGCCAATACGGCGCGATCAGTGTTTGCAACGGCGTTGCCAAAATTGACCCGGTCAAGTGCAGAGGCTGTTCCATGTGTGTAAAAGCCTGTCCGAAACACCTGATTTCGTTTGTCCCCGCGACAAAGCAGGCGGTGGTCCGATGCAGCAACTGCGACAAAGGCGCCCTGACCAGCAAAGTCTGTAAGGTCGGCTGCATCGGCTGTATGAAATGTGAAAAGACCTGTCAGCACGACGCCATCCACGTTGTAAATTCCCTTGCGGCCGTCGATCCTGCCAAATGTGTCGGCTGCGGCGACTGCGCCGGCGTTTGTCCAAGGCACTGCATTACCATGTTCGGAGTGTAAGCAATAGAATGAAAAACGGGGTGTAACCCGGCCAGCCGGGAAGCACCCCAATTTATTCGACTTCCATAAAGGTTTATATTGCTTTTTTTATGAGTTTATTATATAATATAACACGTTGTTCATGCCGGTGTGATGGAATTGGCAGACGTAGTGGACTCAAAATCCACCGGTAGCGATACCGTGCCGGTTCGAGTCCGGCCACCGGCACCAAAAAGCAGTTCGGCCCTTGTGGGCCGGGCTGCTTTTTCGCGTTGATGGCTCCATTCCCCGAACCGCGGTGCAGGTTGGGAGAAACATCAGGAAATCAGATCCTTCCGGATAAATGCAGGGACTCGCGGAACGCGGGTTCAGCGTGCCAATACCCGAGTCCGGCCACCGGCACCATCGAAAAGGCCGTAGATCTATGTCGACGGCTTTTTATTTATTCCCACTCATCCCAATCGGATAAATCAAGCCAATCTGAAACCGGGTGTTTACTGTCGCCAATGCATTGATTTAAAGAAATGTTCCTATATGAATTATATAGGTACCGTGTTTCATGATTTCTTTTTCTTATCGTTTCGGATATTAAGCTGTGAACATGTATAGAAAAGTTATTTCCCTTATACTTTTCTTTAACAGTATAACAGCAAACTATCATTTCATGAAAAAGGTCCTCAGATATCGACTCTGTTAAAAACTGAGTTATAGCAACTACAAATGCCTTTGGAAGAGCCTTCAATTCTTCTTTGAATCTCGAGACTTTGCCAAAAGCCTTTTCGTAGGGTTTTCGATATATTCTCCTTGCCAGCTCTTAGTTGTCTCGCTCCTGCACTATCCGCTTCCAGAATACACATATTTCGGCAATTATCCGTAAGCCTAATCTGGAGGAATTTCCCTCCGAGTATACTTGAGAGTTTGCCATTCATGTTGAATTTTCCATCTTGATAGATGTTAATACAAGTTGTAAATAAGCGGTTTACAGGGGGAGCAACAACAATTGTAAAAGAATCAAGGGGAATATCTTTTTTTGTTTTATTCATCGCTTTTTCACCTCACTCGTAAGTATTTAAGCGTTATACATTTTTCTTATGATAACATAGTACTTTTAAAGACTTATCAAAAATATATTAAATAATAAATACTACTTACCGATTACCTGCAAACCATTGATATTACTCGTACCGGAAGTAAGAATGAACGGAATACTCGCACTCCGAATATCCTAAGCAGCAGATAATCAAGCTGCTTTGGCATGGCGCAGACACGGCAGGCCGTCGCAACGGAAAAGTCTTTCTTCATCGCTGTCTTCGAAAGCAACAAACTCAATACTCATGCGACTTTCAGTTTCTTCGGGTGACCTGGAGAATACTCTGTTGGGTCAGAAAAAGGTACCGGGTGAAGGTGTGCTCTGTTAATGAACATTTAACCTCGCAGTTGTTGACGCTGACATGGTGCCATGATAGGATGACCTTAAATTGATGAAAGAGGTGCATGGGATGCAATCGGTCAAAAGAAATATTCTTCTTACTCCCGGGCCGGCAACAACAACCGACACGGTTAAAATGGCACAGGTCGTTCCGGATATCTGCCCCAGAGAACGGGAATTCGGGAATGTCATGGAATGGATTCGCCAGCAGCTGACCCGCATTGTACATGGGGATCCCGCAAAATATACCGCCGTGCTGTTCTGCGGGTCGGGTACTATAAATATCGACGTCGCAATCAATTCGCTTTTGCCCGCGGAGAAAAAGATTCTGTTTCTGAATAACGGATTCTACAGTTCACGCGCGGTCGATGCCTGTCAGGCCTATGGGCTGCCGTATGTGGAACTGAATTTTCCGATTGACGAGCTGCCCGATCTGGAGCTTACGGAAAAAACTCTTCAGGCCAATCCCGATATTGCGATTGTATACACCACCCACAATGAAACGGGAACCGGCATCCTGAATCCTGTCAGAGAGATCGGCGCGCTGGCTCACCGGCACGGCGCCGTGTTTGTGGCCGACACAACATCCACCTACGCGCTGCTTCCCATCGACATGGAACGGGACAACATCGACTTTCTGATGGCGTCCGCCCAAAAGGGGCTGATGGCTATGGCGGGCCTTTCTTTTATTGTCGGCAACGAAGCCATGATCCGAAAGACGAAGGACTACCCCACGCGTTCCTATTATTGCAATCTTTACATGCAGTACCAATATTACAAAACGACGGGACAGATGCATTTTACGCCTCCGGTCCAGACCGTTTACGCGCTTCAGAAAGCGCTCGAGGAGTTCTGGGAGGAGGGTGAGTCCGCAAAATACGCACGCCACCGCAGGGTGTGGAAAAAAATCCATGAATGCAGCGAAAGGCTTGGGCTCCGGGACATCATACGCAAAGAGCTCCAGAGCGGGCTGGTCGTTACCTTCAAATATCCCGCGGACCCAAATTGGGATCTCGATAAAATCCACGACTATTGCTATGAGCGGGGATTCACCATTTATTCCGGCATCATTTCCGGCACTTTTCGGCTTTGCAGTCTGGGGGCGATCGATGAGCAGGATGTAGAAGATTTTTTCAGGGTTTTTGAAGCCGCGCTGCGCGTTCAAAAGATTTGCGTACCGGTTCGGTACTGAACCGGGGAGCAGAGAATGAATATGGAAAACCGTTGTCAAACAGAGGGAGACACGAACCTGTCGGAACTGCGCCTTACATGGCAGGAGAAATTTCTGAGCACGGAAGCAGCGGACCTGATCGAAAGGGATCGCAGGGCTTTTTTCTCCCAGTCCCTTTCAACTCCCTGTCTCAACGCCGTGCAGAGCGCCGACGGCATTTACCTGTATGATCTCGACGGAAGGAGCTATATGGACTTCCACGGAAACAGCGCCCATCAGCTCGGCTACCGCAACCCATATGTGATGAAAGCGCTGCACGCGCAGCTTGAAGACCTTTCGTTCGTGCCGCGCCGGTACACCAGCGAGACACCGGTCCGCCTTGCGGAACAGCTGACCGAGCTTTGGAGCGGGTGGCCCGCGAAGGTCCTTTTCGCGCCGGGAGGCTCCGAGGCGGTGGAAATGGCGGTCAAGCTTGCCAGAAGATACACCGGGCGCTATAAAACCATTTCCATGTGGGATTCCTTTCATGGGGCTACCTTAGGGTCCATTTCCGTGGGCGGCGAAAGAGATTTCCGCTGCGGAATCGGTCCGCTGCTGCCCGGAGACATCCATATCCCCCCGTATAATTCCTTTCGCTGTGTGTTTGGCCGCTGCGGCGACTGCGGCCTGAAATGCCTGGATTATCTGGAATATGTGCTGAAAATGGAAGGGGACGTCGCCGCGCTGATTATGGAGCCGGTAAGGGCCACGGATGTGCAGATACCTCCCGCTGAATATTTTGAAAGAATACGGAGCCTTTGTGACCATTACGGAATTTTATTGATATTTGACGAAATTCCCACCGCTTTAGGAAGAACGGGTACTTTTTTCGCGCACGAGCATTTCGGGGTCAGGCCGGACATGGTAATTCTGGGGAAAGGCCTGGGCGGAGGCGCGGTTCCGTTTGCCGCCCTGCTGGCGGACGGACGTTTCGACTGCGCGGGGGACATTTCATTGGGACACTTTACGCATGAGAAAAGCCCGCTGGGAGCGGCGGCGGGGCTGGCGGTAATCGAATGCATCCGAAAGGAACATCTGCTGGAGCACACGGCCGTACTCGGCAGCCTGATGGCGCGGCGGCTGAAGGATATGCAAAAACGTAATCCAATCATCGGCGATGTGAGGTGCATCGGTTTGCTGGGATGCCTGGAACTGGCGTCAGGCCGGGAGAACGGAGAGCAGGCGGTCCGGATGGCGGAGCGCGTACTGTACCGCTGCCTTGAAAACGGGCTGAGCTTCAAAGTCTCGAAAGGCAGCTGCATCATCCTCTCTCCCCCGCTGATTGTTACGGAGGAGCAGCTTTGCCGCGCCCTCGACATTTTGGAACAGGCCATAGCCTCGCAATGAAAGCCGCCTCAGAAATTTTATGAATAAGGGGATTTAACGATGCAAAAAGAAAAAATTCAAGCGGTGATCTTTGACTGGGCGGGAACGACGATCGATTATGGATGCTTTGCCCCGCTCGGCGCTTTTTTGGAGACATTCAGAAGCAGCGGCGTGGAGATTACGCTGGAAGAGGCGAGACAGCCGATGGGACTGTCGAAGATCAACCATATCCGTGCGCTGCTCGGCATGCCGAGAATAGCGGCTTTATGGAAGAAAAAATATGGAAGGCTTCCGGAGGACTCCGACGTCCGGAAGCTGTATCAGCAGTTTGTACCGGCGCTGACCGCGGTCCTGGGCAATTATTCGGAGTTGATTCCCGGTGTCGTGGAGACAGTGGAGGAACTTCGCAAAACCGGTCTGAAAATCGGTTCCACGACGGGATATACCGACCAGATGATGAAAATCGTCGTCCCGTCGGCGGCAAAACGCGGATACGCCCCGGACTGCGTTTTTACTTCGGACGGGCTGCCGGCAGGCCGTCCTTACCCGTGGATGTGCTATCAAAATGCCATTCGGCTCGGCGTGTACCCCATGCGCCGCATGGTGAAGGTCGGGGATACCGTCAGCGATATTCAGGAAGGTGTCAACGCCGGCTGTTGGAGCATCGGCGTCGTGGAAGGCAGCAGCGAGCTTGGCCTGCGCCTGGAAGAGAAGGCTGTTATGAGTCCAAAAGCGTTTCAGGAAAAATGTGATGCTGCAAGGGCTCATTTTCTAAGCGCGGGGGCCCATTTTGTGATCAATACCCTGAAAGAACTGCCCGCTCTGACAGAAAAGATCAACGGCCTGCTTTCAGAGGGGCAAAACCCCTGATGATGGGCACGGACATTGAAGGGAGAGTGAGATTGATGAGCGATGGTCACATCGTGAAAACGCAGCTGATGAAATTGAAGATTGCAGATTACGTGATGGGTTATATCCGTACCCACAGGCTGTCCACGGACGAAATGCTGCCCTCGGAAAACTCCCTTGCGACCCAGTTTGGCGTCAGCCGCAATGTCGTAAGGGGAGCGCTGGACCATTTGCGTTCTCAGGGAAAAGTATACGCGCGCAAAGGGAAAGGCTTTTTTGTCGCGGAAAAGCAGCAGTTCATCGTCTATCAGCAGGATGTCAACGTCGGCTTTTCGGAAACATTTCAGGAGCCGGTATATCGCTATGAGAGTAAATTGCTGGCATGGACGCTGATCCGGGCCAAGCAGGTTGAAAAAAACATTTTCGGTCTTTCGGAGGGCGACCAGCTTTACCGGCTGAAAGTTCTGCGGTCCGTCATGGGTCTTCCCCTTGCCATTTGCTACTCTGAAATCCCGCAAAGAATGGTGCCGGAGCTGGAGCAGTATCTAAACAGCTTTTATTCGCTCAACGATATTCTTGTCGATAAATATGGCTACGCGCACCCGATCTGCAAGAGCGTGGCGGTCGAAGTGGTCCTGCCCACTGTTTCGGAAATTCATCTGCTCGGCATTGATGCCGGCATCCCCCTGTTAAAGGAAACCAATGTATTCGAGGTACCCGGCGGTCCTGTGGAATATTTTCAGGTTTATGCACGGAGCGACCGGTTTAAGCTGAAAATTAATTTTTAGCGATCTTAAGCCCGATACGGAAACTTCCCGTCTGCGCAGGCTTCCCCTGTATCGGCGGATCAGAACATATTCGCTTTTCGGGGCGGCAGTATCCAGCTTGGATGCTGCCGCCCTTTTACCTGCGGAAAACCCTCAGCAACGTACTGAAGCAATACGCTGCTGCTAATCGGTACGGAAATAGAGTTAACTGGTTTTTTACATCGATGGGTTGGCGCTTTAACATATGAACCCTATGATTGAAACATCGATGACCGAGCGTTATCGTGAAATGGCGCCTTTGGACCGGTTACAAGAATTTTGACTACTGAAAGCGGGGTATAAAAATGCCAGGATTTTGGAAAAAGACCGGCTGTCTGCTGACGGCCGCAGCTCTCATGATGACCTTTGCCGCAGGCTGCTCCGGCAGCGCGGGGACGGCTTCAGCCGAGAACAAGATTATTACTTATGGACAGCCCGACGATTGGGCAAACTGGAAGGAAATGTTCGCGACCTTCAATGAAAAATACGGAACCACGCACACCGACACCGATATGTCGAGTGCCGAAGAGATTCAGAAGTTCGGCGCGGAAAAGAACAATCCTGTTGCGGACACGGCCGAAGTCGGCATGATGTGGGGACCGGTCGCCGTGCAGCAGGGCGTTACCATGCCGTATAAACACGCGAACTGGGATAAGATCGGCGACTGGGCCAAGGATAAGGACGGAAACTGGTCCGGGCTGTACGTCGGGGTCCCCGTGTTTTTGGTGAACACGGATATCGTCAAGAATGTTCCGAAGTCATGGAACGATTTGCTGAAGAGCGATTACAAAGACATGGTCTGCATGTCAAACCCGCAGACATCGGGCTCCGGACAAAATATGGTTCTGGCTGCGTCGTACGCTCTGGGCGGAAGCGTCACCAATCTTGACGCGTCCATGTCCTATTTTTCGAAGCTCCAGAAAGCGGGCAACATCAAGAATATCTCCGTGTCCGTCGCAACACTGCAAAAAGGAGAGGTTCCGATTTACATTGTCTACGATTTCCTGGCGAAAGGGTATCAGGAACAGCTGAAAGGGCAGGCGAATTTCTCCATCGTGTTCCCGGAGGAAGGATCTATCTGGGCGCCGGGTGCATTGATCATCAATAAATGGTCGCCTCACCCTGACAACGCGAAAAAATTCGCGGATTTTGTATCATCGGACGAAGGACAGCTGATTTTTGCAAAAGGGTATGCGCGCCCGATCCGCTATGTGGAAGGCAACCTGCAGATCCCGGATGAAATTAAAAGCAAGATGCTTCCAGACAGCTTTTACACGAACTGCGGGAAACCGACCGAATGGGACAAGGTGGCGCCGGATGTGATCGCAGCCAGGTGGACAAAGGAGGTTTTGGGACAGTAATGGTCAAAATGGAGCAGGAACAGAGTCTCAAAAGCCGGAAACGGCATGTTGGAGGAGCCCTCCCGTACCTCCTCGCATTGCCCTACCTCATCATCTGTGCCCTGTTTTTGGTTTTCCCTGTGATCTCCATCATCGTTCACAGCTTTGACAGCGGTCTGAACGGCTGGATTGCCGTTGCGCGCAACAGCACTTACGTCAGGGCTTTTCGGGGCAGCTTCCTTCTCGCTTTTTGGACGACGGCGGAAGCTGCCGTCATCGGGGGGCTGCTTGCCCTGTTCTGGGCGCCAAAGCTGTCCAAGCACAGCTGGTTCCTTGCCTTTGTTAATTTTGGCGCCCACAACGGCGGTGTGAGCCTTGCGTTCTCGTTTATAGCGACGCTGGGAACAAACGGGATGCTGTCCCTGCTGCTGAAACATATCGGAATCGGGATGCTTGCCGATTTTAAGCTGGTAAGCCTTTCCGGGCTTCACTGGGCCTATCTTTCCTTTCTGGTTCCGTTTATGTGCCTGATTTTTATGCCGGCAGTGGGATGCCTGAAACCGGAGTGGTTCGCAGCCGCCCGCACCCTGGGCGCCGGAAAGCTCCGCTATTTTCTGAAAATTGCGGGTCCGGTTCTGCTTCCCTCGTTTCTCTCCTCCACCACACTTGTTTTTCTTCAGGCAATGGGAACTTACGCCACTGCCCAGGCCATCACCGACAACCGCATCAACCTGATTACGCTTCAAATCGGCTATTTAATGCAGATGTCCGTTTTTAACCGGTCCGACGCGGATATTCTTTCGGTGGTGCTGCTTTTAATTATGATCGTTACAACCTGTATTTATGATGTTTTTAATAAGAGGGCTTCAAAATGGATTGGATAAAAACCGGAGGATCTTCCGATACGCGGCCGATTTCCCGGAAAGCTAAGCGTGACAGGTGGGAACGGATCGGGTTTTCTGCGGTTTCGATTTTCTTCCTGCTGTATCTTGGCATTCCGATCCTTGCAACGGTGCTGTTTTCCCTGTCGGGAAAGTGGACCGACACCGTCCTGCCGCAGTCATGGTCGCTGAATGCCTATTCCATAATTTTCGCCAGCGATGAATTTTACTCGTCTCTGTTCCGAACGATTTTTCTTTGCCTGGTTGTGGCGGTCCTGGAGGTCGCTGTGACAATCCCCGCCGTCTTCGCAATCAAAATTGGAAACGAAGGCCTTGGAAGGCTGATTCAAATACTTTCCATTATTCCAATAGCCCTGCCGGCGGTGGTGCTGGCTCTGGGTTCCGTCAAGTTTTACGGCGCGACGGTCCCCGCCCTGCTTGGCACCCCCGCCCTCCTGATTGGGGTTCAAGCCGCGTTCGGTCTGCCGTTCGTGTACTGGACGATCTTAAATGCATTTCAGGCTGTCGATGTGGTGGAGCTCTACAACGCCGCGAGGACTCTCCGGTGCGGAACTTTGGAATTTATCATCCGGATTATGATACCCTCGCTGAAAAAAGGGATCGTCATTGCAGGAGTCATCGCCTTTGCGAGTACGTTTGATAATTTCGCGCTCCAGCAGCTGATTGTGGGAGCCGGCTGGGAGACCTTTGCGATGTATCAGTATAAATACTTTACCATGGACGGGCATGTGGTCAGTACGCTTTCCGTGATTGGAATGCTGATCATCTTTATCATGTCGTGGATTGCGGGTTTCCAAAGCAAAGCAAAAGGAGAAAGGAAGGAGGAAGATGCTCTTTGAATCATCTGAAACTTACGGACATTGAGAAACACTATGGAAAAGTCCGTGTTTTAAATCAAATCAATCTGGAGATCAGCGAGGGCAAAATGGTTTGTTTGCTCGGGCCCAGCGGCTGTGGAAAAAGCACGCTGCTGAAAATTATCGCGGGGCTGGAGATGCCTGACGGCGGCGGCATCGAGTTCAAGGGAGTGGACTGGGGCGGTTTGGACGCCAAAAAACGCCGTGTCGGGATGGTATTTCAGCATTATTCGCTGTTCCCCAATTTAAATGCGCTGCAAAACGTTGCGTTTGGATTGGAAATGAAAAGAATGCCCCGGAAACAGTCCCAAAAGGAAGCGGAAGAATGGCTGGAGAGGGTCGGACTTCAGGACTTCAGAAACCGGTATCCGCATCAAATGAGCGGCGGGCAGCAGCAGCGGGTCGCGCTGGCCAGGGCGCTTGCGCCCAGCCCCGATCTTCTTCTGCTCGACGAACCGCTCAGCGCGCTTGACGCGGCGGTACGGCTTTCGCTGCGCGGCGAAATCCGCAGGCTCCAGCTCCAGCTTGGCATCACGGCTGTTTTTGTGACTCATGACCAGGCGGAGGCTCTTGCGATTGCCGACCGGGTGGCGCTCATGCGGGAAGGTTCCATCGTGGAATATGACGACCCGCAGACCATGTATTCCAATCCGAATTGTTTTTTTACATCTTCGTTTATCGGGGTGGTTTCCGTTATGGAGGGTACGATCGCATCCCTTAGTCCCCCCATTGCGAAAGTATGCAGCGGTATGGTCGCATTGCCGCACCTTGACGAGAAAAAAGCGGAGATCGGCAGAAAAATCCGAATTGTCATGCATGCCGAGGACATAGAGCTTTCCGAAAGTTTCAGTGAAAACGGGCAGATCAACCATCTGCGGGGACAAATCTACAATTTGGATTTTCTCGGAAAGACGAAAAGATATACCATCCGTTCGTCCGATGGAAACACTTTTTTTGTTGAGGTACACGCCAACGGACATACGGATCTTCAGATCGGCCAGACGGTGGAAATGATCGTCAGGCCCGAGAATATGCATGTCTTTGATGCGCAGACCGAAGAATCCCTGAAGAATGTCGGCGGGCAGGAAAAAAGCCTTGGGAACGGATTGCTGAATACTGGATGAAACAAATAGAATGGTATTGTCAGGAGGTTCATAAGTTGGAAAAAGTGCTTTTTGTTCTAATCGATGGTCTGAACGCGGAAACAGCGTTTCGTCATATGGGTTTTATGGAGCATCTCGTGGAGGCGCGCATAGCGTCGAAGTATGTTGTCAGGTCGGAACTCCCATCGGTTTCCCGGCCGTTATATGAGGTCCTTATGACCGGAACGCCGGTATCCGTCAATCAGATCGCTTCAAATGAAACAATCCGAAAATCCACTCAGGAAAATCTTTTCCAGATGTCGGTGGATGCCGGTATTGCGACTGCCGCCGCCGCTTATTATTTTTTCAGCGAACTATATCTTCATGCCCCGTTCCATCCGCTGACGGACCGGTTCCACAGTGATTCCTCATCGGCGATCCAGAACGCCATGTTTTATTATGACGACAGCTACCCGGATTCCCATCTGTTTCTTGACGCGGATGAACTGATCATCCGCCATAACCCGGGATTTATTCTGGTGCATCCCATGAGTGTGGATTACGTCGGCCATCAATTCGGCGGGGAGAGCGGAGAGTACTGCAAGGCGGCTTTTAACGTTGATTGTATCCTGTCCCAGTTTCTGCTCAAATGGTCTGAAGAGGGATACAGCGTGATCATAACCGCTGACCATGGGATGGGCAGGGACAGAATCCATGGAGGAACCAGCGCAGAGGAAAGAATGGTTCCAATGTATATCATCAGCGACCAAGTCGATGCGGCGGATTACAGCGATCAGGCGGTGGCCCAGCTGCATATTGCACCCCTTGTCTGTAAATTGCTGGGGCTGCCTCTTTCGGAACGCATGATTGAACCAAAGATTCCCGGCCTGCATTCGGCTGTCTGAAGGATGGGCTGCAGGACCCGGCCGGCTCAGACTAAAATGAAATATCATAAAAGCAAAGGGATGCGTAAAAGTCAATATCACCCGTAAAATGAAGTGATGACCTGTAAGCAGACAGAAAAAACACTGTTTACTTACAGGTCATACTTTTTTTATAGGATGAACGCGCGCGCACTTCTGCGGCGGGCGTGAGGACTTTGTCTGGGGAGAACCGATTTATAACTCCACGGCGTCACGATCAGCAGTCTGGACCCGCAGACGCCGGACTACCGCGCCGACCAGACCGGAGGCCTCCGTCTCCAAAGGCGGCTTTACATGAGCGCGTCTCCTTTCGTCTTTTCTATCATTTTAGTCAAGTTGCCATTGAGGAAAATAAAGGGAAGTGATAAAATATAGGCAGATTCAATTTATTTTGGTCTTTTTTACCTGATTGACTGTTGAACTTGATCGGTTGCCTCGAAGATTGGATGAATGAAGGTTTGGCTAAATTATTCATAAACATCTATATAAACAATAAATAAAAATGAAGGATGGAACAAAATGGAGCTTATAGTAAAAAGATTTGAAGAGTTAACAGTTGAGGAATTGTACGAGATTCTTAAGATAAGAGTTGCCGTATTTGTTGTTGAACAAAATTGTCCGTATCAGGAGATCGATGGCAAGGATAAACGATCATTTCATGTGTATTTAAAAGATGATGATGGAATACAGGCATACTTAAGAGTTGTTGATAAAGGTGTGTCCTATAATGAGGTATCGATTGGCCGAGTGATTGCCGTGAAAAGACGGCATGGCATAGGCAGCGAAATTCTCTCAGAAGGGATAAAGGTTGCGAAAAACAAATTGAAGGCGACTGCTATAAGAATAGAAGCGCAAACATATGCAAAAGGATTTTATGAAAAGCAAGGATTCAAACAGGTTTCAGGAATATTTCTTGAGGATGGAATCCCTCACATCCAGATGATACTTGATTGCGTCTCCCCTACCCTTTGAGCTTATGTTTTATGAGGTTAAGAACACACATCATTAATCCGCAAGAGGGTAAGAAAATGCCCGCCATTTGTAACAATTAACAGCATAAAAGAAGATCTGATAATATTGCCAAAGGGTAAAACCCTGGAAGATAAATATTACATTGGCTTTTATAAAGATGGATCGCTTGTCGCAATAATGGATTTGATATCCGGGTATCCCAATTCGAAAACAGCATTTATAGGTTTCTTTATGACGGATCAGCAAGTGCAGGGAAAAGGCGTCGGGACCGCCATCATTACAGAAGTTTGTCATTACCTCAAAGAAACGGGCTTTTCTGCTGCAAAGCTTGCATATGTTAGAGGGAATTATCAAAGCGAAGCATTTTGGATCAGAAATCATTTTGAAAAAACGGGCGTCGAAGTGCCCGCAGAAAGTTATGTACTTGTGGGAATGCAAAGATATTTGTAGAAAAATAATTTGTAGGACCGGGCATGTTGGGCATCTAAACCGCTATCAGCCACTTGGGCTCTTACAAACAAATGGGATTCAGACTATGAAAACAATTGTTGTCTCCCCTCTATTGTGAATTTCGCAATGTGTTTACACACTGTAAAGAGCTTTATTATTTATAAAAGGGAGTGAAACGAATGCGAAAAGTAAAAACACTTTTCCTGTTTCTTACCATAGGAATTTTTTGTATTTTTTTTACACCTTTGTGTGTTGCCTATGCTAATTCACCTCCGCCTCCGAGTTATTTTTATTCGTACGTAACCAATGCAGATGAAAATGTAAGGTATATTGATATTCTGATTAAAATAGACAGTAACAACGAATATTATACGGATTTGAATACGGCAAATGCGAGTGCTCATGGCTTTAGCCGTTCAACACCTATCGTAGCTTACAATCAGGACGGATATATGAGCACATCTTTCCATTGTAAAGATGTGCAATCAAGTCCCAACAGCCAACAGTCCAACTCAGAGTTGACAAAAGATATGATACTGAACAATGGGAATAAACCGATCAGTACTATGACGAAGACTATCAAAATCGCCTTGCTTGACAGGGATGGGAAACTCCTGAAGGTCTCCAATGCGGTAAGTGTAACGCCAACCGATGATGATACTTTTCCACGCACAGTCAGATATAATGCAGGGAGCGAAACGCCGACCATAGAATTTTCGCCGTATTATCACGGCTACAGCGCTATGGCTTTTTCGTTCTTATTCATTTTGGCTTATTTAACCAGAATGACGATATCCGTTGCGATAGAAGCTTTGGTCGCTGTTCCATTTAAAATGAGGCCGCTCCGGAAAGTTGTCGTGATCAACATTGTCACTCAAATCATACTTTTTGCTTTCATCAGATCCGGCACGGTTAGTTATACCGATTCAGTAATTATCGGCGAAATATTTGTTTTCATTACTGAATTTGTGGCATACTTGTTCTTGTTCAAACATATTTCCAAACCCAAGCTTGCCCTGTATACAGTAATTGCCAATACAATATCTCTGGCCGTTGGTCTGATTTTTAATTATTTTCATTTTCTCATTGGATAGGACATAACGCGAAGTGAAATAAGGTTACTATGTTTGTGTGCCGTCTCCCCTATCTTCTGACCTTCTCCATTCTGTCTATGAAGCTCAGCTTAAACAAGGAGGTTCAATATATGGAGTCGGAAATTGAGGCAAAAAATTTCAGGACCACAGTGACGAAAGTTGCGTTGTGTCTGATTTTATCTGACGTCTTCATCCAGATGGTGTTGGCGCCAGTAGTTTATAAAATAATTTTAGCGGCAGGCGGTACTACAAATGGGTTACCTTCCAGAGTCATATGGGTGGCTACTGGGTATATGTTTAACTTTCTTGTTGTTTTTCCGCTGATTGGAAAAATTCTACATATTCATTTACTGCACCTTTGGAATAGCGCTAAAGTTGACGTAAAGAATATGAAGTATTATATTCCAGTAGAATATACCTTTGCAGCTATTGGCCTGTTTTTGTTTTGTATACCCCTTTCTGCCCTGTTTCAGCGAGCCGGTCTTCAGTCACCATCACATTCTGAAATAGGTAGCAACGGGCCCTTTTTACTTACTATTTTGCTGATAGTCATTGGGGTTTTTATTGCTCCACTGTCAGAAGAAATACTTTGCAGGGGGCTGTTGCTTTCTGCTTTTGCTCCATATGGGAAATGTTTTGCTATCATCATGTCTTCTGTTTTTTTCTCACTCGGTCACGGAAATTTCACCCAACTCTTTCAAACATTTCTTTTTGGGCTTGTACTTGCATATGTTACATTGGAAACCGGAAGTATAAAAAGCGCCTATATCCTGCACGTCATCAATAACGGTTTGACCTTAATTCCCAATACCATCGCCATTTATGTTATTATTGCAATTTTAGGAGGCATTGGTATTTGGGTGCTGATAAAAAAGCGGCAGATGATTCTAAAAAACTTGCGTAAGGAGAAGGAAAATTTTGTTCCCGTGGAACATCGCATCCGCAGATTTTTTAGCAATCCATTGATGCTGTTCTATCTTATTTACTTGATCGCCAAGCTAATTCTTTCCGTGCAGCCGTTATGATTTTCTGTTTTATATACGAATCTTCCGATATATACCACCCAAGGAAAAATCGAGGGCATCTCCATCCTTGACTCTCGGGGTACATTAGCAGCCGCTTATGGGTTGAAACGAATCGCTTTCTGCAGGAGAATTCCGAGATCCAGCCCAGCTACGGCCGTTGTTCCGCCCAGCCGTGCCGGAATGTGAAATATCAAAAAGAAGGTGTAGCAATGGAAAACATCATCACCGTAACAGCGGACAACATTGATCGCGAGCATATCTGCTGCGCCATCTCCGACAAGAAGGGCGAAACCTGTGTATCCTCCAAAAAGGCGTGGATGAGAGAACGCTTTGCGGATGGCCTGGTGTTCCGGAAGCTAAATGTCCGGGGGAAGGTGTTTATTGAGTACATCCCCGCAGAGAAGGCATGGTGCCCCATCGGTGCACCGGGGTATATGCACGTCAACTGCTTTTGGGTTTCGGGGCAGTATAAGGGAAAGGGCTACGCCGACCGTCTGTTGGAGGAGTGCATTCAGGATGCCAAATCCAAAGGCTGCTGCGGCCTCACTGTTGTCGCCTCGGAGAAAAAACGTCCATTCCTGTCCGACCCGGATTATCTGAAACACAAAGGCTTTTCAGCTGCCGATACCGCTGCGCCCTTTTTTGTTCTCTACTGCCTGCCGTTTACCGGGAACGCTCCTGTTCCGAGGTTCAGGGACTGCGCAAAGCAGGGCAAAATCGCCGAAAAGGGCATGGTGCTGTACTACACCAACCAGTGTCCGCACACCGACAAATATGTGCCGATCATCGTCAGCCTTGCGAAGGAACGCGGAGCGGAAATCAGCGTCCACAAGATCGCGACGACCGGGCAGGCACAATCTGCCCCCACGCCCTTTACCACCTACAGCTTTTTCTATGACGGCAAGTTTGTGACCAACGAGATTTTGGGACCGGCAAAATTTGAAAAATTTCTCGATCAGAGGAACTTTAGCTGATGACAGCAAATTATCCCCGCTGGCCTATTGGCTGACGGGGATTTTTTTATTTCTAAGGATATATGTAAAAAAGATTACAAAAAGATTACAATTGTTAACAAAATGTTTGCATTTTTATGATTTAATAGTAAAGAAATCAATCGGGTCGGGATACGGGCCAATTGCAGGTTTAGGAGGTGCTTTTTTGTCGTTCATCTCGCTGGAGTTTTTTCTGTTCTTTTCTGTCTCGACGGTGGTATATTTTGTCCTCCCCCACAAATTCCGGTGGATTTGGCTGCTCGCGGCCAGTTATTTTTTTTACATGTGTTATCATCCGTGGTACGCCATCTTTCTGGGCGTTTCCACGCTGGTCACCTACGCGAGCGGGTTGCTGATCGGGGAATCCGCCCGGCTGGCGGATCCCGGCAGAGCGGCGCGGCAGAAGAAAATCTGGGTCGCCCTGAGCTTCTTCATCAATATCGGTATTTTATCCGTCTTCAAATATCTGAACCTGTTCAGTCAGATCGGCGCGGGCATCCTTTCCCTGACGGGTGTTCCCGTGGCCGCGGCGCATTTCGACCTGCTGCTGCCGGTGGGAATCTCCTTCTACACCTTTCAGGCTCTGAGCTACACCGTGGACGTTTACAGAGGGGACGTTCCGCCGGAACGGCATCTGGGAAAATACGCGCTGTTTGTTTCCTTCTTCCCGCAGATCACTTCCGGCCCGATCGAGAAATCGAAGAACTTCCTCCGCCAGCTGGACGAGGTACATATTTTTGATTACGACCGGGCCAGAAGAGGCGTCCTGCTGATGCTGTGGGGCTATTTTCAGAAAATGGTCGTAGCGGACCGGCTCGGAGTTCTGGTTGATACGGTATACGGAAAGCCGGCGCAGTACTACGGACTCGCCTCCATCGTTGCCGTCGTCTTTTACACGTTCCAGATCTACTGCGATTTTGCCGGCTATACCAATATCGCCATCGGTGCGGCGGAAGTGATGGGCTTCCGGCTGACCACCAATTTCGACCGGCCGTATTTTTCAAGGTCGATTCAGGAGTTCTGGCGGCGCTGGCATATTTCGCTGGGCTCCTGGTTCAAGGATTACCTGTATATCCCGCTCGGCGGGAGCCGGTGCTCCGCGTTCCGCCGCTGCCTGAATCTGATGACCGTGTTTGTGGTCTGCGGCCTCTGGCACGGGGATTCTGTCAACTTTCTGATCTGGGGCGCCCTGCACGGGTTTTATCAGGTGGTCGGGCTGCTGTCGAAGCGGCTGAGAAAAAATGCCCGGGAGCGCTTGGGAATCGGCGAGAGTTCCGCCTGGTACCGGGCTTTGCAGACCGCCTTCACCTTTTTACTGGTCAGCTTTGCATGGATCTTTTTCCGCGCGGAAACGCTGCCCGACGCGGCCGCGATGATCGGGAATCTGTTCCGGTTTAATCCGGCGTCCCTGTGGGACGGCTCCCTTTTCAGCCTCGGCCTCACGCAGCCGGAATTTCTGGCCGCGGTCCTTGGGATTCTCGTCGTGGCAGCGGTGGACTTTATAAAAAGGAAATGGGACCTGCGCAGCGCCGTGCTGGGCAGCAATGCCGCGGTGCGGTGGTCGGTGTATCTGACAGCCGCCCTGACGCTGGCCGTCTTCGGCACTTACGGGTCGGAATATAACGCCCAGCAGTTTATTTATAGCAAGTTTTAGGCCCGTTCGCAAATCAGGAGCTGGACGATTCACGTCCGACCGCGTCAAAAATGCCCGGCATACGGGCAGGCTGAACCTGCATGCCCGTTTCGCACATCGCTTGCTTTGAAGCGTATTCAAAGCGAGGAATACAGAAAACCCGTATGGAATAGGCTATCAACGTGAGCACCGTAGGCGGGTAAGGCACTTTGTGTCTGAAAATCCGTCAATTTTCAATTTACGAACAAAGCCAAGTGGAGGAAACGAATGCGTAAAAAAATCATTGGAAAAAGTTTGCTTTTTACTGCCCTGCTGGTTGTTCTTCTCGCCGGGCTCAGCCCGATCTTCGTTTACAAAACGGAGCACCGGGCAAAGCTGGAAGAGGGCCTGTACCTGTCCGACGACCAGTACGACGTTGTTTTTATGGGTTCCAGCCATATGAACGGCGGGCTGGACCCAAACGTCATCTGGAACCAGCAGGGCATCACCAGCTTTAATTATGCAACGGGTGGGCAGCCGCTTGATGTGACCTACTACTTATTAAAAGAAGTCTTAAAGACGCACAAGAGTCCTCTTGTCGTTGTGGACTTATTTTATCTTGGCATGACAACCCAATACGGGGAATCCGGGTTAATCAGCAACACGGTGGACAATATGCAATTTTCAGAAAATAAGCTGGAGACCATCTGGAACTGCGTCCCTCCGCAGGACCGAATTGCGTATCTCCTGCCGGTCCTGAAATATCATTTCAGATGGTCGTCCCTGCAGAAGAAGGATTTCGGTTTCGACGTCGCGCCTCTTTACTACTCAAAGGGGTTTGCAGCCGGGACCGACCGGTACGGTAAACCGAATTCCGAGTGGAAGACTACGGACAACCGGATCGATATTCCGGAAAAGTCCCTGGAATACCTGAATAAAATTATCGATCTGTCAAAGACGGAGAACTTTGACCTCATTTTTATAAACATGCCCTGCGACTACAGCGAAGCTGAAAAAGAAAGCGATTGGGTGAACGACTGCGAGGCTCTGTTCAACACGGTCGCGGATGTGGCGGAGGAAAACGGGATTCCGTTCCTCGATTTCTATGATAAGAAGGACGAGGTCGGGCTGGACTTTGCGAACGACATGAACAATGCGGGGCATCTTAACCTTTGGGGCGCGTACAAAATCAGTTCTTACTTCGGGAATTATCTCGCTCAGAATTATGATCTGGAAGACCATCGGTCGGACAGCGCTTACGCGCAGTGGAATGAGGATTATCAGTACTCCCAGGCCGCTTCGGTCACATGAGTCCGAATTATACCGCTGTGCCGGGTCTGCCCCTGCTCAATCGATAAAAATTGTGCCCTCCTGACCATGACGGCCGGGAGGGCATTTTTATTTTAAACCGTAGAATGTACCTCGGCATTACATCGGCCACTTGGCCCGATGTGAGAATGGTCATTTATCCGCAAGTATTTTTTCGATAATTTCCACGGCAGCATGAACACCATTTTCAGCTCTTAACCGTTCTCCGATTTGGGCGGCTTTTTCTTTCATACGATGATTGCCGACAGCTTCCATGATTGCATTTGAATAGTTCTCCACCGTAAGCTCTTTAGTCCAAATCGGTTTCGTTCCTATGCCTAACTCAAACAGCCTGTTTCCCCAAAAAGGCTGGTCGCCGCCAAAAGGAACGATCACACTTGGCACGCCGGCGCGTACACCGGCGGCGGTTGTCCCTGCACCGCCATGATGAGAGACAGCCGCCATACGCTTAAACAACCATTCATGCGGGATATTGCCTATTTGCATAACATTGTCCGACAGCTTAACGCCTTTCAGGCTGCGCCAGCCTGATGACAAGAGGGCACGCTGCCCCGTATTTGCAATGCTTTCCAAAACGATATGAAGTATCCGGTCGAAATCCCCGCCAACCGTACTGCCGAAACCTATGTATATCGGTTTGGTTCCATTGCTAAGAAAGTTTGCCAGTTTTTCATCCGGTACCCAATTTTCTGTGCTTTCCCGAATCCAGAATCCGGTCAAATAACAATCCTTGCTCCATTCTTTAGGCTTTGGCACGAGCACAGGGCTGAACGGATAGAGCGTAGGAATCGTTTCTCCATTCATTCTACGATATGGAAACTCAAAAAGCCTGATTTTCCTCAACCCCATCTCAGAGCGCCAATCGTTTAGCAATGACCTTGTTGCGTTTGACCAGAGAAGATCACCGCCCCAAAAAGTCAGCCTGTTATACGCTCTTCCTAATGGCAGAAGGGGCGCTGTCATTGCAGGAAATTCACCTGTAGGGTCAATGGGGCAAAACGGTACGCGAAAACAGGGAATCTTTAATTTCTCTCCCACATGGTAAGCAACGCTTCCAAGAAGGCTGTATAAGATAGCGTCTGCGCCGGTACAGGCGGTTTCAATATTCGACAAAAATTCCTCTTTGACCGGATTCAGTAAATATTTTAAGTTGCTGAAATACTCAAAAGATGAAACCTGTTCTCCAATCAACCGCCTCATGACCTCCCTGGCATCACCGGCCATAGGCGCATACTCAAATCCTTCTTTTTCTATTACATCCTGAAAAACATGCATGGCGCAGATACGAACCCTATGCCCTCGATCCAGCAATCCTTTCCCCAACGCAAGAAATGGCTGCACATCACCCCTTGAGCCAATCGTCACGATTGTAAATTTCATTCCTCATTCCTCCTCAAGTATTGAATGAATGAACATCAAATAACTGTGCAAAGATCTGAGGAACAAATTGAGCATATTTTTCCGAATGGTGCTGTCCGTCATTCTCCCGGCCCTGGTGTGTCAGCGGCAGCATAGATGATAGAAAAACCTGCGCCATTATTTTGGTTCCTGCTTGCATAAGTAATGCTGTTTTTGGAATACAGCCAGACTTTAACCCTTGCCGGAGCAATTGATCAAGGGGGTCTATCAACGAAGAAATCACTTGACTGTCGATTAAATAATTGAAATAAGATACCCTCGGCGTATCCTGGTCAAAGTAAGCGTCAATTTTTTTGAAATCCTCTATCGCGTTTCGATAGATTGCCACGGACTTTCGCATCTTTTCAGCATAGGTCAGATGGTCCTGCTCCAGCACTTCCATAATCTGTCCAATATACTGATTCATGTAATCCTGTACAACTGCTTCAAATATCTCATCCTTAGATTTAAAATAGTAATAAAAAACGCTTGGGGATAAAGCCCCGTCTTTGCCAACGGCATACAATATGTCCTGGATAGAAGTGTCGTTATATCCCTTTTCAAAGAAAAGAACGGCAGCTTGATTTATAAATTCTTTTCTTTTTATGTTTGGGTCTTTTTTAGGTCTCGCCATACGACTGCTCCTCATTATGATAGTTTATAGAATTTGTTCTATAAACTATCATAAATCAGATTTTCGCTGATGTCAATGTCGCAAGTGCCCCTGTCTTCCCTTTTGCTCGTTTGCCAATGCCGAAACCTTTATTTTATGAAGGAAAGTGTGTTATTATTAAAGTAAAGATAACTAAATTAAAATTCAGGTGAGAAGGGCAGTTATGGGTATTACCGTTAGAGAATTTACACGTGAAGATATTCCGGCTATGATTATAATTTGGAATGAGATCGTTGAGGACGGAATTGCTTTTCCTCAGACGGAGCTTTTGGAGGAAAAGAACGGCATGGAATTTTTTGAAAGCCAGTCTTTTACCGGGGTGGCAATTGAGCAGGAAACAGGTAACCTGGTCGGGCTGTATATCCTGCATCCAAACAATGTAGGCAGATGCGGGCATATTTGTAACGCGAGCTATGCTGTAAAGGGCGATGAACGAGGAAAGAGAATCGGTGAGATTCTGGTTTTGCACTGTATTACTAAGGCGAAGGAAACTGGCTTTAAAATACTGCAGTTTAACGCTGTCGTAAGCACAAATACTGCAGCTCTCCATTTGTATAAAAAGCTGGGATTTGTCCAGCTTGGTGTCATTCCCGGGGGATTTCTCATGAAAGACGGAAGCTATCAGGACATCATCCCGCATTATTATGTATTGCAATAATAATGAAGGTCTTACCTATAACACCACGCAGGACCTGCGGTGGCATCCGAATCCGATTACCGACGCCGTTTGATGGATGGCCTATCCGCTAAGAGGCATGATGAGAGTGTTGCATGAACGGCCCTGTACGCCTGTGGTATAATATAGATAAGAAAACTCTCAGCTTTGAGAGATAAAATGATTTCGGGAGTGACGGCAATGGAGTATTCCATGATCAGGCAGAATTTTGAAAAGCATGGTTTTTCAACTCAGCTTTTTTCATCGAAAGAAGAAGCGAGCGATTATCTGGTGAACACCCTCCAGCGTCAAACGATTGGATTCGGTGGAAGCGCGACTCTGAAGGAAATGGGACTGTTTGAGGCTTTACAACAAAACAATGCCGTGGTATGGCACAATAAGGTGCCTTCCCGGGACGTCCGGCGCTTGGCCAACTGCGCAAATATCTACATAACCAGTGCAAACGCCGTGACTGAGTCCGGAGAGATCGTCAATATCGACGCGACGGGAAATCGTGTTTCCATGACGGCTTTCGGTCCCGAAACATGCTACTATATTGTGGGGAAAAATAAAATCACAGCAAATCTGAGTGACGCAATCTACCGCTGCAAGAACGTGGCCGCCCCGAAAAACGCCAAACGGATGAACGCAAAAACCCCCTGCGCCAAAAATGCGGACAAATGCTATGATTGCAACAGCCCTGAGCGGATTTGCCGTATAACGACCATTATAGACCGTGCCCCGATGGGCATGAAGTGTGAAATCATCTTTATAGACCAGGAATTAGGGTTTTAGCAATGCCCATTTTGGGTATTCCCTGTTTTGGCGTTGATGGAGTGAAGGCCTTGAACCGCTGTGTTAAGAGAAACAAAAACAAAGAAAGCACAATCACCTGCACGAGTCCCGCTGTCTGCTGTTTTCCAGCAGACAGCGGGATTTCTTGATATTAACGGTACAATCATAGAAGCAATGTGACAGGAAATACCAATACGTGAGGGGATAATATTTGCCGGCGTCCGGCGGACTGCTGTTTTTCATCCTGCGTTATAGATGGAATTCATTACTAAAGTAAGTGCTATTGACAAAGCATCTATTCCGTGTTACTATATAGCAGTAATAAGTATCACTCCATACAAGTCATACATAATAGTAAAGAAGGGATTATACTGGAAAACCTGACGGAAATGCTCAAAGGCGTGCTTGAGGGCTGCGTCCTTGAAATCATAAGCCGTAAAGAAACCTACGGCTACGAAATCACGCGGCGGCTGAACGCCCTTGGCTTCACGGATGTTGTGGAGGGAACGGTGTACACCATCCTGCTCCGGCTTGAAAAAAGCAAGTTGGTAGAGATCACCAAAAAGCCCTCCGACCTGGGGCCGCCGCGAAAGTTTTTCGCGCTCAACGACGCGGGGCGCGAGGAACTGCGGAGGTTCTGGGAAAAATGGGAATTTGTCGCGTCGAAAATCAACCAATTAAAGGAGGAGCAATCAGATGTCTGAATTTTTCGATAATTATTTTAATATCAAAAAAATAATCGGGAGCAAACGCGAATACAAGCAGCAGATGGCAAGGGTGGAGGCTCTGCCGAAAGACTATCAATACGTATTTAAAAAAATCCAAAGTCACATGTGGATGTTCGCGGCGGGATCCGGCTATGACATGATGAAGATCCATTATGACCTGATAGAACTGTTCGAGGCCGGCGCGGCGGAAGGCAAGCCTGTTTTGGAGATTACCGGAGAGGATGTGGCCGCATTCTGCGACGAGCTTTTGCGCAGCGCCAGGACATACACGGAAGACTGGCGTGAGGCGCTCAACCGCGACATACTGAAAAAACTTGGAAAGGGTAAGGCTTCAAAATGACAGAAACCGCTATTCAGGTAAAAGGGCTGCAAAAGTCCTACAAAAAACTTCATGTTCTGAAGGGCGTGGATTTCGAGGTGGAAAAAGGCAGTATTTTTGCCCTGCTCGGTTCCAACGGCGCGGGCAAAACGACGATTGTCAAAATCCTCACCACACTGCTCAAATCCGACGGTGGGACCACCGTAGTGAACGGCTTTGATGTAACGAAGGAACCCGGCAAGGTCCGGCAGTCGATCAGCCTGACCGGGCAGTTTGCTGCCGTGGACGAGATTTTGACCGGGCGGGAAAACCTCATCATGATCGCGAGGCTGCGGCATCTTGTTAATTCGCGCCAGGTCGCGGACGATCTGCTGAACCGCTTCGGCCTGACAGATGCCGCCGACCGCAGGGTTTCCACCTATTCGGGCGGGATGCGCCGCAGACTTGACATCGCCATGAGCCTGATCGGAAACCCGCGGCTCATTTTCCTCGACGAGCCGACCACCGGGCTTGACCCCGAGGCGCGCATCGAAGTCTGGAAGACGGTCAAAGAGCTCGCCGACAATGGCACGACGGTGTTCCTGACCACGCAGCATCTGGAAGAGGCCGAGCAGCTTGCCGACCGGATCGCCATCCTCCATAAAGGAAAAATAATCGTGAGCGGCACGCTCGAGGAGTTGAAAAAGCTGTTCCCGCCCGCGAAGGTGGAGTATATAGAAAAACAGCCGACGTTGGAGGAAATCTTCTTCGCAATCATCGGCAAGAAGGAGGAAAAATAAATGGAAGCGGCAAAGAACTACTTGTTCAGCGATATGAGCGTGATGCTTGGACGTTCCATGCGCCATATTTCCCGCAGCATGGACACCATCATCACGGTCTGCCTTACTCCGATAGCGATGATGCTGCTGTTCGTCTACGTGCTCGGCGGCGCGATTCAAGCCGGCACAGACAATTATGTAAATTATCTGCTGCCCGGCATCCTGCTGATGGCGATCGCGAGCGGCATCTCCTACACGGCTTTCCGCCTGTTTACGGATATGCAAAGCGGCATCTTCGAGCGGTTCCACTCCATGCCAATCGCGCGTTCCGCCGCCCTGTGGGGGCATGTGCTGACCTCGCTGGTATCTAACGCAATTTCGGTCGTCGTCATCATCCTTGTAGCGCTGATAATGGGCTTTCGTTCATCGGCAGGAGTATTGTCTTGGCTTTCCGTAGCCGGTATCCTCGTGCTTGTGATACTGGCCCTGACGTGGATCGCGGTGATTCCCGGGCTGACCGCAAAATCGGTGGACGGCGCAAGTGCCTTCTCCTATCCCTTGATTTTCCTTCCGTTTATCAGCTCGGCGTTTGTGCCGACCGAATCAATGCCGGGACCCGTCCGCGCCTTTGCCGAAAACCAGCCGGTAACTTCGATCGTGGATGCCATCCGCGCGTTATTATTTAATCAGCCTGTCAGCAATGAAATTTGGGCCGCGCTCGCGTGGTGCGTAGGTATCCTCATTGTTGCGTATCTGTTCGCAATGAGGGTCTACAAACGGAAAGCGGCATAAAACCCGGATATGAAACCTGACGGCAACGGCTTTGATTTACAAAAGCTATTGCCGTTATTTTTATGCAAGCACAGGAGTTAAGAAACCAAAGAATCCGAACTTCTCTCCTTTCGGAAAGAGGTTCGGATTCTTAACTATGGGATGCTGTTACAGGCTGAAATCCTTTCCGCCGTTCACTTTGTTAAACGCCAGCAGGGAAACCACCGTGAGCAGGGTCAGAATCGAAGAGAGCGCCGCCGCCACTCCGTAATTGCCGCGGACAACCTCCGTATAGACGGCGACGGTCAGCGTTTTTGTCCTGCCCGTATACAGAATGATCGCGGTGGACAGCTCGCTGATCATCGTTACCCAGCTTAAGATCGCGCCGGAAACAATGCCGGCGGCCATCATCGGAACGGTCACGCGGAAAAAGACCTTCATCTTGGAAGCGCCCAGTGAAATGGCCGCTTCTTCGATACTGATGGGAATCTGCTGCAGGATGGCCACCGAAGAACGGATGGTATACGGCAGCCTTCGGATGATCAGGGCAATCACCATAATCAGCATTGTCCCGCTCAGCATCAGAGGCTTCTGGTTAAAGCCCGTCAGCAGGGCAATGCCGAGAACGGTTCCCGGCACGATGTACGGAATCATGGAAAGGATATCGACCGTACTGGTAAGGGTGTTTTTGCGCCGCACCACCAGATAGGCAATCAGCACGGCGAGCAGGATAATCGCGATCAGGGAAAGCATCGGGATGATAATGGTATTCTGGATGCTTCTTCCCAGCTTGGAAAACGCGGATTCGTAGCTGCCCAGAGAATAGCCGCGGATAAAAATTTTGCCCGAGGTCTTTTTAAAGGACGTATAAGTGACGTATACCTGCGGCAGGATGGCAATCGCCACCACCAGATAGGAAAAAAGATATACGAGCACTTTCCTGCCCCCCCTCGGCTCCCTCTCTTCAATGGGATGCAGGGCGTTCAGGGCGAAGGAATTCCTGTTGGAAACATATTTCTGCACAAGGAAGACAACGGTGGTGATGACAATGGCGATAATCGCGATTGCCGCCGCAAAACCGTCGTTCCCCCCCACTTCATTGATAAACTCCGTATACAGGACGACAGGGAACGTGCGGTACCCCTCGCCGATCAGCATCGGCGTACCGAAATCCGCGAACGACCGCATAAAGACCAGCAGGCCGGCCGCGAGCAAAGTCGGCATGATAAGAGGGACTACCACCTTGAAGAAGCATTTGACGCCGGAACAGCTCAGGTTGTTCGCCGCTTCAATCAGAGAATTGTCGATGTTCTTCAAGGCGCCTCTCGCGTACAGGAACACCAGCGGGAAAAGCTGCAGGGACATGACCAGCACGATTCCCCCGAAGCCGTAGATGTCCGGCAGGAGAATGCCCAGCTTCCGGAAGAAAGCCGTGATGACCCCGCTGCGGCCCAGAAGCAGAATCCAGGAGTACGCGCCGATGAACGGAGCGGACATGGACGCGACTACAATGAGGATATTCAGCACCGACTTTCCCCTGATCTTAAAAACAGAAAAGAGGTAGGCAAGCGGAGTACCGATGGCAATGGAAAGGGCGGTTGCCGCCAGCGAGACCTTGAAGCTGTTCAGCAGGGTATCGAAGTAATAGCTCTTTGAAAAGAACTTCACAAAGTTTGCCATGGTGAACTGCCCGGTCTGTGAATCGTAAACGGACTGCTGCATCAGATGGGCCATCGGATAGATCAGGAACAGCAGATAGACCGCGATGGTGCACAGCGTAAGGGTTCCCCAGATGTCCAGGCGGAATTTGCTATTGTCTTTCATAAGCTTCGCTCCTCACAAGGTTGCGGCCGCCCTCTTTGTCAAACACATTGATTTTGTGTTTTTTCACCTGAAGCAGCACGTTCTGTCCGGGCTTCAGCTCATCTTCCAGGGAAGACTCCTCAACGATTTCCACCGTGAGGCCGCTCTCGGTCTCCACGGCGTAATGCGTATTCAGGCCAAGATATGTATACTCCTTTACGACGCCGTGAATCCCCTCGCCGCCCTGCTTGCTGATGACAAATTCCTCCGGGCGCACGGAGCACTGCACTTCCTGGTCCTCCAGCATATTCAGGCATTCCAGTGGCACCCGGTAGCCGTTGGGGAAAATCAGGGTGCCCCGCTCCGCCCTGGCCGGCAGGATATTGGTCCGGCCGATAAAGGTTGCGACAAACACGTTTTTAGGTCTCTGGTAAATTTCCTTCGGCGCGCCGACATGCTGGATCACACCGTCCTTCATAACCGCAATGGTATCACTGATGGCCATGGCCTCTTCCTGATCGTGTGTGACATATACGGTGGTAATTCCGACGTTTTTCTGCGTGTGGCGGATGACGCTCCTCATTTCCAGACGCAGCTTTGCGTCCAGATTGGAAAGCGGCTCATCCATCAGCAGAACGTCCGGCGAAATCACAAGGGCGCGCGCCAGCGCGATACGCTGCTGCTGCCCGCCGGAAAGCTGGTTCGGCATTCGTGCGGCATACTGCGCAATCTGCATCAGCTGCAGGTATTTTTCCGTCAGCTCCTGTGTTTTTTCTTTTTCCATTTTGCGGTTTTTCAGCCCGAAGGCGACGTTATCGCGCACCGTCATATGGGGAAAAATGGCATAATTCTGAAAAACCATGCCGATATTCCGCCTGCTTGGATCAATGTCGTTGATACGCGTATCGTTGAAGTAGATATCACCGCCCTCGATGGAATTGAAGCCGGCAATCATGCGCAGCAGGGTTGTTTTTCCGCACCCGGAGGGACCCAGCAGCGTAAAAAGCTCCCCGTTTCTTATTTCAATATTCAAATCCGGGATAACCGTATTGTTCCCGTATTTCTTTACGGCGTTTTGGATCAGGATCTTACTCATTTCATACCCCCGCAGTTCTTATCGATGGTTGCTCTTATTTACTCTGAAGGCTGGTGTAGATATCCGTGTATTTGTTTACAATGTCCTGTTTATGAGAGCTGACATAGGGGATATCTTCCTCAATGACGTGGATTTCGGACATCGGGGTCATAAAGTCGCTGGTTTTCGCGTCCTTCAGCACCGGGCGGTTGGTCAGCGTGCTGCCCCAGATATTCTGCACTTCCTCACTGATAATGAAATCGATGAAGAGCTTCGCATTATCCATGTTCTTGGCGCCCTTGATGATGGTAGCGGACGCAGGGAGGTAAACCGCGCCTTCCTTGGGATAGATCACCTTGACGGGAGCACCGTCGCGCACAAGCTGCGCACAGGGGTCTTCGTAGGAAAGTCCAACCACATTTTCGCCGTCCGCGACGCTCTTGTAAACCGCGGAGGAGCTTTCACAGATTTTACCGCCGATATTCGTGAACAGATCTTTTACATATTTCCATGCGTTTTCGTCTTCATAGCCGCCCATCGCCAGCAGGATGTTGGTAAGCTGCGCAAAAGCGGAAGAGGAATTGGCCGGGTCGGCCGTGGCGATCTTGCCTTTGAGCTTCGGGTTCAGCAGGTCGGCATACCCTTCGATCTTGATATCGCCGATCAGGTCGGTGTTGACGATCAGGCAGCTGCCGTCCAGAACGTTCCCGGTAATGAACCCGCTGGTGTTTTTGTAGGCATCCAGCACACCGGCGTCATTCTTGGAAACATACGGCTCCCACAAATCCTTATTGTCATACGCCAAAGACCAGGAACCGCCGAACATAACGTCCGCGTACGGGTCTTCCTTTTCGGACTGGATCCGTTTGATCAGCTCGCCGGTACCCGCCTGGATGACTTCGACATCCACGCCGTACTTTTCTTCAAACAGCGGGATGGTGGCGTTCATCAGGCCCTCGGAGTTCGGGGAATAGATGACCAGCTTGCCGCCGCCCTGTTTTTCCGAAGACGCGGCTTCGGAAGCGGCGCTGCCGGCTCCGTTCGCCTGGGAAGCGGCCGGTGCGGAAGAACAGCCTGCCGCGGAAACGGCAAGCACAACGGAAAGAATCAGTGCCATAAACTTTTTCATTTCATTTCCTCCTCTAAGTTTGGTGTTTTAATTTGGTATCTTTATTTTATAAAAATATTGCATAAAATGAATACCTGAATTACGGAACAAAATAGAAAAGATACCGAACAATTTTGATCCGGTATCTTTTTCTCAGCGAATTTTCAGCTTGTATTCCTTGGGCGAGCACCCCACATACTTTTTAAAAACATGGCTGAAATATTTGTAATCCCCTATGCCGCACGCTCCCCCGATCTCGGAAATCGGAAGCCGGTTCTCCTGCAGGAGAGAAAGTGCTTTCTGGATGCGGTACCGGTTCAGGTACTCGATCACCGTGGTCCCCAGCGCTTTCTGAAACCTCTGGTTGATGTACCGGTCGGAATAGAACAGCTTCTCCGACAATTCCGCAAGTGTGATTTTTTGAGTATAATTCTGCGCGATGTAATCCAGAATCTGCACGACCACGGGGTCCTCCGGATGCTCCAGCTTCATATTGCCGAACAGGGAAATATCCTTCAGCTCCGCCACACCTTTATTTTGTTTGTGTAAAATACGGATGTTCTCACATTCCAGGGCGGCGCGGTCAAGCGCTTCCATCATTTCTTCCTGATTCAGCGGTTTCAGGATATAATCGGAAACTCCGTTCCGGATCGCCTCCTTGGCATATTCAAAGTCGGAATAGCCGGTTAAAAGAATTGCCACATAATCGTTCTGGCATTTCGTTTCAGCAATCATCTGCAGCCCGTCCATGACCGGCATATTGATATCGGTAATCACGATATCCGGGTTGAGCGTCCGGATCAATTCCTTTCCTTCCACACCGTTGCGGGCTTCCCCCACCACGGTACAGCCGTGCTCTTCCCACGGCACCGCGTAACGGATGCCCTTTCGGATAATATCCTCGTCCTCCACCAGTATTACGCTAAACATCTTTTCTCCCCCTGCGCAGCAGCTTTGCCGTAACGGTAAAGTTTTTTCCTTCCTCACTGTTGATAAACAGGCCGCACTCCTCCCCATATTCCAGAATGATCCGGCGGGAAAGGTTCTGCAGGCCGTTGTGCTCGGTCTTGATTCCTTCGGAAACAATCATGCTCTGCAGGCGTTCCAGCATCTCCACAGGAACCCCCGGACCGTCGTCCTCCACACGCAGAAACAGATAATCGTCCTCGCACCAGGCCCTGATCTGAACAGAAAGCTCCATCTGCTTCTGAAAACCGTACTTGATGCTGTTTTCAATCAGCGGCTGCAAAAGCAGCTTCGGAATCATGCACTGGCTACAGTCCGGCTCTATTTTCATCCGGCACCGGAAACGCTCCCCGAACCTTGTTTTCTGGATATACAGATAATCCTCTATGTAACCGATATCCTCCGAAAGAAGGACGTCCTGTTTGGTATTGTTGATGCTGTAGCGAAGAATGTGAGTAAATTTTTCCAGCAGATACGAAGCTTTTTCCGCGTCTCCAAGGATGAGGTACTTGATATTGTCCAGCGTATTGTAAATGAAGTGCGGATTAATCTGCGTCTGCAGGTTCCTCATCTCAATCATACTGTTCAATTTAATCAGATCGGTGTTGCGCGTGTTGAGTTCGTTGATGCTTTTCACCATTTTATTGATCTGCGCCGCGATCTCCTCGACTTCGTCCCCGGTGTCAATCTGAATGATATGCTCGTTGTCCCCGTGACGGATGACGCGGATCTCCCCCACCAGCGCCTCTACGGACTGAGCGGTTTTTTCCGCCATCATCTGGGACAGCTTTCGGAACATTACCAGCCAGATGCAGCCCAGCAGAACGATCGTCATCACGCCGATGATGATATAGAGCGAATTCCCGGGAGAATACACAAACGAATAGAGCACCGCTTTTTTATCCGTCAGAACCCGCGCGCCGGTCCGGTACCGGTTCTCCTGCACCGTTACAAAGTGCTGGGAGGGATCCGCCTTGTATTTGTTGGTGTTGCGCTCGGAAAGGAACGCGCTTTTGGAGCAGTAGATGATATCCCCGTTCAGGTTTGTGATAATGCAGTCATACTGATATCCTGAAAAAAGGCTGCCCCAGTCGTTTCCGTTCAGATAAGCCATGACAAATCCGGCCAGCACCCCATGCTGGTAAACGGGTTTTGCAAAAACGCACTCCGAGCTGTCTCCGGAAAAATAATAAACGGTCGTGTAAATGGGCAGGTTGGCTTTCAAGGCATTATCCGCCACAATTTTATTGAATTCCGTTCTGTGCAGGTTCATCGCTTCCTGCCCAAAGCTGGTATAGACGATCTGTTTTTCCCGGTTCATCAGAATCATACGAACGCGCACCGGGCTTACCACGTTATGCTTGCTGAGGGAGTACTGCACCTCCCGGCTGTCGGAAACGCCGGTCATACAGCGAAGAAAAAGCCCCTCGTTTTCTTCATCCTCCAGATAAGCGGTGACATCTTCATAAACCTCATCAAACGTGCGGTTCAGAAAGTTCAGATGTTCCTCCATATTAAAATTCTGATTGAGATAATTCAGCCCGAAAATGGGGATACAGAACAGCAGGCAGCCGACAATGACCAAAAAAATGATCTTTTGCAGCGCCTGCTTTTCCAGTTGTTTTTTAAAAGGACTGTCCGCTGTTTCTCCCGTCCGCAATTCTATCATCCCTGCCTTGCCCGCAATTCCGTATGCAGGATACAAATTCAATTATAATTCGTTTTCATTAAAGCATATTTTGTCAGAATTAACAAGTGTTCCCGCCATCCCGTATCCTTAAAATATGGAGATAAGGTATCCCGTCCGGACATCGGCACAAATAAATGCGCCGATCCCGGCGGCATTGCCCCGTCAGGACCGGCGTATATGAGTTCTATAGAGGATCAAAAAACGGCTGGTTACCAAGACAGCCCTTCTAACCGTTTTTATCCGGCTAAAAGGGCTGTTTTATAAATGCAAAGAATTTTTAATCAACCGTTTTTGTTTCTCCGATTTTCATAAAGCACGGCCATTGCTCGATACTCAGCAAATCGGGATGCTTCTTAAAGTATTTCACAAAATCGCCGTTTGGATGAGCCACATTATACCATCTTTCGCATAGCTCAATGATTTGCATGTGGGCTTCTATTTCCGTAACTTCGTCACGGGATAAATCACTGTAATACATAGAGGGCACCTCACACTGATACATTATCAGCCATCATCATCCGGGCCTTTCCGAGAATCAGCATAACAGAGACCCAAAATATACTCAGGCTGACGATAAAAGAAAATTGAATACTGCTTATAAGTAAGAAGATAATTGTTACGATGAATTCTACGGAGAGAATAATTCTGGTTTTCCTTCTGTAGTGGTGTACTTCAGCATCATCAAGTGGTTTATTGATATTTTCTACGGGCGCTAAAATCACAATAATCAGGGAAGCTGGAATGAGAACTGCAATCGACGTGATAAATGCCATATAGCCCGGGCAGAATTTCGTCAGCAACAGCACAAAAAGGATCATCAGCCACGACATCCCATAGCAGCCCAGTTTGGTTTTGGCGTGGTAACCGCCCGCATAAACCCGAAGGAAGGAATACGATACGATAAATACAAAAGTCTCTAACAGCATACCGAGGAACAAACCGACGAAAAGCATAGTGGAAAAATGAATCATTTTGAGGAGAGCGGTCTGCACTCCAAAAGAATAGAGATCCTTATCTTTTTCCGAGATCAAGCCGCTCTCACTCAGGGCTTTCACGATCCAGTTGGAAAAATTGGTCAGCATCAGAATTTTCTGAGGCTCTTTACCGCTTCAGGGAGCTTGTCCTGATAAGCAAGTAGTACGCAAGACGTATTGGCGGACTGGCGAGCTTCCTGCATCGCGATTTTAGAAACCAAATCCAGTGCCTTCATTTTTACATTTTTCTGACCGTTTTTCATTTTCAACACCCCTTGTTAATTTATTGACTCCATTATAATCGAATTTTGGCTGTTCACAAGGGGGTTTACCTAACTTACAGTTTTTTGGACTGAAATACAGAGATTATGCCGTTATCGGAAAATAAACACATTTACAGACTGCTGCTTCTTCGGCTCACCGGAAAGATAATGCTCACAGAAAATTTGCCCTGTTCAACTTCTATATTAATATCTCCGTCGTATTTTTTTACAGAGGAGTTCACATTGGAAAGGCCGATCGCTTTATGGTTTTTCTTATTGGAAAGAAATTTTTCTTCACTTTTTACGGGGATTTCCTGAATGGAATTGATGAGGTTAATAATAAACATATCGTGAAACTGATAAATACGCAGTTCAATTCTTTTTGTGCCGTCGATAATCCTGTTGCACGCCTCTATGGCATTATCCAGTAAGTTGGCAAAAATCGCCGTAATGTCGATATCATCAATAAAATTCAGATTCAGGTTTTCCACAGAATAAATAAATTCGATTCCATCCAGATGACAGATTTTCATCTTTTCATTTACAATGATATTTAAAATCCTGTTGTTGCAATTGAATTTCATCCCCAGTTCATCTACGATTTCTGATATTTTTTTAGCATATTCAAGGCCTTCCGTATTTTGTCCCGCCGTGTAAAGCCGTTCAAACACTCTGACGTGATTTTTGATATCATGCATGATTTTCTGGGAGTTATTATACTCAATTTCCAGCTGCTGGTAATAATTGTACTGCATGTCCATTCTTTGCTGAATCAAAACGATTTCACTCTCCAGTTGATCTGATTTGGATACATTTTCAAAGAAATAGATCACTGCCAGATTCAGTATGATGGAAATAACCGCAAGCATCATCATAATAAAATGAGTAGTAGTAGGATCAACCTTGTAGGCGGCCAATATCGCAATAAAATAAATAATCGCAACATTCGAGACAGGAAGCAGGGCCAGAAAAATATACTGCTTTTTATACAGATAGGTAATCTTCTGTCTTTTAAAACAAATAATCAACAACTTACAGACGGCAAACATAAAGGTCTGAACAACAATCACATTAAACAAAAAGACAGCAGAATTATGATTATAAAGAGGAATCGAGCCTGTTATAATCGTCAGTAAGGAAGAAACGAGCGCATCGCATCCCGCAAAAGTAATATTAAATACGATAATGTGGAGATATTCTTTGACCCGCCTGACATTATAGAGATACGCTACGAGAAAGGTGATAGCCACAAAATATGTAAAATTGAGGAACGGGATATCCATTAAGTTGATACTGATCCACAAGATTGTAAATAAAAAATATAAAATGATCTTTGTTCTTTTTTTCAAATATTGAGGCTCATACATTTTGTTCATAAAGTCAAATAAAATCGCTGTACCGGCGCTACACGATATCACGTAAGACAGCCATTTTATGATTGTTTCTAACATATCATCATCTCTTTATTAATATATTAAAATTATTTTTTAGAAAAGAGTGAAATTCCGCTTTGAATTCCACCGCTCTTTTCTGAGATATTGGAATTAAATCACCACTCGTCAGGGTAACGTCATATCCCTTGATACTCGATATATGCAGCAGATTAATCACAAAACTTTTGTGCGGCATGGAAAACCCATATGGCTTGAAACTGTTAAAAATATTATTAATACTATCATTAATTTTATAGGTCCTGTCCTTTGCCACAATTTCAATTTTGTGATCGCAGGATTCAAAATAATAGATATCTTCCAAGTTAAGCGTTTTGATACCTAAGTTCGTATCAAAAGTAAAAGTAATTTTATTTTTCTCCATTTTCGTATATTCGATGGCGTCGTCCAACTGCTTGCAAATCGTCTCATAAGTAAACGGTTTCGTTACATATCCAAAGGCTCTGACGGAAAAAGCGTCCGTTTGATAGTTTGAAAAATTTGTTACATAAATGATTTTGACGTTCTTATCCCTTGAGCGGATTACTTTAGCAACTTCAATTCCGTCCATTTGGTCCATCCGAATATCCAAAAAAATAATATGAAATTTTTTTGTGCTATGTAATAACTCCTCCCCTTTTGCATATAAGCTTGTAAACATTCTGATACTTTTTTCATTGCAATACTTTGCAATCATGGTATTTAGCTGATCCAGTTCGTATTTATCGTCATCGCAAATAGCAATTTCCAACATATAATCACCTGTCTTTAATTCGTTTTCCACTACATTACCTATTAAACCCATATCAAACCGGATTGTCAAGATTTCCAGAAAATATTGTAATGATGATACAGAAATAAATAGAACCTGTCGTTTCCTGTTCTTTTTCAGCCAACACAAAATTTCACCCTCTCTGCCGGATGGCCGAGAGGGCGTTTTCAGGAATTCGTATTTTTGTTTTCTGCGGAGTCCCGGCAGGCGGCGTCCAGCATCCTGCCCTTCCCCCACTCATTGATGATTTCCAGCGCAGGCAGCAGCTGCTTGCAGCTTTCGGTCAGGGAATACTCCACATGGGGCGGTATCTGGCAGATTTCCGTACGCAGTACCAGCCCGTTCTTCTCCAAACCGTTCAGTGCCCTGGTCAGCATGATATTGGTGATCCCGTCCAGATGCCGTTTCAGCTCGTTGTAGCGCATGCTGTCCTTCGCGGAAAGCTCCCAGATAATCGGCAGCCTCCATTTTCCCCCGATGATTTCCAGAGCGTGTGCCACCGCGCACTTTTTGCTGTGAATCGATTTTATTTTTTCCGGTTCTTTTGACATATGATTTCTCCCGTTTTAAGGCACAAAAATGTGCGTACTTGTAGATATGTTCCCTGCTGAATATACTAATAGATAAAGAGCCGCACAGGGCGATTATAGGGCGCACTGCCACGCGGCAAAAATAAATAAAAAGGTGGAGATGCAGATGAAATTCATAGAACTTGCACAGGACCGGTATTCCCTTCGCAAATTCAGCGAGAAACCGGTGGAGAAAGAAAAGCTCGACCTTGTGCTGCAGGCAGGCCGGCTGGCCCCGACCGCCTGTAATAATCAGCCGCAGAAAATTTTAGTCATTGAAAGTGAGGAAGCGGTTGCAAAGCTGAAGGACTGCACCCGGTACCATTTCAGCGCACCGATGGCGCTGCTGGTCTGCTACGACAATACGGTAAGCTGGAAACGCAGCTACGACAGCAAAGACAGCGGGGACATTGACGCAAGCATCGTTGGCACCCACATGATGCTGCAGGCTGCCGAGCTTGGGCTGGGTACCACCTGGGTCGGACATTTTGATCCCGCCGCCGTGAGAAAAGCTTTTTCCATTCCGGAAAATCTGGTGCCGGTCGCCCTGTTCCCGCTGGGATACCCCGCGGATGACGCCGGACCCAGCAACCAGCACACAAGCAGAAAACCGCTGGAAGAAACCGTATTTTACAACCGGTTTTCCTGAGATACGGATTTCCAAAATAAACGCAAAAAGTCAGGAGGATTTCACATGATTCAGAATGAAGTGCTAAACTGCATCCACAAGCGCAGAAGCACCCGCCGGTTCCAGGAGCGCCAGATCGAGTCCGAACAGCTGGAAACCCTGCTCGACGCCGCAATCTGGGCGCCCAGCGGAAGTAACAGCCAGAGCTGGCTGTTTACCGCTATTCAAAATAAAGAAACCCTGCTTCAATTGAACGGGTTGGTAAAAAAAGGCTTCCAGAACTGGGTTCCGGACGACAACTATCCCGGAAAAGTCAGGGCCAAGGCCAGATCGGAAAAGGAAAACTTCAATTTTTATTACCACGCACCGACCCTTGTCGTCGCTTCGAACCGGCCGGATTACGAAAACGCCATGGCGGACTGCGCACTTGCGTTGGAAAACATCTTTTTAGCCGCGCAGTCGATTGGGCTGGGCACCTGCTACATCAATCAGCTGCACTGGCTGCGCAGTGACCCCGGCGTACGCGAATTTCTGTTCCAACTCGGGATTCCCAGAGAGCACACCATCTGCTCCGCAGCCGCGATCGGGTATATCGATGTGGAGTCAGCCGCTCTGCCGCGCAAGGAAGGGACCATCCGCATGATCAAATAAGGGGCTTCCTTTTCATACGCCGGGCGGCAGCTTATCCTCCATCAGACTGCGCAGATCGATCGTGCCGCCGTCCACCGCAAAGGTGCCGTCTCCGTTTGCATGAAAGGTCCGGCGTTCTTTCCGGTCATAATCCATCCACGCGCGTACGCCCTCCAGAAGAAAGATACCCTGCGGTTCCAGATAGTCCGTTACGCGGCATTCCAGACAGCCGAGGCATTCCGCGATCAGCGGCGCTTTTACCTGGGCCGCGGGCAGCGGCGTAAGCCCGAATTTTGCAAACTTATCCGTTTGTTCGCCGGAGCAGTCGCCGATTGCGACCACCTTTTCCGCAAGGTCTACCGTGGGAACCGCAAGCACACATTCCCCGGTATGCCTGAGCGCCTGAAAGGAATAATTCCACGGGCCCGTTGTCAGAGCAATCTGTGGGGTAAAATCCATCACCATGTGCCAGGAGATGGTCATCACATTATTGCGGCCTTTGTCGTGCGTGGTAACCAGCAGCACCGGTCCCGGCTCAATCAGCATAAAGGCCTTTTCAATTGGAAGTTCCGCCAGAGACATTTTCCCACCGCCCTTTTTTATTTTTTAATAACCGACTATAAAACTGCTTCAGAAAGCGCCGCTTTTGGGAGCAGTTTTATTTTGTTCTCTTGTTACCATTCCCTCAGCGCGAGCTGCGGAAGGGGAATGAACGGGTCTGGGTTCTCAACATGTTCTCCGATCATTTTTTCCATCCAGATCATGTCGTACCAGGTGTGGAATTTATATCCGCACTTGGTAAAATGAGCGACGGTTTTGTATCCCAGATGCTCATGAAAACCGACGCTTTCCGCATTGGAGCAGGTGATGCAGGCATTGAGATTGATGATATTCTGCTTCTTTAAAATTTCTTCCAGCGCCTGATAAAGCTTTTTGCCGGTTCCTTTCGCTTTGCAGTCCCCTTTGACATAGACCGTGGTCTCCACCGCCCAATCATAGGCGGCGCGCCCTTTGAACGCACAGGCATAAGCATAGCCGACGACGGAACCGTCCCGCACCGCCGCCAGGTAAGGATATTTTTTCAGGGTATTGCGGATTCTCTGCGTAAATTCTTCGATGTCCGGCACATCGTATTCAAACGTAATCGCCGTATCCGTGACATACGGCGCGTAAATGTCCAGTATCTGCTGCGCGTCCGATTCCGAGGCCATGCGAATGGTGATCGTTTTATCCATATCCGGTTCTTCCTTCCGCTGAGTGATCCCATCAAAACAAAGGATCACTCAGCGTCTTTTTTCTTTATTTTACCACGATTTGAGGGAATTGGAAATCAGCATAATCATAATTTTCACAATAAAAGCAAACATGCCGCCCCCATAACGGAGCGGCATATCGCAAGAAACTTTCATCCGGAAGACTTATTACTATCTCTGGGCCCAAATTACTCATTTCTCATAGCACCCCACTATTTTACTAAAAAAAGGGCGGATTTGCAAATGTAAATGATGGCAGGGAATCATGAAAATGATACCTGCCGCTGCACGGATGCCCCAAACCGGGACCCGGCTCATCACCCGGCCGGCCGGCTCCACCTGCACAGCAGGTCCGAAAACAGGTCGATGGCGACAAACAGGGCAAAGCCCACAATGGAAATCACGATAATTCCCGTATACATGTCGATATAATCAATTCTTGACCACGCATCCAGAATGTAATATCCCATGCCGTATTTTGTTCCGTAGCCCTCCACGAAAAACAGGACGGATACCGCGGTTCCCAGAGAAACGCGGATGCTGGTGAACAGCTCCGGCAAAATGGCGGGCAGCGTGATATGCCGGATAATCTGCGCGGGGCCCGCTCCCGCGCTGACGGTTACCAGATAAACGGAGGGGTCGATGTTGCGTACGCTGTCCCTGGCGGCAACAATCACCTGAAAGACGATGATCAGAAAAATAATGGCGACCTTGGAGCCGTCCCGCATGCCCCAGAGGATCATGGCGACCGGCAGAAAGGCCGTCTTGGGAATGGGGTAACTGAAGTAGATGAGCGGATACAGAACCTTGTTGGCGCTTTCGGAATACGCCATCAGGACGCCGACCGGGACCCCCACCGCAAGGGAAAGGCCCAGACCGGCCGCGATTCTTTTCAGGCTGGCAAGGATATGGAGGAAAATATGGTTTGAAAAAGCGTCGCCGAAATTCCGGTAAATGACCGCCGGGTCCGGGATGACCGTCGTGTGCATCAAAAGATACGCCAGAAACCAGAGGACATTTAAAAGCAGGAAGCCCTGCAAAAACAGCAGGCACTTATTCAGCAGTCTGTTCAATATTGCCCCGCCTTTCGCCCTCCGGCCCTAATTTTTCATGAAGAATCCGTTTCGCTGTCAGATAATCCACCGACTCCGGGTCGGATTGCCCGAAATAAGGATTTTTCATCGAATACCGGAGCACTCCGCGGCGGTTCCCCATGACCGCAACGGTATTTCCCAGATACAGCGCCTCCTCAATGCTGTGGGTCACCAGAATCGTGGTCGGCCGGTTCCGCTTCCAGATCCGTAAAAACAGCTCCCGCGCGTCCTGACGGGTAATCGCGTCCAGCGCGGAAAAAGGCTCGTCCATCAGAAGCAGATCGGGGTTGAAAATAAACGCCCGCGCAAGCGCCGCGCGCTGGACCTGTCCGCCGCTGAGCTGCGCGGGATACCGATGGAGCAGCCGCGAAACATCCAGCGCGTCGCAGATCCCGCTGATCTCCCGCCTGCGCTCTTCGGTGACGGTCTCTCTGCGGAGTTTGAGCGGAAGCAGGCAGTTTTCCCCGACCGTTTTCCACGGCAGCAGCCCGCAGTTCTGGGGGATCACCCCGATCTTATGCGTTCTGGGATTCAGCGGCCGCTTTTCTCCTCCGGTCACGCTGGATACGCTGCCGCCGTCCAGAGGGAGCATCCCCGCCAGCGCGTTGATCAGCGTCGACTTGCCGCAGCCGGAAGGCCCGAGTACGGCAAGGACCTCCCCCTCCTCTATTTGCAGGGAGAGTCCTTCAATCACCGGCGTTCTGCCTTTTTTTGTTTTGTAGCTGACCGTTACCCTGTCGATTACAAGCATCTTGCTCTCCATAAACTTCCGCCGTTACGATGCGGAATAAACGTCATACACCATCTGGTCATACTGCAGGGTCGGCTTGCAGAGGCCCTTTTTGCTTGCCCACTGCACGGCGTTCTCCACTTCCGCTTTGGTGGGAAGCTTGCTGGTACGGAAGGGTTTCACCGTGATCTTGCCGATCATTTCTTCCGGGTAGCCCACCGCCTTGATCACGGTTTTTTCATATTTGCGGATATCCGTATGGTTCATATAGTCCACGGCCTCGTTATAGGCCTGATACAGCTTGTGGATCGCGGCGGCCTTGCTGTCCAGCGCGGTCTTCGAAAATGCGGAAACCGCCGGGTACAGCCCGAACTGGTTCGCGCTGCCCAGATAGACGGCGCCGTCGTTCAGCGCCAGAGTGGCGAAGGGCTCCGGCAGCAGGCCGAGGTCGATTTTTTTATTGCGCAGAAGCTCCAGACGGTCCGGAATTTTCGGCACTATTTCCTTCACAACGTCGTCGCCGGTCATGTCATTGTGGCTTAAAATATCTTCCAGCGTGTATTCGATCAGCGTTTTTTCGGAGATCGCGATGCTTTTCCCTTTGATCTGGCTGATGTCCCTGATGCCCGTGTCCTTGCCGGCTACAAGGATGTAGTCCCCGTCGGTAATCCCGGTGATCTTCACGTCCAGCCCGGCGTTCTGATACATGCAGACCCCGATAAAATCGGTCAGCACGCCGTCCAGTTCCCCCGCCTGCAGGGCGGCGTCCCGGTCCTTCGCGGAGGTAAAGACCTCCAGATCGAGCCGGAAGCCGTATTTGTCGGCGAGCTTGTTTTCATTGATCAGCACATAGGGAATCACGTCGGAGGACGACATCATCCCGATGCGGACGACCGGTTTCTCCGTACCCCCGGACACACTGCCCGGCGTACTGCCTGCAGTGTTTTGCGGCGCGCACCCCGCCGTGAATGCCATTAACAAAAGAACGAAAACTGCTATGATTTTATTTTTCATGGTTTCCTTTCCACCTTTGATAACAATCGTTTTCAATTTCAAGGCTGTCCAGCACCTTGCCCGCGACAAAACCGACGATTTCGTCCAAAGTCTGCGGATGCCCGTAAAACCCGGGCATGGCGGGCAGGATGGTCACGCCGAGCTCCGAAAGCTCGGCCATTCTTCTGAGGTGAACCGTCGACAGCGGCGTTTCCCGGGGGACCAGCACCAGCCTGCGTCTTTCCTTGATCATGACGTCGGCGGCCCGGGTCAGAAGCGTTTTGGTGATGCCGCAGGCGATTTCGGCCACGGTGGACATGGAGCACGGCAGAATCACCATGGCGTCGCACCGGAAAGAGCCGCTCGCGACCGGGGAAAACATGTTTTCATTGTCTTCCAAAACGATCTCTGCCCTCCCGCCGCCCCAAAGCCGCGCCTTTTCCTCCAGGACCGCCCCGGTTTCATAGGCCAGCACTTTACGGCCCTGTTCGGAAGCAATCAGATGGATTTCCAACTCCTGCTGCGACAGCGCTTCCATCACGCGAAGAAAATACGCGCTTCCGCTCGCCCCCGTGATTCCCACGATGATTCTCTTCATGTTATCCCTTCCTAAACAAACGCATCCAGAAGCCCGAACACCAGCAGGACGATGCTCACGAGCTGGTTCACGCTGTAGGACGCAATATTGACGTGGGTCAGATTGCCGGGCGACACCATCCGGTACTCCGCGGTAAACAGGACGGCGATGACCACCACACCCACATAATAGATCACGCCGAACTGCGGCACAAGAAGCCCGATGACGACGAGGCAGATCAGGGTGACGATGTGAAACAGCATGGCGATGCGCAGGGCGTTTTTCACGCCGAAGGCAACGGGGATGGAATGCAGCCCGTTCTGCCTGTCAAAGTCGTAATCCTGCGAGCCGTAGATAATGTCGAACCCGGCGACCCACAGGGTATTGGCGGCGCCCATAACGAGCGGGACCAGTGCGGGCTTTCCCGTGACGGCAAGCCACGCGCCGACCGGCGCGCAGGCGCAGGTAACGCCGAGGATCAGATGGCACAGAAAAGTGAACCGTTTGCAGTAGGAGTAAATAATCAGCAAAAACAAAGCGACCGGGGACAGGGCAAAGCAGACCCAATTCAGCCGGTACGCTCCGTACAGCATAACGAGGAAACAGACCGCGGTAAAAACAACGACCTCGCCTTTTTTCATTTCTCCTTTTGGAATCTGGCGGCCGGCCGTGCGCGGATTTTTCGCGTCGATCTTCGCGTCGATCACGCGGTTGACGGCGTTCGCGCCCGTGCGCGCCCCCAGAAAGCAGACCACGATCCAAAAGACGGTGGAAGCTCCGGGAAGGCCGTTCGCGGCCAGCACCATGGAAACCAGCGCAAAGCTGAAAGAAAAAATCGTGTGCGAAAACATGACCAGCTTGCCGTATGATTGAATCTTATCGATGATTTTAGTCAATCCCATATTCGTTCCACCTTTTGTCGACCTGCCGTTTCATCGCGTCCGTCATGACGATGTCATCCGGCCAGGGGCGGGTCAGGCCCTCCTGCTTCCATTTTTTCGTAGCGTCCACCCCGATCTTGAAATCGATGACCGCAATGTCCCTTTTGGCGTCTATATTATTGAACACCTTCCACATAACGGTGGAAAGGTCCCTCGTATCCACATCCTCGTCCACCACGATCACAAACTTGTCCGGGTGGTTCCAGAGGTAATTCTCGACCAGCTCCCTGCCCTTTCCCGGGCGGTCCTTGCGGACGGGCAGGATCCTGAAAGTATCGGTAACCTCGTCGTTGAAGCCCTTCGCGGGGCTGGCGGCGTCGATTCCCAGCCGGCACCCGTACAGCGCGCGGTTGGAGGAATGATCCAGCGCGTCCAGCGGGCCTTCCGAAAAAAGCAGGCTCTGCGGCCCGCTGACATTTTTCAGCACCGCGTCCCGCACGGCGGCCAGGTTCTGAACGTCCACGGATTCGTCCACGGCGACGATCAGCTTCGTATACATCATCTGCCCCATGCCCCAGACCGCGTTCATCACTTTGCGCGCGCAGCCGGGGTATTTGTTTTTGATCGAAACAATGGCGCAGTTGTGAAAAACCCCTTCCAGCGGCAGGTTCAGGTCCGTTAGCTCCGGAATCTGCATCCGCAGCAGCGGGAGGAAAATACGCTCCGTCGCCTTTGCCATGTAGCAATCCTCCATCGGCGGCTTGCCCACAACCGTGGCGGGATAGACGGCTTCCCTTTTATGGGTGATGCAGGTCACATGAAATTTCGGATAATAATCCGCAAGGGAATAATAGCCCGTATGGTCGCCGAACGGCCCTTCCAGCACCGGTTCTTCCGCGGGGTCGACGTAACCCTCCAGCACAAATTCGGCATCCGCGGGAACATAGATGTTATTCGTAATGCATTTGACCATTTTGACCCTTTTCCTGCGCAGCCATCCGGCCAGCATCATTTCATCCAGCATTTTCGGCAGCGGCGCGGTGGCGGCGTAGGTAACGGCGGGGTCGCACCCCAGCGCGACCGAAACCGGCATCCTCAGGTTCTGCTCCGCGTAACCGCGGTAGATTTCGGAGCCGTCCTTATGCTTGTGCCAGTGCATCGCGGTGGTGGTGCTGTCAAGGACCTGAAGGCGGTACATTCCGGCGTTCTGCCGCTTCGTTTTCCGGTCACGCGTAAAGACGATGGGAAGGGTAATAAACGGTCCCGCGTCCTGCGGCCAGCACTTCAAAACGGGCAGGGAGGACAAATCCACGAACCGTTCCACCACCTGCTGGCATTCTCCCCGAAACAGGCTTTTTCGCGGAAACGCGCTCAGCAGGCGGAACAGATGGGAAACACTTTTGATCAGCCGGGGAACGGACAGGCGGTTGACGATATCCAGATACTTCTGGATATCGTCCGCAATGTCGTCCAGCTTTTCCACGCCCAAAGCCATGCTCATTCTCTGATAGCTGCCCATCGCGTTCATCAGGACGGGATACCTTGACCCGTTTACCTCCTGGAACAGCAGGGCGGGGCCGTTGGCTTTGGAAACGCGGTCGGTGATCTCCGTAATTTCCAGCTCGGGCGACACGGGCGCGTCGATCTTCTTCAGTTCCCCGCTCGTTTCCAGTTTTCTGATAAAATCCTGAAGGCCTTTGTATGCCATCCGCGCATTCCCCATTTGCTCCATACTTTTTGAATCCGTGAAATTCAGCTCTTGATATATTTCTGAAAATGGTCGCTGTACTTGATCTCGTTGTCGGGAAGCACCCAAAGCGCTTCCGTATCCGGCAGCGTCCTGATATAAGCCAGCCCCTGCTCGTAAGGGACGTTGAAAATCAGCTTGCAGTAGATATCCGCCATACCGGAATCCGGCGTGATAATGGTGACGGCTTTAAAATAAGTAGACGGCATCAGGGTTTTCGGGTCTATGATATGGTGGTAGGTCTTGCCGTCCACCGTGTAATACCGCTCGTAAATCCCGCTGGTCACAACGGATTCATCCTTGATATTGATCGTGCAGAGGGACTTCTTCTCGCTTTCCTTATCCGGGTTCTGAATCCCGATATTCCAATCCTCCTGATTGACGCCCTTGTCGCCGATGGCCCGCACATTGCCGCCCACACTGAGAAGTGCGGAGTTGTAGCCGTGTTCCATCGCGATTTTCGCCACCTGCTCCGTCGCGTAGCCTTTTGCGATTCCGCCGACGTCCAGACTCATCTCCGGGTCTTCTAAATATACCGTGGAAGCTTTTTCATCGATGACGACCTTGCTGATATCCGTATGCTTCATAGCTTCTTTCAGGTCGGCCATTGGGGGCAGGGCGGCGTTTTCCGGGTCGTCTATCCCCGCTTCCCTGTACTGGTGCCATATTTTCAGCACCGAGCCCAGCGCGATATTGAAAGCGGAGCTGTTGTCCGCGCTTTCCTTTTTGCCCAGCAGGAGCATATCGATAATCTTCTTATCTACCTTGACCGGCTTCTTCCCCGCGTTGTCATTGATCGTTTTGATGTTGCTGACGCCGGGGTAATCATTATAAATATCGTAAAGTTCGTGGTAAACCTTTAGATTATTATAAATCAAATTGGAAAGGTTTGTAAACTCCTCTTTGGTTTCCGTATAAGCCACAATTTCCGTCATGGTGTCGAAAAGCTGTAAAAATTGCGCTTCATAGCGTGTTTTCTTACTGGTATTGCAGGCCGGAAGCTGAACGATCAGCGCCATGGCGAGAATCGCCGAAATCAGTTTTTTCACCCGTTTTCCACCTCAAAAAATGGAGAGGTAGAAATGAATCTACCTCTCGCGAATCACTTTGTGAATTGAGCTTTCCCGTTATTTTGCTCCGGAAACAGCCTTATCGATAACCTTGATGAAATCGCCGACATGCACGGTAACGGATGCGGTCAGTTCCTTATCGGTCGCCTTGCCTTCGGAGTCAACGGCAATCCCCTTGACTTCGTCCAGCGTTTTGCCGACTACATACTTCGCAAAGGCAGCGGCTTCTTCGTTCCACTCTTTGCCGATCTTGGAAGCCTTCTTCATGCCGTAAGCGTCGCCCAGTTCGTTCTTCGTCTTCTGCTCCGCTTTCAGGTCGGACGTAATCTTGCCCGCTTTGGAGAAGTTCACGTTGGTCTGGGAAGCGTCGATGATGCAGCTGGTGATTTTGCCGTCGGCGCCGGTGGTGGTAACGGTGTAGTAGGAATAAGCCTGCGCAAGGCCGTCTTCGGCACCGGCATCCTTGGAGCCGGAAATGCTGGTCTCAATGCCGAGGCCCAGCTTGTCGTCCGCTTTTGCGCCGTTATCGGCTGCATTGGCGACTGCCTTTTCAACGGCGGCGATAAAGTCGCCGACATGGATGGTAACGGATGCGGTCAGTTCCTTATCGGTTGCTTTGCCCTCGCTGTCGACGGCAATGCCCTTGACCTCGTCCGCTGTTTTGCCGACTACATAGCTTGCAAACGCGTCGGCCTGCTCGTTCCATTCCTTCTTGATGCCGGAAGCTTTGCCAAGGCCGTACTCTGTGCCGAGTTCCTGCTTGGACTTCACGACGGTGTCAAGCGGGGTCAGAACTTTTCCGGCGTCGGAGAATTCGACTTTGCTCTGGACTGCGTCGATCAGGCATTTTGCGATTTTGCCGTCCTGGTCGACTGCGACGGCCACAACAGTGGAATCCGCCTCTGCAAGGCCCTTTCCGTCTTTGACATCCGTGGATTTCGCGATAGAGGTAATGACGGCAAGACCTGTTTTCCATGTACCGGACGCCGGGGTCGATTCAGCGGCCTGTGAGCTCACGGCGGGCTGAGAAGCCGCGGAGCTGGCCGTGGTGGTTGTGCCGCATCCCGCAAAGCTGACTGCGGTAATCGCTGCGGCTAAAAATGCTGCTAGTGCTTTTTTCATATTTTCCTCCAAAATTTCAATTTATTTACTGAAGCCGATCTTTTTTAAAGCCGGCAGAGTAACCTTGAGCAAGGCGGATGTCGCCGCGCCCGCTATCACGCCCGAAAGTAACAGCACGGGAGCATACGCCCACAGAAACAGATTCGTATATAAAAGGGAAACCGCAGCCATCTGCCCGATATTGTGAAAGACCGCGCCCAGAATACTAATCATCAGGTAAGAGATTTTTTCCTTGAAAAGAAATAGAAACAGGATCATGCCCAATACGGAAAGAAGCCCGCCGCAAAAGCTCAGCAGCGCCGCAACCGCGCCTCTGGTCAGAAACACAAAGACGGATTTCAGCACCGCCAGAAGCAGCGCTTCCTTTTTTTCAACGAAAAAAAGGGAATACATCACCACAATATTGGACAGCCCGAGCTTGACGCCGGGAACCGGAACGGGAATCTGTAGCTGGTTCTCGACAACGGACAGCACAAGGACCACCGCAAAAAGAAGGCCCGTCAGAACCATCCGTCTGATCCTCAGGGAGTTGATCTCACGTTTCGTCAGGTTTTTGTCTTCAGCCATTCTTTGTTTTCCTCATCCAATCACAGCATCCAGATCGTCCGAACTGCGCTGATCCTTCGCCACTATTTTCATTACGATGCCGTTCGGAAGGCAGGCCGCGCTCTCACCGATCATGTGGAGCCTGCCCGCGTGGATACAGACTTTATCCGGGCAATTGGATTCCTCAAAGCAAATGCTGCCATCTTTAAAAACGTGAAAAATCACATTCTTATTCTGCTCAATTGAAAAGCGCTTATCCACTCCCGCCGTCAGATCGACCGTGTCCACCAGCTCCGATTTGTAATAGATCTCGGCTTTCGCCGCCTTCTTCCCAACGATGGACTGATAGGAAAACCACGCGGCCGCACAGACCACAAGCGCAACGGCAAGAATCACAAGATCGGTTTTTTTGACAAATTTCATCGATAAACTCCGCCTCAGTTAAAAAAACCGCCGATAAAAATCAGCAGGCTGTTGGTACCCACAAGGATGACGTAATTTTGGACCGAAAGGACAAACGTTTCCTCTTTCTGCTGTTTCTTTTTGAACCGGTTAACATTGTTCCTGATGGGAACGATCGTCAACAGGGATAACAGACAGACAGAAGGCAGGATTTTCAAAAACACCATCCCGACAACCGAGACATACGAAACGGAATACAGCCCCGCGAATACGGACAGGGCCTTTTCGCCAAGATAATACGGGAGCGTGTATCGTTTTGCCCCAATGTCTTTTTCCAGATCGCACAGGTTGTTGGCGAGCATAATGTTTGCGGTCGCGCAGGCCGGCGTTACCGAAAGCAGCGCGAGCGAAAAAAGCGGAAAAAGATTCAAATCCAGATGAAGCGTTTGAAAATCAAATGCAAAAGTCAGGAAGGTTCCCGCGGGCATATTGATGTACAGTAACAGGAAAGGGATGAACAGCCCGTAAAACACGCCGGAAAAAAGCTCTCCCAGCGGCTGACGGGAAAGAGGGATCGGGCCCCACGAATAGAGCACCCCGAACAGAAAGCACAGCCCGCCCAAAAGCAGCACGACCGCGTCCGTCAGAAAGGCCAAAGCCAGCCCAAGAGCCGTACTGACCAAAAGCAGAAGAAAAATGGTTGCCTTCGCCGTCGAGCGGCGGAAAGGCAGGAGCTCCCCGGCCGTTTTGGCCCCCTCATAATTATTGATTGCCGTAGCGGTTAAATCAAAGAGAAGCATGGAACCGAAAAAGAGCAGGGTCAATGTCCAGTTTACCGGCTGCTTTTTGTAAGAAAGATACGCAAGCGCCATCAAAAAGGCAAAGACGCTGGTGATTTTTGTCCGCAGCTCCACAAAATTCAAAAACCTTTTCAGCATCGTTTTTATAACCCGCGGTAAGCTTTATCTAAAATAGACTGAAGCCTTTCTTTTTTCGTTTCGGAAGCGCCCAGCTCCCGGATCATTTTAAAGGCCTTGTCGTAATACTTTTTTGAAACTGTCTTTGTGTAGCTCAGGCCTCCCGTTTCCGCCACGGCGGCATTGATTTCCTCCCTGGAAATCTTTTCCGCCCTCGCCTTTTCCTTGAAAGCGGCGCGCGTCTGAAACGCATAGATCAGCGGAAGGGTGATGACGCCCTGCTCGTAGTCGGACTGGACCGGTTTTTTGGCCAGCTGCCGAGGCGCTTCAAAGTCAATGCAGTCGTCGGTAAGCTGAAAGATCATGCCGATCAGGTGGCCAAGGCGCATGTATTTCTCCACCGCATCCTTCTCCTCCTCGCAGAGGATCGCCCCCGCGTAAAAGGAAGCCTCAAAGAGGGCCGCGGTTTTCCCGGAGATAATCCTGAGATAGCCCGCAACGGAAAGGTCCAGATTGTAATTGTTCTGGTTCTGCCTTAACTCACCCAGACAGATTCTGGTCATGTAATCGGGAATATTGAAATCCAGATAATCCCTCTTGTTCGGTATGGAAGCAGCCTGTTCAAGAGCCAGACAGAAAAGATAGTCCCCGCAGATAACGGCGGTGCGCTTTCCGTATTTTTTCTGGAGAGTGACAAAGCCCCTGCGGAGATCGGCGTTGTCGATGACGTCGTCATGCACCAGCGTGGCCAGATGCAGAACCTCTATCGCGGAAGCGAGCTTCACCGCGTTGGGATGAAGCAGCCCTTCCCTGTTTTCGGCACAGGCAAGCAAAGCGCGGGAACGAAGGAACTTGCCCCAGGAAAGAGTCAGGTGCTGCGTATAATTGCGGATGGGTTTAGGAGAGGCGGACAGCAATCTGCCCACCTCCTGTTTTACCTGTTCCGCCGCGTCGTCAAAAGTAAGAAATTCAACTGCGGCATTTTCTGCAGTGTGTTCATTAATCATTGTAAATATATAACTTTCTTGCGAATTTCACATTTTTCCAGTGCTTTTTCAGATACGGCATCGCGTAATAGTCCAGTCCAAAGGCCCTGCCTCCGCCGATCAGGACCGCGATTGCCGCGAAAATCATCCAGAAGGTGTTGAGGTACAGGCCCGTGGTGCAGACGAACATGACCTGAAGAACCAGCGAAAGCCCGGAGGACAGCGTGGTAAACAGGCCGCCGATCAGCGACAGGCCGATCAGGATTTCCGCAACCACAATAAAGATCTGCATAAAAAGCTGTACCTTGGGGTTGGGGAGAATAAACGTACTGACAAACCAGTTCATCAGCGGCACGTCAAGCTTGAACGCCAGATCGTTCAGCGTGGATTTCGCCAGCTCCTTGCCGCTTACAAAGATCACCTGGAACCAGCCGAGGAAACTGAAATTCATCAAAACCTGCCCGACGGCCGCAGCGGCGGCACCCGCCGCCTGACCGGCCGCGTCGGCGGCGCCGGACGTGGCGGAGGAAATCGCGTCTACCGCAACGGAAGCCGCTCCGGCTACCGCGTTTACTGCATTCGCCGCACCGGTGGCCGCAGTGGTGGTCGCGCTGCTTGTCGCGTCCGGTGTGGCGCCGCCGGCGGCCGCACCGCTCAGGATGGTGTTGTACCATGTGTTTGCGCCGCCGAAGAAACCGGTCAGCTGGGGAGAATTGAACCAGCCTTCCACAATCTTCATAACGCCTTCATACAGCCAGACCATACCCAGCCAGATCCGGAGAGCGACGAGCAAAAAGCTCGGGGTTTTATTGGAGAAGTGGCCGCCGACAAAGCTTCTGTCGTGGCGCACCGTAAAGAACTCATGCTTCATATAGCTGAAAATCTTGTTCCAGCCAAGGACCTGAATGAAATAGATGATATTGATAAAATGCTTCGCGAACATGGCGAGGAAGGACGGAAGGCTGAACATGTGGTTCGGCAGGCCGACATGGGCGACGCCGTAACGGCCGCCCACACAAACCATGACCCCGTGGAACTTCGGTTTGTACGCTTCCATTTCGCCCGTGCCGGTAAGGGCGGCGATGATATTTTTCGCGGCGACGCCGGAGCTTTGCTCACAGTTTTCGACCAGCTGCGGAACCGGCATCTTTTCGCCTTCCGGCGTATAAAGGATATCGTCGCCGACGACATAGACGTTCGGATTATCCACGGAACGCAGATAAGCGTCGGTCTGGATTCTTCCGCGGCGGGCCGACTGGAGCACCTTTGCCGCCTCGCCCGCAATTTCGGCGCTTTCGATTCCCGCCGTCCAGATCACGGTGCCGGCAGTTTCGCGGGTTACCGTCTCGCCGTTCTTGATTTCAATATAGTCTTTGCCAATGCTGACGACACCGGAGTTCAGCTTGAGGCCAACGCCCATTTTGGAAAGGCGTCTTTCTATTTTGTCGGAAAGTTTGTCAGGTAAAATCGGCACGATGCGCGGAAGGACATCCACGTCGTAAATCGTGACGAGGGAGCGGTCGATTTCGTATTTGTCGCAGAGGACCGGCACATACTCGGCCAGCTCTCCCACCATTTCAATTCCCGTAAAGCCCGCGCCCACGACATAAAACGTAAGCAGCTTTTTCTTTTCTTCCAGATCGGTCTCGCGGGCGGCCTTTCTGAAGAACTCGTGGATATGATCCTTCAGATGCACGGCGTCGTCGTACGACCACAGCGTGTGGGCGTATTCCTCCGCTCCCGGGATGCCGAAAAAGGAGGGTTTGGAACCGGCCGCAAGCACAAGGTAATCGTAGCCGTAGCTTTCGCCGGTTCCGGTTACGGACTTCTGCTCAAAATCAATGGACTGAATCGTATCCAGCCTGACGTTTACCTTTCTTCCGGCAAACACCCTGCTGAGGCTGATCTTGATGCTGTCTTCATCCACCCGTCCGGCAGCCACCTCGTGCAGTTCGGTCAGCATGGTGTGGAACGGATTTTTATCAATAACGGTAATGCTGACGTCCTCTTGCTTTTTCAGCCGTTTGGCTAATTTTTTGGCGGTCAGCAATCCCGAATAACCCGCACCGATAATCACGATTTTTTTCTCCATAGCAATCCTCTTTCAAAATAAAGAATAATTCACAGTGTCGAAAAACTTGTCAGGCGCCGAGAAATTGTGCAAGACAAGGCGGCAAACACAGCCAACGCAGTAAGCAAAATTGTAAAACAATTTTGCGGTTGCGCGACTTTATCGACAGCCTGAATATATAAATATACCTCGACAATATTATAACAAGCAATTTCAATAAGTCAATATGCGTAAATTGATAAGGAATGCCGCTATATTGTTGGAAAAATAAAGAAATCTTATCCAATGAGACAAATTTTTAAATTCAAATAATAAGAATTAATATTATTTTTCCTATCAAACAGCGGAAAAATTGTTTCTTTCTTGAAATCGCTTTCAAATTATGAGACATATGATAAAAATTTAACTCTTAAAAAATTTTTTTTGATTTCCGCCTGGTTCATCTAAAAAAATCCTCTGAAAACGATCCCGAACGAACCTTCGCCGGACGGTTGCGTGCGGCGAAGACGCCGCTGTTTCCGTTTACGCGGGTTTTTCCGCCGCTTTCCCCTGTATGCGCGCCCTGATTTCACCGCCGATCCAGATCATGAGCGGGATGACGATCTGGAAAGGAATGGAGTAAATTTTATAAAATTCCAAAAAGTTAATCATTTCCATCGTGTTCCGGTAAAGGATAACGCAAAGGGCCAGCATGCTGAGGCCGACCGGAAAAATCAGTTTTTTGCAGCTCTGTATATTGAACAGACTGGACAGCCCTTTGGACGCCGCCAAAAGACAAACGGTAATTTTGGTGATTCCACCCAAAATAAAGTTCGTTGAGATAAAGCCTTCCACCCTGGCAAGAAAATCACTGAGGCTGATGATCCTGGTCGCCACATAAGAGGGAAAAAGCTCCGCCTTCAACAGGGTCGCGCCCAGAACCGAGATATTTCTCAGCGCGACAGTCAGCATAATCAAAGCCCCCAGCACTTCGCCCCAAACATATATTTTGAAAGGATTGTCCTCTTTTTTAACAGAATCGGCCAGCGCCAAAAACAGTACCGTTTCGGCAAGCGGAAAGCTGAAAAGCGAATAGGAGCTGCTTAGAATTTCTTTGGTGCTGTATTCCATAACGGGCAGAAAATTGCTCGCATCCAGCCGATTGTACAGCAGCAGTATCGTAATAAACATAAAGGAAACGATAATGGCAAGGCTTATCAGCGACCACTTTCCCAAAATCTGCACGCCGCTTTTCGCCATGTAAACAACCACCACGATCATCGCCATCATCAGCGCAAGCTGCGGAGTTTCCGGCATAGACGTTATTTCCACAAACTCGGAGAAATTCCTCAGGACCATTGCTCCCAGGTGAAGAGCGTACCAGGAAATCAAAACGGTCACGATTTTCCCTGCAATTTTTCCGAACAGGATTTCCACTGCCTCAAAAATATTTTTTTCCGGAAACAGCTTGATGATTTTCGCGTAAACCAGAACCGTTGGAATCGCAATGACCTGCGACAGGAGCAGAGCAATCCAGGAATCCTGTCCCGATTCGGAGTTTCCACCCAGCACAACGCTGCTCCCGCAGATAAAAACGATAAGAATGCATATGGCCTGACGCACTGAGAGGTACTGTTTCTTCATCGGAGCATGTTCCTTTCCATGTTAATCATTTCTTTTTTCTATTTTACCGTACAGGGAAAATTCCGACAATCTGCTGGATGGCCTCGGAAGGGCCGGGAAGAAAAATATCAAACGTATACAGAACCAGCACGCAAAAGCTGGCCGCGAGAAGTACGGAATAAATCCAGGTGATCTTTTTTTCACCGTTTTTGACAACGGGGATAAAATCGGTAAGAATAACGACCAAATATAAACTGATTACAAGAAACGTTATCAAGGCGCATCCCCACTTTCAACTGTGCTTAAGAAAGGCGGTATTGACGATATTTACTTTGGATTGCACCTCTACCTGTACGGACGGAAAGATTTTATCCCACTGGGGTTTCAGCTGCTTCCAAAGCTTCAGGTCCTTTTTATAGATCATATTGCCGAATCCGAAAATATCCGAGTTGTATTCCTTTTGGACCTTCCGAATAACGCCCTCGGTCTTCTCTTTGATCATTTCCTGTGCTTTCTGTTCAATTTTGCCGGTCGTTTTTTCATCCAGCAGATCCACCTCCGCTTCGGATTCGTCTACAAAGACATCGGTTTCGGTCTGAAGGGTCACCTTCAGCTTCCCTCCTGAATAAGAATAGGAAGATTTCGTCGTGCTTTTTGCAATTTCGAGCGATATGTCCGGGCTGCTCTGCTCCTCAGAGGATAAGGTCAGGATTCCGCCGTGAAGGCCGTCCACCGCAGCCAAATAATATTTGCCGTCCTCCGGGGACAGGCGCCCCACCATTTTATTCCCTTTGAAAATCGCTTCACCGTTCGATTCCACGACCATTTCCCCATCGTTTGCCACATCGCGGAAAACCGGGAGAGTAAGGGACTTACCCTCGCCTTTTAAAACACTGAACGCGCGATACAGCTGAATGTTTTCTATGGTGCCCACGGTGCTCTGGTCACCATCAAGAATCTTCTTGATTTCATAGGAGACGACCGAATTGTCAAGCCCATAGAGACTCAGAATATCTTTCGCCGTCCTTTCCTCGGAAACGACGATCTCCACCGTTTCACGGCACTCCTCGTCGGATAAAAACCAGACGAGCACATTGTCCAGCTTTCCGCTTTCGGCAAGCTCATTGCCTATGATCAGGATCTCGTTATTGCCCCAATACAGCTTGTTGAGCAGCCTTTTCTTTGCATTTCTGACCGCGTCCATCACCGTTTTGCCCCGCGACTCCACAAGTTTGGCTTTGGTGCCCGCTTCGTCTTGAGAGGTGGTTAAATCGATGACTTCACAGCTGAGCAAATACTCCTGAGTGTCCGGATCCAGGTCGATCCCCACACCCGCGACAACTGTGATTTCGTTCAGTCCCCGGTAACTCCAACAGCCCGACAGGAAAAACAGCAGCACAAAGCTCATCACCAGGCAGACTATTTTCTTACTCATGATTTCCTCCGTTGCTTTCTCCAGGACTGCTCTTCATCCGCACAAGATTATTTGTCATTGACTTTGTTCTTGTAAGCATTTCCCACCATGGCGCCCTGATAAAAGTATCCTTGATTTCCTGGAACTGAAGCGACCCGTTGAAGTGAAGCTGAGAAACTCCGAACGAGTGCAGATTCAGAATATGGATGAGCACGGCCGAAGAGCCCAGAACAAATCCGAATAACCCAAAGCAGGTAGCCATCGCCAGCAGGAACACGCGCGTATAAATCACCGGCGCGTTCATTTTAGGAACCAGCAGGCCGGTGATCCCCGTAAGCGCGACGACAATGATCATGGGAGCGGCCACCAGACTGGCATCCACCGCGGCTTGTCCGATCACAAGAGCGCCGACAATGCTGAGCGGCTGCCCGATATTGGAAGGCATGCGGATTCCGGTTTCACGCAGAATATCAAATACGGCGAGCATGATAAACGCTTCCGCGGCGGCTGGCAGCGGCACGCTCTTTCTGGAGCTGGCTATGCTGATCAAAAGCTGGGTAGGCAGCATCTGCTGTTGAAACGCCACAATTGCGACATAGAGCGCCGGAACGCCGATCGTCAGGAAAAATCCCAGGATACGCACAAACCGCGACAGGGAGGTATAGTAAAAGCTCAGGTAATAATCCTCGCTGCTTTGAAAATTTTCAATAAAAAGATAGGGAACGGTCAGTACGACCGGCGTTCCGTCCAGAAAAATAGCGATCCTGCCTTCCAGAAGCTTTCCCACGACGACGTCGGGGCGCTCCGTATACCCCGTCGTGCGGAAAGGGGACCACATGGAATCCCTGGTCAGCTCGGTAATGTAGTTGGTGTCCAGAACCCCGTCGATATCGATCAATTCGAGACGGCGGTAAAGCTCTTTCAGAATATTTTTGTTGACAATTTTATCGATATAGCAGATACAGGCTTTGGTTCTTGTGACCTTTCCCATCGTGGTAAATTTCATTTTCAGCTCATTGGTACGCACTTTGCGGCGGACCAGCGAAAGATTCTGGAGCAGGGATTCGTTAAACCCTTCCCTGGGTCCCGAAAGGATTTTTTCATTTTCCGGCTCGTCCATCGAGCGGGTTATAAATCCTTTGGAATTCAGAACGACGGCTTCCTCCACGCCCTCCACAAATAAAATGGTGTCGCCGTAGGTGACGGACTCCACAATTTCTTTTATTTCCTTCGTTTTTTTGATCTCGTTGATGAAAACGACGTTTTCGATCAGATCGTCGGCGAGGGGCTCGTCCGGATGCCGGCCGGCCGCGTCGGAAAGCATCAGCGGCTTGATGATATTTTCGTTGATGATCTCTGAATTGACCACGCCGTCGCAATAGACGATGCAGTATTTCAGGTCTTTGTCATGGTTGTTCTGAAAATACCTGACAATCAGGATGTCCACATCGGTAAAAAGCTTTTTGACGATTTCCACATTGGTATTCAGCGACCGGCTCAAATGATTTTCGTCCAGCTTCCGATTCAGATTCTCAACCTGTTCTGTTACAACCGTATTTTTTCGCTTTGAAGAAAAATGAAACATATCCGACCCTCCGCGTGAAACAATTGTTTTTATTATTGCATATCGTTGAGAAAATATGTAAATTGCATGGAAGTTCCGCAAAGCCCCGCCTTCTTTGAGTATAATTGTTTCTGTTTTATGCAGACTATTCTCTGAACATCAAACGAATCGGAGAGAAAAATGAGCAGGTTATCTTTCGGCAGACTGCCCCGGCACATTGGGATTATTCCGGACGGCAACAGACGATGGGCTGAAAAGAACGGATATGAAAAACAGGACGGCTACAAATTCGGGATTTCACCGGGATTTGAGCTCTACAAAACCTGTCTTGAGCTCGGGATTCAGGAAATGACTTTCTACGGCTTCACCATCGACAACACGAAGCGTCCGTCCGTTCAGACAAAAGCCTTTCAGAGCGCCTGTGTGGACGCGGTCAGGAACCTTGCCAATCAGGACGCCGACCTCTTAATCGTCGGCAATACGGAGTCGCCGTTATTCCCGAAAGAGCTTCTGCCTTATTCCAAAAGGGTGCGTTTCGGCCGAGGCCTTATGAAAGTCAATTTCCTTGTGAACTACGGATGGAACTGGGACTTAAACTGCTCCCTGAAAAACAGCGAAGCCGGCATCGGAGGCAACATGGCAAATACGATCGCATCCTCCGATATTTCGAGAATCGATTTGATCATCCGCTGGGGAGGAAGACGCCGCCTGAGCGGCTTTCTGCCCATTCAGTCCATCTACGCGGACATTTATGTGCTGGACGAGCTGTGGCCGGATTTCAAACCCGAGCAGTTTTACCGGGCCCTTACATGGTATCAGGACCAGGATGTCACCCTCGGCGGCTGATTTTCGGCACCGGATCAGATCAGCATCTCAAAAATTCCGAGCGCAATGACGATCCCGCCCGAAATCAGCGGGACAAACCGGGAAAGCGACTTCGGAATGCATCCTCTTCCCACACGGTACCCCAGGGTAATGGAAAACATACTGATCAGAAAAGTAAAAATCGTCGTGGCGCATATGTTCAGCCCCGAGATGCTCGCGCCAACACCCATGCCGAAATTATTGACGGTCAGCGCCAGAGCCAGAATTGCGGACTCTCGGACATCGATCGTTCCCGAACTGTCCAGATCCGCTTTTTCGGGGTCTTTGAGCATGGTATTGAGATTCACCTTTTCCTCCTGTCCGGCTTCGTCTTCTTCCCGCGGCTTTTTAAAGAAATCCCTGAGAAACCAAAGTCCGATGAGAATCAGGAGGATGCTGCCAAGCGTATTGGATACCGACGCGGGGAAAAACCGGCCGATGATCCCGCCGATCCACATGGAAAGGAAGGTGCCGGCGCCCGTGATAACGGCAATCAGAAAATTAATAAAAAAATTCATTTTAATTTTCCGCATTCCAAAGGTAATTGCCACGGTAAAATTGTCAAGGTTTGCCGACAGCGCAAATAATAATACGGATATCAGATACAAATTCACTCACCGCCAAAACATTATTTCTACCATAATAATGTCGGCGGCAAATTTATGTGATTGAATTTTTTAATCGAATAATGGCTTAACAATAACTGTCAGCCGCCGTAAAGGATATCGCGGCGGTATTTCGTCAAAACTATATCTGTCCGTACCAAATCCATTTTGCGTGCGGTACAGGAGGGATGAATAAATGACACACGAAGGGCATATGGATACCGAGCATTCAACGCAGTCAGCCGGTTCGGAATTTCTCCGCTGGTTTGGCAGAATGATCATTACAGCAGTCGTTCTTGCAGTCGTATCGTTTTTGACCCCGGGCTTTTCCATCCGAGGATTATGGTCATTTCTGCTTGCTGCAGTAGTCATCAGCGTGATTGACTATCTGGTGGAAAAGATGATGAAAGTGGACGCAGCTCCCTTTGGGAAAGGATTGAAAGGATTTATTATATCCGCAATTATCATCTACGTCGCACAGTTTTTAGTCCCCGGCATGAGCGTTTCGATTATCGGCGCCATTCTGGGAGCTTTGGTCATCGGCATTGTCGATGCGGTCTTTCCAGTCAGAGTCATGTAGCATGGAGTAATTCCTGAAACATTTGTAAAGGAGGTCTGAAAAGCGAAACGCTTTCAGACCTCCGTCTTTTGATTTAAAAAACAATAATAATAGCCGCGGGCACTTTTTATCTCAGCCATCCCCAGACTCCCGAAAAGCGTCCTGATGCGTTCATGCAGCTCCTCAGCCGGCGCGGTACAGACAATCTGGCCGCCGTCCTTCAGGATTCCTTTCAGGTCGCCGGCCAGTCCCTCCAGGTCGCCGATCTGGTCCATTTCGCTTTCCAGAACGATGATGTCATAGGTTCTTGAACCGAACAGGGGTACCAGAGCGTCCATATCCGCATGCGTGCAGTATTCGCAGATGGAAGAAAGGTCGGCCATGTTATCTTCCCTTCCGGAAAGATAATACAGCTTGATATCGGCCGCGCCCTTTTCCTTTAATAAATTTTTGATCTGAAGCAGGGTCGCGCCGCAGGACATGCCGATTCCCAGAATGTTTTTGCCGCTGCCGCCGTCGTAGTTCAGCACGGTCAGGAGCGTGCCGTCAATAAACGCGGCCTGCCACGGATGGACGCCGAATTTGCTGATAAACAGGTTCAGATTTCTTTGCGCCAGATTATTTTTTGCATATTCCGCATTAAAGGTCACGGAACCGAAATGATGCACAAACGTGTCTTTTGCCAAAATGAGTTTATAACCCGCCCTGCGGATGCGGAAGCTGATGGCGTCGTCGTCATAGGCCCCGGGATTGAAATCCTCGTCAAATCCTCCCAGCTCCTTCTGCAGGCTCGTGCGGAACAGGCAGGTGTAGGTGACAAGCTTCATCTTCTCTTCCCAGAGGCACGGGTTGCTCATGTTGTACGCCTGAGCCATCCGCTGCATTTCCGGGATCGACTGATAGGGAAGGTCCACCTGCTGCCCGTTGGAGGACGCGCTGCACACCGGCACGACCATCCCGATTTTTTCATCCGATTCCATACAGGCGATCAGGTTGTCAAGCCAGTGGGCGGTAACGACAATGTCGTTGCTCAGATTCAGGGTATATTTTCCCTGTGCGATTCTGAACCCGCAGTTGACTGCTTTGTCCACCCCGACATTTTCGGGGAAACTGATTTTTTTGCTGTTGGGCAGGCTGTTGAAGAACTCTTCCGTCCCGTCCGTGGAGCCGTTATTGACGGTAATCAGCTCAAAATCGATATGGGAGGTATATTGGAACAGGCTTTCCACACACAGCTTCGTATAACTGAGATGATTGTAGGCGAGCAGGACAACGCTCACGGCCGGCGTGTGCCGGTCTTCCGATTTTGCTGGTACAGGTTCCGTATTCATCACCGCTTTCTTGTGCCGGTCCCGGCTGAAATCAGGACATAAACCGGTCGATCGTCCGGATAACATACTCGATCATTGCGTCGCTCAGCCCCGGATACACGCCGATAAAAAAGGTGTTGAGAAGAACATCGTCCGTGTGCTCCAGGCTGCCGCAGACCCGGTGACGGATATTCCGGTAGCCGGGGTGGCGTAAAATATTCCCCGCAAACAGCATCCGCGTTTCGATCTGGTTTTCCTCCAGAAACCGCACAATATCCCTGCGGGAAAACGCGGCTTCCTTTCTGACCGTCAGCGGCAGGGCGAACCACGAGGGGTCGGCCTTCGGCAGAGAGCGCGGCAGCAGAAAGCTGTCCTGATATTTTTCCAGCGCGCGGTACAGCCGCCGGAAATTCCGCTTCCGCTTTTCGCTGAAGGACGGCAGCTTTTTCAGCTGTTCGATCCCCATGGCGCACTGAATGTCCAGCGGCTTCAGATTGTAGCCGATATTGCCGTATACATATTTGTGGTCGTAGCCGTACGGCAGGCTTTCATAGGTGTGGTCGAACCGATGGCCGCAGGCGCCGTTGGGGTTCTGTTCGCCCGTGCGGCAAAAGCAGTCCCGTCCCCAGTCGCGCAGGGACAGGGCCTGACGGTACAGGTCGAGGCGGTTGGTCAGCACCGCGCCCCCCTCCCCCATGGTGATATGGTGGGCGGCGTAAAAGCTGTAGGTCGAAAAATCGCCGAAGGTACCGCAGAGCTTCCCGTCGTAACGGGAATCCAGCGCGTCGCAGGTGTCCTCAATGACATAGAGATCATACCGGCGGGCAAAGTCCATGACCGCGTCCATCTGCGCGGGGTTGCCGAGCGTGTGGGCCAGCACAACCGCGCGGGTAAGGTCCGACCTTGCGTCTTCGAGCCGGCCGGCGTCCAGATTATAGGTTCCCTCCTCAACATCGACAAAGACGGGGACAAGCCCGTTTTGCAGGAGGGGATTCAGCGTAGTGGGAAAGGCAAGCGCCGGTGTAATCACTTCGTCCCCCGGCCCGAGCGGATTTTCCAGCCGGGGCGAGCACAGCGCCCCGACCGCGACCAAATTGGCGGACGACCCGGAATTGACAACCAGCCCGTACCGCATCCCGGTATAGGAAAGGAACTGTGTGAGAAACTCTTTGCCCTTCGGTCCCAGCGTCAGCCAAAAGTCCAGCACGCTGTCCACCATGGCCTGCATTTCCTTTTCGTCAAATACCCTGCCGGAATAATGCACCCTTGTTTTTCCCGGGACAAACGGTCTGTCCTGTTCCCTGAGCTCATAAATACGGGCGACACGGTCGAGGATTTCCTGCCGGAACTTTTGCTCCGCTTCCATACGCTCCTCCATATCAGCCCCCCCGCATCAGCCCCGTCAGGCTGGAACACACGAAATCGATATCGTCTTCTTCCAGATTTGCCGCCGACGGCAGGGAGATCCCGCGTTTTTCCACCAGCGCCGCGACCGGGTTTTCAAAGCGCTGTTTGTAGACGGGGAAGCGGCTCATCTGCGGAAATCCGGGACGCGCATGGATGTTCAGCTTCCTTAGCCCGGCGAGGATTTCGTCCCTGTCCGCCGTTACCGAATCCTCCAGCAGAAGGGAGGGATAGCAGTAATTGCTTCTGCAGCCCGGCTTTTCCCGGACGATTTTCAGGCCCTTCACATCCTTCAGACGGGTATCGTACCAGTCGAAAATCCGCCTTTTTTTCGCAATCAGCTCTTCTACACGTTCCAGCTGCGCAAGGGCGAGCGACGCGGAAACATTGCTCATGACATATTCAAAGCCCAGAAGATCCGACCAGAAAACAGCCTCGCGGTCGGTGCGGCCCATGTCGGCCAGAAGCTTTGCGCGCTGGTAGACGTCCTCGTTGTCGGTCAGAAGCACGCCGCCTTCCCCGCTGACCGTCATCTTTGCGCCCTGAAAGCTGAAGCACGCGGCGTCGCCGAAGCCGCCGACCGGTTTCCCGTGGTACTGCGCCCCAACCGCGGGCGCGGCGTCCTCTATGACAAAGAGGCCGTATTCCTTCGCGATGCCCATGATCTCATCCATTTCGGCGGGGTGCCCGAACGTGTGCACCAGCATGACGGCCTTTGTCTTTTTCGTAACGGCCTTTCGGATACACGCCGGATCGATCGTCCAGGTGTCGGGGTCGATGTCCACAAAAACGCAGTCCGCGCCGGTATAGGAAACGGCGTACGCCGTCGCCACCCAGCTGAAATCGGTGACGATCACTTCATCCCCCGCTTTCAGCCCTACGGCGGCCGCGGCAAGGTGCAGCGCATGGGTGCAGCAGTGGGTCGCAATGGCGTATTTGACCCCGACGTAATCCGCGAACGCTCTTTCCAGCTTTCTGATGTACCCGTCGAAATTTTCGTACCATCCGTTCCGGACCGCGTCCGTGACGTAGGCCACCTCTTTTTCCGTAATGGACGGCCCCGCAAAGCTGATTTTTTTCCTCAAGGCAAATCCTCCTTCAAATGGGAATGGTATCGTTTTGCCGCTTCCATTTTTTGATATCGAGCTTCATTTGCATATAATGCTTTTCCGCCCGCTGGTGGCGTTTGGTTTTCGATTCCGACCAGGATTCGCCCCGCGCCGTGAAAGCCCGGTAAAGGGGAATGTCCCCCGAGGGATAAAAGCCGTTTCTCCTGTAAAAGGCGATTGCCCGCGTATTGTCGGACAATACGCGCAGCCGCACCTGCCGGAGCTTCAATTTGCGCAGGCCCCAGCGGATCAGCGTATTCAGCGCAAACGCCATCATCCCCGGATATCCGATTTTCAGCCCCCGGACGACGGCGTCGATTTCACTGGAGCGGCGGCGGTAGTCAAAAGACGAAAAGCCGATATGCCCCACCCTCGCGCCATCCGCGGCTACGATCAGGAACAGGACCCGGTCATCCCGCGCGATAATCCCGTCCAGCCATTTTTCGGTGCTCCCGGCGGTCGCTTCGAATTGAGTCGGGGACATATGGGGATTTTCATTCCGCCATCCGGCAAACAGGGCGGCGCAGTCCGGAACCGCATAGCGGTACTCCTTTGTGACGGGACGCAGGTATCCCTGAATGATTCCGTGCCGGTCATAGACGGGAAGATAGAGAAACGGCTCGTAGGGGCTGATCCGTTTGACCGCGTCCAATGTTTTTTTCACATACTTTTTATAATGGCGCATCGTCATTCCCTCCCCCGCCGTCATAGAGTCCGATCAGCATATTTTCAGCAAGCTCCGTCCGCGGCAGCAGCGGTTCCTGATCTTCGATGGGCCGGTTGACGGACAGCTTCGGCCACACCTGCGTATCCTGTTCGAGCCGGATATCGATCAGGACGGGGTCGTTGGATTCCAGCAGGGGCCGGACGGCGAAAAGCTCCTCCGGTGTTTCCACCCGGACGCCCGCGATGCCGTAGGCTTTTGCGATTCTGCAAAACTCCGGGGCCTCGTAATCCTTCACGGTGGCACAGAAGCGGTTTTCAAAATACTGCTCCTGAAAATGGCGGATCATCCCCAGGCAGCGGTTGTTCATAACGATGATCTTCACGGGGATACGGTTCCGCTTGACGGTCTCCAATTCCTGAATGTTCATCTGCAGCCCGCCGTCCCCGTTGATGGAAAGGACGGCTCCCCCGCTTCGCTTTCCGAAGCTTGCGCCGATCGCCGCCGGCAGGGAAAAGCCCATCGCTCCCATTCCCCCGGAAATCAGCATCCGCTGTCCTTTCCGAACGGTCATGGACTGCGCCGCCCACATCTGGTTCTGCCCGACGTCAAGACAGAGGATGTCGTTTTCCCCCGTCATGGCGGAAATCCTGGAAAGGATATAATTGGGGTCCGGCATTTCCGGCTTCTCCACAAATGGGTAACGCTTCCTGTAGCCCTTCACGCGCTCGATCCACGGGCCGTAAGCGTACTCCCCTTCGGGAATCTGATGAATGTGCCCCCGCATTTCCGCAAGGAACCGCCCCGCGTCCATGGCAACGGCAACCTCATCCTCTTTGACTTTTCTGCTCAGCTCGTTCCCGTCGATATCCACCCGGATCAGCCGGGCCCCGCGCGCGAAGCTGCTCACGTTTGTGCCGGTCTGGCGGGTGTCCAGCCTTGTGCCGAGCGCGAGGATCAGGTCGCTGTTGGCAATAGCCAGATTGGCGCAGCGGTTGCCGTACACACCGATCATCCCGAAATAATTGTCGTGGGTGCCGTCGTACGCGTCGCGTCCCATCAGCGAGCTGACCACCGGGATTCCCGTCGTCTCGGCAAAGCGGCTGAAAAGCTCCTGGGCGCAGGAAAGCCGCACCCCTCCGCCGGCCAGCAGAACCGGCCTGCGGGCACGGCGGAAATACTCCACAACCTTTTCGGGGCTGAACGAATCGGCCGTTTCTCCGGCTGCCTCGTATCCCTCAAGGGCGCGGGCATCCACCTCCGCCCGCTGGACGTCCATCGGGATATCCAGCAAAACGGGGCCCTTCCTGCCGGAATTGGCGATATGAACCGCCTTTTCCAGCTCATAACGGATTTTTCGGGGGTCCGTGATGCGCACGGCGTATTTGACAATCGGTGCGGCAACGCTGACAATATCGGTTTCCTGAAAGCCCCTCTGCCGGATGGGAAGGTCCCCCTTGTATTCGTAGGTGTTTACCTGACCGGTCAGGTAAAGGCAAGGGATGGAATCGAAATATGCGCTGCCGATCCCCGTGATCAGATTGGTGGCGCCGGGGCCGCTGGTCGCGACCGCCACGCCGATGTCGTTGCGTACTCTCGCGTAGCCCTCCGCGGCAAAAGCGGCTCCCTGCTCGTTGCAGGCGGCGATAAACCGGAGGTCGCCGCGCCGGTACAGGGAATCCACCAGATGGGTCACGGCGCCGCCCTGATAGCCGAACACATAAGTACAGCCGTATTCCGCCAAAAACTCCGCGATATAATCGGACAGCTTCAAAGCAGCCTCACCTCCCCGTCAGTCCGGAGCCGCCTTTATGCACGCCGCGGAGTAAGCGGCGATCTGCCTCCTGCAGAGGGCGTAAACATCCTCCCTGCGGTAATCCCGGTACCACTCCACGGTATATTCCAGCGCTTTCTTCAGATTCATACGGGGCTTCCACCCGAGAAACGTCTTCGCTTTGGTGCAGTCAAGGCTCAGCATAGCGGTCTCATGCAGGGACGTATATTCCGAGCAGTCCACCCATTCCCCGCTTCCCCAGAGCGAGATCAGCTCGTCGGCCAGCCGGCCGACCGGGACAACGGAGTCCGGATCCGGGCCGAAATTCCATGCCCCCGTGTACCGCGAGCCCTTCTCCGCCATTTGATACGCCAGCAGAAGATAGCCGTAAAGCGGTTCCAGAACATGCTGCCACGGCCGGACGGACTCGGGATTGCGGATCATAACGGGGCTGCGGGACTGCAGGGCGCGGATACAGTCGGGAACGAGCCTGTCTTCCGCCCAGTCCCCTCCCCCGAAGACGTTGCCCGCCCGAGCGGTAGAAACGCATTTTCCGGGGCGGGTACTGAAAAAGGAGCTCCGGTACGCGGCCGCAACAAGCTCCGCGCAGCCCTTGCTGGCGCTGTACGGATCATATCCGCCCAGCGCGTCCTCTTCCCGGTAGCCCCAGAGCTGCTCCCTGTTTTCATAGCATTTGTCGGACGTAACGATCACGCCCGTTTTTACGGTCCGGGAAAGCCGGATGTTTTCCAGCACCTCCACGGTTCCCATGACATTGGTCTCAAACGTTTCGCCCGGGATCTCATAGGAACGGCGGACAATGGGCTGCGCGGCAAGGTGAAACACGATTTCCGGCTCGTACAGGTCGAAAATCTGTTTGAGCCTCGCCCCGTCGCGGATGTCCCCGCGGATATCCACCGTTCTGTGCCGCAGCCCGCAAAGGCTGAAATTGCCGTTTTCCGCCGGGGGATCCAGCGCGTAGCCGACCACCCTTGCGCCCAGCAAATACAGCCACAGGCAAAGCCAGGAGCCCTTAAAGCCCGTGTGGCCGGTCACCAACACATTTTTCCCGCGGTAAAAGCCCCCGAACATTCTGCTCAGGTCTATTTCCATATCTTCCATGGCGTCTCCCCCGTTTTCCATAGCATATTGACCCTTTCCACATCCTTGTAAGTATCAATCGCCGTCCAGAAGCCGCCGTGCCTGTAAACGGCGAGCTCGCGGTCAAGGGCAAGCCTGTGCAGAGGCTCCTGTTCAAAAGCGCAGTCCTCTTCCGGCAGATATGCAAACACCCTGCGGTTCAGGACCATATAGCCGCCGTTGATGGTGTCCTCCAATACCGGCTTCTCCTTAAACGCGGTCACGATTCCGTCCCGCGTTTCGATCACCCCAAAGGAGGAGTTCGGGCTTACGCCGGTCAGAGTCGCGATTTTCCCGCTTTTTTTATGGTAGACATAGAGCCTGCGGATATTGACGTCGCTCAGGCCGTCGCCGTACGTCAGCATGAAATCTTCATCGTCAATGTATTTCTCGATCTGCTTGATCCGGCCGCCTGTCTGCGTTTCCGCCCCGGTGTCCACAATCGTAACGTTCCAGTCCTCTTCCCCGGCGGTATGATATTCCACGGCTTCCCGCGGTCCCGTCTTTACGGTGAAATCATTGTTCCGCCACCGCATTTCCATGAAATACCGCTTGATCATATCGCCTTTGTACCCCACGCACAGGATGAAATCGTTGATTCCGTAATAGGAATAGGTTTTCATAATGTGCCAGATAATCGGATTTTCGCCCACCTCCACCAGGGGCTTGGGGCGGAATTCCGTCTCCTCCCGCATACGCGTGCCTTTTCCTCCGCAAAGAATGACTGCCTTCATAACCCGCACCCGTCTTTCTGTGCAAAACTGCGGTTTTCCTTCGTTGATGCCCTGTTTTATTTATATATGCGAATATTGGAGCGTTTACCACTGCTGAAAAGCTGTCCCCGCGCCCCTTTTAATGATTTGCTTTCAGCTCGATCAGCCTGAGGTTGTTTTGCAGCCTTTCGTCCTTGGGGCTGAACGCCAGCGCCGCCTTTGCGTGGGCAAGGGATTCCCCGTACATGCCGAGCCGGTAACAGGCGATCGCGCACAGGTCATCCGGCGTATAATCCCACGCGTATCCCATGTTGACATAGACCATGGACTTCTGCCTGATCTTGAGCGCTTCCGCCGCCATATAGTACGCCATGGGCCAGTTTGACGTCTGATAGGCCATTTGGGCGCACTCCACATAGGGTTCGCGCATATAAGGCGCTTCCGCGATGGCGCGGCAATACCAGCTGAAAGCCTCCGTCAGATCGGAAAGCCGGAAGCAGGATTTTGCGATCCAGCGCATGGACGCGCACCGTTCTTCCTTCCAGACGGAGGACGGCAGCGCCAGATGCCGTTTTAATTCCGCGATGCATTCTTTCCACATGCCCTTGTACATATATTCCCGTCCAAGGTAATACGCCACGCGGTCGTCCTGAGGCGTTTCCTTCGCCGCAAGCTCCAGCAGAGGCAGATAGGACCCCCTGGATTTTGCGGCGTCCGGGTAGTGATTCAGCTCCATTCCGGTAATGTAGATGATTTTTTCCGGCCCGGCGCCGACATATTTCAGGCACTCGTGAACGGGATAAGCCCATTGATAGCTGTGCCTGTCATGGATTTTGAAGTAGCTGAACTGCACGTCGGGCGTACCGTCCTCTTTCAGGCTCCAGTTGTAAAGGTATTTTCCCATGGTGGTGCCGGGCTGCCACGATTTTTCCACACAGTCGCGCCATCCCTTGGTAAATACTTCGTCAAGATCGGTGCATACGCAGATATCGGCGTCCTCGGGAACATGGCCGAGGGACAGGTTCCGTGCCACGTCGAACCGCCACGGCTTTATTTCTTCCGTGCAGACCACCGCGCCGCGCTCCCTCAATTTTTCAACGGTGCCGTCGGTGGAGCCCGTGTCCGTCACAACGATCACGTCCGCCTCCCCCATGGAATCCATCCAGCGGTCGACAAACTTTTCCTCATTCTTACAGATCGCATACACGCAAATTCGATACTTTTTCAAAAGATCACCTCAAACCTTCGGGTCCGGCTGCGCATCGGGAAGCTTCAGCTTAATCAGTTCCAGGTTCTTTTTCAGGCGCTCGTCGTCCGGCTGCAGTTCGCACGCCCGGGTAGCATAATCGCAGGATAACCGGTACAGTCCCAGCCGGTAGGCGCTGATCGCCCCAAGGTCGTACAGCGAATACCCCCACGCGGCCGGCTCAAACAGATAGCTGCCCGATTTTTCCGTGATTTTCAGCGCCTCGCTGACCATGAAAAAGACAAGGGGCCAGTCATTCATCCGGTACCCGAGCTGGGCCATCTGGTGATAGGGCTCCCGAATCGTCGGGCATTCGGCAATCGCCCTGAACAGCCACAGGCGGGCCGCATTTTTATCTTCCTTTCCCTGATAACTGCTTGCGATAAAGCGCATGGCGGCGCACCGCTCCTCGTTCCAGAGAGCGGTGGGCATCTTCAGGTAATTGCTCAATGTTTCGATGCTTTTATCAAGCATTCCCTTATACATGTATTCCCGGCCAAGCCAGAAAGCGACCCGGTCGTCCTGAGGATTCTCCTTAGCGGACAGCTCAAGCAGGGGCAGGTACTGGCTTCTGGGTTTACTGGTATCCGGATAGTGGTTAAGCACCAGGCCGGGGATCCAAACCGTTCTGTCCGGATCCTCGCCGCTGTAGGCCAGAATCTCATGGACCGGATGCACCCAACGGAAGCCGTGCCGCCGGTGAATTTTCTCCATTGTGAACTGCTTGCCGTATGTCCCGTCGCTGTTGTGGCTCCAAGTAAACAGATACCTTGCGCGTGTATAGATGGGAAGCCAGGCGTTTTCCAGCTTCTCCCTCCATCCTGCTTCAAATACTTCATCCAGATCATTGGAAACGCAGATATCCACGTCCTCAGGGATATGGTCCATGGCCAGATTTCTCGCCGCGTCGAATCGCCAGGGGCTGATGGTTTCCACGTAGACGGCGGCCCCTCTTTCGCGGAGTTTTTCCACCGTTCTGTCCGTGGAACCCGTATCCGTTACAACCACCAGGTCCGCCTCGCTGACCGCGTCCATCCAGCGGTCGACGAATTTTTCCTCGTTTTTTGTAATGGCATAAACACAGATTTTATACCGGTTCAATTTCGCACCCTCTTCTCAGTAATTATGTAAATCGTTTGGTCCCCCTTTCGGAGAGGCCAAACGATCATAATATTATTTTTTTGTGAGATGCATTTAAGCGATGGTCACACCGGCACTGGCATAACCGGAAACGGTATTGGCGAGTGTAAGTCCTGCAGCGGTGATAGAGTAAACCATCAGCAGGCGCGTTTCCGCGGTAACCGGGATGCTCAGCCCTGTCACAACACCGCTGGATACGGTACCAAGGGAGATAGCACCCGTCAGAGGGGGGGCCAGAGTGACCAGCGTACCGGCAATCGGTGTGAACGTGTTGTCCGGTGTGGTCGATTCATACAACTGCGCGGTAATTGTCACCGTTGATCCTACCAAAGATAATGCCACCGTTGTACTAAAGAATGCTGCAACGGAAGTGATCGTGCCGTCACGCGGAACGGAAAACGCTTCGTTGACTGTGATACCCGGGCCACCCGTCAGATCGATTGATGCTCCAAGCACGGTTAATCCTTCAGCGGAACTTCCAAAGCCAATAAATGCGGGGGTTCCGGCTAAGCCGCCTGCAATAGATGTCAGAGTAACCGGTAACCCCGATGCAAAGGGGATAATCGCCGATCCGCCTGTTGGACCGGTGTCACCTGTCGGACCCGTCGGACCAGTATCTCCGGTTGCCCCTGTTGGACCGGTGTCTCCGGTTGCTCCCGTTGGGCCGGTGTCACCGGTTGCTCCCGTTGGACCGGTGTCTCCGGTTGCTCCTGTAGGGCCGGTGTCTCCGGTTGCTCCCGTCGGACCGGTATCCCCGGTTGTTCCTGTTGGACCGGTGTCACCTGTAGCCCCTGTTGGGCCGGTATCGCCGGTTGCTCCCGTTGGACCTGTGTCTCCGGTTGTTCCTGTTGAACCGGTGTCACCTGTAGCCCCTGTTGGGCCGGTATCGCCGGTTGCTCCCGTTGGACCTGTGTCACCTGTAGCCCCTGTAGGGCCTGTGGCTCCGGTTGGGCCTGTCGGGCCTGTGGCTCCGGTTGCTCCCGTTGGACCTGTGGCTCCGGTTGCTCCGGTTGGACCGGTATCTCCGGTTGCTCCTGTCGGACCTGTGGATCCGGTAGCCCCTGTTGGGCCGGTATCGCCGGTTGCTCCTGTCGGGCCTGTGGATCCGGTTGCCCCTGTTGGGCCGGTGGCTCCGGTTGCTCCCGTTGGACCGGTGGCTCCGGTTGTTCCCGTTGGGCCGGTGGCTCCGGCTTCCCCTGTCGGGCCTGTGTCCCCGGCTGTTCCTGTTGGGCCTGTGTCGCCGGTTGCCCCCGTTGGGCCTGTTGGACCTGTCGGACCTGTGGGACCGGTAGGAGTAACAATATCATCCTCAATTACGACGAGGGTCGCGGTTAACGGCACCATCGGTGAATAGAAAACCACCTGCGTGCTGGCATTTACCAACGACACTGTCACGGGCGCCTCAGTTACATCGATAATTCCCAGTCCTACGACTTCCCCCGTTTTCAGCGGTGAGTTGCCCTCCAGAAGATCTCCCTGTGAAGAGGAAAGCGCAAACACCGTCCCATTGGCTGACAGAGAGGATTGGGATGTTACCCACCAATTTATCTCATATCTTCCCGCTTCATTAAAAGTGATTTCTCCGGTTGCCGGGTTATAACTTACATTTCCTGCCGAATAAACTATGCTGTCAAAAACCACGTTAGCCGCAACCGCCACTGAACCATCTGTTGTACGTTCTATCTGTAGTGCTATATTGCTCAATTAAAATCCTCCAATACTATCTTGCTCAATGAGGTATTCTTTACAGATTTACCTCTGTGATAACTGCCTGAACAGGGCCGCCAAACCGAAGGTTACCCAGTGGCATTGGTAAGCGTAATAGCGCCTGTGACCGCTCCCACGGTTACTAAAACAATCACACTGGCTCCGTTCGGCAGCCATACCTACACTGCCAAGAAACTATGCCTGAATTTCCAGAAAAGCGACAGCGGACCAGGGACCTTCAGACCCGTGGGGTCGTTTACATTGGAAAACTGTACGAGAACATGCCCGAAAGGGCATGCTCCCGTACAAAGGGAATTACGCAAGACGTATTACAGTAAGGGTGGCACCTGCACCGTCCTGAAGTGTTGCCGTACCCAGCAAGCCGAAGAACTGAAGCTGAAGCTGATCTCCGGCAGTCAGTGGAACAATGGTAGTGGCGCTGAAGGCTGAGACGGAAACGAGGGGAGAAAAAACAGATCCGGGAATCGCCGTGCTGTTTTGGAGTACCTGAGTAGACACGAGCAGACCCGCGGTTACGTTAATCTGGTAAGTTACCAGATAGGTGCCCGTACTGGGAACAGTAAAGATTGTGTTTGCCCCATCGACAGTGAAGCTATCCAGGTTCTGGTTGTCAGGCAGGGCTATCGAGGTACCGCCTGCCACCGTGGCGATCGTGTCACCTGTGGCATTTTGTGCACTCATGGAGTTCTCTGTGACAGAAGGCCCAGTGGGTCCGGTGGGTCCGATGTCTCCAAGTAGGCCTGCAACACCGGCCGCTCCTGCCGGGCCGGTATCTCCAGTTGCTCCCGTAGGACCTGTATCCCCGGTTGCTCCTGTCGGACCGGTATCTCCGGTTGCTCCTGTAGGGCCGGTATCCCCGGTAGCCCCTGTCGGGCCGGTATCTCCAGTTGCTCCCGTAGGACCTGTATCCCCGGTTGCTCCTGTCGGACCGGTATCTCCGGTATCCCCTATCGGGCCGGTATCTCCGGTTGCTCCTGTAGGGCCGGTGTCTCCGGTTGCTCCCGTAGGACCTGTGTCTCCGGTATCCCCTATCGGGCCGGTATCTCCGATTGCTCCTGTCGGGCCGGTATCGCCGGTTGCTCCCGTTGGACCGGTATCCCCGGCTACTCCTGTCGGGCCGGTATCTCCGATTGCTCCTGTCGGGCCGGTATCGCCGGTTGCTCCTGTCGGGCCTGTGTCTCCGGTTGCTCCTGTAGGACCTGTATCACCAGTTGCCCCCGTCGGGCCGGTATCCCCGGTAGCCCCTGTCGGGCCGGTGTCTCCGGTTGCTCCTGTAGGGCCGGTGTCTCCGGTTACTCCTGTTGGACCGGTATCCCCGGTAGCCCCTGTAGGGCCGGTATCTCCGGTTGCTCCTGTAGGGCCGGTATCTCCAGTCGCTCCTGTAGGGCCGGTGTCTCCGGTTGCTCCCGTCGGACCGGTGTCTCCAGTCGCTCCTGTCGGACCGGTATCTCCGGTTGCTCCTGCCGGGCCGGTGTCTCCGGTTGCTCCTGTAGGGCCGGTATCTCCGGCCGCCCCTGTCGGGCCGGTATCTCCAGTTGCTCCCGTTGGACCGGTATCTCCGGTTGCTCCCGCCGGACCGGTATCCCCGGTTGCACCAGCTGTTCCCGTAGGACCTGTGTTTCCGGTTGCTCCCGTTGGACCGGTATCTCCGGTTGCTCCCGTAGGACCAGTATCCCCAGTTGTTCCTATAGGACCTGTGTCACCTGTAGCCCCTGTTGGGCCGGTGGCTCCAGCCGCACCTGTCGGACCGGTGGCTCCGGTTGCTCCTGTTGGACCGGTGTCTCCGGTTGCTCCTGTTGGACCGGTGTCTCCGGTTGCTCCTGTTGGACCTGTGTCTCCGGTTGCTCCTGTTGGACCTGTGTCTCCAGTTGCTCCCGTTGGACCGGTATCCCCGGTTGCTCCTGTAGGACCTGTATCACCAGTTGCCCCTGTCGGACCTGTATCCCCGGTTGCTCCCGTAGGACCGGTATCTCCAGTTGCTCCCGTTGGACCTGTGTCTCCGGTAGTCCCTGTCGGACCGGTATCTCCGGCTGCTCCCGTAGGACCAGTATCCCCAGTTGTTCCTATAGGACCTGTGTCACCTGTAGCCCCTGTTGGGCCGGTGGCTCCAGCCGCACCTGTCGGACCGGTCGGGCCAGTGGGGCCGGTCGGAGTAACAATATCATCCTCAATTACGACGAGGGTCGCGGTTAACGGCACCATCGGCGCATAGAAAATCACCTGCGTGCTGGCATTTATCAGCGACACTGTCACAGGTGCCGCAGTTACATCGATAATTCCCAGTCCTACGACTTCCCCCGTTTTCAGCGGTGAGTTGCCCTCCAGAAGATCTCCCTGTGAAGAGGAAAGCGCAAATACTATCCCGTTAGTTGACAGAGAGGATTGGGATGTTACCCACCAATTTATTTCATATCTTCCTGTTTCATTAAAAGTGATTTCTCCGGTCGCCGAATTATAACTTACATTTCCTGCCGAATAAACTACGCTGTCAAAAACTACATTAGCCGCGACCGCAACTGAACCGTCTGTTGTGCGTTCTATCTGTAGTGCTATATTGCTCAATTAAAATCCTCCAATGCTATCTTGCACAACGAGGCATCTTTACAGACTTACCTCTGTGATAACGATATTGGCCTGAACAGGTGTCGCCGCCAAGCCAACGGTCGCTCCAGTGACATTGGTAAGTGTAATAGTGGCCGGGACTGCTCCCACGGTTACCAACACGCTTCCATTCAGCTGCCCTGTTACGATCGGGGACGATCCAAGGACACCGCCGCCGCCATTTAATTCCACTGCAAAGGATACAGTCGTAGCGGCTTCCGCACCATCCGTTGCCACCCACCAAGTTACATAATAATTTCCGGGAGCGGTGATGGTAAATACACCGGTTGCCGCATTATAGGTGATGTTGGGGCTTACGTTAGATGTGAGCGTGTCAAAGATCACATTAGCTCCGTCGGCAACCGTTCCTACGCCATCGCCAAGAAGCTGTGCCTGAACTCCCAGCAGAGCAACGGCCGGGCCAGTGGGACCTGTATCACCAGTTGGGCCGGTCGGGCCGGTAGCGCCTAACGCGCCGGTGGGGCCTGTGTCACCTGTAGCACCCGTCGGGCCGGTAGCGCCTAACGCGCCGGTAGGACCTGTGTCACCTGTAGCCCCTGTCGGACCGGTTGCGCCTAACGCGCCGGTGGGACCTGTGTCACCTGTAGCACCCGTCGGGCCGGTGGGACCTGCCACCCCTGTCGGGCCGGTGGGACCTGCTGCTCCAGTTGGGCCGGTTGGACCTGCTGCTCCGGTTGGACCGGTGGGACCTGCTGCTCCAGTTGGGCCGGTTGGACCTGCTGCTCCGGTTGGACCGGTTGGGCCTGCTGCTCCTGTCGGGCCGGTGGGACCTGCTGCTCCGGTTGGACCGGTTGGACCTGCTGCCCCAGTTGGGCCGGTGGGGCCTGCCGCTCCGGTTGGGCCGGTGGGACCTGCTGCCCCAGTTGGGCCGGTTGGGCCTGCCGCTCCGGTTGGGCCGGTGGGACCGCCAGACGGACCGATAGGACCGGTGGAGCCGGTTGGGCCGGTGGGACCGCTAAAGCCCATAGGGCCCATGGGGCCGGCAGGGCCCTGAGGGCCTCTCGGGCCGGTAGGACCCGGGCGGCAGCAGCCGCACGGATCTTTGCAACAATTATCCAGGCATCCATTATGATAAATTTTCATTTCTGGATTAAACCCGTCACCTGCATCATAGGGCGGGCATCTTCTGCTATTTGACATAATCAAAACTCCCATGTATCAAATTTGTTTACGAATATTAGCATGAACAAACACTTTACGCTTTTTAATATAATATGTGGTGACCCGCGAAAAGTGCAGTATACGCCTGTGTAATGGGAGCGGGCACACCCAGGGATCACATGGATTTTCAGAACATCCTTCCGGCCATCCGGCCGGAAGGACATTCCTTTCCACAGCGGAACGTTACTTCATCTATTTGTTTTCTTTGGTCCCGGTGGCCCTTAATACAGCGGAATACGCCCCATTGGCACTAAGGGCAATGATGACCGCGTTAAACGGTATCAATGCGCCCGACGACCATGTCAGCGCGCCGGTAAAATACGTTGCCCCCAGTAAAAGGATTATCGCAACGAAATAGGACACCCACTGGGTGGCAATGTTTTTAAAAAACGATGCGCTCTTCACGAACTGGGTAATCACCGCAGTCGCGGCGGCGCATCCTGCAAAGGTAGCCAGCGTTTCCCAGGTAAAAAAATTATTCATACTCATTCCTCCTGCTGAAGACCTTTCCAACAGCCCTCTGGTCATTGTCCAGGCCTCCAGTAAACACTTTATGACACTGCTCTCCATCTTGTTCCAACGTTTTCTGACACGTTCCATGACGGCAAAAAAAGAAGGCCGCCGATAAACGGCTGCCTTCTTTCACATCATTTGAAAGGAATTGAGATTTTTAACCGATGAACTGCTGGGTCCAGTAATAACGGCCCTGTGCGTTCTGGGCAATGCCCACGCCAATCTGGGTAAAGGAAGCATTCAGGATGTTTGCTCTGTGTCCGGGAGAATTCATCCAGCCCTGCATAACCTGCTGCGGGGATGTCTGGCCCATGGCGATGTTTTCGCCGGCGGCCCTGTAGCTGATCCCATACTGCTTCATCATATCAAACGGAGAACCGTAGGTAGGAGACTGATGGTCAAAATAGTTCAGTTTCGCCATGTCCTGCGACTTTAAGGTCGCGGTCTTTGTCAGAGAGGAATTGACGGTAAGGGGCTTGAGTCCGTTTGCGGCCCTTTCCTGATTGACAAGCTGAACTACCTGATTCTGGAAGGAAGCATAGCTTCCGCCCGTAGTGGACGGTGTGCTGGAAGTGCCGCCCTGAGAACTGGAACTCGGCTTGGAACTGGAACTCGGCTTGGAGCTTGCGCTCGGTTTTGAACTGGAGCTCGGCTTAGAGCTTGCGTTCGTATTGGGGCAGGTGTATGTTTTTCCGCCAATCGTGATCTGATATTTGTTTCCGTTGGAGGAATTGGTCAGACAGTTGGAATTGACTGTGCAGGTGGTGCCTGCTTTGCAGTTGGAGTTGTTGATGCAGCCGTTTGCCGTGCTGCAGATCTGGTTGCTGGCACAGCTGTTGCCAACCTTGCAGTTGGTGGAATCGGTTCCCGCCATGGTTCCGTTGGAAGCGGAAGTTTTGGGGCAAACGCTGGATGTACCGGATTTAACGATATCGGCAACGGTGTTGCCTGTTTCCTGTGTGTCCGCCGCCGGTGCTTCGCTGGTTACTTCCACGGCTTCCGCCTGAGAATCGACAGAAACGGTACTTGTGGTGGTGCTTTCGCTTGGTGCAGCCGCGGTATCGCCGCTGTTTACAATCGCGCCGGCCGTACCTGACATCAGCACACATGCAATTAACGCAAGTATTTTCGTTTTCATGTATTATCTCCTTTTCATGCTTCTCGATTTTGAATTGTTACAGGTTTGTAACTTTTCTTGCACTTATCGTAACACCAATGCATGAAGAAAACAATACTGAAAATTATGTAAACTAATGAAGATACTGGAAAAATTATGAATTCGAAATTAATGATTTAATCTTCTGATAATATCGTACGCCTTGTCTTCATTCCTGACAAAGCCTTGAACCGTCGTATCGATCCCGCTGTAGTCGCTGAAGTCCACAAAGGCGCCGCTGAGCTTTTCCGCAAGCGCCGCGGGCATGTCCTTTCTGGCAGCCAGGGCATCCTTCGGAATTTCCTCCGTACGGGCGACAATGATCAGCTCGTCCGTGAAAAGCCCGTCGGCACGCGCCTGATTGTAAACCTCGTCGTAGGTCGCGCCCGCGTCCACCTCCCCGGCCAGAACGGCGTTGACAACATTATTGTGGTTGCCCAAAAAGACGACCTTTTCAAAAATGGTGTCCGGGTCCATATGGTTCTGCTTCATCATATCGCGGGCGTACAGATACCCCGACGCGCTTTTTTCATCGACATAGGCAAAGGTCTTTCCCTTTAAGTCATTGAGGGAATGCACCCTGCCGTCCTTGCGGGCCACAACGTACCCGTTGTAGGAGCAGCGGCCCTGGACCTTCGGCGTAACCAGCACATTCGCCCCGCATTTTTCATGCGCGTTGACATACGCGAACGGAGAAAACCAGCCGACGTCGATGATGCCCTTCTCCACGCTTTCACTGAGCGCGTCGTAGCTTCTGACGATCAGGGTGCGGCATTTCAGCCCCACGCTGGCGCATACCCGCTCGAGGATGGGCACATAGGTTTTCCGGATACGGTCGGGCTCGACGAAAGGATTGACGCCGAAGATGATCTCGTCCTGCTTTTTGAAAGCCATGGCATCCTGCTGCAGCATTTCCGCGGTTTCGCCGATCTTGTTGCAAAAGGAAAGGATCGTTTCGTTTTTCTTCTGCTGGACATTTACCATCTCAATGGCGGAGCAGGAAACATCGTGGGTCTTTTGTACCGCCTCCGCGACATTTTCCACTGCTTTTTCAATTTCAGCCGCCGTATTCTTCTGCATCAGCGACTCCTGGGTAAGTCCGGAAATCGCGTTCTGAACATCCTTCAGGATCGAATTGATTTCCTGAATGATCTGAGACGATTCCGTGACAATGCCGTCCACATTTTTCATCTTGCCGCCGATTTCGGTCATGGCCGTGTTGGATGTCTGTATTTTATCGACAATATTTCTGACCACGCCTTCAATAACGGAGATCGCGTCGTCCGTCTGCACCGCGAGCCGCCGGATTTCCCCGGCAACAACGGAGAATCCCTTGCCGGCCTCCCCCGCCCGCGCGGCCTCTATGGCGGCATTCAGCGCCAGAAGATTGGTCTGGCTGGATATCTTTCTGATATAGTCCACAATTTCATTGATTTTCGCAGAGGATTCCCGAAGCTCCAGGTTGCTGTCGGAAGCGACCTTGATGACCGACGTAAGGTCGAGGATGAAGCTCCCGATGCTTCGGATGGTCCGCTCATTTTTGTTCAGCATTTCGATGGAGGTTTTGGAATGATCCTCGATTTTTATGATCCCGGAATTCAGATTGGTACATGCTCCGGCAAGCTCATTGATGCTTGCATTGATTTCTTCCGAACTGGCCGCATTCTGTTCGCTGAGCTTTTCAATTTCATAAGAAATCTTTGCAACCTTTTCAAAGGTTTTCATGTTGTCCTTGGAAAGCCAGATCAGCTGCTGGGAGTCAAAGCCCATGGTTTCCGCGACCTGAAAAAGCCGTTCTCCCAGGTCGTCCTGTCCATGGTCCTTCTGCTTTACGGGGTGGGGTTCCCCTCCGTTTTTTCCAAACAGGGCGTCGGCGGCAATTAGAATCAGGATGCTCCCGATCACGGAATAGAAAAAGCCGCCCACCCCGTGGAATTGGAACAAAAGTCCTGCCGTCTGAAGAATGAGGATTGCAATTGCAGAAATTAAAACAGACCGTTTCGATGTAAAATTCATTTTTCTACCGCCTCAGCAATCAAAAAATTCAGTTCAAAACTGATAAAATTTTACTTCTTTACTTTCATTCCATGTCTCTTTTATACACAATATTATTATATTTCAAATCTTATAATCTGTCAATGTTATCTATATTTCTGCAAAAACCTTCTTTTTTCAAATTTCAGCCTGTAATCAGAAAAAAAGCGCCCCGAAAAGGCTTGAAAAGCCACTCGGAACGCTTGTATTCTGCGGCCCTTTTCCGCCGGACATTTATGCGGCAGCTACGGGCGTTATTTTGAAAGCTTATCCATGACAGCCAGTATCTCGTCTATCTTTTCTTCGGCGTCTCCCTGTTCAAACGCTTCCTTGACACAGCAGCCAAGGTGCGCGTGGATAATTTCAATGTTGGCTTTTTTCAGGATTGCCTGCGTGGCCATCAGCTGGTTGGAGATGTCGATGCAGTAGCGGTCCTCTTCCACCATTTTCAAAAGTCCGTCAAGCTGTCCCCGTGCGGTTTTCAGCAACCGGGTCACCTTTTCTTTGTCTGCTTTCATGGCAGCCCTCCGTGTAAAATTATTTGCCGAACAGGCCCTTCTTTTCCTCTACGGAAACCACCTCATAGCCGGCTTCCTGCACGGCGTTTTTCAGCGCTTCGTTGGAAACCTCCGTTTTCAGCGAAACCGTGGCGTTGTTCTTTTTCAGATCCACTTTTGCTTCCACGCCGCCAATGGCGTTCAGCGCCTTTTCGACCCTGGCCTTGCAGTGTTCGCAGCTCATGCCGTTAATGGTAATGACTTTTTTCATTTCAGAAAGATCTCCTTCCGCTTCTGTTTTGATCGGGTTTTCGATTTCGTTCTGTCTTTGCCCCGCAGAGATTCTGCGCGGTTTAAACAGCTTTAGCCGCAGCGCGTTGGAAACAACGCACACGGAGCTCAGGCTCATAGCCGCCGCGCCGAACATCGGATTCAGCTTCCAGCCCAGCAGGGAGAAAAACACGCCGGCCGCAAGCGGGATGCCGATGCTGTTGTAAAAGAAAGCCCAGAACAGGTTTTCCTTGATGTTGCGGATGACGGCCTTGCTCAGCTGCACCGCGGTCACGGCGTCGAGCAAATCGCTTTTCATCAGCACAATGTCCGCCGATTCAATGGCGATATCCGTTCCCGCCCCGATGGCGATCCCGACGTCGGCTCTTGCGAGCGCGGGTGCGTCATTGATGCCGTCGCCGACCATCGCGACCTTTTTGCCGCCTTCCTGAATCCTGCGGACCTCGCTTTCCTTGTCCTGCGGCATGACTTCCGCCACAACGCGGTCAATATGAAGCTGGCGGCGGATCGCTTCAGCTGTTCTTTTATTATCGCCCGTCAGCATGACTACGTCAATACCCATTGCCTTAAATTCTTCAATTGCCTGACGGCTGGTCGGCTTTACAACGTCCGCCACCGCGATGACGCCCAGCAGATTCTGCCCCTGCGCAAAATACAGCGGCGTTTTTCCGTCCTCCGCCAGCGCGTCGCAGGCACTTTGCAGGGAGGAGATATCCACCTTTCTGCTTTCCATCATCGCGCGGTTTCCGGCAAAATACTGTTTGCCGTCCAGCACCGCGGCAACGCCCTGGCCGGAAACGGAGTCAAACTGATCGACCGCTTTGATCTCCAGCCCCAGTTCGGACGCCCTTTCCACAATGGCGTCCGCAAGAGGATGCTCCGAGGGCTTTTCCATGGAAGCAGCAACTGTAAGCAGCTCCTGCTCCGCGGCCAGTCCGGTGATCAGGATATCCGTCACCTTCGGCTTGCCTTCCGTAATGGTTCCGGTCTTATCCAGAACCACCGTATTCACGGTATGCGCCGTTTCCAGAGCCTCCGCGGATTTAATCAGGATGCCGTTGGAAGCGCCTTTGCCCGTACCGACCATAATGGCGACGGGAGTCGCCAGCCCCAGCGCGCACGGGCAGGAAATAACCAGCACCGCGATGCCGATGGAGAGGGCGAATTCAAACGACTGGCCGGCGATCAGCCACGCGGCCGCCGAAACAATGGCAATGCAGATTACGACCGGAACAAAGATGCCGCTGATCTTATCCGCAAGCTTTGCGATCGGCGCCTTGGAGGAGCTTGCTTCCTCCACCAGATCGATGATCTGTGCCAGTGTCGTGTCGTCACCGACCTTCTGCGCCTCAAACTTGAAATATCCGGTTTTGTTAATGGTTGCGGCAATGACCTTATCGCCGGCATGCTTTTCCACAGGAATGCTCTCGCCGGTCAGCGCGGACTGGTCGACGGAGGAAGAGCCCTCCACGATGATTCCGTCCACCGGGATACTCTGGCCCGGGCGGACCGGCAGGATATCGCCGACAACGACCTCTTCCACCGGAATTTCAACCTCGGCGCCGCCGCGGATCACCACCGCGGTTTTCGGTGCCAGATCCATCAGCTTGGTAATCGCTTCCGAGGTTTTTCCCTTTGACCTGGCCTCCAGATATTTTCCGAGCGTAATCAGCGCCAGAATGGTTCCCGCCGATTCAAAATAGAGGTCCATCAGAAAATGGTCCGCCGTCTCCATATCGCCGTGTCCCAGCGCATAACCGATTTTGAAAATGGCGAAGATTCCATACACGATCGCCGCCGTGGAACCGATGGCGATCAGGGAGTCCATGTTGGGCGCGCGTTTTGCCAGCGTTTTGAATCCGACCTGAAAATATTTGCGATTGACATAGGCGATCGGCAAAAGCAGCAGGAACTGCGCAAACGCGAACACCACGCCGTTTTCCGGACCGTGGAAGGTCGCTTTGATCCATTCCGGCACCGGCAGGCCGATCCATTCCTTCAGCATATGATGCATGGCAAGATACAACAGAGGAATCAAAAATGTAAAAGAAACAATCAAGCGCGTTTTCATCGACTGCAGTTCTTTCTGGACCGGGCTCTCCTGCGGCTGGCTTTTCGCGTTTGCATTCGCCTTACGGGAATATACGGAAGCGCCGTACCCCGCGTTTTCCACCGCCCGGATCACCTCAGCGTCATTGGCAACCGTATCGTCGTAGTCCACCGTCATGCTGTTTGAAAGCAGATTGACGTTAACGGAGTTCACTCCGTTCAGCTTCCGGACGCTTTTTTCCACATTGGCCGAGCAAGCCGAACAGGTCATGCCCGTTACATTGAATTTTTTATTCATCGCTTCACCTCACTCCACCCCTGGGGGGTGTATTAATACTATAAACATATTTTTAGTTTTTGTCAATAGGCAAAAAATAATTCTGTTTCCTCTTTTACGAAAATAATGGTATATACCGCAAAACAGCTTCTGCGCTTATTTCTGCGAATAACGGGCAAAGATCCTGCCCGCCCGTGCTGCGTTATCTCGGAAGCGGACACCGCCGTTCTGCAAATGGGGACCGAACCCTTTTACGGAATCTTAACGTCTTTCCGCCATTCTTAACGCCACGATAATATCCGTTGTGCTAAGATAAGCAACAGAAAGAGGGAATCTTCATGCGATTGTTTGACAGCAAAAAAGACGGGACGATTCTCATAATCGGCTGCGGACGCCTGGGCAATTCCCTGGCGTGCGCTATGTCCAGTAAGGAATGGGACGTCACCGTAATTGACCCTGATGAGACTGCACTCAAAAGGCTGCCTTCCTCCTACAGCGGTTCCGTCCTTCTGGGGGACGGTACAGACAGCGATATTCTGGAATCTGCGGGAATACGAAAGGCCGATGCTTTGGTGGCGGCGACCGATGATGATGCCACTAATATTATGATTGCTCAGATTGCCGACTGTCACTACCCTGTAAAAAATATTCTTGCGTACATCAATGACATATCAAAAGCGATTTCCTGTTCTGAAATGAATATTACCGTGCTCTGTCCCGCCGCTCTTTCTGTTTACGAAGCTCAGCGGGTGTTACTTCATGATAAGGAAGCGAAAACCCTATGAATGTATTATTGGTGGGCGAACAAACGAAAACCCGCTTTCTGACAGGAGCACTGAAAGCACACGGACATCGCGTAAAAGTGATCGGCAAAGACTTCTGCTGGTGTAAAAAACTTACGGATGAATACGAAGTGGAAACCGTCTGCGGTGATGGAACCGATCCCGCCATACTAAAAGCAGCAGCGGCGGATAAAATGGATTTGATTGTAGCGCTCAGCAGTAAGGATGCGTTTAACCTGCTTGTCTGTGAAATAGCGAAAAAATATTTTCACACCCAGAAAACATTTGCCGTCGTAAACGACCCGAAAAACCAGGTGCTCTTTAAGGAACTCGGCGTAGATAAATGCGTTAGCATTACCCGGTTTCTGGAAGATCTGATCGAACAAGAAGAAACAGCGGATGAAACTGCGGCAATTCTATCCGGCTACGGAAAGGAATAAAACACCATACCATTCGGAACAGGAGGCCGTTACAAAACAGTCTTACCGAAAACATTATACAAAAAATGCACCTTGAACAGACTTTGCAAAAGTCGATTCAGGGTGCATTTCTTTCTGAGACCGTATGCCTGGTTTCGGGACCCTTTATGGTTTACACAAAGATCATATCTGGTATTGCAAAAAAATATAAACAATCCATAAGGATTGATTTTTCAAAAGATGAACGTTGCAAATTTATGGTGTTGTGGTAAACTAAGTAAAAATGAATATTATTTAGGAGTACTTGCAAATGCCCAAAATCGGAATGCGAATCATCAAATCCTCTGTGGCGGTTTTCCTTTGCTTCGCAATCTATCTTCTCCGCGGCGACGGAATTCCGTTTTATTCCGCAATAGCGTCCATTCTGTGCATGCAGCCGTATGTCTCCAACAGCCGGAAGGTCGCCTTTAACCGCATCATCGGCACCTTGATCGGCGGGACCGCCGGCATGCTTGTCATGATGGCGGAAAAGAGCTTTATCCCGCCGAATGTGCCGGTGCTGAAATATCTGCTGATTTCCGCCGTAATCATCCCGCTCATTTATATTACCGTACTTGCCAAAAAGACCTCCGCTTCCTATATTACCTGTGTTGTCTTTATGAGCATTACCGTTTCTCACGGCCAGGATGCGAGTCCTTATTTTTTCGCGCTGAACAGAATTTTAGACACGCTGATCGGCATCTTCGTGTCGCTGGGCGTGAACGCGTTTCATCTTCCCCGCAGAAAGAACGGCAATCTGCTGTTCGTAAGCGACCTGGACGGCACACTGACCAACTCCGACGGGCAGATCGGCAATTTCACCCGTTTCAAGCTGAACCAGCTCCTGCAAAGGGGCGCTATGATCACGGTGGCGAGCAAACGTTCGTCCTCTTCCATGGAGCCGATCCTGAAAGGAATCTCTTTTTCGCTTCCGGTGATTGCCATGAACGGCGCGGCGCTGTATGATATCAGGAAAAAGACCTATCTTTACAGCAAAAATATCCCTTACGCGACAGCGAAGGAAGTGCTGGGGGTATTTGACAAATACGGGCTGAACTGCTTTGTGCACACGATCATCAACGATATCCTTCATATTTATTACGGTGATTTTACCAATGCGGCGGAGGAGCGCTTTTACCACGAACAGAAGCTGCGGCCCTTAAAAAATTATATCTGCAACCCGCTGCCCGAAAACCGCGACGTGGTCTATATCATGGCGGTTGACCGGCTGGAAACCATCCGGAAGCTGCGCGAAGAAATTCTGAGCCTGAGCTGCGCCGGGCAAATCAGCGCGGTCTATTACCCCGACCGGAACAACGAAGGCCACTATTTTCTGGAAATCTACAGCGTGGAAGCCTCCAAGGAAAATGCCGTACTGGAACTGAAAAGGCGGTACGGGATGGAAAAGGTCGCCGCTTTTGGCGACGACGAGAGCGACGCGGGCATGATCGCAGCGGCGGACTACGGCTATGCGGTCGCCAACGCGACGGCCGGCCTGAAGGAAGCGGCGCCGCAGATCATCGGCAGTCAGGACAGCGACGCAGTTGTCAGGACCATAGAAAAGCTGTTCCATGCAAAACTCTTCCTAATATAATCTCTCTGCGGAAAGGACGCTTGAATTGAATCATTTCTACACCACCAAATTGGCCCGCGCAAAGACCTCTCTGACAAAGATCGGGGTGGATTTCTGATGCTTACTTCCTTTTTGACCATTTTTGAGAAGGTCATGATTCTGTTTATTATGATCCTCATCGGCTATCTCTGCGGGAGGACCGGGATGATTACGAAGCGCGGCGCGCAGCAGATTACTTCCATTCTGATGTACGTTGTAACGCCGTGCCTGATTATCGCCTCGCTGCAGAGCATCATCGGACAGATCGGCATCAAAGAGCTGATTTCCGCCGTATTCTGGTCGGCTTTTGCCATGGGTCTGGCGATTCTCGCCAGTATGCTCTTTTTCCGGAAAAATCCCGATCACCAGAAAAAAATTCTGCGTTTCGCAGCCGCCTACTCCAACAGCGGATTTATGGGGATTCCGCTTGTGGAAGCCGTCTTCGGCAGCACGGGAGTCGCCTACGCTTCCATGTACAATGCCGTGTTCAGTTTTTTTATGTGGACGCACGGTTATGCCAGCGTCAGCAGCAAACGCGCCCCGGGATTGAGGCAGATCGCCACCAATCCGGGAATTCTCGGGCTGGCGGTTGCCTTTCCGCTTTTTGCGTTCTCCGTCAGGCTGCCGGAAATTCTGGAATCCCCGATCGACTCTCTGGCCTCGATAAACACGCCGCTCGCCATGATCGTGGTGGGAGTTTACATTTCCGGAATCAACCTGAAGGAGCTGTTTACGGACCGCGGCCTTTACCTGCTTTCCGCTTTGAGGCTGGTCCTGCTCCCGGGCCTGACCCTTGTGCTGATGCTCCCGTTCAGCATTGACAAAATCGTGGCCTCCACCGTTTTACTGCTCTGCGCCGCTCCGTCGGCTACCGCCACCGCGATGTTTGCAGTCCAGTTCGGCGGGGACGCAAAGCTCGCCTCCAAGGCCGTGGCGCTGACGACCCTGTTTTCCGTGGCGACAATGCCTTTTTTCTGCGTTCTGGCAAAGCAGCTGTTCTGAAAACCCCGTTTTACATAACAATGAGAACTGTCGACATAAAAATATTTTTTTGAGGGGATGTTGCTTTAACGCTCTAACAAGGTGCAAAATGCATAAAACAGCCCAATCTGATGCATGATTTTTCAAGAAACAGCCATTGACATTTCCCTATAATCATATTATAATTTGCAATAATTCAGCAGGTTTAACAGATAAAGCGGTGTTTTTTTGCAGTCTTCATTCATCTTTCCTGCATATCAATCTGCTTCACTCAGGATTTCACCGGCGGTTTGCCGGTATTGCTTTTTTTAACGGAAGGGGTATTATTATGAAAAAGACAAAAAGGATTTTATCCGCCGTGCTCTGTGCGGCGATGGCAATCAGCCTGTTTTCTTTGGCGGGCTGTTCCAAAAGCGAGGCACAGTCCGCCGCTCCCGCCGCATCCGGCGCGGGAAGCACCGCTTCAAAAAAGGTGCTCAAGGTCGGCATGGAGTGCGCGTTTGCCCCGTACAACTGGACGCAGGCGGATGATTCCAACGGTGCGGTCCCGATTTCCAACAGCAGCGGCGAGTATGCCAACGGCTACGACGTTATGATGGCCAGGAAGATTGCCGACGCAATCGGATACGACCTGCAAATCGTCAAAACCGAATGGGACGGTCTTGCCCCCGGCGTATCCTCCGGCAAGCTGGACGCGGCGATCGCGGGCATGAGCATTACCAAGGAGCGTCTGCAGACCGTCGATTTCACGGATGTTTACTACAAAGCCTCCATTTACGCTCTTGTAAAGTCCGACAGCAAATACGCTTCCGCCAAGGGTGTGGCCGACCTGAAGGGCGCTTCCTGCACTTCCCAGCAAAACACCATCTGGTACGATATGCTCAACCAGATCCCGGACGCGAAAATCCATCCGGCCATGAAGAATGTTCCCGCGCTGATCGTGGCCCTGACCTCCGGCAAGACCGAGGTTTTTGTGACGGACAAGCCGACGGCCATGGCCGCCACCTCTACGAATAAAGATCTTGTCATGCTCGACTTTTCCACCGGCGGAGACGATTTCAAGGCGTCTGACGAAGACGTCAACCTCGGCATTGCGGTTTCGAAATCCGCCGCGGACTTAAAAGAAACCATCAATAAAGCCCTCGCTGAAATCAGTGAAGCCGACCGCGACAAAATCATGCAGGACGCGATTTCAAAGCAGCCGATGGCTCAATAACGATTGACTGCGTTCAGGCAGGAAGTGAGTGTAATCTATGAATCTCCCCAACGAAACCGATTTTTTCGGTTGGGTACTGTATCTGCTCGACAAATACGGAATGATTTTTCTGCGCGGAGCGGGCGTAACGCTGATGCTGGCGCTGGTCGGCACCCTGATCGGATGTTTGATCGGCCTTCTGGTCGGCGTATTGAGGACCTTGCCCTACAACAAAAAAGCCAATCCGGTCATCAAAATCCTGTATAAGGTCCTGCAGTTTATTTTAGCAGTATACATAGAAGTCTTTCGCGGGACCCCGATGATCGTTCAGGCCATGGTGCTCTACTATGGCTCCAAGCAGATGTTCGGCGTGGATATGAGCGCGATGTTCGCCGGGTTTTTCATCGTATCCATCAACACCGGGGCCTACATGGCGGAAACCGTACGCGGCGGCATCGACTCCATCGACGTGGGTCAGACGGAGGCCGCAAAGGCGATCGGCATGACGCACTGGCAGACCATGGTAAGCGTCATTATGCCGCAGACCCTGCGCAACATCCTTCCGCAGATCGGCAACAATCTGATTATCAACATCAAAGATACCTCCGTATTGAACATCATTTCTGTCACGGAGCTGTTCTTCTCCGGAAACTCCGCCGCCGGCGCCTACTTCCGGTATTTTGAAGTATTCTTTATCATCTGCGTGATCTATTTTATCATGACCTTTACCTGTTCGCGCCTGCTGCGCTGGATGGAGCGCAAGATCGACGGCTCCGGCTATTACTCTCTGGTAGAGACCGATATGATGGCCGACCCCTGCGGCCACAATCCTGTTAAGAAGCACGGAGGCAATCAAATATGGAAGAAGTAAACGCCCCGATCCTGCGGGTAAGCCATCTGAGCAAAAGCTTCGGCGACCATCAGGTGCTGAAGGATATCGACTTTGAAACCTATCACGGGAACGTCATCTGTATTATCGGCGCTTCCGGTTCCGGCAAGTCCACGCTCCTGCGCTGCATCAACCTGCTGGAAACGCCGACCTCCGGCCAGATTTTCTTTCACGGCAGGGACATCACCTCCAAGGGGAGCAACGTGAACGTGTACCGTTCCAAGGTGGGAATGGTGTTCCAGTCCTTTAACCTGTTCAACAACATGACCGTGCTCCAGAACTGCATGGCCGGTACAACAAAAGTACTCAGGAAGGATAAAAAAGCCGCGGAAGAAACCGCGATGAAATATCTGACGAAGGTCGGTATGGGCGAATACATCAACGCAAAACCCCACCAGCTTTCCGGCGGACAGCAGCAGCGTGTCGCCATTGCGCGCGCGCTGGCCATGGAGCCCGAAATGCTGCTGTTCGACGAACCGACCAGCGCGCTCGATCCCCAGATGGTCGGCGAAGTGCTGCAGGTTATGCGCGATCTTGTGCAGGAAGGCATGACCATGGTGATCGTGACCCATGAAATGGCCTTTGCCCGCGACGTTTCCTCCCGTGTCGTCTTTATGGCGGACGGCGTGGTGGCGGAAGAAAACACGCCGGAAGAGCTCTTTTCCAATCCTCAGCAGGAAAGCACCCGGGAGTTTTTGTCCCGTTTCCGCAATCAATAACACTCAGGCAGCAGACTGCAACAAATCGTGCCTTTGTCCCGGGTCTGAAGGCTCTTGCCGAATAGTCCATTTTACTGTATGAAAAAAAAACGCTTTGAACAGTCCTTTTCAGGACCGTATCAAAGCGCTTTTTGCTTTCAAAGGTTTTTTGCGGCGGCTGGGAATATTTGCTTCCGGCAGGCAGTTTTTATGTCCCGCTTCCTCAGGACTGGCCTGAACTGCTTGACTCTTCCGGTTTTTCGTGCGCGCCCCCGCCCAGAATCTGTACGGAAATCAGCTGGTCGGTTCCCGCTTCGCTGGTGACCTTTAACACGCTGCCGACGGTGATGTCGCTGAGGGAAGCGGACTCTCCGCTTTCATTACCGCTTGTATTTTTCACTCCTTTTGTACTGTATGTATCACTTGTATCCTCTGCGGAAGAAGCCGTGGAATCCGTCCCCTGTTCCTTTTTTCCGCCCGGAGTCTGCCGGTTTCCCCGCACGCTTTGTCTGGTAAGGATGCTTTCATCGGAAATGGTAATGGTTTTTGTTTCGCCGGTGAGCGTCAGCATTTCAAATCCGCCTGCGCCGCCGGAACCCGGCTGCCTTTGATTTTTCCCTTCGGAATTGTCGCCGCCAGACGCAGTATCGTCTTTCGACGGAAGGTCTCCCTTTTGTTCACTGCCGGAAGCTCCGCCTTTCCCGCTTCCCTGACGCCCGCCGCCCTCTCCGGGGTTCAAGGTCCCCAGAGCAAGAGTGATTTTACTGCCGTCAACCGCCGTCACCTTGCCGTACACGGTTGTCTGATTGTCCTTGCTCTGCTGGGAAGCCGACTGTGCCGCCGTCACGGCCGTTGTCTGCGAGGAACATGCCACAAGTCCGACAGTACAAACGGCGGCCAGCAACACCGCTTCCACCCGTTTTACCATACGATCCTTCATGATTTGCATCTCCATTCTAAAAAATTGGAAATATCTTCCTGACGTATGGTTATTATATTGGCGCAATGTGACGGTTGTATGTTCTTTATTTTAAAGCTGAATGAAAAAAGCCCGCGGACCGGCGCCCACAGGCTTTTTGTATCATTCCATTATCGTTTGATAATTTTCTGTACAATGGAAATTTCCTCTTTGCTCGGAATCAGGAGCCTGTAGAAAGGCGTTCTGGTAAACTTGCAGAAAATAATAATCGAGGTCACTCCCTGCGCCGTCAGCGAAATGGACGTCGACACCGCCGCGCCGTTGATGCCCATGCCGGGAATCAGGACAAAGCTGAGGACGATGTTGAACGCCACGCCGATCACCGTAGAGATGATATTCAGCTCCGGTTTTCCGTACGCCGCAATCGAGTTTGCCAGCACCTTCGCGTAAGTAATAAAGATGGAACCGATAATCAGGATGCGCAGCGCCGGAATGGCCGCGATATATTTCGGGAAAACAATCGGTACGAAAACCTGCGCCATCCAGGTCAGCAGGAACGCGCACACAAAAGTAATGTAGGTAACGATTTTGCAGGACATCAGCGTCAGCTTGACTTTATCCTCCTGCACCTTCATCCCGGCGATCCGTGACATGATGACCATACTGACGGCATTCGGCAAAAGCCAGACCTGCTCCATCAGTGTGGAGGCGAAGGAGTACACGCCGAGCGCGGCGACCTTGTAATATCCCTTGACAATAAAATTGGCGGCATAGGTGTTCACATAGGTCAGCATGTTGGAAACGTGGGATTTCAGGCTGTACTTTACCATGGTACCGGCGCCGACCAGCACATCGTCCTCTTCGCTTACCGCCTGTTCCGGACCCCTGCGCAGCACGGAAATACACATCCCGATCATGGCCACCATAATCAGAATGCTGGAAAGAATAATCACCAGCGGCGTTTTCCAGAAAAACACGCTGAACGCAAACACGGTGGTCAGCACGCGCTGAATCAGGGTGATGATATTATAGGCGCTGAACTTGTTCTCCCCGCGCAGAATGCAGGTGTAGACGGTGGATAAAAAGGAAAACACGCCGTAAACCACCGCAAGCACGCTGTATAAGAGAGGAGTGTCCGCAAAATAGCTGTCGCGCAGTACAAAAACGCTTGCAAGGCCGATGACGACGATCAGGACAACGATTCCGGCGCAGATTTTTGTCAGCGCTTTTTTCACGTTCTTCAGCCCGTAGCGCGACGTATAGTAAATCACCGCGGAGCTGACGCTCAGGGAAAGGAAGGTGACCAGAAGCGTCCCCACGTACTGCAGCTGCGTAATATATCCCTTGGAAGCCGGGTCCAGAACCCCCGTGATCACGAGGGAGGAAACGAACCCCATTACCGCGCCGAACGCGGTTGTGCCAAAGGTACTGAGCGCGTCGCGCACGATGGAACTTCTGATTTTACGGTCTTTTTTTTCTTTCATCTATCCTATACTCCAATACCTGCCGCTGTACTTTTTAGCAAGGAGTATATTATAGCATGATCGCAAAAAATTAACAATATTTCAATGGCTATTCCTGAAGTTTTCCGCCGACATGGTTTCTGTCGAGCGCTTTCCGAATAGTGAGGGAAAGCGGTACGGCCACCACGTCCGCAATCACCGCGTTCGTAAGGGTTACGGCGGCTTTGGTCGCGATTTTAATATTGACGACCTGCACCGCGGAGCCGATGAGCAGCTCCTTCACATAGGAGTAGCCGAGGTACAGGGCGCAGTAGCTTAAAGAGCCCGCGACCGCCGCAAGAATCAGGCGGGAAAGCTTTTTCGCGGATTTGTCCCCGCCCCAGGCGATGGTGCCGCAGACAAACGCCATCATAAACTTAAAGACCAGCGTAGAAGGTGCGCTGGAGGCCCAGCCGCCGATCAGGTCAAAGATAAACGAACCGATTCCCGCCGCCGCGCCGCCGTAAACCGGTCCTAAAAGCAGGCCGGACAGGATGCAGAACACGTTGCCGAGACCGATCATGGTTTTGTCGCCAAGCACGGGAATCGGAACGTTCAGATAGGTTCCCACCAGTACAAGCGCGCCCATCAGGCCGGTCAGCGCGACATTGACCGTCGTCTTTTGCCGATTTGTATTGAATTTCATGATAATACCCCAAAACTATGAATGATTTAATTCAGGACGCCGATACGGTTTTTGACATTCAACCGGTCCAGCGCGTTGCCCAGCAGGAAATAAGCCGCCGCGCTGGCGCTTGCCTGCACCAGATTGGCCGGTATCTCCGCCAGCGGAGAGACAAAGCTGTGCAGAAAAACGACCTCCGTCAGATAGTACCCGGCGATGCAGATCACCCCGGCGGCGACAGCCGCCGCGGCATTGCGCTTATGAAGAATCGTTTTGCCCGCCGCGGAAAAGCAGAGGACCATGGCCGATTTAATCAGGAAGGTCGGCAGCGCGTACGCTACGCTCCCCGTCAGCGCGTCGGACATCGCTTCGCCGATTCCCCCGGCGGCGATGGCAAACGGCGCGGGCAGAATACTGGCCGCAAGATAGAGGATGGAATCCCCCAGATGGATATATCCGCCCGTCGCGGGCGTAGGGATATGGAGGACATAGGCCGTAACCACAAAGATCATCGCGGCAAAAAGCGCCGTCATGACATAGGTTCCCGTCGCAGAAGACCGGTTCGTTTTCATCATCTAAACACTCCAATGATTGATTTGCTTTAAAGCTGTGCTATAATAATAGCGTATAACTGTTCATATTGAAATATACAGTTAATAAAAAAATGATCAGTACAGTTTTTGGAGGAAGCCCATGACCTACGATTATCTGATTTTGGACGCCGATTCGGGCACCCCGCTTTATCAGCAGCTTTACCTCACTATGAAAGCCGCCATTGAGGCCGGACATCTCGCGAAGGGAGAGCGCCTTCCTTCCATCCGCAAGCTGGCGGAGGATTTAAAACTGAGCTGCACGACGGTAGAAAACGCGTATCAGCAGCTTTGCGTGGAAGGCTATATCCAGTCCCGGCCGCAGCGCGGCTATTTTGTTCTGGCTGTGGCGCACGACGACGGGCGGCAAAAGCCGCGCCGCGTCGGTACCCCTCTGCCGAGTGCCCCTCCCATCCGCTATAATTTCGGCAGCGACTGCGTGGACAGCGACAATATCGACATCAGGGCCTGGCGGCGCCATATCCGCGACGTGCTGAACCGTCAGGAGGTCATCGCCGGGTACGGCGAGCATCAGGGGGAGCGCTCTCTGCGTGAGGCGCTTTCCGCCTACAGCTACAGCGTCCGGGGGGTGGTCGCTTCCCCGGAGCAGATCGTCATCGGCGCGGGCACACAGCCGCTGTTAACCATATTATGCGGATTATTAAACAGGGATGATACGCGCGTTGCCATGGAAGAGCCGGGATTTCTGCAGGCTGAACAGATTTTCTCCGACTGCGGACTGGATGTCCTGCAGCTGCCGGCGGACGAAAGCGGCATCCGGATGGACGCGCTGGAAAAAAGCGGTGCGAGGCTGCTGTTCGTCAGTCCCTCCAACCGGGTCCGCACGGGAACGAGCCTGCCCATGGGCAGGCGGGCCGAGCTGCTGAACTGGGCGCGGGAAACCGGCGCGATCATCCTTGAGGACGACTACAACGGCGAGCTGCGCTACAACGCGCGCCCGATCCCGGCCATGCAGAGCATGGCGGGCGGGGAAAGCATCGTTTACATCGGCTCCTTCTCCAAGCTTCTGCTTCCTTCGGTGCGTATCGGCTATATGGTGCTGCCGGAAAATCTTCTGGAACGCTACCGCGCGCGGGCCAGCCGCTACAACCAGACCGCCTCCAAAATCGAGCAGCTGGCTCTGAGCGGGTACGTGAAAAGCGGACAGCTGGAGCGCCACCTGCGCCGGCTGAGAAAGCTGTACGCCGCCAAGAGCACCGCACTGATCAAAGCCCTGAAAAGCGCTTTCGGCGACAGCGTCGATATTTTGCTGGAGGAGACGTTTCTGTACCTGATCCTGGACGTGAAAACCGGGCTATCATCGCAGGAGCTCTGCGCCCTGGCGGCGGAGAAGGGCGTCCGGACCATGCCGCCGCAGGAAGGGACCTCCAGAATCAGGCTCGGCTTCGCGGGGATTCCCCTCGGGGAAATCGGCGCGGCGGTGGACTGCCTGAAAAGCGCGTGGTCCTGATTGTTTTTTCCGGCTTATCGTAGTAAAATAGGGTACATTAACAGATAATGGAATCAGTCCGCATCCCGCCGATGCGGCGGATTTCCATCGGATAAAGGAGAAGCATAACATGCGAGCATATGAAAGATTTCTGAAATACGTCGGCTTTGACACCACCTCCGACGAAAACGCCCCGGAAAACGTCTGCCCCAGCACCGAAAAACAGAAGGAGCTGGCAAAGTTTCTGGTGGAGGAAATGAAGGGGCTGGGCCTTTCCGACGCCCACATGGACGAAAACGGCTACGTCTACGGGACGCTTCCCGCAAACTGTGAGGAAAAGCTGCCGGTGATCGGGCTGATTTCCCACATGGACACCAGCCCGTCCGCGAGCGGCGCCGGGATCAGGCCGAGAATCGTGGAAAATTACGACGGCGGGGACATCGTCCTCAATCAGGAAAAACAGATCGTGATGAGCCCCGCGAAATTTGAAAGCCTGCGCGATTACAAGGGCAAGGATTTAATCGTCACCGACGGCACCACCCTGCTGGGCGCCGACGACAAAGCCGGTGTGGCGGAAATCATGACCGTCCTGGAAAAACTGAGCGGCGGCGGGATAAAGCACGGAAAAATCGCGGTCGGCTTCACCCCGGACGAGGAAATCGGGCGCGGGGCGGACAGGTTCGACGTCGAACATTTCGGGGCGGATTACGCCTACACGGTGGACGGCGGAAGGCTGGGGGAAATTGAGTACGAAAACTTCAACGCGGCGGCCGCGACGGTCACGGTAAACGGGGTGAACATCCACCCGGGCGACGCGAAAAACAAGATGAAGAACGCGCTTTTGATGGGCGTTGAATTCAACTCCATGCTTCCTCCGAACGAAATTCCCGCCTGTACCGAGGGCTACGAGGGCTTCCACCACCTGAGCCACATGGAGGGCGACGAGGAAAAAGCCGTTCTGCGCTATATTATCCGCGACCACGACATGAACCAGTTTACGGAGAAAAAAGCCCGTTTTGAAAAAGTCGCCCGCTATCTCAACGAAAAATACGGGGACAATACCATTGAGCTCACCCTGCGGGATTCCTACTACAATATGAAAGAAAAAATAGAGCCGCATATGTTTATCATTGAAAAGGCAAAAAAGGCCATGAAGGACGCGGGCGTGGAGCCGGAGATCGTAGCCATCCGCGGCGGCACGGACGGCGCAAGGCTTTCGTACATGGGCCTTCCCTGCCCCAACCTTTCCACCGGCGGCCACAATTTTCACGGCCGGTTCGAGTACGTTCCGGTCCAGTCCATGGACAGCATGGCGGACGTACTCCTGAATATTGTAAAGGCGGAATGAATTTTGTATCGCATTTCCCTGCAAAATATGATATAGTAAAGTGATAAAGTGCAAATCGGCGGAAAAACAGCGGAGTTCCCGTTGCCGAAAAATGCATTTTATGGTATAATTATGCTTTAAATTAAGAAAGTGCTTAAAGGGGATTAACGGAATTATGATTTGTGTGAACCAGTACCGCACCCATCTGTGCGGGGAAGTCAGCGAAAAGGACATTGGCAGCGAAGTGCGCGTCGCCGGCTGGGTGGAAAACATCCGCGACCACGGCGGCGTAAAATTTCTGGATCTGCGCGACCATTACGGCGTGGTCCAGATCGTTGTTCATGACGAAAGCCTGCTGGAAAACGTAACGAAAGAATGCACCATTACCGCCGCCGGCACCGTTATACTGCGCGACGAAGACACTGTTAATCCCAAAATTAATACCGGCACGGTGGAGGTAAAGGTCTCCGCCCTCACCGTGCTGGGCAAAACACTGAACAGCCTGCCGTTTGAAGTGGATTTGTCGAAGGAAACCAAGGAGGACGTCCGTCTGAAATACCGCTTTCTCGATCTGCGCAACCCGAAAGTGCACCAGAATATCGTCCTGCGCTCCCAGCTGATTGCTTTTCTGCGCAGCAAGATGACGGAAATGGGCTTTCTGGAAATCCAGACGCCGATTCTCAGCGCCTCTTCTCCGGAGGGCGCGCGCGACTATCTGATTCCCAGCCGCAGGCACGCGGGCAAATTCTATGCCCTGCCGCAGGCGCCGCAGATTTTCAAGCAGCTTCTGATGGTGTCGGGCTTCGACCGCTATTTCCAGATCGCCCCCTGCTTCCGCGATGAGGACGCGAGGGCCGACCGTTCTCCCGGCGAGTTTTATCAGCTCGACTTTGAGATGGCGTTCGCCACGCAGGAGGACGTTTTCTCGGTCGCGGAGGAAGTGCTGGGCGCGACCTTTGAGAAATTTTCCGATAAAAGGGTCTCCAAAGCACCGTTTGTGCGCATTCCCTACGAGGAATCCATGCTGAAATACGGCACAGACAAGCCCGACCTGCGCAATCCGCTGACCATTCTCGATATTACCGACCTGTTTGAAGATACCGCCTTTGCCCCGTTCAAGGGCAAAACGGTCCGCGCAATCAACGTGCCGGACTGCGTTGCCCAGCCGAAGAGCTTCTTCGAGAACATGCTCAAATTCGCGGAAGGAATCGGCATGAAGGGTCTCGGCTACATCAGCGTCACCGCTGAAAACGAGTACAAGGGCCCGATCAACAAATATCTGCCGGACGACAAACGCGAGGAGCTGACCCGCCGCGCGGGGCTGAAGCCCGGCTGCGTGATCTTTTTCATTGCCGACGACCGCGAGACGGCCCCAAAGCTTGCGGGACAGATCCGCACGGAGCTTGGCGAAAGGCTTGACCTGATCGACAGGGACGCGTTTGAGCTGTGCTTTATTGTGGACTTCCCGATGTACGAGATCGACGAGGACACCGGGAACTACGTCTTCACCCACAACCCGTTCTCCATGCCGCAGGGTGAAATGGAGGCGCTGACGGCCAAAAAGCCGGAGGAGGTTCTGGCTTACCAGTACGATATCGTCTGCAACGGCGTGGAGCTTTCCTCCGGCGCGGTGCGCAACCATGACATCGCCGTGATGGTCAAAGCGTTTGAAATTGCCGGTTACACGGAAGAAGATATCCAAACCAAATTCACCTCGCTCTACAACGCGTTCCAGTACGGCGCGCCCCCGCACGCGGGCATGGCCCCGGGCGTGGACCGGATGCTGATGCTGCTGACCGGCGAGGATAACATCCGCGAAGTGATCGCGTTCCCGATGAACTCCAACGCGCAGGACGTGCTGATGGGCTCTCCCGGAGAAGTCACCGAGCAGCAGCTGCGCGAGGTTCACATCAAGCTGAGAAAATAAGCCCGGAGCCTGTTTTTGGCCCGGACCGAAGGAGGGCTTTCATGATTACCCATGAGGAAATATTGAATATCGCCAATCTGGCGAAGCTTTCCGTCAGTGACGAAGAGCTGGACGAACTGACGAAGGATATGAGCGAAATCATCGGCTTTGCCGATACGATCAACGCCGCCAGCGCCGACGCTTCCGATTTTGACAATATCAACAACCTCTCCAATGTCTTCCGGGAGGACACCGTCGTCCCCTCCTACGACCGGGAAGAGATCCTGAAAAACGCCGAGAGCCGGGACGACGGATATTTTCTGGTCAAAAAACGTGTGTAGGAGGTACGGATGGAAAGTCAGATCAAAAAGCTGCACGGGCTGATGCAGTCCCGGCAGATCAGCTGTCAGGAGCTTACACAGAACTATCTCGACGCGATGGAACGCGACAATATAAAAATCAACGCCTATGTCAACCCCACGGCGGAGCTGGCAATGGAAACGGCAAAGGCTGTGGACAAAAAAATCGCTTCCGGTGAAGAGCTTTCCCCCCTCGCGGGAATTCCGATGACTCTCAAGGACAATATCTCCACCAAAGGAATCGAAACCACCTGCTGTTCCAACATTCTGAAGGGCTATTACCCGATTTATGACGCGACAGTATGGGACATTCTGCAGCGGCAGAACGCCGTACTGCTTGGAAAGACAAATATGGACGAGTTCGCCATGGGCTCCTCCTGCGAGACCTCCTGCTTCGGCGGGGCGCTGAACCCCCACGACCTTTCCCGCGTGGCGGGCGGCAGCTCCGGCGGCGTGGCCTCCGCGGTCGGCGGCAATCTTGCCGTTTACGGGCTTGGTTCCGACACGGGCGGCTCTATCCGCCAACCCGCGAGCTTCTGCGGCCTGGTCGGCTTAAAACCGACCTACGGCGCCGTTTCCCGGTACGGGCTGATCGCCTACGCGTCCAGCTTTGACCAGATCGGGCCGATCACCGCGACGGTGGAGGACGCCGCGCTAATTTACGACGCGATTTCCCGGTACGACGAAAAGGATTCGACGTGCCGCGGCAATACCGGAAAACCGGTCAGCGAGAGCCTGAACAACAGCATCAAAGGCATGAAAATCGGAATTGCGAAGGAGTACTTCGACGGCATCCGCGACGATGTGAACGGCGCGGTACAGAACGCGCTGAAGGTCTGCGAGTCGCTCGGCGCCGAGATCGTCTATTTCGATATGCCCGCTTTAAAATACAGCCTGCCGGTGTATTATATTCTGGCGTGCGCGGAGGCTTCTTCCAACCTCGGCCGGTACGACGGCATCCGCTACGGTTACCGCACCCCGCACTACGGCGACCGCAATGAAATGATCTGCAAAACGCGCAGCGAGGGCTTTGGCAGGGAAGTCAAGCGCAGGATCCTGCTGGGCACCTACGTGCTGAGCGCGGGGTACTACGACGCGTATTATAAAAAAGCGCAGAATCTGCGCGGCACGCTGGTCAAAGCGTTTCAGGACGCTTTCGGGAAATGCGACGCAATTCTCGCCCCCACCGTCCCCATGACGGCTTTCCCGCTGAACTTCACCGCACAGGACGCGGTGGAAACATATCAGACGGACATCTGCACCGTGCCGGTGAACATCGCGGGCCTGCCCGCCGTCTCCATCCCCTGCGGCTTTGACGCCGCGGGCCTGCCCATCGGCATGCAGCTGATCGGCAGCAGCTTCAGCGAGGCGGTCATCCTGAATATTGCGCATCAGTATGAATCGGCCGTGGGAAACACGGTTTTCCGCTCTGCGGACATGGGGGTGAAGCTATGAGTAATTACGAGCTGGTCTGCGGACTGGAAACTCATATTGAATTATCCACCAAAACGAAAATTTTCTGTTCGTGCACCACGGAGTTCGGCGGCGACCCGAACACCCACTGCTGCCCCGTCTGCATCGGGCTGCCGGGCACTCTGCCCAAGCTGAATAAAAAAGTGGTCGAATACGCCGTTATGGCCGGTCTGGCGACCAACTGCGAAATCAGCCCGGTTTCCAAAATGGATCGCAAAAACTACGTGTACCCCGACCTGCCGAAGGCATACCAGATTTCACAGTACGATATGCCGCTGTGCAAAAACGGATATGTGGAGCTGAGCAACGGCAGAAAGGTCCGTATCCTGCGCATCCATATTGAAGAGGACGCCGGAAAGCTGGTCCACCAGCGCGGCAGCACCTATGTGGATTATAACCGCGGCGGCGTGCCGCTGATTGAAATCGTTACCGAGCCCGACATCCGCAGCATTGACGAAGCGAGGGAATATCTGGAAAGGCTGCAGCTCGTCATGCGCTTTCTCGGTATTTCGGACTGTAAAATGCAGGAAGGCTCCATGCGGTGCGACGTGAATGTTTCCGTACGTCCGCAGGGAACCGAAGCATTCGGCACAAGGACCGAAATTAAAAATATGAACTCCTTCACCCACATGGCCAAGGCGATGGAATACGAGGTGAACCGCCAGATCGACCTGCTGCAGAGCGGCGAAAAGGTCGTGCAGGAAACCCGCCGCTACAACGAGGAGGACGACTGCACCGAAAGCATGCGCGGCAAGGAAGACGCCCACGATTACCGCTATTTTCGCGAGCCGGACCTCGTGACCATTCAGGTTTCCGAAGAGACGGTCGCCCAGTTAAGGGAAAAGCTGCCGGAGCTGCCCCATCAAAGGCTGGAGCGCTACCGGGCCGAATTCGGAATTCCCGAAGCCGACGCGCAGCAGCTGATCAAATACCGCAGGATCGCGGACTATTTTGAGGCCGCGATTGACGGCGTTCAGAATCCAAAGGTCGTTGCGAACTGCATGATCGGACAGATTTTCAGCCGTCTGGACGGAGACAGCGCGAAAGAAAGCTTTCAGGTAAACGTAACGCCCGAAAACTTAAATGCGCTTGTGAAGCTGCTGGACGAAGGCAAAATCAAAATGAACCTTTTAAAGGCGACGCTTGAAAAAATGCTCGACACCGGAAAAGCTCCGGGCGAACTCATCAGCGAGGCCGACATGGGCGGTGTAGACGCGGATGCTCTTAAATCCGTCTGCGAGCAGGCTATCGCCTCCAATCCCAACGCAGTGTCGGATTACCTCTCCGGCAAAGAAAAGGCGCTCAAGGCCATTCTGGGCTCCGTTATGAAAGCGACACGGGGCCGCGCGGACGCAATGGAAGCGGAAAAGCTGCTGATTCAGCTGATACAGGGAGCCAACGCCAAATAATCAAAAAGAAACCTTGCATAAAATATGCCTTGATCGGCTTTGGTAATCCGATCAAGGCATTTCTTTGTTCTCAGCTCTTCCGTTCCCCGTCATCCGCAGCGGGGTCCTGCGCATCTGTGTTTTTCTCATTCACAGCCCCGGAGCAAGCTTCCCTCTCCTGTGCCGGGGATAAGGCGTCTGTCCGAAGGGGTGGCTCCCGCAAAGCGTCCGTCCGTTTCTGTCTGGTCCATACAAGAAAGACCAGCATCACGAAAGTTGTAATCAGATCGGCGACCGCCTGCGCGTAGTAAATCCCGTTTTCCATCCACAGACGTTCCATCAGGATCAAAATCGGAAGGTAGATGATTCCCTGTCTGGAAATACTGAATACAAATCCTGACTTGCTGTATTTGATGCAGAGCAGATATACGATCGCCATCGCCTGAAAGCCATAGGTGAAAAACAAAACGCTTGCCCCGATCATTGCCCGTATGCCCAGCTTAACGACGGCGGGGTCCCTGGAAAACGCGGCAACAATCGGCTGCGCAAACAGAATTTGCAGACCCGCCAGAATCACGCCGCCTGAAATCGCCCACAGATATGCCTTCCGGGTGGCCTCTTTAATACGGTCGAAATGACGCGCGCCGTAATTATAGGAAATAAAGGTCTGATACCCTCTTGAAAATCCGGTAATGGCAAACGTCGTCATCCCCACCATACGGTTGGCGATCCCCAGCGCGGCAATGGTGTTGTCGCCGTACGGAGCCGCCACAACGTTTGCCGCGCTGATGGACAGACTCTGAAAAAGGTTGATCGTAAAGATGGGAATCCCCGTTTTGAGAATCGGTTTTATAGACCATGACTGAAAGCGGATGTTTTTGACGGAAAGGGTCAAGTAGCTCTTCCCTCTCAGATAATACGGCAGCAAAATCGCAACACTGATGAACTGCCCGATGACATCAGTCACGGCGGCGCCCACAATTCCCATCTTCAGCGGCCAGATAAAGATCGGGTCCAGAATGATGTTTACCATGGAACCCACGATCTGGGACCACGTGCTGAGCGCTACCGCGCCTTCGGCGCGTACGAGATTCATCAGGCAGATGGACGGGATCTGAAACAAAAAACCCACAATCAGGATTCCCGTGTAATTCAGCGCATAGGGCATCACCTCGGCGGAGGCGCCCATTGCCCTGAGCAAAGGCCGCAGAAACAGCAGGACGAGCTGAAACCCTACGCTTGCAAGTACACAGTAAAAAAGAGTCGACGAAAGCACGATCTCCGCTTTTTTCTTCTCGCCCGCCCCGAGAAGCTCGGAAATATACGCCGCCGCCCCGTTTCCGAAAAGCAGACCGATTCCGGGAATGAACGTGACAAGAGGATAGGCGATGGAAATCGCTCCCATCGCCGCGGTACCCAGCTGCGCCACAAAGAAGCTGTCGATAAAATTGTAGAACCCCGTCATCAGCAGCCCGACGATCGTTGGCATTCCTAAGTACAGCAAAGCGGTATTCACTTTCCCGCTCTCCATCACAGCCAATCTTTTATTCACTGAAAATTACCCCTTCCAATCCGTTTAGCTGCTATACGATTGTGCAAAAAAAATAGCGCCTTGCAGCACTATTCCCATTTTTTCTGAATCTCCTCTAAAAACTCACAGATTACCGCGCGCTTTTGCCCGTCATAGTTTTGCACTACGTCAGAAACTTTCCCATCAAGCTCTTTGTGATAGCGGCGATGCTCTTCAAAAGCCTTTTGGCCCTTTTGCGTCAGCCGCACAATGACCCTCGCTTTATTGCCGGAATCCGCCGCCTTCATCAGATACCCTTTTTCCTCAAGCTTCTTTACCATTTGAGAAACAGCTCCCTTTGTCACCCGAATGGACTTGGCAATATCGGAGATACAGTAACTTTCGTTGCTTCCGATAAAATCAATCAAATGTATTTCAGCAATAAAAAGCTCATGATCCGTACCAAAAGTGCGGGATCTTCTATCGTATTTATTAAATTGTTCCACGGCATCCAGGAGACGCCTTGAGATTTTCTGCGCATCGTATTGCTTTTCCATGTTCTCAATTGTATACCTGCTAAACCCTGTTGTCAAGGAGTTTTGAAAACCAGGAAAAGTCTATAAAGCCGTAAATTACAAGCCCTCCCTGTTGTAAAGGAGGAACAAAACTGCTTCTCTCCGGCAACAGGAAGGGTTCTATCAAAATGTTATGGCTGTCGTTGAAGCAAGCGGATTTTGCCCGTATGCATCGCCAACATTTTCATATTATAATACAGTTATCTTACGTAGCTGATATCATCGTCACGGCGCTCTTTGGGAGCCGGTGCATTTTCACTCGGATACCCCACGGTAACGCAGCCGAACGGAATGTACTGATCGGGCAGCTTGAGGCGCTTTAGGATGCGCTCGTCGCGCAGGCCGTCGTTGACCGAACAGATATAGCAGCTTCCCAGCCCGTATGCCTGGGCGGCAAGCATGATATTCATGATCGCGCAGGAACAATCCTCGCGGTTATATTTCGCCGATTCCGGGGCCGACAAAACAACGACGGTGGGAGCGTTGTAGAACGGCACATGGCCCGGTACGAATTTCGCGCCGTTTTCCACAGCGACGGAGACAATATCCGCAAGCAGCTGTTTATTCTGAATCACGGTAAAATGCCTTGCCTGCATCCCCATGGTTGACGGGGCAAATTTTGCCGCGAGTAAAATATCTGTCAGCTCTTCCTCTGAAATCTGCTCAGGCCGATAAGCGCGAACCGCCCGCCTGTCGAGCAAAGCCTCTATGGTATGGTTGAGTATCACTGTGAATTCCTCCTTAATCACTCGTATGCCGTTTGGCACACAATCCATTTTAATATAAATTGTTTCAATTATATCTTACCTTCGATTATTTATCAATCCATTTGTGTTAAATACAAATTAAAAAACCCAAAGATTTATTTTAAAAAAAGGATTGACAAATTTCTGGTTTTTGGTATAATTATTCTTGCTGTTTGAAATATTTTGATGCGGAATTGTGTAAAGGTAGCACGACAGACTCTGACTCTGTTTGTGAGGGTTCGAATCCTTCTTCCGCAGCCATGGCCCCAGTTTTGGGGCCGCATTTTTCGAGGTGTGGCTCAGCTTGGTAGAGCGCTACGTTCGGGACGTAGAGGCCGCTGGTTCGAATCCAGTCACCTCGACCATGCGGAGTGTCCTTATAGGATCTGAGTATCCTATAAGGACACTCCGTTTTTTATCCGGCTTTTGCTTGGGAGTAGCTTAGTGCTACTCCTTTTCTCGTTTTTAAGCGTACATCCGCTTCCGGGATGCTCTCGCGCTCCGGCACGGTAAAGGCTCCGATGCAGTTGTAAAAAATGGTGATGCGCTGGACGGTCTGCCCTTCGAACTTTTCAGCGTGATACACGTCGATGTGGTCGATCAACTCCGTCACCATCCGCTGAGAAAGCTCCTGTGCGTCGGTATACCGGCGAATGGTTTCCAAGAAATTGTCGGCGGTCATGAGCTGCCCGCCCGCTTTCCGCAACTCCGATTTGAGTGCCTTAACTTTGGCGGCGTTTTCGCCCTGCTCCTGTTCGTACTTCTTGGACATTTTGGCAAACCGCTCGTCGTTGATTTTCCCGGATACGTTGTCCTCATACAGCCGTTCAAAAAGCGTGTCCAGTTCCTTATCCCGCGCCAGCAGACCGTCAAGTTCCCTTTGCCGCAGCGACCTTTCACATGCCGCCGTTTTTGCCGAATGTCCGATAATCTCTTTCACGAAATCATCTTCATACTCGTCGGCAAACTGCGTGAGACGGCGTATTTCCTGCAAAACCACCTGCTCCAGAAAATCCAACCGTATGTAATGGGTGGAGGTGCATTTCCGGTATCCGGTGTTATGGTTGCAGCAGCTAAAAAACTTGATGTCGTGATTTCCCTGATTGAAGTGATAGTTGAGATTGCCGCCGCATTCAGGGCATTTCAGCAGTCCCGAGAAAATGCTTCGTTCTCCGCTGACCGTCGGTTTTTTCCGGCGGGTGCCACGACGCAAGCTCTGAACCTTCTCCCATGTTTCCCGGTCAATGACGGCTTCGTTGGCGTTGGGAAATACAACACGGTTTTCCTCGTCGTTGGCGATACGTTTTTTCAACTTGTACGACTTGGAATAGGTTTTGAAGTTAATCACGTCGCCGCAATATTCCTGCATGGTCAGAATCTTTCTGATCGTGGTGTGTCCCCATTGCGTGGGCAAAACGGAGCTTTTTGTCCCGCCGCGATTGATTCCTTTGATTTGCCAATAGGACATGGGATTGAGAATTCCGTCTCTTGCCAGCGCGGCGGTGGTTTCGGAAAGACCGTATCCGTCAAGCGCCATTTGATAAATGCGGCGAACGACAACGGCGGCTTCCTCGTCCACAATCCAGCGTTTCGCGTTGTCAGGGTCTTTCCGATACCCATAGGGCGGGGGGTGAAAGCGGGACGCCGGAATTCCCTTTGAGCTTATTGACGATGCGGCGCTTCTTGGAAATATCTTTCGCGTACCACTCGTTCATGATATTGCGAAACGGGGTAAATTCGTTATCGCTCTCGTCGCTGTCCACACCATCCGAAACGGCAATCAACCGTACATCGTGAGCAGGGAAAAAATCTTCGGTATAGTAGCCGACTTTCAAGTAATCGCGTCCGAGACGGGATAGGTCTTTTACAAGAACAGCCGATATAAAGCCTGCCTCAATTGCTTTTATCATCTGCTGAAAGCCGGGGCGGTCAAGAGTTGTTCCGCTTATCCCATCATCTACGAAAACCTGAATATCCTCGTATCCTTTTTCCTTTGCCACTTTTTTTAGAATAGCTTTTTGATTCGTAATGCTGTTGGATTCGCAATCAAGATTATCGTCACGGCTCAAACGGCAGTACAGGGCGGCGGTATTCATGTTGTGCTTTTTATTGTTTGACTGTTTCAAGACAGCCTCCTTTCCGGCAGTCAAACAAGCAGTATTTACACTTATAGTATACCGCTTCCGCCCGCCCGTGTTAAGGATGTCGCCGCCGCACAAACCTGTTCTGTATCAGCCTCCATGAGCTTTAACAGAATTGCCGTGATTGTTTCGCCCCGGTCTTTATATACCGGCGTCACAACAAAGTTGATTTTATTGACCTGATAAGTATATCGCTCTGTTTCTGATCTTTCCGGCATACTGTCTCCTTCCTGAACTATGTAAATTTTTTGAGCCTCCCCGTGTCCTGTGGGGAAACACCAAAGGGCGGCACCGGCTATGGTGCTGCCCTCTAATCTTGCTCCACACTTCGGGCCAAGTTGGCCCGGAGTCAATAGGGTCTGTCGCAATAATGCCTGTCGGCTTCTCCAATGGACTTCATATCGAAAACATAATGAAGTTCCGAAATCACACGCTGAATATCATCGGGGCTGAAACCGCAGTTTTCCATAGCCCAAATGACATAGCCACGGCAAGCATTGTTGCTCCATTGCTGATAAAGCAATGCCTGTAACTGCTTATCCATGATAAAACTCCGTTCATCAACAGAGTGAGCAAACCGCGCCGTAAGTTTCGAGCCGTCATAAGACAGGCAGACACGGCGCGGCGCTCTTTTTCTGTAACGCGAACAGATAACCCGGACGGGCGACGGCTTGTCCGCCCCATAGGAATTTCACCTCTCCCCATTCTGATGGCGAGGCGTCCTCATTGCCTGCGACGGCTCACGGCCTGAATGGCCGCTTCACGCTCGGACTGTGACTGAACGCAAGTATCCGGGTTTGTGTGCTTTATCCGGCGGGGCCAAGTCCCGTCTCGCCTGCGGCATGGGCCTTGTCGCTCTCTCCATCCTCTGGCAATGGAGGTCATGGCGGGCCTGTCACTCGGCACACGTACCCTTCGTATCCGGATATCTTTTTATTCAGCTTTCAAAGTACAAACGAGGAAAAAGTATCCTCTACTTATTAGGACGGAAAAAGGCGTTTTGCGGCCTCCCTTTCCCTGCAAATTTGCAAAAAAATATCCCGCAGCTTTTTTGAACTGCGGGACACCTTATCATATTGGCAAGCTATTCAATTTCCGGCGAAAGATTTCGGAATAAATCGCAATTGTAAAAGTCTGTAATGCACAAATCCAATCCGTCGCACAGCTTTTTGACCGTGACCGCACTCACATCCCGGCGCTCCGGTTGCAACATACTGTATACGGTTGAGGGTGTGACGCCAGACAGCCGCGCAAGCTGTGTATAGGATATGCCGCGCTCTGTGCATAATTGCCGGAAGCGTTCCGCAATCGCGTCTTTGATCTTCATTCCCTCACCGTCTTTTCCGTAATCTCAAAATAAGCATAACAATTTACACGCAGTAACGTATACGCACTTGCGTGTAATCTGATTTTCTGTTAAACTGATTTTGAAAAAGGAACGGCCCCGTCCAACGACGGGGCCGCCCGAAAAATGCAGTTACTCGGTGAGATACTTTTGCAGTTGGATTAAGGCATGTTTGATGGAACGGCCTACACTGCCGCGATCAACACCTTCCAATTCGGCAATCTGCCGGTGCGTCAGGTTGTCCACAAAATGCAAAAGCAACCTCCGACGCTGTACCTCGGAAAGTTTTCCGATAGCCGTATAAAGCTGCCGATAGCTTTCCATTTTCATTACGAGATCGGCGGCGTCCGCCTGTGGATGGTTCATAGCCGCGTCGCTCAAACCGCCTATGAAATCCACGTAATCAAGATGTCGCCTATCTTGCCGCCTTTGGGAACGGATTTGCCGGTCGGACTGCTCCAACAGTTCTTTGACCGGGGTTGAAACCGCAACACAAATCTTGTTCCCACTGGCGGTTTTGTATGTTATCGTTACAGATGGCTTGTCCATTACTTTACCTCCGTTCATTTTGGTCGTGATCAAAATGCTGATGAACGGAGAACGGTGGGGAACGACAACCGGGGCAGATATGCCGCGCAGGCCCGGTGCGAACTTCGGGCCAACTTGGCCCGAAGTGATGGGGCTTGTCCCGCAATACCAAGAAAAAGAATAAAAAAGCACCTGTGCAGGGAGGTCCCCGCAAGGTGTTGGATGGAAAATGAGCGCAGTATTCGCCCACGATTATCTTGGAAACTTTTTTGAAGTTGTAAAAAATTAGGTTGTCAGCTAAGCCAAGCCGTTACGGTGGGGTAACGGTTCCTCCCATACGAAAAACAGCGACTTCGGGTACATAAAAGCCTCCTGTCCCAAAGCCGCTGCTGAATATGAATTAAAAAAGGGCGCAATTATTACGCCCACCACTATCTCTTTTTTGAAAAGAAAAGCGGCGGCCTTGATTTTTACTTCAAAACCGCCGTCTGGTATTGGCAATCTTTTTGAGAGGAATGATTATAATTCCCTGAACAGCGGCTTTTTATTGTCTGCCGAAACTGTTATCAATTAAAAGAATATCGAAAGTCTTATGACGACCATAGGATGCTAAATCAAACAAGGACGTAGACTGTGTCATCTTATTGCTGTAAAAACGATAATATATCATCCACCAACCCGATCAGTGTATGTCCCGCTTCCTGTAGCACGGTGACTTTTGCATTTGGCACAAGGGTTCTATAGCGTCGTGCTGTTTTCAGTGAATGAAACATTACATCTTTTCGTCCTACGAATAAAATGGACGGCATTGTCAATTGTGCCAATTCAGCATCCGAAAAAAGCGGAACTTGCTCCCGTCTGAAATTAAAGTTTTTCCCAATCAGCTTTTGATAATCCAGCATGATCTTTGGGATGGATTTTCCTCCATTCACTTTACGAAACAGGTGCTCAACACCTTTTTCCCCCAGCAGCATATAGAATAAAGACACATATGCAAAGGAAGTTTTTGGCGTGCCAACACCAGCTGGACATAGCAGAACAAGTTTATCGACCATTTGAGAATGGGCGATTGCAAACTTCAGTGCAAGCCATGCTCCCAGAGAGATTCCGACTATACTGGCTTTTTCTATAGACAGTCCCATAAATACATCGTGAAGCCAATTATCAAAATCAGGTCCTTCAAAGGGCAATTGTTTTTCATTGCTTTTGCCGGGTTCGCCTTGTAAATCAACAGCATATACCCTGTAGTGCTCTGAATACCTCTCCATATCTCTGATCCACATGACAGAATTTATGCCACTACCGTGAAGCAGTACCAAAACGGGTGCATCCTTTTTACCTGCCGCTATCACAAAAGCTTTTCCAAAGCGTGTGTCAACATTGATTTCTTCATAGGTAATCCGCATGTTACTAAGAAAGGCATCGTATTGTTTATATATGGCGTTTCTGCCCTCGGCAGTTTTAAAGGCAAACGTATTTTTCATCTTTATTTCCTTCTTTATAATTAGTAATCGACTTGCGAAAGTAATCTCTTCACTATCTGTTATGTAAAGAAAGAGCCGATAATTGTGAAGGATCTCACAAATTATCGGCTCTGCGTCTTAGCGTCTGGCTCTTGGATAACTGATATATTTAATTGTCGTACTCTGATCAGGGTTTCCTGTTTGCATTTCGGGCAGAACAAAGGGAAGTTCTCGAGTATTGTGTCTTCACGGATTTTTAATCGTGTCTTGCTCTTGCAAAAGGGACAATAAATCCACTTGATTTCTGCCATAATATCACCCCTTTAGGTTAAAAGCCAGCTTACGGCATCTTCCAAATTGGTGAAGATGCGAAATGTATTTCTGGCGCTAAGCTCGGAAACCATTTCCTGAAAACGCACAGGAAACTTCTGCCCGTCTTTGATAGTTACAGCCACTTTGATATAGGTTCCTAACTTTTGCAGCACAGCACCGGCAAGGCCTGTCCTTAACTTCACGAAATCATCTGAAAGGCTATCGCCCTCCAGAAGCACTGCGTTCGTGTCATGTTCAATACAAAGTGAAATAATATCAAGGGCATCTTGTTCCCCATGAAATAAGGGACCGCTGCTTTTAAGATACAGATATTTTTCCTCTTTGCTTTCCATTATCTGATAGTCCATTGTTGATTTCACCTCATTGTTTTCTTTTTGTATGACGGTTTCCGTCATCATGCTTCTCTCATCCGGCAGTCCTGCAATAAACCTTTTTACCTTTTGAACCCATTCAAGTTCGTTAGAATAAAAGGACTGGATATTTTCTCGTATCAAATCTAAAAGCAAGACTTTGCCGGAAGACTTTTGTTCAGCAAAATAGCATTTATCGAGTTTTCTTTCAGATAAAACCGCTTGCATTTTAACAACATCGGCATATGACGCTAGCATGTTTTCCAAATCACCGCGTTTTAACTGATCGGACAAAGCAAGCTTAATCAAAAATTCCTTTTTGAAAACCGGTACGTCAGTAACGGAAAGCAGCCAGCTTTTCAACTCATGTTGGCCATCGTCAGTAATCGTGTAGATATTTTTTGACGGAGAGCCGTCTTGATGTTTCACCTCTTTTGTAACAAAGCCTTCGTCCAATAATTCAGCGAACGCTTTATAGATCTGGTTATTGTTTCCGGACCAATACATAAAAGGCGTATGCTCAATTATTCTTTTTAGATCATACCCGGTCAATGGTTCAAAACTTAACATTCCTAAAATGGCATGGTTAATTGACATAATCGTCTCGCTCCTTTATCATATGATAATAATAACATATGGTAAAATCATTGTCAACTGTCCCGTATCACTTTATCAGTGAAAAAAACCAGTTGCAAAATAGCAAGCAGGGCAAGTGTATAGACACTTGCACATTTTATGGATTTTCCCTTGCGGGCAAAATCCATAAAACTGCTTGTTGTTGGGGCAAGCCGCCCCAAACCCTGCGACTTCGGGCCAACTTGGCCCGAAGTCGGCGCTCCGCGCCTGTTATTGCGTCACCGTCGCTACCGCTCCTGTTCCTTATTTTTCTGCGTATCCGTCAGCCCAAACAGGTGGTCTATATTGGCTTTCGCCGTGACAACCTCCTGCATGTCCTTCCGCACCGCGCGGTAATCCCGATATGCGGCCCGTTTCTCTGCCGCCAGCTTTTGATACTCGGCTTTGAGCGCGTCCATCTTTGGGAGCTTCGCCCCGGACAGGACGTGCCGGAATGTGGCCTGCGCCGCCCGGTAAAGCGCGATTTCGGCCTCATGCTCCGCAAGATATTTCTTACTGTATTTCGCAGCCTCGTAGCCTTTAAACGCAGGCCGGGTTTTCGCGTAATCCATAATTGCCGCCTTTAGTTCAGCATTGACACTCATAGCGCCCTCGATGGACTTGATCTGACCGGAGAGAACGTGAAAGCGGTCTGCGGCCCCCGTCGCCCGTTTCTCCAACTGCTCATATTCCAGCAAACCGCTTTCTTGCAAGTATTGAAGCGTCGCCGCCATCTGTTTCAGGTTGAATATCTTTGCCCACCGCTCATACGCCGGGCCTTTCCCGGCCTTCATTCTGGATTGAATATCTATAATCAGGTTTACCTTGCGCGGCGGTGCGCCCCGGCCTTCCGACGAGGCAGCGCGGCCCTCAACGACCGCCTGTATATCCTCCTGCCCATAGCCTTTTCCGAGTGTGGAGGAACGGAGCCGGGTAAACCGTTTCTGTCCCTCGGCCCGGAAGCTGATAACACCGCCGCGCCCGTGCTTCACTTCGTAGCCGGCCGACACCATAGCTTGTAAAAAAGCGGCCATACTCTGCGGCTTTTCGGCAAGACAGCTATCAATCTGTGCCTTTAGCCGTTCCTGAAAGGTCGGGGGTCTGTTATCGTCCTGCCACTCGCCATAGTGCTTGAATTTTCCCTTGCTGTGGAGCTTCGGATGAGCGATATAAGACAGGCCGTTTTCAAGGCAAATCCGGTCGGAGAGGTGGCGCACGGCCCGCGCGGAACCGATAAAATCCCGGAATTTTCGGGTGCAGTCAAGGGCTGTGGAGTTGTAGTAAATGTGGTTATGGATATGGTGGCGGTCAATATGCGTGGCGACGAAAAAGGCATATTTGCCTTTCGTCCAGCGCATTCCCATTTCATAGCCTATCCGGTTGGCGTCCTCCGGCGTGATCTCGCCGGGAAGAAACGACTGTCGGATTTGATAGCACAAAATGTCCGCATTCTTTTTCTGTTCCCGGCCCGTGATAGCTTTGTACTTTGCCTTACTTAATAGAAATTCCGCGTCGGCGGTTTCCGGGTCGCATAGATAAGCGGCAATCAGTTCGCCGCCCTTCGTCTTTTCCGGGTTTTGCCCGTAATCGAAACGGTCTTTCATGGACTGTGCTATCGTTTCGCCCTTGCTGATATGATGGGTTTTGAAGTAGGTTGTCGCCAAATGCTTTCCTCCTTTCCTGTAAAAGCAACTTCGGGCCAAGTTGGCCCGGTGATACACGACATTCTCAGCCTGTGATGAAGTCCCGGAGTGAATAGTTAAGACCGTTTAATCTGTCAATCAGCCATTCCGCAATGGCGGGAATACCGAGAGGGGAAATGAGGAACGAAAGCGCCAGAATCACACTGCCGTCGAATTTTCCCACAGTGAACAGCATAATCACGCCGATTAGCGCCCCAATTCCCGAAACAATTTCCAGAAACGTCACGGCATAATGGGGAGGGCAATTACGCTCTCATGAAAAAGTTCAAGGAATGGGCGAAAGCCAATGGCCTATTCACAGAATTGGCTGTTATTTTGGGAATTTCACAGGATAACCCCGCAACGACGACGCCTGAAAGCTGCCGCTATGATGTTGGCGTTGTTGTTTCCGAAGATTTCACAATCATGGATGCCGATGTAAACGTAGTGGAACTGTCCGGCGGAAGATATGCCGTTTTTACAATTGACCATACCGCAGAAGCGATTCAGAAAGCATGGGGCGAAATCTTCGTTCAGTTATCGGCTGAAAGCCAACAACCCGACGTTTCCCGCCCCATCCTCGAACGGTACATCCCCGCCATGATCGACAAGCATTTGTGTGAAATCTGCGTTCCCGTTTAAGACCGCTCCTCTGCTTTGTCGGAACGGCCTTTTGAGGCAACCGGCGCAGCGTCGATCATCTGCTGATACTGTTTGAGCGTGTCGCGGATGGACTTTTCCGGGGCGGGATATGCGAAAATCCGGGATTCCTCCGGCAAATCGTCTCTGCCGTTGTAAAGCTCCACGAATCGGCTCCCGGTGTCCACAATATAGCCGTTTTCGGTAAACGTGCCGCCGTCCTCCAAGGAAACGTCCCGCCCGTATGCCTCGTAGTCGATGTAGTTTTCCAGATATTCCGGCACTTCCAGCGCGCCCATTTCGTCGATCATGTAGCGGCCCAAATCGTCCTCGTCGCAAATACCGGGGTAATACTCGTAGCAGTCGAGGTTTTGTGCGAGGTTGATTAACTCTTTCAAGCCGCTTGTATGGTCGCCGCAGGAAAGGGCGGCCTCAAACTTTTCCCGGTCGCCCTCGTCCAAATCGTCCAGAAGGGTGGCGAGATAGTTCAGTTCATCCAGATCGGCGTATTCGGGCAGGCAGTCATACAGACCGGAAATGTCGGTTTCGTAGTCCGTAATGAAAATTTCCTCATACCGGACGCCGTCCACATGGATACGCTGGAAAAGGGCCTGCACTTCCTCGGTTGTGGCGGGGAACTTCAACCCCCCCCCGTCCAGAACTCCTTCGTTGTAGCGTCCGAGGTTGGTGACGAAGGCTTCAATCGCGCTCATTGGTTCCGGCCTCCGTGCGGCCCTGTCCCTTGACTGTCAGGATGCCGTTCAGCGTGGTCGCCGTGATATTCAGCCGCCCGGCTGTGGCTATATCGTTTTTCATATCCTCGTTCACGCCGTCCCCGCAGACAACCAGCACATGGGAACGGCGCAGAAGGTCACGCCCAATGTCGATGCCGCTTTTGTGTTCCTCCGGGATGGCGTCGTTGAGAATGAGGGGCAGGTAAAGTAGGGGGCAGACCGGGGAAAACCCTGCCTCGTATGCCGCCCGGCAGTACCGCGCCGCCTGTTTTGCGTCTGCGTTTTGATCGCCGCTCCATGCGGCTGTGATGTATGCCAATGGTCTTTTCATAGAAATAGAAAGCACCTCCGTTTCTGTCGCGCTGAATATGTCAACCTATCCTCCCGTCCTTTCCACGCTTGGAAAGGAAGCGGCTCAAGGGAATAATCCCCGTCGCATGGCCGCAGGAAAGCATAGCCGGAGCCTGCCGTCAAGAGCAAGGCCGCTTCGCGGTGGCGTTTCACGCAACTCTTGACGGCGGACACCGGCTATGCTACGAAAGTTGCGGCGACGGGGAATAAATCCTTTGAGCATCGGAGGTACGGGGCAGCGCCCCGCATACGGACTTCGGGCCAAGTTGGCCCGAAGTCACTTCTCCTGTTCGGCCTGTTTTTCCGGCTTCACAAGTTCCGGCTGCTTTTCCTTCCACTCATCGAGCAGCTTGATGATCTGATCCTTCATTTCGCGTGGGGTCTTTTCCTTTCCGAAATACTGAGAAAGCTCCTGACTTGAAATAATCACTTTGTCTACCTCCTTTTTTTCTTCGAGCATGATGCCGTCGATCACATCGCCGTTAAGCATTCCTTTTTGGTCAAGCTCCCGCATCCGCTGTGCCTGTGACAGCGACGGGGCCGACTGCTGGCCCTCAATGGCGACGGCGATATACCGCTGATTTTTCGGTTTGATGAAAGACATCTCCACCGCGGGAGTGAACGAAATCTTCTTATCGTCCACCATTTTCATCAGGTCGGGAACGAGGTCGTTGAGCTTAATATACCGTTGAACCTGTTTGACCGTCATTTTATTGCGCTCGGCCACGACCGTGTTGGAACGCTGTCCGTTTTCCGATTTGGGGCTGTCCTGACCCGAAATGGAGAGGTCGCCGCGTGCACCCTGCCGCTTGATGGCCTCCAACTGCATTTTCAGGGCTTTGGCCCGTTCGCTCGGCAGGATGTTTTCACGCTGATTGATGTTGTCCTCCACCATCTGCGTGATTGCCTCGTCGTCGGAGAGGTTGCGGACAATGCAGGGCATGTCCGCATATCCGGCCAATTCGCTGGCTTTCTGGCGACGATGGCCGGATATGATTTCGTACCCGCCATCCTCACGGGGCCGGACAATGGCGGGCTGCGTTACGCCTTTGTCCTTGACGCTCTCCACCATCGCCCGCATGTCATCATCGTCCCGAACTTGGAACGGATGATTTTTGAAAGCATGAAGCTCGGACAGATTGAGGAAAACAATCTGCTCCGTCTCGCCCTTGCGCGGTGGCTCCTTTGGCGGTTCCGGCTCCGGGGCCGGGGTTTGCTCCTTTGCCGGGGCCTTTTTTGCGGCGGTTGATGTCTGTTTTTCCGCGCGGGGCTGGCGCTCCTTTTTGGGAGACTTAGCCGTTTTTTCCGCTCCCAGTTTTCCCGGTGCGACGGCCTGTTTGGTATTATCCGTCTTTTGGGGACTGCCCCTGTGTTCGGGTTTCTTTCCCGACATAAGCTCGTTGATTTTGCCGGACGAAACAACCACGTCACCGGGGGCGGGAATGTGCTCGCCGTCGATGTCTGACGGCGTGGGTGGATCAATCGGTTTTTTGTCGTCATGGGCCAGCGCCGCTGTTTCTTCGGCGGTCGGTTCCGGGACGGCGGAAGCGGTTTTTTCCTCTGCCGGAGCCTCACCGACCGGCCCGGTTGCCGCTTCCTCCGGCATATTGGGTTCGTCTTTTGTCATACGTTTTTCCCCCTTGCTGATTTTTTGCAGTAAAAAAGGGCCGAGAAAATTCCCCGCCCATTCTGCCTGTTTTGAAAATGACCGGCTTAATCCGCAATCGTGAAATCCAGCGTCAGTTCATGCGAAACGGTTCGCGCGTTTGCCCAGGCTAAGCCGAATTTAGCGGTAAGCGCCAGATCCCCCGATGCTCCGTTCGCGCCGAGCGTCCCCAACGGCACTTCCGACGCAAGATCGCCCATATAAACGGGAGCGTCCCGGTCAATCTTCGTCCAGCCAGAACCGGCTGTTTTACCAATTTCTACGCCGAGTGCCATGCCGCTTCCGGTTTGCGCCGCCGTCAGGCTATTCCAGTCCGAATAGGACGTAGGGGCGGCGTCACCGATTCCGGCGGTCGCTTTCAGGCCCGCGACAGAAACCCCGACGGGGAAAGTAGAGTTATTGGTGATTGGAATGTCCGGCGCGGTGAACGGCGTATCGCTGTTTGGGTCGATGGTATAGCTGATACTGACCGGGTGCGTCACGGACACCAGTTCATCCGTATGGTAGTGCGCGACAGCCGAAATGTTCCCGGCGTTGTCCACGGCGGCGATATGAATGTAAAAGCTGCTGCCGGACGGACGGGGAAAAGTGTAGCTGTCCGCCGTAGTTGTAATGCTCCCGTCCGGGACGGTATCCGGCTTATCATCCACCACTATGGAATAGCCTTTCATCCCGGTTTTTAGGGATGTTGATATAACCGGGGAATCGTATTTCGCGCCGTCGTTTTGCCCTGTGGCCTCCACATAGTATTGATACTAAAGGAATTGGAGGACTGCCCCTTAACCGAGTTTTAGTAGATATAAAGTAAATAAATTAGCTGAGTGGCAGCATACCAGATAATTAGGGTGCGCGAGCTAGACAATTACGGCAATTTTAAGTTTTTCGGTGTAAATATTGCTTGCAGATTGCCCGTAAACCATTGATATTACTTGATTTCTTCAAGTCCTATAATTTCACTCCGACCATTGAAAAGACCGTCGACTTTTGTCGACGGTCTTTTATTTGCTTGTATTTATGCAGGTTACGGGCTTTATATATGGTATAAGTCCTATAATTACCCTCGAAAGAAAAATTGAGTGACGGGATTTATCGGTAAGTGGTATAATGGCCATAAAACAAATAAATTTCAGGGGAAGTGTACGTTGTGAGTATTTTTGGTGTAGGAACGGAAACCTATTTATATGTTAATGGACTAACCATCAACAAAGCCCTCCTTATTAGCAATAACAAAACGCTTATGCCAGTAAAATGCAAATTGCCTTTAGACACAATTTCTAAACTAATTAAAAGGGACGTTGATTTTGCTATTGCTATTTTATGTTCAGGATCACTATCATCACAACTGAAAATTGAAGCTGAAAATCCAAAGGATTTAGCTATCTCAGCATGGAATGCTCAATGGGATTTAATTCTACTAAGTGCTATATTCAATTGTAATTGTGTTTGTAATTTACAGTGCACACAGCCTTTGGAAGAAATTTCAAGTGACTCAGCACTTCAAGTTACAAATTATCATATGAAAGGATTGATTAATGAACCCTATACTGTTACTGATGAAAATTGCAAGTGGATTAACCAATATTTTTCTAATGCTCAAGCCTTAATAGAGAACGATTCCTTTATGATGGCTGTTCACTCAATGGCTACATATAAATGGAACCCTCATCCAAGAGTGCAATTGGCGATTTTGTGGGCGGGCATAGAATCGTTGTTTAGAATAAATAGTGAATTAAGTTTTAGAATTAGCCTATACATATCTAAATTTCTATCTGATAAGAATAGCGATGAAGCTAAAAAGATATTTGATGATGTCAAAAGTTTGTATAAATCTCGTTCTTCTGCTGTTCATGGAGACAATATTAAAGGTGATAGTACTACTCTTGTAGTAAGATCTTCTTCTCTTCTTAATAGGCTTATCGTAAAATGTATAGAAATAAATGGTTTGCCAGATATAGAGAATTTAATTTATTAGTGTTTGTAAATACTACTTGCCGACCGCCTGCAAACCGTTGATATTACTGTGTTTTCCCAAATCCTACAATTCCACTCCGACCAGCTTTATGATAACTCTCCAGCTGCGCTGACCACATAGCCAGAGAGATATAATCATATTATTGCTTGGCATCCGGAAGCCGGTTCCGCCGCATATCCACATTTCTGGTGCAGATAAGATCTATCGCGTTTTCAGGGAGTCCAGAGGCTCGCTCCGAGCTTTATATCACCTCGTTCCACATTTTCGCTCATTATCGCGTAGCTTGAATTTGGTTCGGTCCAATAAACTCCGGTATTACTCTTCCGGCAAGCATAGGTAGCAAGCTGACACGAGCATTTGAAATGATAGTTCAAATGCTGGTCTTGACTCACTAACTAAGTTGTCAAGGAACGCCAGCCTCGTGCTGTGACTGCATCGGTCATGATGAGGTACACAATGTTTGTCATTGTGGAGATATGAGAAAAACAAAAGTCTGCACCCTAATGGCCACATAAGGGTACAGACCTTGACATGTATCCGAAATGCGTGTTAAAATAACACCGCATAAAACGGCATTCACAAGTCATAATGGGGTCGTTGCCCACTTATGGCGCAAGGCGATTAACTGTTTGGTCGACGGTTTTTCGCCTGTGGATGCTTTTTGTTATACACAAAAAATCAGTCCCTTTTGGGCAGATGATAATCCCTTCGGTAGTGGCCACGAGGTAAACACAGTCCCCGATCTGGATGTGGTTTGATCGCGCCCATTCAACAGGAAGATTAAACCGGCTAATGCTAAGCTTCAGGCTTTTATTGCATTGCATGTAGACCTCTGACGTTTCATGGATGCCATAAAGCTTGCGGATACTTTTGTCGATCACGATCCGGTGCCTTGCTGAAACGATTGCCGGCAGGCCAATGATTTTTAGATATTTCATTTCTAATCTCCATTCATAAAAAATGAGCAGACCGGGATTGTTCCTGATCTGCTCTTGTTTTTTCGATGTGGTTCCCCATTCTTTCAAAGCAGGGAAAAAAAGGGCGGGCATTGCTTATTAAAAAATCATCCATGGCTGCATTTTACCCATCACCGGATTTATCACTTTCATATTTTCTCTTATGGAGAAGTTTCCACTTAGCCATCTTAGAGATAAAGTCTTTTTTTCTCTGCTTTAACGTAGCCTTCGTTGTGGAATTAGTTTCTTGGGGTGTCATAAGCCGCAGCTTTAGCAGACGAGAAACGGTCAACGGCTTCGCTGAGATGTATTTCTGCCGGCGCGGGAGCAGGCAGCTGTGCACCTGTCTGCCGGGTACCGTGCTAACCATCGGATTCTCGCCGGCTGGAATATCTGCCGGCACATTGGGTATGTATTCGGGAATTTCAATCTGTTCAAAGGTCTCCTTCGCCTGTGGAAGGTCTATTATATCTTGTTTTGTGTCTTCTTTTTTGTCCATGCCTGGCTGATCTGAAGGTCCCGAAATCTGTGGCTCAGTGAATACTGTGTACCGATTTGAAGTCTGCCCGTTATTTAAGCGGTGACGCAGCTCGGAAATGACCATACCCGCCTTTTCCAGTTCCCGTAAAGCCCTCGTCACCGTCGCTACATCTTACAAGCCTCCGCAATCGTCCTTTTAGACGGCAAGCATTCGCCGTTGATGTTGCTGCAGCTTCTGAAATAAAGAGAGCAGCCAGAAAAGCGACGGCTGCTATAGACATAACAATGGCAATTGTACTTGGCATAATTTTTTCCTCCTTAAAAAGGATATAAGAAAAGCACCTCCGAAGAGGCGCTAACAGATCTAATTAACGTACTATTTGAACATAATGGGAAATTACATACTAAGCGGTACTGAATTACGATAGTACGCGATTAGCCCATCTCTATCCTTTTTGATAAAAGTAATTGAATAATAGAAATCCTCCAGGTTGACAAATTTCCGTTTCGTTCGGCATAATCTTTAAGTGCTCTGCTGCATGTTTTATTCCATGCGTAGATTTCAATATTCCAGCCAAACTTTTCTTTAATACGCTTCAAATCCGATAAAAATCCTTCTCCCAATTGTTTACCAGCTCCATCACCAGTTAAAATTGCCATTGTTGATGGCTCATTATCAATTGCAGTACGTAACATCATGGTTTGTAATGACATGTCAACACTTTCTTGCTCCTTTCCATCTGCTGTCTTATTAAGCAATTGAAGTTTGATTCCCATATTCTGAAGGTAATCCCACAATGCGTCGCTCGGTGGCGGAACGCTACCTGATAGATAGGCACAATCAACATTCCTGTTCTTACAAACAAGCTGAAATAGCTTTGTAAAATCAGTTCGAAATAGTTCTCTTGGTGCTTTAGGTTCGAGTTCTGGCCGCACCGTCTCAAGTCCAGATATGTGAATATTTGAGTTGTCCCCAAAAATGTACATATTATATTTCCTCCATTATGTATAATAAATGTTAATTTAGTATTTCGCCTAATGCTATTATCCGAATATCTAAAAAATTTAGATTTCCAATTTATCATCTTCTTATATTACATTATATTTTTATTTTTTGTCTAATTCAACTAATTTTACCAAATTATGAATTATTGATCATATTTATTACCCATATTTCAAATCATCATTCCAATCCTTTTTGATAGACTTCAAAATACTCACTTCATAAGGCCGCTGCAATTGTTCTCGCGTTTCTTCGGACAGATCTTCCACATACATCCCTTGGGAAAGCCTATGCAGTGTTTCCTGAATAATTGCGTCGGCCTTGATACCGGCGGCGTCATTATCCATGCATAAAACGATTTGATGGATTCCCAGATACTCTGATAGGAAGCGGAGCAAGGCGAGTGGAGCCGTGCAGCCCAAGGCAAGGTAGCTATGTTTCTGCCATCCTTCTCTTTTGTTAAGGGTAATGAAGGACAGCATGTCAATAGGTGCTTCAAAGACATAGAGTCGCTCTGATCCACCGTGGTAATTGAAGAAAAAATCTTTTTCAGAGCCGTCTACATCACCCCGGTATGGCTTTTCAGTAAGCGTTAAGCGTTCCTTTCTGATGAGCCGCCTTGGCCTTGCCGGTTGAATCGTATCCGACAAAGACGGCGTTATGTGTGCTGGCGCTTTCATATAGGCTTCGGTTATGTACAAAGAAGGAAATGATTTCAGAATCAATGCGCCGTTCCTGCATCAGATAGGCATAAACACGCTTCATATTGCGGCTCTTACCGGGCAGCACGAACGGGCGCCGTTCTCTTCCTTTTTTTAGCGTGATCTTTCAAACTCAATTCCGTTATAATCCTTGCAGTTCAGCGTACAAACGGCATCCTGAAACCGCATGTTAAAAAAGGTGCAGAGGAAATCAATCGCGGTTCCTTTGTCGCCGGTGGAGTGATCATAGAAAATGTGTCCGCGAAACTTGACGCTGTGGTTAGCTGCCCACATCCATTCTGTGCCACTCCGCTCGGATTTTTCTCCCTTCGCGTCCAGAATGTTCTTAATCTCCGTATGCGCGGCTACATAGATTTCTTCTTCCGTAAACGGTATGAATTTTGACAAATGAATTCCCCCCTACATTATTTCTTCCTGATCGTCATATTGATGGCCGTGGACTTCTTTGAGTGCCTTATATAATAAATCCGGGTCAGGGTTCCCCTGCAGGATTTTTTGAAATCCTGCGAGAGCGGCCGCATAGATTAGCTGCGCTTTGAGTGCGTCAACAGGGATGCCTTCCCCTTTCTGTCATTCTGGCGAGCTGAAACTGAGAATAAGGATCGCCTTTCACAGCGCTCATGGAAAACCATTGCGCTGCAGCGGCGTAATTCTGAGCCGTGCCGTTCCCGGAGTAAAACATCAGTGCAATTTTGCGTTCCATGCCTGCATCCGGCTGCTTATGATCGAGAGAAATAAATCCGGAAATCGCTATAGAGCAGAATTTCTGTGCCAGTGAATCATCTTTAGGAATTTCCTTTCCCGCTGATAAAAGCAAGCCCAGCTGATATGCTGCAAAAGGATTCCCTTTCTCTGCGCATTTTCGGAACCAATCAACAGCACCCTGTACGTTCTTTTCCACGCCGATACCGGATAGCAAAGCTTTGGCAGCTGCAAACTGAGCGAATTCATGCCCCAGCTTTGCCGCCGCCAAAAAGTATTGGAGAAGTTTTTTGGAAAGAGAGTCTATTTGCTTTCTGTTCAGCTGATCGGTGGAGCCGCTCTGGATATCTGACAAAATATCGTCGATCTTTTTTTTCAGGTTGTCCCGGATCTCCGTCTTATGCTCATAAATATGCCGCCTTTCATCTTATTGATGCCGGACACGTTCAGGTGGCCGACTTTCGGATTATCGGTAAATACAAAAAGGTGGATGTGAGGATAATGTGTTGTATTATGCATTCCGGCGTACCAGTGAAGGTCGGATACGGGGATATTGGACGCTTTCGCAATGACATCAATCTTCTGCAGGACCAGATCGCGCCAAGGCTTTTGATGATCATACCCCAGCGCATCGGCATCTTCCCGCCGCAGGGAGATAACGTGCGTCCAAATGCTTGCGATTTCCTCCTGAAGGCTATACGCTCCCTCCCGACGATAATAAATCCATGTCCAATCCGTTATTACGTCGGGGACAACTCCGACCCATCTCGCCGCTTCCTCCCTTGGGAGATTTCCTGCTGTATATTCTCTTGTTGTTCTTTCCTTTTCCGCTATCGCTATTTTGCTTTTTCTTGACATAGCAATGCTCCCTTCATGTTCAACAGTGTTTTTCTCTTTCACTGTCTCTCAAAAGGGAGCATATAAAAAATCCGGTGGTCAAAATTTTAATTTTTTAGTTCATCTTGCGGCTCTTGCTTTACTTTTTGTTTGTGTAATTTTAAGGACACTGCTAAAAGCAATTCCGCTATTTGCTCACGTGCCCGTTCCGCAGAACACATCCGGCGCGAGTTCCCGTATGTTTGCCATCCTTTACCACTGTTTTACCGTTGATCATTACCATGTCAATGCCTTCCGGATACTGAGCGGGATCTGTGAAGGTGCCCTTGTCAATGACGGTGTCCGGATTAAACAGCACAATATCGGCGAAATAGCCGGGTTTAAGCTGCCCGCGCTCTTTGATGTGCATGGTTTCCGCGGGTTTGGTGGTCATTTTGTAAACTGCTTCCTCCAGCTTGAGCGCTTTGTCCTCGCGCACATACTTTCCGAGAATTCTCGGAAAGGTTCCGTATACGCGGGGATGCGGCTTGCCGCCAAGCAACCCGTCGGTGCAGGCGTTCATCTCCGGGCGCTTCATGAAGCGCCGCACATGCTCCTCAGTGCCGTAGAAGTCCACCATGCCAACGGCGTTTTCTTCTTCCATCAGCAAATCAAAGGTTGCATCGTAAGGATTCTTGCCGTGCAGCTCACCGAGCTGTGTAAGGCTCAGGCCGATGGCGTTTTCGTTTTTCTTATTCTTGACGCTGGTGACATAGATGTTGTCAAGGCCCGCGAAGTCTACGAAGTTATCCCATCCCGGAATTCCGTTCTCAATATCCTCGACCATCTTTTTACGCAGTTCTTTGTCGTGGAGGCGTGTCACGAGCTTATCTGTGCCGCCGTCGTGCACCCATGGCGGCAAAATCACGCCCAGCATGGTGCTGCCCGCCACATACGGATACTGATCAAAAGAGACTTTTATGCCTTCGGCTTCCGCCTTTTCAAGCAGTGCGACCACCTTGTCAATCTTATCCCAGTTCTTTTTGCCGCAGACCTTGAAGTGCGAAAAGTGGGTGCGTACGCCGGACTCCCTGCCAATGCGGATAACCTCCTCCATTGATTCCAGAATGGTGTCCGCTTCGCTGCGCTGATGGATAACGAATAGTCCATCGTATTCCGCAACGACCTTGCACATCTCAATGATTTCTTCAGTGCGGCCATAGGCGCAGGGCATATAGATCAAACCTGTGGAGAGACCCATCGCGCCGGCTTCCATCTCGCGGCGGGTGATGTCCCTCATTTTTTGCATCTCCTCCGGCGACGGCTGGCGGTTATCCAGCCCCATTGCCTCCATGCGGATATTACCGTGCGGTACAAGGTAGCACTCGTTGATGCCCGGCCCGACTTTTTCGATCATAGACAGATAACCGGCGGTATCTTTAAAGTGCCAGTCAATTTTGTCGCTGTCGCCGTCCAATCCCGCAAGATTTTTCCGCCACGGGCTGATGTACTGCTCCGGCAGCGGCGCCATTGCAACACCGTCCTGACCGAGCACCTCGGTGGTCACGCCCTGCATCACCTTAGGTAGAATTTCGGGATTCAGCAGAATCTGAACATCACTGTGGCTGTGGGTATCAATAAAACCGGGAGATACTACGAGACCGGAGGCGTCAATAACCTTCATATCTCCGCTTTCTGCTACGTCACCGATCTTTTCAATTCTGTCGCCATCAATCAGCAGACTACCCTTGAAACCGGGTTTTCCACTGCCGTCTATAATCAGACCATTTTTAATCAGGGTTTTCATTTAATTTTACCTCCTAAAAATACTATTTAAGCACTGTCACTATTCTTCGTCAAACTGAATTTCCGGCGCTGGCGCAATTCCCATTTTCTTATCAATCGCAGAAATTGCGAAAATTGCGATGAATGCCACGATGCCGCCGGGTACCATTGCGCTGAGATCCCAAGGAGAATGCAGAGCGTAAATCCAGATAGCCGCAACTACGGTACCAACCACAATAGAAATGAAGCCCGCGCGTTTCGTAACATTCTTATAGAAGATACCGCAGATAAATGCCGCGAAGGGCCCTGCACTTCTCAGTGCGAATGCGCTCATCATAACGCTGATGATGTTCGACGCGGTGAGTGCTATAATAAGGCCGACAATGCCAACAATAACCATGACTACACGGGAAATCCAAATTTCCTTTTGGTCGTTCTTTATTCCCTTGTTAATATAGGGCGTGAAAATGTCATTGGTGAACATGGTAGCCGTGCCGATCATATTGCCAGAGGCGCTGCTGATGGTTGCCGCAACAATTGCCGCCAGAACAATACCCGCAACAACCGGCGGAGCAAAGCGCATGGTGGCTTCTGCCAAGGCATTCTTCTGGATGCCTCCTGCCGCATAGCCGTCAATGCATGAATAAGCGATCAGGCCGATAATGGCAGGGATGATTGCGAACGCAGCGGACACAAGACCTGCCAGCACAGATCCGAGTTTTGCGGATTTTCCGTCCTTTGCGGAGCAGAAGGTCTGTACGATTTCCTGACCGGTTGGGAACGTCATAAAATACATCACGATATAGCCTATAATCGTAGTAAAGCCGATTTTAGTCATGCTCAGCAAATTAAGGGATTCGCCGGAGGCCGCTTGAATACCCTGTGCCTTTGTGAACAGGGCGCCGAAGCCGCCTACATCTTTATTGTTTACCATAATGAACATGGCAATTCCCATACCGACTGTGATGAACAAAACGTGCATGAGGTTTGCCGCAGTAACCGATTTATAGCCGCCAATCATGGTATAGACGATTACAACGACGGTGCTGATGATAGCGGCAATGTTAAATCCGATGCCAGTCAAAACACTGATAATGGATGCGGTAGCGATAATCTGCGCCCCTGTGGCCATGAAAAGCGCGGTAATGGATGTAAATGCTGTAAAAATATGGGAAGCTTTTCCGTAACGCTTGCTGATGATTTCCGGTACGGTATTCGCCTGCGCTTTCCTGAAATAGGGAGCGATGAAAGAAACCAGAACAAATCCGATGCCCCCGGCGATTACGTACCAGCTTGCGGACAAACCGTATTTATAGACATTGGTTGCGATGCCGGTTGTACTCGCGCCGCCCGTATTGGACGCAAACAAAGTGCCTGCAAGCACAAGGGGCCCTAAAGATTTTCCTGCCATCAGGAAGTCGTCATTGCTTTCCTTCGCCAGTTTGGACTTCTTCCTCCTGGACGCAATCAACCCGATCGCCACAGTTGCCGCCATGTACAGCAAAATAATAACGGATGCCGTGATTTGTGTGCTGCTCATTATTTCTTACCTCCTCAAAATGAATCTATTTCAAAAGGGCTTTCATCACCGCGTAGTATGCCTCGGTGACTTTGGTGAGCTGTTCAATCTCAATATATTCGTTGAGCGTATGCGCCAGATTTTCCTGCGACGGTCCAATGCCGAGTGTTTTGATTCCCTCTTCTCCGGCATAGTGGCTGCCGTTGGTGCAGAAGTTGTATTGGGTAATCTGCGGCTCAAATCCCTCCGCCTGCATTTCCTTCAGAACGTCCTGTACAAACGGTTCCTCTTTGTCGTAGAGCCAGCCGGGGAAGAAACGCTCGCCCGTAATTTTATTGCCGGTATAGCAGGTTTCGGTTCCCACTGCGTAGGACACCTTTGCTTTCAGCTCGCTGTCATCTGCCATCAGCTTGTCCAGCAAATCCTGAATGGGCTTGAGCACGCCTTCCTTTGTCTCGCCAACCAGCAGGCGGCGGTCATAGGTGGCACGGCAGTATTCCGGTACCACCGAGGCACCCGGGTACGGTGAGCTCTTTACGTCGGTGAGTTCCATAATACCGTTGCCCAATACAGGATGATGCGTAGGTTCAAGCGTCCGAATGGCCTCTACCACCTTACACATTTTGTAAACAGCATTGATGCCCTTTTCGGGGTTTGCGGAGTGCGCAGGTTTGCCAAAGGTTTCAACTACAATCTCCGCGCGGCCGCGCTGCCCAATTTTGATGTTCAGATTCGACGCTTCGCCGATGACCACATAGTCCGGTTGGACTCGTCCACTGATTCTTCGGGCGGCAACACCCTCAAAACACTCTTCATGCACCACGCCTGCCACATAGATATCGCCCGCGAAATTCTTGCCGTTATCGGCGGCAAAGTTTGCGGCGGCCGATGCCATTGCAGAAAGCGCTCCTTTCATGTCCGAGGTGCCTCTGCCACAGATTTTTCCGTCCGCAATATCAGCGGCAAACGGGTCATGCACCCAAACGGCGGGGTCGGTCACGGGAACTGTGTCCATGTGTCCGTCAAAAAGCAACTTTTTCCCCGGGCGGTTGCCTTTGATGTGTCCGATCGTGTTGCCATAGTCGTCCACGAACACATCATCAAAACCATGTCCCTCAAAAAACGACTTCAGCTCGGCAGCAACGCCGCTTTCCTCACCTGAGTAACTTTTTTGGCGAATAAGCTTTCTGCAAAGCTCAATCACTGCGTCCTGTCTTTCTTTTGTCAGCATATGCCTTGCCTCCATATTCTTTCTAAATATACTTTCTATTCAAAGCTGGAATGTTTTCCATCCCATACGATATTACGATAACCGTCTTTGTCGGTATCCCCTTCGGTGGAGAAACAAAGCACCTTGGATGACGCATCTATTTTAAGCTGGTCACGCAGCCATCCGAGACTGCTGTTTTGCATCAGCTCCGCCACAAGGCCGAGCGTTGACGCGCCGCTTTCGCCGGATATGATTCTTGTATCTCCCGGCAGCGGGTTGCCCAGAATCCTCATGCCTTTGGCCGCCACATAGTCAGGCATGGATACAAAGTTGTCCGCGTGGTCACGCAGCACCTGCCAGCCGATGGTACACGGCTCACCGCAGGCAAGTCCGGCCATGATGGTGTGCATTTCGCCTTTTACGAAATGCAGCCTGCCGTCATTAGCATAGGCGGTGCGGTAAAGGCAATCCGCCTGATTAGGCTCCACAATCGTAATGATTGGCGGATGCGGGTCGTCCTTGTACAAATCCGCAAAAAAGCCTGTGACACCTCCCGACATCGCCCCAACACCGGCTTGTAAGAAAATGTGTGTTGGCTTTTGCTCCCGGAGCTGCTGTGCCGCTTCGTATGCCATGGTGGTGTAGCCCTCCATAATCCATCCGGGAATGTCCTCATAACCCTCCCATGACGTATCCTGCACCATAATCCAGCCGTACTTTTCCGCATTTTCATTTGCCAAACGTACCGCGTCATCATAGTTCAGATCGGTAATCGAAGCCTCGGAGCCCAATGCCCGGATATTTTCGAGCCGTTCCTGAGCGCTGCCTTGGGGCATGTACACCACGCTCTTCTGTCCCAGTCTGTTTGCTGTCCAAGCCACGCCTCTGCCATGGTTTCCGTCGGTCGCGGTCACAAAGGTAAGCGAGCCAAGCTTTTGCTTCACTTTGTCGCTTGTCATTCGCTCATAGGGCAGCTGCGAAAGAGGAACTCTAAGTCGTTTTGACAGGTACCTACCAATTGCGTAGCTGCCTCCCAGAACCTTGAAGGCATTAAGACCGAACCGGAAGCTTTCGTCCTTCACCCAGATGTCTCCCAACCCCAACTGCTTTGCCAAAGAGCACAGCTCGACGAGCGGGGTGACGCTGTACTCTGGAAAGCTTTTATGAAAGGAGTTGACATCTTTGGCATGCGCAACGCCGAAACGCTCCACAGAATATGCCTTTCCTTCTTCAGGGTGCTCCCAATGCACAGATTTAAAGCATTCGTTCATTGATTTCCCTCCTTTTGTTCATTTTGGTAAAACTGCAATTGCCTCAATCTCAACCACGGCGCCCTTAGGCAGGTTTGCCACTTCAATCGCGCTACGTGCGGGGCACTGTTGCTTGAAATGTTGCGAATACACGTCGTTCATCGCAGCAAAGTCTCCGATGTCCTTCAAAAATACAGTTGTCTTTACCACGTCATCAAGACTGCAGCCAGCTTCTGTAAGAACGGTTTTAAGATTTTTAATGGATTGCTCGCTTTGCGCCGTGACGCCACCTTCAGGAAAGCCGCCTGTGGAAGGGTCAATCGGAAGCTGACCCGACGCAAACACAAAGCCGTTTGCGGTGATTGCCTGAGAATACGGGCCGATTGCTGCCGGAGCGCTGGTACTGGAAACAACGTTTTTCATGATTACCGCCTTTTCATAATAATTTTTTATTGGTAAATTGGTTTTCTTTGTAAAATATTATAATTTTTTATTATAATAATTGCAATATACATAAGCAACAATTAATTATTCTATTATTTGTTGCTATTATCAACAATAATTATTAAAAAAAGAAATTTTACAAAATAATAAATTATTATTGTATTGTATAAGATTGCCGAATATGGTAAAATGGACAATATCATAAAACTATATACGATTTCTACCTCACAAGACCGTTCATTACTTCTTCAAGGAGTGTGTCTGATGACAAACATTATGGATTATTATAAAAAGCTGATTCCCTTTTTGGGACAGGCTATCGGTTTATCCTGCGAGGTTGCCTTGCAGGACTGTCGGGCGGGCTGTATTGTCGCGATTTCCAACAGTCATATCAGCGGCCGTCAGGTAGGTTCCCCGCTGACTGACCTTGCCCGCCAGATTATCAACAATGGGGCATGGAAAGAACAGGACTATATTGCCGGCTACGAGGGGCGCTCACAAAACGGCCGTTTGCTGCGTTCTTCCACCTTTTTTATTAAAGAGAACGATCAACTGCTTGGCATGATATGCATAAATTACGACACCTCTTGCTTTTCACAGATCAGCAACGCATTGCTCGAACTTGGAGGACTGAAGTATGCGGGCAATCCGGTATTGATTAACAGCGCCGGCGGTGAGGCTGCTCCAAAGGAAACCTTTTTTGATGATTTGGACTATTCCATCAACAGTACGGTAACGGAACTTTTTGGCGATCATATTCCGGAGCACTTCAACCAGGAAGACCGAATCACGATTATCCGCAAGTTAAGCGACAAGGGTGTGTTTCTCGTGAAGGGATGCGTGGGACGCGTTTCCCACTTACTGCGCTGCAGTAACGCCAGTGTGTACCGTTATCTGTCCATCATTGGACGCGAAAGCGAAAAGTAACGCGCATTTGCTGTGCCGCAGGAATCTTTCGATCCTGATTATATCATGTATGTGAAATTTGTTGTGCATAGAGACATCCGAATGGGAAACTCAGAAAGCCTATGATGAAATCCTTTATAAAGTACCTGGATAGTGTTTTTCGTGTGTTCAATTGCCTGATTTTTGATCAAAAAATAAGAGTTTTTATAAACATTTAGATTTTCAATAGTACTTTCTCGAAAATCAGCAAAAGCAGTATTTAGTTCTTCTAATTAAACTTCCAGATTTTTTTATCAACTGAGTGTTTCAAGAACTCAGCAATCACATAGCCCAGCTCATGCGAATCAATTTTGAGCTTCACCGTGATTGTCTTCATGATAAAATTACCTCTTCTTTTTTAAGTTAGATGTGTTCGGCCAGCCGGTCGGGAGCGCCTAAAGCAGAGAAAAAATAACATGTTTTTCAACTGCTGGGCATAAAAAAACCACCGGATTGTTTTCCGATGGCTCTGAATGATATTCTTTATTCTAATGTGATTTCCTGATCTTCCGACTCTTACTGATATTCACTCGATTCATGATAGATCTTTAAGAATGATGCTCCTTTTGGCATCACAAGCCGAATGTATTCTTCCTGCTCTATAGACGATATGGGTGACGTAATCCTTTGAAATAAATCTGTCATTTTACGGTAGTCGCAGTTAAAGGCATCGGCGCTGGCCTCTATCATTTCTCGGCCAGACACATTCGTAAAATCCACTTGATATCCTGCGATCCGTGCCAGGCTTTCTATAAATACTCTCTGTGTTCGCCCATTACCTTCCCGAAACGGATGAATAACGTTGATCTCTCCCAAATAGTAGGCCAGCTTCTCGCCGATCACATCGGTAGGCGTTCCGATCAAATATCGATCTTCCTGTTTTAATTTGTCAAAGACAAGTTTTGAGCCGGATTCAATGTACATGCAGTTGCAGAACTGATTCCCCTTTGAAATGTTCACCGTGCGCAGCTGGCCGGCCCACGAATAAACATCATGAAAAAGGAACCGATGTATCGCCTGTAAATGCTTTAGGTCAAAATCGCCCTTGCAAGGATTTTCTTTGATCTGAGACACACGCATGGCAGTGATTTCCCGTTCAGCTTCATTCAGTGCCTTAGCATCTTGTATGCCCAGCTTATTGATGAGAGTAAAGGAATTGGGATAACAATACTTGCTATCCCAATCGTACTCATATTGATAATCATTCATAAAGTCACCTGAACGGACGAACAGTATGCTTTTTCACAAGCTTTTTTACCATATCGTCATAGGACGTTTTCCCCGTGATACATTCACGCAATCTTTGCTTATCCTGTGCTGTTAAGGGCATACCTTCCATGGCCATCGTGCCATTGACTTCGCCTATTATTTTCTCAATATCTTTCATCGGTCAGCCCTCCTTTTATTAATAATATTATAGCACTTTCCGGCGCATTTATCAAAGAATTTCGGCGAAAATGAGCGCCTAAAGCAGAGAAAAAATAACACTTTCTATTTCAGGAAGCCCATCGGATCAACAGCTTTTCCGTTTTCACGGATTTCAAAGTGGCAGTGGTTTCCGGTGGATTCTCCGGTGCTTCCGACCAGAGCGATCACCTGCCCTTTCTGTACGGTATCTCCTTTCTTCACCAGCAGCTGTGAGCAGTGGCCGTACAGGGAAATTGTGGAGGATGAATGCTGAATTGCGACAACATTTCCATAGCCGCCGTAACCGCCTCCTGTGATTCCGAAATCAGCGAAGATTACCTTCCCGGATTCGCTGGCGTAGATCGGCGTTCCATAAGCTGCCGCGAAATCCACACCCTTATGAAGGGTGTACTTGCCTGTCGTTGGGTTGGAACGGTAACCAAAGGGTGATGAGATCGTGTATTTCCCCACTTTGATCGGATAGCCGAAGATACCGCTTCCGGAGCTTCCGGCCGTGCTGTAATAGCGAAGCACATGGCTGACATAGTTGAACGTCACCATAGCTGTCCCATTCCAGCCGCGCCGCCTGCAGCTGTGAGAATTCGACGGCATTCGCCTGTGTGTAGCCACCTTTTTTCGGCGCCCAGTGTTGATGTATCCATTCCCGAAATTGTAGCCCTGCAGGGCAAGGCTGATTTCCTGAACGTCATCTGGAGATTTGCATTTCGCTGCCCTTAGGCAACTTTCAAAGTATTTGATGCCGATGTTGATCGAATATTCCGGATCGGTGATCCCGTTATGCCTTTGCGGGTATTCCGTATTGAGAGGGCTCTCACCGCACTGCATCGGGTCGTTGCCGGTCCCGCCGCTTTCGTTCTGCATGATGGCCATTACGAGGGAAGCATACTGAGGAATGCCGTATTGAGAACAATATTGCTGATCAGTCCTTCATAAGCGGTTATCTGTTCTGACACAGTGGACGGGCTATAATCCATCAAAAATTGCGAAAGGTTTATCATGTATTCTCGCTCTGACTCGCTGATGGAAATCCGGAAAATAGATTCGATGTTCTGAAAAATCTTCGTGGAATCCGTAACCGGCACTGTGTATTCTTTCATTGTGTAGGTCTTATTTCCGTTCCCGTCCAGAACAGGATTTCCGTCAGCATCACGGACAGGGACCTTCCTGGTCTTCCTCTCGTAAAACGCCCGGATGAGCTGCCCCGAATGTCTTCCTTATCCGGATATCTTGAGTTATCGATTCCGCCGATTACTTTCCATGCCCCCACCTTGGCAAATTTGAGCAGGGCAGATGCCGCGGCGCCCATTATCGGCCACCGGCGTCCCCGAACAGCTCTCTCTTATACGGCGGCGCAATAACATGCAGATGGTATCGTTCGTTTCCGCATTTGAACAGGCAGAAGCCCCGGTTCGGTTCACGGATCAGATTGTATTCACACTGCTGCAGGGATAACAGGCGCTGGAAATCGGCCTCGTCGCAATTTTCACCGGGGTTAAACAGGAAACTGTGTGTTGGAATGCTTAACAGCGGCCGGGTGTATTCCACAATACTCGGCAGCATCAGATCTTCTACATTCTGGCTTGCAATAATGACGCCGGAATCTTTTTGCGGCCGCGCTTCATGAAGCTGCGGATATAGTCGATTGCGATTTTGTTCTGCAGGAAAAGATGCAGTTCGTCCACGGCCAGCTCCGTAGCTCCTTCTGTCAGGAACTTATGGCTCATATAGGAGAAGATGTTAAGGAACATGGCATTTTTCAGGTTTTCGTTGGTGTCCATCATTCCCTTGACGGAGAAGTCAATGAAATCTGCGTTGATGATATTGGTGTGGCCGTTAAAGAAGGTGCTTTCAGAGCCGATGCAGATCGACCGCAGGCTCAGCGTCAGGGAACGGAGAATATCTTTTGTGTACAGCTGACTGCCGGTGTCCTGATAGGTTTCCAGTTCGTGGTGCGCCAAATGAAACAGATCGGAAAGAATGGGATAATCTTCTGACGTGAGCTTGCTGTAATCTGTTTCGTCTGTAATTTTAAAGTTCGCGTAGAGCTTTTCAAGCAGAATTTCCAATGTGTCCAGCTGCTCCGTCGGGAAATCTTTATAGCAGCGAAAAAAATCGCGCAGATAGGCAATATGCTGGCTCAACTGTGTACCTTTCCGGAAAGCGGGCGGCAATCGTATCGTTTGCGGCGCTGCTTGTCGTCGCCCTGGGTGGCGACGCAGATTACTGCGCTGATTATGGCCGGTGCAACCGTCGTTGCCTACATAGTCGGTAAGTTCTTGTGGATGCGGCCAATGCCGGGGCGGCAACGATCGTACAGAGCAGCGCGCCGGTTATTGGTACGGCTGACCCCGCATCTGCAAGCTGCACAGACCGGAGTGGACCAGGCCGCAGAAGTGAAGCAGAATACGGCGCAGACCGGGAACAAAAAACGGAATAGGCATTAAAAACCCTCTGCTGACTTGAATTAGCCGGCAGAGGGTTTTTTAGTTCCAGACGAGATTGATTACCCCACAAATTTGTCTTAGTCCATCGAATTATATAATAGAACACATAAAAATTTAATTTGAAATGCAGGCGATAAATAAATGAAATCTACTGGGGCGATTCGTTATGCTGATACGTTTGGACGCGTTGCATTGCCAAAAAAGTTAAGAATAAAACTCAAAATAAAAGAGCAGGATCCCCTTGAAATTTATGTTGAGAATGGAAGAGTTGTCTTGAAGAAATACAAGCCTGCATGTGTCTTTTGTAACAGTATGCATAAACTCACAACATTCAGAGGCTACAGTATTTGTCGTGAATGTAGGGAGAAAATCAATGCAGTTCAAAATAAGTCAGGATAAAATGGTCCCCCGCTGGCCTATTGGCTGAAGGGGGATTTCCTGATTTAATTCCAATACTTGCACACCCATTTTGTATGTGCTAAACTGTTTGCCATGGAGCATCACCTTTCTTCTGTTTCTTGACGGCTTGAACACTCGTCATTATACCAGATAGGTGATGCTCTTTGCTTAAGCTCTTAATCTCACGCGCGTAGCTCGTGGATTTTTGTTCCTCAAACGACAAGACGTTTGACGAACCTGCTAAAGCAGATTCAAAGGGTCCGCAGATGCGGGCCCTTTTTTCTATGGCGAAGCGATCGGTAAGCAGAAACAGCCGGTGCGAGCCGGGAGAATCCAGTCCTCCTTCGGGAGCGGCCCGGATTGCAGACAAAGCGTTATTAAGACAACCTGTTTTTGAAATCGGCGTACCCGAAGCTCCTGATCACCGTCAGTTCGCCGGTTTGCCTGCGCAGTGCGATGGATGGCAGGCAGATCCCGTTAAAAGTATTGTTTTTTACCATCGAATAGATCGCCATGTCGCAAAAGGCAAGGCGGTCTCCCGGCTTTAAGGGTTGGTCGAAGGAGTAATCTCCAATGACGTCTCCCGCCAGACAGGTAGCCCCCGCAAGACGGTAGGTGTATGCTTTTTCGCCGGCTTTTCCGCTTTCGTAAAGGGGCGGACGGTAGGGCATTTCGATCACATCGGGCATATGGCACGCCGCCGAAGCATCCAGCAGGGCTGTTTCGACACCGTTTTTTACAATATCAAGCACACTGGTTACCAGAAAGCCCGCGTTCAGCGCCACCGCTTCCCCCGGCTCAAGATAAACCTCGGCGCCGTATTTTTCCTGAAAGCGCCGGATACAGGCAATCAGCGCGTCCCGGTCATAATCCGGGCGGGTAATGTGGTGCCCGCCCCCGAAATTCACCCATTTCATCCGCGGCAAAAACGCCCCGAACTTGTCCTCTACCGCCGCCAGTGTTTCGATTAACGCATCGCTGCTTTGCTCGCACAGAGTGTGAAAATGCAGTCCCTCGATCCCCTCAAGCAGGTCGGGGCGAAAGTTTTGGATTGTTACCCCCAACCTCGAACCGGGCGCACAAGGGTCGTAGATACCGTGCTCCTGCGTAGAATGATCCGGATTGATCCGGATTCCGAAGCTTTTGCCGGAAGCAAGCGACTTGCGCTTATACTTTTCCCACTGATGAAAAGAATTGAAGATAATGTGGTCGCAGATTCTTAATATTTCTTCAAAATTATTTTCAAGATAAGCGGCCGAAAAAATATGCGTTTCGCCACCCATTTCTTCGTGTCCCAGTTTTGCTTCAAAAAGCCCGCTCGCAGTGGTTCCGTCAAGATACTGCCCGATCATCGGATAGACCGCAAACATCGAGAAGGCCTTTTGCGCCAGCAGGATTTTGCAGCCGGCCCGCCGGGCGGTGTCGCGGAGGATTTCCAGATTTTTTATGAGAAGCTCCTCATCCACCACATAGCAAGGGGTGGGGAGCGCAAAGATACGGGGATCCATCATTCCACCAGGACGGGGGCAAAGTCCTCGATCCAGGGCAGCCCCCATTGATTGAGTGCGTCCATGAACGGATCGGGGTCAAATTCCTCCATATTCCAGACCCCCGGTTTGTTCCATGTGCCGTTCATTACCAGCATAGCGCCGATCATAGCGGGCACGCCGGTGGTATACGAAATCGCCTGGGAGCCTACCTCACGATAGCATTCCTGATGGTCGCAGATATTGTAGAGGCAGTAGGTTTTATCCTTGCCGTCCTTTTTCCCCTGGAAGATGCAGCCGATGTTCGTCTTGCCGACCGTGCGCGGGCCAAGCGAGGCAGGGTCGGGCAGGACCGCCTTTAAAAACTGCAGGGGTACGATCTCTTTCCCCTCGTACAGAATCGGCTTGATGGAGGTCATGCCCACGTTTTCCAGACACTTCAGGTGGGTCAGATAGCTTTCGCCAAAGGTCATGAAAAAGCGGATGCGGCGGATACCGGGAATGTTGAGGGCAAGGCTTTCGATTTCCTCATGATGCAGCAGGTACATATCCTTGGGCCCTACTCCCGCAAAGTCGTACCGGCGCTTGATCTCCATCGGTTCGGTTTCCACCCAGCCTCCGTCCTGCCAGTAGCTGCCCTTGGCGGATACCTCGCGGATGTTGATTTCGGGGTTAAAGTTGGTGGCAAAGGGATAACCGTGGTCCCCGCCGTTGCAGTCGAGGATATCGATCTCGTTGATTTCATCGAATTGGTGCTTGAGCGCATAGGCCGAGAACACGCCGGTTACGCCGGGGTCAAAGCCGCTGCCCAGCAGCGCGCAGATCCCCGCCTCGCGAAAGCGCTCACGGTAATCCCACTGCCACTTGTACTCAAATTTAGCGGTATCCGGCGGTTCGTAGTTGGCGGTATCGATGTAGTGCGTTTTGGTGGCAAGGCACGCCTCCATAATGCTTAAATCCTGATAAGGCAGGGCCAGATTCAAAACGACGTCGGGCTGAAAGTCCCGGATCAGCGCAACAAGCTCGTCCACCTTGTCGGCATCTACCCGCGCGGTGCGGATCTTGGTTTTGGTACTGCCCTGCAGCAAATCCTTCAGAGCGTCGCATTTGGATTTGGTGCGGCTGGCAATCATAATTTCTTCAAAGGCATCGCTGTTCTGGCAGCACTTGTGGATGGCAACGCCCGCCACACCTCCGCAGCCGATGATCATACATTTACCCATTTTCCATTTCTCCTTTTAGCTGTAATAGCAATTCTCTGACGATTTTACAGGCGGCGGCTGTGGAGGCCCCGCTGTGGTCGTAGTGGGGGGAAAGCTCATTCACATCACAGCCCACAACGTTCAGCCGGTGCAGCTGCAGGACGGCATCCAACAGCTCCTGGAAACCGACCCCGCCCGGTTCGGGAGTGCCCGTGCCGCAAAACACAGAGGGGTCCAGCACATCCAAATCCAGCGAGAAGTAGACGGGTTTTCCCGCCAGACTGGGAAGAAACGACTCAAAATCGTGCAGGTTGAACGGATGAAGGTCGGTATGGGCTCCTGCAAATTCAAATTCGTACCGCTCTCCGCTGCGGATGCCGAACTGGTGGATCCTGCCGTCCCCCATCAGCTTCCAGATCTGCCGCATGACCGTGGCGTGGGAAAGCTCCTCACCCAGATAATCGCTGCGCAGGTCGGTATGCGCGTCAAAGTGGATGACATGCAGCCCGGGATAACGCTCCAGCACCGCCCGTACCGCACCAAGGGTAATCAAGTGTTCGCCGCCCAGCATAACGGGCAGCTTGCCGTCCGCCAGCACCCGCGCGGTATACTCCTGCGTCAGCGCGAGCATCCGCCGGGGATTTCCGAAGGGCAGCTCCAAATCGCCGCCGTCAAAGATACGGCAGTCGGCAAGGTCACGGCCGCAGTACGGCGAGTAGGTTTCAAGCCCAAAGCTTTCGCCGCGGATTGCAGCGGGGCCAAAGCGTGCGCCGGGGCGAAAGGAGGCCGTACCGTCAAACGGCACGCCAAAGAGCGCGATATCCGCCTCGTCATACTGTGCTTCGCAGGATAAAAAGCATTGCAGATTCCTATTCATTTTCGCTCAGTGCCTCCTCGATATAATTTGCCAGATAAAACGAGCCCCTGTGCAGATTGGTATTGTAGTAACGTGTCGGAATGCCCAAGGCGTTCCAGCGTGCCGCATCCAGGTCTTTCAGCGGGTGCGGCCCCTTGGAGGCGAAGCCGAACAGCCACTGTCCCGAGGGATAGGTGGGGATATGCGCCTGATAGACACGCGCCAGCGGAAAAACCGAAACAATCCGCTTATGCGCCGCCTTCATGGCTTTGGCATCCTCGCCGTAGAAGGGGCTTTCGTGCTGGTTGACCATGATCCCGTTCCGGCGCAGCGCTTTCAGGCAGTTGCCGTAAAACTCTTTAGTAAAAAGCACTTCACCCGGTCCCGAAGGGTCGGTGGAATCGACGATGATCAGGTCGTATTCCTCCTCCGCCGAACGGACAAAGCGCAGACCGTCGTTAAAATGCAGCCGGACCTTTGGGTTATCAAACCCGCAGGCGGTCCGGGGCAGATACTGTTTGCAGACGGCCACCACGCGCTGATCAATCTCCACAACGTCGATCCGCTCAATGTCGGGATATTTACCGAGCTCTCTGGCCGCGCCGCCGTCTCCCCCGCCAATCAGCAGCACCCGTTTGGTATCCGGCCCGACCGCCATCGGAACGTGAGTAATCATCTCATGGTAGATAAACTCGTCCCGCTCGGTGAGCATCAGCACGCCGTCCAGTGTCAAAAAGCGCCCGAACTCGGGGGAGTCATACACGGCGATTTTCTGATAATCGCTTTGCTCGCTGTGTAACTGCGCGTTTACCTTGATCGAAAAGCGCACGTTGGGCGTATCATATTCGCTGTACCATAAATCGTCCATCACCCTTCTCCTTTCAGCACGTTCAGGCAGCTTGCATCCATGCTTTCGGGCCCCGTAAGCAAGCAGCCCTTTTCTTTTGCATACCGGATGTATGCAATGATTTCCCCGGTAACACGCTCGCCCGGGCCAAGGATCGGGATTCCCGGCGGATAGCACATCACAAATTCGGCACATATTTTGCCCGCGCACTGTGCGAGCGGAAGGCTCTGCTTATCGCCGTAAAAGGCCGCCTGCGGGGAAAGCACCACATCGGGGCTGATATATTCGCTCTCGGGCATCTCTCTGACAGGGCGCTTGTAAAGCCGCCGGATTTCACCCAGGGCACTGATAAGCCGTTCGATATGCTTGTTTTTATCCCCCAGTGAAATGTAGGCAAGGATATTCCCCAAATCGCCGAATTCCACCTGAATGTCATATTCCTCGCGCAGAATATCGTAGACCTCAATGCCCGCCAAACCCAGAGCACGGGTGTTGACCGAAAGCTTGGTGACGTCAAAATCAAAAACGCTGTCGCCGTTGCACAGTTCCCTGCCGTAGGCGTAATAATCACCCAGCTTGTTGATTTCCTCCCGGGCATACTGCGAAAAGCGCTTGACCTTTTCAAACAGCTCTTCCCCGCGCAGAGCGAGGTTGCGGCGGGAAATGTCCAGGCTGGAAAGCAGCAGGTAAGAAGCGCTGGTGGTTTGGGTCAGATTGATCATCTGCCGCACATAGTGGGCGTTTACATGCTCCCCGCACAGCAGGATCGAGCTTTGCGTAAGCGAGCCGCCCGATTTATGCATGCTGACGGCAGCCATATCCGCGCCCGCCGCCATAGCGGAAACCGGCATATCCTTACCAAAATAAAAGTGCGTACCGTGGGCTTCGTCCACCAGCACTTTCATCCCCTGCGCGTGGGCGAGCCGGGTGATTTGCTTTAAATCAGAGCAGATGCCGTAGTAGGTGGGATTGTTGACTAAAATCGCTTTCGCTTCGGGATGCTCCGCGATCGCCTGTTTGACATCGGCGACCGATATGCCCAGTGCGATACCGATTTTTTTGTCGGTTTGGGGATTGATATAAACCGGCACCGCGCCGCAGAGCACCAGGGCGTTGATTGCGCTCTGGTGCACGTTGCGCGGCAGGATAATCCGCTCGCCCGCCTTCACGTGGGAGAGAATCATCGCCTGCACCGAAGAGGTCGTACCGCCCACCATAAAAAAAGCGTGTGCCGCGCCAAAGGCCTGTGCGGCCAATGCTTCGGCTTCTTGGAGCACCCCCGTGGGATGGCACAGGTTGTCCAGAGGCTTCATCGAATTGACATCGACGGAAAGGCAGCGTTCACCCAAAAACTCGGTCAGCTCCCGGTTGCCCTTGCCCCGCTTATGCCCCGGAACATCGAACGGTACAAGACCGCCGTCCCTCACGCGCTCCAGTGCTTCATAAAGGGGAGCCTGATTTTGTTTCATCGGTCCCCACCCTCCTGATAAATGTTTTCGCCGCTGAAAATCTCGATCATCTCCTGCCGCAGTGCCTGTGTAATGTTCAAACGCAGCTTTGGCGGGATTTCATAAACATCGGAATTAAAAAGGTAGTTCTGCAGAACGATATCCTTGATCAGCATTTTGGTGTGGTAGATATTTGCCTGATAAACGTTGATGTCAATGGCATCATATTTTTTCAGCGTTTCCGGCGTAATGAAATTCTGGATCGAGCTGATTTTCTGGTCGGTAAACAGCTTTTTTCCTTCCACGTCGCGGGTAAAGCCGCGTACGCGGTAATCCATGGTGATGATATCCGAGTCAAAGCTGTTGATGAGAAACTCGAGAGTGGAAAGCGGCGTAATCTCCCCGCAGGTGGCTACGTCGATATCCACCCGAAAGGTTGCAATCGAGGTCCCGGGATGATATTCGGGATAGGTGTGTACGCTGACATGGCTTTTATCCAGATGCGCCACCACTATTTCGCCGCTGAGGTTTTGCACCATGCTTTCTTCGGCGATTAAAAGGGTGACCGACGCCCCCTGCGGTTCGTAGTCCTGCTTTGAAATATTCAGCACCGTCGCGCCGATCATTTCCGTCAGGTGGGTAAGGATCGCGGTCAGGCGCTCGGAGTTGTACTGCTCGTTGATGTATTTGATATAGTCCTGCTGCTCGCGGGGAGTTTTGGCATAACAAATATCATAAATATTGAAACAGAGCGATTTTGTCAGATTATTAAAACCGTACAGGCTTAGCTTATCCGCCATGATAATTCCTCCAAAGATAAAAATAAGTGCGCCACAGTATACTGTGACACACCTATAAAATCAATTCAATATAAACAGCACCGCACGGAACACCACGACTTTTTACATGGATATGCCGTAAGGAGGGATTGCTTTCGTGCTGATGTTTCAGAGTCTATATAGCAAAGAACTTACTTTTACTACTCTTATTGACCGTTTTACAAGTGTGTACCATAGTACACTTCGGGCGAATGAACCCAACAGGCAATTAAGTTGCCAGCTTATAAAAGTTGCGCTTTTAACGCAATCAATAATGCGGATCGCTCCGCGGCGGCAGTCGACCGGGCTGTCCGTAGGCCCTGAACCTCTAAAAAATAGAAGCGGTCAGTAAATTCTCGTCCTATATAGACGACCGTGTTTAGATTATCATGTTATTCGTCTAATGTCAATTATATTTTTTATTGCGGCTTTCATCCGGATTTTTTAGAAGGACGAGCAGGGCGCTGACGCATGTCAGCAGCAGCATTGCGATCCCGGAAACAAAAAACCACAACGAGACTCCCCGCTTTTCGGCAATTGGGCCCGCTATGAGCAGCCCCAAAGGCATAGTCGATGAACTGAGGCTGCTGATCAGGGAAAAGGCGCGCCCCATTTTGTCCGGGGCGATGGTCTCCTGCATATAGGCGATATAAGGGATGTTATACAGGTTGGTGCCGGCCCCGATCAGCGCGCACAATGCCGCGAACACCCAGAACCAGAACATCTCCGCAGGCAACAGGCCGCACAGTAACGAGGATATTCCCATGACAAAAAGCCCCAGATGGATGACCGGGAACTTATTTTTGATGATACCAAACCTTCCCAACAATACAGCGCAGAGCATCATCCCCCCCGCGTAAGCAAAGTTGACCATGCCGGCGTGCCAGGCGTCGGAGCGGAAATAGCCGCTGGTCATGAGCGGATAATAGGTGGAGAGAGGCGCGTAAAACACCAGAATAAAGAAGGTAGCCGCCGTCACGATACACAGCTTCCTGTCCCGGCAGATTGTCGCCGCGCCTTCCTTCATTTCATGGAAAAAGCGCGGTTTTTGCTTTGCCCCTCGTTCCGGATCCGGTATTTTAACAAATAATACCGTGGCGCTGGCTACGAGAGCCCCCGCCAGATCGGACAGCAATATGATCCAAAGAGGCAGGGCGGCATACATGGCCGCGCCCAATACGGGACCCAGCAGAAAAGCCCCCGACTGCAGGAACTGGCTCCAGCCGTTGGCGCGCACCAGTTCCTCCTGCGGCACCAGCATGGGTACTGCGGCCTGAACAGCCGGACTTTGAAACACGTTGCCCACCGCCCGGATCCCCAGTACCGCGCAGACCGACCAGTAAGGCGGATTGCCATACAGGAAAAAGAAGGCGAAAACAAGGGCTGCCAATCCAGTGAAAAGGTCCGCCGCTATCATGACGGTTTTTCGATGAAGGCGGTCGATCCAAACGCCCGCAAAGGGACCGAGAAGAAACTGCGGCAAAAAAGCGAACATGCCGGCGACCGACATCATGATCGGCGATGCCGTTTCCGTGGCCAGCCACCAGATCAGGGAAAACTGCACGGCGGCGCTGCCGATGAGCGATACCGTCTGCCCCGCGGCAATGGTGAGGAAATCCCGTTTCCACTTATTCTGTTGATTTTTCTTCATAGGCACTCCAGTATGATCGTTGAAATACTTCGTCCATGGATAAACGACCATTATGTTTTGAATTGATTATACCATGTTTCCACTCTGAAGTGTCGATCGCCGCCGCAAAAATGCGGCGGAATTTCAACCCGGCTCGGCGTATTCATATCAGTGCCGCCATTTGATTCAATGTCACATCCTGGATTGTATGCTCAAGGACGCAGGCCTCGCTTACCGCCAGAGCTTCGCTGAGGTTCAGTACATTCATTAAAAAGCGCTTGATTGTGTCAAACTTGGCGAGCAGTTTTTGCGCTGTTGCAATTCCCTGATCGGTCAGCCGTATGGGACCGAATTTCTCGTGTTCCACAAATCCTTTTTCCGACAGCTCCGCAACCGCCCTGTTTGCACTCGGTTTCGACACAGACATCCTTTCGGCAATGTCGATAAGCCGGACGGAACTGTCTACCTTGTGCAGGAGGTATATCGTTTTAAGGTAATTCTCAAGCGAAGGGGTTATCGCATTATTGTCCATTCTCTAACCTCCTTACAGGATTCGGGTGGTATGCGCCGTCCTCTTAGCTGTGCCGATTCCAGAAACCATCGTGCCCAAAATGCCCGGATCCGAACTCCTGTTCATTGTCGCCGCGCCAATCGTCTATAATGCGCTCCAGATATTCCCCCAGCTTCGTCTGCTCTTCTTCCGAGAGACAGTCGAATAATGTTTCAAACCCAAGCTGCCTATCGTCCTGAATTTCAGCGTTTCTCCCTTTCTCGGTCAAACGGATAATCATGACCCTCTTGTCATCCTCCGACGGCGTACGCGTGATGTACCCTTTCTGCTCCAGTTTTTTCAGCAGGTCCCCCAAAGACTGGGGACGCATATCCATTAAGTCCGAAAGCTCTTTCTGCGTGATTTCCGGCTTCATTTTCAGCAATTTCAACACCCGTCCCTGACCGCGGTATGGATTCCCCGTCAGGCCGAAAGCCATATGGTTGTGGTGGTGATGCCGGATGAGCAGCCATTGGATTTGCATAAACTGCTCCACCAACCTGCTGTATTTGCTCTCGCTCATCGTTTTTCCTCCTTAGATCGGGCCGTCCGAATTTTATTAAGCTACCTTCATATATTATAAAGGTAGCTTTCTAATTTGTCAACAGTTTTTATCTACAGCAATTCCATTTTAGTTTGCGAGACAAAACACGTTTCTTTCCCGCCTTCGGCGGGGGAGAAACGCAAACTTATTGCAGAATCAACTGGAAATGCTGTAGCCATCTGAATGTACCGTTGGATTTTTCTTTCGCAAAGTGGACAGGTCTGGACACTGAATCTTTTTTACGAAGTTCATAAAGTACAAACAGCAGACACGGAAAACCTGTCTGCTGTTTATGCTCTTCCCCACCGGTAAAAATCCGGAAATCTACTGCTCGGACGTCAGCCGGGCCATGGATTCCCAAACGGGCCGAACGGCATGATCGTGTAAAATGCCGTAAAATCACAGATTCTTTTCGCAAAAATCACGGAGCTGTCTGCTCTCGGTTTCTTCGCCCTCGCCTTCAATCTGAAAGACGACTCCGTCGCCCTTTTTTACCCCGAGATTCATGATCGCGAAAAGCCGTTTGGCGTCCGCCGATTTGCCGTCCGCCGTCATAGTGATTTTGGACACACATTTTTTCGCCGCCTGCGCCAGCAGGCCCGCCGGCCGTGCGTGCAGCCCTTCCTCTGCGGTTACGATATATTCAAACGTTTTCATTTCCTTTTCCTCCTTGATGATTTCCCAGCCGTCCCCGCCCCGCTATCGTAGCAGCTCCGGCGCGAAATGGCGCACGATATCCGTAATCGGCGCATGATTGTTGTCGGTCCCGCGATAGGCTATGTAGGGTTCCGCTTCCGGGGACACGTTCGCGGGCGCCGCGGCAAAGCCCGCCACGCGAAACATGGAAATGTCATTGCTGCTGTCTCCGATTGCCAGTGTTTTTTCCAGCGAAAAACGGAGTCGCTGCGCGGCTTTCTTCAGGCCCGGCCCTTTGCCGCAGCCCGGAGGTTCCATTTCCACACAGCAGGGACTGTGGTAAAGCTCCAGAGTAAGGTCGCCGAATTCCCCTCGCAGTCTGTCCATCTGCTCCGGTAAAAGGGTCGGAATCGACGCCTTTACCACAGGTTCCTCCGGCATGCCTTTCCATTCTTCATAAGACCGGATACCGGAGCGGATAAAAAAATTTTTATGCATTTCCACCGACCGGCCGTCCGCTGAAAGCCTGGGGTCACGCCGGCAGAAATACGGGCTGGCCGAAGTGTAGTAATTGAAATACAGCCCTTCACGCCTGCAAAAGCGATCCAGCCGCTCCAGCTGCCCGGCTGTGAACTGATCCAGGACTTCTCCGGCATCCCGGGAAGGGTCGTACAGCAGGGTTCCGTTGCAGGCGACGACTGCGTCCATCGGCCCAAGCCGCGGCAGATAGAAACGGAACAGGTCGGGATGGCGGCCTGTCGCGATCAGCGTTCGTACGCCGTGTTCCCGAAGCTTGGACAGCGTCTTCAGGTCGTCTGGATGGACATAGCCGCGGTCGTTCAGAAGAGTGCCGTCCAGATCGGTAATAACGGCGCGGAGATCAGTCATCGGCGGCCTCTGCGGATTCGCAGGAAATAATCTCCGACTGCGCTGCGGTCACTTCTCCCAGCCGGATTCTTGGATTTGTAAATCCGGCCAGATTGGTGATAATACAAGGGGAAATCATTCGGAAATTGTTTGATTTGAAAAGCTTGAGATCCATTTTCATAATCCGGTCGCCCCTGCTGACGCGGCTGCCGTCTTCCACATAGCAGGTGAATCCCTTTCCGTTCAGTTTCACCGTGTCTATCCCCAGATGGACCAGCAGCTCGATTCCGTTGTCTCCGGTGATGCATATGGCGTGCAGGGTCCTGGCAATATTGGAGATCACGCCGTCGAACGGCGCCAGCACGAACGGCGATTCGGGGTAAACGGCGACGCCGTCTCCCAGCACTTTCCCGGAAAAAACTTCGTCCGGGACCTCGGTAACAGGGACAGCGCGGCCGGTGATCGGCGAATATACTTTCCTTTCCATGGTTTCTGTTTCCTTTCTTGCGATAAAAATGTCTTCGGCTTCCGCTTTCCTACAAAACGGCTATTATCATGATCCCGCGGAAACCTGTTCAGCATGAATATTTTTTAAAATAGGTCCGTTAGAGAACAATTCCCGTGTATACACCCGGTTAAAAACATGTTACAATAATGGTGGTCCAGCTGTCCAATTATTCAAAGACCAGTCGGAGGTTTCCTTTATGAACTGCCTGACTCGAATCAGTCAATATTACAATTCGTTTACCAAAGCGGAGCGCAGAATTGCGGATTATATTACACAGAATCCCGAGCAGACCGTAAAGCTGAGTATATACGGTCTGGCCAGCGCGGCCGGGGTGGCCCCTTCCACCGTAACGCGTTTTGTCCACAATCTGGAATACAAATCCTTTAACGAAATGCGCATAGAGCTGGTGCGCAACGTGGACGTAAAAACCGTAAACGATTTCAATGAGATTCTTCAGTGGGGCAATAACAAAGACGATCTCAACCAGCATTTTCTACACAATATCACCAGCGTGTGTCAGGAAGCGCTGAACATCAACCGCCTTGAAAAATTCAGGGAGGCCGTGTCCATCATCCACCGCGCCAAACTGGTTTACTTTTTCGGTATCGGGGCATCTTCCCTGATCGTACAGGATTTGCAGCAGAAGCTGATGAAGATGCATAAGTGCTGTATCTACAACATCGACGGAAACTTCGGCACCCAGAACGCCATCATGGCCGGCCCCGATGATGTTGTCGTAGCCGTCTCCTACAGCGGAATCACGCGCGAGGTAAATCTGGCCGTCCAGCGGGCGAAGGAAAACGGATGCAAAGTCATCGCCATTACCCGGTACGGCCACACGACCCTTTCCGAACTCGCCGACATCTGCCTTTTCGTTCCGAACGTGGAGCAGGTGACGAAAGTGGCGGCTATTTTTTCACGGTACGCGCAGCTGTTTATTGTGGACATCCTGTTTCTGAATTTTGTGAACGAGAGCGGTGAGGACCCGGCAAAGATGCTTACGGATTACCGTTCGCTGCTGCTGAGGCTGAAAGAGTAGTCCTGTTTGCGGAGAATACGGCCGGCCCCGAACGGGGCCGGTCTTTTTGATATTCTCAGAACGGGTGCCAGCAGCACAGGATTCTGCAGTTGCCTTTCACTTTACAGGGTTTCCGGTCCGCCGGAAGAAGAATGGTGTGGGTATGATTCATCTGATACCGCCCTTCGGCGGTTTCCACGACGGCGTTCCCTTCCACGGCGGTAAGCGACAGGCAGATGCCGTTGTTTTCCGGCTCCCATTCGTCCGCGACATCCACGATATCCACGCAGAAGCAAGGGTGGCGGATCGCTTCCCGCACGCTGGCGCCGGCGGCCGGTCTGCTTCCCGGCTCGAAGTGCTGCACCTCAGGCTGCAGGGCCGGGTCAAGCACGTCAAACCCCTTTTCCAGATGCAGCTCTCTGCCGCGCCCATAGTCGTACAGGCGGTAGGTGATGCCGCCAAAGCTGCCCGCTTCCAGCGCCAGCATGTTTTTGCCGCAGGCGTGCAGCATCCCGGCGGGAATCATGACGAAGTCTCCCTTTTTCACCGGCACTTTGCGGATATACTGCTCGACGGTGCCGTCGTCGGCGGCTTTGCGCAGCTGCTCTTTGTCCGTTATCGTCGTCCCGGCCACCACATAGGCGCCTTCGTCGCAGTCCAGAACATACCATGATTCCGACTTTTCATAATCGTTTTCCACGCGGCGCGCATACTCTTCAGCGGGATGGACCTGAATGGAAAGATCCTCCCGTGCGTCAATGTAGGCCACACGCACCAGCTGGTCGGCGGGGTCCCCGCCCAGCAGCTCCCCGTGCCGGAGGCCGATCAGTTCGTGAAGGGTTTTGCCGGCATATTCGCCGCTGAGAATTTTGCTTGTCGTGTTCCGGTAGGCGCTCACCTCCCGGCAGATTCCATACTGCTGCCCTTCGGGCGGCGTGATGCCCCGAATATCTGTCAGACGGTTGCCGCCCCAGACACTGACGCAGTAACCGGGAATGGGAAGAATCGGTTCCATTTTTCAGCCCTCCCCGACCCACCGGATTTCTCCGTTGCGCTTATAGCAGCGGAAAGGAAACGGCTTCTGTTCAATGACGGCGTGGTCCTGCTTGGTGGCGGGCAGGCTGCACGCGGCCACGGCCAGAACACCTTCGCCGGAATTGATGATGCGGTGGGCGTACTTGCCGCTGATGTAGTGCAGCGAGCCCGGAAAAACCTTTTCCGCGTAAAACTCGTCCGCGCCGTCCCAGAACAGCAGAAAACCTTCGCCCTGCAGGCCGTAGTAATATTCGTCGCAGTCGCGGTCAATGTGAAAATGCCCGTGCGTCATGCTGTATTCCCCGTCGACGCAGTAAGCTTCCAGATAAGTAATGCCCCACTGCAGATTACCCTTGACGTAGTCGGTGCGGTGGAAATTCTGATTCGCGACGCGGTAGGCAAGCCGGTCGCCGAACGCCGCCAGAGCATCCTCATTTTTGTAAATGCCCTTCAGCTCGCTGATTTTTTTCTGGCGCCAGACAACGTTCTGGCCGGAAAGCCCGCAGTCTTCCCACCATTTCTGTATTCCCTTCGGTTCGCGGATAAAGTCTTCCCTCATGATTTTCCGTTCCTTTCTGAATGCTTCAGTCATCGGTTCTGAGCATGGTCTTGTGGACAACAGCCGGCTGGTAGCCCATATTTTCAATCACATAATCGGTGATGGACGCCGGAACCACAACGATATCCAGGAATTTCTGCCGGTAGCAGAACTCCGGATTGGATTTGGAATAGACCTTCACTTCCTCGCCGTCCACCAGAGTGAGAACGGTAAACTGGCCGTTGTTGGAGAATTCCGCCTTTTTTTCAAGATAAAGCTGCTTGGTCTGATAATACATCAAATCGGTTTTCCCTACAATATATTGTTTCCACCCGTCGCCTTCCCCGTCGGGAATCGGCTCAATGGCGATGTTTTCGCGTACCCAATCCGAGGTGCGTTCGGTACGAAGCACCTTCTCGCCCATCGCGCTGTGAATCGGGCGGAGGCTGCCTTCGGCATCTCGCCGGTTGTAATCGTACATTTTATAGGTATAGGAACCGATGGTGAGCGAACCGAGCTCCAGAATCAGCTGGTTGCGGCCGGAGGCGTGGATGGTTCCGCCGGGGATCATGACCTGACGGCCGGGAACGGAGTCGATGTGGCTGACATATTTGGCATAGTCCAGGTCGCTGCCATCCTTTTCGGACTGTTTCGCCAGCGCGACAAATTCGGCGGGGTCGGCATCTTCGTTGAAGCCGAGGTATGTTTTCGCCCCGTGACCGGTGGCAATGACGTAGTAGGCCTCGTCCTGGCTGCCCTTTTCATTATAATATTCCTTACAGACCGATTCGTAGGGATGTACCTGAACGGACATGTTGCCGCTGCTGTGGTAGGTATCGTCGTAATTAAACCGGATGGGGAAATAGCCGCCGAACCGTTCGGTGCATTTTTCGCCCATGATCGGCAGGGGGCATTTCTGGATGAAGGTAAAGAACGGGAACTCGACTTCGCGGCCGTCCGCGTCGACTACGATGCTGACCTCCATCGGGATCATGTCGAATACCCAGGCGATATTTTTGTATTCGGAAGGCAGCCGTCTGACCTTGCGGATAAATTCGCCGCCCCAGATGCCCTCAAGATAGACGGGCTTGGTACGGAACGGATAGCGGGCAAGGCTCGTCAGGATCGTTTCGAGGTCCTGACCGCTCATCAGCACAAAATCCTCGTCATGGTCGCCGCAGATGTAAAAATCGATTTCATTCTGCGTCAGCAGACGTTTGCGGTTTTTCAGGATAATTTCAAAATCCACGAAATAATTGCGGCGCATCAGTTCCGCAAACGGCCCTGGGGTTTTGTCCCCAACGTTGATCAGCTTCCCCTCGCGTGCCCGGACGGCGGCGGTTTTCGGGGTTACATCAATATAGACCTTCAGGTCCGTCAGAGCCGAAAAGGTCTCTGATGTACTGCCGTACCCGGTAAAAATCATCAGCGTTTTCTCGGGAAGATTCCGCATTTCCTCCAGCAGTTTTTCTGCCTTTCCCCTGTCGATGAAATCGGAGAAGCTTCCCTCGTACAGTTTGCCGAACAGCAGAACGGGGTCTTCCCCGTAATTCAGGGGAAGGCACTCCGCCACCATGGCGTCCAGTTCCTCGACCGGTTTGTAAACCTCGTCCATGGTGCGCAGGACCACCCGGCAGCCGCGCTGCCGTACGGCCTGTGACAGCGCACCCGAAAGGTCGCTGAATTTGGCGGAGGCGTAACCGTCCACAGCCACGACACACCCCGATTTTCCGCTTTCCAGCAGGGAAACGGCCTTTTCAGCAATACACTTCGCGGACTGCACGGTACCGAAAACAATATCCTCCCGGACGGATGCCGGGATGTCGGGACGGTTGATTGCGGTGTGGTCATCATAGGCCAGGGGTTTGAACATAAAACTCATGTTTGCAAAATCCTTTCTAAATTCAATTCAATATTATATCAGGTTGTTGACTGTAACTTCAGTGGCTTGCCGGGAAAGCCCGCTGCCGGAAAAGAGAGTCTCCCGAAGGCCCCCGTTCCGGCATTGGGCCACAAAATATTTTCAGTTCCGGCTTTACAGATCTCCGCCGAATGCGTCAAGCGCCTCTTTTTTCGCGCCGACAGACCAGGTAAACAGGAAGCCTCCGGCGATGGAAAGAGCATAGGCGGCCAGGTACGCCAATGGATTGGTGTTGACAAGAACGCCGAGGATGCCGGAAACGCTGACGGTAACGGCGCCCGAGTGGGGGAAGAATCCGAGGAGAGCCCCGCCCAGAGCGGCGCCGGCGCAGGCCGTAAAGAATACGCGGCCCAGCGGAAGGCTGACGCCGAAAATCAGCGGTTCACCGATGCCGAGGATTCCGGCGGGAAGACCGCCCTTTACGGCAGTCCGCAGGCTTTTGTTCTTCCGGTATTTAAAGAACAGGGCAATGGCCGCGCCCACCTGTCCGCCGCCCGCCATGGAGTCGAAGGCGTAAATAGGTGTGTAGCCAAGCTGCTGGATCAGGGAAAGATGGATGGGAGTAAGGCCCTGATGCATACCCGTCATAACCAGCGGCAGGAACGTGAAGGCAATCACCGCGCCGCCAAGCGGTCCCGCGTTGTTTACCAGCCACAGCAGCACATTGGTGATGCCGGTTGTCAGAACGCCGCATACCGGCTGGATGATGAACAGCGTAGCAAGACCGACGACCAGAATCGCCCCGAGAGAAGGCAGGTGGATTTTCAGGGAATCCGGGCAGTGATCCTTGATCCATTTTTCCACAACGGCAATCAAAGCGCCGGCCGCGAGCGCCGCAAGCGTACCGCCCTTGCCGTTGGTAAAGGTAAGGCCGAAAAAGCCCATCGAAACGCCCGCAAGATTCCCTACGTTTGTGACGATGCCGCCGGCGATCAGGCCGAGATACGGATTGCCGCCCATGACTTTTGCCGCCTGGCAGCCAACCGCAATGTTCAGATACGTAAAGAACGTGGAGCACAGAACCGTCAGCGCCGCCATGAATACGGAGCCGCCGTCCGCGACCGCGGCCGGGTTAAAGGCAGCCGTACCCGTAAGGGTAAACACAAGCACGAAAATCTGCCTGATACCGTAAAGCAGACCGGCTCCGGCGAAGATCGAAACGAGCGGTACGAATACGTTGGAGAAAAATTCAAAAATGCCTTTTGACTTTTTCTTGTGCATCAGTGCTCCGTCCTGTTTCGCTTCCGAATAATTCAGCCCGTCCGTCTGTTTCAGCTCTGTACAGATTTTGTCCGCCATGCCCGGACCGAGAATGACCTGAGGCTCTTCGGGCGTCCCGACGACCCCCATCACTCCCTTGATCTTCAACAGAGCATCCTTTTTCACTTTGTCGGCGTCCCGAACCTGTACCCTCAGTCTGGTCATACAGTTTTCCAGTTCTGCGATGTTTGCCGCTCCTCCAAGACATTCCAGAATTTCCTGTGCTAAGGTCTTTGCTTCCATATGTTTTCCTCCCTACAACTATGTAATTGAAAATCGGATCGGGAACCGCCCTTCGCATCTATTATAACACTTATGAAACAGAATTCCATTATGAATTGAAACAAAATTTTATTTTGTCCATTGGTCGTTTTCCACAGATTTCAGTTTAAATAAATCCAATTTTTAAAATCAATCCTGTAAAATCAGTTTTTACGGGATGCATTTATGAAACTTTATTTTTTATTTGGATTTTTTGTTTCTTCGCCACTCGGTATTTTCTGCCTGAATTCGAACATAGTTCCCTCTATGCACATTTCTTTTTTCCGGCCATCGGATGCTGTGCCCGGAAGCTTACCCTCTCCCCGCCCATACCTCCCGGACAGGAAGGCAACGGATTTATTTTGTTGAATTCGTACAGCATATAAAATAGAATTTTGTTTTATATATTAGTGAAATTTTATTCTATCCATGCTATAATAGCTTTGAAAATTGGTTAAAAGTCTGCCTTTCAAATCATCACGTTCAAGCACTGGTATCCGGTTCCTATTCCATATCGAAAACGCATAGGCCGGCTGAATTTTTACTATTCTATACTATTTACAGCAATTCCATCTCAGTTTGCGGGACAAAACACGTTCCTCCCCCGCCTTCGGCGGGGGAGGAACGCAACCTTGTTGCAGAATCAACGGGAAATGCTGTAATAAAATCAAATTTTATGTAAAAGGAGAAAAATATGGAAATCAAGGTGGACGCAACCAGAGTCATGAGAGAGTGGCCGCACGTCGAAAAGTACCATAACACCACGTTAAGGTACACCCCGGATAAACGTTTTCCGGAGGCAATGGAGGCGTATATCGGACGGCCGGAGATCATTCGCCTGTTCGTTACATTGGATGAGGTATGGGACTATCGGGATAATACCTATCACTGGGATTATCTGATTGGGGAAAACCGCTATCAGGACGACCCGAATCATTATCACTACGACTGGCCTCTGACCGTCCCTTCCCCTCTTGGAGTTCATGCTGAAGAATATCTGACGTCTCACGCGGTCTGTGCGGACACGGTCCTTTTAAACATCCGCAGATATGAGCGGGAGGTGACCGACGGCCTTGTTTCGTTTGATCAATACGAGGAGGTATTTAAGAAAGTAGTCGAGCACTATAAAGCCCTGTGTCCGAATATCGTCTATATTGAGTGCTGTAACGAAGTTGAAATCCCAAATTTCGGCGAACTGACCATGCCGGAGTTTTATAATCTGTACAAGAGAGCCTATCAGGCGATTGAGGAACTGAATGCAGAACACTCCTATGAGATACCGCTGCTGGTCGGCGGTTTCGGGATGTCCGCGGGGATTACAAACTGGAAATACTGGGACGAATTTTTAGAGATCCTTGCAAAGGATAAGGACCGTAAAATCGACTTTTATTCCATGCATGAATATCATACCAATCCCGGAAGGATTCTTCAATTCTATGTCCGTCATGAAGCGAAGATCAAAGAACTGAACCTGCCCGATCTGCCGCTTCTGATGACGGAATATGGATTAAGAACCGGAGTGGGCGACGCGGGAAGACCGAATAACCTTCAAAATGCCAGCGGAGAGATCGCCGGAATGATTTTAGGCTCCTATTGCAAAAATCTCAAGATGTTCCCATGGTGCTCCTTCCACAATCCGAATCAGCAGCTTGGGCGCACGATGTTTGTCCTGAATGATCAGAATCAGTATGTTCCGACCCCGAGCGGACACGTGATGAAAATGCTCCATATGCTTGGAGACAGGGAACTTCTGATTGAAGGTTACGTCAATGACAACTGCGTAGCAACCTTGGATCGTCAGGGGGCTGTCCGGATTTTGACCGCCAATCCCGGAGCACAGATCAATGACTATGACCTGGAGATTTTCGGTCTGAAGGAAGGAACATATCAGCTGACTGAGTATTATGTTGACGAACAGCATAATAACTGGATCAGCGATCACTCGTTAACCGGCCTGTCCGTTACCGGGAGCAAAAGCGTCGTAGTGAAGGACCGGCTGAAAGAAAGCATACGGATGATGAACGATTCTTTCTGCCTCTTTACGATTGAGAAACAGCCCTGATCGTCCTTCGGTCCTGAAGATGAAATGCACCCTAAAGCCCGGCATATTTTGCCGTCTGACTTGAGGGTGCATTTTTATTGGCCGGGAGTTTTCGCAGTACAGTGAAACAGAGCCAAAGCACACACGCGATTGTGGTGCGCTTTGGCTCTGTTTTCGTGAAATATCCGATAAGTGCAGCCGGAAGTCCGTGCATGCCCTACTCCTTCGGATCTGATCTTTTTGTGCCGGAAATGAGGTAAATTTCCGGGGTGTCGATTAACATATCCACATGAAAATAACGGAGAAATGCTTCGGCTTCTTCTTTTGCAGGACGCAAAGGCCACGAAATCCGGCTCACTGTATCACCCGAATGACAATGATTGATGGAGCTTCTCCCCTCGCTGTGAGCAATGACGAATCTTCCGTCCAGCCTCAACATACCTGCCAGATGCTCCGCAAGCTTTGGTTTATCGGGAAAATGGGGATAAGCGCTGAATATCAGGGCTGTGTCAAAGCCGGTCTCATGTACGTCAAACAAGTCCGAGGCAAGCAGCCGCAAACGGGAATCAGCAAATTTGCTTCGCGCCCTGGATATCATCTCGTCCGACAAGTCGATACCCAAGACAGAAGCAGGGTTGCGTAAAAGGATTTCGGGGAACAATACGCCGGTCCCGCAGGCGATATCCACCACCCGCGACCCGGCCTTTATTCCCGACAAGGTGACGATCGACGCAATTTTTTCTTTGTTGAACGTACAATGAGTGTCCCAATTTTCTGCGCATCCGTCAAAGAACTGTTTTATTTCGTTTCGTTGATTTAAATATTCGCCCATCTTTTACGCTCTTTCCCTTTGTATCATTTTAGCCTTCTCCAAAGCCAGGATAAAAATCGGAATCAGAATCATTTGGATAATCATTCCCGGCAGTGCCACCACAAAGGAAGCTGAAAGGAATGCGGCAAAGCCGTAAGCCTTGCCTGCCATGTTCATAAACACAGCATTTGCCAGACCGGATACAATCCGTCCGCCAAGCATTGCGCAAATAAGCGCGGGGTAGACATTCCAGCGGAGCTTTTGATAAAAGAATCCGGTCAGTGCGCCGTAAGCGCAAAGCTCAAGCATCATGGCCGCAGCCGTCGGGAAAATGGGGGGCATTCCAGTCAGAACAGAAGAGAAAAGCGGTACAATGAATCCGCATACCGCTCCATACGGCCACCCGAAAATGAATCCGCAAAGTAAAACAGGAATATGCATCGGTAAAAAGGTCGGTCCGGCGCCGATCATATGGAAAAAGGTGGGAAGCAGAATTCCGAGCGCGATACAGAGCGCCGTTCCGGTCAGATTTACTGTCGTTGTTTTTTTCATGGTAGTCTCCTTAACAAGTTATCATTGGAGCAAACAAATCTTTACTATCCTCCTAAATAAAAACACCATGAAAAGAGCCGTTTCGTACGGCATCCCTTCATGGTTGTGTGCTAATAATATAAGTGAAGATTTTAAAAGCCTTCATGACTTTGTTAATGTTATTATTTTAATATAAAATATAGAAAAAGTCAATTACAGCATTTTCAGTTGATTCTGCGACAAGATTGTGTTCCTCCCCCTGCCTTCGGCGGGAGGAGGAACGTGTTTTATCTCACAAGCTGAAATGGAATTGCAATAAAATGCAATATGCATCAATTTAAAGAAGCATCGGCTCATGTTTACTCTGAACCGATGCCTCGCAATAAGACCGATTTTATTCTGATGAATACATCAGGGAAATCCTTATCCCACCGCGGCAACAAAAATTCTTGTACCGTTTACATAAATCCCGGCTGCCGAACCTGCCGCGCCGTTGGAGGTGATTTTGTAGAAATAATCATTCCCGGATTTGCCGGCATAAGCAAGGCTGAAGACAGGGGACCCGACGGTAACGGACGGAGCCGCTGCCGAGGTAACCCTGAAGGTATAGGAACCATGCACGGTCAAATCCATCGTCGTATCGCTCGTGAAAGAAGTCCCCTTTACGGTAGCTACAAAAATTCTCGTGCCGTTTACATAGATTCCGGCTGCCGAGCCTGCCGCACCGGCGGAGGTAATCTTATAGAAATAATCATTCCCGGATTTGGAAACATAGGAGAGCCGGAACGAGGGGGAGCCTACCGTAACGGTCGGAGCCGCCGCTGAGGTAATCCTAAAGGTGTAAGAACCATTCACGGATACATCCATTGTGGTATCGCTTGTGAAAGCAATCCCTTTTACCGTCGCGACAAAGATTTTATTCCCGTTCAGGTAGATCCCTGTCGCGGAGCCGACGGAGCCGACTGCGGAAAGCCTGTAGAGGTATTCATTGCCGTTCTGGGAAACCGGCGCCACTGTGAATACGCCGCTTGTACCGGCTGTAACGGAAGGTGTTGCCGAAGCGGTCACTTTCATAACATAGCCGGAACCCTTCTTGACCGAGAGGGCGGCGTTTGTGTCGGAAACCGCGGTCGGAGTGGCAACGGCGGTAATATCGCATCTGGCCGTACCATAGTCATCCATCTCATAGCCGTCCTCGTCATACAGGACTGCGGTCAGAGTCGTTTTGTTTTCCGACGCGAAAACCGGGTCGATGCTGTTTACCGTTACGGTTGCGGAAGCGCCGGAGGAAGTGAGTTCAAAGACGTCGCTGCTGCCCCCGTCAAGCTCCCAGACCACTCTGGCCCCGGCGGGAAGGGAGGTTCCGGCCGGATAGGCCGCTGCGGTGAATGTCTCGGAATAGCCCTTGGCAATGCTGGAAGATTCCTTATTGATTGCAAGACCGGCAAAGGAAAGGGACGCAATTTTAAAAGTATCGATCGCCGTGCCCGTCGTTTTCTCGAGTGTGAATCCAAAGGTATTGAAATCATCCGCGTCGACGGTATCCGAAGCGGCTTTAAAGACGGTGGTGCCCGCCGCAAAGGTCTTGTCGGTCAGCTTCAGGGTGACATTATAGACACTGCCGGTAACATAAAGGTCTCCGGCAGCAATCCTCATGGTGCCGTCCCCTTCAATCGTATCCGCCGTGACCATCCCGTCAAACGTCAGGACGGTATCGGAATCCAGGGAAATGGTGTCAACCGTAACGGAGCCGCTGACGGTTGCGCTTGTGTCCTCATTCTGGGTATAGAGCATTCCGTTTTTCGCGTTGGAGGGAGCGGGGATTTTTCCGGTGAAGGCTTGTCTGTCGTCGCCGACATACACCGTTGTCTCGCGGAAATCGAGGTCGATGGCATTCACGTTGGTGTTGTCCCCGGACAATGTGATGGAACCGTCCGCGCCCGATTGAACGCCTGCACAGGTGATTTTGGATTCCTTAGAGAACATCAAGATATCCTGTGCGGTAATCTTACCCGTAACAACCGGGGTGTCCGAATCATTCGCGCTGACGGTAACCGTACCGTCGGCATGGATGGTTCCGGTTGTTCCCGCGTTTACGGTCACGTTGCTGTCCGAATCCAGAGTTTCCTCCGTAACGTCGATATTTCCAACTTTACCGCCGCTTACAAGAACTGCGTCTCCGTCGGTCGTGAACGGTGCCCCGCTCGTTTTGACGTCGCCGACGGTGCCGTCCGTAACCTCGACGGTGCCGCTTTTGATATCGACGGAACCGACTTTCCCGCCGCCGATCTGGAGATCCCCGACATAGCCGGAAATTTTCTTAACATTGGTGCTCTCCCCGACACTCACGCGTGTGGTGCCCTGCGGGAATACTACTTCGCTGTCTGTAACATTGCCTGTCCCGGGATTTGCGTCGCCGGTCAGCATTGTTTTTCCGTCCGTTCTCTTGATGGTAAAAACCTTGCTGCCGGGCAATAAGGTCGCCGCATCGGTTTTCTTTTCAATCTTTGTTTTCAGGGTGTAAGAGTCGCCGGAGCTGCTGGATGCCTTGTAGGTGGAACCGTCCGAAACCAGCTTCTTCACCGTGATGCTTACGTTCGAGGTATTGGCATCCTGTGTGTACAGGTGCGTTTCAGCAGACAAATTTCTTCCTGCGACAGCAACCGGGGACTGGGTGAATCCCGAAGTCGTATCTGCGACCGAAACATGTACGTCACTGCCCGTCATGCTGAAGCTGTAGGCGTTTTTATCCGTGATGCCGGCGGTTGCCGTGGTTAAGTCGGCAGCCTCGTAAACAGCCAGCGCGGAATCGGAGCTTGGTTTCGCTTTATAAATCCCTAAAGTTTTTGTATAATTGGCGGTTTGGGCAAAGGTTTCGAAATCAGAGAAACCGGTGCCGGGCTCTTTGGCTGCGAAGCCTGAGTCGTATTCGCCGAAGACGATCTGCTCCTTGTCATAGACATATACGGTAAGGTTGTTTCTTGCTTTCACCGTATAATCATTTCCGTCTTCGTCGGTGTAGCTGCCCTCATAAAGAACGGAAATCACTTCTTTACCGGAAACCGAGCTGCTCTTCAGCTTGAGAGTCGCCGCATCGGTGGAACTGTCCACCTTTAACGAAACAAGGCTGTCGCCGGAAACATGGGCGATGGCACTGATCTTCTCGTCGCTGACCGCCTGATGGTCCGCGGTTTCAAAGCGGAAATCGCTGCCGCTGTCCAGCAGAAAATCCGTAAGGTCTGCGGTATTTGCCGTACCGCCGTTGACAAGATAAATTGCGTCTTGATTGGTACCGCTGATTACGCCGGTCATTGACTTTGCAGCCGCCGTGGCAGCGACGGTTGCAAAGCTGCTGATAACCAGCGCGGATGAAAGTACGAGAGAAAGAACTTTGGCTGTCAATTTTTTCATTCTGCAAATCCTCCTGATCGAGTGCGAATTCAGTGGTGAAAGTGCGGTGGTGATTTTTCGGCATCAGGCTTTATGCCGCGTCCGTATTCCATGTGTCAGCCGATTTGTCGTATGGAATTCCTTATCGTTTCTGCTGACTTGAAGGGGAGGAAGAGGAACGGCGGCTGACTTTTGAGCCGTTTGAATTGCTGGAGCGGCTTTGTGCCTGAGAGGACGTTTCCCCTTTTCGGCTGGAAGCGGTGTCTTCTTTTTCCGGGTCATCGGATGAATCGGAGACATTGTCTTTGCCGGCTTCACCTGAGGAAACCGCGGAACTCTCATCAGCCTGTTGATTGTCGTCAACGGCTGTGCCGGATGAATTCGGTGTATCTTCGCCGGCCGTTTCATCGGGGGCGCTGCTGTTATCCGTCGGAGCAGAGTTGTCCTTTGTATCGTTCCCGTCCGTATCCGCCGGATTTTTCAGTTCGTCGATCCTTTTCATGATATCCGTCACTTTGGCACTCTTGTATTCGCTGACAGTGACGGAGGGATCGAGCGCCTGCAGCTTTCGTATCAAGCTCAGCTTGCCCGGAGTAATGGCCAGCTTTTTGGCTTCATCCCGCTTTTCCAAGGGAATGTGGTCCCTGCTGATTGTTGCGGTCTTCCCTTCTGATTTTATTGCCGTTTCTGCGCCCTGTGCCGCGGCGTCTTCCAGTTCGATCGCGTCCGAGGTATCGTCGGTTTCAGAGGTCACGGAAATTACCGTTGAGCCGTCCTGTGCGACAAAGCCTTTCTGCGCGGCCGACTTAACCAAAGTATGGACAGCGCTTTCGACATCCGCGTCCATGATGTTTTGCCCGTTCAGAATCACTGTGCCTTCGCTGTTATAAGCTGTTGCGGACACAATTCTTCCGAATCCATTGACGCCCAGCTCAACGCTGGGATTAATGTCAAGGCTTAAATAGGAAGCGGGAGTTTTATAGTAGGAAACTGCGGCAGCAGACATTGCACACACACAAACGACGGTACAGGCTGCTATCAGGGCTCTTTGCCTCATGGAGAGCCTGTGCCTGCTCTGTGTCGCAGCGGGTGCCGTGCTTAAACTGGCAATGAGGGATTCCTTTGTTTTTCTTTTCAGGTCTTCCCTGGCACGGATATGGTTCATAGCGGCCCTAAAAATAGTTTCCATCATCAAAACCTCTCAATTTGTTCTTTAAAATTGCTTTCGCTCTTCGCAGATGTGTGTGGATTGTATTTTGATTTTTTCCAAGAATCACTGCAATTTCAGGAACCGAATAGTCCTCGAAATAGAACAGATAAATTACATTTCTGTATTTCTGTGGAAGCGACAACACTTCACGCAACACACCTTCTTCGGATTTATCCTCTATGGGAATTTCTAAGTCGTCGATGGAACAAGTATTTTTACGGAAAAAGCTTTTGTGGAAATCCTTGCATTCATTTATGGTAACTCTGCAGAGCCATGCCTTTTCATGCGCGCCGTTTTCAAACGGTCTTTTATTTTGCAGCAGCTTTAAAAAGACATTTTGAAAGATGTCCTCCACATCCGCTTCATTCTTAAGATACATAAAGCATATTCTTCGAACCATATCGGAATATTTGTCGAGAGCTTCTGTTACAACATCGTTGGTACCGGACGATGTTTTTTCCATCTCTTTTCCTCCCTTCACCCATAGATACGATTGACGATGGCAAAAACTTTCAAAATTCGGTAAAGTTTATGTGGTTTGCATTCCAGTATATAGCACCCTAATACAACGGGACAGCCTTCAGTCCGAAACAGCCTGTCCTATTTAAAAAAGAGGAAGAAATGTCCAGCAACACATCTTCCCCAATTCGTATTCTAAATCTTTGGAGCGCAAGCCTGACAGACCGATTTCAATTTGCCAGTTCTGCAGTCTGAACGCGCAGCCTGCACGCTATCAGTAATCGGAGCGTTTTTCAATATTATTTTACCGTCAATTTCAACCCGGGGTCAACTCCAATATTTACCACCCTGCAAACTGTCTCTACACGTTCCTCCCCCGCCAAAGGCGGGGGAGGAACGCAAACTTGCTGCAGAATCAGCGGGAAATGCCGTAGCAATTTCAGCGGTGTTTACGCCCTGCACGATTGTGATGCGCTGATTTCAAAATCTCCGCTTCCTGAGTTAAGAGAAAGGCGGGTGGTTTTCCGATATAACAAAAGCACCTCCGAAGAGGTGCTGAATAGTGTTTTCCTTCCGACGCATGGGTGTCAGATTTCCTGCTGATTTACCGCCTGCTCCAACTGCAGCAGCGCTCTTTGCAGGGTCGCCCTCGGGCAGGCGATATTGACCCGTTCAAAGCCCTTTCCCTCCGGTCCGAAAATGGAACCTCTGTCCAGCCACAGCTTTGCCCGGTTCACAATCAGATCTTCAAGCTGCCTGTCATCCAGACCGAGCCTGCGGAAATCGAGCCACACCAGATAAGTCCCCTCCGGCTCGATCATTTCGATCTGCGGCAGTTTTTCAGACAAGAAATTTCTGGTAAACGTGAGATTTTCAGCAAGGTATTGTTTGAGCTCCTCAAGCCACGGCCTGCCGTTTTCATACGCCGCCTGGCAGGCGACAAGCCCCATTGTGTTTAGCTGGGAATAGCCGGCCCTGTTGATCTCAAGCTGAAATTTTTTTCTGATTTCCCCATTGGCGATCAAAATATTGGATACCTGCAGGCCCGCCAGGTTGAAGCTCTTGCTTGGCGCCGTGCAGGTGATGGTTCTCTTTAGGTATTCCGGTTTCAGATTTGCAAGAACAGAATGGCGGTGCCCCTCGAAAACAAAATCCGCATGGATTTCATCGGATACAATATAGACCCCGTGTTTTACACAAATATCGCCTAAGCGGATCAGCTCTTCCTTTGTCCACACGCGGCCGACCGGATTGTGGGGGTTGCAAAGAATAAAAATTTTCACCTTGTTCCGAACGATTTCCTCTTCAAAGTCCTCGAAATCGATCTGATATTTCCCGTCGCGATAAACGAGCGGGTTATTCACCAGCTTTCGGTCGTTGTCCAGAATCGACTGGGAAAACGGGTAATACACCGGGCGCTGGATTAACACAGAGTCCCCTTCTTTCGACAGGGCCCGAATGGCCATACAGATTGCGAAAACGACGCCCGGCGTTTTTACAAGCCAGTCGCTTTGAAGCTTCCAGCCGAAATATTGGGCATACCAGCTTTGCAGGGCAGTAAAATAGCCCGCTTTGCTTTCGGAGTAACCGAAAATTCCATGTCCGGCGGCTTTCTGTAAAGCTTCAATAATAAAAGGAGACGTTTTAAAATCCATGTCGGCTACCCAAAGGGGCAAAACGTCCTCCGGTTTTCCGCGTTCGGCGGCGAAATCATATTTGAGGGAATTCGTACCCTTTCTCTCTATTATCTGATCAAACTGACTGTTCATTTCCATTCCTCCTGTAAGAATTCCGGTTTTTCTGATTTTTTATGCTCCTACTCATACTGTATCATTTTTTCGTGTCTTTGGCGTCCGGAAGTAATGTCCAAGGCACTCCTTCAGCGTGTACTCCTGAATATTATAGCAAAAAACAAAGGGTTTAAAAACAGTATGCTAAAACGGTCCCTCTTTCCATTATAATCGGAATAAATATCATACTAATCATATATGTTATATAATACAGGAAATTATGAAAAAAGTCAATTCTGATTGTTACGGGAATCTTCAGATGATGTTTATGGAAACTTTTATCCCTCTCCTTCATATGAATGAAACCCCTGAAAAGGGCATTGCGAAAAATCCCCCTAACGCAGAATCAGAACTACGGCAGGAGGATTTTTGATATGGAATATCCTATACAGGTGATACTCTTTTGGGAAAGCATGCCGGTCCGATACGATTATGGAATCAGCACGATCCCCAGACTTCCGCGGCGATTTCCCTGATCCATCTGATTTTGGACCACTGTTCCTCCTCAGTGAGGATATTGCCTTCTTCGGTGGAGGCAAAGCCGCATTGCGGGCTCAGGCACAGGCGATCGAGAGGCACATAGGCAGCGGCTTCGTGAATGCGGGCGATAACAGCCGCCCTGTTTTCCAGCTTGGGGCATTTTAAAGTAACCAGGCCCAATACCACCAGCTTTTCCCCCGAGATTTTGGCCAGAGGAGCAAAGTCCCCGGAACGGCCGTCGTCAAATTCCAGATAATAGGCACCGACATTTTCGCCGCCGAACAGGATATCCGCTACCGGCGCGTAACCGCCGCTGGTAGCCCAGGTAGAGTGATAGTTTCCTCGGCACACGTGCGTATTAACCGTAAGATCGGCGGGTAAATCCGCGATGGCATCGTTATTCAGGCGCAGATAGAAAAAAGAAGGGCTTTCCGTTTGATGAAAAGTCCTTCTTTATCATTGCTGGTTCCTATGTTTTCTCACAGCCGGATTCCCGCTGCAGCTTTCGGCGGTCACGCCATATGAGGACTGCACTACCTTATTGATTAATTGCTGGTCCATTGCCTATCCTCCATTCCTATATAACAGGATGCCAAATACGAAATTTTCACAAGCAACAGAAGGGTATTCTGAAACACCTCTGTCATAGAAGGAGGCAGTGTGAAAGCGGGACGGTTTTCCTGCCGCGTTTTACGGCACAGAAGACACAAACGCTTTCACACTGCCTGTTAAAGGAATCAATAAAGGATGTCAGCGGAAGGTCTGCTCCGTACGGCTGATGATATCGTCCTGAACCTCTTTTGCCAGCACCACAAAGTGCGCGCTGTAGCCGGCGACACGCACCACCAGATCCCTGTAATCGTCGGGATTTTTCTGGGCGGCCAGCAGGGTCTCCCTGTCTACGACATTGAACTGGATGTGCTGGCCTTTATGGTCAAAATAGCTTCTGACAACGGAGGCGAAATTCTTCAGTCCCGTATCCCCCGCAATGGCGGAGGGCAGGAATTTCATATTGTAAAGGCTTCCGTTGGAAACGAGCGTATGGTCCAGCTTGGCAACGGAATTCGCCGCCGCCGTGGGTCCTTCGACATCTTTGCCCGGTCTGGGGGAACAGCCGTCCGCCAGGGGCTGCTTTGCGAGTCTGCCGTCCGGCATAGCGCCGACGTCCTTTCCGAACAGGACGTTGGCCGACACCGGATAAATCCCCGGCTGGAAGAGTCCGCCGCGCGGATTCCGGTACTTTTCAACCTCTTTGCAGTAGAGCAGCGCGCACTTGCGTGCGATCATATCGATCTCGTCAATGTCATTTCCATAACACGGCGTGCTGTCCATCAGCTTACGAATATACTCGTAATCCCCTTCGGGGGGAGCTTGAATCTCCGCCATTACCCGGTCTCTGAGAGAGGCCAGATCAATTCCGCAGTGGCATCCCACCAGCTTTGCAAGAGCCTGGTACATTCTTCTGTCAATTTCCTCCTCCGTCAAAGAGGAGGCAGACCGCACGCCGCCGTCGCCATAACCGAAGTTCGCGTCCATCGCTTCCTTCAGCCGGGCGAGCGTAATGTTTTTATCTTCAAAAACATTCTTCTGTATCGCATAAACGGAGTCGCCGCAGTCGGCAACGCCGAATGCCTGCGGACCGGTAAAGTTGTAAACGGCTCCGCCCTCCTGCAGCGATTTGCCTCTGGCGATACAATCATCCACCAAAGCGGAAAGAAACGGCAAAGGACATCTTTCCGTATGTGCGACATCCACGCAGTTGTCCGCCTCCGCCACATAATAGACAAAATACTCAATCTGTTTCTTAAACGCCGCGAACAGGTCGTCGGTGGATTTCCATTCGGTCGGGTCCCCGGTGACGGGCCCGAGCTGCTTTCCGCCGGCTTTTCCGTTGTTGAGGGTGATCTCCAGTATTTTGGCGACATTGACGAAAGCGGCGTCATGCCAGCCGTCCGTTTTATGGGGACACTGGGGCTCCACGCAGCCGATCAGGGCGTAATTGCGGGCATCCTCCAGAGAAACGCCCCTGTTTTCCAGTGCCGGAATGATGACCTCGTCATTATACATGGCCGGCACGCCGAGTCCGAGACGGGCAAGCTCGCACGCACGGTAGAGGAATTCGTCCGGAGTCCCCTGCCATACACGGATCGAGAAGGAAGGCTGCGGCATCTTCACGGCGGCGCAGGCATCCATACAGAGGTAGGACAGCTCGTTGGAAGCGTCCATCCCGCCGGGGGTCTGCCCGCCGACGCAAAGGTTCTGGAACCCGCCGTAACCGGCGAACGCCTGAGCGGAAACTTCGTCGCGGATTTTGCTGACGTCATTGAACTTGACCCACAGGCAGTGGATCAGCTCTTTCGCGAAGTCCTCGGTAACCGATTTATCCGCGGCGTAATACGGATACATATACTGGTCGAAGCGCCCGGGGGAAACGGAATGGCCGCTGGACTCGATCTGGATCATCGCCTGAACAAACCAGAACGACTGACAGGCCTCATAGAAATTGGTCGCGCCGTATTCCGGCACCCGCTCACAGTTGCGGGCGATCTGAAGAAGCTCCGTTTTCCTGACGGGGTCGGATTCGGCCGCAGCCAGCTCCTTTGCCTTCGCCGCGTACCGGTGGGCGAACGTGATCGCCGCGCAATAGGTAATGATCAGAGCATGGTAGAACTGTTGGGTTCTTACATAGTTGGGGTCCAGCTTATCCAGCTTTTCCATCGCATTGACCACTTCCGCAAGGATTCCCCGGAAGCCGATCTTCAGCACCTTGCCATAGTCGGCGTTCACATGGCCCACTCCGCCGAAGAAATAGTTTCCGACGGTAAAGACGCCCGACGCCATCGCGTCCTTTGCCTCCTGCGACATATAGGAGGCGGCCAGCTCGTTGACCGTCCTGCCCTTCCAATAGGTAAAAACGTCATGAAGCTCTTTTTTGGTCTGCCCGGAGATGATGAAAGGATCGGCCAGACGGTCGGTCATGGTATCGAATTCCTTTTCCACCCATTCACAGGAAAATTCGGGATAGATTCCCGCCGAACGCGGATTCTTCGTCATGGAACCAACGATCAGCTCGTCGTCACGGATCGTCACGGGCAGCTCGTTGAAAATTTTCTCCACTGCCTTTGCACGCCTCATGATGATAGGGAGTCCCTCTGTTTCCTTATAGGACTCGGTAATCAGAATAGCGCGCTCGGATTCCACACAGGGCTTGGCATGAATAATCATGTCCTTCAGACGCTCTACTCTGGCGGTCGGTTTGGAAAATCCTTTTTCTAACACGTTATTGACCTCCCTTACAAAATGAAACACTTCTTCTATACACAAGACTACTTACCATCTATCATTATATAGAATTCTCTACGGAGCAGGGAGCGAAATCCAAACCATTAAGCGATAAATTCCAAACCAGAAAAATGCACACGTGATAACTTTAGTGAAAAATCCAGACATTATATTCACTTAAAGTTTTAACATTTTTGTACAAAACCCTCCCCTGCAGCCGGAGCTTTTCCCATCGCCGACAGGGGAATGATCACCCCCATTTCTCAGGTCCGCCCGCCAACGGTTTTCCGCCTTCAGCGCCGTCCGCCTGAGATATTTTGATGCCATTGCTCCTTTGTGATGCAGGAAAAATGCGTTATACGGGTTTCATGCATCAGCGGGCATAGCCTGCCGTGCTCGGTATGATGATAGAGGAACCCGCATTTCTCCTGTACCCGCCGGGAACGGTCGTTTCCCTCATAATAGCCGCACCAGAGAGTTTTCAGACCGAGGTCCTCGAAGCCGTGCCGCATAAGTTCCCGCACGGCTTCCGGGATGAGCCCTCTTCCCCAGAAGGGCACGCCGATCCAATAGCCGATCTCTCCGCCGCCGGTTTCCAGAGTCCACCCATCCTTCTCAGAGGAAATCAGGCCGATACTGCCGATCGGGCGGCTGTCCCTTTTCAGGACGACGGCGTAGGTTTCCTCTTTGGAAAGAATATCCCTGATAATCTCTCTGCTGTTATCAACGCCGGTATGTACCGGCCAGCCGGCGATCGGCCCCACGCGGGGGTCCCGGGCATATTCATACAGCGCCTGTGCGTCCTCCATATGCCATGGCCTTAAAATCAACCGTTCGGTTCTCAGTATTGTCTCAGCCAATCTGCTTCCACTCCTTTTAGAAAAAGCCCGAGCCGGGACGGAACTTTCCTCCCGGGTCAGGCTTTATTGAAATAGCTACACTTGGACGGTTACCCGTTTCCGCTCAGCGGAATCGCTCTGCACACGGGATTGCCCGCGTGTGCGGAATCATGATGCGGTAGCTAATGCACCCAAACAGGAATTCACCTCAAAAGGAGGTGGACGGATTTGCGCAGGTCGGGTGCCTGCGCAAGCTTTTTCCAGACGGCATACCTTTTGGAATCGTCGATATAGGTTTCCCTCATTCTGCCGATAAACCGGTCAAGCTCCTCAAACATCGGCGTATAATCCGTCGTGTCCGGCGGAAGCTCGCACCGGAAGCCGAGAATTTTATTGCAGCAAAGAAAACCGTCCTCTTTTTTCGAGACCGTGATGGGGACCTTGTCGCTGTGATATTTATCCAGCCTTTTCGCAAGGTTCTCGCTTCCGACCGTCTCAAATTCAGCCGCATATCCGCAGCGGATACACGCAAAAAGTTCATCGGTCACACGGTTTCTCTGCGTCCTTGTCCCGCAGCGGGGACAGGTGAGGAAAAGGCCGTTCGAGCTCACCTCGACCGGCGGCGGCAGACCTTTTCCGGGCAGTTTGTATTTCAATTTCTGAGCAAGCAGCAGATAATCCCCGACCGAAAAACAAAGCTCCGGGTTCTGCGCGGGAACGGGCATCCGGTCGTTTTTTCCGCCGTTTGCCTCCAGCACCACCTGAGAGCGGTTTTTCGCCGCGATTTCCGCAATCGTATTGGAAAAGGCGGACGGGTCGTTCTGCTTCTGGCATGCGGAAATCCGTTTTCTTTCCCTGACGACACCGCCTTTATCGCAGATCGTATAGCTCAATCCCCCGTGAACGCCGCGCGCGACCCCCATGGTCGTGACCGTTTCCCTGGTGATCTGCCGGCTGCACTCGATATTGACCATCAGATAATACTGCCGGTCTTTTTTGACCAGCCGGGAGGAATGCAGCAGGCGCGGATTTTTCAGCGCTTCCTTCAGGTCGGCGTACTGCTCTTTTCCAAAAGCCAGCGGGACGACGATATATCTTCTCTGTCCGGGCAGATTGTTTATGAAAGGCATCCCGTCCCAGACATATTTCAGGCTGAGCCCGCTTGCGCAATACCCGCCCGGAACGCTGTCCGCGCGGTTCATCAGATACAGCTTCGCATAGAACCGTTCCTTAAACTCATCGTAAAGCAGGCAGTAATCGCGGTTCATTGCGTACCGGCCGAAATAGACGGACCGCAGCTTTCCCGCCTTATCCACCAGCTTAAAGGAGCGGTGTTGAAACCTTTGCGGGCCGATCTTCCCGCTGTCAAACTGCGCAACGCAGTCCGACATTGCGCGGGAATAGCGCGGGGCGTCCAGGAAAGGAAGAGGGTACCCGGTTTTGGGATGATTGCGCCTGCGCGCAAGATAGGAGGCGGCGATGGCGGAAAATTCCATCAGCAGGGAATCCTTAAAGGGCTGTATGTCGAAACGGTTCAGGCTCTTGGCGGTTTCCCTGTCGATCATTTTCAGGATCTGGTGCTGCGTAATGTCCTTCTCTGATTTGGACAGCTCTGTAATTTCATTTCGATAGGTGTCCATCAGGAACTGCAAAGCCCGGGAATAGCGCAGAAGGGCCGTATCCATCAAATCCCGTTTCTGTTTTCCGGGTTTATACAGCTGAAGCATCAGCGTTTTAAAAATCATCATGCCATTTCATCCTCAAAAAGCCCGCGGTCCTTTTACGGCGCGCGAAGGCAGTTGATCCGGAAGGCCAGCGCCGACAGATCGCTCGCCGGTTTTCCGGAAGAAAGGGAGCTGCCCGCGGCAAGAAGCAGCCGGACGGGGTCTTCGGCCGACATCCGGGAATCGTAGGCATTCGCCATATAGGTTTCTATATTTTTCAAATTCCAGCCGTCCTTCAGCTTTCTGTTCCTTCCGGCGGTCAGCATCCCGTTGCCGACCGCGACGATCATATCCGCTTTCTTCGCCGTTATCCTCCCGCTGCGGACGGTTCCGCCCTGCACGGCCCTTTGGGTCGTCTGCAGCTCAACCGGCCTGCCCCTGCGGAGCAGGATCACGTCAGGCGTTTCAAACTGCTCCACCCGGATCGTCCCGTCGAAAAGCGCGAGGATCAGCGTAAAGGCGATATTCCCCGCCTTCCCCTTTTTTCCGCCGGACGGCTGGGATTCCGCAATCATATCGGCGACCCGGTCGATGGACGCGCCGCTGCCGCGCATCGCCACCATCATCTTTGCGGCAAAGGAGGTCAGAAGGCTTGCCCTCGCCCCGCCGTTTCTTCCGTCCGCAAGAATCGCCGCGACGCCGGACTCGTCGCGTACAATTCTGATCTGATCGTCGCAAAGGCCCTCATGATACTTGGGAACGGAATCACTGTACGTCTCAATGCTGATATCCATTTTTGTCCTCCGCTCCCGGAACGATATTGTCGGTCAGCTGCAGCAGCGCCACCTTGGTTTCACAGGTTGTTTCCCCGAGAAGGTCGGCGATTTCCTGCACTACCCGCATTTGTTTGTTGACGACCTCCCTGGCAAAGGCGGCCGTTTTCTCCGTCACCTTCCGCTGTTCCTCCAGCACCTGCTCCTGCCGGGTAACATCTTTCAGAAGCACAAAAATCAGCTGGTTATTGCTCACATGAACCACCGTCTGCTCCAGGATCAGCCCGAGTTCCCTGTAATACTGCTTATGGTTCAATATATTTTTTCCGGTCTGAAGGACCTCCTCAAAATCCCTGCTGGGAAGGAGTTCTTCAACGGGAAGCCCGACGCAGTCCTTTCCGAGCTTCAAAAGCTGAGTGGCGGAGGGATTGATCTGCTCGATTTTCAGACGGTCGTTAATGACCAGAATACCGGTGGGGGTGTGTTCCACGACCGTATTGGACATGCTTTCGGCCAGTTCGCGCATATAAGGGATACACATGTTGATGTTCGCTTTTCCCTGCAGCACCGCGATCGCTTTCTCGCGGCAGGTATTGTACCCGCAGCAGCCGCAGTTCAGTTCCTTCTCCGGCGAGGTTTTTCCGGTTGAAGCCAGCACGCTGCGGATTTTTTCCTCGTCGATGATTCCCTTTTTTGCCGAGCGGTTCCGGAACCTTTTCGCAAACTGGGACGAAACCCCCTCCGTAAGGGCGGGCGGAGCTTCATTCGCCCGTTTCACATTATCGACCAGCACATTTTTGGCATTTAAAAAGCTGAGATTCATCAGCTTCAGAATCGGGCCCCCCAGACATCCCCCGGAACAGGCGTTCAGCTCCAGAAAATAGCCGGAAAGACTGTCCTGCACGACGGAATCCAGAATTTCAATGCAGCGGTCCACTCCGTCGACGCTCAGGCATTCGTAGGTACTCCGTTCTTTCCGGTGAAGGTTTTTGATGATGCCCCCCGGCGCGGGATAGTAGCGGGGCAATGTGTTTTTCAAAGTGCGGCTGTTATGGTCGTCCTGCAAAAAATCCACATTTTCTTCCCGAAACCACTTTTCCAGTTCGTCGAACGTCAGAACCGAAAATAACAGATTCCCGTTATCGGGGTCCACACATTCGTACTTCTTGGAGATGCACGGCCCGATAAAAACGATTTTGGCCCGGATGCCGTAAATCTGTTTGATCATACGCGCATGCGCAATCAAAGGGGTCACCACCGGGGCAAGCTGATGGATCAGCGACGGATAATTCTTTTCGATCAGCAGGTTTACCGACGGGCACGAGGTGGTGATAATATTCTGCATTTTGTGTTCGCGGATCAGCTTTTCATACTCCCGGGTAACCTGTTCGGCTCCGATCGCCGTTTCCTCCACATGGGCAAACCCCAGTTTCTTCAGTGCGGCGGATATTTTCGCGATGCCGGTTTCGGGGAAGGCGGCAATATAGGAAGGCGCCAGGGACACATACAGCTTTTCCCCCGCACGGATCGCCTGTTTCACCCTGGAAAGGTCGCTGTTGATATATTTCGCGTTCTGCGGACAGACCAACAGGCAGTTTCCGCAATAAATACATTCGTCGCCGATAATGTGAATCTGCTCGTTCCGGTAGGCAATGGATTTTACCGGGCAGTTGCGAATGCACTTATAACAGTTCTTACAGTTTGATTGATTTAAACCGATAATTTCTTCCATCAAGCATGCTCCAAATAAATAAGAAAATCCAATTTATAATTGATGTTTTTTATCCTACCATAAAATATTGAAAAAGACAACGTCAGTGTCGCCCAATTTTATCCTTTGTATTATAAATATGGTTTTTCATTTTGAGGTATTTTCCCGCTGAAAAAAGGATGCGGTATCCCCGAAAAACCTACGGCTGATCGGACTTTTTCGCCCATGGACAAATTGCCCCGGTCGGGGCTTCCTCTTTCAGGAACACCCCGCGGCGCCGCATTTTGTTGACGGTTTTTTCCTGCCGTGCTACCTTTACAGTATTACAGTGTGAATTATTTATCAATTCTGAAAAATGGTTTCAAAAGATAGGTGGGGTTTTATATGGTGATCGAAGTATACATTGGAAAATCGCTGCGCCTGAAGGCTCTGGAAGTCTTAAAAGGATTTCGCAGGCTGATTGAAGAAAATCATCTGGAAAACAGGGTCTCGCTCAACGCTTCGCTTTGTGTCGGCGATTTCGGCCAGGCCGGGATCCCGGTCAGGTTCGGAGGGAAATTTACCGATTATGTCTCAGCGGAAAATCTGGAAAATGTGTTTGGGGAATATGTTCTTCAGACGGTCGGCTCCTGCTGACCGTCTCCTGTTTTCCGAACGATCCGGGTCTGACTTGTGAGAGGGTGTGTAATTTGTTGATTTTTGATTCCAACGTACAGGAACTGAAATACAGGGTACTGAAAGAGGTGGTCCGGCTTTCGTCAAGGAACGAGCTGCCCGCAAAGCTGTATGATATTCCGCGCACGATCGTTCCGGGGCCCAAAGCGACGATGCGGTGCTGCATTTACCGGGAAAGGGCCATTGTGGAGGAACGCGTAAAGATGGCGATGGGTGGCAGCCCGGACAACAAAAATGTTGTAGAGGTCATCGATATTGCCTGTGAAGAATGCCCAAACAAGCGCTTTCTGGTGACGGAAACCTGCCGGGGCTGTATTGCCCACCGCTGCCAATCCGCGTGTCCGGCGAAAGCGATCACGTTCGTAAACCATAAGGCGGTCATCGACCCCGAAAAATGCAAGGCGTGCGGCCAGTGCATGAGGGCCTGCCCCTATCACGCGATTACGGAGCAGGAAAGGCCGTGCATCAACGCGTGCAAGGCAAAAGCGATCTTACTGGATGAGCAGAACAAGGCGGATATCGATCCCGACAAATGCATCCGCTGCGGCGCATGTGTCCGTCAGTGCCCGTTTGGCGCTATTGTGGATAAATCGTATGTTCTGGACGTTCTGCAGATGATACGGGAATCCAATAACGGGAAAAACTTCCGGGTATACGCCGCGGTCGCGCCGGCAATCGCGAGCCAGTTCTCCTACGCAAAGGTCGGGCAGGTGGCGGCCGGCCTGTATAAAATGGGCTTTAACCGGGTCGTCGAGGCGGCCCTTGGCGCGGACATCGTGGCGCATAAGGAAGCGGAGGAGCTCGTCGAAAAGGAGTTTCTGACGACCTCCTGCTGTCCGGCCTTTGTCCAATATATCAAAACGAATTTTCCGGAGCTAAAAAGCAATATTTCGAGCAATGCTTCTCCGATGGTCGAGACGGCCAGGCTGATCAAGATGGTCGATAAAACGGCGAAGGTCGTGTTCATCGGCCCCTGCATCGCAAAGAAAATGGAATTTCAGAAGGAAGAGCTGAAAGGCGCAGTCGACAGCGTGATCACCTTTGAAGAGCTGCAGGCAATCTTCGGCGGCCTGGATATCCGTCTGGAAGAGCTGGAAGAAAGGAAGCTGAGCGACGCTTCTTACTTCGGCAGGATTTTTGCAAGGAACGGCGGCGTGACGGAAGCGGTTTCCAACGCGCTGGAGGAAAAGCATATCGATTTCCAGGTCGACCCGGCGATCTGCGACGGGCTGGAGGAATGCCGCGCCGCACTGATCAAAGCCTCCAAAGGGAAACTGCCTGAAAACTTCATAGAGGGAATGGCCTGCGTCGGCGGATGTGCCGGCGGAGCCGCCTGTATCAGCCTGAACCACGCGGTAAAAAATAAAATGAGCATCGACAATTACGCGAAGCAGGCACACCGGGAAATCAGTGAATTTGTGCCGGTCAGGTAAGCCTATCGATGATATAGAGGAGGATTTCTATGTTGGACTGTAAATTATGCAATTATTATCACGCGGTTTCCGGCCGGGATTTCAATGGGCTGAACCTCGGCATCTGCGATTTCACCGATCTTCTGTTCATTGAAGACGCCGAAAACATGACAGCAGCCGAATATCCGTGCCGCGAAATGAGCTACAACGATTACCTTCGTAAAAAATCGACGAACAGCATCGACCCCGCCGCGGCCGCGGAATTGGCCGACCCCGAAATGTTCCGGGAGCTGAAACAATGCGGGGTATCCATGATAAAATTTCCGGAAGGAATCATATCCAAATGCTTTCAAAAACAGTTGGATACGGAAAACAGTGAAGCTCTGTACGAAATGCACGCTGATCTGGTGAAATCCGGAAAAAGATAAAAATCTGTTTTCCGGTCTGAAACGATTGATGCCGTCCATTGATTTTAGAACCGCTCTGAAAACTCAATAAAGCCGATAAAAGGGCCGGAATCCCGCGTTGAACAGGATTCCGGCCCTTTCGCTGATTTCAAATGATTCTTCCTGTCGCTTCCGATTTACAGCAATTCCATTTCCGTTTACGAGAGTGTCGAGAAACTTGTCAGGAGTCGAGAAATCGTGCAAGACAAGGCGGCAAGTGCATCCAACAGCAGTAAGCAACTTTATCGACAGCCTGGTTGCAGAATGAACCGGAAATGCTGTAAGCAAAAATTTGTATTGACATAATTGTATTACTGTATTAGTATTATTAATACAGTTGAAAACAAACAATCAAAGGATCATCCTATTATAAAGGTTTAAGGAGGTCTCTATGGAAAAGAAAGAACCCAGACAGCAAATTCTGACAGGAAGCTTATTGGCTGTTTATCTGCTCGTAATGACCTGGATCATATTATTCAAGATGCAGTCCCCTTTCGGGCCATTTTATCCCTTCCGCAGTATTAACCTGATCCCTTTTTACCAGTCGGTAGTCGTGAACGACAGGATTGAATGGTCGGAAATCTACGAAAATGTCCTGATTTTCGTCCCGTTCGGGCTTTATATCAGTATGCTGAAAAGCAGCTGGTCTTTCCTGAAGAAAGTTATTCCGATCTTCAGTGTAAGCTTCTTTTATGAGGCAATGCAGTTTATTTTGGCAGTCGGGGCGTCCGATATCACCGACCTGATCGGCAATACGTTCGGGGGAATCCTTGGGATCGCGTTCTATGCCGCTGTCCGCAGACTGCTGAAAACACAGCGGAAAGCCAATGCGGTTTTAAATACGATTGCGTCGGTCGGAACACTGCTGGCCGTCGCCCTGCTGGCATTTCTGACCGTATCAAACCTTTAGACTGCCCATTTAATTCTTTCTGAAATACGAACTCAACACAATCGCATTGAGCAGGATTGTAACCGTGAGAAGGATCGCGGAAACCAATGCCACCGAGGAAGAAGTGTCCATCAGTGCCGACCAGTCCTCTATTTTTACAAGATGATCCGTGTAGAAAATTTGCAGGCACAGCGAGACGGCACAGGCGCTGACGCTTGCCGCGCACAAGACAATCCGGCTCCCGCTGCCCGCCTTATTGCGCCGCAGATTGACCACGGGAAGAATCCATGCAATTAACCCCAATATCAGACTTCCTAAATTCAGCAGACCCGGCATAAATATTCTCCTCTCAATGGGAATTTAACAGTAGTTTAGAAAAAAACGGCCTTCACGATCAGCCAGAGAATGATCAGCCAAATTCCCGCAATGGGTATGGCATAATACCATTTCTTCGGTTTCCCGCTCTGCCACATACCTTCCGCTTCTTTTCGGTATTGCTCAAAGATTGTATCGGGAATCAATTTTATCGTAAGGGAAATCAATGCCGGCAGCAGAATAACATCGTCCAAGTAACCGAGAACCGGTATGAAATCAGGGATCAGATCAATCGGTGACAACGCATATACCACTGTTATACAGGCAAAAATCCTGGCTGCAACCGGCGTATCGCTGCTTTTCAAACTTAAAAATACTGCGGGAATATCCGTTTTTAACTCCTTTGCTTTTTCCTTCAGATTCATTGTATTGCTCCCCACAAATTTCTTTATCTTCATGTCTTATCCATTCGGCAGCGTTCAAGAGCCTATTCTTATGCTGGTATAAATCATGCAGCAGAGTATTACAAAAGCCAGAACCCGATGATACCGGTCAGGAGGCTAAACACCATACCGGCAATCACGTCTTCGGGAAAATGGATGCCGGCAAGGGGCCGGATAACGGCGATCAGCAGTGCAATCACCAACATTGCAATCCCGATGGGAAGCCAGATATACCAACAGGCAACCGCTATAATGGTTACGGAAGCTACATGCCGGCTCGGAAAAGACTGCCCTTTCTTTTCGCGGGGGATCAGCGGCTCTATCTCCAGTTTTTCATACGGCCGCGGCCGATTCCAGAGCTTTCGCATCACGGTCACGGCGCCGAAAGCGAAAGCCGGTATCAGCAGCACCTTAAAAAAGCGCTCATCCCTCCGGACGGCCAACACCGCCAGCAGGGCGGGATACACGCAGTAAACAATTCGCGGCAGCCAGAGGTTCAATCGCTTCATACTGCTTAGCAATACCGGGTGAAGGAAAAACCATTGTCTGATTTTGTCATATCCTTCCTTATTCAATAAAAATATCCTTTCTGCGATCATGGCTCAATTTATTTCACAAACCAGAATGATAAACGGAACGCGGATTTTATGTGTTTTGCATTCACTTTTAAGGGTTGATGCCCTGATGAAAGAATTCCTTCGAATCGATAATTTTTGAATTGCTGAGCAAACTAATCAAAAACAGCAAAGGAGGAACTCAAGTGGAACAAAATCAGGAGCAGAATACGCTTGCCCGGAACACGCTGGACAATATTCCATCGCCCGCGCCCAACGCCCGCAGCATCACCGGGCTGGTAAAAGAAAGCGGCAGAGTGACCGGTTACCAGCTTTCAGACAACACGGTCCTGGATAAAGCGCAGGCCGTTCAATTGGCCAGACAGGGCGGAATAGCCGGCGTGGGGATCGCCCACCGGGGCGACACCGAATATCTCAAGTCGATTCCCGACGGCAGCGACGGCAACAATCTGAGCAATTTACCTTCCATTTCCCGTTCTGAACAGTCATAAGCAGGCGGCATGGCGATTGTTCCGAGCTGCCCGCAACCGATTTTTTCATGTTTTCCGATAGCATGACAACCATCCATTTTTATCAATCCTATTATACTTCCGGGAATATTACAATTCAATAAAAAGAACGCAAATGCTTGAAAGGCAGGTGCGTTCTTTTGTTATTTGGGAGTAAAGTTCTGAAAACGCAAGATTTCTGCGGACTTCTGTATTTTCTTTTCATGCATTTTGTGTCACCGAAAGGTACAAAAAATACTCTTTATGGAAATATGGATACCGGAGAGCAGCAGAAAAGAGCTTTAAATTGGTATTTAACTGTTTCAGTGATAAAAAGTCTCTTGACAAAAAGGAGAAAATCTTTTATCCTTATTGCAACCCTATTTCATATAATAACTATATGATAAGTATGCTTTATCGGATAAAAGCATACGGCAAGCTTATGAAACAGGGATAAGATTTTTGGAAAGGAAGTTACTTATGAACTGCTTGAAGGGAAAAATGATTCGCTGCATCCATCGCCATACGCGAATGTGTAAAGGGTGCAGCCGCTGTTATATCTGAAAATAGATTCCATGTTTTTATACTTAAAAAATGAAAGAGGTTTTACATATGAAAAAGGGCGCAAAATCAATTTCTCTCTTCCTGGCTACTCTTCTGCTTCTGCTGACCGCCGCCTGCGCAAATACCGCGGCACCCTCTGCGGCCGGTTCGGCGGCGGATACGTCCGCATCTTCCGCCGCCGCGTCATCGGCTTCTTCCGATTCCGGTACCAAGGTGGAAACCGTGATCGTTGGGACAGAAGGGGCCTACCCTCCGTTCAACTATGTGGATGCGGACGGTACCGTTGACGGATACGACATGGCGGTTGTCCGCGCGCTGGACGAACTGATCCCCGAAGTGGAATTCAAATTTCAGCCTACGGCGTGGGATTCTATTTTTGTCGCGCTGGAATCCGGGAAATTCGATATGATTGCAAGTCAAATTGCCAAAAACCCATCCAGAGAAGAAAAATATCAATTTTCGGAGCTCCCCTATTCTTATTCCGCAAGCTCCATTATCTATAAAGGCGGCCGCACGGACATTCATTCTCTGAAAGACCTTCATGGAAAAACGGTAGCGGCGGGCGTCGGTTCCAACAACACGACCTGGCTGGAGGACTACAACAAGAAAAACAATAACGCGATCAAGCTGAAATATTACGACGGGGATGTTACCCTGATGCTTCAGGACATTATTTCCGGCCGTGTGGACGCCACCATCAACAGCGAGGTAACCACAAAGCTGATCGCTGAAAAGCAGGGGCTTGACCTGGGTTACGCATTGGCGCCGGAACTGGGAGTAAAACCGGAATTCTTCCTTTTCTCCAAAAACGAAAAGGGAACCGAATATAAAAAATTGATCGATAAGGCGCTGAAAACCCTGACCGACAACGGCGGGCTTGTTGAAATCTCCAAAAAGTATCTTGGCGAAGACTATTCAACGGAAAAAGCCATTACCGACCGGAAATCTTAATTTCAGATACAGGCGGCAGAAGGAATACGGCGTAAACGGTCCGCGTTTCTTCTGCCGGTCTTTTCAATCAAAAGGAAATTGGCAAAGATCTGCAAGGAGACTTGACTGTCTATGAATAAATTATTTGACCCCGGATTTATGATTTCCACCGTGCCTGAAATTGTGTCCTATCTGCCGGTTACCCTCGGGCTTGCCGTGGTTTCCTCCCTGATCGGACTGATGATCGCGCTGGGGATCGCCCTGATCCGCTATTTTTATATCCGCGTTCTGGAGCCGATCAGCAAAATCTATGTATCTTTTATCCGCGGAACCCCCACGCTGGTCCAGCTCTTCCTCGTGTATTACGGAACACCGATCCTTCTTCGGGCGATGAACGAGCAGTTCCAGTGGAATCTGAATGTCGACGGGATCCCGACCCTGATTTTCGGCGTCGTGGCGTTTTCCTTTAATTCCGGCGCGTATATGTCCGAAACCATCCGGAGCGCCATGCTCTCGGTCGATTCCGGACAGCTGGAAGCATGCTACAGCGTCAACATGACCACGCGGCAGGCGATGGTCCGCATCATCATCCCGCAGGCGTTCAAGGTCGCGCTTCCCCCGCTGGGGAATTCTTTTATCTCCATGGTAAAGGAAACGTCGCTGGCATTCAGCATTTCCATTGTGGATATCATGGCGGAGGCCAAGCTGATCGGCGCCCGCTCCTTCCGCTTCTTTGAAATTTACATTGTGGTATCGCTGATTTACTGGGCGTGCTGCTTTGTAATTGAGCGGATTCTGTGGATAATCGAACGGTATGTAAGACGATATGAAAGAGATGTGGCCCGATGATACAGATTGAAAATCTTAAAAAAGCCTACGGCACCAACCAGGTGCTTCGCGGGGTCAGCCTCCGGATTGAAAAAGGGGAAATCGTGACGGTGATCGGCCCCAGCGGCGCGGGAAAAACGACGCTGCTGAGGATGCTCAACTGGCTGGAACTGCCGGACGAAGGCACCATCCGGATTGCGGACGCCGTTATTGATGCGAAAAACCCGACCAAAAAAGGGATTTACCGCCTTCGCGCGCAAAGCTCCATGGTGTTTCAGCATTACAACCTTTTCCACAATAAAACAGTCCTGGAAAATGTTACGGAAAGCCTGATCTATGTGAAAAAGCTTCCGAAAAAGGAAGCGGACGAAATCGGGATGGAGCTTCTGCGCAAGGTCGGCCTGCAGGAAAAGCACGACCAATATCCTTCCCGGCTTTCCGGGGGGCAGCAGCAGCGGGTGGGTATTGCGCGCGCGCTCGCCGTGGGCCCCAAGGTGATGCTGTTCGACGAACCGACCAGTGCGCTGGACCCGGAATGGGTCGGCGAGGTTTTGGCGGTCATGAACCAGATCGCGTCGGAAGGGATGACGATGATGGTGGTTTCGCACGAAATGCGTTTCGCGCGGAGCGTATCCAACCGCGTTCTGTTTTTCGATGAAGGCGTGATTCAGGAGGATGGCACTCCCGAACAGATCTTCCGCAACCCGCAAAACGAACGGACAAAGCAGTTTTTGTCACAGGCCTGCCTTGACGGCTGAAAAGACGGAAACCGGACAGCGATATGACAGAATGATTTTAAAAGCCTGTAGGAAAATCTCCTATCGGCTTTTTATATAGGAAAGCAAAGATTCGGGAAAGGAAGAAATATGGACGAAAAGACATTACAGAATACGCTGGAAGAGCATTTTTCGTGGCTCCACCGCCACCCCGAAACGGCGCTCAGGGAATTTGAAACCACGGCGTATATCAAACGGATTCTGACGGAAAACAGCGTGAAAATTTTGGACAGCGGACTGCAAACCGGCCTTGTCGCCGTCCTTCGGGGAAAAAAAGAGAAGCCCGTAGTGGCGCTGCGCTGCGACATCGACGCTCTTCCGATCGAAGAGGCGGCGGATGTTCCGTACCGGTCTGAAAACCCGGGAAAAATGCACGCCTGCGGGCATGATTTCCATACAACGGCGATGCTGGGGGCCGCCCTGCTCCTGAAACAGAAGGAGGCGGATCTGGAGGGTACCGTAAAGCTTCTGTTCCAGCCCGCGGAGGAAGCGGAGCACGGAGCGGAGCATGTCCTGAAAACGGGAGCTCTGGACGACGTGGAGGAAATCTACGGACTGCATGTGGCGGCGGGCCTGCCGGCCGGTACGGTTGCGGTGACGGCCGGGGCCGACCATGCGGCGGTCGACCGGTTTGTTGTGGATGTAACGGGTCTGGGCGGCCACGCGGCTCACCCGGAGCTGGTCATTGATCCGATCCTCGCGGCTTCCCAGCTGACCGGCGCTTTTCAGACTATCGTGAGCCGCAGTCTTTCCGCGTTCGACCGCGCCGTCATCAGCGTAACCAGAGTGGAAGCGGGCAGCACGTGGAATGTGATCCCGTCCTCCGCCCAGCTGGAAGGAACCGTCCGGACGCTGGACAAAGCCATCCGGCAAAAGATCGTCCGCCGGATGAAGGAAATCTGCGAGGGAATCGCGACGGTATCCGGCGCGTCCGTCCGGTTTCACTGGTACCCCGGCTGTCCCGCCACAAACAACGACGCAGAGCTGGCGGCTTTTGTAAAAGACACCGCACAGGCTCTGGGACTGCGCACACAGGAGGCGGTCCCCTCCATGGGAGGCGAGGATTTTTCCTGCTATCAGGAAAAAATCAGAGGGGCGTTCTGGATGATCGGGGTGGGCGATACCGCCCCGCTGCACAATCCTTCGTTCAAAGCGGACCGGAGCGGGCTGACGGGCGCGGCAAAGCTGCTTTCCGCCCTTGGGGAAAGGGCGCTTACAAGAATCAACAGCGGAGAGGACAGGTAACATGGGAAAGATTTTTTATCCTGATTTTTTTAACGACGTATTCGGGCCGATTATGCAGCCCGGTTCCAGCGGAAGCTTCGCGGGCACCAGCCGGGTGGGACGGATCGCCCGTCATACGCTGCTCAGTGAACCGAAACGGGTGCGCATCCTGTTCAATCCCGGCGACCACCATATGCTGAATCTGGGAAATATGATGGACGACCGGGGCTATTTGGGCGGCCTGCAGGATTTTGCCACGGACGACGTGCGTCTGTTTTCCGCGCACGAGCTTGCCCGGGAAAAAAAGATATCGTATGAATTCGGGGAGCTGGAAGCGGATAACGCATATCCCGGAAGCGTTCACTTCGAGCTGACGGGAACCGGCGGGGACACCGCTTCCCTCACCGCAAAATCAGTCGGCGGCGGCATGGTGGCGACCTATGAAATTTCCGGCTTCCCCATTCATTGGCGGGCGGATACCTTCGGCGTGCTGCTGCAAAACGCCGGGCAGGACATTCCGGAGGAACAGCTGCGCGGCTTTGAGCAAAGCGCGGGGGAAGCTTTTCTTACTTCGGAACGCATCGCCCGTAAGGACGGCGCGAGCGCCGCATTCCTTGAGCTCTCCGAAAACCCGGAGCCCGGCGAGCTGCTGCGGCATTTCGGCCCCGGCACACAGGTCCGGGTATTCCCCGCCCTTCTTCCGGTCGTCACCAACGCGAAAAGAAAGCCGCAGCTTTTTAAAACAGTGGAGGAATGGCGCCGGGTGGCGGAACAGCGGGGAATTTCCTTTGTTCAGGCCGCCATTGAATACGAAAAGGATTTTTCCGGATGGACGGATGAAACCATCTGGCAGTATTTTGAAAATATCGCGGATATTTTAAACCACCAGATCCATGCGCTGGAGACCATCGGCTACGACAATGCAAAGGACACTCCGATGCTGCCTATTTACGGCAGGCAGTGGAATACATACATGCAGAACCATCAGACGCTGTCGGACCCGATTACACGCCATATTCTGGTACACGCCTTTTCGACCAACGCAAAGCTGCCGGGCGTACGGATTGTACCCGGCCCCATGGGAACCGGAGGAGGATACCTGTTTTCCGCTTTGGACGCCGTGCGGGAGGCAAGAGGTTTTTCCCACCGGAAGATGATCGAGGGACTGGTCGTGGCGGCGGGGCTGGGCGCTTTGGCCTATACGCACACCAACGCGACCGGCGAGGTCGGCTGTGTCGGAGAGTCCGGGGTCTGCTGCGCAATGGCGTCCGGCGCGGTCACCTGGATGGCGGGGGGCGACGGAAAACAGGTCGAGCATGCCGCATCCATGGCGCTGCAGGCCAACCTTGGAATCCCCTGCGACCCCATTCCCGGCGGCCTTGAATTTCCCTGCATCACGCGGACGATTCGCGCAGCGGTGACCGCGCCCCTTTACGCGGATCTGGCACTCAGCGGAATCGACCCTCTCGTTCCCTATCACGAAGTGCTGGGAGCGATTGAAAAGAATTTCCGCAGCAGCAGGCCGGGGGAGCTTTGCGGCCCTCTCTGCGGAATCAACTGCACGCCCACGGCGGGCCGCTGCAAGGCTTTTCTTCAGAACGAGGTCATGGGAGACAAAATCAAATTTGAAGCGGAAGAGACCAAAGCCGGCCGATAAAGCCAAAAAATCCCACCGGCTTTTTCGGGGACTTCCCATGCGGGCAAAACCTTATCGTACAAAAACGGCTGGCATTCCGGTTCGCGGAAGGTCAGCCGTTTGAATTTCTCAGGATTTATCCGTAAATAAGCGCTTATCTTTCGTGGAGGGGAACATACTCCCTGTGGGCGGAGATGCTCTTGTACGCGGGGCGGATGATCTTGCCGACGTTGATCAGCTCTTCCAGTAAATGCGCGCTCCATCCGGAGATACGCGCCATGGCGAAAACGGGGGTGAAAAGCTCCGGCGGCAGGCCGAGCATATGGTAGACGAACCCGCTGTAAAAGTCAATGTTCGCGCTGACGCCCTTATAGGTTTTGCGCTCGCGCCCGATCACCTCCGGCGCCAGCCGCTCAACCAGAGAATAGAGCTTGTATTCCTTGGTAAGGCCCTTTTCTTCGGAAAGGCTCCTGACAAACTTCTTGAAAATATTCGCGCGCGGGTCGGAAAGGGAATAAACCGCATGGCCCATCCCGTAAATCAGGCCGGCCCGGTCAAACGCCTGCTTATTCAGCAGCCTGCTCAGGTAGTCGGCTACCTTGTCCTCGTCCTCCCAGTCGTCGATATTCTGCTTCATATCCTCAAACATCATCACGACCTTGATGTTTGCGCCGCCGTGCTTCGGTCCCTTGAGCGAACTGAGCGCCGCCGCAATGACCGAGTAGGCGTCCGTACCGGAGGACGCGACCACATGGGTGGTAAAGCTGGAATTGTTGCCGCCGCCGTGCTCGGCGTGCAGAACAAGCGCAAGGTCAAGGATGCGGGCTTCCAAGGCGGTGTATTGATTGTCGATTCGAAGCATGTACAGAATATTTTCCGCCATGGAGAGCTCCTGCTTGGGCGCATGGATAAAGAAGCTGTAGTTCGGGTCCATGTCGTGGGCGTAGGCCTGATAGCCGTAAACCGCGAGCTGCGGGAAAAGCGCGATCATTTCCAGGCACTGGCGCAGCACATTCGGCAGCGAGGTATCGTTCGGCCTTTCATCGTAGGCGTAAAGAGTGAGGACGCTTCTCGCCAGCGTATTCATCATATCGAACGACGGTGCTTTCATAATAATGTCGCGCACAAAGTTGGTGGGCAGGGTTCTGTATTTGGAAAGGAGCCTTTTGAATTCCTGCAGCCTGCCCTCTTCCGGCAGTTCGCCGAACAGGAGCAGATAGGTCGTCTCCTCAAATCCGAAGCGGTTTTCCGCGATAAAGCCGCGCACAATATCCTGAATATTGATGCCGCGGTAATACAGCTCCCCTTCGCAGGGCACGCTTTTGCCGTCGACTTCCTTCGAAGAAATGATATCCGATATTTCGGTTAAACCGGTCAGGACGCCTTTTCCGTTAATATCGCGCAGGCCGCGCTTCACGTCGTACTGGGCAAACAGGGAGGGTTTGATCGTACTGTGGCTTTTACAAAGGTCCGTCAGCTCCAGAATTTCGGGAGTTACCGTGAAAAAATCTGCGTTTGCCTTTTTCTCCATGTTTCATATCTCCTTTTCTTTACATTATACGCTATTCCTTTTGGGGAATTTTGGTGAGAATTCTGTTAACAATGCGAACCGCGGCGCTAAAATCCTTATAATCCGCTTCGCTGAAGCCATCCATAGCCGATTTCAGCGCTTCGTCAAATTTTTCGCGTCCGTTGTGGATTTCCCTTGCGGTGGTTTCCGAAACGGAAATCCGTATTTTTCGTCTGTCCTTTGCGTCCAGGCTCCGCACAATATGGCCTTCCTCATACAGCTTTTCGATCATGCGGCTCATCTGCTGGCGCGGCGTATGCAGGCTGGCGGCCAGCTCGCTCATCGTCATCGGCCCGCTGGCGCACAAAACGCACAGCGCGTTCAACTGCAGACTTGTGAATTTTCCCCTGAAACGATCTTCAAAAGGCTTTGTCAACGCCCTGTGGACACAAACCAGAAAATGAAAAAGGTCTTCATCGGCCTGCTGATTCGCCATTTCACACACCCTTAATAAACTTTTCATGATAATAAACATTTGTTGATATTTTTACAGTATAACTTTTTGGATACCGGATTTCAACCAAAATTCTGTGAACGTGCTGTTAATTTTGAGAAAAGGGTAAAAAAATACCCCCGCAACCCGGCGAAGGTATTCTGTCAATAGAACCTCTGCTCAATAGAGCTTCTTCAAAACGGAACCGGTGGTTTTCTGTTTGTTGGCGCTGCTCTCATCATAGGTCCGTTTGAAATACTCCATATAGATCAGATCGATCAGGAGCATCTGGCTGATTCTGGCCGACGTGGAACCGCCCTGGAGCGGACCCTCGTTCGTGCCGCACAAAATCACCACATCGGAAGATGCGGTCAGCGGCGATTTTGCAAACCGGGTGATACAGACCACCCTGGCGCCCGCTTTCTTTGCCTGCTGTGCCACCTGGATGGTGTCCTTTGTGGCGCCGGAATAGGAAATGACAAACGCCAGATCCTCCGGCGAAAGGATGGAAGCCGCCATTGCCTGTAAATGCGCGTCGGCATAATTGTGGACCTTCGGCGTAATCCGGACAAATTTGTCCACCGCGTCCATAGCGGTCAGCAGGGACGATCCCACGCCGAAAAAATAAATCTGCTTCGCCCCGATCATATAATCAATGGTTAAGGACAGCTCCTGAAAATCCAGCAGCGAATACGTTTCGTTCAGCGCGTTGATATTGGTCTGCAGCACCTTTTTGGCTACGTCTTCAAGGGTGTCCTCCTGCGTGATTCTGCCCGAAAGCATGGAGGCGATCCGGCTGCTGTCCTCATCCTCCGAGATGCTCAGCGAAAGCAGCATTTTAAACTCCTGGTAGCCCTGGAGCTGCATGGTCTTGCAGAACCGGAACACGCTGGTGTCCCCCACCCCGCACGCTTCCGCAAGGCCGGTGATGGACAGGAACAAAACCCGTTTCGGGTCCTGCAGAACATAATCGGCCACCTTTTTTTCGGCCTTTGTAAAAAGGTTGTACCTGGCATTGATTTTTAAAAGAAAGTCACCGCTTGCCATCTTTCCGTCCCCTTCCGCAGCGGTATGGCCGGGCGGACCTTTTTGATTTGTCCACCCCGGCTTTTTACAGACAGATTTAAGAGAGGATGCCGTCGCGCGCTTCCAGATATTCGTCATAAGTGGAAACACGGTCGATGACGCCGTCTTCCGTAATTTCGATCACGCGGTTCGCGATGGTCTGGACAAACTGGTGGTCGTGGGAAGCAAACAGCACCACGCCCTTGAAGTCCGTCAGGCCGTTGTTCACGGCGGTAATGGACTCCAGGTCCAGATGGTTGGTCGGCTGGTCCACCACAAGGACATTGGCGCCGAACATCATCATGCGCGAAAGCATGCAGCGCACTTTTTCGCCGCCGGAAAGCACGTTCACCGGCTTTAAAACGTCCTCGCCGGAAAAGAGCATCTTCCCGAGAAAGCCGCGCAGATACGTTTCCGTCGTATCTTTGGAATACTGCTCCAGCCATTTGAGGATGCTTTCCTCACAGCCGTTGAAATAAGCGGAATTATCCTGGGGAAAATACGACTGGCTGGTGGAAACGCCCCACTTGAAGGAGCCTTCGTCCGGTTCCAGCTCCTCCATCAGGATTTTAAACAGCGTGGTGTTGGCGATTTCATTGGAGCCGACAAAGGCAATCTTGTCGCCCTTGTTTACGCGGAAGCTGACGTTGTTCAGCACCTTTACGCCGTCGACGGTTTTGGAAAGGTCCGTGACCTCAAGGATTTCCTTGCCCGGCTCACGATCCATGGTAAAGCCGACGTAGGGATACCGGCGCGAAGACGCGGGCATTTCCTCAACGGAGATTTTCTCAAGCAGCTTCTTCCGGGAAGTCGCCTGCTTTGATTTCGACTTGTTGGCGGAAAAGCGCTGGATAAAGCTCTGCAGCTCCTTGATTTTGTCCTCCGCCTTCCTGTTCTGGTCGCGCATGACGCGCTGCATCAGCTGGCTGGACTCGTACCAGAAATCGTAGTTGCCCACATACATCCTGATTTTATTGAAATCGATGTCGACGATATGGGTACAGACGTTATTCAGAAAATGACGGTCATGGGACACCACGATCACCGTTCCCTCATAATCCATCAGAAAGCTTTCCAGCCAGGCGATGGATTTGTTGTCGAGGTCGTTGGTGGGCTCGTCCAGAAGAATGATATCCGGCTGCCCGAACAGCGCACGGGCAAGCAGGACGCGGACCTTTTCCGTTCCCGTGAGGGCGCCCATCACGGAATCCAGCAGCGCATTGTCCAGGCCGAGCCCCTGCAGAAGCTTCCCCGCTTCGGTTTCGGCCTCCCAGCCGTTCAGCTCGGCAAACTCCGCTTCCAGCTCCGCGGCGCGGATTCCGTCCTCGTCGGTAAAGTCCTCTTTTTCGTAAATGGCGTCCTTTTGTTTCCTCACTTCGTACAGACGGGCGTTGCCCATCAGGATGGTTTCAAAAACGGTATAGGAGTCGTAGGCGTGGTGGTCCTGCCTGAGCACGGACATCCGCAGACGGGGGTCAATGACAACCTCGCCCTTCGTGGGCTCCAGTTCGCCGGAAAGAATTTTCAGGAAGGTGGATTTTCCCGCGCCGTTCGCACCGATGACACCGTAGCAGTTCCCGGCGGTAAAAAGCAGATTGACGTGTGAAAACAGGTTCTGGCCGTTAAACCCAAGGCCAAGATCGGATACAGTAATCATAGTTCCTCCAATGTGAAAATAGAAAAGTATACGTTTTAATATTTTAACATAAAACCGCTCAGAAAAATATAGCGAAAATTATGAACTAATCGCAATAACGCTTGTCATTTTTGAGGAACAATGCTACAATATAAAAAATACGGACCGCATTTTCGCGCCAACTTAGGAGGTATACCGGTGAAAATACAGGAATCGGGCGAAAATTATCTTGAAACCATACTGATTTTACAGAATAAAAACGGATACGTCCGTTCGATCGACGTTGCCAATTACCTGGATTTTACCAAGGCAAGCGTCAGCCGGGCCATGAGCATTTTAAAAGAGGCGGGCTACCTTACCATGGAGCCGAACGGCAATCTGGTCCTTACGGAGCTGGGGCGCGCAAAGGCCGGCTCCGTGTACGAGCGTCACAACCTGATTGCGCAGTTTCTGGAAATGACCCTCGGGGTCAGCAGCGACATCGCCCTGCAGGACTCCTGCCGTATTGAGCATATTATCAGCGAAGAAAGCTTCGACCGTATCAAACAATATACGCAGGAGCATAGCCGCGACGGAGGTGCCGAATGAATTATATTACCGCACTGTGCCCTCACTGCAAAAAAGAACTGCAGCTGCCGGAGGACGCAGAGGATATTGTGTGCATGTACTGCGCGCAGCCCATTCATGTGAAATCGCTGCTCCTGAAAGCCGAACCGGCAGCGGACGACGACTATCAAAGGCTGATGGAGGAAGCCTTTTCCCTCTTAAAGGACGAGATTTTCATCGTGAAAAACGGGTTTAAAAACGTCAAGCAGAACGTTTATCCCGCCGCGTTTGAAAAATACAACAACCTGATTTCCCCCGCTTTGAAAGCATACTGCCTTGCCGCGGCAGGCAAGGATGAAGCGCCCGGCTTCTTTGCGGACGTTCTCTTTGACCGCTTTCAGAAAAAGATTGAAGAAAGCGGGATCAAAAAGGAAAGCGACCCCCGGCTTTTTGAATACCGTTACATGATTGTGGCCTTTACGGTGCCCGCCATCCTGGAACAGCATACTCCCGCCGCCGAAGCGCTTGCGGACAGCTTTTTAAAGGTCTGGAACGAACATTATCCGAAAAATCCGCTCGGGAAATCAAACTATGACACCATCAGCAGCGGCTTCCGAAAAAAGCTGTGCTTTATCACCACCGCGGTCTGCTCCTCGCTCGGCAAGGGAGACGACTGCCCGGAACTGAACGCTTTCCGCCGTTTCCGCGACGGCTGGCTTGCAGCCACGCCACAGGGCAAAGCCAAAATCGGCGAATACTATCTTTTCGCCCCGATGATTGTCAGCGGAATTGACCGGGCGGACAACCGTCAGGCCGTCTACCGGGAAATCTGGGAAAACCACCTCTCCCCCTGTCTGAAATCGCTGGAGGACGGAAACCCGCAGCAATGCGCGGAGCAATACGAAGAGATGATGACTGCTCTCGAACAAAAATGGCTGAGCTGAGCGGCGTTGATAAAAAATAGGAACGCACCCGGGACAGCGTTGCTGAACAGCACCCCCATCGTTAGACAGTATGACGTACTGAATAACGATGGGGGTGCTGTTTTATCATGCAATCTTTTATAAATACAGGTCCGGGGCCATAGCCGTTTACCTGATCTGGGAAGACATGCTGTAAATAATTTCAGCCATTTCCTTCACGGACCTGTTCAGGCCGTTTTTAAGCCAGTACTGTATCAGACCGATGCTCCCGTTTACGACAAATACGAAATAGTCCTCTTTGATGCTTACATTCGCATCCGCTGTGGCTGAGGGAGAGATCCCGCATTCCTGATAGATCAGGGTGAACAGCTGCTTCTGGAAATCGATATCGCCCTGCTCACTCATCAGGACCTGAATATGCTTCCTGTTCTCAGCAAAGTATTGGAAAATCCCTTCGAGGACCTCCATCGATTCGTATTTGTCCGTTTTACCGATCAGATTGGTAAGCGTCTCCTTCACCCAGGAAAGAGTCTCGTCCTCAATTTTGCGAAGGAGGTCGTACTGGTCGGTATAATACGCATAGAAAGTCGTACGGTTGATGTCCGCATTTTCACACAGCTCTTTAATGGTGATTTTTGTAATCGGCTTTTTCTCCATTAACTCAAACAGGCTGTCCTGCAAAGTCATACGCGTATAACGTGTTTTTCGGCTCTCTTTCATTTCCTTCATAAAGCGCGTCTCTTCCCCTCATTTAACAATCGAATGCAATGGATTCTGTTCTGAAATCAACAGTTTCACAATATTTTGTTGTAAACATTACAATCTATAAGCATCTGATGGTTGCAAAATAAACACAGTGTCATTATAATAAGTTTCTGGCTGAATGTCAAGAATGAGCATGGTTTTCCCAGGGAGAATTCTGGAACATTGCCGGTCAAGACAATCATCATGTGTAAGGATATGTGATCGGGCATCTCAACATCGGGCCGTAGAATTGGTCCCACCCGGGTCAGGATGCAAAGATCCGACATTTTAATAGAAGCAGTTACATAACAAGGGAGATCATTCATGGATTTTATCACATTTGAAAACGTGGAAAGGGAGTATCGCGTCGGAGACGCCGTGATCAAAGCGGTGGACGGCATCAGCTTCAGCCTCGGCAGCGGCACATTCAACGTGGTGCTCGGACAGAGCGGCGCGGGAAAAACCACGGTGCTCAACATGCTGGGCGGCATGGATTCGCCGACAGCCGGCAGGATTATTGTCAACGGAAGCGAGGTCTCCGGTATGTCGGAGCGAGAGCTTACCGACTACCGCCGCACACAGATCGGTTTTGTATTCCAGTTTTACAACCTGGTGCCGAATCTGACGGCACTGGAAAATGTGCAGCTCGCAGAGGAGATTTGTCCCGAGCCGCTCGACGCGCGCGAAATGCTGCGGCGAGTCGGTCTTGAAAAACGGATGGACAATTTCCCCAGCCAGATGTCGGGCGGCGAGCAGCAGCGTGTCTCTATCGCGCGGGCACTGGCAAAGAACCCGCAGATCGTACTGTGCGACGAACCGACCGGCGCGCTGGATTCCGAAACAGGGCGAAAAGTTCTTCGGCTCATTCGTGACGTTGCGAACGACCTTGGCAAGACGGTCATCATCGTTACGCACAACGCGCCGATTTCTGAGATGGCTCAGACGGTGCTGCATATGAGGGACGGAAAAATCGCTGAAACGGAGTTCCACGAGCACCCCAAAGACGTGGAGGAAATCCTATGGTGAAGGGCGCCCTGTTCAGAAAATCCCTGCGCGACATGAAGAAGTCCAAAGCACAGTTTATCTCGATTTTCATTATGGCGGCGCTGGCCGTTTCCCTGATGACGGGCCTCGACAGCATCTGGTTCACTGTTCAGAACCACGCGGACGCCATGTACCGCGCGACAAACCTTTCCGATTTTTGGGTGACCGTGCAGAATCCCTCGGAACAGCAGCTCTGGGGCATCCGTCAGATCGACGGGGTGACGCAGGTGGAGAAGCGCTTTTCCGCCGACGCGGATACGGATCTGCCCGGCAACCCCACCCTGCACATTTACGCGCTCAGTGACCGCAGCACTCTTGACCAGCCGGAGATGCAGGAGGGAAAATTCAGCAAAAGCGGCGGCGCGGTGCTGGACAGCGCCTTTGCCAAGGCGCACAACCTGAAAATCGGTGACCGGATCTCCATCAGGCTGAACGGCGTTTGGCTGCGCCTGCCGATCGACGGGCTGGCGCTGAACAGCGAGCAGGTTTTTGCCCTGAAAAACTCCGCCACTGTCATGCCGGATCCGGCCGCATACGGTTTTGCGGTGATACGTTCCGGCGTGCTGGAGAGCGTTTACGGACAGAAAGTCTACAACCAGATCAGCGTAAAAGCCGCACCGGGTACCGATCTGATACAGGTAGAACAAAAAGCGAACACCGTCATCGGCGACGACCTCATCGGCATGACCCTTCAGAAAGACAACAGCAGCGTCAGCGGTGTGAGCGGCCGGATTCAGCAGATCAAATCGCTCTCCGTCGTATTCCCGCTTCTGTTTTTTCTCATCACCGCGCTGATCACGCAGAGTACGATGACACGGCTGGTGGAAAACCAGCGCGGGCAGATCGGGATCCTGAAGGCTCTGGGCTACAGCAAACGGAGCATCCTCTGGCATTACACCTCCTACGGAGTCATGATCGGCGTGCTCGGCGCGCTCACCGGCCTTGCGGCGGGGCCAAACATCTTTGGCAGGTTGCTGGTGCCGCGGATGAAGCTGGCGTTTGCCGACTACCGTATCAGCGTCAATTTTGCGCACTTTGCGTTTGCCCTCCTTCTGATCCTTCTGTGCACGGGAGGCATTTCGTTTTACGCCTGCTGGAAACTCCAGGGGGACACCCCTGCGGTGCTTCTCCGGGAAAAGCCGCCGAACAAAGGAGATCACATCTTTCTGGAAACTCTCCCCTCCCTCTGGCGGAAAATGAAGTTCAGCAGCAAGCTGATTGCGCGGAACACTCTGAAGAACAAGAGCCGTCTCATCATGAGCACCATTGGCGTTATGGGCTGCACCGGCGTGATTATTGCGGCGCTGGGAGTCCGAAGCATGCTTTCGGGGATCAACGAGCAAATGTATGAGTCCACCTTTGTCTATGATCAGAAGATCATCCTCGACACTACAAAGACCGATTCCCGTTACCTTGGCAACCTGGGGCTGGACGGGGTCATACAGCAGCTGGAGGAATCCGCCATTGGGGTGATCTCCCCGGGCGGCGAACGGAAAATGGAGCCGATCACCATCACAACCGGCGACAGCCCCCTGATCCATCTGCAGGACGCTGCCAGGAATCCCGTTTCCCTGCCGGAAAACGGGATCCTCATGAGCCGCAAGCTGTGCGAGACGCTCGGGGTCCAGCCGGGAGACAGCATCCGGATCAAGCGCACGAACGAAGGATATGTCTCCGTGCCGATTGTACAGACGGCCTACTTTGCCTCCGGCCAGGGAATTTACATGACCGATACTTACTGGAAATCCCTCGGGGAGACCTTCAAGCCGACAGCTCTGCTCGTGAAATGGAACGGCGCGCCGGATGAGAAGTTCCTCGCAAGCGACGCGGTGGCGGACGCGACGACGCGTGAAAGCCAGCAGTCCGGTCTTGCTTCCAGCACACAGGTGGTGAACCTCGCGGTGATCATGATGATCATTATGGGCGCGGCACTGGCATTTGTGGTGCTGTACAATACCGGCATCCTCAATTTTGCCGAGCGGATCCGCGACCTTGCGACGCTGCGGGTGCTCGGCTTCCGCCACCGGGAAATTCAGAATCTGGTGCTGGTTGAAAATTATTTTTCCGTGCTGCTCGGGATGCTGTCCGGTATCCCCGTTGGGCGGTATCTGTCGTGGCTGATCGCAAGCAAAATGGGGGAACAGATGGACCTTCTGGGCAACATCACGCTTCCGGATGTGCTGATTGCCGGGATATTGACCCTGTGCTTCGCCTGGGTCGTCAACAACGTCGTAGCCCGGAAAATGAAACAGATCGATATGCTTGAAGCGCTGAAAAGCGTCGAATAAAAATAGATGGAGGAACCCATGAAGGATTGGTTTTTACCAGTGAAGGGCTGGATTTTATCGCATAAAAAAACGGCGTTGGCCGGGGCGTGCGCGCTCGCCGTGCTCTTCGTCGCACTCGGAATCTTTTTTCACCAGAAAAACGTCCCCACTGCTCCGCAGAAGACGGATTCTGCGGCTTCGGCAGATCGGGCCGGAGAGATCGACGCGTGGGGCGAGGTGAAATACACCCGCATGGAGGACATCAGCGTCGACTTCCCGTCGATCGTGACGGATGTATTGGTGAAGGAGGGCGAGCGGGTCACGCTCGGCCAGCCGCTCGTAACGCTGGACCTTTCCGAATACAGCGGAAATGTCGAGAAGCTGAAGCAGCAATTAGCCGCAAACCAGGCGGCGCTGCCCGCCGCCACGCAGGACACCGCCGCTCTGGAGACCGACATTGCCCAGACACAGAGCCAAATCGCGCGCAAAACGACGGAATATAACAAGGGCACGAGCCCCGATTTGAAGCTCGCTCAAACACAGCTCGACACCGCGAAGCGCAACCTCTCGAACTACCAGGCGCTCTACAGCGCGGGCGGGGCCTCGAAGGAAACGCTGAACCAGTATAAGGACGCCGTGACCCAGGCCACAGAAACCCTGCAAAAAACCAAAAACACCCTGAAAGACGAGCTTGACCAGCTGAACGTCTCGCTCAAATCCAAGCAGGCGCAGCTTTCACAGGCAAAGCTCGGCAACACCGCGAATATCGCGAAACAGCAGGGCGGCGTCTCCTCCGCACAGGTGGATCTGGACGCCATGACGGCCAAAACCGCAAAAACCTATTTCAAGGGGAACCAGATCATCTCCGATATCAAAAACGGAATCGTACAGAATATCACGGTCAGCAGCGTGGCCCATTTAGGCGTACAGGGCGCGCCGACCAAGGTGCTCCAGATCATCGACGCGGACTCCATCGCCATCAGCGCGGAGGTTGACGAAGAATTTATCGGCAGCGTGAAAGCCGGCGAAACCGTCAGGATCGTGCCAACCTCGGCCCCGGACGCCTCGCTCACCGGCACGGTTACACAGATTCCCGACCTGGCCGTGGAGAAGGACGGCAAGCGCGTCGTGCGCGTGCTGGTAAAGCCCGACGATCCGAAGGGCCTGCTGAAGCCGGGTTACACCGTGGATGTTTATTTTTCAAAATAAATATTCCAAACAATAATTTTCTTCACAGTGATCAGACAAAATTTTTATTGCAAAGGGAGGAAGCCTTATGAACTTTCAAAAAATCAC